>NZ_JADDYI010000053.1:277043-278787 GCF_015163545.1 Vibrio sp. OPT24
AGTAAGAGTTCAACATAGAAACAACCACTGGCATATCTGCACCACCAATCGATGCCACTAAGTGGTAACCGAAGGCGAATGCGATCAGAGTCATTACCATTAGCGCAAACATGCTGCCATCGGCTTTAACAAACGTGATCATTAACAATGTAGAGGCAACAATAGCTGCTAGGTTCCACTTATGCTTATGAGGAATGTTTAATGCTGACGAAGAGATAACGCCACGAAGCTTACCAAACGCAACAATAGAACCCGTGAAGGTAACCGCACCGATGAACACACCAAGGAACACTTCCACTAGATGGATGACGTGTTCTGCATGTGTTGCCGCTTCAGGAGCATCAATGTAACTGTTGTAACCAACAAGTACCGCCGCCATACCTACGAAGCTATGCAAGATAGCCACCAGCTCAGGCATTTCGGTCATTTCTACTTTCTTTGCGTAGTGGATACCAATACCGCCACCGATCACCATTGCAATGATAATCCACACAATACCTGACGAGTGAGGGCCAAAGATCGTCGCGATCAACGCGATTGCCATACCCGTGATACCGTAATAGTTACCTGCACGTGCAGATTCCTGCTTCGATAATCCAGCCAAGCTCATGATAAAGAATACAGCAGCAACAATATAAGCTGCTTGTACTAATCCTTCAGACATCTGTTACTCCTTAGTCTTTACGGAACATTTCAAGCATACGTTTGGTCACAGTAAAGCCACCAAAGATATTGATACTTGCAATTAATACGGCAATAAATGACAAGAACGTGACTACACCACTTCCTTGTCCTATCTGTAACAGCGCACCTACTACAATGATCCCTGAGATAGCGTTAGTAACGGACATCAAAGGTGTATGCAGAGAATGGCTTACATTCCAAACTACGTAATAACCCACCACACAAGCGAGAACAAAAACGGTAAAGTGAGATAAGAACGCAGCAGGCGCAACCGACGCTATCCAAGCAAAAGCACCAACGGCAACCGCCATACCGGCCACTTTTTTGATTGGAGAGACAGGCTCTTCAACTTTTGGCTCAGGTTTCACAGCTTTTGGCTTAGCCTGTTGTTGTGGTTGAGCTGAAACTTGAATTGGTGGCGCTGGCCATGTGACTTCGCCTTCTTTAACAACTGTAACGCCACGCAGTACAACATCATCAAAGTCAATGTTAATGTTGCCATCTTTTTCTTTGCAAAGTAGTTTCAGTAGGTTAACTAGGTTAGTTGCGTACAGTTGAGATGACTGAGTCGGCAATCGACCAACCATGTCTGTATAACCAACCACCTTCACGCCATTCGCCGTTGTGATCACTTGATCTGCAACCGTGTATTCACAGTTCCCGCCATTTGCTGCAGCAAGATCCACAATCACGCTACCTGCACTCATGCTGTCTACCATCTCTTTGGTAATCAGCTTAGGTGCTGGACGCCCAGGGATAAGAGCGGTTGTAATAATGATGTCGACGTCTTTCGCTTGAGCCGCGTAAAGTTCTTCAGCTTTCTTATTGAATGCCTCAGACATCTCTTTTGCGTAGCCGTCACCAGCACCTGTGTCTTCCTGGAAGTCGACTTCCAAGAATTCAGCGCCCATAGACTCTACTTGTTCTTTTACTTCAGGACGAACGTCGAACGAACGAACAATCGCACCTAAACTACCTGCGGCACCAATCGCCGCTAGGCCCGCAACACCCGCACCGGCAACCAACACTTTCGCTGGTGGAACTTTACCTGCTGCCGTGA
>NZ_JADDYI010000053.1:278840-342396 GCF_015163545.1 Vibrio sp. OPT24
TTTGACCTGTGAAGAATCGACCGAATTCGTGCGCCGCTTCAACAACAGCACGATAACCCGCGATGTTTGCCATAGAACTCAAGGCATCTAGCGCCTGAGCTCTCGAAATACGTGGCACAGAATCCATCGCCATCACGTTGATGTTACGAGTGGACAGTTGTTCCATTAATTCTGGGTTTTGAGCGGGCCAAATAAAGCTGACCAATGTGGCGCCATCTTTAAGCAATTCGATTTCATTTTTAGACTCGTCAACGATTGGAGCGTTAACTTTAAAGATAATATCGGACTTCCACGCTTCATCGGCGGTAACAACTTTTGCTCCAGCTTGTTCATAAGCTGTATCTTCAAAACTTGCTAACGCGCCGGCTTGTGATTCAACACAAACTTCAAACCCTAATTTTAGAAGCTGTTCTACCGATTTCGGCGAAGCAGCGACTCGCGTTTCTCCCGCGAGTGTTTCTCTTGGTACACCAATTTGCATAGCGATTCCTTGACTATTGGCACAATGACTTATTCGTTTGTATCTAACGAGAACTAATACTTCAAGCGTTTTGTTCAAAGAACAGGAAAAGTTATTACTTATAACGATTTAGTTGAGTTTTCGGCGCTTCATTTCAATCAATATTGGCCATCTCAAACAAAAAGGTCAAACCACTTTCTGATAATCCTTTAAATAACAACCTACTAGCTGTTCTTTATCCCTAAAACTAAAAAGAGCTTTCAGCATATACACTGAAAGCTCTCTAAATGATGACCAACATCAATTCTAACCCCAATTGGTTAGCTAAATATATTGTCGCCCATTTGATCAATGAACATCTGCGATTTCTTGAGCATCAATTCGTTGGCGTCTTCTTTGTTTGAAACAACATCAGAACGAATAAAACGATGAGTTTTGATTTCACCGTCGACTTCTTTCTCGATTCGCCCAGCGACACGATATTGACCAGATTCTGCAATGGCATCTTGGTAAATATTAAACCCTTTGTATTCTACTGGCTCAATGTCTACTTTTTGTTCAGTTTTTTCTTTGCCACCAAATAATCTAGAAAAGAATCCCACGTTTTTACTCCTTAAATGACCGTACTGACTCTAAACTATCATGACTATTTGCTGTTCAACAATGGCTTTTCATACCATTGCAATTCTACGTCATCATCAAAATTGTGTTGACTAAATATAACGGGCACATTGTCGTCACGTTCGCGTCTTCGGTCGTCAATGATCATGCTTTCTGCATTTTTGACCGCGATCTCACTATTTCGTTTATAGAGCACTAACTTGTCTTCTGGTAGGGCTGCAAGAAAATCGATATCAAAGCGAATGTAAATCGGTTTAAGTTGGCCTAACGCCAAACACGCGAGATCCGCCAGTTGTTCGTTGGTGTAACTAGACACATATTCCTCGGTAGTCAAAACATGACCAACAAGCGTTTCCATGTAATTGTGTACATCCACACTGATTTGCATACTACATCTCCGTTTGTAGTGTTTTATGATATTGCTCTTAACAACTTATTATAACTAACCGCTTGTTGTCACTTCCGTTTTTCATAACTGCCCATTTATCAGAATGGCCTGATTACCCTAACTGTCTGTTTATCAGGGCTATCAGTTCACTGTGACTATTTGCCTGTTATTACGGTTCGCTTATTCGTGATTAACCATTAATTGATACTATCAGCGTACGTTTTGTTAAGTATCTATAACAGCGAATTAATTTCTCATATATACTGTGTAGTTCGTTCTACGGTTAATAGCAACTCAAATACATATAAATATGGTTGCACCAATCTCGCCCTATGACCATGTTTTTGCTCTAATTTACGCAAAAAACTTGGCAATCGCTTGTTTAACCGTATGCTAAGTATAAAATTAAATTATAAGATCATCAGTACACTTTAGGCTCTCCACATAAATGGCATCTTCTTTTGTAACGTCGAGCTTGTTTCGATTTTGCTTTCCCTTACTTTTATTAGTAATGTTACTCGTAGGTATGAACAACGTCATTCTCGTGACGGAGTCAAACTTAGGGTTTGCTAGCAACCTCCCATATATTCTATTGAGCGTTGCCGTTCTGTTGTGTCATACATTCAGACAAGGCCGCATGGCAATGGTCTCTTCGACTATGCTTGTCGCATATCTCATTATCCAAGTTCGTTTGCAAACACCGCTAAACACAGGCACTACATTATTAGAGTTGTCTCTCCTTGCCACACTACTGCCAGTTACCTGCTTATTAGTCTATGCCTTCCCCGACAATGGCGTTAACTCTAAATCGATGTTCTTATATGCGTTGGTTGTGGTGTTGTTTATGGTCTGGGCACAGCTTATTGTTTCTCACTTCCATGCGGGCGGTTTTGAGTCGTGGAGCGAAGGCATACTGTTTACGGTAAGAGATTTTTCTAAGCTGCCATTTGTGCTCGTGTTGTACAGCCTTTGTTTATTAGGCTTAACGGCCATTTTGGTTTTGGTTTATAACCGCTCTATCGACGTTGTGGTTTATAGCGCTATCTTGCTTGCTTCATCTACCTTCACATTTTTTGATGTACAGTATATTTCGAGTACGATGTTTTCTTTGTCTGGAACATTGATAATCATCTATGTGATGTCAGCAAGCCACGATATGGCTTTTAATGACCAACTCACTAATATTCCTGGCCGACATGCATTAGAAGTCGATATGAAGCACTTAGGGCGTAAATACTCGATGGCGATGGTCGATATTGATCACTTCAAGACGTTTAATGATACCTACGGACATGACATTGGTGACGATGTTCTCAAGTTAGTCGCACGACTCATCACTGAGACTGGTGGCGGCGCACGTGCTTATCGCTATGGCGGTGAAGAGTTCACGATCATCTTTAAAGGTAAATACGCAGACCAAGTTAAAGCTGACCTACAGGCACTCATCTCTGATATCCAAAATTACGACATGATTATTCGTAATACTCACGAACGCCCTGATGATCATGAAGTGGGTATGAAAAAGCGCGGCCAAAGTAGTAACCCGACAGAAGTGGTGAATGTTACGGTAAGTATTGGAGTATCTGATAGTACGACGACCAAACACCCTGAAGAGGTTTTAAAATTGGCCGACAACGCACTGTATAAAGCCAAAGAAACGGGTCGCAACAAGTTGATTGTTAGTAACTAAGTAACTAAGTAACTAAGTAATTTAATCGGGAATGGCTAAAACGCTTCATAGCGCGATTCATTAATCAGAATAAAATCAATGAATACCAGAGAGGAAGATCAATCTTGGTTAAAGAAGATAACTAAGCTCCCTCCTTTCAAACTGCTTCCATAATTAATCGTCAATCCAATCCCGACATTGTCCACCCAATCATTAAACAGATTAGGATTGAGCAACCAGCCTACACTGCCTTCGTAATAGGACGATGTTCCCATAGATGCAACCGTATCGCCCCCGATATCAATTCTTCTGATACTTGAATACATCGAAGTAATGTTTTTATCCCAGCGTATTAAGTCGTAAAAGATCTTGGCTTCGTTTGCGATGTACCAGCCTTCAGGGTGCCCAATGTTGCCTTCATTCGCCTCACCCCAACCAATACCATTAAAGTAATGCCAACTGGTGCTTAGTTTGTATTTTCCCCAGTCATGCTTGTCTTCAAAGGTCAGTTTTACCTTAGGTTCTACGATGTATGCCCATGCGTCAGTATTCAGATACACGCCATCCAGTTGATCTTTATAAGGCTCAAGTAATGATGAGCGATATTCAAAGTCATTGCGATAATAAGAGATGTGGTTACCAATCGCCGAGCTAAAGCTCCAGTGTTCATCCAACTGGGTAACATTGGCAAATTCAAGATAACCAGAAACTACTGATTCTTTTTGAAAATCACTTTTCGTTGTCGATGCGTACACAACATCTTTCTCGATACGCAACGCTGATAGACGTAATGTTATTTCTTGATGATTACCTTCAATGTACTCTGGAAGTTCAAACGTATACGGAAAGCTGATCGAAGCAATATCTTTTCTTCGGCTCACAGAATCATTGGAACCAATGTCTTCGTTATCTAAACGAAAAACTTTATTGGGATCAAAGTTATTAATACCAAAAGTAAACACATCCGTATCGTTAAGCAATACGCTCGTCGCGAACGTGCGTTCGATATCCTTTCTAACTAGATCAGACAACGTAGTGGCACTCACTATTGCAGGGAAAACAGAGCAAAACAGCGGTAGGACAATCGCCTTGTTTGTTTTTACCAAAGGGCATAACTTTGAGTGTGGCATTTCTCTTATCACTAAATAACTTCCTAGCAGGCTGCTATCAGAAGTCTAAATTCAAACATAGAAAGGAGCTTGTCTATTAACGAGCAAGCTCCAAAATGTTGCGCTGTATAAAGGTATTTCTACCGCTTTGTTTAGCTTGATAAAGCGCTTGGTCAACCTTATCGTAGATAGACGCAATTGACTCATCGCCTCCCGGTATAAACGACAACACACCTTGTGACACTGTCACCCTATCAGACACCGTTGAATGATCGTGTGCGTAATTCATCTCATGAAGCGCTTCTTTGATTCTCATGGCCTGTAGACTAGCCGCTTCACTGTCCGTATCACTCAGAATTAAAACAAATTCTTCACCGCCATAACGACCAACATACTCACCCGCACGGACAAAGAGCTGTTTAAGGGTGCTTGCAAGCCCCTGTAAGCAACTATCTCCTTGAATATGGCCGTAATTATCGTTGTAGGGCTTAAAGAAGTCTACATCCAGTAGTATGACTGTCATAGGTATATTACGTCTTCCATGCCATGCAATACTTTCTTCAAGCTTAGTATCCATATATCGACGATTATACAATTTGGTAAGGCCGTCTTCGTTGGCCTGTTGTTGAAGGAGAATGTTGAGCTCTTCGAGTTTGGCGGTACTCTGCTTTAATTCTCGTCGCATATGAGCGATACGCTGCATCGCAATCAACTTGGAATTTAGAACAACTTTGTTAACTGGCTTAATCAGGTAATCGTCACCGCCAGCATCGATAGCCTTAGCGATCATTGCTGGCTCTTCGTGACCACTCAAAAATATAATAGGAACCCATTCTGGGAACCGACTACGAACCTCGTTAGCGACTTCAAAACCATCCATGTCTGGCATGCTAATATCGAGTAATACGAGTTCAGGATCAAAGTCAGAATAAACATCCAGGGCTTCTCTGCCGCTGCCTACAGCTTCAACAATATGACCCAGTTGCTTAAGCCGAATCGCAAGTTGCATTCTGTCTAGTTGAACATCATCAACCAGCAATATGCGCATCGAAGATCCCTTTTCTATCATCACATCACCTTTATCTAGTGTTGAATATTCAAAGTAGCTCAAATTTGGGCTTAAATCATGCCCTAATCTCTATATTATATTGACTTTTTTACAGATCTTTTTAGCATTGTTTCTTTTTAAAGAGAAATACTATGTCAGACGCTACAAACAACGAACCACAAGAAATCGATTTAACGACCATCTCGCCAGAGCTTCGTCAAGTTATCGAATTTGATGAAGTGCCAAAAGAGATGCACTTTATGGTTACTTCTATTCATGAAGTGTCTGAAGAAGCAGTACGTGAAGCATGGAATAGTCTTCCAGCAAGCGCACAAAATGTTTTGGACAGCTTCGAGCAGTTCCACGCTCTAATCAGTGTTAGCCAAGCTTTCGCTGGTGTTAACGTGATGGAAGAGTTCCCTACTCTTAAACTTCCAGAAGATATGTCTGACGAAGAAAAAGAAGAGTACCGAGCTCAACTGCTAGACCAAGTTCTACATAATTGTGTAAAAGACATGGTTAAACAAATCAAGAAAGCTCGTCGTGATGCTATCTTGAAGCGTGATTTTAAAGAAGTTTTTACTAAGTAAGTCGGGGCTAGCCTAGATTAGGCTGAGCGCTAACAGTATTACTTATTGACTAAGCCGCATGTTGCTTCAAACACGCGGCTTTTTTGTTTTCATTAATCTTATGTTTGCTAATGGTATCAGCGCTGCCATCGTGTCATGTCGTTCGCCGTTATGCTCATACACTCATAAAGTCTGGCGTAAAAAATACATTAACACAGTACAAACGTAACGCGTGTTTCCATTCATGGAATCAAGATCGAATTTTAGTGTACGAACACGTAAGGTATCAACGATGCACACTACCTAAGCTACAATTCCAATCTAAAACTAAGCCGAATCTTAAATCCAAGAAACCTGAACTAAAACATCAAAACCGCTTTAATGCGTAACCGCAATATCTCGCTGCGTGACACTCACACCTTTGATTTGTGCGTAAACTTGTTGACCAATTTCTAGGTTTAACTCATCCAGCGCCCACAGTGTGATAGTAGCCCACAGATAACATCCAGGTTCTAGTTCCAATTCGACAGCGACAGACTGTTTGTTAGAGCCCTGCTGATGCGTCTCTACGCTTCGAATGGTCACAGGAAGAATATTACGTATCGAAGTCCTTTGTGGCTGTTCTAGTGCGATAGAGACGTCATTTGCCCTAACTTGCAGCCTTACCGAAGCACCAATCTCACTTGACACTTTTTGAACCCATAACGATGTCGATTTTCCTAGCATTAAGCGAGACAGCGCATAATCATCATTGTGCTCAGCTAAAGTCGCTTCAAAAAGCGAACTTTGTTCTGAGAAAGATTGCCACGGCTGCATTGCTCTTGATGCCCATACCTCTTCGGTTACTCCCGATGAAATAACTTTGCCTTGCTCAATAATCACTAAGTGATTGGCTAAGCGTAAAATCTCATTAAGACTGTGAGTAACATAGATGATCGGGATCTGAACAGTTTCAGATAAATTTTCCAGAAACGGCATCACTTCACGTTTACGCGGCAGATCCAAAGACGCAAGTGGTTCATCCATCAACAGAATGCTTGGCTTAGATAACAGTGCACGGCCAATTGCCACACGCTGCTTCTCTCCGCCAGATAAGCGAGCTGGATAACGATCAAGTAACAAACCCAAAGATAACAACGAAACAATTTGGTCAAAATGCGCTTGATCGGCTCTTTTCATACCGTACTTAAGGTTCGCCGTCACCTTCATGTGCGGGAACAATCGAGACTCTTGGAACACATAACCGACATTGCGTTGGTGAGTCGGTAAATTAACGCCATTCTTGCTATCAAACAGAATGGTTCCAGATACACTGATCAAACCCTTATCTGGCTGTTTTAGACCACTAATCGCATTAATGAGTGAAGTTTTTCCCGCGCCAGAACGACCAAAAATTGCAGTAATACCGCTACTTGGCAGCTCCAAGTCGATATCGAAAAAGGTTTCACCAAGTTGTTGTTGATACTGGAGGACTAATGCACTCATGCGTTTCCTCCCAATCGCTGTGATGATTTTCTATTTAGCCATTCAGATAACATCAACGAACTAAGCGCAATCACAATAGAGATGACGCACAAACGCGCCGCTTCCATTTCTGCACCAGGGGTTTCGATAAAGGTATACATGGCCAATGGAATAGTTTGTGTTTCACCGGGGATATTGGAAACAAAGCTTATCGTCGCGCCAAATTCACCTAAGCTTCTTGCAAAAGAAAGCATTGTGCCGGTGATGATCCCAGGGATCATCAAAGGTAAAGTGATGGTGAAAAACACACGGATCGGAGAAGCGCCCAATGTAGCTGCAGCTTCTTCGAGTTTACAGTCTACTGTTTCTAAGCTGAGCCTGATAGAGCGAACCATTAACGGCAACGCGACGACAACACAAGCAAGTGATGCACCCTTCCAGCTAAAGCTGAATACAATACCAAACACGTCATTGAGCCATGCACCTATTACCCCTTGTCTGCCCATCATCACCAACAACAAATAGCCGATAACCACAGGAGGGAGCACCAAAGGCAGATGCACGATGCTTTCTATAATACTTTTGCCAATAAACTGCTTTTTAGCAAGCAGCCACGCTAAGCCAATGCCGATAGGAATAAGCCATAAGATGGCAAACCCAGCAACTTTCAAGCTCAACATTAACGCTTGATATTCGTATTCCGATAAATACATCATTTAGCGCACTTCAAATCCAAAACTGTTCAAGGTGTTCTTCGCGTTCTTGCTCCTTAGAAAAATATAGAACTCTTCGGCAACCACTTTATCGCTCAACTTCGCTACAGGGTAACGTATCGGGGTATGTAAGTCTGATGGGAATGTCGACACTAGGTTCACTTCTTTAGAAAGCAGCGCATCTGTTTTGTAGACAATGCCAAGTTTAGCTTCACTACGCTCTACCAATGCCAACGCCATACGAACATTGTTGCTTGGCGCTAATCGAGCTTTAACATCATTCCAAACACCTAAAGCTTCTAACGCTTCTTTCGCGTAGATACCCGCAGGAACCGACATTGTGTTCCCTACCGCAAGTCTTTCATTGGTAAGCAGTTTAGCCCATTGTTCACCCTTTGAGAGATTCAAAGATACTGGCACCTCTTTCGGAGAAATCAGCACAAGCTCGTTTTCACACAAGTTTGTGACATTGTCACTATAAACCAATTGGCGGTCGACTAAATACGTCATCCATTTGTCATTGGCCGAGATAAAAATGTCTGCTGGCGCGCCTCTTTCAATTTGGCGCACCAAAGAAGAGGTGCTCGCATAAACAGGAATCACATCGACAGAATGATTCTTTTCAAACTCTTCAACCAACAAATTTACTGCATTCGTCATCGATGATGCGGCATAAACTCGTAGTTTTTCAGCAGCAAAAAGATGAGTCGAACTCAACGATGTCGCAAATGCTAAGGTGACAAGGGTGACGAGTTTTTTCATTTTAATCACTTATCTATTATTCGTTTTATTTATGACCTAGAACGCTAGGCTCAGGCCAAAACCTTTAATTCAGGCCAAAGCAGGTCAAGATTTAAATGCTCTTCGATAGCATCAGCGATTCGATTAATACCCAACTCTTTAAGTTGTTCATGGTCAATCGCTTTTACGCCGTTGGCTCCCGCCCATCCGCAAATAAGCGACAACGCATCACTGTTATCGAATACGCCATGCAAGTATGTGCCAAATATCGAGTTATCTTGATTCACAGCGCCATCAAGGTTGCCTGATTCTAACTGAACTGGGAATGACGTTTCATTGACATCGGTCCTACCTACGTGAATTTCATAACCTTTTACTGGTGCTGTTTTTCCATCAAGTGTCATGTTGCCGCGTACGTTGGTTAAGGTCTTCTGCTGCGTTAAGATCGTTTCTGTATCTAAATACCCCAATCCTTTACTACTGCCCGGCTCACCTTCCACACCATCTGGATCGTGGATGATATTGCCTAACATCTGATAGCCACCACAGATCCCCATCACCTTGCCGCCTAAGCGAAGATGACGCTGAATGTCTTTATCCCAACCTTGTTCTTTTAGGTAATCTAAATCCGATCTTACTGATTTTGTACCCGGCAAGATAACCAAATCCGCGTTATTTACGCGCTCGTCTTTGCCTACGTAACGTAAATCAATTGAAGGGTTGAGTCTTAGTGCATCAAAGTCTGTGTGATTGCTGATTCTAGTTAACACCGGAACCACGACTTTAAGTTTAGCTTCTCCGTCAGACTCTTGCGCAGATGTGATGGCATCTTCCGCTTCAAGGTTAAAACCATGCAGGTATGGCAGTACACCAATTACTGGTTTACCGGTTTTCTCTTCTAACCAATCTAGACCCGATTGAAGCAGCGCAATATCGCCTCTAAAGCGGTTAATCACAAAGCCTTTTACTCGAGCTTGTTCAGATTCAGATAATAGAGCCAATGTTCCATATAGGTGCGCAAACACGCCGCCACGGTCGATATCAGCCACGATAATGACTGGGATATCCGCTTTCTCAGCAAATCCCATGTTGGCGATGTCATTTTCACGTAGATTGATTTCAGCCGGGCTACCTGCACCTTCAATCATCACACTTTCATATTCGGCAGAAAGTCGATCGAATGAATCAATTACCGTATTCATCGCAACTTTTTTATAATCGTGGTAGCCGGTCGCTTCCATGTTGCTCAGTGCTCGACCTTGAAGAATCACTTGCGCGCCTGTATCAGAATTGGGTTTTAGCAATACAGGATTCATGTGAACCGTCGGCTCAATATTACAAGCTTGCGCCTGAACGGCTTGAGCGCGACCTATTTCACCGCCATCTTTCGTCACAGCACTGTTTAAGGCCATATTCTGTGGTTTGAAAGGTGCCACTTTGATTCCTTTCCTTGCCAAGACACGGCATAAACCTGCCACCAAAACACTTTTCCCGGCATCTGACGTTGTGCCTTGAACCATAAGGGCGCTTAAAGGTGATCGCATTTGTACCTAAATCCTTAATTTCTTGATTTGTAATTGCTATCTGTTGGCAATATTTCTCTGCCACCATCTTAACGCCATTGCCGAGTAGATGCTCAATAAAATGAATGGAAAATGAATGTGTTACTCACTCTGCATTCAAACCGAGTGTTGTTTAATAGCCTCATCGAAACAAAGCTTCCAAGCGAAAAGAAGCGTATCAACTAAATGAAACGTTTCAACAAAACAACACTTAAGGATTCATCATGAAAAAAACTGTATTGGCTATCGCATCTACTATTATTCTTGCACCTACTTTCGCAATGGCTGGTGACCACCACAGCAATAGCAAACACGAGAACGCTATTGCTTACACAGGTCCAATAGAGACAGTTTCTGTTGCAACTCTACTTTCAGACACAAGTATGTTTGCAGAACAAGACACGGTTGTTGACGGCAAGATTGTTCGTCAGTTAAAAAGCGATACGTTTATCTTCTCTGACGGACAGAGCGAGATTCAAATTGAGTTGGACGATGACATCCGCCTAGCTGCACCTTTGACTGCAGACACAAAAATTCGTATCTTTGGCGAGTACGAAGGTGGCAAAACACCTGAAATCGAAGTTGATCACATTCAAGTTCTTTAAGCAGCAATCATAAATAACTTACTGTAATTAATAAGCTTCAATAAATTGGCCTGCATATTGCAGGCTTTTTTGTATATAATGCCGAAAATACAATTTATATGGAGTCACCATGCTAGGTCGCGCAAACAAGACAGTCCTTCTAGGGCTAGCTGCACTGTGTTCATTCTCTGCGTCTGCAAACAACTTTAACTACAACACATTCGAGCTACGCATGGGTACGAGCCCGAGTACGTTTGGTGGTGAAGTCACAACCATGTTTACCCAGAACTCTCATTTTGTTGCTCGTATCGATTCAGAATTTGAAAGTGATTGGGACGCAGCGGTAGGTATGGGATTCCACGGCCCAATAAGTCAATTTGCTGACGTTACAGGTCAAATGTTACTGCATAACATCGAACGTAATGACGACAACCACATCAAAACTGAAGTAAACATCGGTTTAAGAGCATGGATTTTGGCGAATGTTGAAGTCAATGCACGCCTTGGTCAGTTGATCGATAACGATGACACACGTTCGATTGTTGGTGTTGGCGCGCGTTTTCACTCAACAGATCAGCTTTCTGTAGGTCTAGATATGCGTAATAACGGTACTTACGGACACCAAATTTTGATGTCAGCTCGATTCGGTTTCTAGGCTAGATTCGATTTGTTACCTTGATCTAGTTGATTATCCTTATCCAGTTGAATCACTTTATCGAGTTAACTGATCTGGTCTCGCTTCATTTACTTAAATCTACACCTCAGAGATAATCCATCCATAAGTAGGTCTCGTTGATAAGTAGCTGTCGTTGATAAGCAATTTGGTACTTTGAGAAGTAATACGTAACAACTTCGAATTAAAAAAGCCCCGAGCATAATCATGCTCGGGGCTTTTTATTACTTTCAATTATCGCTCGCTATTAGCTGTGTTAACACTTAGCGAGCAATTTGCTTCTACAGAGCAACCATCAGCATCTTTTTCTGATGATCTAAGTACTCTTCGTAAGTTCCTTGGAAGCTAATCAGTTGCTGGTCTTTCACGTCAATAATGTGTGTCGCCAACGACGAAACAAACTCACGGTCATGACTGACGAAAATCAGCGTGCCAGTGTAAACCTTTAGTGCATCGTTCAGCGCTTGGATCGCTTCCATGTCCATGTGGTTGGTTGGTTCGTCCATCACAAGTACGTTAATGTCTTGCATCATTAGCTTGCCGAATAACAAACGGTTCTTCTCACCACCGGAACAGTTACGAGCCTTTTTGTTCGCATCATCAGCGGTAAACAGCAAGCGACCAAGAATACCACGTACCATTAGGTCATCATGTTTCACAGTACGCCACTGTGAGATCCAATCGAAAATGCTCAAATCGTTATCAAAGTCAGCTGTGCTGTCTTGTGGGCAATAACCTACAGACGCATTTTCAGACCATTTAACGATACCTTGGTTTTGCTCAAGCTCTTGAACTAAACATTTCAGCAATGTGGTTTTACCAACGCCATTCTCACCGATAACCGCAAGACGAGTACCCGCTTCAAGTAATAAGTTACCACCAGTAAACAGAGTTTCACCATCGAAACCATGGCCAAGGTCTTGAATCTCAAGCGCTTGACGGTGTAACTTCTTACCTTCACCAAAATCAATTGATGGGCTCATACGACTTGACGATTTCACTTCATCAAGCGTGATTTTGTCCATTTTCTTAGCACGAGAACTGGCTTGTTTCGCTTTAGATGCGTTCGCGCCAAAACGGTTAACGAAATCTTGAAGTTCGCTAATCTCAGCTGCTTTCTTCGCGTTACTTGCTAGAAGTTGGTCACGAATCAAACCCGACGCCTCTAGGAAGTACTCGTAATTACCAGGATAAACACGTAGCTCACCGTAATCGATATCCGCCATATGCGTACAAACAGAGTTCAGAAAGTGTCTATCGTGCGAAATGATGATCATTGTACACTTACGCTGATTTAGCTCTTCAGCAAGCCAGTTGATCGTGTGGATGTCCAAGTTATTGGTTGGTTCATCAAGAAGCAGGATGTCTGGGTTTGCAAACAATGCTTGTGCTAATAGAACACGTAGTTTCCAACCCGGTGCAACTTGCTGCATTAAGCCGAAATGGAACTCTTCTTCGATACCCGCTTGGATTAGAATGTCACCGGCACGGCTTTCGGCTGTGTAGCCATCCATTTCCGCGAACTCACTTTCAAGTTCCGCGACTTTCATACCATCGTCTTCGCTCATTTCAGGCAAAGAGTAAATGCGATCACGTTCTTGTTTTACTTCCCACAGTTTTCTGTCACCCATGATCACAACGTCGATAACGCTGTATTGTTCGAATGCGAACTGATCTTGGCTTAGAACACCCAGTTTTTCCCCTGGAGTGATAGAAACATTGCCCGAGCTTGGCGTTAACGCACCACTTAGGATTTTCATGAACGTTGATTTGCCGCAACCATTAGCGCCGATCAAACCATAGCGGTTGCCGTTACCAAATTTAGCAGAGATGTTTTCAAACAGCGGCTCTGCGCCAAATTGCATTGTGATGTTCGCGGTAGATATCAAAGAACTAATTCCTAAGCGTGTACTGACAGATAATTATTAGACGGACTAACGCGCCTAAATAAGAAGTACGAAAGTATGGATTAAACATAAAACGAAGCGCGGATTATATAGAGATCAGGATCACATTGTCGAGGTTAAACAGTGAACGGATAGCGAACAATGCACAATTAAATGCATTTCGTCGGTTATTCGGCCATAAAAAGAAAAAATCCCCACTAATTCCATTAGCAGGGATTCGATTTATCAAAAGTAAAAGTGTCAGATCTCGTTTTAACTAAAACCGCTTAACGCTATTTAGTTATTTTTTTCTGAACGTATTTTTGTCCTACATCGACAACCGCAACGTCTCTAAAGAAGCTTCTACCCAACAGAAGTGGGAAAGCAAGATGCGTTCGGTCTGCTAATGTAAACTCGGTTTTGTCTTTTAGATCACCGATTTGAATCGCAGCCACAACAACGGCACGTCGTTGTGTACCTTCAGCGCTTGATTGCTTGATCTTAACCCAGCGTTCTACTGGTAAACTGATCTCTTCGGTTGTGATGCCGTCATGTTCAATCTTGAACTTAACCCAATCTTTTCCGTCACGTTCAAAATCAACAATATCAACCGCACTGATTGATGATGTTGTTGCACCCGTATCTACACGTGCTTTAAACGCTTCTTTCAAGCCCGGAACAAACACCCATTCTTCTTCTCCAAGAATCAGTTTGCCATCGCTTGTCTTCGTTGCTTTTTCTACTGGTTTCTCAACCGGTACTGGCTTTTTCTCTGGTTCGGTTGGTTTTACTTCTTCAGGCTTCTCTGTAGGTTCCGTGACCTTCTCACCTTCAGTTGCGTCAGTCTTTGAAGAGTCATCCACAACAGGTTGTTCTATTTGAGGCTTTTGCTCTGGTTCGACAGGAACTTGAGTCGTCGTGGAGCAAGCAAAAAGGCCACCACTTAGCATTAGAGTTACAATCGCTTTCCAATTATACATTCAGTCACCTTCTATTTTGAAACGTTGGCTATCGCTTTCGCTACATAAGGAATATGAGATTCAGAAAGACCTGCAATATTGATGCGTCCATCACCAACACCGTAGATTCCATATTCTTCACGTAATTGATTCATTTGAGTTTCTTTAAAGCCTAGTACAGTAAACATACCTTTATGGCTTTCAATGAAATCAAATTGTGACGTGTTATAAGTATTTCGCAATTCATCGCATAAACTTTGGCGCAGATTTAACAAACGCTGTTGCATTTCACTTAACTCTTGCTTCCAAATCGTTGTTAGCTCTTGATTCTGAAGAATTGTTTTCACTAGAGCCGCACCATGATCTGGCGGCATAGTGTAAGTTGAACGGGCCAGAGTTAGAAGTTTACCTTTTGCGTTACCAACGTGTTCGCTGTTCTTACCAATAACGATCGCAGCACCTGTTCTTTCACGGTACAAACCGAAGTTTTTCGAGCAAGATGTCGTGATAAGCATTTCTTCAACATTGTTAGCCATATGCTGAAGACCTTTTGCATCTTCTTCTAGGCCATCACCGAATCCCTGGTAAGCGATATCAACAAACGGTAAGAAACCATTTTTCTGCGATAACTTAGTAATTTCCTGCCACGCTTCAAAATCGATGTCAGCACCCGTTGGGTTATGGCAGCAACCGTGCAGCAATACTACGTCTGAAGGGCCCGCTTTCGATAGGTCTTCTAGCATTTTTGCAGTATCAACTTGCTTGGTTTGAGGACTGAAGTAATTGTAGTAGCGAACTTTCAAGCCAGCCGCTTCCATGACCGGTTTGTGGTTAACGTAGCTTGGGTTTGAAATCCAAACTGTCGTGTCAGGTTGAGAAACTTTCATTAAGTCTCCCAACATACGAAGTGCACCACTTGCACCTGGTGTTTGAATCGCAGCAACACGACCCATTGCAGAAGTCCCTTTAAGCAAAAGATCAACCATGCTCTGGTTGAACTCTTCACAGCCTGCTAGGCCAACGTAAGCTTTGGTTTTCTGAGTCTCGACAACAATATCTTGAGCCATAGAAACGGCTTTCATGATAGGTGTTTCGCCTTGGTCGTTTTTGTAAACGCCAATACCTAAATCGACTTTGTCAGTACGAGGGTCGCCACGGTAAGCGACAGAAAGAGATAAAATTGGATCTAAAGTTGGTTTTGGTAGATGTGAAAACATGAAAGTCACAACCCTTTGAAATTCAAGTAATGGCCTCCAAGTTATCATTTTATTTACAATTTAAGAAACAGAAATTCATCAAAGTTTTGATTTTTAGGAGATAACTCTAGTTGAGACTGGTGCAATCTAATATTCCCTATTCCATATAGTTCAATATTCAATCAATTTACAAATTTAGAACGTCATAAAATAAAAAAGCCTCAACAGAGAAGCTAAGGCTACTAATTTGCACTAATGTAGGTTGACGTTAACTAACGAAAGTCTACTAGAGTCGGAACCGATGAATAATTTGGTTTGAACTACCACGCCAATCTAACATTGGGTCTGCTTTATCTTGTTCAAAGCGACCGTCAATCAAGGTATCAACGTATTCCAATACTTGCTTCTGCTTATCATCAAGCTCATCGAGTTCATAGCCAGTCCACATCCAGATGTCTTTACCTTCGCACTCCGCTTTCACACGCTGAACAAGCTTCAGTACTTCAGACACGTTTGCAGGATGCATAGGATCACCACCAGAAAGCGATAACCCGCGACGTTTAATTCGCGGATCCTGGAGATCTGCGATAATTTGGTCTTGCAGTTCTTGAGTGAACAAATGCCCAGAGTCTAACCTTTGCGTCGATTGGTTATAACACCCGCGACACTGGTGCACACAACCCGACACAAACAACGTGCAGCGTGTTCCTGGACCATTTACAACGTCGATTGGATGATATTGATGATAATTCATAAGACAGTATTGAAAACTCGTTATTACTTAATAGGTTAAAGTGCAGTGCTGTAAGAACTGAAACGAAAGAATTGGTACCGACATGAAGCCGATACCAATCTTATTTCTTGAACCGTAGCTCTTCTAAGTGAGCGAGCTAAAGATCGCAGACCTTAACTAGGATCCTTTGTTAGATCAAAGGTGCTTCACGCGGCGTTTAACTTCTTCTTGCTTACCGAAGTTAAACGGTCGTGCATCTGGGCTACCAAGGTAACCACATACACGGCGTGTTACGGATACTTTGGTTGAGTCATGGTTGCCACACTTAGGACACGTAAAGCCCTTACTTGTACAGTCAAACTCTCCGTTATATCCACACTCGTAACATTCATCAATCGGCGTGTTGGTGCCGTAGTAAGGAACACGTGTGTAGCTGTAATCCCATACGTTTTCTAGCGCTTCGATGTTCTTCTGCATGTTCGGGAATTCGCCGTAACAGATAAAACCACCACTAGAGATTTCAGGATAAGGCATCTCGAAATCGATCTTGTCGTATGGGTTCACTTTCTTCTGTACGTCTAAGTGGAAGCTGTTTGTGTAGTAACCACGGTCTGTTACGCCATCAATCACACCAAACTCTTTGGTATCGATGCTGCAGAAACGGCTGCATAGGTTTTCACTTGGTGTGCCATATAGGCTGAACGCGTAACCTGTCTCTTTTGTCCAAGATTCCACTTCACGCTTCATGTACTCCACTAGCTCAAGCGCTTTAGCACGCATTTCGCCATCGTCATACAGGTGAATATCTGTGCCGTAAAGTGCGGTCATTGCTTCGTGGATACCAATGTAACCAAGAGAAACTGACGCACGGCCGTTCTTGAAAATGTCAGCAATGGAGTCGTCTGCTTTCAAACGAACGCCACATGCTCCTTCCATATATAGGATTGGAGCAACACGCGCTTTCACGTTTTCTAGACGAGAAATACGAGTTTCTAGAGCACGACGAGCCAGCTTCAGTTTTTCATCAAGCAGCTCATAGAACTTAGCCATATCTTGCTTCGCGTTAATCGCGATACGTGGCAAGTTCAAGCTAACTACACCTAAGTTGTTACGTCCTTCATGAATCAACTCACCGTTTTCTTCGTAAGTATTCAAGAAGCTACGGCAACCCATAGGCGTTTTAAATGACCCTGTCACTTCTACTACTTTGTCGTAGTTAAGAATGTCTGGATACATACGCTTAGACGCACACTCAAGCGCTAATTGCTTGATGTCGTAGTTTGGATCTTGCTTCTGGTGATTCAAACCATCTTTAATCGCAAACACCAGTTTAGGGAACACGGCTGTTTTGCGGTTCTTACCCAAACCTGCAATGCGGTTTTTCAAGATAGATTGCTGGATAAGTTTTGAACCCCAGCTTTCGCCTAGACCAAAACCAAATGTTACGAATGGTGTTTGACCGTTAGCTGTGTGCAGCGTGTTTACTTCGTACTCCAGAGATTGGAACGCGTCGTAACACTCTTTCTCTGTACGAGAGATAGCAAAAGCTTCTGGGCTATGAATGTCCCACTCTTTCGCTAGAGATAAATGCTTCTCGTAGCTCGCCATTACGTAAGGCTCTAAAACCTCATCGATACGGTTAATCGTAGTACCGCCGTAGATGTGGCTCGCCACTTGCGCGATGATCTGCGCTGTTACCGCTGTTGCCGTAGAAATAGACTTAGGCGTGTCGATTTCCGCGTTACCCATCTTGAAGCCATGCGTTAACATGCCTTTCAGATCGATAAGCATACAGTTAAACATTGGGAAGAACGGTGCGTAGTCTAGATCGTGGTAATGAATGTCACCACACTCGTGAGCTTGTACGATGTCACGCGGCAAAATGTGAGTTTTTGCATAGTGTTTAGCCACGATACCCGCCAGCAAATCTCGCTGAGTAGGGATTACTTTACCGTCTTTGTTGGCATTCTCATTGATCAGATCAACATTGCTTTCTTCGATCAAGCCTTCGATCTCACGCGTTAAAGCGCTTTGCTTTTCACGTGCGATGTCACGGTCATGACGATATTCAATGTAGGCACGAGCCAGAGACTTATACGGTCCCTGCATTAGCTCATTCTCGACCAAAGTCTGAATTTCAGAAATATGAACTTCATCGTAGTCTTCGAGCTTCAACTCAACTGCTAATGCCACATTCAGAGCATAAATAGCAATTTCCTTATCGGCTTTGTCTGATGCTGCTTCCACTGCAGCTTGGATACGATCTCTACTGAATGGAGCTCTTGAGCCATCACGCTTGATTACGATTGATTTCACCACTTCTCCTTACTCTTGAGGTATTCACAGACTTATCCACAAACACACTATATAGAGCGATTTATCGTTTAACTAACACTAGATATTGTGGCGTATTTAACGAGAACCACCAACTTTGAGTATTGATTTGGATCAATAAAACGCGCACGCTGAACAAGATAAATCCAATATTATTACGTGAGTTCTCAAGTCGAAAAGAAACAATGCAACAATAAAAAAACTGCTAAAAAGAGTTGAATTTTTGGTAAGTGTTGTAGGATAACGGCTCAACTATATTGGACACCAAAATTAGGGATATTTGGGATGAAACGACTTCAAAAGTGGATAATGTTAGCTTGCTTACTCAGTAGCCAGACATTTGCTGAACCTTTGACCATATCCAGTTGGAATATCGAATGGTTATCAACCAACGAGGCTGTGAATAAGTTTTCTGCCCAACGCGATCAATCTGATTTCGACAAACTTGAAGAATACTTTCAATCCTTAGATGCGGATGTAGTCGCCTTTCAGGAAGTCGATGACATCAATGCCATTCAACGCATCGCTGGCGATCAATACAAAATCTTGATGTCTGATCGTTCATTGCCCAAAAACAGTAACCGACAATTCAAAGAAGTGAACCAATATACGGGCTTCGCGGTTCGTAAAGAAATCGCTCTCACTGACTACGCTGACTTTCCTCTGGAAACGAGTGCTAACAGCAAGCTTAGGTTTGCCAGTTATATGGTTGTGGAAACGGATTCAAAACCAATTCATATGTTGTCAGTGCATTTAAAGGCGGGTTGCAGCGGCGCGTATAAGTCTAACCGCGACTGTTCAAGGCTCAAAGACCAAGCTCAACAACTGAATAAGTGGATACAGCAAAGAGAACGTAAAGGCGAAGACTACGCGATTCTGGGCGACTTTAACCATAACCTCTCCTATTCAAGAGATTGGATGTGGAAAGATATGACGCAAAATACCGATGCTCAGTTGGCAACACGAAAAACTCGAGCAGATTGTAAGGTACGCTCAAACCGCAATAATCACCGTACACATCAGTTTCGTTCAGTGATTGATCATATTGTGGTGAGCAAGTCCTTGAATGCTTCTCCTGCGAAACAAAAGGTATTTGAAACGCAAGATGTGCTGGACTACAAACTCAGTGACCACTGCCCAGTTTCAACGACTATTAAATAGTAGATTTTAGATAACAGCAGATTGTAGATAACTGAAAATAATAGAAACAGTAAATATAGAAAGAGGCTGAATGACTTTCGTGCTGAAAGCGAGTCAACCTCTATGCTTGGTCAGCTCAGAACGGATAACGTCAAAGCCAATGTAATCAGCTATAAGCTTGCTACTAACAGGTTTTGTTCATACGATCCGCCAGCCACATTCCCACCAGCATGCTTATCATAAACACCCACACCGTCGGGTTGCCGCCACTTAGGCTGGTTACCGCAGGGCCTGGGCAAAAGCCTGCAATCCCCCAGCCTAAGCCAAACGCTGTAGATCCAAGAATCAGCTTTCTGTCTATCAACGGATTGTTACGGCTATCTAACGGCTCGCCATTGATGGCTTTAGCGCGCTTTTTAATGACCAGATGATAAAACGGTGCAAAGACCAATAGCGCGCCACCCATGACGAATGCCAAACTAATGTCCCAGTTACCGGTAATGTCTAAGAAGCCGAGTACCTTCTCAGGATCAGCCATCCCTGAGATGATCATGCCAGAGCCAAAAAGAATACCTGCGACCAAACCGATAACGATAGTAAATGAAGCGTTTTTCATTATGCCCCCAAGCCAGTCAGATTCTTGATAAACACGGTTACGATTGCCACACCCATAAATACACAGGTCGCAACAATAGAACGTTTAGATAAACGAGCCATTCCGACAATGCCATGCCCGCTAGTACAACCGTTCGCTGTTTTAGTACCAAAGCCCACCAGAAGGCCAGCAATAATCACTAAAGCGAGATTCATCTCTTCTAACTGCGGAAGTTGGTAGCCCGTCGGAATTAATAGCCAACCACTTGCGACCATTCCCACAACAAAGGCGATACGCCAGTGTTTTTCGGTGTTTGCTGTATCCGCATCTTTACGTTCTTTGTTGCTGGTGCCAGTTGGCAATAATCGGCTGACAATGCCACTAATGCCAGCAACTCGACCAATCCCCAACATTAAAACAATGGCCGACACGCCTAACAACATGCCGCCGAAAAAAGCATCCCAAGGAATCAAACTAAGCACAAACCTCTCCTATCCACAAACATCATAAACTCATAACAACCTATAAATTAGAGTTTACTAATAAATATAAATTAGTCAATGCTAATATACTGCGAGTATGTGTCGTTTTGTAAGTCTGGAATTAACAAGCGCCCTGCATGAAAAAAGCCCCTAGGCGTTAACCTAAGGGCTTATGATTTAATTCGGTTGTATTGGTTGTATTATGTAAGCTACTTAGTCTTGTTCTTTTCAGCTATCCACTGGGACATATACTTCGTGCTCGCCATGCTGTGGTGTTTGAGCATCGAACCAAAGAAGTTATCCAGTCGATGAGATTCAAGATCCGACTCTAACGCAATCAATCGCTCAATCAATGTGTCGCCCAGTTTATTCTGCTCGTAGTGCGCTTCAAGGATTGAATGACATCGGCTCTGTGCCTTAAGCCACTTCTCTTCATCTTTATAAAGGGCAACTGCAGCTTCAACAAATTCGTCGACATCATCAGCAACCGCACCTGGCCATTGCAGTTCTCCTTGTGGCAACATGCCTTCGCTGCCGATTTCACTGGTCACGTTCGGAGTCTGTAGCTTCATCGCATCAAGTAACTTGCCTTTAATGCCTGCGCCAAATCGTAAAGGTGCAACACACACACGAGCCTGCTCCATCACTTCTTGAGCGTCTTTCGCCCAACCTTTGATATGGAAGCCGGTTTTAGGGTTATGCAAAGCCGTCGCTTTCGGTGGCGGGTAAGATCCATAAATATGAAGTTCAGTGTCTGGCAACTGCTTGCGAATCTTCGGCCAAATCTTCTGTAACTGAAGTACGGCATCCCAGTTCGGTGCGTGTCTAAAGTTACCTATCGTCATGAAATGCTTACGTTCTTCAAAGCTTTTCGTGCTTTCAGGTAGAGTGTTGAGATCAACCATGAACGGCAAGTGATGAAGCAGTTTTGGATCGATATTGAACTCAGCTTGAAGCAGTTCCATCTCGTAGCTAGAAATGATCAACGAAAGATCACAACGCAGAATCGCAGCAATTTCACGTTTCGCTAAGTCACTGTACAAATGCGCTTTGGTCAGTTCAGTCTCTTTCTTAACCGCTTCGTGTCGAGCATTACGTAAGAACTGTAAATCTTCCGTATCCAGTAACTTAAAGGCATTCGGGCATACCTTTTCCACGCGCCAACCAAACTGCTCTTCCATCATGAAACGGTCAAACATCACGACATCGGGTTGCAGCTCTTCGATGTACTGGTCAAAGCTATCGCAATTCAACTGTATAGATTGGCTTGTGATGTCCTCTTCAGAGAGATCAATCATGTGCTCGGTTTCTTGAGCTGGCGTTGCAAATTCAACTGACCAACCTTGTCTCTTGAACAATCGTAAAAGTGACATCATATGGCTGCCAGCCGCCGATGAATTCGGTTCAGGCCAAACGTAGCCAATTGCTAAAACTTTCTTCAAAACACTTCCTAAGAAATAACAAAAGGGACTAGATTAGTCCCTAATTAAACGTTTATCGATGACGGTCGGTTTGTACCGCTGATTATAATTGGTTCTAAGAACTCAGCGATCAGATCCGCTCACCCACATTGCGAGCTATCATAAGCACTTCGTCAGCAGAGTACAGGTTTGAAATCGTGGTTTCGACCTCTGCTCCCAATGTCGACTGATACAGCTTCAGCGCAAAGTTATCCGCTCTGGTGGTCACTAAAACATGCTTTAGTGTTGAGCCTTGCTCCGCCAAATGCTGTTTTACCTGCGGCAGGGAATCTAGAATCAGCTTTTTGCCCAATCCTTTACCCTGTGCGCTTGGTAATACCGCAAGTTGTTCTAACTCTAATACAGCTTCAGGTCTAAACCCACTCTTCTGAACCCAGATGATGTAACCCACGATCTCACCTTCACTCTCTGCAACAAAGTTAAGAAAGCGTGGCGCGGCATTTAAGTTACATTGTAACCAATCTTTTGAGTTCTGTTGTCGAACAAACGTTGCTTGGTGGACTAAAGCCGCCCCATCTAGGTCGGCTTTAGTCATAAGACGTACTTTGGTTACTGTATCCATCAGCGTTATTCGCTCGCTGAATTCGGGTGTGTTTTACAGTGTAAAATGGCTCTTTCTAAAAGCTCTAACGCAGATTTGTCGGCTTCTGGAAGCTTAGCATCTGATTGACCTAGTGGTTCAACACGGCTACCCCATTTAATATGGCCAGCACCCCACGTTAAACCCGCTCCAAATGCCGCAACAAGAATGTTGTCGTTAGGCTTAACGAAACCTTGTTCTAGCGATTCACACAATGCGATTGGCACAGTCGCTGCGGATGTGTTGCCGTAGTTTTGGATATTAACAAACGCTTTCTCGCGATCGATACCCGCCATATCACACAGAGTTTGAATGATTCGGATGTTCGCTTGGTGCGGAATAACAACGTCAATGTTGTCGGTTGAGATACCTGTGCGGCTCAATACTGTGTGTGCCGCTGCGCCCATGCCTTTCACTGCACGTTTAAAGATCTCTTTACCAACGAAATCAAAGTCCCAGTAGCCGTTATCAGCCGCAAAGCGGTCCATAGAAGTACCGAATTTTGGTACCGCTAGAATATCACGGCCTTCAGCATCACAACCGATCTGAGCTTCTTGTAAGCCAACTTGCTCTTCAGTGCGAGATAGAACCACTGCACCAGCGCCATCACCGAACAGAACTGCAGTATCACGCTTGGTCCAGTCGATGAAGAATGACAGACGCTCAGCACCGACAACGATAGCATTGCGGTAGTTACCCGCTTGAATCAGTCGAGTCGCGGTTTCAACACCGTAAATGAAGCCAGTACACGCTGCGTTAAGGTCGAAAGCCGCTGCACTTTTAATGCCTAGGTTCTGTTGAACCTTCGACGCAGTATTTGGAATAAGAGAATCTGGGCTGCACGTCGCGATGATAACAAGATCGATATCTTCAGCGGTTAGGCCAGCACACGCCATTGCATGTTTCGCTGCAACAGTCGCGAGTTCAGAGGTATTTACATGACTGATACGACGGTTTTCGATACCAGTTCGAGTTCGAATCCACTCGTCAGACGTATCAATGAAAGTGCTTAGATCATCATTGGACAGCACGGCTGGTGGCAGACACTTTCCCCAGCCAGTAATTTCGGCGTAAAATTTTGTCATCATTTACCTGTTTATTGTTTGTTTTTATTTAAGTATCGTATTCTAGTTTTAAACAGTATAAGCGCTCCGTGCGTGATTCGTAAATCGCGTTAGCAACGGAGTTACAATAAAAAGAGAAAGTTATGTCTACATTCAACACACGATGCCCTTCTTGTAATGGCGTAAACCGCGTTCCTTCAGAAAGAATTTCAGAAAGCCCAACTTGTGGTAAATGCAAAACAGCATTGCTCGATGGCGCTCCTATCGAGGGAACGTCACTTAATTTCCAATCTATCTTGAACAGTTCACAGCCTGTGGTTGTCGATTTCTGGGCGACATGGTGCAACCCATGTGTGGGCTTTGCGCCAGTGTTCAGTGACGTCGCAAAAGAGCGTTCGGGAGATGTTCGATTCGTTAAGATTGATACTGAAGCTCAGCAACAACTTGCCGCGATGTACCAAATCAGAAGTATTCCCACGGTGATGGTGTTTAAAGACGGTAAACGTGTCGATACGATTAACGGTGCGTTACCAAAAGGCCAATTTGATCAATGGCTTAATCAAGCTCTGGCCAAATAGACCCGTATTTATATCGCTTTTAATTTAGCTTGTGCTTGAAGAAAGCGCCAAAAAATAGGTTAGAGAGCCTTGCGAAAATAAGACTCCCTAACCTACTGTAAAACAATCAGTTATATCTGTTTCTGTTAATTATACAACCATCTCGTCTTCTGCCTGTTCATTGTCTTGTTGCTTGCTAAACCCATACTGTTCTTTGATCTGATCTGCTATTTTTTCGGCAATCATAATGGTTGGTGCATTGGTATTCGCCCCCACTAATGTTGGCATCACAGAAGCATCAATGACTCTTAAGTTATCCAATCCATAGACTTTAAGATTGTTATCTACCACGGCCAGAGAATCATCATCGGTTCCCATTTTGCAGGTTCCGACTGGGTGATACTGAGTATCCGCACGATTTCGAATATCTTGCTCAATAGCCTTGTCATCATTGGCATCGACCGGATAAAAAGCATTGCCACGGATATCATCGAACGCCGAGCTCTCTAGCATTTGATACTGCTTCTTCCAGCCTTTAATCATCACGTCCATGTCTTCAGGGTGACTGAAAAATGCAGGGTCGATCTTAGGCGGATCATAGGGATCACTACTATTGAGCGTTACCGTGCCTATACTTTTCGGTCGTAGCAAGGTGACATGAGACGTAAATCCATGACTGGTATGTATTTTTCGAGCATGGTCATCAACCACAGCGACCACAAATACAAACTCTAAATCTGGCACGGCGATATGATCTTCGGAACAAAGAAAGCCTATCCCTTCTGCAAAATTGCTGCTCATCTTACCGCGGCGCTCTTTGTGCCATAACGGTAAAGCTTTGCTCATTTCAGAGGCCATTTGCAGCGAGATACCAAAAGTTTCACGCTTTTCACTGCATTTGTACGAATGGACTAAGTCGATATGGTCTTGAAGGTTCTTACCCACTCCAGACAATTCATGAACCTGTTCGATGCCATGCGTCTCTAGTTCACCTTTAGCGCCGACACCCGACAGTAACAGCAATTGGGGGGAACCAAAGGCACCAGCGGATAGAATCACTTCTTTGCTGCATTGGATTTCATAACGCTGCCCGTTAGAGCCATATTCAACGCCGACCGCATTCTTGCCTTCAAACAAGACCTTATGTGTGGTGGCTTTAGTAACGACCGTGAGATTCGATCGTGAAAGGTTTGGCGTTAAGTAAGCCTTGGCAGCACTACATCGTTCGCCATTTAGCTGTGTTACCTGCGTCGGCATCGCCCCAAACTGAGCAGCGCCGTTAATATCCTCATTGCGACGCACACCTATCGATTCACACGCCGTTAAATAACGTTCCAACATCGGGCTTGGCGATCGAAGGTTCGCCACATTCAAAGGACCACCTTGGCCATGGTACTCATCTTGGTGAACTTCGTTATTTTCCGCTTTCTTAAAGTAAGGCAAACACGATTCATAATTCCAGCCAGTGTTACCCAAGCTTTCCCATGTGTCATAGTCGTAACGGTGCCCACGAGCATACATCATGGCATTGATAGAGCTAGAACCGCCCAGTGTCTTACCTCTCGGTTGGTAACCTTTACGACCATTCAAACCCGGTTGTTCAACGGTTTCAAAAGCCCAGTTGTTGAGTTTGGTTGGCATCATTGCCACCACGCCAACCGGAGTATGAATGAACGGGCTGCTGTCTTTACCACCCGCTTCTAATAAGCAAACCGTGATATTCGGGTCTTCAGACAGCCGCGAAGCCATGACACAACCCGCAGAACCACCGCCAACAATAATAAAATCATAACTATCCATTGGTTGCCTCCGCTATTTCTAGTGGGTGTAACTCTCGCTTCAAAATCTTGCCTGTCGCCGTCATTGGTAGCGCTTTACGAATAAACACCTTACGAGGGTATTTGTAATCCGCTAATTGCTCACGACACCAAGCTATCAGCGCCTTGCTATCAGGTTGTGTATGTTCATGAAGCACAACATGGGCATGAATTTCTTCGCCTAGACGATCATGATGTTCACCCACCACCGCGACCATTTCGACATCGGGATGACACATCAATACTTCTTCGATTTCACGCGGATACACGTTGTAACCACCACGGATGATCATGTCTTTAACGCGATCGACAATGAATAAATTGCCGTGCTCATCGGTGCGTCCG
Organism: Vibrio sp. OPT24; assembly: GCF_015163545.1. Classification (NCBI taxonomy): domain Bacteria; kingdom Pseudomonadati; phylum Pseudomonadota; class Gammaproteobacteria; order Vibrionales; family Vibrionaceae; genus Vibrio; species Vibrio sp. OPT24. The sequence goes on from NZ_JADDYI010000053.1 coordinate 305,611, forward strand.
ATATCTCCCGTTAGGAACCAACCGTCTCTGATGGCTTCTGACGTGGCTTCTGGCTTTTGATAATAGCCTTTCATCACACTTGGACTCTTGATGCAGACTTCGCCCAATTCGCCCATGGCGACTGAGTTACCTTGGATGTCTGTAATCTTAATAAGGTGACCACACAAGGGTTGACCCACACTGCCAGACAAGCGGTCACCATCAATATGGTTAAAGGTCGCAACTGGCGCAGTTTCAGACAGACCATAACCTTCCAATACCGGAAGTTCGAATCGGGATTCAAATTGTCGGATAACCTCAAGAGGCATAGACGCACCACCAGACACACCAAGCCTTAAGCTATGTTTAACCTGTTCAGATCGTTTGGTTATTTCTAAACTACTAGAGGACTTTTCTCCCGCTTTTAGAAGCGCAATATACATAGTAGGAACACCCGCAAATACGCTTACTTTATGGTTAATGATCTGATCGATCACCAGTGAAGGTTCGAAACGCGGAATCAACACCATGGTCGACCCCGTTAACACACTCGCATTCATCATCACTGTCTGGCCGAAGCTATGGAACAGAGGAAGCGTGGCCATTGTGGTGTCGCTGTACTCCAGTCGCATGAGATACTGTGACGACATCGCATTAGTTTGCATGTTGGTGTGGGAAAGCTCTGCTCCTTTTGGCTGACCTGTCGTACCTGACGTATAAAGAATCACAGCGGTATCATCACCATGGCAAGCCATAGACTCAAAAGGAATCAAAGGTTGTTCTAACCAGTCAGCGATTGATTCATGCTGCTCGTTTCTTACTGAAGTCGTGTCTGCGCCGGTTGGGATGGGCATCTCGACAAAGTGTTCACAATGGTTTGCCTGTTCGAAACCTTGTAAGCCATAGCGACCGATGGGCAGCTCTTCACTACCCTCAAAGCATAAATAGGCTTTCGCATCCGAGTCATTAAGGTGGTAAGCGATCTCTCTTGCTTTAAATAACACGTTCAAAGGCACCACGACGCAGCCTGCTTTCAGAATCCCATAATAGGCAATCGGGAAATACGTGACATTCGGACACGACAACGCGACCTTATCGCCTTTCTTGAGCCCCAGCCTCTTTAAATTAGCGGCGACGTTTCCAGAAAGTTGTTCCAACTGAGAAAAGCTGACTTCTTCCGTCCCCATTCGCAGTGCGACTTTATTTGGGAAAAGCGAAGCGCTGCGCTCCAAGTTAACAGCAAGATTGTGCATCCATGATCTCCTTATTCGGCTAAACCTAACGGTCAGATTCGCCTTAGCCGTTTTAATCGTTGTAATAAGCTTTGTCTTTATTGCTATCAGAGCCTGCACATTGGTGTGTCATGTAGGTAAGAATATTTATTGAGCAAAACAGTAGTTATTGAGCAAAATGTTTGTGACGATCCAATGTTCAGCCCACTAAATTACAACATTTTGATAACATTTCGAACAGGTTTCAAAAAGACAAAAACCGGTGATATTCGGACACGTATCTATAAGGCCTTGTAAAACCTTGCAAACATAAACCAAAAGTTTGAACAAGCTTGGGAAAGTGAGAACAAGCAACAGGCGTAAATGTAAAAAGTTCGGTTAAGATAACGATATTCAACAAGAGGCAGCTTATGGAATACACCGCAGTCTACGAACCCGATATGCAAGCATTCGGTATTCTTGATCTTCAATTACTGCATCGCTATATGTCACCCGCCCTCAATATCGAAGCATTATTGGAAGGCAGTAACATTGATGCTCTGCAACTCAACACGCCAGACACCCACATTACCTTGGCGCAAAAATTGGCGGTGTTCAGTAACGCATTGGCGAACACTGATAAAGGCGGTTTAGGGTTAAGAGTCGGCCAACAGGCACGGTTTAGCGACTTTGGTGTTCTAGGTTATGCAGTATTCAGTAGTGAAACGCTGTTAGATGCTTTGCTGATTGGATTTAAATATCTGCAGCTTGCTGGCCCTGTACTTAGAAAAACGATGTCAGTAGAAGATAACGTTGGATACTTTAGAGCCGAGCAGCTGATCGACTTGGACTCGCTGCTGCCATTTTGTTGCGAATATTGGTTCACCGCAATTCAAAGCCTGTGTGAAGAAGTACTGCAACAACCATTCCCATCTCAAGTGATCCGCTTCCCTTACCCTAAGCCAGAATACGGCGACCTCTACACAGAGATTTTCCGTTGCCCAGTTGAATTCAATAGTGATCGCCTTGAATGGCAGTTTGATGCAACAAGTTTGTACTCGCCTCTTCCTACCGCCAATACCATCACGCTGCAGATGTGTCTGAAATCGTGTGACGACATGTTGGCAAAAGTAAGTGCGTCCACCAGCCTAAAAGAAAAAGTCTCTCAAATGCTACTAGAGAGACCTGGATGTTACCCTTCGATAGAATCTATTTCATCAGAATTGGGGATGTCTTCTCGAACGCTACGCCGGCACCTCAAAGCCGTCGATACGAGTTACCAGAAGATACTTGACCACGTTCGTTTTCACCTTTCTCGACACTACCTTTCTTCAACTCAAATGAGCATGGAAGAGATATCTGAGCGCGTTGGGTTTTCAGACAGCGCTAACTTTCGACATGCCTTTCGTAAGTGGAGTGGAAGCTCGCCCAGACAATACCGAAAAGAAGTGGTCTAACACGATTAAACGCCCTAAATTAAAATCTGATGAATACAACGAACCTCTCTCCGTCTTTCAAATTAAATAGTCGTTTGAACAACGCTTTATCGGCTATTTAACCGCAGAAAATATCGCGAAAACATGAAATATCACAACGGTATTTTAGCCAGCAAACACGATAAATTTCTTTTATCTTCACGACCATTTTTATTCGTTTTACCCAATCCAGTTTCTCCCCCATAGTCGCGGAAAATTCATCGTTTCTTTCACTATTTAGAGGCTCCTGCATTGGACAACATCCAACCAACAACTCGCATAACTGTTCCTGTTATTGCATTGTCTTTTTACGCGATCGCTTCAGGCTACTTAATGAGTTCATTACCATTAATGCTGTCTGAGTATGGCTTAGACAGTAACCTATCGAGTTGGTTGGCGAGTGCCTTTTATGCGGGTCTTCTCGCGGGTACGCTATTGATCGAACGTACGATTGCTCGTGTTGGCCATAAAGATGCATTCGTTATGGCGCTTAGCGTATTTATCGCAACGATCCTTGTGTTGCCATTGCTCCCACATCAAGCCGTATGGCTACTTGCGCGTTTTGTTGCGGGTGTGTCTGTCGCAGGGATCTTTGTGATTGTAGAGTCTTGGCTAATGAGCGGGGACGAATCCCAACGTGCGAAACGTTTAGGGGTTTACATGTGTTCGCTATACGGCGGTTCTGCCGTTGGTCAGCTTGGTATTGGATACCTTGGAATTACAGGTGGCGTGCCGTTCATTGCAATGTTCACTCTTTTATTCGGTGCGGTCATTGTATTAATGTACGGCCAAGCGACACCTCCACAGATCCACGATGCAAAGTCTTTGTCTTTAAAACAGATCAGCAAATTGAGCCACAGCGCTTTAATTGGTTGCATCGTATCAGGGCTTACTCTAGGTGCTATTTACGGTTTGATGCCAGTAGAATTAGCGCAGCGTAACATTGCGCACGAAGACATCGGAGGTTTGATGGCTTTGGTAATCATGGGTGGCATGGCTGTACAGCCAATGGTGACTTGGTTATCTCACCACATCGGACAAGTATTATTGATGGCTTTGTTCTGCTTGCTAGGAGTAGCAAGTATTGCAGTGCTAACTTTGAATCGTGATTTCTACGTATTAGGTATGAGCCTATTCGTTTTGGGCATGGCAACATTTGCACTGTACCCTATTGCGATTAACTTAGGCTGTCGTAACTTAGATCCAAGCTACTTGGTTTCCGTAACTCAAATCATGCTGCTTTGCTACAGCATCGGTTCTGTTGCTGGCCCATTGATTGCTGACACCTTCATGAGTTCACAAGCAGGGTTATTCACTTATCTATTTGCGTCTCTGTTAGCGACAACAATTTACATGTTAATTGCGAGCCTAAAGCGTTCTCCACTTCAGATCGCAGGAGAGTAACCCCTGTATATAAGAAATAAAATCGACAACTCGGTATGAAAAAACATCGTTGATTAACAGTGAAATTTGGGGCTCTGAGTTATGACTTTTCGTCTAAACTAAGGGCCCTTTGTCGTTGGTCATCTGGAGGAAAGATCGACTACCAAGATCATAAAATAGAACAAAGTTAAGGTTGGAATACGTATCCTTCACCTGTAATCGTAATGATCAAACCGTCTCCGAATAACGATCTAATTTCAGATATTGCGACAATCACAGACGAGTTAGTCACTTTTTCGTTCTCCCAACCAATCTTTTTTAATTGGCCAACGCTGAATAATTCACCACGATGTCGATTCATAAATAGAATAATTTTTCGATAGGCTAACGGCAGCGTTGCTAACACATATCCATTTTCTACGTTTCGAATGAGCTTGGTGTGGAGTTCAACTATCTTACCATTGAGTTCAATTACTACGTTATTTTCAGAGTGGTTCGTTTCTAATGCAGGATAAGAGTCCATTTTTATATAATTCCCTTACTATATAGCCAGCGACAAAGTCAGATTCAGTATTTTTAATATAACGTCGCTTATAAGTGGACGTTTTAAAAATGACGATAATCAATGGAACTCGTACGGTAAAGAGATTAAATTTTTATTATTAAAATATTAACAGGATATCAATAGAGGATTATTTCTTTGCTCCATAACATAACCTTCATTTGAAACAGTTTGAATGCAGCGACAATCGAGAATCCTTCTGATCTCATAAATAGCGACAAGCACTGAGGCAGACGTGACAGCTTTACCAGCCCAACCAACACTCTTCAAAATTTGCTTGCTGACCACTTGCCCTTTATTTTGGTATAGATAGAACAATACTTTACGGTGAGGTTCTGAGAGCGTCCCAATAATCGACCCGCAACCCTGTTTTCTAACAATCTTAGTACCTGATTGAAACTCTCTATTATTTAAAACAAGTTTGGACGGCAGCACAAAATCACCTAATTCGTTGGTAAGTTGTTCCATATATACCTCGTATTGCATAAGTAGACGTATTCTTCAATGTTTACGATATTACATAATAGAGTAAAAATACTAAACTGATAAACATCTCAATACCGTACTTTTACTGCTTAGATCAATTATTACACGCTGATACTGAACATCGTCTTATATCCTCGGGTAAAATAGCAGTCGCACAAATGTCTGATTTAGATTCCAAGACCCGAAACTGCAGACCAAAGGTCTAATCCGAGGTTTGATTACGCTTGCGATATTGACTTGGCGATAAACCAAAGTGCTTTTTAAAACGATGTGAGAAGTTGTAGGGATCTTTATAACCTAAACGGTTGGCAATCATAGATACCGACCAATCTTGCTGTTTCAACAAACTGGTCGCTTTGTCCATTCTTAACTGAATCAATTTGCTGCGAGGAGAAACGTTAAACAGCGACTTGGTCACTCGATTTAGCTGTTCTTCACTGATAAACACGCGCGATGCCATACCAGAAACAGTCCACGGCAGGTGCAGACTACTTTCAATCTCATTATAGAGCGCTTGAACACGTGCTGTGGTGCTAGTCGACTTAGGTTCAAAGCCAGTCAAAGTTCGAATAATCTCGCTCATCAGCAATTTTCTAAAACTGCCTCGACCTCCAATTTCAAAATGAACTAAATTCATCAAGGACCAAATTTGTTCACACTCTCCGAAAGGTACAATACTCTGCCCTAAGCTCGCAATATGTTGCCATTGCGAGGTATCGGGCGTCAGCATCCAAGCCATTTTCCAATAGTTGTACTGAGGGTCAAGCTCGAAACGAAATGGCGTTTCCGCAGGAAGAACCACCAGCGTGCATGGCGTAATCGCTTGTACGAAGGTTTCGGTCGTCAATATACCGCCCCCTTCTTGAGTAAAAATCAGCGTATGGACATTCACAGATTCGCGTTCAACCCAATACGCGTCATACAGCTTCGCCATACCACCCATGTAGACACCACAACTTTTCATCTCTGGGATTTCTTCAACGGTCAAAAAACGTTCTTTGCAATGCTCTGCGAGAAAAACATCATCTTGCCACGTTGATTTTGGATTCATTGAATCAATGACAGATTCGCACAGGTTTTGTTGTTTTTTAAACATGTTGTTACGTCACTCAAATCACTATAGTTCTGCCATAAATCGGAGAGCTTATGACAACTAACATCAACCCTAACGCATCTATGAATAACAAGCCAGAGAGCATCTTACCTCGAATCATCAAACTTGGTTTGCCTGTTGCTTTGCAAAGTGCGCTTGTTGCTATTCTTGCCCTTGCTGACGTCTTAATGGTCAGCGATTTTGGCATGGAAGCAGCTGCTGCTGTGGGAATTGCATCAAAATGGCACTTCGTCGCTATTATGATTATGGCAGGGTTGGCCTCAGCAAACGGAACACTAGTCGCTCAATACTGGGGAAAGAATGACCCTAAAAGCGCGCGCACAGTATCATCCATCGCGATGGTATTTGGCTTAAAAGTTCTGCTGCCAGTTACTGCAATCATCACTCTTGGTTCTCAATTTTTAATGATGTTGCAAACCAGCGATCACACCGTGATTGAGCTTGGTGCTACGTACTTGTGGTATGGATTCCCTGTTCTACTTCTCACTCATATAGTCGTGGTGGTAGAAGCGAGCATGCGTTCCTCTGGTGACACAGTAACTCCGCTGTTGCTTGGTGGTGTGACTATTGCCCTCAATATTGCACTTAATTTTGTTCTCATTAAGGGTGCATTTGGTATTCCAGCAATGGGCGTTGCTGGTGCTGCACTAGCAACAACTTTAGCGCGATTGATTCAAGTGGGTTTGATGTATAGCTACATGCGTATACGTAAGCACTGGTTATTAACTACGCCAAGCTCACCACATCGTCCGTCGCTGTGGCTGTCTTACCGTCGTATTGCGTTACCCCTAACGATGAATGCCGTGCTGTGGGCAATGGGTACCATGGCATACCAAATGATCTTCGGTCACATGGGCACAACGGAACTTGCCGTGTTCTCAATGCTCGCACCGTTTGAGTCGCTGTGTTACTCAATATTCTTTGGTATATCGGTCGCGTGTTCTGTGCTGCTTGGTCACTCACTCGGTCGTGATGAGTTTGATGACGCTATGAGTATGGGACTAACATTCATTAAAGCCGTCATTGGCTTCGGCGCAGTTGTCGGATTACTACTGTTTATTAGTAAAGAGCATGTTCTAACATGGCTGAACCTTTCTACAGATGCGCTCTACCCGCTCGCTTCACCTGCAATGATGATCATGTGCTTTGCTGTCGTGATTCGCATGCTGAACATGGTGATCATCAACGGTATCATTCGCGCTGGTGGCGATAATGCGTTCTGCTTGCGTATGGATTTCATCGCGATGTGGATGGTGGGCATTCCAGTATGTGTTTACGGCGCGTTTGTCGCTGGATGGGATTTCAAATACATCTATGGTTTGATGTTGGTGGAAGAAGTGGTGAAACTGACAATTTGTTCCCATCGTTACCTAAGCCGACGCTGGATCAACAACCTGACGGTGACCTACGACGAGCCGCAAGCAGCGTAAGTTACAGTTACCTAGCTATATTGAAGCTTATACAGAAACGTATCTACATCAAAAAAGGTCTGATAAATCAGACCTTTTTTCGTTTCTTTCGAACTTACTTTTAAGCGCCAGTTACTTCTTATTCATACGAATATGGCGATTCGACACATTCGGCAGCGGCTTCTCTGGCAATTTTCGTTTTTCATGAATCAGATGTCGAATAGCTAAAATAGGATGCTTAAGTAGCATTCTTGGCCCGGCATAACGCATTACTAAACGCATTTGCTCTTTCGGATGCGGTTTATAACAATGAATTGGACACTTGTTACAGGTCGGTTTTGCTTCGCCATAAGGGCATCTATCGAGTCGTGTTTCGGCATAACGTAACAACTGCGCACACTCTTCACATAACGCGTTATTCTGACGAAGTGCACTGTGATGATTTTTACAGTAGATGTGTACCATCGCAATAACAGTTTTGTACTCCGTCGCGAGCTCACCTCTTAGAATGTTGTTATGTTTGAACATGTTTAATTACCCAGTGACAAACCGTACAGATTGAGATTAACACTTTCACTTAATACGTCTTCGACTCGCTCGAACAAAAAACCTAATTTAGTCAGCAATGCGATACTTCGAATATTATCAGAGGTAGTGATGGCAACTAAATGATCAATATCAGCATTATGCTTGGCTTCTTCAATTATCGCTTGTGCCGCTTCCAATGCAAAACCTTGCCCATAGACTTCAGGGACAAAACCATAACCAATATCATGTGACTCTAGCGTATCTCGCTTAATTAATCCGCATACACCAATTGGCGTTAAGAAGTCCTTAATTTCGACAATCAATAGACAAACACCTTTCTCTTTATGCATCTTAAGAATGTTGTTTTCGATGTATTCAACGGCCTTGGCTGGATCGCTGATCTCCTTGTCTCCAATGTAACGCAGGAAATCTTCTGAGCTATATAATCGTTGAATGAACGCCGCATCTTGAGGCGTGATCATTCTTAATCGTAAACGTCGGGTCTCGATAGCCTGCATAGTGATATTTTCCTTGCTGAGTACCATGTAAATATTGAGTTCTAGAGCTAAAATGATTATCCTCCACCGCCTAAACTAAATACAAGGCTATGCAGCAATGAACCGTAAGAAAAAAATCAATCAAATTCTAAAGAAGAAGCAAAAACAGGCGAATTCAAAACTGCATGGTAGCAACAAGCCTCGCTATATTTCTAAAGCTGACCGCGCAAAAATGGAAGCTGAAGAACAAGCTAAAGGTGCAGTCGAAGCAACTGTTGAAGCTGAAGAGACAAAAGCTGCAGAGTAAGTTAAAACTCGCAGTCCTCCTGTCTAGCTCACCAAACAGAGACAATGGACAAGAACAAAAAAAGCAGCCTCAAATTGGGCTGCTTTTTTGATCCTACCATTTTAATCGCGCTGATTAGCCTTTAAATGGCTGTACTTCCCAACGGGCAAACGGCGCTTTTGGGTTAATCCCAGCTCTACCCCAACGATCAACAGAATCAACCACTAAGATACGCTCACTCGGTACCAGCGACTTAATCAAGTTAGTTGGCTTCTTTGCGGTCACTAACCAGAGAGCATCGTCTTCCGAAAACATCGCTTTGAGCTTCGCTTTGTCTTGCTCTGTCCATTCGAGCTCTGCCTTGAACATCCGTTCTTCAACAAACAGCTGGCTACCCGAAGCAAAATCTTCCAAGCTTTCTGAAAGCAATAACACTGAATCTACATCATTATCCAGTAATACCGCCTGTTGCTTGTTAATCAGTTCTCGAACATCAAGCATCACACGCTGTAAGTTGCTATCAATCGTATCTGCTTGCGCCGGCCACAATAACTTAAAGTCATCAGCCACAATTGCCGCCATACGCGTTAGGTTAGTCGGGTTTAACCAGGCATATTTAGACACTTCACCATTCGATAACGTCAGCGCTGCAACACCTTGCGCGCGCGGTGTAATCGCTTGAGCGACATCAACCTCAACCAAGCGGATGTTACCTTGTCTCGCGTATACGAACGTAGGATCAGCTTGCCAAATCGATGTCAGCGTCAATGCAACTGTCGCCTTCTCTCCTGACTTAAGGACTATGCTTTCGCCCTTCGTTCCAAACCAGTTAGGCAAGCGATCAATACCGTATCGTTTTGGTGGAAGGTATTCAGTCGTAATGTCGGTGCCTTTGGTTAGCTCTGTCGCCAATGCATAAGTCACAGGTGTACTGGTTAGAATATCTTCTGCATTCACGTTCAGTGACAGCACAGAACCAGCCATTAACACACTACCAAGCACACTCAATTGAGCCGTTGCTTTTATTGATCTAGCGATACGATTCATTAAACAAGTCATGATTACGCCTTTCTTACAATTCGGTATAGCGTTGCTGCTAGGAAAAACGTTGCAGAAACGATGATGATTGACGCGCCCGATGGCACTGGCAATTTAAGTTCCATTGGCAACACGGTTCCAACCAAACATGCGATGGTTGCAAGTAATGCCGAAAGCAATACAAAGCTTCCCATACGTTTGGTCAGCAATCGAGCTGTCGCACCTGGGATAAGCAATAACGCACCGACTAAAACCGCGCCCACGATCTTTACGGCTGCAATTGTCACTAAGGTGATCATCATAACAAACAAGTAATCGTAAAAGCTGGTGTTGTAACCACGAACCTTGGCAATATCAGGGCTGATACAAGTTAGCAGAATACGGTTAAACGTTGGTATCAAGAGCAAAATGATGAGTGCGCAGCTGCCTGCGAGAATTACTAAATCTTGGTCTGTTACCGTGAGAATCGAGCCAAACAGAACGTTCTCAAGCATATGAATATTAATTTTACGTGCCACGTACATCAGCAATGCCGCACCAACCGCTAAAGCGAGCGCAAGGAAAACGCCCACTAATGTATCGTATGGCACGTTGGTTCTGTTTCTTACAAAGTGAAGTAGCAAAGCAAAGATCATACAGAAGCTGAACAGACCAATGATTGGGTTCTCTGGTGGTTCGCCAAGTAAAACACCAATAGCAATACCGGTCAAAGCCGCGTGACCAACTGCTTCAGAGAAGAAAGCCAGACGCTTTGCAATGACCAAAGTACCCAGGCCACCTAGCAAAGGGCCAAGCAATAGTGCCGCGACCAAAGCATTCACCATGAATGCGTACATGAAACTGTCTGATAACCAACCCGCTTCAACGCCACTTATGGCAAGTTGTCGTAACCAATCCATTACGCAACCTCCTTCGATTTGTTCATCGCTGAACCACTACTGTAATGTTGGAATAAGCTTTCAATTTGACTTGGGTGCAGTACTTGTTCGTGCGGGCCACTATCAACCAAGAATCGATTCACAACATGTACATTGGCTTCAAGACGGCGCACTGCAGTGACATCGTGATGTACCGCAAGAATCGTACGGCCTTCATCAACACATTCACGAATGAGCGATTCAAGATAACGAACACCCTGATCGTCCATACCGGTAGTCGGTTCATCCAACACCAATAGGCTTGGGTTATCCAACAACGCTTGAGCAAACAACACACGTTGCTGCTCACCGCCCGATAACTGCCCCATACGGCGATCGCTACGAGTCGCCATCCCCACACGATCCAATTGCGCTAATGCAAGATCCAGCTGTTTGGATTTACGACGCCAAAATAGAGGAATTCGAGTTTGGTTAAGCAACACGAAATCCATTACCGTTAGAGGTAAGCTTGATTCGAAGGTCGCTTTTTGAGGAACGTAACCAATACTTGGCTTTTCAGGCCAATGAATATCGATTTGCCCAGAAAAAGGGGTAAGGCCAAGTACAGAGCGTAATAATGAAGTTTTTCCACCACCGTTTGGTCCCATGATCACATGGCAGTCACCTGCTTTAAGTTCTAGCGAAATATCATCAAGAATGACGTTATTGTCGTATTGCAGACCGAGATTATTAATTGAGATTGATGGACCTAGCATTATGCATTCCCGCTTTCAGCTTGGTTAGCCGCCGCAAATTTCATCGCTTCGATTAACGTTTCTAGGTTTTTCTTCATTTCTACTTCCACCTTGTCGTCTTCATACTCGCCGTGCGTCATGTGAGAAAAGCGGTAAAGCTGTACACCTGTTTCAGCTTCAATGGTGTCAACGAAACGGTTTGGCATGTTTAGCTCGTAGAAAAGAATATCGATATCCGATGCGCGGATTTTTTCGATCGTCTCTTGCAGTTGGCTAGCACTTGGTTCAACGCCGTGTGCTGGCTCGATTACTGCCGCCACATCAACACCAAACTCTTGAAGAATGTAACCATAAGCATTGTGCGTGGTCGCCACTTTCATACCTGATGTATCGAGTTCGCCTAATGACAACATCGCATCACGCTTCATAAAGCGGAATTTTTTTGCATATTTACGAGCATTTTTACGATAAAACGCCGCGTTGTCTGGGTCGAGCTTAGATACTTCACTCGCGATGGTGTAAACCTTTTGGATGGTTGTAGAAAGTCCAACAAACGTGTGCGGGTTCACGGCGCCTTGACCCACAGACTGTCCTAATGCGGGAAGTAAAGGCACTTCTTTGTTCGCTTCGATCACCACTAAGTCATCACGTTGCGCGGCTGAGATTACTTTTAGTGCGAAGTCGTCATGGCCAATACCGTTTACCACGATCGCATCCATCTGGCTCAATCGCTTCAAATCATTGGGTTGCGGTAAGTAGTTATGCGGATTAAACCCAGCATCAACCAATGGAAGAATGTTCACTTTGTCACCCACTACTGCTTTTACATAGCTGTAGTAGGGTTGTAGGGTAATACCAACCGTCAGCTTCTCGCTGTCGACTGTGTACTCTTTTGCCAATGCATTGGGTGTTGATAGCACCGCTATTAACGACATGAACAGAGTCATAATTCGCATAGTCAATCTCTTATTATTAGTGAGCGTTTTTATAAGCCGGATTGCTTAATGAGAAGAAACATCGTGCTGAACAGTAATTTCTGATTCATTCACAACCAGTTTCCAACCTGTTGATTCTAGAGTTTGTTCATCAAACTGAGTCGGCTGGCTTGTTACACCTCCAAGAAAAATCCAGATTTCCGGAGAGACGCTGTTTGCATTCAAAATAAACGAGTCTGCAAAGCCATGTTCACTTGATGCATCGTATTCGCTTGGCGTAGAAAAGTAGTAACCACGTTCGTCCAATAACCAAGCATGAGAACCTTTTCGCTTCCAACTCTGGTCTTCAACAAAAGGCGCGACCCATTCATCTTTAAGTGACACAACACTGGGCCATTCACCATCTGAGTCCATACGCAGGTCGCGAATCTCTTCATGAGCCAAACGTAGCTCTGACAACATCGCCAAGTTTTCTTGCTCAACATCCGTCACCAAAATTTGATGATCAAGTACCGTTTTTACGTGGGATTCTGCCTGATGAAACGGGATAGTGACCGTGGCAAAGCTCAGAATGAAAACAATGATCAGCCCTACCCATTTTCCTTCTCTGCCACCCGTGTCAGCACGTACGCCTTGAATCATCATTTATCGCTGATCTCAACAACGTCGACTTCAACCGGAAACTCATGGCCTGAATCAAATACAAGGTAAAACTCAGTGTCAGGATTGGGAAATTCAACGATAGAACGTTTATCTGTCATCTCTTTTGCAATCAAGTTGTCTTCGTAATCGTACATCTCAACCGCGTAATCAATCGCTTTACTACCATCAGAGTAACCCGCTTCACAGGCCACGGTTTTGCCTTCGAACCAGCAGCTCATCAGTGGAAAGTGTGCTTGCGCAGGTAATGCAGCGAAACCAAGCGCCAATGCCAAGCATGGAGTAATTATTAATTTTAGTTTTGTTTTTATTGTCATGGTTCGTACCCTAGCCACAGTGCAACTCCTCAGAAGTAAACTGAGCGATAAAGGGCTCAAATGAGCCCTTAAGTATTTGATTGCTTAATCAGGGAGCTAGCCCCCGATATCACAGATTATTGAAGCAGAGCTTCGAACGTTAGGTGAACGTTCGCACTTGCTTTATCTGCCAATGGGTTGTCAATCAACTCACCTTTGTAGTTCGCTTTCATTACATAACGACCTGCAACCGTTGGAGTGAAAGTGATTTCGCCGTTTTCATTGCTCACAACATCAATCTGTTCTTGATGGTTACGGTAAAGCGTGCCTTCACGAGTGATCTCCGCTTTTACGTCTTTCTGAATTTCACCGTTGTAGAAAAATTGGAATGTTACTGGTTCACCCTCAATAATGTCCGAAGGGTGTGTTACTGGCTTCATTTCAAGAAGTTTGCCTTCGATTTTGAACACTGAATCCGATGGTTTACCAACAGTGATGTAGCTCTCTGCACGAGTGAAACTGATTCGAGTTACCACGTCACGTGATTCTTTAGGAAGTACAGAGTCACGTTCAGCCTTGTTCGCTTTAATCCACTTCACGGTATCACGACGGCCAGCTTTGTATTGCGTGTAGTAAGAAGGCTCGTTGTTAATCGCAACTTTGTGCGTACCTTCTTCTTCAAAATAGAAATCGAAGATTGAACGACGCTTCCCGCGAATAACAAAGTTAGGACGCTCGCTGCGACCATCAGGCATGATGACATGAGCATTTTCGCTACCAGCAGGCTTATCAAAAACAAACGTACCATGAGACGCAGTAACGTCGAACGTTAGCCAATCACCACCTTCTTTAGATACAGTGAAGTGAGATGGCAAAATCCAACGTGGGTGAGCTTGTGCCGTTGTCGTTGCTGCTAGGCCGAATGCCATCACACCCGCTAGAGCAAGTGCTTTGATTTTTGTCTGTTTCATCATGTTCAATTCCATTATTTATAATTGTTAGCCGTGTCGCTCTATCTGAGCCTACGATGACGACTGTTTATTCTGTTCAGCTTGGTTTTACTGTTCGCACTTACTAGTTAGCGATGTAGTTCAGAGTAATTTCACCCGTCTCTTCTGTAGCCTTTAACTGATAAGAAGCGTTTGAATCCGTTAGCGATACTTTTTGACGAAGATAATTACGACCACCGTGTTCACGAACAACTTCGATATGAACCGTGTAATCACCTTGTTCTAAAACTTGACCGTCATCGCTTTTACCATCCCAAGCAAAACGATATTTGCCAGCAGGACGCGTTGCCGAAGTCACAGCATCAACCAATTCACGGTCATAACGACCAACCTTTCGCCACCAGCTGCGTAAATCTTTAAGCCATTCGTCTTTACCGATCCAAAGCTCAATAGTTTTCACTGATTTTCGTTCACTGTTCTCTACCCAAACCGCCACATAAGGGCGTGCGTACATAGAGGTATCGATCTTTGGAAGTTCGAAGCTCACATCAAGTTTTGCCGTATCAGGAATCGCTTGTGCCATACCGAGACTTGGCAAAAGAGATAAAGCAAGAAGCGCCTTGCTCCAGTTCATTTTTTTCATGTTTAACAACCTTTTAAATCCGTTTAACCTTTCATTCGTTGCTCAATCCAATCCATCAATTGAATCAAGCGATTAAGGTACGGCGACAAAATAGATAGCAAGTGAGATTGCAGAGCCAAATACCGTCCATTTGATGGAGGTGTTGAGTGTTTTTTTCTTAGGTAACAATAAGCACACGCCAGTAAGCACAAAGAAGATCATCAACAGTGCAGTGATATCGATGAACCACTTCCATACTTCACCGCTGTCGCGTCCCTTATGTAGGTCGTTCAACAGTGCGATAACGCCGTAATTGGTTGTTTCGATTTCTACCATTTCAGACGTCACGTCAACGAACACAGAGGCGTTGTAGCCTGGTCCTTTGAAGTCCATAGACACTTCGCCGATGAGCAACTCACCGTCTTCAATCTCTGCGTAGATATCTAAACCTGAAGGAACGCCAGATAAGTTGGCTTCTTTAAACAGAAACGTTTCAAAGGCCGTTTCATCGGCTTTTAATCGTCCTTCTTGTATCATGAATAAATTCGTAGGAAGCGTTAACGTCGATCGTTGGATATTGGGTTGCGTTGATTCAAATAACTCAGGCCGGTTCAGGGTGATACCTGTCACTGAAAAGAAAAGAACAACGAACAGAAGCGCCATTGAAATATAAACATGAAGTCGACGAGCCCATGATTGAACCGCCCTACTTTTTAACGACATACAAACCAATACCTATAAATTTTATGGCGACAATTTAGTTGATAATCATTCGTATTGGCATTCAATTTACATTGTTTACGTTTACCGAGCGGTAGAAGAAAATTTACATAACATTACACGGGAAGTAATCGAACTGTATGCATATTCTTGCTAACTTGTATTCATGGTGCTTAGTCGCCGTTTAAAGTTCGACAAAAGCTGAAGGTCAACAAGAGCTAAACAGGTGGATTGAGCAACTTTAAGACAAAGGACGCAGTGTGCATGGATGAGTACTTACGAGGTTTTGCACTGAGATCACTATAGACATCATTGAGGTGTGTATGTGTTCAGCGATTGATGTGATGCGGTTTAGAGTAGATTAAACTTATTGATTATAAATTAGGTACAGTTACACAAGTTTAAAAGGATTTTAAAATGCGTATTATTATTTTAGCTTTTGCCATGTTGGTGACGGCTTGTACCAGCCAAATAGCAAGCAAGCGAGACCGCCTCCAAAAACACATCGGCTCAAACATAACCGATATACAAGCACTGTACCTAACTGAACGTTCGCGCCCTATCAGTTTTTGGGAATCGCGAAACTATGCTTGGGTTGAGACTAAAAAGCCTTTAGATAATGGCAATACTTTGCACGCCTTTAAAGACCCGTATCGTGATTGCACTATAAACTGGATCGCTGATAAAAGTGGTGTGATTCAAAGTGCAATTCCAATCGGTACGATGTGCAATCCTTGAGCTTAGAATGCTCACGCTTAGAACTTAGTTTTCGCTGTTTGCCCTCCCGGACACTCAAGCGCGCAAAAGTTTAACGCAAGATATCAAAAAGGGTGCCATTTGAACGTTCAAATGGCACCCTTTTGCTTTTCTCATTTTTATGTACTATCTCTTATCTTCTGTTTACAGCTATTAGACATTTCCATTCTCGGTTACTGTTCGTAGTTGAGTTAGATATTTAATCCAACCTTTTGCTTCAGAAGAGGGTTCAATGTTATTCGCACGCTTAGCTTGAGCGAGTGCGTTATCTAAGTTTTTCAACTTATACCAAGAACGCACTTTTGCCAATGCTACGTCGGCCTGTTTATTTTTGTCTTTCACTTTGTCTAAAACAACCAACGCTCGATCATAATAACCCTGCTGAACCAAAAGCTGAGCTACATTCCAGTGGTATCGAGTGTCTTTTTTAGACGCTAACGTCCACACTTCAATCGCGTTGTCCCACTCTTTCGCTAGCTGCCAGTAAGTTGCTTGCTCCGCCAGAAGTTGAACATCACTGTTCGCACCATCTAACTTAGCGATCTCTTGAGCAGCACGCTCAGGAATGCCTCGTTTCGCATATAATTGAGCAAGCAGCCTGCGGTCTGAATCTTTTAGCTCAACACCATGCAGATCAGCCAACGCCAGCGTATTCAATGCATCACGATTACGCTCCAGTCTTAACTGGATACCAACAAGCTGACGCCACCAGTTATCTTTCTCTGGTTGAAGTTCAATGAGGCTTTCTAGTGTTGGAATAGACTGTTTCCACTGTTTTAACTGAAGCTGCGCGCCCAACTTCAACGATAGAGATGACAACTCTACTTTCGAATTGAATTTGTCTCGATTACCAATTGCAACTAGGGTTTTTGACCAGTTTTCAATTTGGTATTCAGCTTGGGCAATTCGCATCCACAGTGTGCCTTTCTTTTCCTTTTCTGGCGCTGTTTTCACTAACTCGTAATAGTGCGGAAGTGCTTGTTTGAACTGCTGATCATTCAGCAACAAATCAGCAAGCATACGCTTCGTTACCCAAGCTTGTTCATCCACCAGTAAATTAGTATCGACGGCATAAGTCAGCTGCTGAATCGCCTTATCAGTTTTACCATCTTGCCAATAAAACACCCCCAGCATGCGAGCTACATATGCTTTGTCGTATCCTTTAGAAAGCTCTAAACCTGCAAGTACTTCAATCGCCTGTTTAACCTGTTCATCTTGAGCAAGCTTATGCGCTTTTTGAACACGAATAGCAGTATATTGGGATAGCTCTTGCGCCTGTGTCGTAAGGGGCAATAATAACAAGCCCATTAATATCCATATCTGTTTCATCATTTATCCAACTTGAATTCAAAGGTAAATGTTTGACCAAATTGAGGGGTTGATTTTCCATCCACAACCTTAGGCTGATACTTGTATTTTTTCAGTGCACGTATCGCTTCACGTTCAAACATGCGACGTGGGTTGGCTTCAATCACTTCAATATCGATTGGGCGTCCTGTTTCATCTATGGTAAACGACAAACTGACAAAACCTTCAGCGCCGCGCTTCAACGCTTTAGCTGGGTAACGAGGTTCTACTCGATACAGAGGCATTGCCTGTTGGTTCGACCCAAAATCAGAAAATGTCGGTGCGTTAATCGCTAGGCCGTCAATCGATGTATTCAAATCCAATGAAGGCAGCGAAGACATCGAATTCAGAGGCGTAACTTCAGCCTGTGACTGAGACGTTTGCACTTCCGGTGGTGGCTCTGGCATTTCTGGTTTTTCAGGGATTGCGCGTTGTCGTCTTTGGACTTCTTGTTCTTGTTCCACCATTACCATGTTGAAACTTAACGTCTCGCTATCGTCTGGTGAACGTTGATGGCCATTGTCGACCATCCAGGCCATAAAAGAAAACAGAGCTAAGCCCAATGCACCCGCTAACGGTAAAGCAAGAAATAGGCGAATCATTTATGAAGATCCTCCAAGATCATCGCTTATCAGCAGCAAGCGCAATGTTTTTAACACCTGCACCTTTCGCGGCATCCATCACTTTAACAACAGTACCGTTGTAAGCGTGTTCATCCGCTTGAATAACCAAAGAAGCATCAGGTTGTTCTAGCAACAAGTGCTCTAACGTCGCTTGTACACGTTCAACATCAACGACACGCTTATCAATGAAAATGTCATTTGCAGATGTAATCGCGACAAAGATGCCCGCATCCTTTTGGCTAACTACGTTAGAAGCTTGTGGGCGATTGACTTCTACCCCTGATTCACGAACAAATGAACTGGTCACAATAAAGAAAATAAGCATGATAAAGACAATATCAAGCATCGAAGTAAGGTCTATTTGAGCCTCTTCGTTTTTAGAATGACGTCGACCGAGTCTCATCGTTGACTCCTTAAAGATTTTTCTAATTTTAATTCTAAGCGGTTACACACTTTCGCTAAACGTGCATGGACAAACATGCCCGCTAATGCAGCAACCATACCTGCCATGGTTGGCAGCGTTGCTAACGAGATACCTGAAGCCATCAATTTAGGGTCACTGCTGCCTTGTGTCGCCATAACATCAAAAACAGAGATCATACCGGTTACAGTGCCTAGCAAACCCAACATTGGACAAATAGCGACTAACAGCTTAATAAAATTCAAGTTTTGGTTAAGCAAGATACTCGCTTGCCCTAACCAACCTTCACGAATGGCTTTGGCATGCCAAGAAGAGTGATCTTCTCTTTCATGCCATTTCGCTATCCAAGCTTGGCGTTGCTTAGGAAAGTAGAACGCAAGATAAAGCACACGTTCAACCACAAGCACCCAATACACTAGGACAACAGCCGCTAGCCACCACAAGACGAAACCGCCCTGCTCCATAAAGCTTGATAAAGACAGCAGCCAGTCACTCGTTAACCAACTCGCTGGTAATAGAGAACCCGACAAAATATCCATTACGCAGCAGTCCCAACTGGTGAAACAACAGAGTTTGATTCAACGGTCTTTTCAGCCTGCTCAGCAACAAGACCAATACCTTGTTTCTCAAGAATATTACGAATGTTTTCCGCTTGAGTGCTAAGAATGTTGTGTGCCAGTAGAAGAGGCATTGCAGCAACCAGACCAAGTACCGTAGTTACAAGCGCCATCGAAATACCACCCGCCATTACTTTAGGGTCGCCATTACCAAACTGTGTGATCACTTGGAATGTTTCGATCATACCCGTTACCGTACCTAGAAGGCCCAACATTGGTGCTAATGCTGCCAATAGTTTAAGCATTGATAGGCCTTTCTCTAAATGAGTCTGCTCATCAACAACCGCTTCTAAAAGTCGTAACTCTAACGCTTCTACCGTTTGGTTTTGCTCTTTGTTGTAAACTGCAAGAACACGACCTAGAGGGTTGTCACCCGCTTGCTCTGGGTTCTTAAGTTGAGCGCGAATTTTCTGGCGAGCGATAACCAAAGAAATACCTCGAACCAATGCGATGATTAAACCAATTGCCAGCAGGCCAAGAATCACTTTACCAACCACACCACCCGCTTGTAGACGGTCAGTTAGGCTTGGCGTCAGTGCTAATTGCTCGAGCATGAACCCGCGAGAAGGATCGACAACGACATTAGATATGTCACCATTCGCAAGTGAAGAAAGTGACGCTAACGTTGGACCATTTGATGGCTGTTTCAGGTACGCAATTGCATCTTCACGCTGAGTGTTCCAGCTAACATAGCCTTGGTCTGTAACTAAGCCAATTGAACCTAAACGATAAGCGTCGACAGACTGTGTGTTGCCTTCGCCATTGATGAATGCAATTTGAGATTTGCTAAGCTCTGAGCTTGCTTGGATCTGTTCCACCATGCTCATCCACAAACCAGAAAGTTGTGGCATTGATGGCAGGGATTTAGCATCGATAATTTGGTCAACGGTCGCTGTGTGCTCAGCGCGATCAACGCTATTTACTGTTGAACTAAGCTCTGCACCTAGTTCTTTCGCGTTTTGACGAACGACACCGAACAACTCACCAAGGCTACCCGTTTCTAAACGCAATTTTTCTTCTAAACGAGCAAGCTTGTTTTCGTTGTCGCTGAAGGTTTGAGTAAGAACGTCTGTCGCATTTTGAACCGATGTACGTTTCGCTTCAAGCTCCGCTTTGATCGCTTTAAGTTCTTGTTCAGTCTTTTTAAAGTCAGCTTCACGAACTACGTTGTGAGAAGCTTGAGTACGGTTCTCTGATTTTGCTTTGTTAACGAGCTGAGCCGTTGAGTCGGAAGCTGAGAAAGCAGAAAATGAAAGTGACGTAATGCAAAGCAATACTGCTAATGGTTTTAAGTTCATTACTTAACCTCCGCAACAGTTAAAGAAACAGGTAAAGTAATCAAGCTTGGGGCTGCTTGTTGGCTAGCAATATCATACGCTTTATCGAGCTCAGATTTCATAGAAGAATCAAGTTCTTGCCACTGAGCATCTGTTTGATTCCAAGCCCAGTACTGGCTGCCATTTAGGTTACGAGCAACCAAAGAGATACGACCTAAGTGCAGAACATCTGCCTCGATCGTTTTATCACTCGCCAATGCGACACGACCTTGGTACACACCAAGCTTGATGCCGTAGTCCATCTCGATTTGGTATGCCTCTAGGATGCGACGGTATTTCTCTGCATCACTGACATCAGCACGAGTCATCATTGCTTGTAGCTTTTCAACTCTTTCTAGACGCTGCTCTTTCTTAATCGGAATATCTTGCTCGACTAACTGTTGAAGGCCATCGATCATTTGATACATCAAAGGTACAACACCTTGACGTGTGTATTTGATTTCGTCGATCTGCGCTTCAATGCTCTGAGCTTCTTTGTTTTGGCTATCAACCAATGCTGCAAGATGGTCGTGATAGATTTCTAGATTCCTCACTTCTTCTTGCAGACGCTCAATCTCAGCTTGCAGCATCAAGGTCGCTTGCGAACTTTTATCAATAACCTTTTGGCTTGAAGCCGACGCGTTATTGGTCTTATTTTGAATTGATTGAGCTTGATCCAAGCTGTTTGCCATAGAGGACGTTGCAATCAAACTGATGGCAAGTGCTAGGCTAGTTTTTAAAAGATTCATAATTGTAGTCATTTACTATAGAAGAAGGTCAAATGAGTTTTATTGATAAGCAGTCTCATTATCATTAAAAGTCACTCACATTACTAGGGATATTTTACGAAATAGCAGAATCACGAAAGGGGAAAGTAGAAACCCTCCCCTTAATATTTAGGCTAACAATAGTACCCTACTAACAAATTAGTATTTTACCTGTAACGTTGCCATGTAGTTGCGGCCTTCGCCAATAACTACGTCCTCAGCAAATTGGTGACTTGAAGAAGTAGAACCACCACCCGCTAGGTATTCTTTATCAAATACGTTCTCTACTGTTAGACGCGCTACGAAATCAAGAGAGTCGTCGTACTTAAGTGTGTATGCTGCGCCCATATCAACACGAGCGTAACCATCTTTCTTGAAAGTATTCGCATCATCACCGTAACGAGAGCCTTCATAGATAAGACCAAGGTTTACATCAACTTCATTTGTTGCGGCATAAGTAGACCAAACACTTGCTGCAAATTCAGGTACATCTACTGGACGATTGCCCGCGTATGTTTCATGATTAGCAATTTCCGCATCTAAGTACATTGCAGAACCAGACATTGAGAAGCGCTCTGAAATAAAGCCTTGTGCAGCTAGTTCAGCACCACGGTGAAGTTGTTCTCCGCCTTGTGTCTTCGTCCAATCACCTGATGCAGTGTCTTCTACATCCATCGAGATGTTTTCTTGCGTAATATCGAATACTGCGCCGGATACGAATAGACGCTCATCCATTAGCTCCCACTTAGTACCTACTTCATATGATACACCTGTTGCTGCATCAAGAAGTTGACCATCGTTGGTGTAGTTACGGCTTCCGCTAGAAACAACACCTTGTGGTTCGAAGCTTTCAGAATATGAAGCGTAGATGCTACCGTTTGATACTGGGTGGTAAATCACGCCAAGCTTAGGTGCTACGTTTTCTTCTGCAACGCCAGAACTTACTTTACGATCGAAACGGGCGCCTGCAAGAACTTGCCATTCGTCGTTGATAGTAATTAGATCTTGAATGTAGAAGCCCCAAGTATCGTAAGTGCTCATCTTACCTAGCGATGTTGCTCCTACTGAAGGTACTGGTACTGTTGCATCTGGTGCATATTCACCACTGCTGAAGCGATCCATACCACGGTAGTAGCTGTAACCTAACCAGTTAGCACCGAATAGTAATTGGTGTTCTGTGCCCGCAAGATCGGCGGTTGTCGTTAGATCTACGTAAGCCGTTCTAAAACGCCATTTGTCATGACGGTAGTTACCGCCTTGAGTAACGGTACCCGTACCGTCAGGGTTCATATTTGAAAAGCTTGGGTAGCTTTCCATATCGATACGTTCGAAATCTTGGTAGTTGAAACCTGTTTTCACTGACCATGTATCAGTTAGATTAGCAGCAATATCAAAACCTACGTTTTCAACATCATTTTCAATCTGTGACCACTGCGCATCCCAGATCTGTTTATCGTTACCAACTCGGTTACCATCCAGTGTGTATAGTGCACCAGAATCTACGCTACCTTCGTCGTTCGTCTTATCGTAATGAACGGAAACCGTTACGTCTTCAGTAACATCGTAATCAACATATACACCACCAACAAAACGTTCTGTTTGTGGCTCAGTACCATCTCCGTACTTTCTCCAAGAACCGTAACTTTCTTTAGATAGAATTGCGCGGCCGCGTAACGTTTCAGCATCGTTTAATGCGCCACTTACATCTAGAGTCGTGCGAGTGTGATCATTAGAACCGATGTCTTGGCTAAGACTTACTTGTGTATCGTAAGTTGGCTTCTTGCTTACCATGTTGATCAAACCACCTGGCGCAGAAATACCGTAAAGAAGGCCAGATGGTCCTTTAAGTACTTCAACACGCTCTAACAGTTCGATTGGTTGGCGGTAGTGAGACCAGTGTTGTTGGCCATTTTTCAGGAAGCCTGAAGAGCTCTCTACCGAGAAACCACGCAGAGAAAAACGCTCACGGTTACGACTAGTACCACCAGCACTGACACTCGCGTCATTCTTAAGAACGTCACCTAAGGTTGTTGCACGCTGTTCATCGATGATTTGCTCATCAATTACTGAAACTTGTCCCGGAGTCTCTAATTGAGTCGCCTCCATGCGCATTGCTGTTGTGTTCGTGTCGGCTTTGTAGCCGTAATCTCGACCTTCAACAACCATATGTTCATCTGTTTTTACTGTTTCTGCCAGTACTGCCGGTGAAACTAGTACCGCGCCGATCACTAAAGCCAATGGGCTCTTTGAAAACATGTCCTTTACTCCGATTTATTCTTTTATTCGAACACTTTTTATTTTGTTGTGTCCGTTGTTGTCCCGTTTCCGGTACCACTGAGTCATTTCGGAGGTGAATATAAGTGATAATTATTACCATTTGCATTAAATTTACATTCTTTGCATTCGTAAAGTTTTGTAAAGCGCTTAGAAAGACTTTGTCCTCTCCACCAGAAATTGTCGTTCAACACATCATTTAATCCTCTGACTTAATGATTCATTCACAAATAAGTGCACAACACTTTATTACAAGGTTATTTGCTCCATCAATCCAATCCCAAAACCGATAAGAAAACCTTCTATCTTATTTACTACCTTTGAAACGATGTTTTTATGTATAAAAGCCTCGATAAATGTAAATAAATAGTGAATAAATTTAATTACACTTGTTTATTTTACAAATTTATCAGTGATTTTGATCACATCTATAATGCCTAAGCAATTTTTTGTTTTTCGATTTAATCAACCGACTGCTAATCTCCTGCTCACTTTGAAAAGGTGTCAAAGTTATAAATAATAAGGAGTGTTCTAAATGAATACCAAGAAACCTATGTCTCTGACTGGACGAGTTATCCTCGGTATGGTCGTAGGTATATTTACGGGATTTGCCATTCAATCTCTTTTTGCAGACAGCGGATTTGTTAACAACTACATCGTTAACGGACTCTTTGAAGTAGGCGGACAAATCTTTGTCGCCAGTTTGAAAATGCTTGTTGTTCCACTAGTCTTCGTTTCACTAGTGTGTGGTACAAGCTCACTGAAAGACCTATCAACTCTTGGTCGTATGGGCGGTAAGACGTTAGCACTTTATATCGGTACGACTGCCGTTGCTATCACACTGGCTCTGACTATCGGTAACTTATTCCAGCCAGGAGCAGGTGCAGATCTTACTGCTGCAAGCTCTTTCAAGTCAGCGGACGCACCATCTTTGGGTCAAGTCATCATCGACATGTTCCCTACTAACCCTATCCAGGCGATGGCTGAAGGAAAAACACTGCAAGTTATCGTTTTTGCCGTGTTGTTTGGTATTGCTATTAGTGCTGCAGGTAAGCCAGGCGAACGTATCGCTGCGGTTTTCTCAGATCTGAATGAAGTTATCATGAAGCTAGTAGCGCTACTAATGAACCTAGCTCCTTACGGTGTGTTCTTCTTAATGGCAAAACTGTTTTCAGGTCTTGGCTTAGGTGCAATTTGGAACTTAGCAGAATACTTCTTAGTGCTTGCTGGTACCCTACTTCTGCACGGTTTGGTTACCTACAGTGCGATGTTGAAAGGTTTCACCGGTTTAAGTCCTATTACGTTCTTACGTAAGATGGAAGATGCAATCATGTTTGCATTCTCAACGGCTTCTTCGAACGCAACCATTCCAGTAACAATGGAAACAGCTAAGAACCGCATGGGTGTAGACAATAAAGTAGCATCATTCACTGTACCCCTAGGTGCAACTGTGAACATGGATGGTACGGCTATCATGCAAGGTGTTGCGACAGCGTTTATCGCACAGGCATACAACATTGACCTTACTATGGGTGACTACCTGATGGTTATCCTAACGGCGACATTAGCGTCTGTTGGTACAGCGGGTGTTCCAGGTGTTGGCCTTGTTATGCTGGCGATGGTATTGAACCAAGTAGGCCTACCGCTTGAAGGTATCGCGCTTATCATGGGTGTTGACCGTCTTCTTGACATGATTCGTACAGCAGTAAACATCACAGGTGATAGTGCCGTAACGATCATCGTTGCGAAGTCTGAAGGTTCTTTCGACGAAGCTCGCTTTAACGACCCAGCAGCTGGCGAGAAAGAAGAAGAAGTTAAACTAGCACGCCAACAGGCATAATCTAGCTTCTTTGATGCTCTTGCTTTTAAGTTAAGGCGTAATTAATGGCTATGCCTTAGCTGATAAAAATAAAACGCCACTGCATCTGCAGTGGCGTTTTTTATTGTGTATTGTTTTACAGGGACGGGCAGCTAATCGGCGATTGGGAACATCAGGTTTACTCTAAGGCCTCCACTGTCTCTATTCTCAGCAGTAACGTGCCCATTCATCACGCCCATTGCTTCTTTAACAATCGCAAGGCCTAAGCCGTAACCACCGGATTGTTTATCTCTGGCTGACTCTATCCGTGTAAACGGGTCAAAAATGCCTGCAATCTTGCTATGAGGAATGCCTTCACCATCATCTTCTACACATATGACACTGTAACTTTTATCGATAACGAGTTCGCGCGTTGATATAACGATATGAGCATTCTCGCCAGCGTACTTAATAGCATTACCAACCAAATTTCCAATAACTCTTAAAAGCAGTCGCTCATCAACGTTAACCATCGGCGTAGGCATCGTTAGATCACTAACCAAAGTTTGATTCGGTTTTAAGTCGTTTTGCATCTGCGCGATCAACATCGAGCAATAGTGCTCGAGGTGCATCAGGCTAAATTTGGAATCATAACGAGAGGTTTCTAAGCGGCTAAACTCGAGTATTTCGCCCACCAGCTTATTCATCTCTTCTGTTTCGCTTTCCATACGATCTAGTAAGCCTATACTCTTCTCATCAACTTTATTACGCAATAAGTGCAATGCGAGGTTCTGCCTTGCTAATGGAGTCCTGAGTTCATGAGAGACATCTCGTATTAATCGACGCTGCTTCTCTGCGAGAGATTTGATCTCAAACGTCATGTGATCAAAATCCACTGCTAATTCATTAAATTCTCGTGTATTTGATTTCAATTCAGAGACGACTTGTACCGAAAAGTCACCTTCCGCTAAACGTCGACTCGCTTCTCGCAAACGATCCAAAGGTTGTTGTAGCCTACGCGCCATAATTAAAGAGAACAAAGACAGGATGATGAAAGCGATAAAGACCTTCATTAAGGACGAGTACAAACCAAACGACTTAGCGGGATGGAACCGGTGCGGTAATTGGATAACTAGGCTTTTACCGTCATTTAAAGGTAGGCCAAATATCGGCCGATTCACAACGGCATCCAATTGATGATCTAACGTTCTTAAGAAACGCAACTTGAATTCAAAGTGTGGGTGCATGTGCCTATGTGTGATCGGGTGATTGTCTTTTCCCAAAACAAATAGGTAATACTGCTGAGCGTTTGCCCAGTCGGCAAGTTCATCCATGTCCCCTTCTTCGATTAACACATTAGCTTGATATGCGAGGTCTAGCATCTCGTGCTTCACAGAGTCTGGGACTTTTAGTAATGCCTTCATCAAGGCCTTCTCAGCTACAGCTTGGAAAATAAAAATGCTGATAATGATAATCGTCAGGTACGAGAAAAGTTGGAATGTTAAACCATCTTTACGCTTGGCGATAAAGTCAGGACAACGCAGCAGTTTTTTACTCATGCTCCTAACGACTCTAGGTAACTGTAACCTTTACCACGAACAGTTTTAATATGTTGTTTTGACAAGCCCGCCTGCACAAGCTTTCGGCGTATATTGCTGATATGCATGTCCAAATTACGATCAAAAGGACACAGTTCTTTCTTAAGTACATGGATTTGGAGATCAGATTTGGAGACAACGATGCCATCATTTTTAACGAGATAATCGAGCAAGTCTTTTTCAGTACCGGTTAACGGTAAACGAGCCAACTGCTCGCCTAATCCCTGATTGGATGAAGCCAAAGATTGCCTCTGACGTTCAAATCCTACTCTTCGTAAGATAACCTTAATGCGAGTCAACAACTCAGGAACGTTGAAAGGTTTGGCTATGTATTGGTCTGCGCCAGCTTGATAACCATCTAACATTGAAGCGTCATCATTAAGAGCCGTCAACATGAGAATGGGCGTTGCGAAACGCTGACAAATGCGTCTTGCCACTTGTATCCCACTGAGGTTAGGTAGCATTACATCAAGCAAGACTAAATCAACGGGATGAGATTGGATAAACTCAAGCGCAGACTCACCACAATGAACGGTATCGACGTGATACCCTTCATTCTCCAACACTTCACCCAACAATTCACATAACTGAATATCATCATCAACAACTAAAACGCGCGACATCATACAAACCGATAAATAATAATAGTTTGCATTCTAATTATCGTTATTATTGATTTCAATTATAAAATGCGAGATTTCTCTTATAGTAAGAAATCTTTTTCAATCGGTACAAATTTTGAGGCAGAATCGATAAGATTTTGAGCCGTTAATCCGGGAACGCCGTATACTTCAACAGGTTTACCAAAGCGCTCTTTAATTCGTTCAACCAAGATTTCGAAATCACCATCACCTGATACCAAAACAATTGTATCAACCGTCTCGGCAAGTTCTATCGCATCTAACGCAATGCCTACATCCCAATCCCCTTTTGCGCTGCCGTCTCGGCGCTGGATAAACGGTTTTAACTTCACATTAAAGCCAACACCGCGAAGAATATGGTGAAATTGACGCTGTTTAGGATCTTGACTAGAGATAGCGTAGGCATTGGCTGCAATTACGTTACGTCCTTCCGTGGCAACATACCAAAACTGGTTATAGTCGAAGTTAGAACGGTATTTATCGCGTGTCGTATAGTAAACGTTCTGAACGTCGACCAAAATTGCTATATTTTCCATAAATTCATACCTTTAGATTTTCCGTATACCCTATTCTATTCAATTGTGAAATGCGAGTCGCTTTATTTAATAAAATGAACCTGTTGGCTATCGTTAACGTAAGTTCACCTATACCAAAGCGATCTATGCTCGATGTTCCCCGATAGAATTGGAATGTAGTGGTGTTGGATTCTACACTTTATAGAGAGAGTTGTTAGTTCGCTCTTGAGCAAAGGCTTATTAAATGGAGTTTGGCTATGCAACAACGACAGATACTCAAATCATTCTCAAACATCGTCCTACCAAGCCGATGGCGAGGAACAAGCGATTCATACAACACAAGTTGGTGGTTTTCGCTACTAACACTACTGACTATCAGTACGGTATTAATTATGAGCTTAACGATCAACTCGGCCTTTGCTTATCCTGTCTACTCTCATTCAAAAGTTTTACCACATCGAAGTGTGATTTATTTTGCTCCCACTGAAGACTCAGTGGTTAAAGACTTTTTAAACGAAGTTCTAATTAATAATTGTCAATTGGACGAGCGAGATGTCGTCGTCATGGTAATTGCAGAAAGTGGTTACACCGTTCCGACTTGGCTAAATGAAGAGTTCAATCTAAAGGCCGTTACCAACAGCTATCAGATCCCTAAAGGGTCACATACGGCTGTTTTAATAGGAAAAGACGGAAAAGAAAAACATAGATGGAATGGAAAAACAGATTGGAATTTGCTTACCAACCTCATTGACGAGATGCCAATGAGACAGCAAGAAATGCAGCGACAAAATAGCCGCTGCAGTATTTAATCCGCTTTTAGTCAACCTGAGAGCAAGTCGGCTATCTATTGACTTAATTAAGGATTGAGCCAGTTACCAGTTACCAGTTACCAGTTACACGCTAAACTTGTTCTTTAAACCAAGCTAGCTTTTCATGAAGTTGAGCGACACTGCCTACAACAATCAAAGCTGGGCTTTTTGCCTGACTAGCTAAATTCGCCAAGTCACTTAGCCCACCGCGAAACACCTTCTGTTCCTTACGTGTACCATTTTCAATAATGGCAACAGGCATATCAGCACGCATACCATTCTCAAACAGATTCTTTTGAATATTAGGGCTCTCTTTTAAGCCCATGTAAAACACGATGGTGTGGTTGTGTTGAGCAAGTGAACGCCAGTCAATATCTTCGCCATCCTTCTTCAGGTGGCCCGTAATAAACTGAACGCTTTGCGCATGATCTCGATGCGTCAGTGGAATACCAGCATAGGCAGTGGCACCAGCTGCAGCGGTAATGCCAGGAATGACTTCAAATTTTACGTCATTTTCGGCAAGTGTTTCACACTCCTCACCACCACGCCCAAAGATAAACGAATCTCCACCTTTAAGGCGCACTACGTGCTTATTTTCTTGCGCTTTAGTAACAAGTAGTTGGTTGATCTGATCTTGTGGTACACAGTGGTGATCTAGCTTTTTGCCCACATACAGCATTTCTGCCTCTGAGTTTGCCATAGCCAAGATATCTTTTGATACCAAACGGTCGTAAACCAAAACATCGGCTTGTTGAATAACACGCGCCGCTTTAACCGTTAATAAATCGGGATCACCTGGACCCGCACCCACTAATGAAACAAATCCTTTGTTTCCTGTATTAACATTCGATGGCGATACTTCTGACATGCTTTGCTCCGAAAGTTAGCTTGTTATATTTCAAGCTTAATTCTGTTTAGCCACCCACAGTAAAATTCTATGAGTTACCAATATCCCTACCTCTAGACTACCAGTTGTTTCGATAAAACTTCACGATTAATTCTAAACAAGATAGAAGTTTATATAACAAAACAATCTATTACGGCCCAAATAGATCATCGATTCCCTTAACATCGATGGTTATTAGGCCTCCCAATAGGCTAAGTCTTAACTTCGAAATACGATCAAAAAAGCCCCAAACATGATGCGAGGGGCTGATTAATTTTGTTTTAACTGCTAGCTCTATTCAACAGAGGTAGTCAATTACTTAGCACCTAGAGAAGGAGCAGTTCTAGCGTGTGTTAGGAACAAAGGAACACATGCTAAGAAAAGACCACCAACGATGTTACCTAGGATGGTTGGGATAAGGTTGAAGTTCAACCAAGTTGCGATACCGAAGTCAGCGCCAAGAATCATACCTAGTGGGAATAGGAACATATTTACTACTGTGTGCTCAAAGACTAGTGCGAAGAAGATGAAGATTGGGAACCACATCATCGCTACACGGCCAGACACTGTGCGCGCAGTCATGTTACCGATCACACCTAGGCATACCATTAGGTTACAGAAGATGCCGCGCACGAAACACGTGATCCACCCGTCCATGCCCATGTTTTCAAAACCTAAGCTACGACCAGTAGAAACAGCAATGAACTTTTGAGCAACTGCGTTTGGTTCAAGGGAGAAATTACCCGTTAGTGATACTGCAACAAGGAAAGCGACAATTAGAGAACCGATTAGGTTCCCAAGGCCAACAAGGCCCCAACAACGTAAAACACGACCCCAACTAATGCCAGGGCGATTGTCGAATTTCGCTAGAGGTGCCAAGCCAAATACGCCAGTAACCAAGTCGTAACCCATCACACTTAAAATAACAAATCCGACTGGGAACACTAGTGCGCCAACAATACCAATACCTGTTTGTACGATAGTTGTAATAGCAACAACAACAGCAAGAGAAAGAATGATACCTGCCATTGTACTTCGAATCAGAAGATCACGCGTACTTGTCTTTGTTTTAGCTTCACCCACATCGATCATCGTTTGAACGAATTCAGCTGGTTTGAAATCAGGAGACATAAGGTTGTCCTTAAAAAAGTTAAAAGTAAAAATTGGATAGGAAAAGGTTCTAGTTGCCGAATTAAGGCAATACCGGGAACTAGAACCCTTGATCTATCGAATCTTGCGATTTAACTGACTAGGTCGATGTTAAACTAAGCAGCGATTTCAACCGCACCTTTAGTTACGCGAACTTTGTACGCTTTTACGCTGAAGCTCTCATCTTCCATACACACGCCAGTTGTGAGATTAAAGCGTTGCTTCTTAAGTGGGCTCGCCACCCAAAGCTCACCTTTGTGCTCAACCGTTAAACCACGAGATAAAACGTTTGATTGGAAAAACGGATCAGTATTACTAATAGCAAACACTTCTTCGGCTTTAGTTGGGCGGAAAATAGCAACTTGCTCACCACCAACCAATGCACAAACACCGGTACCTGGAATAATATCTTCGATCTTACAAACTTTGGTAAATGCCATGATGTCGTCTCCCAATTAAACCAGTTCAACGTGAAGGATGTCGCCCTTCGCTTCTGGGTGTTTTTCTGTGAATGTTGCTGGGCGGTGTTGTTCACGGCCATCATCAACGAATACAACGTTCTCATCACGGTCATCGGCATTGATGAAGTGGGCAAAGCGCTTAAGTTGAGCTTCGTCGTTGATAGTATCAGTCCACTCACAAGCAAAGTTATCAACTAGGCCAGCGATGTCAGCTTCAAGTTGATCGTTAAGGCCAAGTTTGTCGTCAACAATGACTTCACGTAAATATTCAACACCACCTTCTAGGTTATCCATCCATACCGAAGTACGTTGCAGTGGCGCAGCCGTGCGGATGTAGAACGTCATGAAACGATCGATGTATTTGATCAGCGTTTCTTGGTCTAGGTCGCTTGCTAGTAGGTCTGCGTGACGAGGCTTCATACCAC
This sequence comes from Vibrio sp. OPT24, assembly GCF_015163545.1. Lineage (NCBI taxonomy): Bacteria > Pseudomonadati > Pseudomonadota > Gammaproteobacteria > Vibrionales > Vibrionaceae > Vibrio > Vibrio sp. OPT24. The sequence goes on from NZ_JADDYI010000053.1 coordinate 337,777, forward strand.
CGTTACCACATACATACATGTTCCAACCAGCATCCGTTGCGATGATACCTAAGTCTTTACCTTGCGCTTCGGCACACTCACGAGTACAGCCAGATACACCAAACTTCATCTTATGAGGCGTACGGATACCTTTGTAACGGTTCTCGATCATCACGCCTAGGCCAACTGAATCTTGAACGCCGTAACGACACCACGTTGAGCCTACACACGTCTTAGCCATACGTAGTGCTTTTGCGTAAGCTTGACCCGTTTCGTAACCTGCAGCAATTAGCTTCTTCCAGATTGCTGGTAAGTCATCTTTCTGAGCACCAAATAGACCGATACGCTGTGCACCTGTGATCTTGGTATACAGGTTGTACTCAGCCGCAACATCAGCCAAAACACTTAGAGCTTGAGGCGTTACTTCACCACCCGCCATGCGAGGAATAACTGAGTAAGTACCGTCTTTCTGGATGTTACCCAGGAAATTGTCATTGGTATCATGCAGTTTCACTAGCTCTGGCTTAAGGATGTGTTCACCCCAGCAAGAAGCAAGAATAGAACCCACTAGAGGTTTGCACACCTCACAGCCGTAGCCTTTACCGTATTTTTCTAGTAGTTCATCGAATGTTTTGATTTCTTCGATACGGATCAGATGGAAAAGCTCTTGGCGAGAGTAAGCAAAGTGATCACAAACGTCATTTTTTACTTCAACACCTGCTTTAGCAAGCTCAGCATTTAGTACTGAAGTTACTAACGGGATACAACCACCACAGCCAGTACCTGCGCCTGTTACTGCTTTAATATCACCAATTGTGTGATGACCTTCAGCAACCGCTTGTGCAATCTTGCCTTTGGTTACATCGAAACAAGAACAGATAACTGCAGTTTCAGGTAGAGAATCCGCGCCAAGGGTTGGTTTTTCTGCACCCGCATGAGCAGGAAGAATCAATGCATCTGGGTGTTCTGGTAGATCGATTTCGTTCAACATAAGTTGAAGAAGATCACCATAATCAGAAGTATCCCCTACCATTACTGCACCAAGAAGCTTCTTGTTGTCTTCAGAAACGATTAGGCGTTTGTAAATTTCCTGCTCTTCGTTTTGATAAACGTAGCTCTTACAACCTGGAGTTCGACCATTTGCATCGCCGATTGAACCTACTTTTACGCCCAGAAGCTTAAGCTTCGCAGACATGTCAGCACCTTCAAATGTGCTTTCGTTACCTACAATGTGATCGACTGCAACAGTCGCCATTTTGTAACCTGGAGCCACTAGGCCATAGAAAGTTTGGTTCCAAGACGCACACTCGCCGATGGCATAGATATCTTTATCCGTTGTTTGACAGTGATCGTTGATCTCGATACCGCCACGAGGTGCAATACCCAAACCCATTTGACGAGCAAGTTTGTCCTGTGGACGAATACCGGCAGAAAATACGATAAAATCTGCTTCAAGTTCTGTTCCGTCAGCAAAACGCATTACGTTACGAGCTTCAGTGCCTTCAGGAGCAATTTCAAGCGTGTTCTTGCTTGTATGTACGTTTACGCCCATACGTTCGATTTTTTGACGAAGTTGGTTACCACCAGCTAGGTCAAGTTGCTCAGCCATCAACTTAGGAGCAAACTCAACCACATGTGTTGTCACGCCAAGTGCTTTTAGAGCGCCTGCTGCTTCAAGACCAAGTAAACCACCACCAACAACAACACCAGATTTTGAATTCTTAGCGGTTGCTTCAATAGCTTTCAGATCTTCGATGGTACGGTAAACAAAGCAGTCTTTACCTTCGTTGCCTTTAATTGGCGGAACGAAAGGGAAAGAGCCAGTAGCAAGAACAAGTTTGTCGTATTGAATTTCACGGCCAGTGCTCGAGTAAACTGTTTTTTTCTCACGATTAACGTTAATTGCACGCTCACCGATCAGCATGTTAATGCCGTGTTTCTCGTAGAAACCTTCTTTAACTAAAGAAAGTTCATCCGCAGTATGGTGTGAAAAATAAGAAGAAAGGTGTACACGATCGTACGCAACACGTGGCTCTTCACAGAACACAGTAATGTCCATGTTCGCAACATCTGTCTTCTCGACTAAATCTTCGATATAGCGATGACCGACCATCCCGTTACCGATTACGACTAGCTTCATCTTGCTCATAAGAATTCCTGAAGGTTATATATTTCTTAACTAACCGAATAATGAATTATGAAAGAAAATGAAAATATGATGTAAATCAATTACGAAATCGAACTACCCGAAAGGGGTAGAACAAAAGAGGTAGATGTGCTTAATTTTAACGCAAAGCAAACGAATAACCGTAGTTTTGATAGGGTTTAGAGGGGTTTTATATACACTTTAGTGCATCAATCATTGTGTTGTAAATTTTCACAATAGATTAGCAATAACATAATTGAATGACAATCATTTTCATTTAATTGCACAAGAAGTGTAATATGGTATGAAAGGGTTACAGCTTCATGATCAACTATGTATAAATATGAATAACTTAATGATTCGAATCACAACCGCTGTTTTCCAACACTCCCCCCCACTCCATTTACATACATCTCGGTCAGTTAACAGGTGTATTTGTTTGCTTAGTAACCGTAGACATTGAGAAGAGACATTTTACAACTCAAGACGCATCACAAGGTTCTGAGACAACGAATCAAACTTGCCAGTTGCCTATTTCCAAAGATGTAATGAGTCGCTTCAAACTAAGCTTGATCTGGTCTAAATCACGTACTCAGACACTGCCTTCCCTGAGTTATACACGATTTGTGACAGTGCAAACCCTCATGTATAGGTAAAGAAAACTATTCGATCTTCCTAGGAGAATGAAACAGGGAGCCGCGTGCTCGATTTCTTATTTAATAGTTTGGACATGTTATTGATTAAATTAAGCTTTCTAGATTCGGCCTTCGCCACCGATCAGGTATTTTATCTACGACATAACGTTTGAAAGCCTAACCAATTGATGTTAAACATGCAGTTTACAAAATAACAACAAGATCTTTCAATGGATCTGCCCCATTGCCTGCTGGCTAGGTACCTCTATGACAAAAAATACTCAACACCTTCAACGCTCCTCGACTGAGTTACACGAGTTTACACGTATCGACGTCTGGAACGGCTTCACACAGCTTCTTCCTCTTTCTATGTTTGTGATCGTATTTGGCCTCGCATTCGGTGTTGCTGCTGTACAAACTGGACTAGATGCATTTCCAACTATGTTAATGAGCACACTTGTTTTTGCAGGTGCTTCACAGTTTGCTACGTTGGATATGTGGGGAGCAGAAGTACCCCTTATTCCAGTTCTTATTACCGTATTCGCGATCAATGCTCGTCATCTTTTGATGGGGGCGACACTATATCCTTGGTTACGTCAACTTCCTCCGACAAAACGATATGGTGTGATGTTGATAGCTTCGGACGCAAACTGGGCAATGGCACTCCATGCATTTGGGAGGAAGGAGCCCGGTTTTGGATTGCTCGTTGGTGGTGGTTTAGCACTTTGGTCGTTTTGGATCATTGGCACTTGGGTTGGCATATACTTTGGTAGCGCAATCCAAGATCCTGTCGGCCTTGGTCTCGATATGGTTATGGGTTGTTTTTTACTTTCCATGGTCGTCGTTGGACCTAAAAGTTTAAGAATTTTTACTATTTGGACCTCAGCAGCAGCATCTTCAATGTTGGCATATTGGTATTTACCTGAAAACAGCCATGTTGTAGTTGGTGCTATCTCAGGTGGAGTCTTGGGAGCTTGTTGGAAGGAGAAGAAATCATGAATATCGAAACAAATGTTGGTGGTACATTATTGATAATCATTGCAATGGCATTAGTCACATTAGCAACACGCTGGGGTGGTGTGTATGTCATGTCATTTGTTCCAATTAGCGAGCGTGTTCAACGTTTTATTACAGCGATGTCAGGTTCTGTATTAGTCGCCCTTCTAACACCTCTTGCCGTAGAAGGTGACAACGGAGCTAGAGCGGCACTATTTTCTACAGCACTCGTCATGTTCGTCGTTAAAAAACCTCTACCAGCAATCGCAGCAGGAATCATTGCCGCAGCGGCAGTACGATCTTTTTAGCTGTTATCAATACTACGACACTCCCTCAAATAGCTAAGCCTTGATAACATATTTCGATGCTATCAAGGCTAGCCCCATACCTAAAAGTGACTGATATAACCCATTGAAGATAGAAAGATTAATAAACTTATCAATTTTCAGATACAAAAAAACCAGCTTTCGCTGGTTTTGAGTTGATGATTTTTACACTGAGATATCGTAATTACCATATCTGAATAATTTGGAGCGATACATCGGGTTCGAACCGATGACCTCAACCTTGGCAAGGTTGCGCTCTACCAACTGAGCTAGTATCGCATTGTCATTCTTCTACTCTTCCCTTTGCCTAGGCAAAAAGAAGAAAGAGAATGGAGGCGCCTCCCGGAGTCGAACCGAGGTCCACGGATTTGCAATCCGCTGCATAGCCACTCTGCCAAGGCGCCTTCAATGAGTGTTTTAAGAGAACTACTCTGTTGATCTCTACCAAAAGTAGCAATCAAATAGATGGTGCCCCGGGCCGGACTTGAACCGGCACAGCGCGAACGCCGAGGGATTTTAAATCCCTTGTGTCTACCAA
>NZ_JADDYI010000053.1:342492-428800 GCF_015163545.1 Vibrio sp. OPT24
ATGAATCAACATTACAAAATTTGGAGCGATACATCGGGTTCGAACCGATGACCTCAACCTTGGCAAGGTTGCGCTCTACCAACTGAGCTAGTATCGCATTGTCATTATTCTAATCATCCCTTTGCCTAAACAAAAAGAAGAAAGAAAATGGAGGCGCCTCCCGGAGTCGAACCGAGGTCCACGGATTTGCAATCCGCTGCATAGCCACTCTGCCAAGGCGCCTTATCAACATAAAAAATATATTGAAGTGTTTAAAGAGAACCACTCTTTGTTCATCACTCTACTCTCAAGTAGAAACTAAATAGATGGTGCCCCGGGCCGGACTTGAACCGGCACAGCGCGAACGCCGAGGGATTTTAAATCCCTTGTGTCTACCAATTCCACCACCAGGGCAACGCAATTAAGCAATGCTGATTACTGAAAAGTAAAACACCATCTCTCAGCGACCTAGGCCGTGAGAACGAGGTGTACTTTAACGGATGGAAAAAATTCGTCAACAATAAATTTTATCTTTTAATTCAAGTGATTAAATATCGAACTTTACAGGCTTAAATTACTGCAGCTTGTATGGTTATTATACATAGTTCTTAAGTTTCAATGGCATCACCACAGGTGGGGAATTCAATTTATAGACTGGACATTATCGTTTGAAGTCAGTTCTTCCCACTGGTTATCTGTAGCGTAAGAAAGACAACGTCGTTTTCATGCACGTTTCACATTCAACCTCTAGAGTTTTAAGTAACTCTTATTACGAAGTGAAAATGTGAAACCACTAAAACGATACCAATATGAGCGTTATGCCGTCCTATGTAACCTCGCTTACCCTAGAGTTTTTAAACAAACTCGTTACGGGTTTGACCCTAATGGACAACGCATCATAAAGAATCAGTTTGGTAAAACCATGATTCGAGTCTTATGGAGCAGCAACAAAGATGAGGTAGTCGTGGTTATCAAGGGATCACACAGTATTTCTGACTGGCTACTCACCTTCGCATTATGGACCAGAAGCTGTAGAAGGATTGGACTGAACTATCGTGTTCATGCTGGTTTCTATCATCTCATGTTTCAAGAAAGCCAACCAAGTCGTAACGAAGATAAGCTAGGGCAAACCGTTATAGAACGTTTAGAAGCCACGCTCATACCTTTGTTAAAAGAAGGAAAAAAAATTTCCATCACCGGCCACTCATCTGGCGGCGCTATTGGTTGTGTATTTGCTGACTACCTAGACCAAAAGTATCCCGGTTGCATCAAACGAGTCGTCACGTTTGGCCAGCCTGCAATTGGTGATTGGAGCTTTAAAAAGAACTACCGTTTAAGCAAGAAAACTTACCGCATCTGTTGTGACATAGACATTGTAACCTTCATGCCGCCATTACCTTTAATGTATTGGCATACAGGAAAAGTGCTTTGGCTCTACAACGGTAGAATCTATGAAAACACCCCAACACTCATTCGCCTTGGTCGCTCGATCTTTAGTTGGTTGATTCGGCCTTTCTCTTATCACCTTATGAGTAAGTATATCCGTAATAAAGATTTCTTCGATAAACACTGAGACAGCAAATCAAGTTGACGCTAGCTGCTTAAAAAAGAGCACAAGCTTGTAACGACTTGTGCTCTGTATGGTTGTAACTGGACTTATAATTTAAATCTAGAGAGTTCCTGTTTGAGATCGTTAGCTAAGTGACTGAGTTGGTCGGCTTGCGAGACTGCATCTGACGCATCAAGCGCCATCACGTCACTTACTTCACGCACCGACTCAGTATTGGCGTTGATTTCCGCGGTCACTAAAGATTGCTCTTCTGCGGCTGAGGCAATTTGAGTCGCCATGTCGCTGATCATCTGAATCGCTTCGCGTATTTGAGCCAAGCTTTCTCCGGCCATATCCACATCGCGTACGCTAGTTTTTGCCATATCGTGACTTTGTGTCATTACTTTAACAGCACCGCTAGTCGCTTGTTGTAAACGCTTGATCTTGTCTTCAATCTCTTCCGTTGAAGCATGAGTACGTTGTGACAATACTCGTACTTCGTCAGCAACCACCGCAAAACCACGACCTTGCTCTCCGGCCCTCGCTGCTTCAATTGCCGCATTGAGTGCAAGCAAATTAGTTTGCTCTGCGATCTCACGTATTGTCGCTAAGATTGACGCGATTTGTTGACCGTGTTCTTCAAGCTCACTAATGATAGAGACTGCGCTGGTTAACTCAATAGACAGCTCATTGATTGATGATTGACTCTTCGCCATTTGTTGGAAGCCTTGTTCGCTTAACTCAACAGAATGACTTGCACTTTTTGCTGTATTGTCTGCATTAGACGCGATTTCAGAGGTTGCTGTCGCCATTTCGGTTACAGCTGTTGCTACCATAGTGATCTCGTCTTGTTGTCGGCTTACGCTATCGCTACGTTTCAATGCGCTTGTGTTCGCATGTTCTGCACCGTTATTCATGGCAGTTGAAACTTGGGTAACATTTTTCATCATCTCATGTAGCCTATCGACAAACACATTGAACTTATCGGCAAGTTGCCCGACTTCATCTTGACTCGATACTTGGAGGCGTTGTGTTAAATCTCCTTCCCCTTCAGCAATATCAGCTAAAGCTTCGCTCACTCGTCCTAATTCCACCAATTGACGAGCGACAAACCACGACGTTGCCGCAGCCATAACGATCAATACGATCAATCCTGTCGTTACCTGACTGATCAGCATATCGAACAACGGTTGTTCTAATACGTCTTTGTCCATTTCAATCACAAGAAGCCAGTCGGTGCCTTTAATAGGCTCAGCCATGATGACGCGCTCATAACCATCAACTTTTGTAAAAATTGTCGTTAAGTTTTGTGCGGCACTATTTAATCCAGCAACACTTAATTCTGGTGCTATCTCTTTGACTTGCTTAAGGATGAAATCTTTATTCTTATGGGCAACGACCGTACCTTGCTTATCTATTAGGATCGCTCGCCCATTACCTGGAACCTGAATGGCCAAGACATCGTCAATAAGCTTGTCTAATGCGAGATTTGACGCCACCACACCAATAATCGAACCATTTTCGGTCACAGGATCAGTTAAGGTCACCACTAAGGTTTGCATAGTGACGCTTACATATGGCTTAGTAGTGACCGCGCGATTTTCTGCTAAAGTTTGTTTGTACCAACCTCGAGCTCTAGGGTCATAGCCCGCTTTATTTAATGAAGGATCGTGGCGAAACATCTCACCTTGTTTGTTACCGTAGTAACTCAACCCAAACCCACCAGACACAAGGGTTTGACGTAAGTGTGGCACTATATCTAATGACGGGTTAAGTTGAACTTGTTGTTTTAGTCCGTGTACTGCTTGTTTCTTATCATAAAACCAATCGCTGATGCCCTTTGCATGCGCTTGGAGTGTGTTTCGACTCTCACTCTCTATTGATTGCCAACTGTTACTTTGAAAAGTCTTATAACCCATAAAAAGAAGGATGGCAGATGTAACAGCAATCGCTAAAACTACAGAGAAAACCATTTTTCTCTTTAGACTAAATTGCATATTAAGAACCTCTTATAGAACAATTAAAGAAATATAAAGTTCTATGCTCTCACCTATATATATGAATTAAAGAGAGTTAACACTCATATAAATGAAACAAATTGAGTACAGTAATAATTTGTGACTTCTGTTTATTTACATATTACTCAGCCGACAAACTCAAAGTAACGCAGAGTAATGGTAAATAATGGCACAAGTGCGAAACAGGTGACATGAATAATGATTGAGTTGTTAAATAAGTGGGCTAGAAGGCAGGTTGTTCGGTGGTATATCTGAAACGAAAAAACCAGCCACTAGGACTGGTTTTTTCTGAAGATTGGAGGCGCCTCCCGGAGTCGAACCGAGGTCCACGGATTTGCAATCCGCTGCATAGCCACTCTGCCAAGGCGCCTTCAATGAGTGTTTTAAGAGAACTACTCTGTGATTTCTACCAAAAGTAGCAATCAAATAGATGGTGCCCCGGGCCGGACTTGAACCGGCACAGCGCGAACGCCGAGGGATTTTAAATCCCTTGTGTCTACCAATTCCACCACCAGGGCACGCAATTCTTTATTGCGATGCCGATTACTGAAAAGTAAAACACCATCTTAATGTCAAATGAATCAACATTACAAAATTTGGAGCGATACATCGGGTTCGAACCGATGACCTCAACCTTGGCAAGGTTGCGCTCTACCAACTGAGCTAGTATCGCATTGTCATTCTTCTGCTCATCCCTTTGTCTAAACAAAAAGAAGAAGAGAATGGAGGCGCCTCCCGGAGTCGAACCGAGGTCCACGGATTTGCAATCCGCTGCATAGCCACTCTGCCAAGGCGCCTTCTTACATCAACACTTTAGGGAGTTAAATAAGCTACCCCTGTGTTCGGGTGCTTACTTTACGGATTGAGGGAAGATAGTCAAACAAAAAAGTGAATTTAAATTCCGTTTGCTGACATTTAAATCAAATTGCTGCATGTTCGATCTCTTGAGTCAAAAAACACACAGCAAAAGGGATTTAATTGGAGTGGTCGAACGCTACCACTTTTTCATAAAACGGCCAACAAGGCTTGGGTGGTAAGCCCAACAATGGTCAAACATGGTCATAAGTTGTGGGTTGCCGTACTTAGATAGGCTTACCGCGTGGAAACGGTTTTTGTGCTCTTTCAATTTTTCGACTTGAGCAATCATTTCGTCAGATTGTTTTGGTGCAATAAAATCAGAAAGCACAATCAAATCTGCGTTCTTGTATTTATCTCCGGTCATCAAATCAATTGACTTCATCAAAACAGGTTCTAGATCAGTACCACCGTGGAATGAGTAGCTTAAGAAGTCACTCGCTTCACGTAAACCATCTTGTTTTGTTAACTCATAGGTAATCTGCTCAGAAGAAAACAGAATCACGTAACAGTCTCGCTCTTCCGCGAGAGCGATTTGCATCAGGGCATAAGCCATTGCTTTGGCAGATTGCTCTGGAAATCCACTCATTGAACCTGAAGCATCCACACAAACGATGAACGGTCCTTTTTCAATATCGATATTCTTACTATCTGGCTTTTGCGCTTTCACTTTGCGTAAAGTACGAGATTTACCTTGAGATTGATAACTCAGTAAGCGCTTGTCCGCCAGATGTTTATAAAAGATAACTTCGAGCTCAGGATAAGCTAAGAACATAGTTTCGTTTGGTAGCATCTTGTTCAAGTCATCACTCTCGTGAATCCCGACAATATCATCTACCGCTTCATCGCTTTTCTCTTCAACCATCTGTAGCTCTTCTACAGGGGCTTTGTGTAGCGAAGGATCGTCTTCCTCACCCGCCATACGGCCGAGTTTTTCAGCTATTTCTTGCAGGCCTTTATGTTTATTTAAGAACTCTGCATGACGCTTCATTACGGTTAGGTCAGTTTTACTCAACTTAGCTGAAGCCATATCCCACAAGCGCCCTACGCTGCCTTCATCACCTGACTCAGTCACTTTGTCCATGTTCTTCATGGTTTCCATGCGCTGATAAAGATCCGCTAAGACTTTTTCTTTGCTTGTTTCAAGTTCGGTTACTTGAGCTTGCTTAATGGCTTCAGATAACGACTGATACCATTGATCACAAAAGTAATGTGGAAACATAGCGTTATAAACGCCTTTGTTGTTTTCCATTAAACGTCGTGCTTGTAGATAGAACGCAGAGTGCCACTCCAACTTTTTGATGACTCCGTCTATGTCATCAAAAAACTGGCCTTCATTCCAATAAATCACTTCTTGATAAAGTGCTATTTCCTCTTGGAAGCGGTCGGTCTCACACACTTTGGTCACGCGTTTTTTCACTTTTCCGCGCCATTTAACTAAATGGTTTTTTACCGATGTTTTGACGCCTTTGTTCTCAGCAGCCATCATAACTTGAGAACGAGCGATGAGATCATTCATCGCCGTATCAATGATGCCCGAATCAGCAACCATCAAAGCAAGGTTTAAGCCATCTGCTCCTAACATACTTGTCTCCCCTTACTCGAAGTACTGACTCATGAACTTGATGCGTTGAGCGATCTTACTGCTCTTCACTTTTGTCGTTTCAAGGTCTTGAGTTACTGCTTGTAAGCTTGATTCCATCGCTTTTGGTAGCTCTGGATCAATGTAGTTATGAGGTAATGCGTCGTGGAACTCGGTGCGGACTCTCTTTAACTTGAACTCAGCTTCAGTCAACTGTTCTAGTGCTCTCTCAGCGCCACTTAACCATTTGTTATACAATTCTTGATCTAACCCATCAGTCGTTACAACGCTAACCAACACAGAGCGGTTCGCAATATCTTTGATAACGAGCTGATTAGAGGCATCAAGATCCAACTTTAGACGACATAGATTTTTGTTTTCGTTGACGTAGCCGTAAATATCACCGTGCCCTTCTTTAAGAACACGGTCAAAATCATCTTTCGCCACGTATACCCAGCGGCTGTCACCTTTCTCTGATTCAGATACCGACATGTTGCTTTGCAGTAAGACCAGTTTCACTAAATTGTAAGCACTACCTACGCTGTACATCTTCGCGTTCTTAATATCATGTTGATACACGTCTTTACGTAACAAGCCACTGGTTGATTCCATCGATAACGAAACCGACAACGTCGATTCAACATCATCTTGAATTTCTTCTAGCTCTTCACGAGACATTTCGATTTGAGCTTTCGACTCTTGTTGGTCAAATGCTCGGTTAAGTGCGAAATCTTTTACAACACTACGAACCACATCACGCGACTCTGGGCTATGCCATAAGCAATCTTGCAGGAGCATGATATCTAATGGATTCACGCTATCTCTGCCACTGAAGAACGCACTCGCTTTCAACAGTTTGACGGCTTTCTTCCAGCGTCTGTCTGACACATACAGATCTGATTCTGAAGAGGAGCCTTGTTTCTTAACTGTCTCCTCAAGCATGGTTTTTAGTTCAAACAGCTTGTTGAAGGAATTATCTGTCAATTCCAACTTATCGAGTTCTTTCTGCCATTGGTGGTATTCAATGTCGGTAATCGCTAAACCTTTTGGAATCACGGCTTCTTGAGATGTACCAGTCGTCAGCATTGATTTGAAATTTTGCTTGTTTTGAATACGGTTTACAAACACACGGACTAGCATCCGGTCATACAGCGCTTCTAAGCCACTATCTTCATCTGGAAGTTCGTTGGATGCCGAGACTAATAAACGCATCGGCACACGTTCAATGTCACTACCGTTTTTGAATGTTTTCTCATTAACTACTGTAAGTAACGTATTTAGGATGGCAGGACCAGCTTTCCAGATCTCATCAAGAAATACGACTTGCGCGGTTGGCAAGTAACCCTCAGTCAGTCTTACGTAACGTCCGTTGTCTTTTAATTCTTGGATACTTAGCGGGCCAAACACTTCCTCTGGAGTAGAGAAACGCGTCATCAGATATTCGAAGTAGCTGCTGTTGTCAAAAGCCTGTATGAGACGCTTAGCGATAAGGCTTTTTGCGATACCCGGAGGACCGAGTAAAAACACACTTTCACCCGCTAAAGCAGCCAGTAAACAAAGCTTAATCGTGTCTTCTCTTTCATAGACACCGTCAGACAGAGCTTGCGCTAATTTATTGATTCTTTCAGAGAGTAGCGCCTTGTCAGCATGTGAAGAAATAGAAGGGTTCATGCGTTACTCCGAAAATCTTTGAACAATTGAGAGTGTAGATATGTTTTTATACATTTGTTAGCACTTTGTTACAAGTGTATTTTATTATTGAGTTGCATTTATATCAGATGGTTACGGTCGTAATTTTGGCGCAATCATAGATTCCAAATATGAGAGTAACCTCACGAACGGTGTGAAACTAAATCGGTAACTGAGCCTAAATTTTCTTTTATTTTCGACACCATAGACGTTAAGGTGGTGCACGTCTTCAGTAACGCGATAAATTGACAAGGAATGTGGCAAGACTGCATGAGTAAAGTTATCCATCAATGGAAAAGTATTTCTCTAGTAGAAGAGAACGTGACGCTCCCTACGAACGTCGTGGTAAAGCATACAACAATACACCACCCTGGCGCGGCTGTTATTCTACCTATTACGTCGTCTGGAAAGATTATCCTCATTAACCAGTTTCGTCCTTCACTCAAAAAATGGCTATTAGAACTACCAGCTGGAACGATGGAAGTTAATGAGACACCACTTGAATGTGCACAACGCGAGCTCGAAGAAGAAACAGGCTACAGTGCCAAATCATTCCAAAGCTTAGGGCAAGTTACCCCACTTGCAGGGTTCTGTGATGAGATACAACACCTATTCGTCGCAAAAGACCTCAATCATACGACTCGCTTTGAGTGTGATGAAGATGAAGTAATAGAGGTCATCGAACTTAGCTTAAAAGAACTGCACGATAAAATTCGCTGCGATCAAATTACCGATACCAAAACCATCGCTTGTTTGAGCAAAGCACAACTATGTGGCTATTTATAAAACTCTAGGAGAGAAACATGGACTTTCGTTCTGATACCGTAACCAAACCTTCACAAGCTATGCGTGATGCAATGGCAAACGCAGATGTAGGTGACGATGTCTACGGAGATGACCCTACCGTAAATGAACTAGAGCAATGGGCCGCAACTGAAACAGGCTTTGAAGCTGCAATGTTCACTTCTTCGGGTACTCAAGCCAACCTTCTCGGTTTAATGGCGCACTGTGAGCGTGGTGACGAGTATCTGTGTGGCCAACAAGCTCACAACTACAAATACGAAGCTGGCGGCGCTGCAGTATTAGGCTCTATTCAACCTCAACCAATAGAGAACAACCCGGACGGCACATTAGATTTTAAAAAGCTTGCTTCTGCGATTAAGCCAGACGACAGTCATTTTGCGCGCACTAAACTTCTGAGCCTAGAAAATACGATCAATGGTAAAGTGCTGCCAATGTCATATTTAGCTAACGCTCGTGAGTTCGTAAACCAATATGGTTTACAAATGCACTTGGATGGCGCTCGTGTATACAACGCGGCAGCCGCTTTAAATGTCCACGTGAAAGAAATCGCACAGCACTTCGACTCGATGACGATTTGTTTATCAAAAGGTTTAGGCGCTCCGATCGGCTCACTGCTATTGGGCAACAAAGAGTACATCGCTAAAGCACGTCGTCTGCGTAAGATGGTTGGTGGGGGTATGCGTCAAGCCGGTATTCTTGCCGCTGCAGGCAAAATGGCACTAACAGAAAATGTTGCTCAACTAAAAGTCGATCACGAGAACGCAAAAAATCTAGCGATTGGTCTAAGCAAGCTAGAAGGCTTCTCTGTCAATCCTGACTTCATTCAAACCAACATCGTGTTTGCTAAATTAGATGAGTCTGTTGATATTAACCGCATCGCAAGTGAGCTGAGTGAACAAGGCATTACAATGTCGCCAGGCAACCCTGTTCGCTTTGTCACCCATAGAGATATTAGCGCAGAAGATATCGTGACTTTCTTACAAAAATTGGAAAATGTACTTTAACTTTAGGTTAATTTGTCATCGATAAACTATTAATGATGAAGCTTCTCTTCAAAGGGGAGCCTTTTTTCGTCTTAAAAAGAGTCATCAACCGTTCCTATAAGGAAAATAACACCTTTACACCAGCCTCAATGTCTTAAAAAACACCACATTAACGCCAACAAAACTAAATCTCGTTTTGTCCTATATAAATATCTTTAATAAATCATCCAAACATAGCAGGGTGCCCTTTCCTCCCAAATTCAAGCGATATCCCGTGCGTTAAATAGAGTTAGGCTGGTGATGAAAAAAACCAAAATATGCACTCAGAACAACTTCGCTATATTTAACTGTCATTCGTACGGTAATTAGTGGTTAACATATTTCTTTTATAAGCTGTATTTTAAGGTGTTAATTTAAATAGAAAATAATTTTCAATTTCTAATAATTCATCATCCTTCATTGCTATTTCACTTCGCTCCATTGGATTTATCTACAAACATTTTAGACGTTGTATTTATTTTTTAGGACCATCACATTAATAGAGTTATTTAGGTAAAGTCACCATAATCTAAGACTTTAAACAAACGCGTAGACCATAGTTTAAATTTTATCAATTCAATAAAAATTCTCAATCAAACTGGTACTTAGGTAAATTCTATGTATCTAATTGAATATGAAATTGTTATCTAAATTTTTGTATCACTCTTCCAACTCAAAATCATACGAAATCTCATACTTCTGAATAATAATCAACTTTTTTTACTACTTCGCCATTTTTTGTAGCTCTTATAGTTTTGTTAACCAAGCAACACGTTACATTCGATTAGGGAGAGGTGAGCTTATGTACAAAGTATGTTGGTTTCTTCATAGCCTCACTCTCTCCACGTTAATTTTGGGGTTGTCACTTTCATTTAATGTCAGCGCCAATACTTTAACGTTAGGAATTAACGGCAAGATCAAAGATCGATGCGAAATAAATTTTTTCTCTGGCAACGTTATGAAATTTACCGAACATCTCGATGTTCAATCGTTACCTTTTAATGTGTATTGTAACCGCCCATTGGGTATAACGATTAACTCCAAATACGGTGGCCTAAAATATCAACAACAAGGCGTTGATATTATTGAAACTTATAATTTGTCATTACAAATAGATGAGCTTCGTCTTAACGAAAGTCGACACAGCAGTCAACTCTTATCACCTGTAATGATAGACAGTTCTGGTGTAATTCCTTTCTCTCAACAAGGGAGCCTTAGGGTTGCACTTGAAAATAGCTTGCACTTCGCAGGTTATTATAAAGACGTGATTGAAATCGAAGTTTATCCCTCGATTCATAGCGTGACAAAGTAAGACCTCTGCAATGTATCTGCAGAATAACAAATGCTCAGCAGTATTTGAGCCAATCATTTAAGATAAAGGAATTTCTAATGAAAAAGCTAACAATCTACGCAGCAACAGCCACTGCTATTTTTGGTGCTCAAGTTCAAGCCGCTCCTGGTGACGTCCAGTTAGTTGGTTTTGTTTCACCTGTATGTGAAGTTACCGGCCTTTCAACACAACTCATGGACTTTGGTAACGTGTCTCAAATTCAAAACATTTCTGTTGGCGGTCTGAACATGAAGTGTAATGACGTCGATGGTGCAACTGTGACACTAACAAGTGCTGAAGGTGGTCTAGAGTCAGACGATAGCGAAGACTACGCTCTTACCTACGATGCAACATTTAGCCCTTCGGGCCTAGCTCCTTTCACACTTAATGCTCCTGGGGGCCCAGGTCAAAATGATGTTTCAGTGAGTAACTCTTATGGTGGTTCTGGTGCATTAGCTACTGGTGTTGCCGCGACCATTGATATTGTTACGACAGAAACCTCGCCATGGGCAGGTGGCTACTCAGATACATTAACCGTAAATATTACCTCAAATTAGAGGTCAGTAAGTCGGAGGCCACTAGTTGGCCTCCGACTTAATCTGAATCTTAAACCTTACCGACATAAGTTTAGTTTGGAGCTCCTCGATATGTATAAATGGATCATGCAGAAATGGATTGTTCTTCTTTTATTGTCATTTACGTGTTTATCTGCCCATGCGTTCAAGGTAGAGCCGATGTCTATGGAAATGACACCGCTTGGTAAAAGGGCTCAAATGACAATGAGAGTGGATAATTCATCTACCGAACCACTAACAGTGGAATTGTCTCCAGTATTTATGACGATGAACGAATACGGGAAAGAAACTACGACGCCTGCAGATGACGAGCTATTAGTAATTCCGGTGACCGCGATTATTGAGCCTGGACGATCGCAATCAATTATGGTGCGATATTTAGGTGATCCTTCCATCACAGAATCAAAAGCGTATCGTATCGCTGTTAAACAGGTGAAGGTAGAGAGAGCGAGTAGCAACCAAGGACAAGTAAGTCTCTTGCTTCAGTTTAATACGCTGATCAACGTACGACCACAAAACACGACTTCTCAGTTAGAGATAAAAAGTATCGAGCAAAATGACAAGAACAACAAATGGGTTCTAGAAGTGCTTAACAGTGGTAATAGTTATGGTCGATTAACGAATACAACATGGAAAGTATCAGACGGTACACACTCAACGTATTTGAAAGGCGTAGAAATCGCCAAGCGCATTCCAGGAACTTTAGTGCTTCCGTATTCCACGCGTTTTTTTGAAATGATGCCACTTAAAAATTATGACTTTAAGACCCTATCGATTGAAATAGAACAGGATCAGTAGTGATGAGACGTTGTATTTTCGGAGGGCTCGTTTATTGCTTTTTATGTGCACAGACGTTTGGCATAACACTATTTCCAACCGTCATTGAGCTCAACACTGATCATAGAGCAACATCACAGCTGGTTGTGACTAATAATTCGACACAGACTCTCCCTCTTGAAGCCAACGTTCGCCGTTTGAATTTTTTATCCGATGGCACATTTGAAACATCGGAACTGTCGAATGAAGAAATGTTTGTGTTTCCTCCGGCTGCAATGCTAGCACCTGGGGAGCGTCAAGTATTCCGTATACAATGGTTGGGCAATAGATTACTCAAAACGTCTCAGAGTTACTTCATTCGCTTTAGTACCGCGAATATTAGCCAGAACAACGCCAAATTTGATATGCCGACAGGTTTAGCTACGGGTATCAACTTACAAGTTCATTACAATGCGCTATTGCATATTCACTCTTCTTCGCTTGAGCCAGACGTGAAATTGCACATAGGTGAAAAAGGGCAACTCACATTGACCAATACAGGGACGCGGTTTACCTACACATCGTTACTTAATTTTACAGGGCTTGAATCTCAAAACCAAAAAGTACACGAAGCTTTAGGTGAACAATTTGTCCCACCGCGCTCAACTATAACTTTGCCTTCTTCTTTAAATCACTTACCAGTGGGCACTTACCATGGGTATGAAAACTAGAACCTATCACAAGACATGGCATTTTTTGTATATCTTGGTATTGATACTTTTTTATTTTGCCGCCTTCATTCCTAACGTTTGGAGTCAAAAAATGGTATTGAATCCGACAGGGCGAGACATTCAACTCACCTCGTTACTAAGAATAAGTGACACTATATTGGGTGAAGCGGATATTATCATTACCGCTAACAATGAGATATTGCTGCCTAAAGAAAGCACTCTCACTCTCCTTTCTTCAGTGGTGACTCAAGAAGGTATCAATAAACTGAGTAACACGACAGATAACGAGATGTTGTCTCAACATCAATTTGAACTCGTAGGGTTAGGTCTTAGTTTCGACTTTTCGTCATTAGAATGTATCGTGACGGTACCGCCTGAATTTAGCTTAACACAGCAACTGTCGATGAATGGCGCGAATGATTTTTATAATTATGCAGAGCCAAGTATGTTCAGTGGGTACATTAACTTGGCCCTCTCCGCGAACGAGAGTCAATATATCGATCAAAACTCCTCAAGACAGGATCTTTATCGTAGCCAATTCGACTCCGCTCTTAACATTGGCTTTCTAAATTTTGAGTATGAATCCTATTTAGAAAACGGCTCATCGCAAGAATCGAGATACATAAGAGAAGGCTCTCGCCTAAACATTGATTTTGCCGAACAAGGTACACGACTGGTACTAGGCGATATGTACAACAGCGGTCAATCTTTTCAAGATAGCACCGACATTCTTGGTATTGGCTTAACTCGAGATTTCACCCTTATTCCAACTAGAAACGCGCGTCCAAGAGCTAATCAATCATTCACACTACAAAGAGCATCTAATGTCGATGTCTATATTGATGGGATCGCAGTTCAACGGTTAACCCTAGGGGCCGGTAGCTATAACCTTAGTGATATCCCTCTTGCGCAAGGTAGTAATGATATTGTGCTGGTCATCACCGATCGTTCGGGTAATGAAGAACGCATCGAGTTTTCGATTGCGACAGGTAACGACTTGCTCAATAGCGGCGAGTTCGAATATAGCATTATGTATGGAGCACCATCTGAATTACAGAATGGGCAAATCGAGTATCTAACCGACGAACGCATTTTGCATGGTTATATCGATGTGGGTATTAACCCTTGGTTAACTTTAGGCACTAATTTCCAATCCCGTGAAGATCTATACCAATATGGTGCCACCGCCTTAGTTGCTTCTACATGGGGTGTCACTGAATTCAATGCTTCACGTAGCGAACACCCTACATT
This sequence comes from Vibrio sp. OPT24, assembly GCF_015163545.1. NCBI lineage: Bacteria > Pseudomonadati > Pseudomonadota > Gammaproteobacteria > Vibrionales > Vibrionaceae > Vibrio > Vibrio sp. OPT24. Next base: position 356,634 of record NZ_JADDYI010000053.1, read on the forward strand.
TGGAACTGGCGATGCTTATAAATTTGCTTTCGATGCAGAGTTTTCCAGTGCAAATACGCTGACCCCACAACTAAGTGTAAGTTACGAATATCTAACCAATAACTTTACGGGTGTGACAGGATTTGATGCTTCCAATGTCGATATAAACTTAACCACCCATTTTGCCTCAGCATTCGGCTCCATTTATCTAGGCCAGTCTTTACGCGCGGCTATGACCCTCAACTACCGAACAGGAGTCGATGAAGAGAACGATTATTGGTTGATCAGTCCGAGCCTATCAGCAGGGCTATTTGATACTCCCGCTACATGGAGTGCACGCTTGAGCTATCAACATAACGCAACCGAAGACGATGACATTAGTACCACAGTCACAATAAGTTGGCCTCTTAGCCGACAAACTCGCGTAGTCGGTCGTTACACAACAGAGCTCAACGAAGCAGCATTAGATTACAGTTATCAAAATAATATTGGTAACACCGGCGGTATATCAGGCTTTGCAAGTATTGTAACTAACGAAGAAACAGATGCAGATATGGATGCCGGTATTAACTATACGGCCAACCGTTATGAATTGAATGCGACTCACGCTTCACGGCTTGAAGATATTAGTGGTGAAACACGAAACCATAGTACAGACGTGACGATCAGCAGCGCACTTGCTTTTGCAGGTTCATCTGTGACGATCGGCAGACCAGTTCGTGAAGCATTTGCGATTGTTAGCAAACATAAAAGCCTTAAAGAGAATGATCTAGCTATCGACCCGACAAAAGATGCTGAGTACGCACGTGTCTATCTTAGAGGAGATGGCAATGCTATGGTCCCTGATCTTGTTGCTTATAATGGCCAAGTGATCGGTTACGAAGTCGATAACTTACCGCCTGGGTATGACTTAGGTGATGGTGCGTTCTGGGTTAAGCCTGGTTATAAACAGGGCTACCAACTACAGATAGGCTCCGATGCTGTCTTAACCGTTATTGGCAAGCTATTCGATCGTCAAAGTAACAACCCTATTTCACTTGTCGCAGGCGTAGCACATTACCTTGGTGAAGCAAAACAATTACCGATTGATTTCTTTACTAATCGTAACGGAATTTTTGCAATCTCTGGATTAAAGCCAGGTAAATATCAATTGGTACTCGACACCAAAGGACAGGAATCAGTCATCATCACCCTCAGTGAACGCAGTGACAACTTGATAAGACTAGGAGATGTGTATGTGGAATAAACAACTTCTTTGTGGAGCATTAAGCCTCATCGCCATAAGCCATGTTTCTTCTGCATTTGCGTGTGAAGCTAGTGCATTGGCTATTCAACCCGTCTCCTCACAATCACAGTATGACGTTTTCAGCGCAGGGAATTTTGCGACAATAAATACTTACCGTATAGATGCAAACATAATCGGCGAACCCTGTGAGTTGAGCCTGATTTTACAACTTAGCGATACAAGTCGGTCGTTAAAAGGGTCAAACCAAGACAGGCTCAACTTTGAATGGAGTGGGTTCGTTGGCATGCCTGTGGCTAATCAGTGGCATCTGTCATTAACCGACAGTCAACAATCCGCAACGATACAAATGCGCTTTCCAAGCAAACAATGGTTAGAGTCAGGAACCTATCGAGGACTTTTAGAGGTCTCGCCTTCTTATACTTCAGACAACAAACAAATAGAAATCAGCCCAAGCTCACTGCCTGTTTCAGTTAACGTCCCACCCGCTGCAAAAATTCACTTTTATGGGCTAACCCAACAACACTATGACCTTGATCTCGGTACATTATATTCAAATAAAGTGATTCGTTCTGCACCTAACTTGTGGGTTCAAAGTAATACAGGCTATACCATTGTTTTGGAATCAGCTTATCAAGGAAAGTTACGCCATGAATCAAATGACACTAAATGGGACATCCCATATCAACTCTCCCTAGATAATGACAGAGTAAACCTTGATCAGTTGGATGCACGAATCCAACGTCTTGCTTCGACAATTGGTCAGCCTATTCCTTTGAGTTTTGTCATTGGAGAAACAGAGAATAAACCAGGAGGGCAATATGACGACACATTACAAATTTCTATTGAACCTCGCCTTTCACAACAACCGTAAATATGTAATTATATAAAAAATGAGACATTGCACCCAATTATATAAAATCCAACATCATAAAATTAAAAATCAATTGTTAGTTGCGGAGTAAGTTATGTATGACCATAAGAATAATTTAAAACACATACTCCTAATTGGTGACAACGGTATTAACAACCAGTTTATCCAACGAGAAATAGAAAAATACAGTGATTTCTCCTTTAATAGGGAATGTATTTTAGATATTGAACGTTCACTTAATCATAAAGAATTTGATGTCGTTATCATTAGCTATTTATTGTTGACCGATATAAAAGATATCAACGTCACTCTATCAAACCTAGAGTCCAGTAAGTGGGTGGTCTATGACGTTCCTGAAGATATCACAGGACAAAGCATTACCGTAATGCAATTATTCAATTTATTTAATTTAAAAGGGGTAATCTATCAAGATGCGCCTATCGATCACCTTACACGTTGTTTGAAAACAGTATGTGACGATGATTTATGGTTACCGAGAAAGCTGATGTCACATATTTTGTCCAATGCACGCTCGTATACTGTCAAGTCGGAGGTAATACTGTCCAGCCTAACAAAAAGAGAAATTCAAATATTTAAACGAGTCATTAGAGGTGATTCAAATTTAGAAATATCAAGCGACCTGTTTATTTCAGAAAGCACGGTAAAAACACATGTATACAACATATATAAGAAAATCAATGTTACTAATCGAAAAGAAGCAATAAAAAAAGCAAATTTTATCAATAGTTTAGAATCTATTATACAACCAGATGTAAAATTCAAGGCATGACTATAGATATAAAAATCAATTGAAGCCTTAATCTTCCAATTCATCAGACGCTTCACTATTTTACCTTAAACAAGCATTCCTCAGAAAGTTTGCTAGAAAGGAATAAAAACCGCTAACTCACAAATTCATACGTTGACGTAATGAAGGTTCGACTAAGTCAAAGTTGGACAAAATTTAAAGATGTTGCTGTTACTTAAGCGTCACAACAGACATGAATTCATCTTTACCTCACCTCCCTACTAAGAATTAATTCTAGAGTCGATTGTAACGATTTTTTGAAACCAAACATCTAAAAACAACTAAATCCTCTCTAAATATGTGTAATCCCACCGACCCTACAAAAGTGATATTTAATAATAATTATTAAATATCAATAACTTAATTAAAAACCATAAAGTCATTTTTTGTCATTAGCCTTATTTTCCGGTTCCATGAATAATTCACCTCTCATTCATGAGTTCAAGCCAATACGTCGAACTCTCTAATGTGATGTCGATACCAGCAATCCAATCACCTCAGGTCGAATCGCATGTTTTTGAATTGATTTAATAGAACGGATTTCTAACCATACGACAAGGAAAGTTGAAGGTAAGCCTAATATTGAGATTGTTATGAACGCGACAAAAATGTCTTTAATTGCCCTGACAGCTATACTTACAGCCTCGGTAACAGCGACTGTACATGCGGTAGAGTGGGATCAACTCAGCGGCGAAATACTCTTCGCTACTCTCTACACACACTCAGATTCAAATCTCTACACCGAGGGCAACCCAAATTTAGGTAAAAAATCAAACCGCGGCGACTATGGTGACAAGGCCATTTTTACTCCTCTGGGAAATTTGAATTTTGATTTCGGTGCAGATCGAACTCACCGTTTATATGTGGGTACATCTCGTGATGATTTATCGGTCGGTACGCTGGCATTCGAGTTTGGTTACCAAAAACAATTAGACTCGGGCACAACCGTTGATGTGGCCTACTTGCCAACCGTAATTCCAGGCGAAGTATGGACTAACCCATATGAAATCGACGAAAGCCGCACGAAAACCGATGTTGATGGCGGTGCTGTACGCATGAAATTAAGTAACCTTTCACAAACGAATATTTCGCTAGATATGGCATACGCCTACGCAGACGTAGAGGAAGACAATGTCCCTAGTCAGCTTCTAGAGCGAGATAGCCAGGCGTACTTCATTAAAGCTCAGTACCTTTCGATGTTAAGCCGTCAATCGGGCATCAATTACGGTTTAAGCTACACGTTCCATGATGCTTATGGCAAAGCAAATCAACACAACAGATATGGTATTGAAGCATCGTACTTCTTTGTATTTTCATCGTATGCTGTAGCTATCACAGGTAACTACGCTCACAGCGATTACCGTGCAGATAATCCAATATTCGATCAAAGCAGAACCGACAATAGTTATAGATTATTCATCGCTTATGAGTACAAAGATCTTGGAAGTTGGGAAAATTGGAGCATCGCGACGTTTACCGGAACTCGAAAGAACCACTCAAACATAGACTTCTTTACACATCGAGAATGGTTAGTGTCAGCTTCTTTAAACTACGCCTTCTGATCGGTTTCACAAGTTGGTTCACTTATCAGTTAGTATCACGATCGCCTTAGCGAAATACTGACTGGTACTAAAACCTATAAATTTGATGACGATATGACGACTAAAGTGCCATAATTAAATAAGTTTCTATTCCGCAATTTGCCCACTTATTATTAATTTATGACCAAACTCACTTTAGAGCCACCTGTGTACCTTATTGGTGAATACTTGTACTCATCAACCTCAGGAGTTTTATCCAAAAACCAAGTTCTGACTCAATTAAGAGCAAAAGAATCGGCTTTGTTGAATGCGTTGATCAAACGAGTTCCTGATGTACTATCTAGAGAAAACATCGTTAAGGAACTTTACGAAAACACGTATGCCACAGACGTAACGATCAACCAATTGGTCAAACGATTAAGAACTGCTCTGGGTGATGATAAACGTTCATTGATTCGTACGATCCCCAAGACAGGTTATTTGTTGGCTATCGAACCGAAATTAGTCAAAAACAACACTGAGACTTGCTCAGTGGAAGCAGCATTCATAGCTCCCGTTGCCAACCATTTACCATTGGAAGTTCAAGCAGAAGAATCCAAGCCTTTAGAGTCGCATAAAATCGTACAGCAAGACGAAATCCGTTTACAACGTTTTGGAGCCCTTGTCGTGATTGGTTGTTTACTAGCGATTGCGATTGGCTACCGGTTAGCTTCTTTGCTTACCCCACCAATACGATATCTAGAACGAGTTTCTATAATCGAAGCAGAAAACCAGCACATCGATACCCTATCCCAAACGCCTACAATAGTAATAGATGAAAACCGCCAGGTTGAGGCTATATATTTAAAAGACGATGAAGTAACCGTTCATTGCACTTATCAAGAGCAAGTTACCTTATGCGATTAAAATCCAAACATCATAAAGTTCTCGTAATCTGGACCGTTTGTGTGGTCGTTGGTTTTCTCTTATTCCAACTCAGCTACACGCCAACGAAACCATTTACTGGCTTTTGGAGCGGACACTCGGTCGTTAATTATGGCGAACGCTCTCTGCTTATCAACACACAACTGATCATCGATAGCCCTGAATCAGAAAGTGCTCGCTTAATTACCACATTCGAACCCAAATCCGATGTTACTACGCCTTTTCAAACCAGCGTTACCAGCAACATACAAGTGCAAAGACGAGTCGACTCAAAAGTCACCTTCTCATTAACTGAACTGAATTACACCAATAAGGAAGCGCTTGAAATTTACTTAAACCGTGAGTTACCGCAGACGGGCAGCTTAGTTTCAGGTGAGTCATGGGCGGTCGATGACGATGAAATATTCATGTATTTAACCCTCGCATTCGGCGAGAAGATGGGCGTAATTCTCAAGCGTCATCAATAGTTGTTGGAAAAATGAAGACTTACCCATGCAATATCAACCCGAGTGAAGCTAGCATCGACTGAAATCATTGTGAGGTGGCGATAAGTTCATATCTTTATCATCACTATATAGATATGGCTTTACACGCCCTATCGAACCCTTACAATGTGCAGCAAATATATTTATCAAGGTTTATCTCTATGTCTATTCAATGGTTTCCGGGTCACATGCATAAAGCCCGCAAAGAAATCGAAGAAGTTATCCCACAGGTTGATGTGATCATCGAAGTATTGGACGCTCGTATTCCGTTCAGTAGCGAAAACCCAATGATCTCTTCACTGCGCGGCGATAAGCCTTGTGTCAAAGTCTTAAACAAACGCGACCTTGCCGATCCGGAACTCACTCAACTTTGGATTGAGCACTTTGAGAAAGAACAAGGCGTTAAAGCGATTGCAATTACCACTAGCGTAAAAGAAGAAGTAAATCACGTAATGGAGCTAGTGCGTAAGCTAGCACCTCACCGTGAACAGATGGGCAAAAACATCCGAACTATGATTATGGGTATCCCAAATGTAGGTAAGTCGACCATCATCAACTGCTTAGCTGGGCGTACAATTGCGGTAACGGGTAACCAACCTGCAGTAACTCGTCGCCAACAACGTATCAACCTACAAAATGGCGTAATCCTTTCTGATACTCCTGGAATCCTTTGGCCTAAAGTGGAAAACCCACATAGTGGTTTTCGCCTAGCAGCAACTGGTGCAGTTAAAGATACAGCAATGGAATACGACGAAGTTGCTTTTTATACAGTTGAATACTTAGCGAAACAGTACCCTAACCTACTTAAAGAACGCTACCAAATTGAAGAGCTACCAGAGTCTGACATTGAATTAATGGAAGCGATTGGTCGCAAGCGTGGAGCACTTCGAGCAGGGGGTCATATCGATATTCATAAATGTTCTGAAATCTTACTTCACGAACTTCGTAGCGGCACTTTAGGTAAAGTAACGCTTGAGCTGCCAGAAATGATAACAAAAGAGCTGATCGAAGTTGAAGCTGCGGCTGCGCTAAAAGCAGAACAACAAATTAAGAAGAAAGAAGAACGTCGTAAGCGTTACTTAAAAAACAAACGCTAATCGCTGTTCTTCACTTTTACTCCTGCCTCTAAGCTATTCACGTTCTATTTCGGTAGAACGTGAATGTTTTCACTCTACGTTTTTTGATCTAGCTAACATACTGACGAATCAATAGAAACTGCCGTTTACAATCTGAAACACTGTGACATACTACGCAAATTATTGTGTATCAATTTCGGCTAACTTCTTAATGCGCGCTTATTCTGGGTTCAAAAATCAGAGATTTAAAACCTATTTCGATAATGAAATTTATTTGCCGTACGTAAAATCCATCTACATTCCAATCACAATATTTTTTGCGTTTATGATCACCGATTTCATACACTTCGGTGCTGAATGTATCATCCCAGCTCTACTAAGAGCCATAATCGTTATTGCCATGTGGTTTACTGCATCTTACTGCATTAAATACAAGCCCAGCTCGTTACAACAATTAGAAGCGGCTTTCTTAATAATCAGTGCTCTATTTCTAGTTTATGTTGGTCGTTTCGCTATTGAGCTTGGGGATTTTGATTACCAAGGTGGCATCATCATTGTGATGATCTATGTCGGAACCTTCTCAAGGTTGTCAGCGAGTTACAGTATAACCGCGCTCACCTTCATATTTTTAAGCTACATTATTGGTTTATCCCCTTATCTGTACGCGGCTGAACCTAACCATGAAATTGAAACGATTTCTGTTTACATATCCGCCTACATCCTTATAGCGGCGGCGTGCTTAAGACGAGATTTTGAAGTACATAAACGCTTTATTCAATCGGAACAACTGCGAAAACAAGCCATCCAACTGCGTAAACAATCTAGCCAATACGAAGCGCTTTCATATAGAGATGCGCTAACAGGTTGTTATAACCGTCTATATCTTCATCAAGTCATAGAACCTAGTATTAACCGTCAGTTATCCATTACATCAATCATGATCGATATAGACCATTTCAAGTCGATTAACGACACTTACGGACATCAAATGGGTGATATGGTTATCAAAGAATTGGCGAACGAGATTAAACAAAGACTACCGAGCAGCAGTAACTGTTTTAGGTATGGCGGTGAAGAGTTCTTGATCATGGTGCAAGGCGAAACCGAAGCCTCAATCAGATCATTAGTTGGTTCTCTTTTAGAGTCTCCCTCTGACCTTAGATTGGAAGTTACCATCTCAATTGGTGTGAAACATTCGCCTCAAGCTCTTGGGTCTGTTGAGCAACTCATCAACGACGCCGATCAAGCGCTATACATTTCGAAGAAAAACGGTAGAAACCAGATCACTTGGTGCGACTAAACGCACAATCATTAGAAACATCTACCCTAATCAAAAAAGCCCCGAACAATCTAATGCTCGGGGCTTTTATTTTTATTCTTAAGCTTTAAAGGAGCTTTGGTTGAACTTTATTATTTAGTAAGGAACAATTTCACAACGAGAAGCGACTAAGAATACACAGCACTCGCTGTCTTCTGCTCAAGTTCTACGGGAGATTCCCAAGAGATTACTTTCTCGGTCACTTGACTTCCACATGGTGCATTCCAAACCTGTTCCAGTTCTTCTTTTCCACCAATCGCTTGATAAAAAGCAATAGCTTGGTGATTTTCAGACATCACTTCTAGATAAAGTCCCGAATCCGAATAATATTGTTGCAACCACTTAGATAGTTCAGACAACAAGCGCTTGCCTACACCACGGCCACGATAGGCATTATCCACATGTAAAGCATCAATGAACGTACCACGCTCAAAGTTGTGATTGCCAAACGCACAGACAAAACCAACCAGTAAACCACCCTCTTCAAGCAATAATACATGTTGGTTAAAAGGAGGATTAATCAAACGAGTCTGCCAAATAACAGATCTGTCCTCCAAAACATCATTTTCCAAGTAATCATCAGCGAGAATCCCACGGTAATATAGCTTCCAGCTATCCGCATGTAATTGGGCAATCCGCTCATAATCTTTATATTCAGCTACCTTAATTTCCATTTATTAGCCCTTAGTACTTCCATTTCTGACTTGCTACTACATTTCATACTACCTTTATACAATATTTAAGCAAAACATACTAATACACGTTTACACTTTCAATATTGACTTACACGTGTACGCTGATATTCTAGCGTACAGATGTAAGCCCAATGGAAATTTGCTAATGAATAGTGCCGACAAATCATCAACAAAAAAGCCGCCATTAATCTGGCTCAATATTTTTGTATTCTCTTTTAGTATGCTGCTTGCTGTTGTCGCAGCTCCCATTTATGGCTACTTTTTTGGCTATGGTATGGAGCACTGGATATGGCTAGCGATCTGTTTTACTTTCTGCAATCTGTCAATCACTACAGGTTACCACCGCCTCTGGTCACATAAAGCGTTTGAAGCGCATTCAAGCCTCAGGTTTCTATTTGCCTTGGGTGGTGCATTTGCTCTCCAAAATAGCGCACTGCATTGGTCTTCTGATCACCGTGTGCACCACAAACATGTCGACAATAACGACAAAGACCCTTATTCAGCCAAGCGCGGTTTTTGGTACTCACACATCGGTTGGATGATTCGTAACTACAACACTGCGATGTACACCGATTACGAAAACTGTCGTGACCTTAAAAAAGATAAAATCGTGATGTGGCAACATAAGCACTACGTGTTACTTGCTCTTCTCATGAACTTTGGAGTCCCTATCGCATTAGGTGTGATTTACGGCGATGTGATTGGCATGTTGTTAATCGTGGGTGCGGTACGCTTAGTGCTTAACCATCACACAACCTTCTTTATTAACTCACTTGCTCATATCTGGGGTAGCCAACCTTTCACAGATAAAAATACAGCACGTGATAACGGTGTGTTAGCGGTTCTTACTTTTGGAGAAGGCTACCATAACTTCCATCATATCTTTGAAAACGACTACCGTAACGGCATTTACTGGTGGCAATACGATCCCACTAAATGGTTGATTAAAAGCGCTTCATTGATGGGTCTAGCAAGTAAACTTAAGAAAACGCCTCAAGCTCGTATTGAAAAAGCGGAAGCATCAATGCTATTGAAACGCACGCAGCAAAAGATCATGCACCGTGCCGACAAGCAACAAATAGCAGACAAGCTTCAGGAAGAGTTCGATGCACTTGTATCAAATATGAATGAGTACTATGAAGTTAAAAAGCAGCTACTTGAAAGCAAACGTGAAGACGTCGTGAAAAAGTACGAGCATTCAGTACTTAAAGTTCGATACCAGCAGATCAAAATGAATTTTGAACAACAAAAGAGAAATTGGGCAATGACAGTGGAGCAATATGCTTAGTAAAACAATACGCTTAACACCCCTATAACAACGTTGTTTAGTTCTAACTCAAGAGCCCTCATATTACTATGAGGGCTTTTTAATTTACGCTTCTAATTAAATATATGAAATTTTTGTCTTTACTAAAATAACAAAGGTTAGTTCCAAATATCACACTTTCAATGTAACACCATGTCGATCATCAACTTTCATTGTGACGACTATCACTTACAGAACGATATTCATTCCATAACATTTGCATCCCACAATTCTTTCATGCAATTAGCGGATCCATTTTATGAAATTGTTAAAAACATCTATCGCTTTCGCCATTTCTTCAGCTCTTTTAATTGGTTGCAGCAGCGACACTGATTATGTTCAACCTGAAGAAGTCAAAATCGCAACTTACAACCTGTCTTTTGACCGAACAACCTTTGAAGCTCTTGTAACAGAAATGCAAATCGAACCAAGTGTTCAGGCAACGCTAGTATCCGATTATTTGGATAACACGATTGGTGCTGCAGACAAAGAGACAGCGGCCAAAGTGATTCAGATCCGTAATGTAGCAGCCGTGATTCAAAAGAATCGTCCTGACGTACTTATGATGGCTGAGTTTAACAATGACGGTACTGGCACCGACAAATCGGCGCTAGAAGGCTTCCAGAAAAACTACCTTTCTGTCGCTCAAAGTATTGAAGGTGCAGGCGGCGATGCTAACCTAGAGCCAATCTCATACCCATACTTTGAAAGCTACTCAACCAACACCGGCTTATTGAACGAATTTGGCTTTGATTTAGACAATGATGGTACTCCTGGGACACTACCCGGAGATGCGTGGGGTTTCGGTTTCTACCATGGTCAATACGCGTTTGCTTTGATGTCTAAATACGAAATCGACACGGCAAACACTCGTACATTTCAAGAATTTAAATGGAAAGATCTTGAAGGTTCAACCATCCCAACAATCACAGTGTGTGATGATCCTAGTAAGTTCCCTGTCGGTATGGGTTGTGGCGAAGAGTGGTACACAACTGCTGAGTGGGAAGAAGTTCGTCTATCATCAAAAAACCACGTTGATGCACCGATCCTTATTCCAACTAAAAACGGGACAGAAACCGTTCACTTGCTGATGTCTCACCCTACTCCTCCGGCTTTTGATGTGGGTAAGAACATTGAGCAAAACGCAGCAGAAGTCGACTTCTGGCACCAATACATTCAAAATAAATCGTTCATCTATGATGATTCTGGAAAAACGGGTGGCCTAGAACAAGGCAAGCACTTTGTCATGATGGGTGATCAAAACCTCGACCCAGTAGATGGAGACGGTATTAGTTCTGTAATGCAAGACTTGCACAACGATGCACTGGTTAATCAAGAAGTCACCAATGGTCATTTATACCCGACCAGTTATGGTGCAGCTGAACATGCCGTGGATAAATCGTCATCTCACCCACAACCAAACCGTATCACTTCAACATTTGGACTTGCGGTTGATTACGCTCTTCCATCAGCCACATTAAGTATTATTGAATCTGGTGTTTATTGGTCAGCTTCATATGAAGAAGGACGTCAGTTATTCAATGACTCACGAATTGGTGATTATGGTAACGGTAAAGATGTTTCATCTGACCACCGTATGATCTGGGTAAAAGTAGGCTTTTCAAAGTAGCTGCGTACCACCCCTAAGCTAAAATCATTACTCGATTTTAACTAGCAACAAAAAAGCCCATAGGTCAGAGAACCTATGGGCAAATCAGAGAACATAAACTCTGAGATTTACCAATAAAGCGTTACATTAATGCGCTAATGTCGGGGGGACTAATTAAACGCACGAGCCAATGTGCCGCTCCCTTGATATTGGTAACTGGTTGCGCTGTGGCAAACGAACGCAGACTCACCGGCTTTCAATTTCACGGCTTTCTCTCCGCACATAATTGATACTTCACCTGTCATGCAGAATAAGATTTCTGCACTTCGAACAAACTGCGAACGGCTTTCTCCTTCAACACACTCAAGTACTTCAAAACCAAAGTCGTCGACTGGGATTGCGTAACCTAACTTACCGTCCATTTTAGTCGGCGCCAAACGTAAGTCTTCATGATTGATAGACTCAAATTTGGTGTTATCAATCAGCTCAACCACATCCATGTGCTTAGGTGTTAAACCCGCGCGAAGTACGTTATCTGAGTTCGCCATGATCTCTAAGCCAGTGCCTTGTACATACGCGTGTGGCGTCTCAGCATGCAAGAACATCGCCTCACCCGGCTCTAACTCGATCACGTTAAGAATCAATGGTGAGAACAAGCCGATGTCATCTGAATATTCGTCAACGAAGCTCTTAATCAGATCAAAGGCTTCACGTGCTTTTGCTGTGCGTGGACGTTGTTCCATTACGATTTTTAGCTCGTTTAACGCGGTTGTTTTCTTTTCTCCAGAAAGGCTCATCACCACAGTAAAGAACTGTTTCAAACCTTGGGATGTTGGGAGAGCTTTAAGCGCGTCTAGATCTTCGTTAAGCGTTACAATGTTCGCCTGTTCAAATAAAGAAATAATTTCTGCAACAGGTCTGAATCCGTTCATCGCTTTGTAGAAAGTCAGCGCGTAAACCAACTCTGGCTTATGGTTGTCGTCGCGGTAGTTTCGGTTCGAAGCACCTAATTCAATACCTAAGTCATTCTCTTTTGAGAAGCCAATCTGTGCTTTATCTCTACGAGGGTGAACCTGTACCGACAGTGCTTTATCAGCTGCCAAAACTTTGAACAAGTAAGGAAGATTACCAAAGCGCTGAACGGTGTAATCACCCAATACTGAGATAGGATCTTTCTTGATCAAATCAGAAAGCAATTCGCCATTCTCAGCAATTTTTGAGCAACCATTTGGGTGAGCACCCATCCAAATTTCAGCTTGTGGCTCGTTGTTTGGATTTTCGATACCAAACAGATCATTCATCGCCACTTGGCTGCCCCAAACATAGTTTTGAATAACGTTATCAAGCTTGAATAGATTAGTTTGCATAGTAATTCTCACTGTTGTCTTTTATTGCTAACTGATCGCCTTTACTTTGCATGGGCGTTGGAGTAGATAAAATTTGTTGGCCTAATTGCAGAGTCGCTGCGACGTTTCGAGAGGTACGAATCAGGTTTTGTTCCGATTCACCAAGCACTTGAGACAAAGACTGAGGAGAACGTACGGTTCCAAACAAGCTAGACATTGAGCCGTAAAGCTTTTCAACCTCTTTACCCAAAGAGCCTGCAATACCAATGGTTGGAATATTCAGTTTTTGAGCGCGCTGAGCTATACCAAAAGGTGTTTTACCTTGCAGGGTTTGGTTGTCCATCTGTCCCTCTCCGGTCAAGACCAGTGAAGCACCTTCAAGAACCTTATCTGCATCCAAAGCATCTAGTACCATCTCAATACCCGCTTTAATTTGGATATTGAATGCCAGACTTAACCCCAAAGGTGTACCGCCAGCCGCACCAAAACCAGCGGTGTCGCGGTGATTAGTACCTGTATGTGTTTGAGCGATATCGGCAAAGTGATCGATCGCAGTATCAAGTTGTTCAACTTGAGCTTGTGAAGCCCCTTTTTGTGGACCAAACACGGCACTTGCTCCGCTTTCGCCACACAGTGGATTATTCACATCACATGCGACCACGAACGTCACTTCTTTGCATCTAGGGTGCAGTCCATCAAGATCGATGCTTGCTAACTGGCTTAACTCGGCGCCGCCACCAGATAGCTCGTTGCCTTTTTTGTCGAATAACTTGCCTCCCAACGCTTGTAAGATGCCAGCACCCGCGTCATTAGTTGCGCTGCCGCCCAGACCAATGATGATTTGTTCAACACCTTGATCTAATGCATCTTTGATCAATAACCCGGTACCAAACGAAGATGCGATTAGCGGTGCTCTTTCTTCTACTGTTAATCGGTCTAAACCCGATGCTTGAGCAAATTCCACCAAAGCAGTTTTTACGTTGTCGCCATCAACTGTCTGTTCTAAAGATGCCCAGTAAGCCGAGCAATCCCGTCCGATTGGATCCGTCGTTAGCAACTGCTGCTTCTTGCCATTGAGCGCCGCTAACAACACATCTACGGTGCCTTCTCCACCATCGGCGAGTGGCATTTTCACAAACTCTGCGTGAGGGAAAACGTCAGCAAATCCGCGCTCAATACAAGACGCTACTTGATGGGCGTCGAGTGATTCTTTAAATGAATCGGGGGCAATTACAATTTTCATTGTCGTTCACCATTCCCGCCCACTAAGGTGAGCGGGTCATTGAAATTAGAATTTGATTTGGAATGTTTTCGCTTGGCAAGATGCCAATTCACCAAAAGATAATTCGCCAAAAGACAAGTCACCAAAGGTTTCAATTGCTACATCACCTTCACGAACGCGCTCGTCCATACTTGTCTCTTTCCAGCTTGAAACCGCTTGAGTGAAAGAGATTGAGTCCGATACTGAACCACTTTCTGCTGGGTTGTAGACACGCATGATCAACGCATCTTCGTCTTCAGCTTTCTTAAGCACACTTAATACCGCACCCGCTTGTTGCTTCGATAGCAAGCTGAAGCTCATTGGTAGGTTTTGTTCGCCCACATTCAGCTTCATCGCGTTGTAAGGGATCTTGTTGTAGCATTCGATTTGAGTGACATTGTCACGTGCTTGCGCCATGATGTTCGCGTCAATGTGGTTACCCGAGAAGCCACACAGTGTGAATTCACACACTAACTTGCCGCGCACTTGTGAATCTGGGGTCGGGATCTTGATACCAGAAGGACGCCCCGGACGAAGCAATAGCTCTTCTTTACCCAACACGCCAATACCACGGAATAGTGTCAGTGCGAAGGTATCTCTATTTTCGTCACCTTTAGATGCAATCACTTCAAATTCACGCAGACCATTCGACATAATAGCCATACCCGCTTTGCCGTTTTCTAGCGCAGCAAAGTTCATTAACTGATACACAGGAACCGGTGCTTCTTTCCACTTCTCTTCTTCCCAAACCGCCATTGCAGGGTCATTGGTTGGTCGAGTAATACAACCGAACTGGTTATCTGCTACCACAGTTTCAGAAATAAATGGCGTAGGTACTAATACACGTACACGGTGGTCGTCGGCTTGGTTGTCCAATTCCATACGAACTTCGATGCGGCGAGAACCTTGCTTCAATACCACTTGGCATTGCGCTTCAACGAATCCATTTTGACCCGTGCGTTCTTCACGCTCTGTAAGGTTTGCTGGCACGTTCATGCGGAAAGCGATGTTTGCTACCGATTGGAAACCTTGGTGGTCAATTGATGTTTCTACCGGGAATTCATCAGAGTACAACAGCCACTCTTGACGAGATGGAGAGTAATCGTACTCATCGCCGTCATCAGAACCATCTTCTAAACGAAGTGCTTGGTCGAATACTTGCTCTGTCTCTTTATCGAAAATAGTCAGAGTACCGTTGTCGTTTACATTAATTCGGTAGTATTCGTTCTCTAGCAAGTAGTCTTTCTGCTCTGCGACTTTAACTGCGCCCTTCTCATTACCTTGGATGTGTAACGTGGTGAAACCCATCGCTGGCACAGTGCGTTTGATTTGAATATCAAACTCCATGAAAGGGTCGTAGTTGCCGTAGTGAACGATTTGACGGTCTACTTTACCTGGGTCGATTTGGCGCTTGTCTTGGATGAAGTATTCAACTGGGTTTTCGTTTTCATCAAAGATAGAAAATTCTTGAGCACGGATAGTGATGGTTGTGTTCACCACTTCTTCACGCTCATACGGAGAAAGGTTAAACATCGCCAGTTTGTCGCAACCTTCGCGATCCGGCATATGGTCAACGATTTTACGTTTGTAGAAGTGGATTAGGTTTGTCGCCATGTCGTCCGCAAGGATGTAACGGTTTAGGATTTCAGCGTGTACCTTGTCTGAACAACAGCAACCAATAGAGTCATGAGCATGGTTCTTCATGCTCTCTTTCCACATTTTCTCAATCAAACCGTGGTGATATTCGAAACCTAATGTCCAAGCGATAGACGCTAGAGGTTCTAGGATGTTTACAATCTTGTTTTCGATTTCCGCATGGATCAGTTTGATGTCCATACGTGTTGACGAAATCGTGCGGTGAACACGCATGTATTTACCGTCGTTGAATTCGCCTTTGATTGTGTCGAGTTGGTCGCGCGCTGCTTCTACTTTCTCGAATACTTCTTCAAAGCGACTCATTGAGAACTCGCGATCTGGGTAGATTTCGCGAAGCTTGTCCATTACTTCAAAGATATCTTTTTGAATCGGCATTTGATCGTGGCCGTTCGGTAGCAAGATATCTTTAGTCACCGATGGCTTTTCTAGCACTGGGAAGTACTTATCTAAACGAGCACGCAAGCCTTCTTCGTCTTGTGGAAGGTATTTACCAATCGCGTAACCTAGCGGAAGCACTTGTGCCACCACTTCACTGCCGTCATTAGACTGCCATAAGAATTCTGTTTTGTTGGTGCCATGACGCTCTGAACAACCACGCCAGAACATTGCACGCGTGATGTCGAAGCCGTTGTAGATCATTGGCAGCTGTGAGCTCATGCTGAATGAATCTGGTAGGTAACCAATCTTCATTGCATCGCCAAACTTCATGCAGTCACGAATGCCATACATCATGTTACGTACAATTGACTCACCAGAAACTTGCATTGTGTCGGTTTGAGAATACCAAGGGCCAATAATTAACTTTCCCGCTTCAACCAATGCTTTTACACGCTCTGTGTTTTCTGGTTTGATAGCAAAGTAATCTTCTAGAACGGCGGTTTGACCATCTAGAACGTAATATTTGTATTCTGGATCGCTCTCCAGACGGTTCATGATTTCTTCCATGTTGTTCACAAGAAGAATACGAGACTCTTCTGTTGTGAAATACCATTCACGATCCCAGTGCATGTGAGGAGTAATGTGTACGCGTGATGTAGTCATAATCATTTACCTAAATGTGTCGCTTCGAGTAAAACTAAAGTTCGAACCCAAATACGACTAAATTAAAGTTTTTCAAGGGGTTAAAATTGGCTGCCACTAAATTTAGGGTGCAGAAAACCACGCCCAGAATCTGTGTGAATAAAACCGTTAGGAGCACAGGCATTTAGGACAGCCAAGTTGTTCGTTATTTTTTATACGGTGTTTTAATTGCGAGCTAGAAGCTAGCTCAAAATTCAGTTAGTTCTGTGTTGCAGTACTTGCTTCAAACTTACCCTTTTTTACAGCGTGACCACGCCACATCAGAAGAGTAACAGTTGAAATCACTGTGCCGACAATCGCAGCACCGAACCAGATTGCAGCAGCAGAGAATGCGCCCAAACCTGAATCGTGTAACAAGAAGATAGAGAAGATACCTGCACCCGGAGTCGATAGACCAATACCTGCCGCGCCAACCATCGCACCTGTAACCACTGATCCTAGTAAGAATGAGCCGATTACACGGATTGGATCTTCAATCGCCATTGGGATTGCACCTTCGGTAATACCCGCAAGGCCAAGTAGCCATGTCGATTTACCGGTTTCAATCTCAAAGTCTTTGAATAGGCGTGGAGCAATCATGGTTGAAGCCGTTACAGTGAACGCCGATACCATTTTTACTGAACCAAAGATTGCGTAAGGGCCATAAACACCGTTCGCCATCGCACCTAAACAGAATGCGTAAGCGGCTTTGTTTACCGGACCACCTAAATCGAATGACACAAACAGACCAAGAATCGCACCCAATAACAGCGCATTGGTGCCTGACATACCGTTCAACCAATCCGTTAGACCTTGGTTTAGGAACGCTACCGGTTTACCGATAACAAATAGCATCAAGCTACCCGCTACCAAAGTACCAATCACAGGGTAAAGGTAGAAAGTAAGGAATCCGTTAAACGCAGGACCTAAGCGAACATGCTCTTTTACCCAACGCATCACATAACCAGCAATCAAACCACCAACAACACCGCCTAGGAAACCAGAGCCAATGATGTTTGCTGCAATACCTGCGGCAAAACCAGGGCCAAGTGCGGGCTTGTCTGCTAGTGAATAAGCTGTGTAAGCCGCCAGTACTGGCACCATCAATGTACCCAGTAGGCCGCCACCTAGTTTGCGATACATCCATAGCCAAGAATCTTTTGTTGCGTAAAGATCTTGCAGGTCAAAAATTTGTGCGATAAGAACAGCAACCGCAAGAACAGTACCACCAGCAACGATCAGAGGAACTGCGTAAGAAATACCAGAAAGCAGTGCTTGTTTAAGCTCAGTTTTCAGTGGCAACTTTTTAGGCTTGTTGTCAGTAGCCACTGTGCGTTCTGCACCATTACCTTTTTTCGACTCTTCAATCGCTTCATTAAGAATGCGCTCACCGTGTTTAATCGGTTCTGCAACTGGTGTTTCAACTCGAGGAATGCCGTTAAAGCGCTCAGATTCTTTAATCGCAACTTCAGCAGCAAAAACACACGCCACAGCATTGTTAAGTTGTTCCGCAGTTAAGCGATCTTCAATACCGTTTGCGCCCTGCTTTTCAACATGAACCTTGTAGCCAAGCTTTTTTCCCGCTTTTTCTAGGTACTCAGCCGCCATATAGGTGTGAGCAATGCCTGCTGGGCAAGCAGTAACACATACAATTGTCGGCGCATTTGTATCTAATTTGTCTTGTTTTTCTTCTTGTTGATTGTCGCCATCAAGAAGCGCAAAGATTTCTTCAGCGGTTGTCGCTTTTAATACAGCTTCGCGAACATCGTCATCAACCAATGTAGTTGTCAATGCAGTAAGCAGATGCATGTGGGTAGAACCCGCTTCTGCATTTGGAATCGCAATTAGGAAGATAAGATTTACATCTTCGTCTTCATCCAAGCCTTTCCATTTCATGTCTTCTTTAAGCGTTGCTACAGCGAAGCCAGCTTCTTTAACCGCGTCAGCCTTGCCATGCGGTACTGCTAAGCCTTCGCCAAGCGCTGTCGGGCCTTGCTCTTCACGAGCAAATACTGCATCAAGGTACTCTTGCTTGTTATGCAGTTTGCCTTGCTGATCCAGTTGGTCAGCAAGTGCGTAAATCGCTTCTTCTCGACTGCTAAACGTAGTTTGCAGATTTACGAGCGACTTATTCGTTAGAGTAGTAAGTTTCATAACCTTTGTCCCATAGTCACGGATTAGTACGACAGTCGTCCCTGCCGACGATAGTGATAATACAACTTCAAGACATTTAATCCGTGATCACGATCTCACCAATACATATTTGTATTTAATTTGTATTTAAATCGTATTGGTAAATCCTTTAAGAAAGCTTGTTATGTATCGTTTAATTTGTATTATATGTACTACAAAACGCCGATACGACGCTCACACTAACCTGTAAAACAAGGCTTATATAGAGCAAATTTACGTATTTAAGGTACAGGTTGTTAATCAAAGTCTAGTTGTTCTAGCGCACAAACGAGGCAAAAATGGCAAGACTCCCGATGTATCGCCAAATCGCAGATGCAATAAGAGAAAAGATCAGTTCTGGTGAGTATAAGGTTGGAGAAGCACTCCCAACAGAAGCGCAACTGCGTGAAGTTTTTTCTGTAAGCCGTGTAACGGTTAGACAAGCGCTCAAGCTCCTGATCGAAAATGATGAACTCGAAAGCGTTCAAGGCAGCGGCACTTATGTCAAAGAGAACAAAATCAATTACGACATTTACAAACAGTCGAGCTTTCAAGAAAAGTGGGCGCATTTGGATGTGGTTACACACAGTGATGTTCTAGCCTTTGAAATGAAGCCCTGTTCTTTGGCGATGTCTGAACATCTAGATATTAAAGAAGGCGAATTAGTTTTCTACGTAAAGCGTGTTCGCTTCATAGACAACAATCCAATCACGGTTGAAGAAACTTGGTTACCTGTTGCCCTATTCCCAGATCTCACCTATCAAGTGATGCAGACATCAAAGTACGACTTTATTGAGAACACCAAAGGCATGGTGATTGATAGAAGTGAGCAAGAACTGGTGCCGATTCTTCCGCCTGAAGACGTTGCTAAACAGTTAGGGATTGACCCAACTCAGCCTATCATTGAAAAACGTACTCGAGGTTACCTCGCCAATAACACGGTGTTCGAGTACAGCCGTAACTACTTCACATCTAACGATTACAGATTTACTTTGGTCGCAAGACGCCAGAGATAATACTCATCAGCAAGTTTCTATAACAGTAGATGACCAACACAGAGAGCGCCTTGTTCTCTGTGTTTCTGTGCTGTTAGCTCAATAATGAACCCAACTTTCTCCCCCCAAATATTCCTAAATCAATATCAAGTAATCTCACGAAAGTTCATTCACATTCATTTAAATACTGTTCTCGCGCTTTGACCATAAACTAGGCGCCAAATGACAAGAACAACCGTCGACAGGAATGTAGATGAATACCAAACAACTTGAGAACGCGGTTAGTGAAGTAAGCTTATTCAATCAGCACCTCCACTTAATCCAATCCGTCCATACCATTCCGACACCAAAAGTAAATTGGGAGTCGATTGCCATGGAACCTGCGCCTGCAATGCCAACGGTTCGCTTCGATCATAAAGTCAAAGCCATAGAAGCGCTTGATGAATACAAACCATACTGGCTAGATATTCTGTTGGGTAACAAGTCTAAGTTTCACACCCTCACAAGCAATGTCGAGCGAGCAGCAGAAAAAGACATAGAGCAATATAAAACGGAATTTGTACATTGGGTTCAGAACTACAGCTACTGGGTAAAAAGCAATCAGTTATCGAAAGGCGTTTTGAATAACGATAGCCAAGCAAAGTTGTCTGCCCTTTCTAAAGCTCAGCAAAACCTGATGAACGTAGCGGTGGTCGACACCAAACTGATTAACCATAACTTCAATACCTATAAGAATGGCCACCTGTTAGAAATCAACATTCAGGTTAATAAGCACAACGTGATCCCTAAAGAAAAAAAGGTATTGTGCCAAGGCGAAGTAAAGCTTGAAACGATGTCTCTTTCTGAAAGCAATACCTTATATCGTGAGTACGTGTGCAGCTGTATTCTTAAATGTGCGCAAGATGCTTTCAATGTCTTACCCGAGACGAGCGTCTTGGTCAACGTTGAACAGATTTCAGCAGATCAATCGAGCGAAACCATCGTTTCATGCCATGTAGAACAAGGACTACTCGAGTTCTTATTAATCGAAGACGATAAACCCTCTGAGACACTTGAATTCTTTGTCCACATTGAAGATTTTAATCCTCATCGAGGTAATGGGTTCTCAGCGATAAAAACGATCTTTTCGCCTTTGCCTATTGCGTCGTAACTCACTCGCATTTTCGATTCAATCATTGACGACTCTTCACGACTAACCTTGCGTTCATCGTGTTCAATCACCTTATATACCAAACCATTATGTCGACACACGCTATCTCACAAACAACGCGCCCATTAACCAACACAGTTTCATACACACGATCCTTAATAAAGCTACCTTTAGTTCTAATCGCTATCTCTATGCCCGTATTTGCCGAAGAAGTTGAAGAAGTAGAACTCGAGGGCGACGTCGTATTAAGCGAAGGTTCTGACTTACAAGAAGAAGCTCAAGAATCCCCTTTTACAACCCTGACCAAACTCGGGTTTATCTACTCACAAAACACCAGCTCATCTTTGTCGATCAACTCTGGAATCTCTGTTGGATACAAAAAAGAGAACTGGGGCCAACGAGTTCAGTTTGATACCTACTATACCGATGCTGAAAACGATGAAGACGGCACCAATCGCTATACCACCAACTATGGCATCAGCTATGACTTGAACGAAGTCACCTATTTGGTCGCAACAACACGTTTTGAACACGACCACTTTGGTACTTATCGTAAGCAATTTATAACGGCTACAGGATTGGGTCGCCACTTTTATGATACTGAAAGAATCAAACTTCAAGGCTCTGCTGGTCCGGGTTACCGAATCAGTCAACGGCAATCCTCCGATGAAGAGTTCCCGAACAAAGAGAACTATGAACTGATCGTGAATGCCAGTGTTGATGGCTTTCTGACGATCACAGAAACGTTTTCTATGGGGGCAACGGCTAACATGGCTTACGGTGAAGAGAACACCAATTACAACCTCAAAGGCTATCTAAAGAACATATTGATGGGCAATTTAGCTCTGACTTTTGATACCGAATACATCTACAACACCACTGTCGCATCAGACCAAAGTAACGCCGAAATCTACAGCTCAATGAACCTCAACTACGATTTCTAAATTACGCTTCCCCATCGAACATGCAAAAGGATTTGCATGATCGTTCAGAGAATCATTACTAAGCCGTATACGAAAACCAACCTCATTGACTCTAGCTCTAGCTCCATAACTAGAAAAATTGTATTGAGATGTGTTTTTGGGATCGGTAGCTCAAAGCTCTGTCAACAAAATGTAAAACCGCTCTTTAGCCAATGAAAACCTCATGGTTTATCGATAAAGTTTGCTCACCTTTTGTATTACAAATTATTTTTATGTTCAACTATCAACAACCTTTAAAATACCTCAAAGTTGCTGCGTTTATCTCTAGTGGATTATTACTCGCTGGCTGTGAAGCTAATGCTAAAAGCGAACAAGCAGAGCTTAAAACATGCACAGATTGCAATTGGAACATCGAGCAATGGAAAATCACCCTTCCAGTCAGTGGTGACGATTACTACAACAATGGCCGTAGCAGCGCAGCCGAGCTCATTCCCCAAGAATGTAATGGTAAAGAGTACTTAACCAACGACACTCATCTTCCTTGGTTCTCTCGTGAGTCTGTTAATGGCGAAGAACGTCTAAAATTCACCGTTGATCTTGGTGGTCAAGTTTCAACTACAGCAAACACAAAATACGCTCGTTCGGAACTTCGTGAATTGTATAAGTTCAATACCGAAAATCGATGCAGCACTAAAGACCAAAACTGGGCGGTAACAGGGACACATGAACTTAAAGCGACAGTGAGCGTTGATCAGTTCCCGAATAAAGACGTGACAGGCAGTGACCCAAAAGTCGTTCTCGGCCAAATTCATGGTAAAGACATTAAACAAGCGCTAGTGAAATTGCAGTGGGATGGTGAAAATAAGCCGGTACGTGTTGTTCTGAACGATTCATTTCTACCAGGAAACAAAATGTGTAGCGACTGTCAGCCATTCAGTGTCAACCTAGGAGTCGCACCTGCAAACCTGGATTGGGATTACACGATTCGCCTCGATGAGCAAGGTATTTACCTTTCAACACTCATTAATGACGAATTATCAGAGCGCTTCTTACCTTGGGGCATCGAAACAGAAGATCGTGATGGTAACAAGGTTACGTTGTCAAAAGCATGGTTAAAGGAAGAGTACTACTTTAAAGCCGGTCTTTACGCCCAAATAAAGCCTTCAAGAGAGTTTGCTGGTCAAGTATTCTCGGTTAGCTTTTCGAAGATCAATATTGATCATAGATAGAATGTCACCCCATCAGTTGTGTCTAAAATCACTACTGATACTTGAAAACGGCGTGTGGGTATCTCATCCATACGCTGTTTTATCACTGATACGCCCACGACATCGCAACTCGCTAAGTTAAACTTGCGTTCAAATGACCTCGCCTAAGCAAGGACTGAAAGCTTCTTAAAGTAACCCCTCCTTCACGCTGATTATATAGAAAACGTTAATTCTGTTTTGCCCAGCGGCCCGTTTATCTACAAACCTTGGTGTAATAGATTGGTTGCAAGCAAACAAAAGGAGCGAACACATTATGTTATCTAATCAACTAGAGCGCGCACGTGCCATCGATTTACCAACACGAGAAGCGATGCTTCAACGAGCTCCTTCTGTACAACAGTTTTGGGACAACAATAAGGGCTTGTTCAGCGAGGCTTGGAAAGAATGGGAAGCAAGCGCGGAAGGCAGTCAATTGGGTTTCGACGATTCGCTGTTAGATGCCCGCCTGCGTGAAGCTGTTAGAGAAGCTTGGCAAGATCCAGAGAAAGAAATCGCGGTAAAAGACTTACTCGAAGAGATCTCTCCTGGGGTGTTTAAGTTTCAGTTCTTTGATGCTGAACGTCTCGCTGAGTTGCGTGATTACTTGGAAGCGGTCTCTAACGCTCAAATCCCGCTGCGCCCACCATACGGCATAGTGCTTAACCGTGGTGGAGCAATGTTAGACAGCCGATCTGAAGGTTATTTAGCCGCGCCAAGTTTCCAAGCGTTTTACCGAGATTTACTCGACAGTTACATGCGCCCTATCGCTCGCTTATTGTTCCCTGAAATCATGGGTTACGATACGCAAACTTTTGGGTTCTCGATTCAGTATCAAGCGAACAAAGATACCTCTTTACGCCTGCATACTGATGCGTCTTCTGTCACGCTCAACATTAATATAAATATGCCAGATGAAGAGTTTTCAGGGTCAGAACTTAACTTTTATGATCCTGCTACGGGTAAGATGAACGAAACGACATTCACACCCGGTGTCGCTATGATTCATAGAGGAAACGTTGCCCATGCGGCACTGCCGATAACAAGTGGTGAACGTTCGAACTTGGTATTGTGGTTGTATGGCGACCGTGGACAGATTCCACAGCACAACTCAGGGTTGGAATCGGTAGACGCTCATCAGCGTTGGACTGTCCCTACGATTGTGCCTGATAACTTTGCTCCATTCTAGATAAGTACGCTCTGTTTTAATCGGTTCGATTAGGATTAGCTTATTCAGACGGCTAATACAGTAAATAACAAAGCGCCCACCATAATATTGGTGGACGCTTTTTTGTATCTTCAATTACGTTAATCGTAATCGATTAGCCAGATTAGGCTGGTTTAGTTCTCAATCGAGTCAACAAATCCATTTGCTTTAGGTTCGCCATACCGACATACGCGACAGGCACTAAAAACAATGAGAAGAAAGTTCCGACCGATAAGCCACCGACCAACACCAAACCAATATTGATTCGACCTAAGGAACCCGGGCCATCCGCCAATGCCAATGGCAATGAACCGAGGATCATCGTCAGTGAGGTCATCAAAATTGGACGTAACCTTGAACGCGCACTGCTGATCGCCGCTTCTTTCGCACTCGCGCCAGATTTACGTTTCTCGTTGGCAAACTCCACCAGCAAAATACCGTGTTTGGTCACGAGACCAACCAGTGTCAGCAATCCTATCTTCGAGTAAATATTCAGGCTTTGACCAAATACCGAAAGCGTCAAAATCGCGCCCACAATACACAATGGAACCGTCAGCAAGATTATCATTGGGTCAACAAAGCTTTCAAACTGCGCCGCCAAGATCAAGAAGATGAAAATCAACGCCAATACGAACAGCACTTGTGCGCCCGCGGTTGAATCAACCAGATCTTTAACTACACCATTGAACTCGTAGCTCTGAGCAGGTTTCAACAGGCTTGGTACCGTGTCATCAATGTATGCCTTCACGTCGCTCGCCGTATATCCGGGCATCAAGTCCGCGGTGATTTCAGCGCTGTCTTTACCCATGAACGTCTTGAAATTAGATTCCGACGTCACTTGTTTAATCGATACAAACTGAGATAAAGGAAGCCTTTGACCCGACTGTGAATCCACATACAGCTTATCGAGCACCTTGAAATCACCAAGATCACTTCGGTTCACTTGAACTTGAATCGGGTATGTATAACCGTCGTCCGCTTGCAAATCTGCGGCTTTAACAGAACCAAGGAACGTCGATAACGCATTGGTTACGTTACCGTAATCAACACCAGACAATACAATCGCATTGCGATCAATCGACAAGTCATAACGTAACTGGTCACGCAGCATTGAGTTCTTAATGTTGGTCACGCCCTCGTAATCCTCAAGCGCCTTAACGACTTCGCTCGCGGTTTCAGACAACACAGTGGTATCACGGTTAACCGTCGTCAGTTCAAGGATCATGTTGGTTGCAATGTTCAAGTTATCTGCTGAGCGAACCTTGAAGGACATGCCGTAAGCAGAGACTGAACTTTGTGCCTTAGCGATAAACTCGTTTACCAATTCATCAGCTGACTGATCACGCTCGCCCCATGATTTCAATAAAACGTGATTGGTCGGAGTCCCTTCGATGTAAGATAAATTCGCTTCTACTGAACTATCACCTTTGAACACATTGTTAAGTTGCGCGTTGTTATCTAGATGGTATTGACGGCCAACACCTGTTGGTGGTGTAGAGGTCACCTCAACAAAACCGGTATCTTCCGTTGGAAGCAATACTTGAGGCATTTTCCAAACCGCTAAGGCCGATAAAGCGATCAGCACTAAAGCAATACCACTCATCAGAGCCTTACGATCAAACCATTTGCCTAGCTCTTTGGTGTATAAATCCGATAACATATTCAGTTTCGCATCAACTTTTTGATACCACTTCGCCGGGGTTGATACCGGCTTCATTAAGTAAGCACTCATCATTGGTGAGAGCGTTAACGCCACAAACCCAGAGATGATCACCGCTGCTGCAAGCGTGAACGCGAACTGCCTGAATAGATCGGCGGTTAGGCCTGCCATCAAGCCAATTGGTAAGTAAACAACCGCCAAAGTCAGCGTCATCGCAATCACTGGAAAGACGATCTCTCGACACCCTTTAATTGCAGCATTGAACGGCGTTTCACCCTCTTCGATATGACGGTAGCAGTTTTCAGCCACAACAATCGCATCATCAACCACCAAACCAATGGCGAGAATGATAGCGAGAATCGTCAGTACGTTGATACTAAACCCAAGTAAATGCATGACGGCAAATACGCCTATCACACACACCGGGATGGTGATGATCGGAATTGAAGCGACTCGAAAAGAGCCAAGGAATAGAACCACCACTGCTGAAACCAAAACAATCGCTTCAACTAAAGTCATGAAGCCTTCATCAATTGCAGCTTTAATGAAATCCGCTTGGTTGTAGACCATCTTCATCTCAATGCCTTCTGGCAACTGAGGCTGAATCACATCGATTTGTTTCTTAACTTTATTCGCTACTGTGACTGGGTTTTCACTTTTTAGCGGTAACACCTGAATCGACATTGCTAAGTTGTCATCGACTCGAAGAATACTCGGGGTTAAGCTTTCTTCTCCCATTTTAACTTCTGCAATATCGCCGACACGAATGATCTTGCCGTCATCAACACGGACCACCAAGTCTCGTACATCATCAACACTGGTCACTTGATTGACTGGGTTGATTGAGAAATCTCTTACCTGACCTTTGATGGTACCCGCTGTAAACGTCGCATTGTATGAACTTAATGTACCTACCACGTCTGATGCGCTCATATTGAGCGCCATCATGCGATCCGGTTGCAACCAAACTCGCACCGCTTTTTCGCTGCCACCATACGGTCCCCAAATGCCACCCACACCTTGAATATGCTTAAATTGAGGCACTACTTGCTGGCTAATGTAGTCGTACATATCTTGCTTAGACATCTTGCCAGTATTCACAAACGTGATGATGTTACTCGGCATACTGGTGTCAGAAGAGTCATCCGTGACCGTTGGCTTATCCGTCATACTTGGCGGGAAATCACCAATCGCTTCCACGCTGCTGCGCAGGTTGTTCATCAAACTGGTGTATTCGACGTCATCAATGTCATCTTCAAAGATGATTTTTAGATTACACGTGCCCTCCTGACAGTCCGTCGTCATGGTTTTCACACTGTCGAGGCCGGTTGCAGCAGTAATCAGTTTGTCGGCCACATTGCGCGACATAAATTCAGCGCTCGCGCCATTGATCGCAGCCGTTACCGTGGCTGAAGGTGTTTTATGTTCAGGGAAATATTGGATCGATAGTTTCTGAAATGACAGCAGGCCAAATAAGACAATTGCGATACTCAGAACTGACGCAAACACAGGGTGCTTAATACAAATCTCAGGAAGCTTCATTCAGATTCTCCTTCGCTACAGCTTCCTTGCTTAGTGTGTCCTTACTGTGAGTTTCCTTGCTGTGAGTTTCCTTGCTGTGAGTTTCGCTCGATGAATCCTCAACAGTCGCACGGGTCTCTGCTTGCTCGCTGTTTTCCTTGATCGCTTCGTCTACACCTTTCGATGCTTCCGTCCAATCAACCGAGGGTTCAATCGGATGTGGTTCAGGTACTAGCTCAACGGTTTTCTGCTCAGCATTTGGGTTCATGACCTTAACCAACGACGCTTTCTTGAGGTTCTGCTGTCCCGTCACCACGACGTCATTGCCAAGCTTCAAGCCTTTCTCTACAACAACGTAACCATCGTTAGTATTCACACCTAATTCGACAATGCGTTGCTCGATTTTTTCACCATTCACAACCCAAACAAAACGCTCTGTATCTTTGGCTTGAACGGAGTTTTGAGAAACCACCATCTGCGTTGAATCTTCGCTGGTCATCTGACTTACTTTAGCAAACATACCCGGAACTAAGCGATGCTCTGGGTTAGTCACGTGCGCGTGCACCTCTACACGGCCTGAGCTCTCGTCCACTGCTGGCGCAATGTAATCCACCACACCAGAAAACGCTTCATCGATAAATGCATCAACTTGTATGGATACATTCTGCCCTAGTTTTGCGTTACCCAAGTCAGACTGTCCAATTGAATACTGAACTTCGACAGGATCGAGTTTGATCAAACTCACCAACGCAGTTGAGCTATCAATCTTACTACCCACTGAGTGGGTAAAATTTGTTAGCTGCCCATCAAATGGCGCAACCAACAAATAGTCATTCATCAGCGCTTCTTTCTGACGAAAATCAGCAGCGGCTAGGTTCGCCTGTTCGCCCAGTTCTTCCACATCTTGTTGAGACATCGAGTCAGGCTGTTTCTTTAGTAATTCTTGTACACGCTTTAATTTCGACTTTGCTAACGCTAGAGAGCTTCTTGCTTTGTCTAAATCGGCTTTCGCTTTGGTATTGTCCAACTGGGCGATCAGTTCGCCTTTTTTAACTGGATCTCCATCTTTGAAATGGATATTAAGAATTTTGTCGGAGGCACTAAATGTCAATGCAGCAGAATCCGTTGCCCTGATTTTGCCAACCTCGTTGATTGAAGAAGTGAAGGCTTGTTTGTGCGCTTTTTCGATAGTCACAGGAATTAAGTTTGAGTCTTGGGCAAACGATGGAGAGATATGTAAGGCAAACAGTGCCAAACAGATTGTTTTACTAAGCTTTGTAAATTTCATTTTTAATAACCATAACCGTTGAATTCGTCTGAATTAAAACGTTTTTCTAAGCAGCTATTTCTTACTTAATGAGCTTCCAGCTATTTAAATAATGCTAAAACAGCTAATAATGAGAAAAGGGCTCAACTCACTGTCGAGCCCTGCAATTTTTATATGATTCCTAAATTTTTACGTTCTGAACTCCAAAGTAAAAGTTAAAAACGATGCTGATACTGAACACCGATCAAGAGAGCATCGGCAGTCACATCAGCAGTTATATTGGAACTCGTTCCTGGGATCGTCGTCAGGCTTTCGTCAATATCTTGTGATTCTCCGATGATAAATCCGACACCAATGTCCACAGAACTGGCAGCCGTGAAGTTATATGTCCCTCCGACCGTGAGCCAATGACGGTTAACATCAGGAATTGATAACGATGTAAGTTCATCAGTTGGGGAAATGTCGTACATATAACCCGCTCTCAGAATGATCTCTTTTGACATGGTGTAAGTGCCACCAACCGAAACGTGTCCCGCATCTTTCCATTGGTATTCTTTAATAGAATCGTCATAAGAATCAGACGTTAACGAATCAAATTCAGACCAATTCACCCACTGCAAGCTGTAGTGGAAAGCCCATTGTTCGTTGAGTTGGTGCCACCCAGAAAACTCGAGTGTGTCTGGTAAGGGAACATTCATCTTGTCGGCAGGGACACCACCTTTAGTAATGTCACCTTCCACTTCGATATCTGGGCTGTAACGGTAAGTAATACCAAACTTGTTATGTTCATTGACTTGGTAGGTCGCACCAACATTTGCCCCCAAACCGAAACCGTCTGCATCTACGTTTAACAAGTTTTGGCGGTATATTTCACCTTCACCGTAGATAACATCTAGCCCTGCACCCAAATTGATTTTTTCAGACAACTCGTAAGCCACAGCGAAACCCACATTGATACTGGAAAGCGCCGTTTTTCCTCCAAACTCATCCGCTTTGAACGAGTTATCAAATTCTACGTCGGTACCAAAATTAGAGTGCACCGTCGCCCCCAGAGTGATCTTAGAACCTTCGATTGGATGTACATAATGAATGTTCGGAACTAATGTCCCTGCGTCTAATGACTGGTCATCTAACATTTCAGTATCACCAATCATTGGTGTGTAGCTAACGCTAGACACATCAATACCACTATCGATATAGATAGCGCCGACAGAGAGTGTTGGTTGCTCGATGTAAGCCATCGCAGCGCTGTTTTTAGCAACAATTGCCGCGCTATCTGCCATCACTGCATCACCGGCGAATGCACGACCTAACCCGGTTGCAGACTGCGCGTTAAGTTGAAAGCCAGCCGCATTAGTCAGGCAAGGGACAAGAGCAGCGGCAATGCCCAGTAAGAATTTATTCTTCATCTTGAGGCACCTCGGTTTCGATGTGATCTTCGTTATTAATGACGACTACTGCACCGTCACTCATTACCATAGAAGCAACGGCAATTTGTTGCGTGTCCACAGCTTCACGAACGTCTGACATGTTTTCACCTGGTGTGCCCGGTAAGCCATTTTCATCAACGGGACCTTCATAGGGGAACAGATACGTACCATGCCCGCCGGTTGTGGTTCGTACTGCTCCACGCTTTTCATTAATATTTTCTGATGTGCCTGTTATTGGGTCTAAGCCAAGCGCAGTAATCAGTGGTTCAGTACCAGTACGAATGTTACCTGGCGCGGTATTGGGAATTACGCTATCTGGGACATAATCAACACCAACGTCACAAGTCTCCCCGCAATCTCCAACGGCAGCTAACAAAAGAGTTGGTTGTTCAGCAGCGACTTGGCGAGAGATAAAGCTCGCAGGGTCAGCACTATCAATTGTTGCTTGGACCCCTTGTTTAAGGTCTGTCACAACCAAATCGAAGATGTCATCCTCTAGCTGACTAACAAGCAGCGCGTTATCTGTTGAAAGTGCGACAAAATCACGAAGCGCTTCAATGCACTGCTGATTCGTTGCTTCTGTTATGCATGTATCTGGTATGACAGTTTCAGCAATGCCACGCTGAACATCAGGAGACTTCTTAACACCTTCAGACATTTCAGGGCCTAAGGTTTGAGAAGACAGAACCAAGTTGGTTAGCCCCTGCCCCGGAACAACAAAGTTCACCGTATTGAATTCAAAATTAGAATTAGTATCCGAGCGAAAATCAGGGCTTGCTTGACTAAACTCACTCACCATTACCGACATGATCCCACCCAACGATTGTCCGATTAGATGAACGTTATTGTTATCAACCCAACGTTCTTGGCTCAACGCATAGCGTAGACCCAGAAAATCAGAAACAGACTGCTGGAGGTTAGAACGAAGCGCTAAAGGGGAATCAATATTGATGAAGAAGGCTTTGTTTGCTCGGGCACTAATTTCCACGTGCTCAGGGCTTGAGTCATAACGTATCCGCTCACCGTGATATGGCATATCGATCGCAACCACGGCATAACCTTTATCCGTATATTCCGCAGCCATTAAAGAAGCAGTGCCGCGCTCTGCTGTAACACCATGAATAAAAATAGCGACAGGTAACTCTATAAAACTATTCCAGTTAAACTCTTTTGGTACGTATATATCTGCCGTCACCTCAAGGTCTTCTGTTTTTTGAGGCATTGGATTCTCCGCAGTTGGAAAACTACCGGAAGTGTTGGTAATCCATTCATACAGTGGTGGGCAATTTTCTTTCGGGTCAAATTCATCGACGATACATTCCGCCTCCCTCTCTTTTGTAAAAGGTAAGTACGACGGAATTTTTAGCACTTTTGTATACAGGTTATATCCCCGCTTTTCCTCTACAATTACAGGCTCTTCTTGGGTGAATGAACTACCATATTGCAGATGGTTTCTTTTCATTGCATCTAGCGACGAATACGAACTCTGTGTTTTAAACTGCGCAGCATAAACGGGAATACCTTTCTCTGGATATAACGCATAATATGATTCAATAGCACTCAATACTTGATCTTGAAGGACTTCTTCTTTTTCGTTATTTAATGGGACGTCTGAATAAATCAACTCATCAAAACTAGCATCTGCTTTTAAAGGCTCATTAAATTCAGTTTTTACCCCGTCAGTAACAACGATCGAATAAGTCGTCCCCTCTTTTAATCCTGATTCGCACTGAATAATTATATTGGAACCATCAGCGGATATTTGAGTGACAACTTCTTCGCCTGTTAGGTCATCAATTAATACAACATTCCCGGCTAAGGTTTCGTTATTGAGTGGATAACGCTTATCTGAATTAACACTTTGTAGAGGAATTAAAATCGGTTCCGCACAAAGTCCCCAGCCGTCTAGGGCTGCGTATGAATTGTTGTAGTCCTGATAATAGGCGTCATTCTTAGATGACATCGTCACAGCGTGTTCACCGACACCGGATATTGTTCCATCGTCGTCATACCCATACCCATCGTTTGGTTTTGGTAATTCATTAATGTTGTAGGGAACTAATATCAATACGGCATCTTGAGCCGAGTCTTCAGACTGACAGCCGAGTAAGGCAAGCGTAATTAGTCCACATATATATGGCTTATTGAATTCTTTCAAAACAGCTCCTTCGTAGCTTTCGCATTTAACTGGTGTGGTCATGCGATTTATCGTTATTTGAGTTGCCGATTGAGTCGAAGGTAAGTTCGACTTTTTATTCGTAGAGAGCAAGGCAACACAGAGTTGGAATGACACGTTGATAAAACTACGTAAGAAATTTGAGCAATTAACCCACACCCACTAAATCAGCGTCACCCGTTAATGATCCAATAGCTACTAACGGCAAGCACCTGAAACCGCATGAAACAACCTCAAAAAGGTATATAAGGAAATCTAATTACGTTAATAATCGACATAAATTCAGACACTTAAACATCAAAGACGATGAAGTTAGCAAGTTTATGTTTGTTGTGAGATTTGTTATATTTAGGTTAGAACGCTTATTACAATGAGAACCCAGATGTCTGCTGAATTTATTATCAATGATGATATACAGGTCAATTTAGAAGAGAGTGAAATCCATCACTTTAAGACGGGCCGTACCTACCCAATAGGCTCTAATGAATCAGAGCTACTTAAGTTTTTTATCTCGAGACCCAATGAGGTGATCACTCGCCAAGTTCTTATTGAACAGGTGTGGGTGTCTAAAGGTATCTACGTTGAAGATGGCAGCCTAATGCAAACCATCTCGATTTGCCGAAAAGCGTTAGAAGATAAAAGGGGGATGATCATCGTCACTGAGCGCGGTAAAGGCTACCGATTTGCAGGACAAGTGACACAAGACAAAGAACGCGCGCTGCGTATAATTCAATCACAACCAATACAAGAAACGAAACAACCTGAAGACAACACAGCGCCAGAAAGATCACCAACCGCGGCTAAGAAAAAAACAATTAGTGTACTAGCACTGATTGTATTATTTGTAGTGACTGCAGGTTTATCCCATTATCTGTTTTCTTATTTAGATAGAAATAGCCTAGGCGAAGATCTCGTGGGTCAACATTTTATCTCTTGTAAAATCGAATCCGACGAGTTCACTTTTAATGAATTATTCAACGTGACGCTTTACGAATATAAGGGAAGAAAAATCATCATCGATAATTCAGGAAAATCTCTGAGCTTCCCAAGTGAATTTAAAGGAGTGACTTGTGAATAAAGAAAAACAGATCTTCGTTGCAATCGCCATAATCGGTATTATGGCCGGATGGATGACAACCTTTATTCCTCAAAGTTATCTTAAAGGTCATTATTTATCCAACACAGCCTCGGTGGTCAACCCACAAGAAAAAGTCATTTATAATCAAGCTGCCGTTAATATCGAGTTTAAGAAGAATAACAGCTATGAATTGTTATATGTCTCTACGAAAGAAGTTGGCTTTGCGTCGTCAGGTACTTACGTGGTAACCCAACACGACATTTCTTTAGACGAGACTCAACATGAACAAATCATACCAAATAGAGAGCTCACATTTTACGAAAAGGTGATGATCAGTGAAGGTGCAGTGCTTTCTTCAGATGCCATGGCTTATATCCCACTAAATAATGATGAATTATTATTGGTCACTCAGCGCGGAATGATTCACTTCTGTAAAAAAGTGATATGCGCCGACCTGCCCACTTACTCGAATGCAGATCCTGAATTGAACATTAACTAATCGTTTAACTATCAACTATTTCGGTCAGTAGCTGTACTTAAGCCAATACGTTAGGACCTATGCATTTCCACATCAATTCAACTCTCGCTGAAGCCTACTTAACTTTCCATTCCCAGTAGGCATCAGTTCATAAATTAATCCGATATCATGTAAAAATACACACTTCTTTTTAGTTCTGCACGTTAGGCTCCAAAAGTCATAGATTTATAAATCCACACCTTTGTATACAACTCCTCACTATAAAGGTGATCCAAGTTATATTCTATTGAGATAGATAATTTGTTTATTAACATCTAAACAACAGTAGTTGTTCATGATTTACAACCACAATTAACATCAAAGAAAATGTTTGTCTTAGATCATATCAACCTCAACTATGCCTCGTGCCACAGTGCAGTTTTCTGTACATTCATTGTCATATTCTGAAACACTTTCTTATATTTTTTTAAACTTTGTGGAGATTTCTATGTTAGAGCTCTTGATCGGATTAGTGATTACTATCGCTGTTGGTTACTTTATTGTGAAAGGCTATAAAGCGGCAGGTGTATTACTGACAGCTGGCCTTGCCCTACTTCTTATTACTGGCCTTATAGGTCACACAGTCTTACCCGCTAAGGTCGCTTCAACAGGTAACATGGTTACCGACTCACTAGAATTCGTTAAGTACATGCTTCAGTACCGTGGAGGCGGCCTAGGCATGCAAATCATGCTTCTTTGTGGCTTTGCTTCTTACATGACGCATATCGGCGCAAACAATGTGGTAGTAAAACAATTCTCTAAACCGCTTGCTGCTATCAAATCTCCATACGTACTTCTTGTTGCGGCTTACATCGTAGCGTGTCTAATGTCTCTAGCAGTAAGTTCTGCAACAGGCCTTGGCGTGCTATTGATGGCGACCCTATTCCCAATGATGACGGCAATGGGTATTTCTCGTCCAGCAGCGGTGGCGGTTTGTGCATCACCTGCAGCAATCATTCTTTCACCAACGTCGGGTGATGTGGTTATCGCAGCAGAAAAATCAGGTATGTCTCTTGATGTGTTTGCTGTTCAAACGGTACTGCCTGTTTCAATATGTGCAATCATTGTGATGGCGGGTGCCGCTTTCTTCTGGAACAAGTACCTAGATAAGAAAGAAAACACGCCAATGGAAAAAGTAGACGTTTCAGAAATTGAAACTAATGCGCCGGCTTTTTATGCTGCTCTTCCATTCTTACCTATTTTTGGAGTATTTCTATTCAACGGTCGTACCATTCCGGGCCTTTCACTTGATATCTACACCATCGTAGTAGGTTCAATTTTCGTGGGCGCTGTTATCGATTACGTTGTGAAGAAGTTTGACGGCGAAAAAACACTAGAAGACCTAGATTCTTGCTACCAAGGTATGGCCGAAGCATTTAAAGGCGTAGTAATGCTGTTGGTTGCGGCGGGTGTATTTGCTCAGGGCCTAATGTCTATCGGTGCAATTGATAACCTAATCGGCCTTGCTGAATCAGCTGGCGCTGGCGGTATCGCATTAATGCTTATCCTGACTGGTCTAACAGTTGCTGCTGCTATCGCGACAGGTTCTGGTAACGCGCCATTCTATGCATTCGTAGAACTGGCTCCGTCACTTGCTGCGAAAATGGGCTTGAACCCTGCGTTCCTAATCATCCCAATGCTTCAAGCGTCTAACTTAGGCCGTACAATTTCTCCTGTTTCGGGTGTAATTGTAGCGACTTCTGGCATGGGTAAAATCAGCCCGTTTGAAGTCGTTAAACGTACTTCAGTACCAGTAATCTGTGGTCTTATCACGGTGATCTTCGGTACGCTTGTTCTAGTACCAATGGCAGCTTAATTGTCAGTAAAACAGACATGATTATTTGGATATAAAATGCCCTAATAAAAAGGCGCTGAACTTAGTAAGTTCAGCGCCTTTTTTAATGTCACAGTTCAATATCATTCGAAGTATCGTGAGAGATTATCGTAATAAGCTCATGTTATTTGATCCTACATTTGAAATAAACAATACGGCTTGAAATAGTTTTACTTCAAAAGAATAAGCCCTACTTCATTTCACCATAACGTTCTAGATACAGAACCGTCGCGGCAGTACGAGAAGGCACTTGCAGCTTTTTAAGAAGGCTCTTCATATGTACCTTAACTGTCGATTCAGAAATAAACAGATGGTCTGCGATCTGCTTGTTACGATAACCTTTCGCAACTTCTTGAAGGATCTGCATTTCACGCTCAGTTAGTTGGTCGAAGATGTCGTTACGGCTCTCAGCATCATTTAAGTAGCGAGATACAACACTGCTGTAGGCTTTATCACCACTATGCGCTTGCTTAAGCAATTCAATGAGCTCATCTGGTTCAGTGTCTTTCAATAAGTAACCATCAGCGCCCGCTTTTACGATAGCTTCGATGTCTGCGGGGCTATCTGATACTGTTAGAATGACAATGTTAGCGCTAGAGCCATCAGTACGAAGTGCTTTCAAGGTATCTAACCCTGACATGCCCTTCATATTAAGATCAAGAAGGATCAAATCAGGTTCTTCTTCATGAGCAAGAGCAACTGCTTCAGTGCCGTTGCTCGCTTCTGCAATCACTTCGAATTCGTCTTCAAAGCTCAGTAATTGGCTTATACCTCTGCGCATCAATGGATGATCATCAACCAGCATTACTTTACAAATCGTCAACTTTAACTTCCTTCAAACTTTTATATTTCAATATGACTGTACAGCCTTCACCTTGAGCTGCTTCAATCGATAAGTCGCCATTCAGTCTTGCCGCACGCTCCTGCATAATGCTCATCCCATAGTGGTTCATTTTGGAACTACTTGAGTCAAAGCCGTCTCCATTATCTTTAATCACGACTAACACTTCACCGCCCTCATCGATACAGCATACATCTATCAAGTCAGCATTGGCGTGTTTTATGGCGTTTATTGTTGCTTCACGAATCAACTGAAGCAAATGAACCTGACTATGAGCATCAAGTTCAATGGATGAAAGATTATTGTTTAGGTTAATCTTCGCATCCGTTCTTTCACTGAGTTGTTCAAGCATGGTACTCAAAGCATCTCCAAAGTTACCCTCTTTTATCGTTAACCTGAACGTAGTGAGCAACTCTCTTAATTGAGTATAAGCACCTGCAATGCCATTACCGATCTCTGACGCTATTTGTTCAGACTGCTCGCGGTGCTTTTGTTCGGGTAGTTTACCAATAACACGCTTCAATAGCGTCACTTGGATCTTTAAATACGATAATGATTGAGCCAAGGAATCGTGTAGCTCACGAGCGATCGTCGCCCGTTCTTCCATAATAATCAGTTGCTCAGCTTTCTTTTGAGCTCGATTATAATAGATAGCTCTCGATAACAGTTGAATAAAGCTCTCAATCAATGCCTTAGTAGAATGCCCATGATGATACGAGCAATAGAGATAACCGAGAATAAGTTCGTTATCATCAAGCTTCATTTCGAACTTTTCATGGTCTTGAGTCGAGTCATACCCCTCGTCCATGACCAATGAGCGACCTGAATTATCAACAATCTCTAGCCTCAATGATTCAATGCCCTCAAGGCTAACTAGGTGCTGCAAAATCGCTCTAAAATTTTCTGGGGCGATACGCGTAACGGTCAACTCTTGTGAAGAATTATAAAGCGCCTGCAACGATTGGTTAGCGTTTTGCAGTTCTATTGTTTTCGCGTCAACAACATCCTCAAGATTTCGATAAAGAGCACCTAAATCCTTGGCCATAGAGTTAAAGGTTTTGGTCAAAATACCCAGTTCGTTGTTACTCGTAATGTTTAACTGAACCTCAAAGTCTCGGTTTTTGATTCTCTGACTTGCTCGAACCAACGCGTGTAAAGGTTTAACAACTTGTTTACGAACAAAATGAACAACAAAAAGAGATATGACCAGAATGCCACCTAGACCGATTCCCCCAGCCCACGCCAATTTTATCAATTTGTATTCTGAGTACTCTTGTAACTTGTAAACAAAGCCATCAATTTCGGCAACAAAATTTTCAACTAAAACTAAATAATGTTTTCTGTCTTCACTATTCAATACCCGCTTAAGCTCATGCCAACGACCAATAATTAAATAATAGTCTTCCGTTATGTCTGTTGGTACATCCCAGCTAACCAATTCAGCCATTGAAGGCGAATACAAAGATTTTTCAAATTCATGAATGTGAGAATCGTAATCAACTGATTCTATTTGAATATCATGCGCTAAACGGTAGCTCTGCATACGCATAGAGCCTGCCACGTTGACTGCTTCTGCATCGTTGAGACTAGACGCCAATGTGAAGATTGCAAAACCTGTAGTAGCAACCGAAAGAAGCAATATAAATAGCAGAGATTTCGCTATTGTACTTGTTACAGATGAAACCGGTTTAATAAGCAAAAGCAATGTCCTAGGTAAAGATTAGTGGCTAGCGGAAACCTATTGTCACACATCAAAAAACAGAGCTCCATTCAATATGTGACCAAACGCTTCGTAATTTATTGATCTAAGACAATATAGGATCCCATTTAGCCCTTAAGGGGTATTTATACAAATATTTCTAAAACTACACTACTTGTGAGGATAAATGACAAGATATTAACAAAACAATGATCTACAATTACAACATCTTAGCAACATTAGCAGGCAATCAGTGGTAGACCTATCGAAACGCCGCCTATTTTCTAGGCGAAAAGTAGATTCAAGCCAGATTCGTTTGCCTTGGATAAAAAGCCTAGAAAGCTTCGCAGATGATTGTACACGTTGTGGTAAATGCATCGAAAGTTGCGAGAGTCACATCATCATTGTTGGCGACGGTGGTTTTCCTACTGTCGACTTTTCTAAAGACGAATGCACGTTTTGTTATCAGTGTGCTGACGTTTGTCCTGAACCCATTTTCAAGCCCAAGGAAGAGACGCCTTGGCTGGCTAAAGCAAATATCTCTGATAAATGCTTAGCCCAACAAAATGTTGAATGCCGAAGCTGTGGTGACATGTGTGAACCTATGGCCATTCAATTTCAACTTAGAGCAGGCAGTGTTGCTCTACCAAAAATCGAGTTAAATGAGTGTAACGGTTGTGGAGCTTGCGTAGCAGTTTGCCCTACTTCAGCTATCCTTGTGAGTAATGCATAAAACAAAAATAACGAGAGCAATTTATGGCACTAAATGAAGTGCATATATCAAGTTTAGTCGTGCATGTGAGCCCGGAGCACCTAAACGAGATCAAAGCTGAAATCGAACAATTCGACAACGCCGAGATTTTCGGAGACAGCCCTGAAGGCAAGATCATCGTGGTCCTAGAAACCGAAAACCAAGGTTTTGTAACGGATACCATCGAAGCAATAAATAACATTAAGAACGTTTTAGGGACAGCTTTGGTTTACCACCAAATCGAAACTGAACTCGACGAAACGGATTTAGAAACTGGAAGCAATAATTCTCAACTTGAGGGTGAAGTATGAAAATGACAAGACGCGCGTTTGTGAAAGCAAACGCAGCTGCATCAGCGGCAGCCGTTGCAGGTGTAACACTACCAGCAACAGCAACCAATCTGATTGCTAGCTCTGATCAAACAAAAATCACGTGGGATAAAGCGCCTTGTCGTTTTTGTGGTACAGGCTGTTCAGTACTAGTAGGTACTCAAAACGGCAAAGTAGTCGCAACTCAAGGCGACCCAGAAGCACCTGTAAACAAAGGCCTTAACTGTATTAAAGGCTACTTCCTTTCAAAAATCATGTACGGTAAAGATCGTCTTGAAACTCCTCTTCTACGTATGAAAGACGGTGAATTCCATAAGGATGGTGATTTCACACCAGTATCTTGGGACAAAGCGTTCGACGTAATGGCTGAGAAATGGAAAGCTTCTCTGAAAAAGAACGGCCCTACGGGTGTTGGTATGTTCGGTTCAGGTCAATGGACAGTAATGGAAGGCTACGCAGCCGTTAAGATGATGAAAGCGGGTTTCCGTTCAAACAACATCGATCCAAACGCTCGTCACTGTATGGCTTCAGCGGTTGGTGCATTCATGCGTACTTTCGGTATTGATGAGCCAATGGGTTGTTATGATGACTTTGAGCACGCAGACGCATTTGTACTGTGGGGTTCAAACATGGCAGAAATGCACCCAGTACTATGGACTCGTATTACAGACCGCCGTCTAAGCCACCCACACGTTAAAGTAAACGTACTGTCTACTTACTACCACCGTTCTTTCGAGCTTGCAGACACAGGTTACATCTTCGAACCTCAATCAGATCTTGCGATTGCTAACTTTATCGCAAACTACATCATTCAAAACGATGCAGTAAATTGGGATTTCGTAAATAAGCACACGAACTTCAAGCAAGCAACAACAGACATCGGTTACGGCCTTCGTGATGACGATCCTCTACAGAAAGCAGCAGCAAACCCTAACTCAGGTGCCATGACTGCAATCACTTTCGAAGAGTACAAAGCTTCTGTTGCTGAATACACAGTTGAAAAAGCCTCTGAAATGTCAGGCGTCTCTCAAGAAGATCTGATCAAGCTGGCTAAGCAATATGCCGATCCAAACATCAAAGTAATGTCACTTTGGACTATGGGTATGAACCAACATACTCGCGGCGTTTGGATGAACAGCCTTGTGTACAACATCCACCTTCTTACAGGTAAGATTTCTACTCCAGGTAACAGCCCATTCTCACTTACTGGCCAACCATCTGCGTGTGGTACAGCTCGTGAAGTTGGTACGTTCTCTCACCGTCTGCCCGCAGATATGGTGGTTGCTAACCCTAAACACCGTAAGATTGCAGAAGACATCTGGAAACTTCCAGAAGGTACTATCCCACCGAAACCAGGTGCTCACGCTGTTGTTCAAGACCGTATGCTTAAAGACGGTAAGATCAACGCGTACTGGGTAATGTGTAACAACAACATGCAAGCGGGTCCAAACATCAACACTGAGCGTCTGCCAGGTTACCGCAACCCAGACAACTTCATTGTATGTTCTGACCCATACCCGACAGCAACAGCTCAAGCGGCTGACCTTATTCTTCCTACAGCGATGTGGATCGAGAAAGAAGGTGCTTACGGTAACGCAGAGCGTCGTACACAAGCATGGTACCAACAAGTTAAAACCGTAGGTGAAGCTAAGTCTGATCTATGGCAAATCATGGAATTCTCAAAACGCTTCACTGTCGAAGAAGTTTGGGGCGAAGAGCTTCTAGCTAAAGCACCTGAGCACCGTGGTAAAACGATGTATGACGTGCTTTACAAAAACGGCAACGTTGATGCGTTCCCATTGTCTGAAGCTCAAGAGCTTAACGACGACGCACAAGCTCAAGGTTTCTATGTTCAAAAAGGTCTATTCGAAGAATATGCTGCCTTTGGTCGAGGTCACGGTCACGATTTAGCACCATACGATCGCTACCATCAAGTTCGAGGTCTACGTTGGCCTGTTGTTGACGGTAAAGAAACACTATGGCGCTTTAAAGAAGGTTCAGATCCATACGCGAAGAAAGGTTCTGATTGGGACTTCTACGGTAAGCCAGATGGTAAAGCACTGATCATCAACGCACCATACGAAGCACCACCTGAAGTACCAAACGATGAATACGACATGTGGCTATGTACAGGTCGTGTTCTAGAGCACTGGCATACAGGTACTATGACTCGTCGTGTACCAGAACTTTACAAAGCAGTACCGGATGCGCTTTGTTACATCCACCCTGCTGATGCAAAAGCTCGTGGCCTGCGCCGTGGTGATGAAGTTCTTATCGAAAACAAACGTGGCGAAGTACGCGTTCGTGTTGAAACTCGTGGTCGTAACCGTCCACCACAAGGCTTGGTTTTCGTACCATTCTTTGATGCAAGAATTCTGATCAACAAGTTGATCTTGGATGCAACGGATCCTCTGTCTAAACAGACGGATTACAAGAAGTGTCCAGTTAAGATCACTAAGGTTTCTTAAGCGCCAATTGCTTTCGGAACCTAGATACAAGATCTAACGTATTTAATATTGCGACTACTTTTTTCATCACTTTTTGAAGGAAGTAGTCCACTCAAAGAATTAGCCTTTAGGCGGAGAAATTAACCATGAAAAAACTGATTACTGCCCTACTATCAGCTGGTCTTTTGCTAGCTGGTGCAGCTCAAGCTGAGCTTGATAATCCAGGCGGCATTGGTGGCGTAGAGTCTCTACGTGGCGCAAGTGAACTTGAAGCAACTCGCGCAGCGGATGACTTCAAAAAGTTCCCTCGTGACCAAGTGTTAGAGAGCGACTACGTATACCAACCACCTCTAGTACCTCATACTATTCGTAGCTATGAAGTTTCTCTGAACGCGAACAAGTGTCTTTCTTGCCACAGTTGGAAAAACGCAAAAGAAATGGGTGCGACTAAAGTAAGTGTAACTCACTACATGAACCGTGAAGATGCGGTACTTGCAGACGTATCACCTCGTCGTTACTTCTGTCTACAGTGTCACGTACCTCAAGCTAATGCTAAACCATTGGTAGAGAACGAGTTCAAACCTGTAGATTCACTGCGTTAATCGTAGCCGGACGGTAAGAGAGGCTATACATGATAAAATTACTTAAAGCGTTTTGGAAAAGACTGGCGACGCCAAGTAAAGCAGCGGTAGGCGTTGTTTTATTCTTGGGTTTCTCGGGTGGTCTTTTATTCTGGGGTGCATTCAACACCGGTATGGAGGCAACGAACACGGAAGAGTTCTGTTCTGGTTGTCACGCACCAATTGTTGCTGAGATCCAAGAAACGATCCACTACTCCAACCGCTCGGGTGTTCGTGCTATCTGTTCAGATTGTCACGTACCTCACGAGTGGACAGATAAAATTGTTCGTAAAGTTCAAGCATCTAAAGAATTGTATGCACACTTTATTGCGAAAACCATCAACACTGAAGAGAAGTTCAAAGAGCGTCGTGCTCATCTAGCTGAACGCGAGTGGGCTCGATTGAAAAAGAACGATTCACTTGAGTGTCGTAATTGTCACCAGTTTGATTACATGGATTTCTCAGAACAGAGCCCTCGTAGTGCCAAACAACACTCGACTGCGCTAGCTTCTGGCGAAAAAACATGTGTAGACTGTCACAAAGGTATCGCACATAAACTACCAGACATGCACGGCGTTGAAGGCTGGCAATAAGGAGCGATTGAATGAGTACTTTAGAGAGCGTAATTTGGCATATCCTAGGTTACAGTGCTATGCCAGTTATCATTCTTGGTGGCTTTGCAGGTGTTGCAGCCGTATCTCTTTGGATTTTATCTATGGGTAAAGACAAAGAAATCGATTAGAAATCGAGATTACATCAACTTCTTCCAGTTATTTCTGATATGAGTTGATACGAAAAGCCACTGATTATTTCAGTGGCTTTTTTATTATCTGACGTTGAATGTCTTTATTATTGAATGTGACTTAACACCCTAAGCTTCTTTTTCTGGCGCTTCTTTCTCTGCGGTCTCTTTATCAACCTTCTCTTTATCGACAATCGGCAGAACCTGTTTTACATAGTTGCCTGGTGCTTTGCCTATCACCGGGTGAAGTTCTGAGCCTTGCTTGAAAGGTTCGATTTTTTCGTCAGTTTCAAAGCCCTGTAGCCACAGATCCCAGTGTGTCCACCACGAACCTTCGTTGTGATTTGCATTGTTCAGCCATTCATCCGCAGAATCATCAAGATTGTCGTTCAGCCAGTAGCCGTATTTCTTTTTGTCTGGATGGTTAACAATGCCAGCGATATGACCAGACTCACCCAGAACAAAGGTTTTGTTGCCACCAGTGTTCAATGCTCCGCGATAAGTGCCCTGCCACAAAGCAATATGGTCTTCTTTGGCCGAGATGAAGTAGCTTGGTATTTTGATCTTATTCAGATCAATCCAAACTCCACCCA
The DNA here is from genome assembly GCF_015163545.1 of Vibrio sp. OPT24. NCBI lineage: Bacteria > Pseudomonadati > Pseudomonadota > Gammaproteobacteria > Vibrionales > Vibrionaceae > Vibrio > Vibrio sp. OPT24. The sequence continues at coordinate 401,010 of NZ_JADDYI010000053.1, forward strand.
CTTTGACGCCTTTATCCTGAACCAGTTTGTTTTCAAGGTAGAGATCTCGCAGCAAGAAGTTATGACATTTCGCAGCCACGTTAGTGCTATCACTGTTCCAATACAACAAGTCAAATTCCATCGGGCTGCTACCTTTGAGGTAATTATCGATGTAGTAATTCCAGTACAAGCTGTTTTCTCGAAGCAGACTGAATGTCACGCTCAACGAGCGGCCATCCATGTACCCTTTTGCATCATTCTGCTTCTCAACCGCGTTGATTATCGTTTCATTGATGTACGCCCCAACCTCACCCGGTTGAGAGAAATCTAATAAAGTCGTAAAGAAAGTTGCCGTTTTGATGCGCTTCTTCATTCGCTTGGCAGCGTAGTAAGCAACAGTCGAAGCCAGCACCGTACCACCAATGCAGTAGCCAGCTGCGTTAATATGCTCTTTGCCCGTGATGTCTTCAATCGCAGTAACGGCTTTAACAACACCTTCTGTTACATAATCGCCAAATTTCTGGTCTTTTTGTGCTTCACCCGGGGTGCGCCAAGACATCATGAATACGCTATGCCCTTGCTCAAGCAACCAACGTACCATCGAATTCTTTTCACGAAGGTCGAGAATATAGTACTTATTAATAAAAGGAGGAACGATCAATAAAGGTGTCGCATTCACCTGTGGTGTCTTCGGATAATACTGAATTAGCTCAAAAAGTTCGTTTTGGAAGACGACATCGCCCTCTGTATTCGCAACATCAACCCCCACTCGGAAGGCATTATTGTTGGTCATACGAATCTTAAGTATATCAGCACTCGCTTCGACATCGGCTTGCAACTGTTCTAATCCATCGAGAAGATTCTGACCATTTCGCTCAAGCGTCAGTTTCATTAACTCTGGGTTAGTCGCGATAAAGTTGCTTGGCGACAATGCATTGATTGCCTGACGCGAAAAGAAAGCCACACGCTCTTTGGTTTTCTCATCAATGCCTTCAATAGAATTGATGGTGTCAATATAGCTCTTGCTGAATAGTAAATACGACTGTTTGATAAAGCTGTAAAACGGATCGTTTTTCCATGCCTCATCGATAAAACGTTTGTCACCACGGTCTTCGGTGATGACACTTTCGGTGTTGCCCATCAACGCAGTATTTTGCCATATTTTTAACTGCTGCTCCCACCATTGAGCTTGAAGCTGAAGTAGAGCGGCGGGTTGGTTAGCGGCTTGCTCAAAAATTTTCGATGCATCTTCAAAATTCAGTTCTTGCATCGCTTTATTCAGAGGAGATTGCGCGGCTTCCTTGTTTTGTTCAAAATTTTCCCACCATTGCTGGTTCGTTTGTTGAAGCTTAACAAGGTAGTCCGAAAAGAAGTGTTGAAACATAACATGACTCCAATAATCGGAAAATCGCCACCGTGCTGTACAGACCAATCTGTAGTAGCTCGATGGCGACTGGTTTTATGCTGGCGTAACTGTTTTCAAGTTATCTGTTGTTAGTGTTTCAACATCTTCTTTGAACTCTTTTGCTGCAGCTTGCAGTTTTGAGCTATCGCTCATCATTTGTTGAGACAATTGAGTAAGTGCCGTTAGTTGCTGGCCGTTAAAAGCGGTGAGGCTATTTACATCTTTGATTTCACTAACTGCTTTCATTTGTGCAAGACCCATATCGGTATAAGTCTGCAACGCATTCATTTGAAGTTCAGTCATTGTTTGAACGTTCTTTGCCACCAACTTATTGAATTTCAAGTACGGTTCGAACTGCTTTTCAGTTTGGTCTGTAATTGTTTTAAAAATATCCGTGTACATAAGTAACTCCTGATGAATACATAGTTTAATGAATTTTTGCGTATCTCATTTCAATAAAGGCTCATCGTTGGCTATGCTAACGATGTTTGAAAAATAACCTCGTTAAATTGCTAAGCTTGCCATTGATATATCAGGTTCTAACCTTCAATACCTTTAAGCAAAACAGCGGTTCCCATTCCTCCACCTACACAGAGTGAAGCAATGCCATAAGTTGTCTTTCGAGCAAGCATCTCATGGATAAGTGAAACAATAATTCGATTCCCAGATGCCCCTAGAGGGTGACCAAGCGCGATTGCGCCACCATTGACATTCACCTTAGATTTGAAGGCTTCTAGCGGTAAATCGTGTTGCTCTGAAAGCTGATACATCACACCAAGAGCTTGTGCAGCAAAAGCTTCATTTAATTCAAAAAGGTCGACTTCTTCGAGCGTCAAATCCGCTTTGTCTAGCGCTTTTGAAACAGCTTCAACCGGACCTAATCCCATGATTTTTGGGTCTAATCCAGATTGTGCGTAGCTGCCTAGTTCTACTAGTGGTGTCAGGCCATATTTCGCGACTGCAGATTCAGACGCTAAGATAATCGCACTCGCACCATCATTAATGCCTGATGCATTACCTGCGGTTACCGTTCCTTCACGGTCAAAAGCTGGGCGCAGCTTTTGCAAACCTTCAAATGTTGCATCTGACTTGGGGTACTCGTCAGTATCAAAGGTGACGGTTTGTCTGCGTTGTTTGACTCCTACAGGCACGATTTGCTGATCAAATTTTCCCGCTTCTATTGCTGATACTGCTTTCTGTTGGCTTTCTAATGCGTAGTTATCTTGAGCAAGGCGTGAAATGTTCAAAGTATTGGCGATGTTTTCAGCCGTCATGCCCATATGGTAGTGATTAAACGCGTCGGTTAGGCCATCGCCAACCAACAGATCTTTCACCGAGATATCACCCATTTTATGCCCGTTACGAATGCTAGCTGGCACAACAAAAGGAATTTGAGACATCACTTCAACACCTGCAGCAACAACAATCTCTGCGTCTTGCGCCCTAATGTGCGCCGCCGCATCCATTACAGATTTCATACCACTGCCGCAGATCATGTTGACGCCATATGCTGGTGTTTCTTCGGGAAGCCCTGCATAGATGGAAGCCTGGCGCGCAACCCCCATACCTTGACCTGCCGAAATCACGTTACCAACTATCACTTCATCAATCGCATTTAACGGAAGGTCCGTCGCCTCAAGTGCACCTTTAATCACCACCCCGGCCAACTCACCCGCAGATACGTTTTTTAGCGCCCCTGTGAACGAGCCTATGGGTGTACGCTTTGCTGCAACAATGAATACTTTTTCCATCATTTCATCTCCTCAGTTCATCCATTAGTGCATGTACAAGCCGCCGTTGACAGACAGTGTTTCACCTGTAATGTACGCACCAGATTCACTGGCTAAAAAACCGACTGCATCTGCGATTTCAGTAGGCATCGCTAGGCGTCTCATTGGGATTTGGTTTTTAATTGAATCAAGCACTTCTGGCTTCATTTGTTCAACCATCGGGGTTGCTGTATAACCTGGGGCAATCACGTTTACTGTTACTCCACTACGAGCACCTTCCGCAGCCAAAGCTTTAGAGAAACCAATCATTCCAGCTTTCGCTGCAGAGTAATTGGTTTGTCCAAATTGCCCTTTCAGGCCATTCACTGATGAAATATTAATCACTCGACAATTGCCCTTTTCGCACATAGGTGCAAACAGAGGTTGAGTCACATTAAAAAGGCTGTTGAGATTAGTCTCAATCACGTCTTTCCAAGCATCGGCATCCATCTTATTAAAGACACTGTCACGTGTAATACCCGCATTGTTGACCAATACATCGACTGTGCCTTCTTCTTCTAACAACTTGCTTAAGCTCAACGCACATTCAGCAGTGTTGGTCACATCTAATTCAAACAATCTCACTTGTTCTTCAGTAAATTGCTTTTCATTAAACCAATCCAATGCACATTGATGATTTCCTGTAAAATATGTCGCGATCACACGATATCCGTCTACAACTAATTTAGAGGAAATTTCTGAGCCGATGCCGCCCTTTGACCCTGTAATTAAAGCAAGCTTTTTCATTAATAGTTCCATCCCTTAAAAGCAATTAAATAACAATGAAGTTAATAAGATAATTTTCTATTCGATAATTAAAATTTCTTTCTCTTTAATTAAACACTACAGGTCAAAGTCAAAACGTATTATTACAAAATTTAATTATTTTAATCTTATCGCTAAAAATATGACCTGCCTCACAAGTATTATAAAACAACTCGCTTACATGAAATTATCCAACCCATTAATTTAAAAGAGATTTTTCATAATCAGAAATATAAAAAAGCAGTAACTTATTGTTTATTAAAAACAAAAAACAATTATCAAACAATTCAAGAAAAAAGGAAGAACGAGAAAACCAAGCAGTATTTGAGTGATAATCATGGGAAATAATTACCACCTAATCATTATAATTTATTTACCATACATCAAATAAAATTTCATATATAACTAGAGTCTTAACTATAAATATTATAAATAGGTAATAAAAAGCCCACTCTGATAGAGAGTGGGCTTGTATTTTATATTTTCATAACCAAAGATTATAAAATAAAAATATATGAATTATTAATACATCAAACAATAATGACAAATCGGGTTTTACTTGGTAAATATTTCATCTGTATTTACATCAAGATAAATTTTATTTTCAAGAGAGAGACCACCGCAATAAATAAAATAGACGTCTCGGTCAATGTACCTTACAGACTTAACCCAACCACCTAGCTCTTCAAAGTCACTTGGATCGCATTCTCCTTCAAAGATCAACTTAGCTACCGTGCTTCGAAATTTCTCGCGATGTAGCTTCAGATCATCAGATTTAATCAAGTAAGAATCCAAAATCTCTTTCCTTTCTTGATCAGAAATAATCACTTCGTCATTAGACAGCCCAGACATTAAAATCCATTCTGCAATCTGAGGCCCGCCCTCTTTTAGAACAATGTAATCTGAAATTCTGGCCCATTCACCTTGTTTCTCAAGTACCTCAACTTTTTCACCTTTATAGAGGTAATCCGTTATCAAACCATCAATTTCCGGTTGTTCTAGTACTTCAAGTTTTCTGTCTAGAACGTAAAACTCTGTCTGATCTGGCTCAGGTTTAAGGTCCACTATAGGTACTAGATCAGATTCAGATTGTTGAGCCACATCTTCAATTGGCTCTTCGGTTTTTTCTGGTGGTGTTGAGTCTTTTTTCATAACGAGGAAATAGTAAGCTGCACCTCCTCCGCCCAACATTAGTAATATAAGTGAAGCGATCAGCGCTTTTTTCATCAAATCCACCAGCTCTTCCGTTTTAGGTATACCTCAGTGTACATCAACTCCAGTCACCACTCATCTATACTCTCTATAGTGAACATAGTAAGTAGAGGAAAGTCATGAGTTTTCGGATTAAGCTTCTAATGGTCAGTATATCTTTAAGCACAAATGTAGTTTCAGCACACCATTGTGACCAAGAAACTTGGCGAACCCTTTTGAATCGTCAAATCTCAACTGAAGATCGTTACAATCAATACACTAAAGAATTTAATCAAGCCCTCTCTAGTTATGAATCACAAACCTTACTCTCAAAACATTTCACGGAAAAGCAGGTCATTGAGCTTTGGGTAAAGTACGAAGATAGATTTAATGTGCAGCTCAAAAATCATATGAATACCGCTTATCAAGTATCTGAAGCATTACTAAAACAGGCATACGTCGTCTCTACTGAATTGGATGAAACTCAATCTTTGGTAAGTTCGTGGCAGTCTATGGCCAAGCATTGCGAACGCTCAAAGTTACCCCGACAAACTGAGAGTGCATCGTTACATGTGGTAGGTTCACAATCCCTTGCAAGAGATATAAACACGCTAAGTGGTAAGTTTCGTCAGCTATCTTCCCGATACCATAACGAAGCGACTATGATCGATGCCGCACGCCATGACAAAGTTTCAAGTGGAGATGGGTTGTAGTGAAACACTGTTTATATATCAACGTCTGCAGTTCTAAGTTAGCGCTTTAAGCATTCAGATAAATAGTAAATCAACGCCTTATCAATAAGTTGTAAACATATTGTTTTAACTATCAACAATAAAGTTCAATTTACGACCAATACAAGCGCTTATGTGAGATATTCATCACAAAATACATTTACAAACGCCAGAAAATTGTTATCATGAAACTTCATATAACTTAATAACAAGAAACATTTTGGCTAGGTAATATGCAAAAAACTATGGCTTTCAACTGCTTGAGTAACACGGAAGGAACTGCAGAGATAAGAGGTAAACTTTTATCTGTCGCTAAACACATGGAAGAGTTCGGTTCAGTAAGTGAGCTAGAGCTATGTAAGATATTTGGAGAGACAATTTGGAATGATGGTGTAGATTATCATTCACATGCTTTTTCATTCAGAATAAATATACAAACTGGGGATTGTTCAATCTCTAACTTTAAATATCACTAGTTTTGCACCTATTATATACGGAGTACCTTTAACGAGGTGCTCCGTTTTTTATTGCCCACGTGATTTCAGTTCGTAAATGGTCAGCAACGTTAAAGTTTCAATAACAAGCCATTTCGTTTTCAGCTCACTTCCACCGCTATGTAAATCTAACCTCTCAGGTCTATGCAAGCTTAATCGGCGTAAACGGGAAGCGGCGCGTTGCCCTTCACTTGCCTTATTGCAAGATGGGTATGTATGTCTTTTACGTTGGAGAGTCGTTGAAGTTTTCTGGTAAATGCCTCGTAAGCCATGAGGTTTGGACTGACAACTTCTAATAGATAGTCATAAGCACCAGACACCACGTGACAACTTATCACTTCTTCCATGTCTACAATTGCACCCTCAAATTTATCAATTGAGACTTCTTGATGGTTGTTTAAACTTACTTCAACGAACACACTCATTGCAATACCAACGTGCTCTCGTGACAAGCTCACACGATAACCATCGATTATTCCTTTTTCTTCTAGTCTTTTGATACGCCTCGCGCACGGCGAAGCCGATAAACCAACCTCATCCGCCAGTTCAGCCGTCGTTAACCTGCCATCTTTTTGCAGCAACTCAAGAAGGTGTCTATCAATTCTATCCATTGTAAATGCCGATAATTAGCCAAATTCATCAATAATTACCTACATCTTAGCAGAAATCATCAAACCCAACTAAAATTCGAACGTAATTTGCCAACTAGAGGCACGAACTCTCCTCCATAATGAACCATCATCCACTTTCTGTGTTTACTATGAAGCTTGGTTATCTATCTATTACTGTCACTTTGCTCATCTGGGCGAGCTTTTTCCTTTCACTTAAAGGCGGCGCAAATTCAGAGCTAACACCAGCAGATATTGCACTGACCCGATTCCTCATTCCGGCATTGGTATTATTACCCTTAGTGTGGAAAGCGCGTTATGCAGTGGCAGCGGTGCCCAATCATTATTTAGTAGGCATGTTTGTGGGTAGTGGTTTGCCCTACTTACTCGTTGCGGGCACAGCCATGCAATTTGTACCTGTCTCACATGGTAGTGCTTTGGTTCCAGGTACGCTCCCTTTGTTCGTAACAGGGATTGCGGTGCTCTTTTTTAAGCAACCGCTTAGCCGACACCGTGTCGTTGGTTTAGGTCTTGTTTTACTCGGGATATTGTTGTTTCTAGGAAATAGCTTAAGCAGCTTCAACTTTGAATACACCAAAGGTCACTTGTTGTTTTTGTGTGGCAGCTTAATGTGGGCGACTTTTACCATCTCAGCACGTGTTGCCAATCTTAATGCGCTTGTGAGTGCGGGTTTCATTTCATTCTGTTCCATCTTGCTGTTGCTGGTCCTTATCCTTACAGGAACCCTCCCTAGCCATTTAATGAGTACACCAATTGCTCAATGGCCAGTCACAGAGCTTGCCGTGCATTCAGCGGTACAAGGCGTTGGTGCAGGTTTAATCGCGGCTTTCACTTATTTGTATGCTGTAAACACGTTAGGGGCAGAACGTTCAGCAGCATTTGGCAGTGCAACTCCAGCCATAGCAACTTTGTTGGCGATCCCACTGTTCAACGAAATTCCGGATACCATGACTTGGTTAGCACTTGGTTCAATATGTATCGGTAGCTTGGTCGCGAGCAACATTTTCATGAGAAACGACCAGTCTATGCAGTATCAACCGCCAAGCCATAGCAAAGCCTGATACTGCGTTCCAACCTAAATACAGTTCCCCTAAAAATCAATTTTAGGGCTTGTATTACACAGATAAGCCTACAAACGTAGGCTTATCTAAAATCTCCTTTTTCTGAGCTCGCTTCTCCATTAAACTGTCCGACCTTTTTGCAGATCCAAGAGAACACCATGCAACGCGATTACACTTTAACTTGCTTAAACAACATGCCTCGTGAAGAACTAGAAGAATTTAGTTTAAGAATGATTCATCGCCTTGTCCCTGAAGATGCAATGACGGAATTATTTACGTTTGAGCAGGAAGAAGTGACCAGTGAAGAGCGTATGCAATCAGCAAAATTTGATGCGATGCTTCGAATGACCGCAATCGCGCTGAGTGAGGTCAACCTTGCATTTAGCGAGTCAGATAACTCACAACAGAACATCGAGCGAATGACCCGTCTACTACTTTGGCACTTTTATGCGATGTCGTTTAATCTTGAGCAAGCCATCAGCCTTGAAACTCACTGTGAAAAAGTCGAGAAGATTTTATTGAAAGCACCGACAGAAGCGTTTGGTTGGGTGAAAGAACTAACAGAGCTACTTCACTTCTACGCCAAAGTTAATGACGACAAAGAAAACGCATAGACTCGAATATATCTCAACCAAAGGCAGACAGAACTATACCGAAGGCAAGTAAAAACTTTGCTGAAATGAGTTCTCTGCCTTTGTTGTTTCTAACACACTGTGGTGTAGCATCAATATCGACTGAGCGATTTTAGTCCCAATACCCAACGATCCATTAGGTGCTTCCAACTCAATCTCATTGTGTATAACCACTTTCACCCGTTTTGAATCAGCTTCGAGACCAACATTCATCGATACCGCCGTCCCACTTGGGCTATGCCTTAATGCATTATCTAACAAATTCAAGATCAATCTCTCAAGTAGTTCACTGTCACCAACAGCCTTAATCCCATCTGGTATCTCAATATTGAGCTGCACATTTCTCTGCAAGTATTGGCTTTGTATTGTCTCTAAGCACTCTCCCATCAACTCATTGATGTCAATTGAAGCATAATGATAAGTAGGCACGGGATTATCAAGCTTGGCACTATCTAACAGAGAATGCAGCTGTTGCGATAACTTGTTGCCGTTACGGTAAGCAACATCGATCAGTGGGTCCGATTGCGGATTTTGAATCTTCCACGTCTCTAAATAACCAAGCACACTCGAAAGTGGTGTTTTCAAATCGTGACTGAGCTGTAATAAGCTTTGTCTACGATGCGAGGATTGGTATTCAAGCTGCAAGAATTGTTGTTGAATGTGTTTCGCCATCAATTGATAAGAGCGTGCTATGGGCACTAATTCTGGTACTTGGTGTGTGAAATTAGGTTCTAACCTAAAGTCTTGTTCAGCTTGTTGCTGCAATTTATTGGTTACCGCCTCTATTGGGTTCAATAAGCTACGTTTCACTAACAGATATGCACCAATTGCAAAGCCCAAGATAGAAACCAGCACAAGCCCTGCTAGCGCGATATATGGCGTATCAACCTGGGAATTAGTAATCACAGTATGGCGATTACTTCCAATCACCACGTACAAATAGCCGACAGTCGAGCCCAGCTCTTCAATCGCCGCCACCGAGAATACTTTAGGATAGCTTGGGTTAATCGGGTCTTCACCCAAAATGGGATAAACCCCTTCATTTAAAAACTGTTGGATAGGCGCTAGATCGATTTGGCTCGATAATTGGGTACCTTCAGGCGCAGCATGTGTGGTGATATTGCCCTGACTATCAAGAAAATAGATGTCGAAATCCGGACCTATCAACATTAAGGTGTGAAAGATTGATTTGAGCGCTTGAGGATTATAGTCAGTGCCAATCATCAGTGGATTATCGTCACGCATATGCACCGCCAGATCTTTATGTAGGCTCTGCTTGGTTCTTTGTTCAATAGTCTCTTTTTGCCAATGATAAGTGTACGCAATGACCACACTCACCAGAAGAAACCATAGACTTGTAAACAGTACTAAGCGCGATTTAAAACTCATGATTCCTCCTTGTAAACTCTGAATATTCTTTCTTGTTCGTTAACCTAAACAAGCTTATTGAATGTTATGATTTTGACTCAAACTTATACCCGACGCCCCAAACGGTTTTGATAAAATCATCATCGCTATTAGGCGTGGCAAGTTTGGTTCTCAGGCGGTTAACTGTACTGCACACCGTGTGGTGATAACCGGAATGATGAGTATTCCAAACATAGTCAAGTAGCTCATCTTTACTGTATACGCGTCCCGGTCGTGTAGCTAAAAAATGAAGTAAGGTAAATTCTGTTGCAGTCAATGGGACATCTTGATTATTAAGTGAAACCTGATGGCGCTCTGGTTGAATAGTGAGGCCACCAAAGCTCATAACCAATTCTATGGTTGAAGTATCTTGATCTGTTGATTCAGCATGGCTTAAGCGACGGAGTACATTCCTAACACGAGCTTGAAACTCCAGCACACTAAATGGTTTAGTGATGTAATCATCAACACCAGCTTCTAAACCCGACACCTTGTCTAGTTCCGAGTCTCTTGCCGTTAGCATCAATACAGGTGTCCAGTCCTCTTGTTGGCGCAGCAGGCGACAAAAATCGAGGCCATCACCGTCAGGTAAGCCTCGGTCAAGCACAATCAAATCAAACTGACCTCCTTTATACAACGCTTGAGCCTTTGCGATCGAATTAGCTCTGACCACATCATGACCTTGAAATTTAAGATGCATCTGCACCAGTTCTGCCAAGTCATCATCGTCTTCAACCAACAATATGTTTGCCATCAAATTTACCGCAGCACTATTCATGATCCCTGCTCTATTTGGATTTTGCCCACATAAAACTGACCGGAACAGAGCAGGAATTCTTTCATTGCACCTTCAAGTCAATTACTCAGTTCGAGTAATTGTGATTCTTGCGCCTGGGTTAAGGAAACGATGGTTGCCATTTAGTGCCGACGTCGTCAGGCCATCATCTTGGCTTATAATGCCTGCGTGGAAGCTCACTACATCCGTGTCATTCCTTGTGGTGTTAAAGCCTTCACCACCGCCGGCAGGTCCCGGAATGGTTGCAGCAAGCTCGTCGTTCAATTCAGTCCCCGAATCCCAAACATTCATGTTCATAACGAAGGTGTCACCCACGGCTAATGACTTAAGCGACAAACCGGATTCACCAACAAACGCATCATTGGTGTTAACCAACATTGAAGCCACAGAGAGGTAGTCTTCTTGGTTAGGTTCAACACGGATTGAAACAGTGTCGCTTTCACCAGAAAGAATCAAACCATTACCAGAGATGCCTTGATAAACGTTGGCGTCACTGTCACTGAGCGCAATCAACTGTGCATTGCTACCCCCTTCGGCTAAGTATTCAAGTTCGACCGAGGTACTTTGCCCTACTTCAAATAACTCGAAACTATTATTGTGAGTCAGCACCGCAAGTGGAGACATAGGTTGATTTGGCGTGAGGTTAGTGACACTTACATCATATCGGTAGTAATCGTCGTCATCGTCCGGACAGCCAGCTAAGACGGCGACAGATGCAGCGATAAACAAAATTCTAGCTTTCATAGATCCCCCTTACTTCACAACAATAGTGATGGTTGCGACAGGGTTTAACCAACGATGACTACTGCTATCGAGGTCACTGATACCACCCGCCGCATCACTATCACCAATGTTACCCGGATGAATATGAACCTTAGCGTTTGACACCGCAGTTTCTACACCAGTACCACCAGCACCAAAGGTAATAAATGGAGGGTTTGGCATACTGCCTGCCAATTCATCGTTCGCTTCAGTACCCGCATCATAACCGTTGAGCGTTGCTTTGTAAGTGCCAGCTTGAGTTGGGATCTTCCAGCTATCTAAACCCACAAAACCATCATTAGTCGGTAATAGCATTGCGCCTAGCGACAGGTAAGCTAAGTTGCCAGTATCAATATCAAATGTCGTTGCAACACCTGGATCAAGAATACCTGTTGCAGGGTCCTCAACCACTACACCACCCGCATTAGCAATTAAGCTAGATAGGCCTGAAATAGCGCCGCCTTCTGCCATAGCTTCTAATTCCGAAGAAGCCGTTTCACCCGTTCTAAACATGAACAAGCTAGAGTCATGAGCTGCTGCCAAGATAGGCGTAAAGTAGATCCCTTTCGTGGCATTGGTAACGGTCACCTCAAGCTGTGCCGCCTGAACTTGACTTGTTCCAAGCGCCAACATAGCTGAGCTGATCACTAAGCTGATTTGAGTGCGTTTATTCATTTTGATTCCATCCTTTATCGAGTCCTATCGTTGCCAACAAAACGAATAACAGCCAGATACCGTTACCTTTGCCAGAACGAACTGTGGTGTTGTTAACTCTAAGAATGACATTCAAATCTATCAGCAACTTCATTGAATTCTCATAAAACTATCACAAGTTTCTTCAAACTTCTTACTATGCAGAAAGACAGGCATAAGAGACTGATATGTATATAGAAAATCTCGTTATAAAAATGAGAATTACACAAGGAGTCATGCTTCAAGAATAGCGCAGACCAAACGCAAAAAGGCCCAGTCGATATACCGACTGGGCCTTTCTGTGATGTACAAAGCTTCTCTCAGGAAAGCTCTATTCGCTTCCAACTGAGCTCGCCGAACAACACCACTTTAGAATGCGTAGTTTGCGTCAACAAGTTCGCTTACTTCAACTTTGCTTACTTCTGCGCGAGCTTCAAGCCACTGCGCTACTTGCAGTTGCTCTGCTTCTGTCACTGAACGGTAGCGCTCAATAGAACATAAGAAACCTTCGAACAGCTCTAAACCACCGCCACCAAAGCACAGGCCAATGCTATCAATGAAATCGATAAATTCATCGATGAACACATCGTATTGGTCAAAATCAGCAATCGAAGTCGTGCAGCTTACTTCAAAACCTAAAATAGCGAACTCACCTAGGTATAACTTCTTGCGTAGGCGACGATTTTTGTTTTCGATTTTATCTAATTTCATAACTGTCTCTCTTTTCGTTTAATAGAGCATTTATACACAGTTCCTAGCTAATCCCCAAGAGTTTTGTATTACACAATAGCCTTAACGGCAAAAATCGTGCTACAGAAACAAAACCTTAATCAAAACTATAAAAACTTGTCACTTAACTGCTTCACGATTGGTCACATATTGACCCAAGTTATTAACTCATTCGTTGATAGCTGGGTTACTCATGAATAACAAACAATAAAGTCAGCCAACAGGAAGCAGTAGCGATGAGCAAGGAAACATTTAATAGCACTCGTTTCAACAAGAGCAAAAACAAACCTTTCGAAGAAGTATTAGACGCCAACCTATCAAGAAGAAACGTATTGAAAGGCGGTTTGGGTATCAGCGCAATGACAGCCTTTGGTGCATTTGGACTTTCCGGGTGTAACTCTTCTAGTCCAAATGCTTCTGTCGGTAATGGTTCAGGCGCCTCAAGTGCTGTACTGAACTTTGATTCGATTCCGGGTTCACTTACCGATGCGGTTTCCGTTCCACAAGGGTATGTTGCACAAGTTTTAGTTCCATGGGGAACACCTCTAAACGCACAGGGCAGCTCATGGAAAGATGACGGCAGTAATACGAGCACCGATCAGCTCAATGCGCTAGGCATGCATCACGATGGTATGCACTTTTTCCCGCTAGACGACAGTGATACTGATGGCTTGCTATGTATTAACCACGAGTACATAGATACTTCCGCACTGCACCCCAGCGGCCCGACGATTGTGGGGGGTGTTCGCACTATCGTCGATGAAGTTCGTAAAGAAATTAACGCTCATGGTGTATCTGTCGTACGAATTCAACTTGAAGACAATATGTGGACACTGGTCGATAATGATCCACTCAACCGTCGTTATACTGGTGCAACGGTCATGGACCTATCGGGACCTGTTGCGAACACAGAGTTGACCGTAACCCGCTTCTCACAAGATGGCAGCCAAGCTCGCGGTACACTAAACAACTGTGGAAATGGTTTTACTCCTTGGGGCACTTATCTAACGTGTGAAGAAAACTGGCCAGGGTACTTTGTGAATACTGGCATTCGAACTGAAGAACAAAACCGTATTGGTATCGATGATCAAAACACACGTTACTTATGGGAAACTTTGGCAGGTAATGCAGAAGAACGTTTGGATGAATTTACTCGATTTGACGTAGAACCGACCGGCACAAGTTCAATTGACGATTACCGTAATGAAGCAAATGGTCACGGTTATATTGTTGAAATTGACCCATATACGCAAAACTCTCGTGCCAAAAAGCGTACTGCCCTAGGTCGTTTCCGTCATGAAGGTTGTACTTTTGGTAAGCTTGAAGAAGGTCAACCAGTGGTGTTCTACTCTGGTCACGACTCTCGCTTTGAGTACCTATATAAGTTTGAATCAACAGCCAACTGGGACCCAGCAGATGCAAACCCTTCAAATCGCTTGACAGCTGGTGATAAATACATGGATGAAGGTACGTTGTACGTGGCGCGCTTCAACGAAGACAGCACCGGTACTTGGCTGCCGCTAACACTAGAAAGTACCACTGTTTCTGGAGGTACACTGGCGGACAACTTTAACTCGTTAGCAGAAATAATCCTAAACACGGCAGGTGCCGCCGACCTTGTTGGAGCCACTCCAATGGATCGTCCGGAGTGGTGTACAGTAGACCCATACACTGGTTCTGTATATCTAACGTTAACCAACAACACTTCTCGTACCGATGAAACAAACGCAGCAAACCCACGTTTGAACAACAAATTTGGTCATGTGATTCGTTGGGATGAGAGTGAAGCTGCATCAGACTTTACATGGGATATTTTTGTGTTCGGTTCACCAGCCAATGGTGATGCAGACACTAACCGTTCAAGTTTGACTGACATGAACCAATTTGCGAGTCCGGACGGCTTAGCGTTTGATCCCCGCGGTATTTTGTGGATTCAAACCGATAACGGTGCAGACGAAGTTACGTCTTATACTAATGATCAAATGCTCGCAGTCGTACCATCAAAGCTGACAGATGAAAATGGCACTCAAGAAGTGGTTGGTGCCGATAATCAAGCAGAGCTCAAGCGCTTCTTTGTTGGCCCTAACGGTTGTGAAGTAACAGGCTTTACCATCAGCCCAGATTATAAGTCATTATTTGTAAACATTCAGCACCCTGGCAACTGGCCATACAGCACCGATGCAGCAGAAGAAACTCCATCAGGAGTTTCAGTTCGCCCAAGAGCATCTACCGTTGTGATTCGTCGTGAAGACGGCGGTGAAATCGCGGTTTAATAAGCAAATCTAGCTAAGATCAGTAACCTTACTGTTATCTAGCTTCTATTCGCTAGCTAAATCAAATCAAAAAGAGCGATAAGGCTAAATACCCTATCGCTCTTTTTATATTCTATGAGCTAGCTAACCCGTTGAGCATCGTTAGCTAACCAGAATTAGCTCACAAACAACCACACGCCAACGCCCATCATTAACGTACCAGCAATACGGTTCATCAACTTAACGTTATCGGCTTTACCCAGCATATGTTTTAGGCTCTTACCACCTGTCGCATACAAGGTCATGCAGACAAATTCAGAAACGAGAATAATAGAAACAAGAATAAACAACTGAGGCGCCAAATCGACATTACTATTAATGAAAGGAGGCAGTAATGAAATCATGAACGCCCAACCTTTCGGGTTGGCAATTGCTGTCACGAAACCTTGTACCACAAGGTCCCAATCATTGTTCACTTCAGTTGTTTGATTATCAGTACTGATCGCCAACTTGCCTCTTGAACGCCACATCTGAACACCCAAATAGAACAAGTAGCTTGCACCCACAAATTTGAAGGCCGTAAATAACCATGGATAATTAAGCATAATAGAAGCAATACCCAGTACCGCTGCGACAGAAACCACAGCGACACCGGCCAGTTCACCGATCATCATCCATAATGTACGTTTGTAACCAATGCTCATACCCAATGTCAAAGCTAAGGTCATACACATCCCAGGCGTAATTGATACGAAGAAAAACGTGGGAATAAAAGCCCAAAGTAGTGCGCTATCCATATTATTACCTATCGACTTATTTTTATTTAATGGTTCTTGTTTCTTGATCGGGCTTGAAATGAAGCGAGGTTGAAACGAAGTAGTAATGACAATAAACAATCTTACTAAAAATACAAACGAAAAGAGCCACATAACAGTGGCTCTATTCAACACCAACCGTAATTACTTACGACGGTTTTTAATTCGCTTCATCATAGTCAAACGACGCTCAGCACTTGCTTGATCTTGAGGCTCTTCGCTCGCGTTGTTCTTGCGACCCTGACGGTTTTTGTAAGCCGATTTTGTGTTCAACTTCTCAATGTAAGCATCACGTTTCTTCGGTTCATAACCTGGTTGTTCGACACGGCGAATACGTTGTTGAATAAGTGTTTCAACTTGAACAACAGTCAACTCTTCTTCGCGGTTAACGAAAGAGATTGCATGACCTTGTTTACCAGCGCGGCCTGTACGACCAATACGGTGAACGTAATCTTCCGCTAGGAAAGGCATGTCGTAATTAATTACGTGTGGCAAGTCTTCAATATCAAGGCCGCGGGCTGCAACATCGGTTGCTACCATTACACGAGCTCTGCCTTCTTTAAAGTCATCTAATGCACGACGACGAGCACTTTGCGCTTTATCACCGTGGCAAAGAACCGCTTTGATACCATCTAACTTAAGTTCTTTAACTACGTCATTCGCTGTTTCTTTGTAGTTCACAAACACAAGTACTTGGCGCCAGTTTTTACGACCAATCAGTTCAGAAAGCAGTTCTGTTTTACGTTCTTGATCCACTGGATAAACCACGTGGCCCACCGTGGCGGCCGTTGAGTTTTCACGTTCAACACTGATGCGCTTTGGTTTACGTAGAATATCAACTGAAAGTTGGTTTAACTGAGTTGATGTTGTTGCCGAGAACATCATGATTTGTGGAGACGTTTCTACATCCAACATGATCTTACGAACGGCATTGATGAAGCCCATATCGAGGATTCGGTCAGCTTCATCAAACACTAGGAACTCTAGATTAGCAATCGACACGTTACCCGCTTCTAAGTGCTCTTCTAAACGGCCTGGTGTTGCAACCAGAATATCAACACCCAGTTCTAATTGACGAACCTGTGAAGACATTTTGTTACCACCATAAACCGCAGCAACGCTTAGTTCAGTGTATTTCACGTAGTCTTTAATGTTTTGAGCGATCTGTGCAGCAAGCTCACGAGTTGGCGCTAGAATAAGTCCACGAGCCGTGCCACGAGAGGCTTTTTTATCACTGTTCAATAGATGCTGAATAACAGGCAATGAGAATGCCGCTGTTTTACCCGTACCGGTTTGAGCAGTAGCAAAAATATCATGGCCTTTACGAGCCATTGGAATCGCTTTTTGTTGAATTGGAGTGAGTTTTTCATAACCACACTCAGTCAACGCTTTGACTAATTCAGGAGCAAAACCTTGAGAAGAAAATGACATTGTTACGGGTTCCTTAAGCAGACAGCCTACATTCTTATTTCAGCCGAGCACTATAAAGTAATTAGAGTGATTTATCTCACATTTATCGTGATATAACGCAAACTTTCTCATTTAATCGGGTGTTTACCTCACCATCCGCGAAGCAAACACCAGAATCATCATTCCAAACAGGATAATTGGGCTATTTGATACCACACAACTTGAGTAGAATCTGCTCGAGATCACCCCAAGGCATTAACTGCGAATCGATCACTTCCAGTCGGGATTCAAAGCCATCAAGGGAAATTTCATTCACTGATACTACTTGATTCGCGACGTTAAACGCATAGCAGCCTTGATTAGTATTCACGACAGCTTTTACACGCTCAGCCGTCAGATCCGACAGCATTGAGAACAGCGCATCGAAATCAAATTTATGCTCTGCACCAAACAGCCAGCCACAACTAAAGTAACCCTGCCCTTTGTTCTCTTTTCGAATGAACGCTTCACCGGGAGGAAGTAGGAATTGAGGTTCTTGTTCGGCGTGATCATGATGGTGCGATTCAATATGAGATGAAGCACTGCCGTGTACTCTTTCGATATCTAACACTTCCAAAGGCACTTCACCATCATGGATTAACTTGTGGAACACTTTTGATGGCGATTGGTTAGTGACCCAGTCATTAAATACATCGATATCTTCAGAATGCACTAAATCAACCTTAGTGCCTAAAATCACATCAGCACTGCCTAGCTGATCGTTAAAGTTCTGATTCAAGGTGTACTTTTCATTAGATAGATTTCGTGGGTCAACCAAACCAAGCGTCGCTTTTAAATCAACATACGGTGTGTATTGTTCTGAAGTCAGCGTAGCAATAACCTGCTTAGGGTGGCCAAGTCCTGTTGGCTCAATCAACAAGCGATCAGGCTTCTGACGAAGCAAAGCGTTGATACCCACCGACATTGGAACGCCAGCCGTACAACACATACAACCACCTGGCACTTCTTTAATTAGAGCCCCTTGATCTGTCATCAATGCCCCATCAATACCGATTTCCCCGAACTCATTAACCAGAACAGCCCAGCTTTCATTTTCAGGTTTATTTTTTAGCAGGTTCAAAATAGCGGTTGTCTTACCAACACCCAGAAAACCCGTGATTATGTTTGTAGGAACTTTTTTGGTCATATCAGTCCTCCTTTTTTAGGGAGTATATACTCAATTAACGAAAAGTTGACCCCAATCGCTTGTTTATACTGAGAATGATTTATAGAGGAATGATAATTAATAGAATGGCAAGGGATAAGCAGGAGAGATTAAAAGCGGGAATGGATGATCCAGACGAACTAAAGGCGTACTTCATCAGTACGCCTCACCCTCGTTACTCAATCGTGAGTTCGCGAATCAGGAAGCCTTAAATATCGACCTGAACAATTAACGAGGAACTAAAACTTTATTTCTGAATCCATCCAAATTGTGTGTAAAACCTCACTTCTCCTTGCGGTTTGTTATGTTGCTTTACGATTTAACTATGGTTCATTTTTGGGGATATTCAAGCCACCGCCAGATAATCGATCAAAATTGTGACGGTGATACCACTATTACCCATAGATTCCATAAATGGAATGAACGCACTCCATAAATGAAATTCAACTTTTCATCTTTATTACTATAGGATATGAATAGGAAGCGTATAATTCATAACAGCCCCGCCTTATCGACACAGGAACCTAACCTCAATGACCAGAAGAGAGAAAATTAAGCAGTCCTTACTCGCAAAAATGCCAAGGGATGCTATCAACCAATTTCTCTCTAGAGACAAAACACCCGCTTCTGTCCTCTTTCTTTCTTGTATCGTTGGCGTGCTTGCTGGGGTTGTTGGCACCTATTTCGAAGTAGCCGTTCATTTCATTTCAGAAACTCGTACCGATTGGCTAAAAGATGAAATTACCAATTTTGTTCCTCTTTGGTTAGCCGCTTTTATTATCAGTGCAGCATTCGCTTTTATTGGATATTTCCTTGTACATCGCTTTGCTCCAGAAGCCGCAGGTTCAGGTATACCTGAAATTGAAGGTGCTATGGACGGAATGCGTCCTGTTCGATGGTGGCGAGTATTGCCAGTCAAATTCTTTGGAGGTATGGGAGCACTAGGTTCAGGTATGGTTTTAGGCCGTGAAGGGCCGACTGTTCAAATGGGCGGCAGTATTGGTCGTATGGTAACTGATATTTTTCGCGTCAAAGATGATGATACTCGACACTCGCTGCTTGCTTCAGGAGCGGCTGGTGGTTTAGCTGCAGCATTCAATGCGCCACTAGCGGGAATCATGTTCGTCGTCGAAGAGATGAGACCCCAATTCCGCTACTCGCTCATTTCGATCAAAGCAGTGATCATCTCTGCTATTTCAGCCAATATTGTTTTTCGTTCCATCAATGGACAATCGGCCGTTATCACGATGCCTCAATATCAACCACCGGAATTAAATGCGCTTTGGTTGTTCTTGTTATTAGGCGTATTGTTCGGTTTGTTTGGCGTAATTTTCAATAAACTGATCACGCTGTCGCAAGACTTATTTGTTGCGATACACAAAAATGACCGCAAACGCTATTTAATCACCGGCACCCTGCTTGGTGGCTGCTTTGGCTTGTTACTGCTTTACATACCTGAATTAACAGGCGGTGGTATTGGTATCATCCCGAATATCACTAATGGTGGTTACAGTGCAAACGTACTGCTGCTGATCTTTTTAGGACGTGTTATCACCACCCTACTTTGCTTCGGTTCAGGTGCTCCGGGCGGCATCTTTGCACCGATGCTCGCACTAGGAACACTCTTTGGTTACGCCTTTGGGCTTACTACAGCAGCATTCTTCCCAGAACTGAATATTGAACCGGGTATGTTTGCGATTGCAGGTATGGGAGCTTTGTTTGCTGCTACGGTACGAGCACCCATTACAGGTATACTATTGGTTATTGAAATGACCAATAACTACTATCTTATTCTACCGTTGATCATCACTTGCTTAGGGGCAGTTATCATTGCTCAAATGCTAGGTGGGCAGCCAATTTACAGTCAATTACTTAACCGTACGCTGAAAAACGAGAAGCTCAGACAGCAAGATCTCCCACAGCAAGATGAAGCACGTTAGCGACATTGTATGCATTACATCTCTGTGATAGGTCAGTACAAAAAGTTAGCTAATTACAAATAACTCAAGAAATAAAGCACACTTTCCCCGTGCTTAATGTCCCGATTCCGCATCAAAATCAAAAAAGCAAACGTTAAACTTGCTATCATCCACTCAAAATTATTTGAGTGCTCTTAACATCTATTGATGGCATAACTGAACGTTCTAGCTAGAACAGACATTCGATAATTCACTCAAATACTATAAATACCTCACATTCTATAAATTATTAAGTTGGAGCAAGTCGTTGAACTGGAGAAGATTAACCCAGGTAAAAAATGTGCCGCCATCTCAGGCGTCTTTAGCACTTGGAGTAATTGGACTAGGACAAGCATGGGCTTTATATGTCCCAGGCATTGGTGAAATCATTCGCCCTTACCTAGCTTCATTTGGCGCACTATTATTGCTGCCCGTTTTATTTCGTTACCTAACGAGTTTAAACACTTTCTTAAATGATATACGCCATCCCTTAAGTGGTAGTTTGATGGCACCAATGAGCATGGCGCTTCTTATCCTGTGTGATTATTTAGCCGAGATCTCTGCAGTCATTGCTTACCCCGTCTGGTTCTGCGCGTTGTTGTTGCACTTTACAATGATGGTATTGTTCTTTAGTTTCCAGATCATCAATTTCAAAATGTCGAACATTGTACCAAGTTGGTTTCTGTATCCGGTGGGCTTGATAAGCAGTTCGTTAGCGGGCACACAATTTGGACACACCGTCTTTTCAGAAACACTTGCAGCCACTTGTATTGGCATCTATTTTCTTATGCTGCCAGTGGTATTGTACCGCTTAGTATTCGAAGGAAATCTACCCCGGCGAGCAAGGCCAACACTGGCCATTATGGCGGCTCCGGTGAACCTGTCTTTAGCCGCTTACTTGGTAAATTTCGACAATCCAGACCCGATTCTTACTGGCGCGTTGGCAGGCATTGCTATCACGATGACTTTACTCATTTACTTATGCTACATCCGATTAATGCGCCTAAAGTTCCAGCCTTCGATTGCTGCCGTCACCTTCCCTTCCGTTATCAGCGCGATAGCTATGCACCGCCTAACTACGTTTTTCGGCGCTGAATATCCACAATGGTATTGGCTGCATAAATTCGGTTTCTTTGAACTGACCATCGCAACCATTTTAGTGATTTGGGTTGCAGGCGGTTACGTGAAAATGTACTGGCCAGAGTTTTTTGATGCTGAATATATGTCTAAGAAGATCAAGCGCCTTTAAAGCTAAACCAAGTAAAATACGGAGCGCGTATCACCACGGATACTCGCACCGTAAGCACATGAGAAACTTATATGCTGGCTATTGGCTAGTTGGTGTTAGATGTTATGCTCCAACCAATAACGTCAATAACCTGTTTACCTTATTAATCGATCAATGCACCCTCTTCGTCAAAGAATGGGTAAGGTCCATCGCTATCATCAATGTAACTGATATGAGAAACGACTGTCCGACCTTTTACCGTTAGCAATTGAATCGCTTTTGGTTCCAGCGAAAATGACGAACATGCGTTCGGATCTAAATCGAGTGTCACTGAATGACTGTGAGATGGCCCAACCCAAACTGGAATTGAATTCCAAACGGCAGTAATCGGTCGATGTAGATGACCTGCGCAGATACCAGTCACATTGCCATATCTTTTAAGGACATCATATAATTCATCACTGTTTTGCAAATTCTGGACATCCATGTGATTAAGGCCAACTTCCATAGGGGGATGATGGATAAATAACATCGCTGGCTTAGTTGAATTTTTAGTCAAAACAGAATCAAGCCACTCCAGTGTTTCTGTTGTTAAATAACCATATGGCTTGCCAATTACAGATGAGTCCAGTCCTACTAATATCAATTCATCTTTCTCGGCCACAAAATTGCAATATTGCGGATGATCAAAGGATATAAGATTCGATAACCCATCACGTAAATTATGCCTATCATCATGATTTCCAGGAATAACATGCAATGGCATTTCAAACTCTGCGAGAGCCTTATTGATCAATTGATACTCTTCAAGCACTCCGAAATCACCCAAGTCTCCCGTCACCACGACACAATCAGGTCTCGGGCGTAAGTCGTTGATATGGTTTACGGCAGCATATAAACATTTCAACGTATCAACTTTCTTATAGGCCTGCTTGCCCCCCTGCTTGATGTGCAGGTCTGTCAGTTGTGCAATTAACATAGTATTACTTCTTTAAAAGAATTAGCCGCTCAGGGGCGAACGAGATAATGACAACTTGACCAATTTGATAATCAACTCGAGCAAAACAATCAACCATCAGAGTTCTGTTTTTCTGTAAGCCCGACAACGTTACGCGCGTGCGATCGCCAAGAAATACAGTACTAATAACCGTTGCAGTTAGTGCGCTGTTTTCATCAGTTACTTGCGTTAGTAAAATATCTTCAGGCCTTAACATTACACTGATTTCTTTATTAGCAGAGACCTGTGAGAGCACTTGATCAGACAAAGTAATCTGTTTGCCTGTATCCAACATCAGTTGTCCATCACCCACACTCCCTTCGAGTCGGTTCATTTGACCAATAAAATCGGCAACAAAGTTGTTAACTGGCTTCAAATAGATATCTTTTGCTGAACCAATTTGCGCAATTTCTCCATGGTCTAAAACCGCAATGCGATCCCCCATAGCCATTGCCTCTTCTTGATCATGAGTGACATATACCGCTGTAATGCCGAGTTTTTTTAAGAGATTTCGGATATCACCACGTAATCTTTGTTTCAGCAGAGCATCTAATGCAGATAACGGTTCATCAAGTAAAAGAACATCAGGTTCAGTGATAATTGCTCTTGCTAAAGCGACGCGCTGACGCTGGCCTCCTGAAAGCTGATGGACATTTCGACTCGCATACTTTTCTAAGTCGAACATGTTAAGCATTTCTTTTAGTTTTCTGGTTATCTCAGACGGAGTGACTCCACGAACCTTAAGTCCATAAGCAATGTTTTCGCTAACATTCATATTTGGGAATAGAGCATAAGACTGAAACACCATCCCAACTTTACGTTGTTCGATTGGCAAACACGTAACATCATGATCACCAAACACAATCGTGCCGCCATTTTCATCCGCAAACTCTAGGCCTGCAATCATACGCAATGTAGTTGTCTTTCCGCATCCTGATGGGCCAAGCAAAACTAAGATTTCGCCCGCCTTAATTTTGAGATTTGTCGGCTTTAACGCCAAGGTTCCATCTGGGAATGTCTTCGTAATATTATTTAGCGAAATTTCCACGCCATTTTGTTGTTCTAACATATTGATTTTGATCTTAATTATTTGTCACTGGTTTCTTGTTCAATGCTTGAGCCAAGACCAATAGAGGGAGGATTAAACAAAGGAAAATTAGTGTGTAAGCCGAGCTAATTTCGAGCCTCATTGAAGCGTATGAATCAGCTAACCCCACTGGTAATGTCTTCGTTAATGGCGTGTGCAGCATCCATGTCAGGTTAAATTCACCAATAGACAAAGTGAGAGTCATCAACATACCTGCGACAATACCTGCCTTGCAGTTGGGAACAATTACATCAAAAAATCGCTGCCAAAAAGTCGCGCCAAGACTTGCAGCGCCTTCCTCAAGAACACGGAAGTTAATACTCTGCAAAATTGATAGAACAGACTTAACCATGAAAGGCAGTGTGAAAATCACATGACCAACAAGAATAAACATCCAACTTGAGCGGAAGTCATTAAACCCTCCATACGCTAGAATCAAACCTAACGAAATTGCCATCCCCGGAATTGCAATGGGGAGTGTAAGTAGTTCGTCAAAAATAGAAGCCCATCTACTTTTACTTTTCGCAAGTACGTAAGCACACGGTACACCTATGACAACATTGATTAACGTGGTTGCAATGGCTATTTGTAGGGTTAACCAAATCGTATCTGAATACAGTGTCCATACTTGTTCAACCCAACGAAAGGTAAACCCACTTTTAACACCGACAAAATAGTTATTTGTAAGACCAGCGACTACCGACATAAACACCGGCACAATCAAGAACGCACATACCGTCAATGTGAAAAACAGCTGCATGTAAAAGTATTTATCTTTTTTCATTATTATCCCCCCATCGCTGCAGATGCGTTGCCATAACGCTTAGCCAACGCCAAACAAAACCAAGTCACTAGGCCGAGAATCAAACTCAGTGCAGCTGCCATTGCGAAATTGGCATTGAGCGTAAATTCGGTATATATCGTCATAGGAAGAACGTTGATATTAGTCGCCAACGTAAACGCGGTACCAAATGCTCCCATAGATGTAGCAAAACAAATCGAACCCGAAGAGATTAGGCCGGGGGTTAGCGCCGGAAGCGTGACGTCTTTAAAGATCTGCCAACGATTTGCACCTAGGGATCGACCGGCTTCAAGTAGATTGTGATCAAGCTTTTCCGCCGTTCCCATTACGGTCAATACAACCCGTGGAATAGAAAAATATAAATAACCCAAAAACAGCCCTGCCATCGTATAAGCAAACATCCAACGCTCACCCGTCAACATCAACCCAAGCTGAGCGAAAAGCCCCTGTCGCCCTGAAAGCATGATGACAAAAAAACCAATAACAACACCTGGGAAAGCCAATGGGAAGCTCAGCATTGCAACCAAGACCTGCTTACCTTTAAAGTCATAGCGAGTTAAAAACAGTCCTGAGATGGTCGCTATCGCTAAACTAACCAGAGTGACTAAAACAGACAGTCCAACTGTCGAAATCAAACTTTTTAAATAGATAGGTCTAGTTAAAATATGCCAGTAACTTATAGCGCCGCCATCTATTAGCGAAACCTTGATTAACTGCACGACTGGCAATAGAAAAAATGCACAGCTAACGGTGATGGCTGGCAAAATCAGAAATAAGGAAATACGATCATTTTTCATAGAGATATTGGCGGGTGTAACCCCGCCATCCAACATTTTAATAGGCTATTAGTTCACTTCTCGGATATACATATCCGCAAACGTAGACTGGTTTTCAGACATTTTTGCAAAGTCGACAGAACCAACTCGTTCGTACTCTGTTGCTGGAAGAAATTTACTCTGTGCTTCTTCGCTCATCACACCATCAATAACCGGGCGTAAATATGCTTCAGCCCACAGTTGTTGGCCTTTATCTGACAATACAAAGTCTAAAATTTTCTGGGCATTTTCTGAGTTTGGAGAGTTCTTCACTTTACTCATTACATAGGGGACAGCAATTGAGCCTTCCTTAGGAATAACAAAGGCAGCATTAGTAAAGTCATTGTATTTGGCACGATACGCATTGAAGTCATAATCGATTAAGATTGGAATCTCTCCAGAAATCACACGAGCGTAAGAGGTTTGTCTAGGAACTATGGGACGGTTATTCGCCAACTTCTTGAAATACTCGATTGCAGGGGCAAAATTATCAATACTCCCTCCCATGGCTTCATTCACTGCGACCGCACTCGCGTAGCCAACAAAGGCACTCGTTGGGTCTAAGTATCCCACCATCCCACGATATTCAGGTTTTAAAAGGTCTTCCCAACTTGTCGGTACGTCAGCACCATCAAGTGCGTCTACGTTTACAAAAAATCCAATAGTACCGGAATGAATGGCAAACCAATGTCCTTGTGGGTCTTTCATGCCTTCGGGTATCTGGTCCCAATTCTTTGGTTTATAAGCGCTTACAACACCTTGCTCTGTCGCATTAATACCGAAAGAAACACCGTAATAAACCACGTCAGCAACTGGGCTATTCTTTTCTGCAACCAGTTGGGATAAGGACTGACCTGAGTTCTTGTTGTCCATAGGAATTCGTATTCCTAGCTCTTTATTGATCAACTGAAGTTGCCCACCCCAGTTCGCCCATTCTGGTGGACAGTTGTAACAAATAGCATTGGATGCCTGAGCCTGAAAAGCGACGCCAGCAAAGCCAATGAGTAAGCTAGTTAGTTTTCTCATTTTTGATGACTTTCCAGCTTGTAGTAAATGATGTTGTGCCATTGCGTTCTCCAACAAATCGTCCGTTAACTAAATTGGGTGGTTACCGGAACCGCACCAAGCGATCCCTTCATTTGTAGTTCATATTTCAGCGAAAATTCACGCTGGGCGATTGAGCCTACTTTCGCATTAAACAAAATATCGACAGCCATTTTCCCCATATCGAAATGTGGGATAGCAACCGTCGCCAAGCTAGGACAAACCAACTGCCCAAGCCCCATACCATCGAAGCCCACGACCGAAACATCTTGCGGGATTCGTCTACCTATACTCCTAAGTGCGTTCATTGTTTTAAGCGCCAGTAAATCATTGCTGCAAAACCACGCTGTAGGGGCAAAATCCCCATTGAATAGCGTCATCTCAGAATCAGTGAATGGGATAAGCTTGTTTTGGTCTACTTCAAGAAGCTGGCTCAATTCGACACCGCTCTCACGTAGGCCTTGCTTAAACCCCTCATACCGTTTTTTCGCACGGTCGGATGAAGCAAAGTGACCAGTAATCATCCCTATCTCTGTATGCCCATATTCAAAAACTTTCTTTGCGACGTCCTTACCTGCTTGATAGTTATCAACGTAAACGCAAGGCTCATTTTCAGTAGATTGGTTGTGCAACAAACAGTAAGGAAACTTAAAGCTCCGCAGTAATTCGAGAGCCGCATTATCCGAAGCGTTAGCTATCGTCAAGATCACTCCTTCAACCCTTTGACGAATAAAATCAACCGCAGCTTGTTGCTCTTGTTCATTGTCATACTGGGTGTCTAAAACTAAAGTTGAGTAACCAAAATGTCTCGCCCGTTCCTGAATACCCGCAACAACTTCTGAAAAGACAGGGTTAAGGAGACTCGGAATCAGTACACCAATCGTCGGATTTTTGTTGAGCTCAAGCGCCTGTGACTTTCTCTCAATTCGATATCCTGTCGTCTCAATCACTCGCTTAATCTTGTTAGCTGTCGTCAAAGCCACTGATTGTGGTCGATTAACAAATCGAGATACCGTTGCTGGAGAAACTCCCGCAAGATCTGCCACATCCTTGATGTTCAATCTCTTTCCTTAACCTGTGCCGTAAGTTGATGAACGAAAGACTAGATGAAGGGTATGACAGTTTTATTAATGAGA
>NZ_JADDYI010000053.1:428848-490149 GCF_015163545.1 Vibrio sp. OPT24
TCAGCAAAATTAACACTTTTAGCAAACGTTAATTACACGTTCAGAACATATAGAACCACGTTATCAAATGAAATAAATTCGTTTCATACGATAATGCAAGTTTTCTAGTTATCCCTGAGAGAGAAAAATATTTATGTGAGAGGTTATAACAGGGTCGGAAATAGGCGTTCGATTAACGACCGCTTTTTTAACGGGGGGATTTAAGCTAAGTAGACGGCGTAATTTAGCGATACAGAAAATGTAAAATAAGAAAAGTACATACATGTAAAAAAGGCCTCACAATGTGAGGCCTTTGAATAGGCAAGGTGTTAATAGTTCAGGCGAGTGTTAGTAGATCAGGCGAGAACGATTAGAAGTTAGCGTGAGGGCCAAAAACTTCGTAGTGGACGCGAGAGCGGTCTACTTTAAGTGCATCTAACTGTTCTACGATATTCTTCATGAAGCCAACAGGGCCACAGATGTAGAAATCGCTCTCTTCAAAGCCTTTAGTGTCAGAGATAGATGCTAGATCCATTTGACCTTGATGTGTGTTTTCACATGCAGACTCGTCTTTGTTCATGTACCACGTTTTCGCTTCCCAACCTTTGTCGGCAACAATGTCTTTTACGCGAGTAGTGAACGAGTGCTGATCTACATTCTCACAAGCGTGAAGGTAGAGTACTGGCTCGTTTTTCTCTTTAGTGTTTAGGAACTCAAGCATGGACTGCATTGGCGTAACACCAACACCTGCAGAGATAAGCGTTACCGGTTTGCTGCGTTCTTGATAAATGAAGTCACCAGCTGGCGCGTAAAGGCTAACTTCATCACCAACAGCAACCGTGTCGTGTAGGTGGTTGGACACCACACCTTGCGTTTCTAGACCTTGGCCTTCACGCTTCACAGAGATACGGTAGTATTTTCCGTTTGGCCTATCAGACAGTGAGTATTGACGAATCTCGCTGTATTGAGAACCTTCAGGTTTCACTTCGATACCGATGTATTGACCTGGTGTGTAGTCTAAAACTTCACCGCCATCTTTTGGCTGAAGGATAAAGCTTGTTACAAGTGCTGATTCTTCAATCTTATCTGCAATCACAAACGCACGTGCTGCTTCCCAGCCACCTACAGCTTGCTTACGCTGCAAGTAAAGTTCAGCTTCACGATCGATGAATACTTGCGCTAAGAATAGGTAAGCGGCTGTCCATGCTTCTTCAACTTCTGGAGTAAATGCGTCAGCAGCTAATTCACGTAATGTTTCAATCAGGTGTAAACCAACAATTTGGTAATGCTCTGGTTGAATGTTAAAACTGGTGTGCTTCTGCGCAATACGTTCAACCGCTGTTGTAAGCGCTGCTAGGTTTTCAATGTTCTTTGCATAAGCCGCGATAGCTTCAAACAGTGCTACGCCTTGGCGACCTGTTCTTTGGTGAGTCATATTGAAGATATCTTTCAACTCAGGGTTATGCGTGAACATACGTTGATAAAAATGCTGAGTTAAAGCAGGGCCTGCACTCTCAAGTAGAGGAATAGTAGATTTGATGATTTCGATATGTGCATTGTTAAGCATGAATTTACTCCGAACACTGAGCCTTATGACCTATATGTCATTTTGACTACTGAAAATTTAAGAATGACTTATCGATTTTCTGAAACGTTAGTTATTTTTAGAAACCGAGTTATTTTGACTCACTTTTGTTTCAAAAAATCGAGGAACCCGATTAATGCAGCCTGATTGATTGAGATCAAGAATAGTCTTTTCAATCAGCGTTATAATACGTATTCCACGACTGTCATTGCACAATCAGTGCCAAGTTTATCAATCCCCGTCATTACTGGTTTCATTCTCAAAATTCATCTTATAAAAATGTCAAAAAGACCTTTTTTTTAAGTCTATAAGACTCTATTATGTAGATAAACACACACAGTTAGAGTTTTTTATGCAAGATATCTCCGCATCTACCCTCATGGAAATGACCATTGGCCTCGCGAGTGGTGTGAACGATCAAGATCGTTTTAATCGCCTTATCGATGCCATTCGTAAAACCATAACGTGTGATTGTGTCGCGCTTTTAAGCCTTCAAGGCGACACTTTAGTCCCTATTGCAATGCAAGGGCTTAGTCGAGATACATTCGGTCGTCGCTTTATCATTTCAGAACATCCGCGTTTTGAAGAAATCTGCGCGTCTCGCTCTCCTGTTCGTTTCGATGCCGACAGTTCCCTACCCGATCCTTTCGATGGTCTGCTGATAGACCATGATGGCGATCTGCCAATGCACGCTTGCATGGGCCTACCTTTGCTATTTGGCGACAAGTTATTAGGGGTTCTAACTCTAGACAGCCTAAAACCTGATGTCTTCGCTAACATCCCTGCTCGCAACCTCGAAGTACTGGCTGCTATTGCGGCGTCATCCATGCAAATGGCACTAACCTTCTCGCAACTTGAACATCAAGCGAAACAGTCAAAACAGTTACTGGAAGAGTTGAATGTCGAGTCATGGGAACGTGATGGCGGCGAGTTAATTGGTAACAGTGACACCATGGTCGCGCTTAAGAACGACATCGCAGTTGTTGCACCGTCTGAATTCAACATCCTGATTCACGGTGATACGGGGGTGGGTAAAGAATTAGTAGCTCGCACCCTGCACCATCAATCACAGCGCAAACGTAAACCACTAGTTTATGTTAACTGTGCTGCGATCCCTGAAAACTTGGTTGAGAGTGAATTGTTTGGTCACGTTCGTGGCGCCTTTACCGGCGCAGATAAAAACCGTTTGGGCAAATTTGCTTTAGCAGATGGCGGCACCCTGTTTCTTGATGAAATTGGTGAATTACCATTGGCCGCGCAAAGCAAGCTGCTGCGAGCACTGCAAAACAACGAGATCCAACCTGTTGGCCAAGACAACATCCAAACCATCGATGTTCGTGTTCTGGCTGCAACCAACCGAGACTTAAAGCAAGAAGTTGAAGACGGCCGATTCAGAGCCGATTTATACCATCGTTTGAGCGTGTACCCTATCGCGGTGCCTGCTCTAAAAGATCGTGATGACGACATCAGCTTGCTAGCGGGTTTTTTCTTAGAACAAGCGCGTCGTAAGCTTGGTATCAACCAAGTTAAGTTCCGTTCTGATGTTCTGGTATTCCTAAACCGTTACGGTTGGCCAGGTAACGTTCGTGAGCTTGAACACGTTATCAGCCGTTCAGCACTTAAAGCACTGGCGCGCAGCACAAATAAAAACCTAGTTACGATTACAAAAGAAGACTGTGGGCCTCTAGACCAAGATCAGCCTATCGCGACAACACAAGTAAAGAATACGCCTTTATCAACACCAACCATCGATCTTTCAGCCGGTTTACGTGGTGCAACAGACGATTTCCAACGCAGCATCATTACTGAAGTGTTAGAAGATGCCAATTTTAACTGGGCACAAGCGGGACGAGTTCTAAAAACAGACCGTGCAAACCTAACTCGGCTTTCTAAGCGTTTAGGACTAAATGTGGCTAAGTCTCACACGATCGAACGGACAAAATAGATATTAGCGGTTTGTTGCGAGCATCTGACAAAACTTGTGTATATAATGCTGCAAATTGTAACGCTAATTTTAAATATGTAGAGAGAGTTATGAAGTTTATCCGTTGGTTTTTAGGTCGTGTCATCTTGCTATTGAATTTTGTTTTCAGCCCTCGTGGTGTGAAACGTTCTCAAGAAGAGCAAAGCAAAGTGAATGAGCAAGCAAAAACGCACACGTTATACCAGTTCGAAGCGTGCCCATTTTGCGTAAAAGTGCGCCGCGCGATGAAACGTCAATCGGTTCAGTTTGAACTTCGCGATGCAAAAAACAATGAACAACACCGTGCAGAGCTAGAAGCTGGCGGCGGTCGAGTGAAAGTGCCTTGCCTACGTATTGAGAAAGACGGCAAAACTGAGTGGATGTACGAGTCTTCAGACATCGTCTCTTACTTAGAAAAACAATTCGCATAAGCTCACAAGCATAGCGAAAGTCAGATACAAAAAATCCCTCGAATGTGAAGGATTTTTTATTTCTGTTATTTAAGCCTAGTCGAGACAAATCAAACCAATTGAGTAGCGACAGCTCAAAAGATTACTTTGCCACAATCAACATTAACTCGACACGGCGGTTACACGCTTTGCCTTGTGCTGAAGCATTAGTACATGCTGGTACATACTCGCCAAAGCCACGGGTATAGATTGAGCGGCTTGAAACGTAGTGACTTTCCAATCGAGCTTTCACTTCTTTTGCGCGCTGCTCTGACAGAGGATCATTGATTCGATCTGTGCCCGTGTTATCGGTGTGCCCTTCAATCACAACATCGATATCTTGGCGTTGAGAAAGGTAGCTACCTAATGTGTCTAACCATTGGTTGTAAGCAGGTTCAGGAAATGCTGAGCCTGTTTTAAAGTTCACATGCTGTTCAAGCTTTACCATCACATGGTTACCCGGCAGAACTTCAAAATCGATACGGTTTTGTCTAAGGAAAACTTCTAGCGGATCATTGGTTGATACGCCGCGACCATAGTTGGTTGTGATAGTGGTTTGTTGACGAGCGTTGTTTTGGATCGCATAACCACGATTACTCGCTAAAGATGTCGTTTGAACCACACCCCATTCAGGATGCATCAAGTCGTAATCAGTTTGTGGCGCGGTTTCTAGCAGATCGCCACCTAACATACCCGTTGGTAACGTCGTTTCACACCCTGCCAAAGCTATGCTTAACATTATCGCTAAATATCTCATTACTTCACCAACCACTCATGCAGATAAACCATTCACTAATGTCTATATCGGCACCAAGAAAAAAACTTTAGACAAAAACTTTAGACGAAAAAAACACATCCAAAAAAAGTGCTTTTGATCACAGTTAACCGTCAACTAGCCTGTCATCACCCGCTAGTTCGAACTGTTTGCATTTATTTACCTTATAATTGTTTTCCAATTCTTACTAAATAGTTAGAATCTCACGACTTCTCAACGCTAGAGCAAACATTATGTTTAAACCACTTACTAAATTCATTACAGCACTCGCTGCCGTGCTTGTTATCGCGGGCTGTAGTGAAACAGATGAGCCACAACAAGGTGTTCAATACGAAGCACTTCCAGCGGCTCTGACTGAATTTAACTTATCTCCGATCACTGAAATCTTCTCTCTTAATTGTGGTCATTGCCGTCAAATGGAAAGTGCAATTCCAGAGATTGAATCACTGACAGACCAAAAGATTGGCAAAGTTCATGTGACTTTCAACGAAAGTGCTCAAATCAGCGCGATGATCTACTACACAGCGGTAATGCAGCTTGACGCAACGCCTGACCACGCTTTCATGGATGATCTATTCGGTGCGGTTCAAATGGGTGCAGATGCGACTCCTGAACAACGCCAACAAGCTTTAGAAACAGCATTTACTTCTCGTGGTTTGGTTAGTCCATACCAGCTGAATAAAGAGCAACAGGTTGCGCTTTTTGAATACGTTAAGAAAGCAGAAGAAGTCTCAGTAAAAGGTCAAATCAACTCAGTACCAACGTTTATCATCAACGGCAAATATCAAGTACTGACTGCCGGTCACCAAGATGTTACTGGGATCGCAAAAACGATTAACTTCCTTTTGACTCAACCATAGTCACAGCGGTAGTCAATTAATTAACACCCTCTGCATTAACTACGAAACTCAGCATTAACTATAAATAGGTTTTACTATGTCTAAATTTATCATCCCGGTCATTGTCTTTATTTTGGCTGGCTTCATGATCTACCGCACTTGGATGAACCATAAATCTGGCGAAGAAAATATCAAGCAAGGTCAACAGTTCCTCATCGAAAACGGCGCCAAAGACGGTGTGGTTACAACTGAAAGCGGTCTTCAATATCTTGTACTTGAAGAAGGCACTGGTACTGAGCATCCAACTAAGAACAGTAAAGTAACGGTTCATTACCACGGAACACTTATAGATGGCACTGTCTTCGACAGTTCTGTTGAGCGTGGCGAGCCTATTTCATTTGCTCTTAAGCAAGTAATCAAAGGTTGGCAAGAAGGTTTGACTTACATGGTTGAAGGTCAAAAAGTTCGTCTATTTATCCCGAGTAAATTAGCTTACGGGAAAGGCGGCTCAGGTCCTATCCCACCTTCATCGACTTTAATTTTTGATGTTGAGCTAATTGCCATTAAATAACCGAATAGTAATCAAGCAACAATCTCGTTGATTTAAGCCCCAACATGCTAGATATGTCGGGGCTTTTTTGTATTTATCCGCTTACCGTATAGTGCACGCTTGAATCGACAAGTTAAAATCTTCAAGAGCACGCTACCTTAGACGTTATGAAGATTTCACAATGCAGAAAAAACCAACCACTAGACGACTGGTCTAATTTAAATTATAGTAACGTCCATGAACGAAAAAACGAACGATACTCGCCTGCATATTTTGAATGTGGGATATCAATTAATAGTGAACAACGGCTTTAATGGCGTTGGTTTATCGCAATTGCTCAAAGAAGCGGATGTTCCGAAAGGTTCGTTTTACCACTACTTTAAATCGAAAGAGCAGTTTGGCGAAGCATTGATTCAACACTATTTTGAAAATTACATAACTAAAATTGAATCGATCTTAGTGCATGGCGAAGGTAATCATTTTCAACGAATCATCAGTTACTTTTCGCTGTGGACAAAAATTGAAAATGGTACCTGCAACGCTCATAAGTGCTTAGTGGTTAAACTCAGTGCAGAAGTGTCTGATCTTTCTGATCCTATGCGCCAAGCTCTACATAAAGGAGCTGGAAAAGTCACCCATACGATTGAGAATTGCGTTGTTGGTGGTGTTGAAGACGGCTCTATTAAAGTTAATAACAGCCAAGATGCCGCTCAAAACCTTTACTCGATGTGGTTGGGTGCAAGTTTGCTAAGCAAGTTAAGTCAAAGCTCACATAGCTTAGAATCGGCACTGAGACTGACCAAGCAAGTTTTACAAGGTAACGACTAAATACTGAGACCTAAATGCAGGTCACTAGGTGTGTTATCACACAAAAATACACAGTATTAATCGCTATTGATAAAAAATTACCCGCCCTCTTATCAATTTGGTGATGGCGGGATTTTTAGACGACAAGACTAGACGACTGGTCTAATTCTAAATGAACATAATCAAAATTAAGGACATCCAATGACTCAACAAGACAATCGCCGCATCGTATTGGCTTCTCGCCCAGTTGGCGCACCTACTCAAGAAAACTTTCGCTTAGAGACAGTAGCCGCACCAGCAATTAAAGATGGCGAAATGTTACTTCGCTCAGTGTACCTTTCTCTAGACCCATACATGCGTGGCCGAATGAGCGACGCTAAATCTTACGCTGATCCAGTTGCAATTGACGACGTGATGGTCGGTGCAACCGTGTGTCAGGTTGAAGAGTCGAATAACAGCGATTTTGAAATCGGCGAATGGGTATTGGCTTATACCGGTTGGCAAGATCTCGGGGTTTCTAACGGTGAAGGCCTAATCAAACTAGGTAAAGAGCCAACGCACCCTTCTTACGCGCTTGGCATCATGGGCATGCCTGGTTTTACGGCTTACATGGGTTTATTAGATATTGGCCAACCGAAGAAAGGCGATACGCTGGTTGTAGCTGCAGCAACGGGTCCAGTAGGCGCAACCGTTGGACAAATCGGTAAGCTAAAAGGCTGTCGTGTTGTCGGTGTTGCTGGTGGTCAAGAGAAGTGTCAGTACGCTAAAGAGGTTCTTGGCTTTGATGAATGTATCGACCACAAAGCCGACGACTTCGCTGATCAGTTGGCTAAAGCGTGTGACAACGGGATCGATGTAT
Source organism: Vibrio sp. OPT24 (assembly GCF_015163545.1). Lineage (NCBI taxonomy): Bacteria > Pseudomonadati > Pseudomonadota > Gammaproteobacteria > Vibrionales > Vibrionaceae > Vibrio > Vibrio sp. OPT24. The sequence goes on from NZ_JADDYI010000053.1 coordinate 436,655, forward strand.
ATTTTGAAAACGTAGGCGGCAAAGTTTTCGATGCAGTAATGCCATTACTTAACACCGGTGCTCGTATTCCTGTTTGTGGTCTTATTTCTCAATACAACGCGACTTCGCTTCCTGAAGGCCCAGATCGCATGTCTAGTCTTGTTGGTACCCTACTGGTTAAGCGTATTAAGATGCAAGGCTTCATTATCTTTGATGACTACGCGCATCGTTACAACGAGTTCGCCGTACAAATGACAGAATGGTTGTCACAAGGAAAAATGCAGTACCGTGAACACCTAATTGAAGGCTTAGACGAAGCACCACAAGCTTTCATGGGCTTATTAGAAGGTCAGAACTTCGGCAAGCTTGTTATCAAAACGAACGAACCTAAATAACTCAATCAGCTGAAGCAGCAAAATAGGCAGAATAATGATTACTTTACATCACCTAAACAAATCACGTTCGAAGCGTATCATCTGGTTATTGGAAGAGCTTGGTGTTGATTACCAAATCAAACCATACCAACGAGACAGTGTCACGTTTCTAGCACCACCAGAATTGAAGTCAGTTCATCCGTTGGGTAAATCTCCAGTCATTGAAGACGATGGCGTCGTGATCACTGAATCTGGCGCTATCACCGAATACCTAATCGACAAATACGGCCAGGGTAAGTTCGCACCAATACGCGGTACAGCAGAATACGTAGAGTACTCGCAGTGGCTTCACTTCGCTGAAAGCTCAGGCATTTTACCAATGTTACTTAAGATCTTTGTGATGAAAGACGGCGCCGAGACCAACTTCCTAAGCGGTTACGCAGATGCTGAAAGCCAAAAAATCCTAACCTATGTGAATAATGCACTGGAAGGTAAAACCTACCTAGTTGCAGAAACACTCACTGGTGCTGATTTCATGATGTCGTTCATCGTTGAAATCGTAGGGAACTTTGGAGCAACGGCGCTCTACCCGAATATCGCTAAATACGGTGAGCTTTTAACTAGCCACCCAGCTTACCAAAAAGCAGAACAAGTGGAGTTAGAACACTCGAACTGATCGAGTTTAACTCATTGTATGCCTCCTTAGGGTAAACACAAAAACTAATGAAGCCAAAGCCGATTTATCTTCGGCTTTGGCTTCTCATTTGTCTTCATTTCGACCACAATATCGAACTCTAACTGAACAGCCATAGAGTTTGATCTTAATGTCAGCAAACCTCACTCAATACACACCTCTGCACCTAGTAAATTCGAATGTAGATTTAGCGCTACCGACTCGCTTTACGTTTCCGTATTACTATACCCCGCACCCTACGTGTGAATTAGCTATGCTGCAGCTTCAACAGTCGCTTACGGACTGTGGTGTCAATGAAACCTCGCAAGGTAATCTCTACGCAGTGCTGCTTGTTCAGAATCCAACCACGCAAGAGTTGGGCTACCTTTCTGCGTTTTCAGGCTTGCAGTTAGATCCGGCTTTGATCTATCAGTTAAACAACATTAACTTTGTTCCACCAGCCTTCGATTCAGAAAAGTTTCAATCTCAAAATAGTGCAAACCTCGCTCTGCAGTTGCAACTAGAGAATGACATTAAGAAGCTACAACAGTCGCACAACCTGGACACATTATTGGTAGAGCTTGAAGAGTTAAAAGTCGAATCAGCACAAGCTATCGAGTCCTTTCAGTTAGCCATGGCCGCAAATAAAGCTCAGCGCAACGAACTCAGAGAGCAAGCCAATCACGAAAAGGCATTAGGGAATCAAGAGTTAGCATCGAACCTACTCAAGCAATTAGGTAACCAAAGTAGCCAAGAAAAGCGAGACTTAAAAGGACTTCGTATAGAATGGAAACAGAAGATTGCAGAACGACAATCGCAAGTTGATGCGATAGAAAGTGAACTGAAAAATCGTAAGCAAGGTTACCAAGTCATCTCGGCACAATTGGAAACTCAACGTTTATCGCACTATCACTTTATCAATCAAGCCAAGCAATCCAAGAGCTTGCTAGAATTATTAGACGGTAAAGATGCTCTTGAGGGCTCGGGAGATTGTTGTCTACCTAAGTTGCTCAACTTTGCGTTTGAATGCGGTCTAAAACCTTTGGCGTTGTCTGAGTTTTGGTGGGGGCAACCACCAAAATCTCAAATTCGCCAACACGGTAATCTATACCCTGTTTGCCAAAGCAAAAGCTTCGAGATTCTAGACCATCAACTTATCGGTATTGAATTGGAAGATAACCCTTTGATCGTTAACCCTGCAATCGGCAAATCTTTCGATATTGTTTATGAAGACAAAGAGATCGTGGTGGTAAATAAACCTGACGAATTTCTCTCGGTTCCTGGAAAGTTTATCGAAGACTCAATTTATACACGCATCAAGGCGCGTTACCCAAATGCGACAGGCCCTTTGATCATCCATAGACTGGACATGTCGACCTCTGGCTTATTAATTTTGGCGCTTACAGCCGAATCCAATAAACACATCCAGAAGCAATTTATCGATAGAACCGTAGTGAAACGATACACAGCTCTTTTAGAGGGTGAAATAGACGGTAAATCTGGCGATATCAGCCTGCCGTTGCGTGGTGACATTACAGACAGACCAAGACAGCTGGTTTGCCATAAGCATGGCCGAAATGCAGAAACCTATTGGGAAGCGGTCAGTAGCAACAATGGTAAAACTAAGGTTCACCTATACCCCAAGACAGGGCGTACCCATCAGCTTAGGGTGCATTGTGCTCATCCATTAGGCCTTGGTTTACCGATTCGCGGTGATGACTTATACGGATACAAACGCGAGCGCTTACACTTACACGCTGGCTACCTAAAGTTGATTCACCCAACAACCGGAGAATGGATGGAGTTTGAAGTACCGTCAGAATTCTAGATGACCAATTGTTACTCTTACCCTTTGTGCCGTTAAAACAATTCAGGGTTCTACATCTGCTTAAGATATAAAACCCTGAAATTTGATTTTTTAATGTGCTTATCGCAGCTTAGTAACGTACTTGCACGGCTAACTTTAACACTGTAGGCGTCTAGCCCATCACATCTGTGCGTTGCTCCACACATTCGTATGAGCCCATTTCGAATTCGCGACAGATCCAAGGCCTATTTTCGTAAATAGTACACATCAGAGTTTCTCTATCTACTGCAGAACACCAGCCATCGTCTAATCTCAGCATGGTTTCACCGCCCCATTCGTCATAAGCAATATGCTCTTCAGGAACGCCCGTATCTGTGATAATCATAACCTCTAAGCGACAACAGCATGCCTGACAATTGGCACATGTGACTTCGGGTTCAGTTACGTTCTTTATCTCTATGGTCATAAGTGACTACATTGCTAAATTTTGCGTATAGTAATCGAAACCGACCGCCACGGCTAATAAAGATAGCGAAGACGGTGCTTTCATCGGTGTATAAACAACAATGGGCCCTGTGATTCACTCACAACGCCCAAAACATTTCAGCTTTCATCACGAACGGATTGCCATTTGTTCTACCTAGAACAAACCCGCAAAAAACAGCTTAATGTAATCCATAATTCGCTTGAAGATACCGCCTTGTTCAACCGCTTCAAGTGCGATCAACGGTTGAGTTTGCACATCTTCACCATCAACGGTGTAATGAACTACACCCAAGGTTTGGCCTTCTGTAATTGGAGCTTTCAGTTCAGAGTTGAGCTCGATAGATGCAGTCAGTTTTTTACTGTCTGACTTAGGCAAAGTAATAAATGTATCTTCTGCAACACCTAGCTTCAATGTGTCTTGCTCACCAAACCACACTTTCTCTTCAGCAACTTGATCGCCACCTTTATGCGGATTTAGCGTGTCGAAGAAACGAAAGCCATAGCTCAATAACTGTTTGCTGTCTGACTCACGACTCTTAACACTTGATGCGCCCATCACGACAGCGATCAGTCTCATCTCACCTTGCGTAGCAGAACTTGCTAAACTATAGCCAGCACCAGACGTATAGCCCGTTTTCATGCCATCAACAGTTAAGCTTCTATCACGAAGCAAACCATTCCGGTTATGCTGTGTAATGCCGTTATAACTGAACGAGCGCTCGCTATATAAGCCATACACATCTGGCAGATCCCGTATAATAGCGCGGCCTAAAAGCGCGATATCGTAAGGCGTTGAGTAAAGATCGTCTGCGTCTAAACCATGTGCATTAGCAAAGTGGGTATTTTCTAGCTTTAAAGACGTAGCCCAAGAGTTCATTAGATCAACAAAAGCGTCTTGTGAACCTGCTACATGTTCTGCGATTGCAACACTAGCATCGTTGCCCGATTGAATAATCAAACCACGGTATAAGTCCATCATTGCGACATCGGTGTTCACTTCAATGAACATTTTTGAAGAGTCCGGGAAGTTCTTCGCCCACGCGTTTTCGCTGATTCGTACTTGATCGTCAGCAGAGATGTTACCTCGTTTCATCTCTTGTCCAGCCACATAACTGGTCATCAGTTTGGTCAAGCTCGCTGGATTTAACTTAGTGTGCGCATTTTTTTCTACCAGCACATCACCAGAATTAAAATCAATTAACACATACCCTTTTGCACCTAAACTAGGTGGGCTTGGTACTATAGAAGGTGCTGCCACAGCTGCATTACTAACCATCGCTGCGTTACTTACAATGAATATACTTAATAGAGGAAGAGAGTATTTGGAAAACAGTTTCATTGAATCAAACCTAAGTTAACGTTTTGACCAGTATAGACAAATGCTAGCAAAAGAAGCGCGAACTTTACGTTGCTTTACGCAAATGTACCTTTAGTTACAAATAAAAAAGTATAATCTGCGATCTGTCCATTTTTTAAACAAGTAATATTGACTCAGTGAATGTATTTAATGTTTAGTTTGAACGTTGTGGCATGTGTCTAAATAGCATCTCAATAAAGCCTGTTATACGCTGTTTACTTTCATTTAGCTCTAAGTCAGATTGAATTCCAGATTGAGCCAACGCCTGCCATTGTACAACTTCAGAGTTAGGGACGAAAAAGACAACATAGAGAGATCCTTTCTCTGCTAGTTTTCCATCGCCGTCATAAAATGGTACCCCCGTTGAGAGCTTAATAGCATTGAAAATAGAGTCGTCATTAAGTACTGACTCCTCAGCTAAACCAAAACCGACAACAACGTCGCCAACACCGCCATCTTGCCTCAACTGATAGCCTTTCGCTGCTAATTGATCTCGAATTACATCACGTACTAGGTCGGTAACCATCGTCTTGTCGTATTTCTTAGACAGGTAGACTTTCTCTGATTCAGGATGCCATGAGTACGTTACGACACCATGTTTCATGAAATCGAAGTCTCCACTCGTGACCACACCATAGCTATGAGTGGGTGGTATTTCTTGCGTTGTACAAGCTACAAGCCCAATTGTAATCAAAGCCAACAATGCTGCTTTCTTTATGCCCTTTATTGCACAAATAGATCGTTTTATCATTCGTGGCTTCCTTACCTATATAAGAGTAAATATCAATTCAAGCTCCAACATAAACAGTAATTATATTAAGAGATAGTGCATTAAACGTTTGCGTAATCGCTAACCTTCACTTCTGCCAGTTTTGGGGGTTTAATCACAAAAAAGGACTTGGTATAGTCTACCCCGTTAAACATAACCAGACCATTCGAGGCACGGAGCTTCCTCAATCATCTCATGAAGAGAAGAATTGGTACCGACAAAGTATCGGCAAATTTAAGAGGGTCAAACAATGGAATTCAATATGGTTGAAATTTTAGGTTACGCTGCGTCTATTATGGTCGCAATTTCATTAACAATGAAAGACATCGTTCGTCTGCGTGTCCTTAACTTTATTGGCTGTACTCTCTTTACAGCATACGGCGTTATGATTGATGCATGGCCGGTTGTTGCAACCAATGGCTTCATCGCTTGTGTAAACATCTACTTCCTTGCAAAAATGCAAAAGGAAAAAAAAACGGAAGCGATGAAAGCAGCGAAAGCTTAGATTAGCGACTAACACTTTCAAGTAATTCTGAAAAAGCCCAAACCGTTCTTCTCGTACTAAAAAAGGCAGAAGCACAGTTTGGGCTTTTTTATGTCTTTCGTTCTCTAAAGCTTCATGAATAAGCGATGCGGTATTCGTTTTCTCGATATACCTGACAATTATTACGACCGCTCTCCTTCGCTTGATAAAGTGCTTGGTCGGCTTTATCTATCGTACCTTCGATATGAAATAGCACTTGAGCATAACAACACCCGGCACTGATCGTCACTGGCGACACCAAGCCTTGGGTTTGCTCTACGCTATGTCTAATTGCTTCAGACAGTTCATATAACTGACGCTCATCGCAGTCAAAGGTCACCAAAATAAACTCTTCGCCGCCATATCGAGCAATCAGGCGTTCATTATTTACAAAATACTTTAAGGTTTGGGCAACTGCGCAGATCACTTTATCGCCTTCTGCATGCCCATATTGGTCATTAACCAACTTAAAATAGTCAATATCCAACAGGATAACCCCGACACCTTGCAAAGGGTAAGGCGAACAATCTGTTATTTTTAGCTTTACCTGTTCAATAAAGCTGCCCCGGCTGTGAATTCCTGTCAGGTAGTCAAGGCTCGCGACATTTAAGATCTGTAAATGGCGATGGCGTAAATAAAGCACTAAAACCGCGATAATACTGAGCAAACTGACCACAAGTGCCATTAAGCTGACAAGCAGTAACCTATGATTTTTGTTTAGCTCTTGCTCCAGGACACCAGCTGAAATAACCCAATTCAAATACGGGTAAAACTTATAGAAAATATTCTTACTGGTTGTACCGTTGTCTCTAGATATTGAGTAACTGAAATGCCCCTCTGGATTAATCATTACTTTATCAATAAGCAACTCTGAAGAGTAATTGATTAACGCCTTTAACTGCTCATGCTCAAAGCTAGGTTGGAGAACTAATTCACCCTCTAAATCAACAATATAAACGTAACCACTATCACCGTAAGAGTATTTTCTTAGCTTGTCTTTTAGCGCTTCAAGATCAACCAAATACATCAACTCATCTTTATAAGTCGTTGCAACTAAGACATTACCTCCAGGTAGCCTAACGGAGTATGCCACTTTCGCGCGTGGGTTTACCTCGTGTGGATTGGCGTGGTAATACTGTGACATTCCTGACTCTACGCTCAGTTGCTGTCGAATATGCGTTAAATGTGCACGACTTTTACCTTCAAGGAATGGATGGTATAGGTGGATACCTTGTGGTGACATCAAATAAATGTAACCCGACTCTCCGATGGTCAATTCATTAGCAATTTTTTTTACTTCTTGGACTTGTTGCTCAGGGCTGACAAGCAGCATGTGAGATGTCACCGTGTCGGTCACACCCGTTAGATAGGTCTTTATTGCTTCGTTAACTGTGGTGTCTACAATATCGTAACTCGCGTTCACAATTGTACGAAAGAAAAATTGGTTGGATTCTGATAGTGATTCGTTAGTTCGGTTAAATTGCAGAGCTGAAAGAATCAAAGAAACAACAGCCAGAACAATTGAAAAACTAAGAATGTATTTACGTCTGACTGTCAAAGATTACCCCATAATTTTCTAATTTTAGGTAACGTTACTAATTTCCATATAAGCAGACTGTTTTATATCATATTTGTCAGTTTTACTGAACGAACGTCGCTATTTTTAAGGCTTTCTATACGCAATCTGTGACTTATAGCAAAAACGCCGAACTGGATTCAGTGCGGCGTTTTAATTTTACTTTTAGAATAAGCTAATACATTGATAATTTGGGATAATACATTCATATCTATTATCAATTATCAATTATCAATTATCAATTATCAATTATCAATTATTGCGTTCTTACCATTGTCTTACGAACAAACTTTAGTCCAACTGCCATCGCTACCCGGTTCAGAACTTGTCCACCAATTTGCTTGGTAAATACTACCGTTGTACACCACTTGGTCACCTGTATTTGCATGGCTTGAGTTACCCGCCCAATCGTTCTGAGGTAAATCAGGATAAACGACTATACCTGCCGTATCACAAGTACCAGGACTAGTGCCGCCATCACCAGGGTTGCCTCCACCAGAACTAATATCACCGAGTGGTAAGTCTGGTTGCTCAAAGCTAAAGGCATAATCGACTCCGTTCACGCTCACAGCATAGTTAGCAGGGCCCGAGATTGGCAGGTAATACACCATATCTAGCTCATACACACCACCTGCAGGAAGTTCTTCCCAAGTCGGCAAAGTAAACGCTACTCGATGCATGGTTCCATCTAATCCACCAATGTTATCCGCACGAGTATGACCCGAAGCAATCACAGTTAAACCACCACCAGATTGATCTTTTGCATTGTCAGGCGCCGATACTGGAATATCGAATTGAAACTCGGTACCGCCAGGAAGTGCTTGCCCTGTGTTGTTTGTAAACGTGATCTTAGGATTGATTGGGTAGTTTTGGTCACCGACTTTGAAGCCACCAACTGAAACCGTAATATCTAACGCTTCTGTCGGGATAGCACCAGTCGCCACTTTGTTTCCGTATGGAGTCGCAGACTTAAACTTATCGTAGATAGCTTTCGTCATTGTATTACCCATGTGGAACTCACCGTTACCGCTGTTACACGCTTGTTCTGTCGTATCGATTGAAGTTCGGTTGCCACTCGCATCGAGTACATAACAGTTATAATCACCTGCTAGTTCCCAGAACATGATACCGCCGATCTCTTTGTCGATAACGTAGTCTGCTTTCACATCAATAGACTGTTTATCTTCCGTTGAAAGGAATACGCCCTTCTCTGCATTCCACAACCAAGGAGCAACCGCCACGCTGTCATAGTTACGCGTGTAAGTACCTGCTAAAACATCCGACGGATCATTTACAGGATCAAGCTTGTAAGCCTCAGCGTAAGAACCCCAAATACCTTTCTCTAGGTTCTTAGCGTGCCACATTGGGTTAGAGCCCGCGCCCATTTCGTTGCCTTTCGGATCGGTATCGTGCCACATGTTATCGATACCAATAGCGCCATGACCACAGTTGTTCTTCTCACCTTCACCGGTGCCTGCTGAACATTCAGCTTGGTTTGGTAGGGCAGCTCGACCCCAAAGACCATTTTCGCCACCTGTCACACCTTGCCAGCCACGAGTGTAATAAGGCACACCGATGTTAATACGACCTGCTGGCATAGAGCCACGGAAGTAATGGTAAGCCCAATCGGTGTTCAGGTAACCGATACCACCGTAAGCCGCAGTACCGTAAACGTTCCACTGTGCTAACTCTGAGTCTTTACCTGTATCAAACAACGCAGCGTTATGACCTACGTGATCGTTCCACGCACCGTGAAGGTCATAAGACATGATGTTTACGTAATCGAGGTATTTGGTTACATCGAATGTTTCCATACCGCGCAGCAGGTAACCAGAAGAAGGAGCCGCGATCGTTAACATGTAGTGATTGCCATCTTCAGCAGACGCCACATCAAGCTTCTCACGCAACACTTTCATCAACACTTGGTACGAAGCCCACAGGTATTGACGACGCGGCTCCATGAAGTCTTTGTCGTACGGATTACCGGCACCCGCCATAGAAGTTGGGTATTCGTAATCGATATCCAGACCATCGAACTGGTACTTACGAAGCATTTCAACCGCTGAAGTTGCGAATGTTTCTATACCTTGATGGTTGATAGAGCCGTCAGCATTTGTCGTCATGGTGTAGAAACCACCATCAGCCACTCGGCTACCGTCAGTGGCGAAGTGACCACCCGTTTCCGCCCAGCCACCGATTGAGATTAAAGTCTTAACATCGTGTTTTTTCTTAGCGGTCGCTAATGCACCGAAGTGGCCTTTGAAGCCTAAGTTAGGATCAACTTCAACGCCCGGCCACTCTTTACCAACCGCTGCGTTGTTCGGATCGTTCACATCACCCACGTTTACTTTGCCATCTGAGCCAATGCTCACGAAAGCGTAGTTAATGTGTGTGAGTTGTTCCCAAGGGATGTCATTTACTAGGTAAGCAGCTTGTGGGTCGTCCCCTGCACGCCAGCTGGTGAAGTAACCAATCACACGACGTGGGTGATCCGCGCCCATTTTCTCACGGCCTTCATCATCGTAAATAGTACAGTAAGGAACATCGACACCTTGGGTTTGATATAAGCCATCAGGTCGACAAGTGCTCACCGTTGGTGTGCCATTCACCGTCAAAGAAGCCAGCGCTGAATCTGTCGTTGCGCCTTGATTGTCAGTCGCTTTTACGTAAACCGCTAAAGAACCCGCTTGAGTGGTTGTGTAATCAAGCGTGTAAGGGTTAGTTGCAGCTGTGCCAATAAGAGCGCCTGCCACATAGAAATCTACTTTGTCAACCGTGCCATCGCTGTCTGCTGCTGTTGCGGTAAGCGTTACTACACCACCAACATCGACCGAAGCTGCTGAAAGCGCAACCGAAACTGTCGGCGCTTCATTCCCTGGCTGTGCTGAATCAACAGATACAGAAACCGCGCTTGCAACACTCGCTGCGCCTTCATTGTCCGTTGCAACAACTGAAACTTGATGGTTGCCAGACGTTGCAGACCAAGCTGCTTCGAATGGTGCCGATGTCACAACCGCGACCGAAGCACCATCGACAAAGAATTCCACGGAAGCAACACTGCCATCAGCATCGAGTGCTGTTGCGCTTAATACGACATTGTCGCCTTCAACAATTACATCTGATGCCGTTGGTGCTGTTAACGAAGCCGTTGGTGCTTCATTTGGTGTACCACCGCCTCCATCCCCGCTACACACATCTAGCTTTTTCCACTGTGCATAGTCACCTTCAAATTGGCTTGGGTTGTTGTTTTGATTCCAGTAATTTGCTGAGTACGCGCTGCCGTCATGTGAAACCTGATCACCACCGGTGTATACCGTGGCAGAGTCCCACGTTTCTAACGTTGAACAATCAACAGCCGCATAACTGTTGAACGCCATCAAGCATGACGCGGTGAGAGTACTGAGTGTAAAAACCGTCTTGGCCACTCTTCCTTGGTTTAGGTGCATGTTAGCTATCCCTTAAGTTGTTGTTTCAAGATGTTTAATTTAAATGGGGCTTTACTTACCACTTAAATCTCTTCGCAAAACAACTGTAGGTAACAACGTAAATTAAACACCTAAAATATTCTTTATTTATAAAATGACTCGCATTAATTTGCTGTATGCATGCAATGACTCGACACTTATTTTGCACCAACAACTAATATTAATTTATTTCGGAAAGCTAAAAATAACGTATCTAAAATCGGGAATGTGATCTGGATTCAAGACAAAACTCGCGTTAAAACTAGCCAAAAAGTAGAGATTTACAGTCGATTCAAGCTTCTTTTATGAATTCGCCCACTTTTTGGTAACAAATGTGTTAGTATCTGCGGCTTTTTTGACGAACCTCACATTACTATGCAAGTGTGAGAGAAATACATAGGCTTAAAAGAGCCAAATTTAGCGGAGAAATAATGTCCAACTTGACGCAAGTCGCCAACGAAAACATCAACGCAGAATCTACTTCTATCGATTTCAATAAAGCTCAATCTTTGGGTGAAAAACTGGAACTCGGAAACCCAGTCTTCTGGCTTAGTGGCAGTTTTTTAACCCTCTTTGTCGTACTCGCCTTCACCAACACCTCCGTGTTGTCCGAACTTGTTAACATCGGCTTCAACTACTCTACCAAGTGGTTCGGTGCTTTCTGGCAAGTCCTTCTACTTCTCAATTTCATTATCGGCTTAGTGCTAGCACTAGGACGTACAGGCCACGTTCGTTTAGGAACGCTTGCCTTGCCTGAAATGACCACTTTTAAATGGATGTCTATCGTCTTATGTACGCTGCTAGCCGGCGGTGGTGTGTTCTGGGCAGCCGCAGAGCCAATTGCTCACTTTGTTTCAGCACCGCCACTTTATGGCAATGCTGATCCTCAAGCGATGGCGTTCAACGCTCTATCACAATCTTTCATGCACTGGGGTTTCCTTGCATGGGCCATCTTAGGTGGCTTATCTTCTATCGTACTAATGCATCTGCATTACGATAAAGGCCTCCCTCTTAAGCCCCGTACTCTTCTTTACCCTGTCCTTGGCGACAAAGCGATTAACAGCTGGGTTGGTAACGTAGTCGACGCATGCAGCATTGTGGCTGTAGCCGCAGGTACTATCGGCCCTATTGGTTTCCTTGGCCTACAAATCAGTTACGCCCTGAGCGAACTGTTTGGCATTTCCGACAGCTTTGCAACTCAAAGTATCGTTATTATCTTTGCTATCGCAATGTACACGCTTTCTGCTTTGAGCGGCGTGAACAAAGGCATCCAACTGGTTAGCCGTTACAACATCATCTTATCAGTGTGCCTAATCGGCTACATTCTGCTAGTAGGCCCAACGAGCTTTATCATTGATGGCTATCTACAAGGTATGGGCGAAATGGTGGATAACTTCATCCCAATGGCACTCTACCGCCAAGATACAGCGTGGTTAGGTGGCTGGACGGTATTCTTCTGGGGTTGGTTCTTAGGCTATGGTCCGATGATGGCAATTTTCATTGCTCGTATCTCACGTGGCCGTACGATTCGCCAAATGATCGTTTCTATCAGCATCGTTGCACCGCTAGTAACGTGTTTTTGGTTCAGTATCGTTGGTGGTAGTGGTCTAGCGTTTGAATTAGAGAACCCAGGCGTAATTTCTAGCGCGTTCGAAGGCTTCAACCTTCCTGCTGTGCTACTGGCAATTACCGCTCAACTGCCGTTCCCTACTTTGATTGCGATTCTGTTCCTTATCCTGACGACCACGTTCATCGTGACAACAGGTGACTCGATGACTTACACCATCAGTGTGGTAATGACAGGCACTACAGAACCAAATGCAGCCGTACGTACCTTCTGGGGTATCATCATGGGTGCAGTAGCAATTGCGCTTATCTCAATGGGTTCTGGCGGTATCTCCGCTCTACAGTCGTTCATTGTGATCACAGCCGTTCCGGTATCGTTTATCTTACTGCCATGCTTATGGCACGCACCGAAGATCGCGAAACAGATGGCCAGAGATCAAGGTCTCGCTTAATGCCTAGTCCGATTTAGTTTCGGGTAGCGTTTAAAACGAAAAAGCCACTCAAGTGATTCACCTGAGTGGCTTTGTTTTATCGGTTTGTTACTTGTATTAACGAATTCCGCTTATTGAAACTTTTCACCCGCAGCAGCCATGAACGACTTTTCAACCAATAGCTCAGGATTTGCGAGTTCTGCTTTTGCACATGCACGGCTTGGTGCACAACCTTCAGGGAACCATGAATTCCATACTTCATTAAATACATAAAAGTTAGTGAAATCAGCCAGATAAACAATCACTGACTGAATTACGTTACGCACAACATCACTTTCTTTCCATAATAATCGAGACGATAAAGGGACATGTATAAGCTACCTAGATAAATTCACTAATTATCATCATCACAGCGAAATTAAATTTTTACTTGTACGGTCATATTCAAGGATTTTATTAAATGGAGTATTTTTATGCATGTTCAAACCTATGATTTAAAACAGAGTAATTGGGGATATAACCTTGGCGTGATTGGTGTCGCATTGGTGTTAACTTGGATTGGTATCTACAAATTTACCCCAACCGAAGCTATGCTCATTGAACCCCTTATCGCTAATCACCCTGCGCTGAACTGGCTCTACAGCCTATTCTCAGTACAAGCGGTTTCAAATATGGTTGGTGGTGCAGAAATTATCGTGGCTGTTGGGTTAATCGTAGGATTCATTAACTCTAGAGTGGCCTTTTATTCTGGCATCGCAGCAGCGGCTATCTTTGCCGTAACACTGAGCTTCCTAATTACAACGCCAAATACTTGGAAAGTATCGGATGGCATCTTAGTTACTAATTTCTTCCTAGTGAAAGACATCCTGTTTTTAGCGATCGCTATTAGCGTAATCGAACGTAACAAATCTCAGAAGTAACCGTAAATCTATAAGTGGCCGTAACATTAAACCTTGAAATAAAAAGGCTCGAAGCTGGCTAGAAGGACACTGCCAGCTTCTAATGTATAAAGTTTTACTCTGTACTAGCATCGTGACTAAAGCCCTGTCTTGTCACCAAGCCCTATTTTTCGCCCTGATATTGATCTTCTACGTAGTTACCTGAGGTGTAGTCACTAATAACCCCTTTCCAAAACTTAACAGCATGCTCGTCTGGTTTATCTACGATGATCTTTGTATTGATTCGCACAACAATTGATGTGAGCGCATCTTGTCTAAATTTATTATCTCTTTGATGATAGAACAAATAATAAATATCAAACATTCACTGAAGAAGATATAGCCTTACGATAATGATTGGCGTCTTGGTTTTGCCCTTTAAATACTACGTAATTCTCTACATGCGCAACTAAGTCAAAACCGGCCTTGGATAAAATTTTATTCGAACCGACATTACCTACTAGCGCATAGGCATCAACATATTTAAGGGAGGATTGCTCGGCCAAGTAGATAAGTAACTTCCTCACCGCGTTAGACGCAATACCTTTAGAACCAAATGCGTGCCCCACTCGATAACCTAGTTCTCCACTTTCAGCGTTCTGGTCGATATCACGAACGTTGATTCGCCCACATATAGTGCCATTAGCGTCTTTGACCAACATAGGAATCATCTCGCCATTATCGTATTCAGTTAGAAAGCTCATGACTTGCTCGGCAGCACCCGCATTGGAATAGAAACGGTCTTCCCGTGCTGGAACAAATTGCTCAAACCACTCTCTATTTTCGACTTCAAACTCCAATAAAGCACTGACATCGCTTGGGTGAAGTAAGTGTAAAAATACATCCATAATCAATACTCTATCGCTTATCTAACAAGCCATTTTAAACACTGATACTAAAATCACAATCGAACCTAAGAGATTATGCCGTGAGAGTTCAGGTGAGTTGGAATGATGAGAGTTAATACTGAATCAAAGATTATAAGGATTAACTTATCAAAACAGTCCAACTAAAATAACCGAAAACAACACACCACCGAAAAAACTCGGTGCGTGAAATGACTGGACTTTAGCTTTCATACTCTCTCTAGCTATTTCTTCTTGGTAAGTCTTAACGGCAAGTTCTTTTACGTAATTATTTTGCATAATAAGCTCCTTTTAAATGGCTAAGAGAAGCTTAAGACTTGAAGTTAGGTTGAGGTAAAGCAAAAAATCAGATTAATTGAACACTTTTTTTGTTACTCGAGGATTACCTTGAACACATCGTTATTTACACCGCCAACATCCACTAATCCTCCCGGTTTCATAAGGAGCGTGGTATTCAATTGCCGTGTTGAACGTGGCTCTTTCGTTTCTCTAATCACTAACATATTAATCAAGAACTCAGAGTCTTGCTTTGATATTGAGCCTGAAAAAGTCACGCTTTCAACTCTATCTGCAAGTATAGAATTAAATGTTTTGTCTTCTAACACACCCGCGGAGATCGATTTATCGCCATAAAAAAGTGTGATGGTTGTTGGGTCAGGTGCCAACTCTTGCTTGGATGAACACCCCATAATAGCTAGGCACAACATTAAAATAACTCTAAATTGCATAAACTGAATTTCTTACGTTAAGCATCTGTTTTTCATATTAAAACACTTCAACTCTATAAACACCATATCTCTGGGATAAGCTTAGTTGTATTACTTCGAGTAACTTGTGTTAAGAGGCTTAATGAAGGGGATATTTCTTGGAATGGGGCCACTAATCAGAGAATCGGCTCTGGTTCCTTGTTAGGAACTAGAGCCTGAATTTAAATGCTTTTATCGAAGGGGTTCAATGGATCTAAGCGAGGACGTCTTGTGGAGGTGTACCTTCACAGTTAGAAACGACTGCATCTATTTGCACTAAAGCATTCATAGGAATCTTTGAAACCCCTACCACTGTTCTTGCCGGTAAGTCAGCATTAAAGAACGTAGTGTAGATCTCGTCTACCACATCAATATCTGAAACATCTTTAAGCTGAATATTAATTTTCACCGTATCGTCCATCCTATGGTCAACACTTTCAATGATCGCCTTAATATTCTTAAGGCATTGTTCAACTTGCTCTTTTATGCCACCTGAAACTATTTCATTGGTTTTCGGATCTAGTGGTAGTTGACCAGAAATATGATTGTAGTGAGAGAAAGCAACGGTGTGAGAATAAGGCATGAATGGCGCATCAACTGTATTATTAGCTTCAATAACCAGTAAGCAAGTGTCTTCTGGCAGTTGTGGCGGTGTGCCATCGCCATGTGAAACGGATGTATCAATTTGAATTAAAGCGCCCATTGGTAATTCTGCTGCATTAACAACGGTACGAGCAGGAACATAGCTTGGGAAGAATTTAGCACAAACTTCATTTACCACTTCCGTATCTGCGATATTTTTTACGTATATAGTCGTTTTAACCACATCACTCATGACATGACCGATGCTTTCTAGAATCGCTTTAATGTTTGATAGACATTGTGACGTTTGCGCTTCGATACCACCATCAACCAACTCACCTGTATTTACATCGATAGGCAATTGAGCCGAAAGGTTGTTGTAGTGAGAAAAAGCCGCTGTCTGCGTCGATACAGCACTCTGAGGTGCATTATCTGTATTTCTTGATACCTTAACTAGTGCGCAAGGTGCTTGTGGTTTAGTGCCTTCACCGTTTGAAATCAAAGCATCCATTTGAACTAGTGCATCGCTGTTTTGCAGTGCAGTTACACCGACAACGGTACGTGTAGGCATGCTGTTGTTAAAGAAGCTTTTGTAAACTTCATCGATAGCATCGATATCAGAAATATTCTTAACGAAAACATTAACCTTCACTACATCATCCATAACATGGTCGATGCTTTCAACAATGGCTTTAATATTATTTAAGCATTGTGCTGCTTGGTCTTTAATATCACCAATCACAACTTCACCTGTTTTAGGGTCAACAGGTAATTGAGCTGAAAAGTTATTATAATGAGAAAAAGCGACCGTTTGTGTAGATACAGAATTTGTTGGTGCGTTTTCAGTATTTCTTGAAATTTTAATGATATCGCTACTCATAGGAATTATCCTTTAAATAATATAGGAATACGTATTTATAGTGAACAATCGTATTAGAAAGAATGATTAAAGTAGCGCCATGTTAAGTGAATTATTAGAGGGTAAACGTGATATCCATCAGACTCTCAGTTGACTATAAATCAGCAAGTTACAGAATAATTAGTCATCAAACGACTAATTATCCATGATAAGGGGCTTTATCGAGTGCTAGATTATCTTTATTTTCTAATCATTCAATAATCATGAATACAATCTCAGAAAGAACGAGGGATATTTTTCGCAATTTAGATTATATTTGATAAGTTGTTCACACTAATAGTCCTAAAATGCTCTTATCAGATTAATTATCACGCTAACTATCTTATATACGTGCATAAACTCTTAGGCTAGTTAACTAATTATTTACAGGGCTACTGTTATGTAAATACATTAATAATATATTCGATAATCCAATACCAACAAGATGACAATATCCATAATTAGATACATTTACTCATATAATTAAACAAATGTGAGACTCAGGGGAAATACATGAGAAAAGTGGTTGTGAACCAAGTAGTAACGCTTTCTAGAAAGAAAAACTACACCGCTCTTGGCGTGGTATTGAAGTGACGCTTAAATTCACGGCTGAATTGGGATGGGCTCGAATAACCGACTCGACGTGCAGCATCGCTGATACGAAGGCCTTCTAGCTGAATCAGTTCTTTGGCTTTGTTGAGTCTTACCTTTTTCAAATATTGAAGTGGTGACTCAAAGGTGACATTACGAAAAGCATTATGGAAGGCAGACACACTCATGTTGGCTTCGTCGGCAAGCGATTGAACAGTGATGGTTTGGTCATACTCTTCATGCACTTTAGACAGCGCTTTAGCGACACGTGCGTAATGGCCGTCATGATGAGCTAAGTCAAACAGCACACGCCCTTCTGTACCGGTTAATGCGCGGTAGACAATTTCCGTCACCATGGCATCACCCAATATGTTGGCTTCGATGTCGCAATGCAGCATTTTGACCAACCGAGTAAAGCTCTCTAGCATCTGCTCTTCCATTGGCGTCGATTCTAAGCCACTCGAATTCTGTTTGTGCTTGTTGCAGTAGCTCTCTAGGAAGCCTTGGTCTTCGAGCTTTTTGACTAAGCTATGCAAGCGCTGAGAGTCGATACTGATCGACAAACCAAGCAATGGCTCACCATTAACAGGCAAGGCTTCGCACTCCAATGGCATTGGCACACCGACAACTAGATAGTCGCCCGCAGCATATGTGACAGGCCTGTCACCAATATAGATGTTCTTTTTACCTTGTCCGAGCATGATAATACCTGATTGGTAAGTGAAGGGTTGACGCAGATTCCCGACACTGCTCCTGTACAGCCATACACCGCCAATTTCAGTTTCTCTGATTCCTTCAAGATCATCCCAACCTTTGTGTTCTACATAAGACTGTAATAAATGCGCGAGTGTTTTCATAAGTGGCGACTTTCCATTCCAAGTGCTAAGAATATGTAAACTAGAGTAGATTAGAATATCAATTTTGTAGAAATAGGCAATTTATTTGGAGAATCAGCTCTTCATTACCCTGATTTACTGTACTAATATGCAAATATAGAAATTGAGCAATGAACCAAAATAATAAATTCAGCTTTACACAAGGAACTTAGAATGCAATTCACTTATGTTAATCCTACTGTTATCCACTTCGGTCAAGGCCAAATCAACGCTATCAGCCAAGCGGTTGATACTTCAAAGAAAGTACTTGTCATCTACGGTGGCGGTTCAATCAAAAGCAACGGCGTTTACGATCAAGTAGTCGCTTCACTTAAAGATCACGCTTGGATTGAGTTCTCTGGCGTTGAAGCGAACCCAACAAAAGAAACATTAGACAAAGCAGTCAATCTTGCTAAAGAAGAAAACGTAGAGTTCATTATCGCTGTTGGTGGTGGTTCAGTAATCGACGGTTCTAAATACGTTGCTGCAGCGGCTAAATACGACGGCGACGGTTGGGACATCTTAGCGGGTAAACACCAGGTAACAGAAGCGACACCAATTGGCGCAGTACTTACGCTTCCTGCGACAGGTTCTGAATCTAACATGGGTGCGGTAATCACTCGTAAAGAGACACAAGAAAAACTGGCCTTCATGAACCCTGCTGTTCAACCTAAGTTTGCGGTTATGGACCCAGATGTAATGAAGTCTCTTCCAGAACGCCAACTGATTAACGGTTTGGTTGATGCTTGGGTACACGTATGTGAGCAGTACATCACAATGCCAACAAACGCGATGGTTCAAGATGGTTACGCAGAAACACTGCTGAAAAACCTACTTGTGCTTGGCAAGCAATATGACGAGCGTGACAACGACGCATGGCGTGCAAACCTAATGTGGACAGCAAACCAAGCGCTCAATGGCTTAATTGGTACAGGTGTTCCTCAAGATTGGGCAACGCACATGATTGGTCATGAGTTCACAGCACTATGGCACGTCGACCACGCTCGCTCTCTTGCGATCGTTCAACCTTCATTACTTCGCAACCAAATCGAAGCGAAGCGCGGCAAGCTAGAGCAAATGGGTCGTAACGTATTTGGCCTAGAAGCAGGAGCTGATCTAGCAGAACGCACTATCGATGCAATCGAAGCGTTCTACCACAGCCTAGATGTACCAACTCAGTTCGATGGCTATGAAACAAATAAAACAGCAGCAGTCGATAAAGTTGTCGCTCAACTTGAATCTCACGGTTACCTAGAGCTGGGCGAGAACAAAGCGATCACGCCAGCAAAAACACGTGAAATCTTAGAGTCTGCAATTCAATAAGAATTGCTAAAACTATAAGAAAGATAGGGTAAACGATAAATCAAAGCTGATGCGGTCAGTGTGATAAATCACAAAACATGATTTGTGCCGTCACACTGAACTAATTTCTTTATTATCTCGTACATCAAAAAACAGTGCTCAATTTGGGCGCTGTTTTTTTGTTTGCCCTACATGATGTTATTAAATTCTCATAAGCTCTTAATTTTATGTGCAATCACATTTCTATATTGTTAAGGTAAACCTGTCTCTTTACTAGGTATGAACAACGATTTGAACAATCTCAAGGAAATGGTTAAGTTTAAGTCACTTAACAAGTGGTATGGTGGTTTTCATGCCCTAAAGGATATCGATTTAAAGATTGAGCAGGGAGAAATAGTGGTGATTTGCGGACCGTCTGGTTCGGGTAAATCAACCTTGATCCGCTGTATCAATCAGCTAGAACCCTTCGAGAGTGGCGAGCTTTCCGTGCTAGAACAAGCGCTCCCGTGTAATTTCAACACTCCTGGCCAGGTTGGAATGGTGTTTCAGCACTTCCATTTATTCCCCCATCTTACTGTGCTTGAAAACCTGACTCTGTCTCCGATTCGTACGCTCAAGAAAAGCAAAGAAGCAGCAGAGAAAACGGCGATGCATTATCTCGAATGTGTACACATTGCAGAGCAAGCGAATAAGTACCCAGCTCAGCTTTCTGGTGGCCAACAACAACGTGTTGCGATTGCTCGCTCTCTTTGTATGAAGCCTGAACTTCTATTGTTTGATGAACCAACATCTGCGCTTGATCCGGAAATGATCAATGAAGTGCTTGATGTGATGGTTGAGCTTGCCAGTGAAGGGATTACCATGGTGTGTGTGACACATGAAATGGGCTTTGCAAAGCGTGTTGCCGACCGTGTCATATTTATGGATGAAGGACAAATCGTGGAATCCAATACACCACAATGCCTGTTCGAGAATCCTCAACACGAGCGTACTCAAGCGTTCCTAAATCAGATTCTGACTTACTGATGCTGCTTAAAATAGTGAAGCCTGCCCTATCTGCGTTAGTACAAATTGTTGTACTCGCGGCAGCTGTTATCTGGATCCTCGATTCTGGCGCACAAGCCATGGGATACAGCTGGCAGTGGGAACGCGTGCCCGACTACATTGCCTTTTATGAAGACGGCGAATGGTGGCCTGCAGAATTGATGGAGGGGCTACTCGTTACCATCAATATCTCTTTGATTTCTTTGGTCGCTACGCTAGTTATTGGTTTAACTACAGCTTTGCTACGAAATTCAAATTCCGTAGTTGGACGCACTTTAGCCACCAGTTATGTCGAGTTGATTCGCAATACCCCACTATTGGTACAAATTTATTTGCTCTATTTTGTGTTTGGCCCCGTATTAGGGCTGGATCGTTTTAGCACAGCCGTTTTAGCCTTAGCACTTTTCCAAGGTGCATATACCGCTGAGATATTTAGGGCTGGTCTGAACGGTATTGCAAAAGGACAATTTGAAGCCGCTCAATCTTTGGGCTTATCAAAGACCTATACTTATTGGGATGTGATTCTTCCTCAGGTAATTCAACGCACCTTGCCACCTTTGACAAATGAAGTCATATCTCTTATTAAAAATTCTTCGATTGTGAGTGTCATGGCAATTTTCGACCTAACAACCGAAGCCAGAAACATCGTTTCTGAAACCGCGATGCCATTTGAGATTTGGTTCTCTGTGGCGATCATCTATCTTGCTCTTACACTTTCACTTTCTGCCGTTGCAGCTTGGCTTGAGCATAAGCTCGGAGCTAACTGGCGAACACAATAAGGATTTATCAGCATGAAGCTATTTAAAACCGCAATTACAGCTCTACTTGCGCTTGCCGTAAGTTTGCCTGCACTTGCTTCTGAAACGCCAAACCTAGATAAAATCAACGAACGTGGCTCTCTACGTGTTGGTATGTCGACTTTTGTACCTTGGGCAATGCGTAACAAACAGGGCGACCTTGTTGGCTTTGAAATCGATGTGGCAAAACGCCTCGCTGAAGATTCAGGCTGGAAAGTTGAGTTCGTACCGACGGCGTGGGATGGGATTATTCCTTCTCTACTGTCGAACAAGTTTGACGTGATCATCGGTGGTTTATCGATCACTGAAGCACGCTCTAAGAGTGTGCTGTTTACTGAACCTTACTCTCATTCAGGTGTTCAATTAGCAGCAAACAAGGAACTAGCTGAAGGCTTTACACAGATCTCTGATTTCGATTCTCGTCGTGTGAAAATTGCAGCACGTCGCGGCGCATTCACGGTTCAAGTGGCTCGTGAAACTTTCCCGAAAGCGAAAGTACTTCAGTTCGATGACGATGCTCAAGCGTTCCAAGAAGTGCTAAACGGCAATGCACACGCGGTTATCGCATCTAGCCCGAAACCTGAGCACGAAACAATCAAAAACGCAGACACTCTATTCATCCCATTTGAAGAACGCATATCAAAAGGTAATGAAGCATTTGCTGTGCGCCTAGGTGAAACAGACAAAACTGAGTTCTTCAACGCGTGGATCAAAGCACGTACTGAAGACGGTTGGTTGAAAGACCGTTACGAGTACTGGTTCTCTACTCTAGATTGGCAAGATCAGATTGCTCAAGGTCAGTAATATGAAACTGAGCTCATTTTTTAATATGAGCTAATCTGTCGAATCTAAATAAAGGCAGTGCGCTGTTTGCACTGCCTTCTCATCGAAAACTTAAGTAGCCTTTTTAAGTAGCTTTATTTGATTCGTTTTAGATCCAAGCAACAACCCAATAATAATTAATGTTTAAACAGGAATGACGTGAGTAGTACTAGCGCATTATCAACGCCCAAGCCCAACCTTCACACGAAGCCTTGGTATCAACGCCTCAATCTATTAGATGGAGTGTTGTTTGCCATCATTTGTGCGTTCGCAGGTTGGCTTTATTATCGTTCTTCTGTCGGTATCAACTATCAGTGGCGATGGGAAGACGCGTTCACATTAATTTTTATTCCACCTTCTCAAGGCAGTATTCCTTACTTCTTCCAAGGCTTGGTCGCAACATTGCGTTTGAGCTTGTGGAGCATGGTGTTAGCGCTCTCTTTCGGTACCTTGTTAGGGATAGCAAGACACTCTAAGATCGCTTTCTTCAAAACACCTGCGTTGATTTTCATTCAATTGGTTCGAAATATTCCGCCATTGGTATTTGTGTTTATCTTTTACTTCTTTGTCTCTAACCAGCTGATCCCTCTACTTGGTTTAGAAAGCATTTTACGTGAACACAATGGAGAAATTAACGCTGTTCAAGATTTCCTATTTGGGCCCGCAAACCTTTGGGAAAACTTAGCCTCTGGTGTTATCTGTATTGGCCTGCTCTCTTCAGCTTATATCGCTGAAGTGATTCGAGCTGGTTTAGAAAGCATTCCTAAAGGGCAATGGGAAGCGGCTGATTCACTCGGGTTGTCGGCATTCTCTAAATATCGATTTGTAGTTGGCCCTCAGGTATTAACGGCGATTACGCCACCTTTGGCAGGTCAGGCAATTTCGCTAGTAAAAGACACCTCAATTGTGTCACTGATTTCTATTCAAGAGATGACGTTTGTTGGCACCGAAATGGCGAACTCTTCCGGTTTGATCTTCGAGATCTGGCTGATTGTAGGCGCGGTTTACTTCGCACTATGTTTCACGCTTTCACGTATTTTCAAAGTCATCGAACAACGTTCGAGTGTTTACCTTAACCGTTAAAATTAATGTTTATTTTCGCGTGAATTCGAGCGTCAGATCGATGGCCAACATCAACACCTAATTGATAATATTCATCAACTTAACCTGATTGGTTTAACTCATTGACCAATCAGGATTAATTCGCTAAAAACTATCTATCGAAACACAGCAAACCCCTCATTTAAACACTATACTTTCAGTACCCAATTTCATTGATTCTTCTCAAGGACTTCACTCAGCATGGACAATCATAAACAAAGAGCTTTTTGCGCCGTTGTGGGCGCATTGGTTGGAGACGCTGCTTCAATGGGGCTGCATTGGCTGTATGACCAAGAGAGGATCTTACAGGTAGCTGGCTTTGAGCCAGAATTTCGTTCGCCAAACCAGTTCGATTATCAAGACAAAGGATATTTCGCGCACCAAGGAAAAACCGCAGGCGATCAATCGCAATACGGTGCTCAGTTATTGGCGATGGTCGACAGCCTAGTCGACAATCAACAGTACAATGAAGCGAGTTACATTAAACACTTCCGCTTCTGGTTTGATTTTGGTGGCAGCTGGCAAGGCTACATTGATAAAGCCACTCGTATGAGCTTGCTGAACATACATCAATTAGAGCTAGCTGATGCCCCAATCACTGCTTGTGGCTCAGATGACACCCAGCTACCTGCTGTTTCAAAGCTAATTCCTTTGGTGGCGTGTACTTACACTTCTCACACTTTACCAGCGATGGTCGATAGCGCAGTGCGAGTCACCAACAATAACGATAAAGCGGTAGAGTGGGCACAAGCCATCACCCTACTGATTCAAGCTGCGATACAAGGTAATTCACCACTACAATCGGTAGAAATGGTAAGACAAACCTGCAGCAAGTTTATACACGATCAAATCGATGAAGCACTGGCTGAACCTGAGCTTTCAATAACAGATGCCGCGAAGAAGTTTGGACTGCATTGTGAACTGAGTGCCGCGTTCCCACTGCTGATTCGCATCATTGCGGGTGCTCAGAATTATAAACAAGGCATTCGCGACAACATCTTATGTGGCGGTGACAGTTGCGGGCGTGCAATTGTGATTGGCGCGGTATTAGCGGCGTGTTTCTACGAAGAAGATGGCGCGATTCCAACTGAGTGGCTTAGTAAGGTAAACCTTAATGGCGGTGTATTGTCTCTGCCGATTGAATAACATTTTTCGTTCAAGAATCAATGACTATGGCAATAACGTAAAGGTGCCATAGTCATCTAATCAACGAATCATCCAGTCAGCTAGCCTTCAAAATCACTGACTTCCCATTTATTGCTCACTTCGTTCGTCAACAATTCCTGAAAAGGTTCAACATCTTTCTGTTCCCACAAGTCAACTTGCACATTGAAAAAACGGTCTTTCTGTTGAGTCGCATAAACAAACAGTGGAGAGACCGTTACAGCGTTCTCCTTAATGGTATGCTCAATACCTAAGTCAACGCTAAGAAATGATTTACCACCATTGACAGCAAGGCCACGACGCATATTGCATCGGAACTGCGTTAAGATGTAATTTCCCGGTTTGATACCATCAAACAGTGCGTATTTAGCGTCTTCATATACAAACATACGTAGGGTTTGTGGTTCAGAACCAACCAAGTTCCCATCAATTTTTTCTTTTAAATCAAATACGAAGGTTTCACATGGGTATGTCGAGTCGTGCTTAGAGATAATCGTTGCAATAGCGAGTGCACCATTTCCCTGTGGTTCTGACAATGTATCTGTAGCTGTATTTGGAAGTGTTTTACAACCAGTAATCCCGATAGCCAATGCAGCAATTAAAAAACGTTTCATATAAAGCCTTTATTATTATCAATGAAATCATGCGCAGACACTATCATTAAAAACAAAGACTCCAACCACAAATTTATAAAAGAGTGATATTGTTAACATTGTTTTATTTATCAATAACTAACATAAAAACTCTCCACTTTGATTTACCCAATAGAGTCACTTTCAAGGAAGATCTCTTCAAGTTGTTCATTGTTAACTAAGAGGCGTTTGTTGATACACCTCCCATGTCTATGAATGCATTTTTATGCCAGTCGTTTAAATGTTATCCGTTTAAAGAATATCTATTTACGCCACATATAGACAAACTGGTCGTTTTGCGAGGTGATTTCAAAGCCAAACCTCAAGTACAACTCCCCAACTCGATTACCTTGTAAATAACACAACGCCACAGGCTTATTGAGTTTGGCTGCTTGAGCTAAGCAATCCGTTAAAACTTGGCTACCAATGCCCTTTCCATGATACTCAGGTAACAAAAAGAATCGGCAAAAATAGAAGTGATCGTCTTTGTCTTGAAGTAACACACTGCCAATCGCTTTGCCTTGATGTTCAATGATCTCGGGCCGTTCTTCAGCCCACTCTTCGGCGTGTATATCTCGTTGAACTTGCTCATCCCAACCAAATACAGCCTTGATTGGCTCAAACTCCGCGGCTTTTTTTAGATCGAACAGAAATTCATAATCTGATGACTGAGCGGGTCTTATCGAATACTTCAAAATATCTCCATATAAATCCTATTCCCGCCAACTAATCGTCTGACTAAGCCCTACAATACATGGTGTACTCTTGATGCCCTGTGTGCTCATCGGCTTGTTCACTTACGATCTTAAAACCTTGAGAAAGGTAGAACTCAATGGTCGCTTGATTCTCTTTGTACACATTCAATAACAAGTTCGGACATTCAAGCTTGGCATGTTGCATGAGCTGTTTCCCGATGCCACTCCCTTGATGCTCAGGGCGGACAAAGATCGCCGCTAGTATCCCTTCGTAAAGTGAATAGAAGCCGCGAACCTGACCATTGACTTGATACACATAGCTCTGTGATGCAGGAATATATAGGTCGCGCATATTAGCCACTTGCGACTCCCAAAACTCAGGAGTCACAAAGTCATGGGCTTTTATCGAGGCGGTTAACCAAAGATTTAAAACGGCTTCAATATCGGCTGGGTTGTACTCTCTAATCATCTTAATTCTCAGGCAATTAATATTGTTTAAACTGCGAACCAATATGCCAAGAAGCGACGTAAATTCATTGAAGATTTACGACAATGTCCCAGTCAGAATTATTGAACGGTAATGATAGACCAATACCATTGGCCGCTATTGTTTCTTAACGTATTTCGCCGTAACGAGCATTTCACCGCCACCATCCAGCTTGCAATCTAACTGATGATCTTTGCCTTCACTAATTCGTCTGATTACCGCTTTAGTGCCTATTTTCAGTACAGAAGAACTGCCTTTAATTTTTAGATCTTTAATGAAGGTAACTTTATCGCCAGTGTCTAATACAACACCATTCACGTCCTTTACACGCGCGGCTTCTCTTTCTAAACGCTCTTCTTCTGGGTTCCACTCATAGGCACACTCAGGGCAGATTAGGTTGTTTTGGTCTGGGTAGACATATTCAGATTGGCATTGCGGACAAGGAGGTAAAGACATACGTTAATACTTCATTTAAATAGAATTTGTCCCCATTTTAATGACTCTTGTCAGGCTTAGCGAGCACAAATCGAACCAATTTTCGGCAGCGTAATTTAACGTAGAAAAGAACAGCACCTAAAACGAACAAACACAGCCGTTAAGCTGTGTTTGTTTAAAGACTGGAGAACCGGAACGGATTAACGCTCTACTTTTGGTGAGTAGATCGAATACGCGGTGATTTGCCCTGCCACAATCGCGGAGAACATAAACAGCGCCGATAAACCAATACTCGGGATCGGCAAGATAGACTGCTCGAACACCGATTGGCTGGCACTCACCAGCACGCGGCTACCCGGAACCAAAATGATAATGCCTTGCACGATGTAAATAGACCCCGTGAGCTCCATTTTTTTAGCAATCCAAGTCCCGTATAAAGTGATAAGAACTGTGGTTACCCAAGTACCGACAACCCAACCACTATCAAAACCTAGATAGAACGGGCCCCACATACCAAGAACCGCAACTGGTAAGCCAAGCAAGATGTCTTTAGGGCGCGCATTGAACATCACACCGATAGATACAGAGATCAGCACCAAGCCAGATATATGCATCCACATTGGTACCGCATTGGTATAGTCGATGGAGACCGCTTGTCCCCATATCGCTTCACCAATATTGAGCCCCATGATTATCCCAACAAACAGCTTTATCAGTGTTAAGGCACTCTGCCCTAATAAACTGGTACCCGAGACGAGATCGTTAAACGCCAAACATTCTAATGCGTTAGCTATCGATAATCCGGGGACGAACAAGACGATCGAGGCGATACACAACGCCCACACCGGAATCGGCAACCCTGTACTTGCCAGAAACGCCACAAAGATACCCGTTAGCAGTGCCGAGATGAATTCAACCGCGATAGCGCGACGTGAATGAAGAAATTGCTGACAGACCCAAACCATCAAACCCAATAACGCAGAAAAGCCAACCGCTTCCAACGTACTGCCCACCAGCATCAAATACGCAGGCGGAATACCCATATTGGCAAGTGCCGTCACAAACTTAGAGTACCCGACAGGCTCTGGTACAGGCTCACTGCTCGGTTGGTTAATACGAATGATGGTATTTGCCAACAAACTCAGGTTAATTGACGCAGGCTTTAGACGCTTAAGAATAACGGCGTTGTTATCGTCTGGAAATTGATAGTTAATCGCAGTTGGCGTAGCTTGGATCATCACATCCACACCATGCTTTTTTGCATAGAATTGGGTGTATTTCTCTAGCTTGTAAGGAGCACAACCACTGCGGTGAAGAGTGTCACCAATTTCAACAATTTTGTTAATTCGGAACTGAGAAGGCATGGGTATTTTAGGGGAGACAAAATGTGCGGCAAATGTACCAAACGATAGACGGAATGACGAGGCTTTTGCGTGAATTATCAACTGAACTCGTTACTTTTTTCGTCAAAGACTTAGAAGCATCGATAACTCTACTTATTTGTAATTAGTTTAATGAATATAACGCATCGTTCGAAAGTTAAAACTATGCATCCACACTGTTATTAAAATACTCGAAAATTCGGTTTAGAATCAATTTGTGTTAACACACGTAACCTCGAACTTTGCTCTTACTTTGGACCTATTTGGGATATAAATGGCCACCAATGTAACTTTATCGAATCGAATGAAACGCTTCCCTATTACAAATAATGGTTATCTAGATAACGGTTATTTGAGAGCCTCCTGCTTAACGAGAGTTTAGTCACATTTTATTCACTCTCAAAACGCCAGATATGATTGAAAAACTAGCGGAGTGGTGGTTATGCGAGCACTTAGAATAAAAATGAAAGAAAAAGGTTTCGTTTTCAGTTAGATGTGGCATTATCAAACTCGTTAAGACGATGTGCGTACATCGTATAATGGCTATTACCTCAGCCTTCCAAGCTGATGATGCGGGTTCGATTCCCGCTGTACGCTCCAGTCTTCTTGATGCCTCAGTCTTACTCTTAAGACAGTGTGCGTGCATCGTATAATGGCTATTACCTCAGCCTTCCAAGCTGATGATGCGGGTTCGATTCCCGCTGCACGCTCCAACTTCTGTTTAGTTTCAAATTCTCTTTATTTACAGTACCCCTTTAGATCCACCATCTCCTCTTAGCTTCAAAACCTAAAACAATTAAAACTACGCACTTCACTGTGTGATTTTTTGTATTAAAAAAGAGCAATACCAAATGATATTACTCTTTGAATATTCTTAATTTAATTGATTACCTCAATCAAGCTTTCCTTCATCTAAAGCAGACGCGACCCAGACAAGCGGCGCATTCCAGTTGATGGTTATCTCGTTCAACGTCCAAGCTCCAATATTATCGCTGTAACACGTTTGTCCAACACACTTGCCTTTCATCACAGCGGCAATAGGATCACTAAAACTTACCGAATTTGGGCCTCCAATTAACGCACCCGGCGCTGGTTTTGGTGAACTTTCATCAGCAGCGTAAGCCCAGAATCGATGATGAGGATTCTCAGCAGGTTTCGTTCCATAACCAGTAACATAAGAGATATTCATCGGGTTACCTCCGAGGATATAATCCATCGCACTAGCCGCCGCTTTGATGTATCGAACATCATTAGAAAAATCGTGAGCGTAAATCAAAAAAATACTTCGGTTTACAAGGTTGGAGTTTGAGCCCCAGGAATACTCTTCGACTGTATAAGGGATGTTGTAGCCTTCATTGGCAACTTGCTTAGTATAAGATTCTGCCGTTTTAATGATGTTCTTACGTGCTTGTTCAATAACTTGGTTGTCCAATGAGTTAGGTACCACGGCTAAACTCACGGTGCCCGCAGGCGCTATATACTGCCAATACATGTCACCATCGGCATTGATATTACCTTTAGGCACTTCAAGATAGTGTCGCGAATCAACCAATACCTCTTTATAAGCCTCATCATTGGTTGTGATAAAGAGCTCGGCCGCAGCCCAGTATCGCTCATCACTCAATTCGATATCATCATACGGCCCTGACCCCGTGAAGTTGTCGTAAGCATAGATATCTTGATGTTGATTTGCGGCGTTCCACGCTTTGGTCGCTGAATCCAAACATAACTGCGAGAAATCACTGTCGATATCTTTCCAAATACGTGCACACTGAGCACCAATGGCGGCCAAATTCAATGAGGCCGCAGTCGTCGGATAACCAACATAGCGTTTCTGAGTATCTTTGTGTGGCGGTAATGGCATGCCTGTCCAAGACTCATCCGCGATCTTGTGAAAAGCCAACCCTCTCGCGTTAATTTCGGTAAGTTTGAGGTTTTTACTCGCAGACTGATTACCAACAGGAACGGCGATAGGCGTGTCAGAATCAACTTGCATCGCTAACATGAACTCTATGTTCCAGCGAGCTTCAGACAACAACGGGTTAACGCCATTGGTTGCTTCAGGGATTTTTACTTTGCTCTCTGAAAAAGGAAGTGATTTGTTTTCTAGGAACTGACTTCGCTCGTATAAGTTCAGAAGTGTCCATGTTGAGATGCCACTGTTCACCGTGTATTTACCATGATCGCCTGCATCGTACCAACCACCTGTTGCATCAATAGTCAGGTCGCAGCCAGGCCATTTATTTCCCCAACTATCAACTTTATCAAAACATGTTGCAGTATCGGACATGTGGCCACCGGGCCTCGCAAGATCCTCACGTTGAACGAACTCTGGCTTTATTTCAATGCCGCTGCGATTTTGATAGAAGTAAGACAAAGCATCGAGCTTCAACTTACTATAAACATCATTTCGAATATCGAATGGATAGCTGACATCGTCATCGACCTTGACCGTTAAACCTTTCATCGTGTCTGTATATTTTGAAAGGTTAACTCGGTGAATGTGCTCGCCCGACGCTTTATTCAAACCGAATACTTCTGTTTTACCGAGATCAAGGCTGATCCCTGATTGAGAGACTAATGTCCATTTCAAAGGTTTCGTCGAGGTATTTTCAACAAAGACATATTTATCGGATTTCGGTAAGAAACCTACTTGATTGGCTCGAATAGGCATCTTAGTCGCCACTTTGACAAATGGTTTACCTACGACAGAAACATTGTCTACACAGATGATACCTTCCTTCTGAGCGCCCAGCTGAAACTGGAACTCTGTATCGGCATCACTATCAAGCTCTTGTAAAAAATCAAACGTATAGTTTTGCTTGTCTTCGGATACACCGACTTCGGTTAGAAAATAGTGCGTATAGGGAGGCCCTTCATGTTGAATCAAGGCTTTCATCTCAGTATCAATATTCGCATATGCATCGAACGATACCTGATATTTCTGACCTTGCTCTAAACCAATACCACTGTGGCCTAAAATGACATCCCAAGAATTCTTTCCTGGTTTTTTTATATCAATACACGCTTCATTACTTTCTGTAACTATGTTGGCGCCAGCATTCCACCAACCATCCATATTGCCTTTAAAGTGACTATTTCTAATCTGCTCTTCTGCGTGAATAGCTCCAGAAGATAAAATCATGATAATCGCGAGAGATAACGTTCCTTTTTGCATCATTATTCCTTAGAGATGTTTCATATATCCAAAGAAACTAGCGAAATAGATTCAATAATAGAGCGTTAACATTCGCAAAAAATGGACTCGTAAAAATAAATATTATGATTTCTTGTGATGTTTAACACTAAGGAACAAGCTCATGAATCAATTGCATGGATAGCCAAAACAATATTGTGCTAGTGCTTCTCAATTAAACTCAGATTTCATAAAAGTGCGGGTTTAATAATCTTGGTCAATATCCAAAAAAGCAGTTGTGTTAATGTGCGCGCATTAGCAACAACCAAAAATAATTAAAAATGTTTAAAAACAATGCGTTAACAATAAACATAGAAGCAATCAATATCGCACTGTCAAAAGTCGAAAATGCGAACAAAATTCAGCTTAATACGTTGAAAGGTTATGTGAGCAGCGAACCAGAACAGGCCGTGCTTGCGTTTCGTTCTTTGAATGAAGTGGAATCGATCGACGACAAGCTTAAGAAGATCATGTCAGAGCTACCACACCTCAGTGGTGAAGCACACCACTTACTGGAAACATCGATCCTATTACAGTAGTGGCCAAGAAAGATAAGTCTCAACTAGCGTGATGAGCTAAGACTTATCTTTTAGCTTTCTGTTTTAGTACTTTTCTAGCAGCTATTTCTAGCTCTATTAGATAATGCCTAAAGCGTTATCGACTTCGCCATGCCCGCTTCCGCATGTCCTGGAATATTGCAGGCAAATTCGACTTGATTATCACCGTGGAAATGCCACAGCATCTGCTTCGCTTTACCCGGCTCAACTGTAACTGTGCTACCCGAATCATGGGCGTGATTCCCCATATTTTTCATCATTTCACGATGCTCCAATTGCTCTGAAGCAGAGCCAATCGAGAATTCGTGATCAATCTTGCCGGTATTCATCACAACAAACTGCACTACGTCATTTGGCTCTATATCGACCTTGTTTTTAAATGTGATTTTCATATCATCACTTAGCAGCACATGAACCACTTTATCGGGCTTCGCGCCTTTAGCTGGCATCCCAACTTCTGACATACCTTCCATGTCCATCATTCCATCCATATTCATCATCTTTGAATGGTCCATCTTTCCACTCGTCATCATACTGTGATCCATTTTTGAATGATCCATTTCTCCGCTCTTCATCATCGAATGATCCATACCTGATTGATCCATATTTGATTGGTCACCAGCTGAATGGTCCATTGCAGCAAACGCGGTTGCTGTAGTCAGTGTTAGAGCTATAGCAATTAGTGTCTTTTTCATGATCGTTCCTTAGATTAATTCAGTTATTTATTTGTTTGTCTCGCTTTGGCTGTGCGTAATCTCACGCTGTTTCCAGAGCTTAAAGATTGCAGGCAACACCAGTAGGGTAAGCAACAGCGCAGAAGCCATTCCGCCTATCATCGGCGCGGCAATTCGTTGCATCACTTCCGAACCAGTACCCTCGCCATACATAATTGGAATGAGACCAATGATCACCGTAAGAACCGTCATCATCACAGGGCGCACACGCAGTCCTGCGCCTTCTCTAATGGCATCGGTTAGATCAGCTTGTTGAAGCGTTTGTTGGTTTTGTTCTGCATCGAGCTTTTTGTAGTGCCACGCTTGGTTGAGATAAACCAACATGATCACGCCTATCTCGACCGCAACGCCTGCAAGTGCAATAAAGCCAACACCCACCGCAATCGAGAAGTTGTAATTTAGGAAATGCATCAACCACAGTCCGCCCACCATAGCCAAAGGAAGTGTTGCCATGATCATCATCACTTCACCGACACGGCGGAAGCTTAGGTAGAGCAACAACATGATGATGGCGATGGTGATTGGCACAACGACACTCAAACGCTCCTTCGCGCGCTCCATGTATTCGTATTGACCAGACCAAGCGAGCGAGTAACCCGCAGGTAATACAACTTGTTCGGCAACGACTTGCTGCGCCTCTGCCACGTAAGAGCCAAGGTCACGCCCTTCGATGTCAACGAATACCCAACCATTAGGACGTGCGTTCTCCGTTTTAATCATCGGAGGGCCATCTTCATAACGAATATCTGCTACGTCCGATAGAGCGATGCGAGCTCCATTTGGTGTTACTAACGGTAAGTTCTGCAGCTTGACGACAGAATCACGATAGCTTTGTGGATAGCGGACATTGATTGGGTAACGCTCTAACCCCTCAACAGTTTCACCCACATTCATTCCACCAACCGCCGTCGAGATAACCTGTTGCACTTCTTTAATGCTCAAACCATATCGCGCAGCAGAACGGCGTTTGATGTCTATCGTGACATAACGACCACCCGCAACACGCTCTGCGTATACAGAGGCCGTGCCATTGACACCATTCAAGATAGGTTCAAGTTGAGAGCCAATATCCTCAATCACGCTCAGATCTGGGCCTGCGATTTTGATACCAATTGGCGTTTTAATACCGGTCGCTAACATGTCGATACGCGTTTTGATTGGCATGACCCAAGCGTTGGTCAAACCGGGGAATTGAATCAGATCATCAAACTCTTTACGCAACGACTCCGTAGTGACACCGTCACGCCACTCATCTCGCGGTTTAAGCTGAATCACGGTTTCAATCATGGTTAACGGTGCAGGATCGGTTGCCGTCTCTGCTCGACCAATTTTGCCCCATGTGGTTTCGACTTCTGGAATGGTTTTGATGAGCTTGTTGGTTTGTTGCAACAACTCACGAGCCTTACCTATTGAGATACCCGGATACGTGGTTGGCATGTACATCAAATCCCCTTCGTCCAAAGGAGGAATGAACTCACTACCAAGCTTGCTGGTTGGGTAATAGGCAGACGCCATTAAGCCAAGTGCGATAACAATCATCACCTTTGGATATTTTAGGCTGAGGTTTAGAAGCGGCTTGTACATCGCCACTAGACTGCGGTTGACTGGATTCTTGTTTTCAGGTAACACGTTGCCACGAATAAAGTAGCCCATTAACACAGGCACAAGCGTGATAGCCAAACCGGCTGCGGCGGCCATCGCATACGTCTTGGTAAATGCAAGTGGTGAGAACATCTTGCCCTCTTGGCCTTCTAACGCGAACACAGGCACAAAACTCAAGGTAATGATGATGAGCGAGAAGAACAGTGGCGCACCAACTTCTTCTGCCGCTTTGCCAATTACCTGCCAACGGTTTTTGTCAGTGAGCGGAGTCCGTTCAATGTGTTTATGAACGTTCTCGATCATTACTATGGCACCATCTACCATGGCGCCAATCGCAATCGCAATCCCTCCAAGAGACATGATATTGGCGTTAATACCCTGCCAATGCATCACAATGAATGCACCCAATATACCGACAGGCAGACTTAGAGCGATAACCAACGACGAACGGATATGGAACAGAAACAGCGCACACACGATCGCAACCACGATGAACTCTTCAGCCAGCTTCTTCCATAGGTTTTCAACGGCTGAATCAATCAAAGTTGAACGGTCATAAGTCGCGACAATCTCGACACCATCAGGTAAGCCCGCTTGCAGTTCAGCGAGTTTGGATTTAACCGAGGCGATCACTTCACTGGCATTTTCACCAAAGCGCATCACGATAACGCCGCCAACCGCTTCGCCCTCACCATTGAGTTCAGAGATACCACGACGCATTTGCGGGCCAAGGTTAATGTCAGCAATGTCACCTAATAGCAGCGGAGTACCTTTGTCGGTCACTTTTAACGGCAAAGATTGAATGTCTTCGATACTTGTGAGGTAGCCGGTTGTACGAACCATGTGCTCGGCTTCCGCAATCTCGACAACAGACGCTCCTGTTTCTTGATTACCATCTTGGATTGCCTTGTTGACTTGCTGAAGCGTCAGGTCATATGCACGTAACTTGGCAGGATCAATCTGTACTTGGTACTGCTTCACCATGCCGCCAACGGTCGCAACTTCAGACACACCTTCTACGGTTTGCAACTCATACTTCAAGAACCAATCTTGCAAACTGCGAAGTTCTGCTAAGTCGTGCTTACCGGTTTTGTCTTGCAGTACATAGCTGTAAACCCAGCCTACACCAGTTGCATCTGGTCCTAGTGTTGGCTTCGCACTCGATGGCAAGTTAGGTGCAACTTGGCTTAAGTACTCCAACACTCGTGAACGCGCCCAGTACATATCGGTATCGTCATTGAAGATGATATAGACATAGGAATCACCAAAGAACGAGTAGCCACGAACCGTTTCTGCACCCGGAACGGCTAACATCGCCGTTGTGAGCGGATAAGTCACCTGATCTTCGACTACTTGAGGCGCTTGCCCCGGATAGCTGGTTTTGATGATCACCTGGACATCAGAAAGATCTGGGATAGCATCGACGGGCGTATTTTTAACGCTGTATAAGCCACCAAATACGATGGCGACCGTGGCAACCAGAACCAAGAATCGGTTACTGATGGACCAACGAATGATTGCATTGATCATAGTTCGCCCTCACCCGTGCTATTCGTCGGTTCAAGAGATTTGAGCACATAATCAGAACCTTGCTTCGCCACTAGAAACCGAATGCTTTGACCCTCGGTAAACTCGGATAAATCAAGGTCATCACTTACTTGGAAGTTCATTTCACCCGCCTTCCAATTCCAGTCAGGCACTGGCTTGTGATTTACGGTGATCATGCCAAAATCTGCCATCAACATAGTGATGTCACCTGTTACCCAAACTTCGCCAGCGATCTTGTGTTTGTTGACCTTGTAATCAACAACCTCGTACTGCCCTGACTCTGTCTTTCTCATCTCAAAATCAATTGCCTTACCACGCTGCACGTCACTCATGTCCAAGCCTTCCGCAAAGGTGAAGTTCATCACCATGCCCGGCCAATCCCATTCTGGAACAGGCTGATGGTTAATCGTCACCATGCGACTGCCTTGCATAACATCGGAAACTTCACCGTTTGCCCATACAGTTTCAGCATCTTCCTCAACACCATTGATGCGCGACAGATCAGCTGATTGGCTAGATTCAGAATCCAACATGAAGTGCGCAGAAGTCACGATATGTTCACCTTGTTCAAGCCCTTGCAACACCTCGATCTTCTCGTCAGCTTCACGCCCGACTTCAATGCGTGCTGAACGGTATTTGCCCTCACCTTCGGACAACACTACTCGTGTCATACCACCAGAATGAATTACCGACGATCTTGGGATAGTAAGAACAGATTCATCACTGATTGGCTTCAACGCAATATTGGCGAACATGTTCGGTTTTAGCTCGCCATTAGGATTGGAGAACTTCAAACGAACGCGCAAGGTTCGAGTTTTTGGGTCAAGGATTGGGTAAACGTAATCGACATTACCTAACCACTCTTTGCCGGGAATCGCATCTAGAGTCATCACCGCATTGCTGCCTGATGAGATCCAGTGAGCTTGGCGCTCAAACACTTCGGCATCAACCCATACTTCCCCTAGTGGGCCTGCACTGATCACCGCTTGTGCTGGTGAAAGGTAACCACCTTCTCGAATATTCAGACTTGCAATGACACCATCGGCTGGCGCTTTAATTTTAATGGTTTGCGAAGCTTTGCCTTGTCGCGTAATAGCGCGGATTTGCGTCTTATCAACACCCAAGGTAATCAAGCGTTCAGTCGAGCCCTTGATCAAACCTTTACGACCCGTTTTATAAGCACTGATCAACTCTTCTTGTGCTTTAACAAGCTCTGGAGAATAGAGTGTGAAAAGCACATCACCTTTGTTTACCTTCTCACCCACTGCGTTGATATAAAGCTTCTCAACCCAGCCAGCTGCTCTTACGTTGGTTTGCCACAATGTACTTTCATCAAACGCCACATAACCCACGGTTTCAATCCGAGGAGACAACGCTTCAAAGTTAACTGTTGCTGTTTTGACACCAAGATTATTTTCTACCGACGGGTCGATAAACACAGTTCCCGCCTTGTCTGGTCCCGCACTTGAGTCATCCGCATAAACAGGAATTAAATCCATCCCCATTGGTGACTGCCCCGGTTTGTCTCGCTGATAATTTGGGTCCATCGGAGCCACCCAGTACAGAGGCTCATCCTTGGTTTGTTTACTTACTTCGGCGTCTGTACTCGTTGCCATTGCTGACATGTTATGTGCTGACCCAACGACAAAGTGATTCACACCAAACCCCAATGCACCACCGACCAATAAAGCGATTGTTGCTACTTTTACTGTATTCATTGTCTATTCCCTTATTGATTGGCTGTATGTTTAGTTGCGCTTGAGTTGAGTTGTGGTTGGTTTACTTGGTATTCAAAACCACTGATTAACGCCGCCAGTTTGCTGTTAACGATATTGAGATCGGTGATCAAACGTTGTTGCTCTAACTTAAGCGCCAGCTCATCGGTCGTTGTTAAAATGACATCGTTAAACTGAGCGGTATTGTTTTGATAACCCCTTTCAACCGCGCTGATTCGGGCTGCGGTTTGAGGAAGCAAGGACGTTTGATAGCGATCTAATCGCTGGATAAGATTTGATCTGTCCACCAGCAATGCGTTCACTTGCGCGTTCATTTGGGAAAGTAAGGTGTCTTTTTGAGATTTAGCCGCACCAACTTGATACTGAGCAGCCGATAAGTTTTTATCTTGTCGATTCCCCGTAAACAGCGGAATGTCGACTGTCAGATAAGCACTCACCAAATCAGAAGCAGGTTCACCCGCCATGTTATTGGCTTGGCGGTACGCATACATCACTTCTACCCCAAACTGCGGGGTATAAGCTTGCTCGGCTAACTCAACCTGAGTTTGATTGGAGGAAATACTGACATCGGAGATCTTAACCAAAGGATGGTTAGTCAGTAGCTGGTAGTGCTTGGTTGAATCGGTATTGGTCGCTAATTTGCTTTCTAACAATGACCAATCGATTTGGTTAGTTGCATTCAATGTGCCCTGAGAATCAAGAACCTGAGAGCCTAGCCAATCAGAACCCAACCATTCAGAAAGCTGAGAGATTAAACGTCGTTGAACCTGTTGGTTTGCCTGAAGTTTCTCATCAAGCTTGCTCACTTGAAGCTGAGCATTAAGCAGATCTTGTGCTTCACTTTTACCAATCGAGTAATTGGTTTGTACATAATTTTCAAGCTCAAGCAACAAACGACGATTTTCACGCATAACACCTTCTGCGACTTTCTGGTAACCCAATTCAAGCCAAAGCTGCGTCATGCTATTCGCAACCGTCAATTCTCTTGCTTGCACCTGCAAAGCTAAAGCATCAGCCTGTTGGCCTGCCTTTTTCTGTTGGAGGTTAAGCGTATCGCCACGCTCAAACTGCTGCATCAACCCTACCGATATATTAGTCATCGGGTCTTCGTCGAATTGAAAGCTATCGACAGGCAAACCGCCAAATCCAACTTTTAATTTCGGGTCCATTAAGGTCGCGTTGGCAATGCCCGTTTCTCGCATCGCTTGAGACTGAGCAAAGTACTGTTTGCGATTTCCATCTTCGCTTAAAGCAATCTCAATCAGTGTATTGAGTTGCTGCGTCGAACTTGCTTGGTCATGTGCTGAAATATCTTGAGCATTTGAAGCTGACGCAGTGGTAGCCGCGAGCGTAGCACTTGAAAACAAGGCCATAGGCAAGGCAGCAGCAACCACTAAGCTCGTGTTCATGACAAACACAGAGGTTGTTGGTTTCATATTCACAATGAATGTCCATATCTAGCGCTAATTAGCGCATAAAAAAGAATGACTTATCAGATTTAGCTAACTGATAGAGCTGTATTTTTAGATATAGATTTATGCAGTGGGCGGGCGTAACAAAGATTGAGCACGTGCGACTTTCTGGCCAATCGTGACCGATTGAAAACGAGCTAATGAAAAGGAAAGTTGATCAACGGCTTGAACAGCCTGAATTGGATAGGGACTTGCAGAACACATTGAGGCACAGCAATCGGCACTCGAACAATGGTTACCCATCATCGAACTGCCGTCTCCGCTCATTGAAGACATATCGTATTGAGCCATCAAAGCATGGGCACTCATGTTAGAGTCTTCAGCGTGTACTTTTTCACTCATCACATGACACCCTGCCATTGAATCATTAACCGAAGTACCGCTGTGGTAACAAGCCGATTTGCTCGACCCCATTTCCATCATCATTACTTCAGTCATCAAGGCTGAGGAGCTTGAGGCATAGCTAGACATCAACATCGCAATGATGCTGAAAACAATAATCCAAGTTTTTCGGAATGTGTTTGTCATAGCTTACCTTTAGGTTTTCAAGGTAACTATAAAGGTTACCCTTAGGGTAAGGTCAATGATGAAGTACACAGATGTGATGAAATTGATGGTAGTTGCTGAATAGATGGACAAAAAGAACACTCAACAAGCAACTGAGTGTTCCTAATACTAAGTTCAATTAATCGTTTACCGGGGTTTGCGCATCATACTCAACTAGCGAATTTTTGAGTGCCTGTAGATCAGAACCACTTAAGTGCTTCCTCAATAATTCAAACTTATCTTCAGGCCAGTCGTATATTTTCATCGAAATCAGTTCTTCAATAACAGACTCGTCGAAACGGTATTTAACCACTTTCGCAGGAGAGCCACCGACAATGCAGTAGGGAGCGACGTCTTTTGTCACAACACTATTTGCAGCAACCACAGCGCCTTCACCAATCGTTACTCCTGGCATTATCATGGCTCGCATGCCTAGCCAAACACCATCTTCAATATGAGTGTCACCCTTGCCGATATACGCGTCTTCAATCACGTCCATAAACGGATACAGTGAAAACCAATCCACTCTGTGAGTATGATTTCCGCCCATGAGAATGACAACTTCTGCGCCAATGCAAACATAGTCACCAATATAGAGTTCGTCGATTTCCCATCGAGGCTCCCACTGGCGGCTGACTTCGTCACCATGTAAATAGCGTACTACCGATTGTTCGAAGCCATTATCCCAACAATCACTGTAATAACTGTGTTGACCTTTTACGTGAATATTGGGGTTGGTTACGATTTCATGCAGCAACTCGAATTTGGACCAATGCTTGTTTTGCATTTTTACCTCTGATTAATCTTTATTAGTTAAATATCAATATACTCGACCATACAGATTCAACGTGCACAGCTTCGCTGACGTAGTAGCAATGGGTGCCCTGATACATCAATAGTGTAGTCACAGTTGAAATGATCGTAATGCCGCTAAAACTAAAAAGGTGTCAGTGGATTCGAGGTTGCTTTAAGAGAGGAAGTAATTTCAAAGTTTGCTCAGTTGGTTATCGATAACTTGGTTAGATAATTTACAGGTGTATTGTATCCGTTAATGCACACTCATTTGACACAAGAATGTGATTAATAAGGTTTCAAATATCGTTTTTAGAATACAAGTTTGAGCCTGTAATTAACACAAACTCAAACTTAGACTCGCTTATTAATTTAGGCTTACGCTTGGGTCTAGGATCAGCGATTACATGCGAGCGAGCTGTACTTTTCTGTCTTTATTCACCACGCAAAAGTTGCCGCGCTTAGTACGACACTTAGAGCATCGCTCACATTCAACAGGACTTCTATCCCCTTCCTTCCAACGCTTAACTAAATGAGGCTCTGATAGCAGAGGTCTTGAAAGCGCGAAGTATTCAATACCCGTGTTATTAGCGATGGCTTCAATCGCATCGAAATCTGTCAATCCACCCACAGTGATCACCGGAATATTAACGTCTTGGCTGATAGCATGACCATATTCGTGAAAATAACCTTCAGCTTGAATAGTGAATCCATCGTGATATTCGCCAATCATGGTGTCGGCTTTACCATGGATGTTGCCTGACACCACGATGCCATCAACACCAATTTCTTCAAGCTTCTTACACACCGATCGAGTTTCATCAAACGTCACTCCGCCCTCGAAAAACTCAGAAGCTGTAAGCTTAACTAAGATAGGAAAGTCATCACCTACCAACTTACGAGTCGATGTGTAGATCTCAAGCAAGAATCTCATACGATTTTCTAAGCTACCGCCGTATTCATCTTCACGTTGGTTGTAATAAGGGCTTAAGAACTGGTTAATCAGGTAGGTGTGTGCAGCATGAATCTCAACGCCATCAAAGCCTGATTTTTGTGCTCTCAAAGACGCTTGAGCAAAGGCATCAACAATGTAGTCGATCTCGTCTTTGGTCATCGCTTTGCCTAGTGTTTGAGTTCCTTTTTCCGGAACCTCGCTTGGTGCGTAGATCACTCGTTCGCCAAGATCATGCGTGGTTTTGGTGCCACCATAAGCCAATTGCATTACTATGTTAGAGTCGTTGTCGTGCACCAGTTGAGTCAGTTTCTGATACTCTGCAATGAATGAGTCGTTATACATCCCCATCATGCCCGCATTAGGCTTTTCTTCTTCAACGATGTTCGCGTAACCCGTCACGATCAGGCCGACTTCACCTTGAGCCAACTCTTCGTAGATAGCGTACAGTTTATCTGTCATATGCCCATCCTCGGTGGCCATATTTTCCCACGTTGCACTTCTCATGAAGCGATTCTTTAGTGTCATCTTGCCAATGTGGGTTTCTGTAAACAAAGTGCTCAAGTGTCTTCCTCTCAAAATCGTATTACGCAAGTTACCCATTAAGCATGGGCACTGATTCAAGCGGATAGTACAGAGAATATGGCAGGTAAAACTTAATCTAGATTAAGAGAGCGGCACTCTTATATGAGAGAGGTATAGAAAGCATCAAAAAGAGATAAAAAAGATTGGAGAAATGGTAATAAAAGAAAGTCGCTCAACTTTAATAAGCGACTTTGTTCAATTTAATCTGGACTAAGTCAATGGTTCTTACGAGAGGTGTCCACCTGCGAATTGCTACCTGCTAACAGCTATTTAAACTCATAGGTGTAAGACGCACCAACACTGTTATTCTCACCGAAGTCATCCTCAGCAAAAATAGTGAAGAAATTGAACGACTGGGCGTCACTCAATTTGTAGCTAGCACCGACCCCTGCCCAATAGCCTGAATAATCATCAGAACCCATAGAGCCACCACCAAAGCCCATGATAGACCACTCTTCAGTTATCGTTTTCAGACCAAATGCACCAATATAACCGCCATGAGTCGAACTCGGCATCAATACATAATCAGAACCCACATTCTCATCATCGAATACCGCCACTTCACCATCGTTATAGCTGTAGCCAGCCATCGGGAAGATTTGCCAACCAAAGGGTTCGATATCGAAAT
Source organism: Vibrio sp. OPT24 (assembly GCF_015163545.1). NCBI lineage: Bacteria > Pseudomonadati > Pseudomonadota > Gammaproteobacteria > Vibrionales > Vibrionaceae > Vibrio > Vibrio sp. OPT24. The sequence goes on from NZ_JADDYI010000053.1 coordinate 479,365, forward strand.
AACTCAATGGAACAAATGTTCCGATACTGTAGTTATTCTTGTAAGCATCGTTGTCGTATTCAGAGCGACTAAAGTTGAAATTGACGATCCCCAAAGGCAATAGCCATGAGCCGCCCACTCGCCATTCTTCGCCGTCTGCATTAACGCGCGCGTTGATCATTCGCGCTTCATCAAGCCCGATAGAACCCGAAAACTTAAGCTCTTCGTTATATGCAACGCCGGCTTTAGTTACGATCTTGGTTGGATCATCCGGATGCTTCTCTTCAGAAAAAGCACCCATCGAGCACAGTGTCATTGCTGCAACAATTAATAGATTATATTTTGTCATTAGAAGGTCGCACTAACGCCAACAAAGTGGATGCGACCGTCGAATGAGCCGTTTAGCAAAGTATTACCTTTTGGTCCACTTCGATTCATATCAACTGAACCTAAATCCGCATACTCGTAGAACATATCAATCAAGATATCATCCCAATACGTTGAAGCACCTACCGAATAGCGATACTGTTCGCCTACAGGAAGGTCAACATACTGCATTGTTGGGTCGTCTTGCGGAGAGGTTTCGTAAGAGAAGCCGGCTTTTAGACGCCAGTCTGAGTTAAGCTGATAATCAGCACCAACCGCAAACTTCCACACGTCGTCCCAATCGCGTTCAAGTGGAACACCACTAATTGGGCTTCCAGCAACACCAAAATCAAGAACTGTTGTATCCCACTCACTCCAACGATGTAATTGCACACTAGCCAATAAGTCGAGCTTTGGGTTAAGTGCGTAACTAGCGCTGATATCAACGATCTCTGGTAAAGCAAGATCCATAGCTAGAGAGTTAGAAAAATCTTCTACCCCTCTTAACTCATTATTAAACTCGTGCTCAAGCTTTGACCGATAGCTAGCACCCAACTTAAGTTTATCCGACGGCGTAAACATTACACCTAGGTTATAACCATAAGCCCAGTCAGTGTCTTGCTTTGCTGTAAAAACAGAGGATGACTGTTGTAACGCAGCCCAACTTAACTGGATACCGGCACCAACCGACCACTGGTCATTCAGTTGGTAGCTTAGTGATGGGTTTACTTGCATCGCAGTGAGGGTGATATCTTCTAAGAGTTCAGCTCCCGCCCACTCACTGCCGTAATCAAGGCTAGAGCCCCCTACTGCACCCAGCGCGATACCAAGGTGTAATTTGTCAGTCACTTGGTGAGCGTGAAAGGCACCAAATGACGGCATTACGGAATGAGCTTTACCATCTGGATTACCATCGTTGTCTTGATATTGCATCTCAAGATCAAACGCCATGGTGTTGATGGTCGTTTTGCTTTCGCCCATATGAGACATGGTGGCAGGGTTCGTCCACATTGCAGCAGCAGAGCGAGTATAAACACCGTCCCCAGCGCCGGTAGTACCAGCATTGGCGACGACAGCTTCTTGTAAAAACAGACCACTTGCGAAAGCATTTAAACTTGTAAAAATTGCGGTGGCAGCTAGCGAGTAAGTAAAAGTTTTGTTCATCAGATTGCTCATTTAGCCTTAGACATTAAATTGCTCTAAGGCTACCGCAAAGTCCCATAAACAAAGGTAATAACGATTATTCCTGTACAAGCCCTACTTAAAGGTTCTGGGAAGATATTTTCGTGGTTTATCGTTATGAGTTTCACGCTGGATGGCAATCGCTCTGTTCTTCCTTGCTCCAACTTTGATTTGATACCAAGTCTCTAAAAACAGCGCAATACCAGGGCTAGACCACCACGTTTTATTGTAGAGCTTCTTATTGGCGGCAAGGACATCTGGCGATCGATTAGCACACTCAAGTGCTAACGCATAAGCTTCAGCGTAAGGATCTTCGGCAATCTTGGTCACCAATCCATATTCTTTCGCAGTTTCACAGTCGATCACCTTCGCGGTCATCGCCATTTCTAAGGTGTGATCTTTACGCATTAACTCTCGAAATGCGATGGCGCCTCCCATGTCAGGAATCAAACCCCATTTGGCTTCCAGTATCGAGAAAGTCGCGTCTGGACTGGCCATCCTAAAATCACCACCACTGGCTAATTGAAGGCCGCCTCCCCAACAACGACCATGAATCGCAAAAATGACAGGACATGGGATCTCTCGCCAACCAAGCGAAAAGTGCTGCGCAGCATTAGGTAATGTCGGTAACCATTTGAACAAAAGCTTCATCGCCCCTACTTTACTGTTCAATAACGATTTAACATCTAAACCAGAACAAAAATCGGAACCACTGCCTTTAACAATAACAGCTCGAATATCTCTGTTCTTCTTGAGCTCACTTATCATGTCATTAACGGCTTCAAACATCGCCATATCAATAGCATTGAGCTTATCGGGTCGATTCAACACAACCGTCGCAATTTGGTTTTCATCGATAGAACAAGTAATACGATCGAGGTTTGGCATGGTGGCTACCTTATAAGTGGTCAGACCTTTAGGTTATACATTTTATTAACATATGCCAAACTTGCACATTAAGAAGCGAGACCTGTGTTGCTTAACACCGCCCCTTTACACAAACGACATAAATAAAAAAGCAGTGATGGATCGCTCCATTCACTGCTTTTTATTCGTAGCTTTGAATACCAGTAGCTTTGATAATCAAGGACTCTCAATTTTGGGAGAACCTATGTTCTTCGAGATTTCAGTAACAAGAAGATGAAATAACTGCCGCCAATAATAGAAACTAAGGTTCCTGCCGCAAGCTGCGCGGGGAACACCACCACTTGACCTAGCCAATCGGCAAATAGCATCATTGCTGCGCCAATCAAAAACGCCAAGATAATCTGCTCTCGAACCAAACGAGCCCCTACCATTGCAGCGATATGCGGAGCTAACAAGCCGACAAACGCGACAGGCCCCATGGTGGTTGTCACGACCGAACATAAGATCGCAACAATACACAACAAGACGACGTAGGCGATGTTGATATTCAACCCTCTGGCACTCGCGAACTGACGTCCAGTCGCAATTAAGGTCACCCAACGACTCAACAGTAGAGCAACACCTATGCAAGCCGTAATCACGACAGCCATTATAGTGGCAGACTCAGGTTCAACACGATAGGTAGACCCTGCTAACCAAGCTAATAAGGTGTATTTCCCCTCACCTACTCGCGTTAGAGAAAATTGCACTAAAGCTTCCAGCACCGCGGTCAAAGAAATGCCTGTAAGAATTAAAATGGATGGAGCAAACTGATGCTTCTTACCGAGGAGTAGCAATAAACAGAGTGCAATCGCACTGCCTAAAAACGCAACCCACGGGCTTAGTGAGTGAATCGAGTATCCCATAAACAGACTACTGAAAATCAGCGCTAACACCGCACCTGCCGATACGCCAAGAATGTCTGGGCTTGCAAGTGGGTTATAAACCAACCTTTGTAAAATCACACCAGCCACTGCCAAACCGCCACCAGCGAATATCGCCGTTAACATTCTCGGCCAACGAATCGACCATTCAAATACATCGGGGATAACGAAGTAGCCCATATCTGAAGAAGGCTGAGACAATGTACTCAACGCCAGCAACCCGAGGATCATCGAGCCCAACAAGAAGTAAGCCAAAGATGAAATAGACTTCGGCCCTTTAGGCATCGAGAAAAATAGCTGATCTTGAGCAGACATTTGCTTGCGAGCAATAATGATCAACGCTGGAGCACCAATCACCGCGGTTGCCGTCCCTGTTGGAATCATATCTAAAGACCATTGCGCCAAGAATATCGCCAAGCTGTCGGTGACACAGAGTAATAGCGCACCTAATACACAGCTGGCGACGAGTTCAGATTTGGCCTTTAGAAAACCTAAATGCCTAGCAATGTTTGGAGCTATCAAGCCGATAAAGCTGATCACGCCTACCGAGGTAATCGATACTGAAGCCAACCAAACGCCAACCGCCATCAATACAAAGAATGTTGCGCCAATATTGAGCCCGCGCGCTGCTGCCCCTTCAGTCCCGATCGAAAGCAAAGTCAGGATTCTTGGCGCCAACAAGAAGATGGCGAAGATCGGCAGCAACTTAGGCATCAGCCAAATTATTTGTTCCCAACCGTTCTGTCCTAGATCGCCCGCCCCCCATACAAACAGATTTTGAGCGTACTGGTCGTTAAGCAGAATAATCGCCGTTGCAAATGCCCCTAGCAATAAGTTGATCGCCATGCCCGCCAATACAATTGGCAAGCCGCTCATATTTTTGATTCCGACAATCGAAACAATCAGCCCCATAGCAAGCAATGCCCCGACTAGCGCAAACCAAACCGAATATTGAGCAACTAACATTGGCGCCACCACATTCAGAATAACCAAACCAAGCCATGCACCTGATGATGTACCTAAAGTTAACGGCGACATCATGCGATTCTGAGTCAGCTGCTGGAACAAACTACCTATGGTGCCAAGTGTTCCACCAACCAAGATCGCCATCACCAAGCGAGGTAAATTGACATAGGTTAACGCCATCAGCTCGAATGAATCATCGACCATTACGTTGAATGTTGCGATATCACTGATCTGTGAGGCTTGCTGAAGCAACTCACCAATAGGGCCAAATTCCGACTGCCCTAACCACAAATGAATAAGGGCAGCACAAAGCAGCGCAGCCCCCATCATAAAACCACTGGATTTCATTACTGCTCCGCTAGCGTCAACAACGAGTGCGCCATGGCTTCTGTGTTATACAAAATCGACATTGCACCGCCGTAACTCCAACTTGCGGCTACTGGACTAAATTGACCATTACGAACAAAGGGCATGCTCTTCCAAACCGGAGAACGGTCTAGCTTGTCTTGATATGGGAAAGGTTCAAAGTAAAGCGCAATCCCCTTCTTCACGTTCTTAAGCTCGGTCATACGCTTTTGACTGATACCCCACTGACTTGCAGGAAGATCCATCGCATTGTCAAAGCCAAGCTGCTCAAGTGCATATTGTGGAATAGAGTTATCACCGTAAATGTATACAGAAGTCGTGCTCGCAAAACGGAAAGAAGTGACTTTCGGTTTATCGCCCGGATACGCTTTGTCTAACTCAGCTTTTAAAACCGCGATACGCTCATCCATTACGGCCAGCTTTTGGTTCGCTTGTTCTTCTTTACCAAGCAACTGTCCGATCTTCTTGAAGTTCTCGATAGCCGCCGCTGCATTGCTGTGCTGGTCACTGTATGTTTGGTAGTAAAGCACGGGCGCAATTTCAGAAAGTCGTTGCTGAAGATCTTTCTGAGGCGAAGCGATAAGAATCACATCAGGGTTTAGCTTCTTCAAAGCAGAAAAATTGGGCTCAGTTCGAGTACCAATGTCCGCTACGCCTTCTGGAATCGCAGGTTGAACAACCCAATCGGTATAACCTGCAATATCAGGTACTGCTACTGGTATTACACCGAGCTCAATCACTTGTTCAGCTATGTCCCAGTTCAGCGCCGCAACTCTAACAGGCTGAGCTTCAAGGGTTTTAACACCCTCACTGTCTTCAACTTGAAAGTTGGCCATCGCTTGAGCTGATAACAACAAGCTCAATGAGACAATGAACAAACTCACTTTAGGGACACGAGAAGTAAAATAGTTGGCTTTCATATAATCACTGTCACTTTTTAATTGTTTATTTAACGACAAAAGCAGCCCACACAGGCTGCTTAGATTTATGTATTCAAATAAATTAGAACTCGTAGTTCACGCTGAGTTCTACAGACTGCTCAGCACCGAACCAGCAGTTCGATTGATCGTAACAGGCATAGTATTCTTCATTGAAGATATTATTTACGGCTAAGTTAGCAGTAGCGCCTGATAAAGTATCACTCGCTGCACCTAAGTCATAACCTACAGACAGGTCAACCACTGTGTACGCAGGTACTTTACCTTGAGTATTACTCGCATCCATTTGCATTTCGCCAACATAACGAGCACCAGCACTGAATCGGGAGCCCGCTAGCATGCCGTTAAATACGTTGTAGTTAGCCCACAAGTTCGCAGTATGTTCAGGTACATAGATTGGCGTAGTGCCCTCTAGGCCATTACTCGTGTCTTCTGTTATTTCCATATCGACGTAAGTGTAAGCTGCCGCAATATCAAAGTTCTCAGTAGCAAACCAACGGCCTGATAGTTCAGCACCTTGCGATACCACTTCACCCACTTGAATTCTTGGTCCATAGACGTTTGTCGGATCTGTCATCAACATATCTTGCTTAACAATATGGAATAAAGAAACCGTCGCTTCTTTCGACATATCATCAGACAGGTATTTCACACCAATCTCAGCTTGCTGCGCCATTTCAGGATCAAATTCGTTGCCACTCTTATCAACACCCGGAGCTGGCTCGAAACTGGTCGCGTAACTCGCAAATGGAGATAGACCATTATTAAGTTCGTATAAACCACCTACACGATAAGTAAATTGCTTGTGATCAGATTCATGTGCATAGTAATCGCTTTCTGACTTGTAGTGATCAAAACGAGCACCTGCAATTAGGACAAGAGCATCTAAACGAACTTGGTCTTGAAGGTATAAGCCAAGTTGGCTTGATGTGGTGTCATCAAGATACTCACCCGTTTTTGTTACATCGCTACGATCGAGGAGATCATTGTTAGGGTTCAACGGGTCGAAGCTATTGAAACCACTTCCGTTAGCGCTATAAGACGAGTAATTTACGTCTCCATCCATATTTTGATAATCGATACCAACTAACACATTGTGTTCTATTGAACCAGCTTTGATAAGACCACTCAGTTGGTTATCAATGACAAAGCCTTTAAAGCTTTCATCTGTAGAATACAAGTATCGACTAAGTTGATTCGGCGTATTTGAATCGTAGCTCACATGGTAAGTGTTCTCTTGGTAAAGAGATGCATCGGTATAACGAGCATTCTGTAAGAATGTCCAATTATTATTGAAGTCGTGGTTAATCTTATAACCAACCATCAACACTTCACGTTCAAATTTACTCCAGCTCTTATCACCCATAGAAACAGATGGGTCGCTTGCTTTCAGAACATCTAATGGCATTGAAGAGTTGATGCCCATTGAAGGATCGTTTTGGTAATAAAGGTTGAAGTTGATTAATGTGCTGTCTGTTGCTTGCCAGTCTACAGAAGGGGCAATTAAATAACGTTCTTCTTCAGCGTTATCAACTTGGCTATCTTGTTTGCGAGCAAGTGCGATCAAACGGTAAGAGAAATCACTGTCACCAAACTGGCCAGTGGTATCAATCGAAGCTTCTTGTAGGTTTCGCGAACCTGTCGCGACACCAACCTTCGTTGATTTTTCAGTTTGCGGAGCCTTAGCGATCATGTTCACCATGCCGCCCGGTGGCATCGCTCCATAAAGTACAGAAGTCGGTCCTTTAAAAATCTCAACTTGTTGCATTGCGATAGGATCAATCTGCGGCTGTAAATTCCAGCCATTCAATTGTTGAAGTGATAAACCATCGTAATAGTTAACGTTATTGGTTTTAAAACCGCGTATAGAGTAAGAATCGAACATGGCTACAGAGCCACCTCGGTTTTCAGTTACAACACCCGGTGCATAACGAAGGGCTTGGTTCAAAGATTGAACACCTCGTTGCTCTAACTGTGCTTCATCAATAACCGTAATACCTTGAGGCGTTTCTTCTGGTTCAAGTGCCGATTTGGTTGCGGTATTACGATACGCTTTGCCCATAATAGTGACAGTTTCTATATTCGAATCTGCTGCTGTAATAGTATCTTCCGCCAACGCTTGCGTTGAAAACGCCGTCAGCAACGCAACTGCCAATGATGAATACTTAAAACGAGTGTGAGTGGTCATAATTCCCTCGGTACCAATGCTTAATATAAATAATAATAAATCTCATTTGCATTGTATGTATCTATGAATGGGATAATTAACAATTTGGTGCAAATTCCAAAAGAACTTGACTTATTTTGACTAAAAAGCAGCCAATTGATGATTAAAACGGCAATTAGCTGTAATGAGAGGGAGGGCTTTATAGAAAGAAATTTGAATAGATATGACTACGATTTTATAATAGGAACCCAATATTCCATTTCGGCATCAGCGGCGTGCGCTTGATAGCTAAATGGGTATACTTCGAGTTCGTAACCATCCACACCGCGATAACCAGAGTTCGGCAGCCAATTAAGAACAAACCAACTTAAGGTATGTCGCAGGTTTTCTATAGGACCACAATGTTTGACCACGGCGTAGGTTTGCTTAGGGATAGTTAACACCTCTAATTTATCAGAGATAATGCTCGGTAATTGAGGGATTGATATTCCATCGTGTAACTCAACGCCAGCCCAATAATGAATATTCGTGCCATCAAAGCAAGACTGAGTTAGGTCGACGACACCAACAAGCTGAAGCACATTATCGTTTGGAATCGTAACTTCATGCTCTAAACGAGACCAAAGTTGTGGAACTTTTTGTGCGAAGTCTTGTGTCAGTGAAAATAAACCGCTGATTTCTGATGTCATACCCTTAACAAGAAATGACTCTCTCTCATCAATACGAACTTTCACAAAACTGAGAGCACCATGATCAGCAGCGCTTTTAGTTTCAGAAACCTGAATCGGCTTTCTAAGCCCAACTCTTTTGCCTGCTTTTCTATATTGGCTCGGGCTAACCCCAAACATCTGCTTAAACGAACGACTAAAACTAATTTCTGAGTTGAATCCAAGACCAAGTGCAACATCTATCACACGTTCTTTTCCATCAAGTAGCTCTTCCGCAGCTTGGCTCAGCTTAAGCTCCCTTACATAATTGGCTACGGTGAGCCCAGTTTCGGCTTGAAACACCCTTTGTAACTGCCAACGAGACCAACAACTTTGCTTAGCAATATCTTCTAGAGATAACGCAGAACTAAGGTTCGTATGGATATATGCCAGAACGCGACTGATGCGATCAAATGCTGGTGTGTTCATATTCAAGCTTTCATCTTCTCTTTAGTTGGCAGTGGCAAACAGGGTTCACCCGTACTTTTATCATTTAACAAGGTCTTTATCACTTAAAACAAGCAGTCCATGTACTGTTTATAAGTATCAAAAACGACCAACGTTCGAAGTAGATGCTCCAATTTGTGTGGTTCTCCTCGATTATGTTCGCTATGATAACGCAACTGATTCTCATTTAATGGTTTAAAATGCTTTCCCAACTACACAATATTGTCACTCGTAGGAGAGCCCCTTCTCTGCACCAAAAAATCTTCGCTTATTCAAAACAGGTAACCCCTTACCTAAGCGGTAGTTATGGTTCTCTGAGCAGTAAAAGCATCGCAATAACGAATGTCCAGAGTCATATAGAGATCAAACGCGTTTATGATGGCATTGCACAGAGTCACCCTGAAGCAGGCAAAGCCTATTGGTTAACTCGAACTTGGGATCTCGTTTGTTGGCAACCGATTTATGTGACTTTCATTTCTATTTATGGGCTTCGTTCGTTGCCTGATATTAAGAATATTGGCCAGTTTAGGTACAAAGAATTTGTCACAGGTTATCGCTTCTTTAACGGTGATCATCAACACGGTACACCGGAAGAATTGATCCCACATGCCGGCAAAGCCATTCTTGATCTTACTGAGTTTTATCGTAGCCAAATAAGTGAATGGACTCGTATTCGACCAGGGTTTACCAATCACTTACTGGCTGATTTGTTGTTAGCCAGTTTGATAAAACTACAACAACATGAACCGAGCCTGACTAACGACTACATCACATCGCAAGCTAAGCTTTGGTTAGACGCATGCCAATTACCTGACAGCCACTTAGACAGCCTTAAGATTGATTCAGGTTCAGGTATGCTTAAACTGATCAGAATCAGTTGCTGCCTCGTCTATAAGTGTGACTCGGGGAAATATTGTGACGACTGTCCTAGGCACCCTGACAACAGAAAAACCGCTTAGCAATACCCATTATTCTAAAAGACCAATATAGAGAGCCGCTTTCATTAGGCACTGTCATTGGTCTTGATACAGGACCGATATGTTTCAGCTTTCAAATATCAACATCGTTCGAGACAACCGAACTATCCTATCTGTTGAAGACCTTATTATTCCGACCGATGAACTCACCGTCGTTCTGGGTCACAACGGTTCAGGGAAATCAACGCTAGTTAATTTGCTATCCGGACAAATAGCTCCAGATTACGGCACAGTTCAATTAGAAGGCGCTTCCCTGTCCTCGTTAAAAAGCAAAGACTTAGCCAAGAAAATTGCCTATCTGCCTCAAAAATTGCCCGCTTCTGCAGGTTTAACGGTGGAAGAGTTGGTTCGTTTAGGTCGCTTCCCATGGAGAGGAGCATTAGGCCGTTGGAACTCTGAAGATAAATCTATTATCCAACGAGCAATGGAAAGAACTGGCGTTGCTGAATTCTCACAGTCACTTGCGGATGATTTATCTGGCGGCGAACGTCAACGAGCGTGGGTCTCGATGTTACTGGCTCAGCAATCGCCTGTACTCATCCTTGATGAACCAACTTCTGCATTGGATGTTCACCATCAGTTTCAGTTAATGGGTTTGCTTTCTGAACTCAACAAAAAGGAAAACGTTGGGGTGATCGTCATTTTGCATGATTTGAACCTTGCACTGCGTTACGCTACACATATTGTCGCTCTAAAAAAAGGACAGATAGCATTTGAAGGCAGCGCCGATAAGTTGCTCGATGAACAAGCATTGTCTGCACTGTATGAATCACCTATCCGATTGATCGATCATCCAGTTCCAGCTAAGACAGCCGCGAGTGAAAAAGTGGCGGTAGTCTGCGAATAGTTCACGCTTTCAAGCGCTTTAAACCAACTACTAGCCCCATCCCCCCCCCCCAC
>NZ_JADDYI010000053.1:490265-558021 GCF_015163545.1 Vibrio sp. OPT24
GCTTCTTGGCTACTAAAACCACGCAAAATATTAATCAGAGTAACCAGCGTGAACACAATGATCACGAGCGATAGGTGCCATGCTTCCCCGAGTCCTAATTGGACTAGCCCCATACTCACCATTGAAGATACGACCATTTGCCCACCGCCCGACATCGCAGCCGCCGCGCCTGCGTTCTTTTTATATGGCAACATCACCAAAGCTTGAGCACAAGGTAACGCGATACCATTACCAAGTATCATCAAGAACTGACCAATCATTAAGTACAGTGGTTCAAGTGGACAGAAGAAAAGCCACAAGGCCGCACAGATATGCAATATAGGTGTGCATAACAGTGTTTTCTTATTACCTAGTATCGGACGAATACGATTACAAAGACTTGTTCCGCCAAGCATGCCTAATGCAGGAATCACCGCCCACATCGCGTATTCGTCGGATGTCATACCGATCTGGTTTTGCATGATAAACGGCATCACTGACACAGTAGTGATCATCAAGCTAAAGTTGAGCCAACCTATACTCGCAAAGCTCATAAAATAACGAGAGGTGAGTAATTCCTTGTATTGTGCAATCATTTTCTTTGGTGAAGGAATCGCCGAGAATTGAGTGACCGTTTCTTTAAATTTGAACGCCAACACGACCCAAGCAAAAGATACGTATCCAAGTAACGAGATAAACACCATGCTCCAACCAAAGTGGAAGTTGATAAACCCACCAATAACGGGCGCGATCAGAGGTGTAATAGATGCAACCATTGCGATATAGGACATTGCCAGCGGCAAATCAGAACCACTAAAACGATCTCGTGTTGAGGCACGAGCCAGTACCGCACAGCAACCCGTACCTAAACCTTGTAAGAACCTTCCCATTACTATGTTGGTGAACGAATGACTGAAGAATATAATCATCAACAAGCCAAGCATTGCGATTAATAAGCCGCTTAGCAGTACTTTTTTACGTCCCAGAGCATCAGAAATAGGGCCATAAATAAATTGAGAAGGGCCAAAACCTAACAAATACACACTCACCAAAAGCTGAGCTTGCTCTAGTGACACATCGAAGTCTTTGGCAATCCAAGGTAAAGAAGGAAACACCAACCCCATACTGAGTTGGCCAATGCTGATGACCAAACACGCGAGTAAGATCGATTTAAAATCAAATCGACGACTCATGATGTAAAGTATCCAAAAGAACAGCTGTTTTGAGATCGGGTGGTTTGAGAATAGATAGCTTGGCTTTCTACCTGACAACTTAAAAACAGAAAAAATAGCGAAGATGTTGCAGGGGTAATATTCATTATGCTCCGAAAGAATCGAATAGAAGGTGGCAGAATAAACATACGCCAGCTTGTTTGTTCATACAATATTAGTTGAGAGAAATATGTGAATAGTCACTTTTCACTCACCCTAACTTTCCAACTATTAGACACAAGCGCTAGACTAACAAAAAGAATGATCATCAAGGGACTTCAATGAACGTTTATCATCGCTTTATTTCCTGTGCTTTAGCACTCGTTGCATCAGGTCCAATAGCTTCACCAAAGTCTTATGCATGGCAAGCTGAGAAGATCACCGATGGCCTCGTTATTCCGTGGGGGCTGGCTTATATCAACGGTGACTCAATGCTACTCACTGAAAAAGAAGGCGTCATTAAGCACGTTGATTTAAAGACAGGTGAGCAAGAGACTTTATTCAGACTACCAAATGTGTGGGCTAAGGGCCAAGGCGGTGCATTAGATATCGCTCTATCCCCTTTTGAACAAGATAAGTTGTACATAACATACAGCAAAAACGTTGATGACGAAGGTGTAACGGCACTCGCCTCTGCTAATTACAGCAACAGTAAAATCTCAAATTGGAAAGACGTGTTTGTATCAAAATCCAGAACGGACACTAGGCGTCACTTTGGTAGCCGAATCACCTTTGATGAGACTCACCTTTACTTTTCAATAGGTGATCGGGGCGACCGAGATAATGGCCAAAACACAATGACTCACGCTGGTTCGATCTTACGATTGAATCCAGATGGAAGCGTGCCAAGTGATAACCCATTCATTGATAATAATAAGGTTCTGAACGAAATTTGGAGTTTTGGTCATCGTAACCCACAAGGCTTGTTTTACGATTTCCCTACTAAAAAACTCTGGTCGATTGAACACGGCCCGCGAGGTGGTGATGAAATCAACCTAATAAAAGCAGGCGCAAACTATGGATGGCCAGTCACATCACACGGCAAAGAGTATTGGGGGCCGATTAGCGTTGGCGAATCTGAAACCAAAGCTGGCATTGAGCCTCCTATAAAGGTTTATGTACCTTCAATAGCACCAGGCAGTCTAATGGTTTATCGGGACGATAAGTTTCCAGAACTCAAAGGTAAGCTGTTAGCCGGCGCACTTAAACTCACCCACATTAATGTCGTTACTTTGAACGAGCAAGGTGAAGTAATCGAGGAAGAACGCATTCTAGAAAACTTAGGGGAAAGAATTAGAGACATAGAAATCTCACCCGCCGGGGACATATTTTTCAGCACCGATAATGGGAACCTGTATCGCTTAAAGGAATAAAGTGACAATCGCTCAACTACAGTTGTTCAATCGCAAAAATATTTATAAATACAAGCTGCTAAACGGATCTAAAACCTCATTTTCGGCTTTTTATGAGCCGTAATTTAATTTATGAAATTGGTGCAATTACCCTAGGTTTGTCATCAATTTCATCCACCTTTTTCACAAAAACGACAACAAATCGCCATACAACTGTAACTCCATGATATTTAAGGAATGCAAAGTTTGACTACCCCCAAATTTCTGCAACCTTTCACTATGTATTCGATTGACTATCCCTTGATTTGATTTAGACTTCATCTCGGCTAGAAAGAAAGTTCTTTGTATATAAACATTTCGTTGGATTACTAGTAACCCCGTTGTGTTGTACGCAATAGCAATAAACTTTTCCACGCTATCAGTGCCACAATTGGCTCACTATAAAAATTAAATTTTAGGATATAATCATGTCTAACACAGTTACTGGTACAGTAAAATGGTTCAACGAAACTAAAGGCTTCGGCTTCATTCAACAAGAAAACGGTCCAGACGTATTCGCACACTTCTCTGCGATCACTGGCGACGGTTTCAAAACTCTTGCTGAAGGCCAAAAAGTTGAGTTCGTAGTATCTCAAGGTCAAAAAGGCCCACAAGCTGACAGCATCAAAGTACTTTAATTTAGTATTTTAAAGCTTTCTAAAAATAGCCAGCCTCTGCTGGCTATTTTTTTACCCGCTATTCAGAGATTTAAGGTAATATTCCCCCTCACTATTTCTATCTAAGACACCCCTCAATGGCTCTTAAACCGACAATCTATAAGTTTCGACTCTCTCTAACTGATATGAATCGCGACTATTACGACTCTTTCAATCTAACGATTGCACAACATCCGTCTGAAACAGAACAGCGTATGATGGCTCGTATCATTGCATTTTGTATCAATGCATCTCCTGAACTTGAATTCACTAAAGGGTTGTCTAGCATTGAAGAACCTGATTTATGGCAGAAATCATTAGATGATCAAATCCTAGATTGGATTGATGTTGGCGAGCCGGATCCAGAGCGTGTTAAAAAAGCGACTCGCTTATCTAAGTCAGTGCGTGTATTCAGCTTCAACACTAAGTCGAACGTTTGGTGGGAGCAAAACAAAGGTAAATTCGGTTACCTGAAAGCTCAAATTGTACGTTTAGACAACGATGGTATTGAGCAGCTAGCAGCAATGACACAACGTACAATGGATCTTTCAGTGATGCTGTCAGGTAACTCTGCGTTTGTGAATAGCGACACGCAATCTGCGGAGATAACATGGGAAGAGCTACAGAGTAATGACTGAGCTACCAACTAACAGTCAGCAGAAACTTGAAGCAAACCAGCAAGCCAAAACCAAACTTCACGTTTGTTTAAAAGAAGCCGGTTTAGACTCAGTAACCGCGATTGCGACAGGTTTTGAGAAAGAGCTAACGTCTTTTATCGACGAAAACCATGCTCTGTTTAAACATGCTTGTGAGAATAAGCCCGATAACTCTGCACGCCAGACTCTGCTTGGACTGCTAACAAAAGTACATATCGATGTCAGCTATCGCTTCGAAAGCAATAAAGAAGCCAGTGAGGCGATGCAAAATGTATTCGATAATACCGTTGGCAATACGCACAGTGACAAGTTTCAACACTCTAACGCGCAACAGTTAACGTTAATCACTCATTTATGGCTCTTCATTCAAGGGCGACTCGGTATGGATTACAGCCTAGCTAATGATCATGCTGAAGTAACCGCAAGATTACTGTCTCGCTTATTGAGAAGCAGTGATGATGAGATTCGCGTAGAGTTCATGGGTAGCTTTTATGATGGGTTAAACATCTATCAAGCCGAGAACAAGCCATCTGGTTTTATTCACCACTTTAAGCGTTTGTTTAATCTTTCTTAAGTATTCCACCAGCTGCTGTACCCCAATTTGCGCTTTATAGATTCTGTAGAGCGCATCTAATTTCCGTTCCAATCCACCTCTCGAAAATGCAGATTCCCTATTACGCTCGTTCCTCACTTTAGGGAATGACGAAAGTGACTAAGTCGCTCATTCTGCAAGATCAGCAGCGTTTGCTTCTAAAAGGCTGGCGTAGAATACACACTGAACCCTCACTCTCGTATTTTACCTCACACGCCGCCATCCTCGAGAAGGAGGAACGACTGAGTCGGGTTCTCGTATCAAGTCAGAAAGCACACAGATAAACAGACTCCCTACTCCGCTCATTCTTCACTCTAGGGAATGACGAAATTCGCAGTTATTGTAGTCAACTTAATTACAAGTACAAAAAAGCCTCGCAGAAAGCGAGGCTTAGAATATTTATTTTTAACGAACATCAATTTACAGAGGCTAAATCGCGTTCATCAAATAACGAAACGTATTAACGCAGACCGTGTAAGAACTCGTGGCGCGTTGCTGGGTTTGATCTGAAAATACCGCCCAGAGCTGTCGTTGTCGTTTCGCTAGTTGCGTCCATCACACCGCGTGATTTCACACAGTAGTGAACAGCATCCATAGTTACAGCAACATCATCCGTTTCTAGTAGCGTTTGTAATGCAACAAGAATTTGCTGCGTCATGCGTTCTTGAACTTGAGGACGTTGAGCAAAGAAACGAACGATACGATTGATCTTCGAAAGACCAATAATCTTGCCTTGAGGGATATAAGCTACGGCCGTTTTACCATCAATAGTCACTAAATGGTGCTCACAGGTACTGGTCACGGTAATGTCTTTTACACGAACCATTTCGCGAACACCCATCTTGTTTTCAATTACGGTGATTTTAGGAAAATTGGCGTAATCCAAACCAGAGAAAATCTCATCCACATACATTTTAGCAATACGCTGTGGTGTTTCTTCCAGACTGTCGTCCGCAAGATCAAGTTCAAGGAGAGTGAGAATCTCACGCATATGATGTTCGATTCGTTCCTTTTTCTCTTCTCGGCTCACCTGGTTAGGACGCATTGGTGTCTCTAATCCACGGCTTGCTAGCGCATCTTTAACCAACTTCGCTGATTCGCTAAGACCTGGCATTGAACTTCCTCTTCTATTACCCCTTTTGGATGGCAAACAAGGATACTCGGAATTTTGAAGAAATACACCCATATTTTAAGGGAGGTCATTATTTACGGGGCTTAAACTATGCTAAAGTGACTTCAATTTCGTCGGCGAGTTTTAATAAGCTCAGAAAGGCCGAGCACCTAAATCAAAATAATAACGATCAAGGATTTCAATTATGGGCTGTTGCGACGCTCCGGGCTTAATGCCAATTGAAGAAGCACTAGATAAGCTGCTATCACCAATCAAACCAATCCAAACGACTTTATCTCTGCCTCTTGCTGAAGCATTAGGTTATGTCCTTGCTGAAGATATTCTTTCCCCTATTTTCGTACCTCCTTTTGATAACTCAGCAATGGACGGCTATGCACTGCGCTTAGCAAACCTAGAGAACGGTAATGTACTACCATTAGCAGGCAAATCTTTTGCAGGCCAACCGTTCGAAGGTGAATGGCCAAGCAATACCTGTATTCGCATTATGACTGGCGCAAAGATCCCTGAAGGTTGTGACGCCGTCATCATGCAAGAAAATACGGCCGAAACTGAGGCTGGTATTGAGATTCAACAAGACAACATAAAGCTGAACAATAACATTCGCCCTACTGGTGACGACATCAAACAAGGCGATATCGTTCTTAGTCGCGGTGAGCGTTTAACACCTCGTGACATTCCAATGATTGCTTCATTGGGTGTGAGCCACGTGACAGTGTTACATAAGCCTAAAGTCGCTTTCTTCTCTACTGGCGATGAACTAAAACCATTAGGCCAACCGCTTGAAGACGGTCAGATCTACGACAGTAACCGTTACGGTATTAAACCATTAATCGAAGCCTTTGGTTGTGAAGCTATCGACTTGGGTATCATCCCAGATTGCCCTGCAACGCTTAAAGAAACGTTCGAGAACGCACAGCAAATAGCAGACGTGGTCGTGACTTCTGGTGGCGTGAGTGTTGGTGAGGCGGATTACACCAAAGATATTTTGGAAGAGCTTGGCCAAATCGGCTTCTGGAAACTGGCAATCAAACCGGGCAAACCGTTCGCATTCGGCGAATTGGATAACGCGTGGTTCTGTGGCCTACCGGGTAACCCTGTATCAGCGATGATGACCATGTATGTTTTAGTTCAGCCAATGTTGGCTAAACTTGCAGGTCACACAGCATGGACAGCACCAGAATCGATTCCTGCTATTACTAAGTCTGCATTCAAAAAAGGTCCAGGCCGTACTGATTACCAACGTGGCATCTACTCGATTGAAAACGGTCAGTTTGTGGTAGAAACAACTGGCAACCAAAGCTCTGGTGCTTTCCGCTCGATGAGCTTGGCAAACTGCTTTGTGGTACTAGAACGTGAACGTGGCCGTGTTGAAGTAGGCGAAACGGTTCAGATCCAACTGTTTAACTCGACGCTTTACTAACGAGGCTTGCTGATGGAAATACTGTCCGATGCTGAGATGCTTCGCTACAACCGTCAAATCATTCTTAAACAGTTTGATTTTGAAGGCCAAGAAGCGCTGAAACAGAGCTCAATCTTGGTGCTGGGTGCCGGCGGTTTGGGTTGTGCCTCTGCTCAATACCTGGCGACTGCCGGTATTGGTAAGCTCACGCTGATCGACGATGATGTTGTTGAGCTTTCAAACCTGCAGCGACAGGTGCTTCACACCGATGCTGACATTGGTAAGAAGAAGGTCGACTCAGCCGCAGAATCATTGCAGATGTTAAACCCACACCTAAAAGTTGAGACCGTCGATCATAGACTTGATGACCAAGCGCTTGGAAAGTTGGTTGAAGCACACTCGCTTGTTCTTGACGCCAGCGACAACGTAGAAACGCGCAATCAATTGAACCGTTTATGTTACGCATCAAAAACACCACTTGTTTCTGGTGCTGCAATTCGTATGGAAGGTCAGATTAGCGTATTCACTTATCAAGATGACAACGCACCCTGCTACCAGTGTTTGAGCGCTCTATTCGGCAATGCTGCTCTAAGCTGTGTTGAAGCCGGCGTTATGGCGCCTGTTGTCGGTATGGTGGGCGCAGCTCAAGCTTTAGAAGCGATCAAGGTGATTGCAAAATTCGGGCAACCAAAACAAGGCAAACTCTTGATTCTCGATGCCATGTCACACAGCTGGCGTGAGATGAATTTAATGAAAATGCCTAATTGTTTGGTGTGTGGGTAGACTAACTCATATCCACTCTTATCGAAAACCTAAGCCTTGACTAAAAATCAGGGCTTTTTTGTAACTCAAAATAGGAATCCTAGATTGCCCTGTCAATTTGAAATAGCACATGAGATTTAGGTTTCATTTGAATTCTCATTTTGAGAAACCAAAAACAATAGAAATAAAGTAACATAAAATCAGCAAGTTAAAAATGGCATATAACTTGATTAAGTATCTATAACTTCCATCACAAGGATGTAGATATGAGAACTACAACGTTAAGTTTGCTATTGAGTGCACCCCTATTCGCCAACGCCGCACCATTCGACACTTGCCCGAGTCAGGCTTACCTCTTTCAGTCTAAACCCGTCGAGGTTTGGGGTGTAAACCTAGTGACAGGTTCAACCACCCTGTTAGAAGACGACACGGGTATGAATGCCAACATCAACGGCGTCGGTTTCGATTTCGAAGACAGATATATTTATGGTTATGACACCACCAACAAACGCTTGGTGCGTCTTGGCAAAGACTTCCAAGCAGAAATTATCAATACCAGTGGCTTACCAACCGATCACACCTTTTATGTAGGTGACGTATATGGCCACGTTTACTACTTATACCGCACGGGCAAAGGGCTATTCACCGTTGACCTATCTCCTTTAGATGCTGATCCAAATGCGACCGTCACTGTAAATAAGATTGCAAACAGCCCCGCAACTGTAAAACTCACCGATTTTGCTTTTCACCCAAGTGATGGCTCTTTATATGGTATAGATAATGACTCCGGAGGCTTATACAGCTTCAATCCTAAAACTGGTACCGAAACCTACATCGGTGACACAGGAGAAACAGGAACATTCGGAGCTGGCTATTTCGATGTAAACGGCTACTACTATGTGTCACGAAACCAAGACGGTAAGATCTACCGCATCAACTTATCACCAGAAAACGCTGCCAACATAGCCGCTGGGATTGTTCCTGCGGTTGAGTTTGTATCGAATGGTCCAGCGTCTGGACAGAACGATGGTGCTCGTTGTGCAAATGCCCCAGTTGTAGATGAAGATTCCAGCATCGATTTCGGCGATGCGCCAGACAGCTACCTAACTCTACTCGCAAGTAACGGCCCAAGACATGAGCTTGATGGCAACACATGGTTAGGAACAACACCTCCAGATGCTGATTTGGATGGTTATGTCACACCACAATCTGATGAAAGTGTCGGCATTGATGACGAGTGGGCAAACGGTGGTATCGGTTTTGTTACCGCACTTGAAGCCGGACTCGATTCAAAAGTGGTGATTGAAGCTTCAACAACCGGTTATCTTTCAGCTTGGATTGACTGGAACCAAGATGGCAGTTTTGATGGCGCTAATGAGCAAGTATTTACCGATTACCAACTGGATGCAGGTGAGAACGACTTGTTCCTTAACGTCGACATCAACGCACTTACTGGTACTACTTGGGCTCGCTTTAGATTCAGCCAACAAACCAATCTAAGCTACTTTGGTGGTTCTACATCCGGTGAGGTCGTTGATATTCAAGTGGATGTGCTTAACGACGGAGCCACAGCCCGCTACTTCCCTAGTGCTTCTGGCTACGCCACTCTGGCCTATGAAGATAACTGGCCTTATAAAGCTGATTACGACATGAATGATGCTGTAATTATGTACCGCATTACAGAGATACTTAAAGACGGAAAAGTAGTGAAATCCACCATCGACGGACGTCTAGCAGCCGTAGGTGCTTCATATAGAAATGGATTCGCCGTTCGACTTCCGAATCTAGATCCGAGCTTAGTGAGCAGCGGAAGCTCTTACATGAAGCACAATGGCATCTTTACGGACCTAGATATGGAAGTAGGACGCAGTGAAGCTATATTTATTGCGGCTGAGGACTTAACTTCAAAAACAGATACGTCGTGTAATTTCTACCGAACCAGTAACTCGTGTAAAGACAGCGAACAATTCTCGTTCCAAATCGGTATTACCTTAGCTGGTGACGGTGTGAGTACTGACAATTGGACAGACATGCCTTACGACCCGTTCATCTTTGCAACACCAGGTTACTATCACGGCGAAAATCTACCTCTGCATCCAGGACGCAGCTGGGAAGTTCACCTACCAGACCAAGCTCCAACCGAGGCATTTGATACCACGAATCTCTTTGAGGCTGGATTAGGCGTCGATGACAGTAATCCATCAACCGGCAAATATTTCAAAACCGCAGAAAATCACCCTTGGGCGCTGATAGTAACTTCGGACGATGAATGGGAATGGCCTTTAGAGTACGTAGATATTGTTACCGCTTACCCAGAGTTCAAACAATACGCAGAATCAGGCGGAGCTACGAACCAGACATGGTATCTATCACCTACAGACAACCAACGCTACCAACCATAAGGAGAGATGTTATGACTATTTACACAAAACAGTCTCAAGAAAATCATTACGTTGACTCAAGTCGTAACCTTTCTGAGGAAGAACATATGTCCGGGCAAAGTACTTGGAACATCAAGAAATCACTAGTCACTATTTTAGTGGTAACTCCACTGGCATTAGTGGGTTGTGGAGGTGGGGGCGGTGGGGGCAGTACATCTACTCCATCGCAATCCAGTCCGTCGACCCCAGAAACACCTTCTACTGTGCTAACAGCAAACCCTTCTCCAACTCCCGTGACAAGTACAGTCGCAGCGCAAAGCTATACAATGAGTGATCTAATAGTGCCTGACGGGTTTGACTACAGCTCTGTCGAACAGTTTGAGCTCGATATCGACATCAGTAATATCTCGACAGATCGTTCTTTCGTGACCGTTTACAGCCGTTTTAGCACAAGAGACGATTCAACCTTGAAGCCGGATTACTCCAGTAAAGTGATTGCAGGCCCATTACACAATGGCATGTTCGCCTCCAACTTTTCAGCACCGGTAAACCATGAAGCTCTCTTGATAGAGATTTGGTTTTACGATGGTCAGCCGCCATTACAACAAGTGGTATCAAGCAGTGATTCTCAGATCGTCTGGTAATCGGTCGAAACAGTTTGGTCGTCAACAGATACAAACCGGATTCTGTATCGATAGAAAGTGAGCATACGTGCTCACTTTTTTCGTTTCGTCGAATAACAGGTAATTCAGCTTTCTCAGCTGGTTCCATTCACTTTACCGCCAATCTCACTTATATTTTAAATATAACCTTCAAAGACTTACTCTCATGACTCAATTAAAAATAGGCCTATTAATCTTACTATGTGGTGTGGGCTTATTGTTGGCCCTCACCTATTTCCCGATGACATCTGAAACAGGTCAACGCATTCAAGCAAAAGTAATTTCGAACACACTCACTCAATCCCTAGATGGCCACAGGCGCTACCTCACTCTTCAAAGTCAAGGCAACGAAATATTTCGCGTTTCAATTCCACCAACGACAGACTGCCCTATTGATTCTGTGGTCGTGCTTGATACATTAAGCAATCAAATAACCGGACAAAATAGCTACCAGTTCGCCCATTGCCTTACTGCACCGTAGTACTGGCTATAGCAGTAATAGCTATCACAACAAAAAATGGACATAACAAGAATGAATCAGCCACTGATCTCACCAGAACAACTTCAACAACGTTTGCTAGAAAATCATTCGCTAAAAAGCGACCTAGTCATCCTCGACGCCAGTATCGAGTTTCAAATTCCAAGCGAATCAGAAAAGATCAAAGGACAGATGATTCCTGGGGCTATTCGTTTTGACTACGACAAAGACTTCTGCAACAAACACACTCTACTTCCTCATATGTTCCCGACCGAGAAACACTTCAATAAACGGGCACAAGAAATTGGTATCAATCAAAACAGCACCATCGTGGTTTACGATAATTCAGGTACCTTAGCCTCTCCTCGTGCATGGTGGATGTTTATGGCGATGGGACACAACAACGTATACATCTTAGACGGCGGTTTGCCAGCATGGATAGAAGCCGGTTACGCTACAGACACTGACTATAGAACCGAAATCCAAGCCGGGAATTTTGAAGGAAGTAGTCAAGATAACTATTTTGTAAATGCTCAGCAGATTGAGAGTTACTCAACTAGCAAGAGCGCAAACATTCTAGATGCGCGCTCTCAAGCGCGTTTCGATTCAGAAGTACCTGAACCACGTGAAGGTTTGCGCAGTGGTCATATTCCAAACTCAATTTGCCTACCGTTTGCACAGGTACTCGATAACGGCAAGCTAAAACCCCAGAGTGAGCTTGTTGATATCTTTTCAACGTTAGAATTAACCCCTTCTCAACCCATGTTCTTTAGCTGTGGCTCTGGAGTAACAGCCTGCATCATTTTATTAGCGGCGAAACTTGCTGGCTATTCAGGTGAAATGGGAGTTTACGACGGCTCGTGGACTGAATGGGGTGCCAATGAACAACTGCCGATGGCCGTCACTCATAAGTAATTCGTTTTGCTCAATGCCATTGATAGCATATACTACGCATGCATAAGAGCTTACAGATAATAAGGACTCCTTACAAAGTAAGCTCTTTATGGCTGAGATATCTCATCTTAGTTTGAAACTAGCACAATCTAAAAACGGTTGATTCGAAAGCGTGGTTGTTTGATAAGTAAAAACTGTGATCAGCTCTAGGTTAATCGTTATCGTTATTTTTGTAGTTAATATTTCGCTCAAGAATCTCAGCTTGTAGTCGTTACACTATTTAATCCTTGATACTTTATTCATCGATTTGTTACACGCACAACGCTGACAACCTAATAGTTTGTCACTTGCAATCAGTTAAAAGAAGTAACTAACAAAAGGCACCCTATGGCTCTATTTAAGAAAAACATCTGGTCGCTGTACGCTCTGATCGTACTGCTTACCCTGATGCTTTTCGCTGGGCTGGGCGTCACTAAATGGCAGTCAAACAGAAATGACTTCACAGAGCAGCAGCATATTCAAGTTGAGCTATTTTCAAGCTCTGTCAGCTCACTATTAACCAGTCAAGAAGCCTTATTGGAAGTAGTTGGGCACCAGTTAGCCCAGCAGTCTGACTTTACACGGACGGCTTCGATTCAAATTCGACCTATTCTAGATAAATTACTTGATACACACCCTGCTATTGCTGCATTTGGCTTACTCAATACTCAAGGTGATTACCTTTCAATTAGCTCAAATCTTCAACTATCTGACCAGAAAAATCTGCTCCAGTACAAAGAAACAAGATCTTCATTTTTGGACGCTATGGCGAGCGAGAAAATGGTGTTGGGTCGTACTTACTTTCAAGAATCTTTAAACAGCCTCATTATCCCAATGAGGAAGTCTATTTCAATCGATGGCAAAAATATTGCTGCGGTTATGACTGCTGGCTTACGTTTGGACAGCACAATAGTTTTTGAAAACAATGCGCACGCCGGTAGCTACAACACATTAACGTTACTTCGACTCGACAACTACCGACAGTTTTTTTCCAGCGATATCGAATCACTCGATGCCTACTCAGATCCCGTTGGGCAGGATGTAATGAAACGCATCTCTAAGAGTTTTAATGAGCAAATTGGCATAAGCATCAAAGACGCTGCAACAGGAAAAAACACCTATTCTTTTGTCATCAGTGACGAGAAGTACCACGCTTTGTTAAGCGCTAAATACATCCCAGATTACAAACTTTGGGTCGTTGGTCGTACTGAGCTCTCTTATGTCGATAACATCTTTATCAATGAGTTCGGTATTCTTCTCATTATCTTTATCTTTCTACAGCTAGGTTTCTACTTTTTGGTTAAATCAATCGCCAAGAACGAGCAACGAACCCGAAGCCAACTCATTTACCAAGCTAATCACGACCCATTAACGTCCCTACCCAATCGCTTATACATGCGAAGAAACATTCATAATTGGGTAAAAAATGAGTCAGAGCAATTCTCTCTACTATTTATCGACATCGATAATTTTAAATGCGTTAACGATACTCACGGACACGATTTCGGTGACAAAGTACTCAAACAGATTGCATTGCGTTTAATGAGATTCCGCTCACGCTTGAGCTTAGTGGTACGGGAATCCAGTGATGAGTTTTTGTTCTTAACGCCATTAACCAACGAACCCGAGATTAAACGGCTCGCAGAAAGAATTATTGATGTGCTATCTCAACCTTATGAAGTTGAAAATTCGCAGTTTTTGTTAGGCTGTAGCATTGGTATCGCTCGTTTCCCTGAACACGGGAAAGATTTAGATAGCTTGCTCCGTTCTGCCGACATTTCAATGTACAAAGCAAAACAACAGCAAAACTCATACAGTATTTTTACGACAGAAATGCAAGATGCCCATATCTACAAAATGCGAGTGGAACAAAGACTACGCATTGCTATCGAAAAACAAACTCTATTTATGGTTTTTCAACCACTGGTCCGCACCGATAAGAGCATTCATGGCGTTGAAGCACTGGTGCGTTGGATTGATGACGAGCTTGGATTTGTTCCGCCCGATGTCTTTGTACCCATAGCTGAAAGTACTGGCTTAATGCAAAAATTGGGCGCTTTCATCATTGAATCGAGCGTCATGCAAATCGCTCATCTACATAGAACGACTGAACAAAACATTGGATTGTCGATTAATATATCGGTTCGCCAGTTTTCTCATAAGTCGTTCTCTGAACACTTACTCGCTACGTTAGAAAAATATCAATTTTCTGCTCATTGCCTAACATTAGAGATTACCGAAAGCCTATTCATTGAGGACGTAACCTTAGTGAAACCTATTTTCCAAGCCTTGAAAGAGAAGGATATAAAAATATCTCTCGATGACTTCGGTACCGGCTACTCCTCATTAAGTATGCTGAAAGTTCTCCCTATTAATGAGCTTAAAATTGATAAGAGTTTCATTGAGAACATCGCTATAGACCAACAGTCGCTCACGATGGTGCAAAACATCATTGCGATAGGCAAAAACTTTGGCATGGTGGTATTGGCAGAAGGCGTAGAGTCCAACGAACACTTCTCTATTCTAAAGGCGTGTGGGTGCGATTTAATGCAAGGCTATTACTTCTCACGACCTATTCCTTACGATCAACTATGTCAGTTTTTAGCCACCACTCTAACTGAGGAAACGGATCTAACCGTGTCTCTATGTTAGTTTTGATTATTTGGTATAAATAGTCGCATATTACTGATACTAAAATCTGATCAACACCAACAGTTTTGTACACTGAGTTAAGTGAGTACAATCACTACTGATTTGAACCATGACGAGCAAGAAGAAACATATTATCCATTCTCCTGAATAAATGTCGCTTAGGTAAAATATCCATTTTGACTGGAGCAGAGCATTCGTAAGAACAACAAGGGATAGGACAATAAAGTATATCTCCTTTGTCTTCTCTTTAGTTTTTATCAATCAGTTCAACATGCTTCATTTGCTCATCCAAGTTAAGTACCGTTAAAGCATTACTTACACTAGTTGCAATCACATCTACCACACCAGTTCTTAGTGCGCCTAATAGAGCGAGAGGTTTACTGTTCTCAGCTGCAATAGCAATAACTTCAGCAATTGGGCGAAATTCTTCCAAGGCCAAACCAATCACACGGTCACTCATTACTGTATTGGCAGCTTTGCCGTGTACATCGAAAAAGTCGTAACCCGCAAAGTCACCGACGACACCTTGTAACAACCTCGATTGAACGACTTCACCAGGTGTAAACCAACCTAAATCGACCATATAGCTGTTTTCACTCATATCACCAATACCCACTAATGCGACATCGGCTTTACGAGCTAGATCGAGTGTTTGCTTAACGGTGCTGTTCTCCATAAACGCGGTTTTTTGTGCTTTATTCTCTGCATAAGCGGGGGCGTATAAGGTTTCTGATGAACCGCCGTACTTCTTAGCCAACTGTCTGCATATATGGTCGGCGTTAAACATACCACCTCTCGGGTGAATACCGCCGATGCCACATACAAACTTACAGTCACGTGGCGTGATAACACCAGTATGGTGAGCAACCGACGATACGTTTCGGCCTTGGCCAACCGTCACCACCATGCCATTTTTCAATGTGCTGGTAAGATAATTAGACACCAAGCCTGCTACTTGAAGACGTTGTTGTTCTTCATTCGGCTGGTCTAACGCAACCAGAGCACGCTTCACACCAAAACGTTCAATCAAACGCTGTTCTATCTTGGCACTGAATACTGGGTGATATTTCACGGTTATCTCAACAATACCTTCATCTCTGGCTTGTTTGAGCATTCGACCAACCTTTGCACGAGAAATAGAGAACTTTTTGGAAATCTCTTCTTGAGTCGCGCCATCTTGATAATAAGCGACCGCGACTTCAGTGAGGAGATCAGTGTTTTCTTCGGAAACATCTTGGATATTCTTACTCATATACCACTCAACCAATATTTAACAATTATTTTACCTGCTTGGAGGACTAATGTTCGATGCTTAAGCATGTGATACACAAGTTTACACCCTGAGCATATGTAACAACAAGGAACATTTGTTCAGGGTGTTAACCAGGTTTTTAACGGTGACAAATTAACGCCATATTAGCTGTTAAACGTTTGCTTATAGTCCCCATGATTACTAGAGCGAAATATATTTGACTAAAGTCACCATACAGCACTATTTACCGTTGACTTTGGGGCTAGAACGGATAAATATGGCTACATCATTTACTCATCGAGCGATCAAATGTTCTGTGCAAATGTTCGTTCGGAGAAAAATTTAAATTAATGTAAGTTCGGCTCACTGGTACAACCATTGAGCGCTTCATTAGTTAGCTTGCAAATGCCCGCACCTCTCCCGTTAAAGGGGTGTTATGCGATACATAGGATGATCAAAATGAGCAATAAATTAGAGCAACTTCGTAAACTAACAACTGTTGTAGCTGACACTGGCGATATCGAAGCTATCAGTAAGTACACACCAGAAGACGCGACAACTAACCCATCTCTAATTCTTAAAGCTGCTCAAATTGCTGAGTATGCACCTCTAATCGATGCTTCTATCGAATACGCTAAAGCGCAAAGCGATGACAAAGCACAGCAAGTTCAAGACACTTGCGACATGCTTAACGTAAACATCGGTAAAGAAATCCTTAAAGTTGTACCTGGCCGTATTTCTACAGAAGTAGATGCTCGTCTTTCTTACGACATGGAAGGCAGCGTTGCTAAAGCTCGTCAACTTATCAAAATGTACAACGACGCTGGCATCACTAACGACCGTATCCTTATCAAACTGGCTTCTACTTGGGAAGGTATCCGTGCTGCTGAAATCCTAGAGAAAGAAGGCATCAACTGTAACCTAACGCTTCTATTCTCTTTCGCTCAAGCTCGTGCTTGTGCTGAAGCTGGCGTATTCCTAATCTCTCCTTTCGTTGGTCGCATCATGGACTGGTATAAAGCGAAAGAAGGTCGTGATTTCGAAGCTTCAGAAGATCCAGGTGTAATCTCTGTTTCAGACATCTACAACTACTACAAAGACCACGGTTACAAGACTGTTGTTATGGGCGCAAGCTTCCGTAACATCGGCGAGATCCTTGAACTTGCAGGCTGTGATCGTCTGACGATCGCTCCTCAACTTCTAGCAGACCTAGAAGCAGCAGAAGGCGAAGTAGTAGAGAAGCTAATCGACTCTAACGGTACTAAAGAGCGCCCTGCAGCGATGACTCACGCTGAGTTCCTATGGGATCACAACCAAGACCCAATGGCTGTTGAGAAGCTAGCTGAAGGCATCCGCAACTTCGCAGTTGACCAAGGCAAACTAGAAGACATGATTGCAGCTAAGCTGTAATCACTCTTACCAAATTCAAATAGGGGAACGTTCAGTTCCCCTACTTTTATCAATTTTGTTTTTCTTAATTTTTATTCGGAAGTTCTTATGAATCGCAAACATCTAGCTAACGCTATTCGTGCTCTAAGCATGGACGGCGTACAACAAGCAAACTCTGGTCACCCAGGCGCTCCTATGGGCATGGCTGACATCGCTGAAGTACTTTGGCGCTCTCACCTAAACCACAACCCAGCAAACCCAGAGTGGGCTGACCGCGACCGTTTTATCCTGTCTAACGGCCACGGCTCAATGCTGATTTACTCTCTGCTTCACCTAGCAGGTTACGAGCTTTCAATTGAAGATCTTAAGAACTTCCGTCAACTGCACTCTAAGACTCCAGGTCACCCAGAGTACGGCTACGCACCAGGTATCGAGACGACTACTGGCCCTCTAGGTCAAGGCATCACTAACGCTGTTGGTATGGCGATGGCTGAGAAAGCACTTGCGGCACAGTTCAACAAAGAAGGCCACGACATCGTAGACCACTACACTTATGCATTCATGGGTGATGGCTGTCTGATGGAAGGTATCTCTCACGAAGCATGTTCTCTAGCAGGTACGCTAGGTCTTGGTAAGTTGGTTGCTTTCTGGGATGACAACGGTATCTCTATCGATGGCGAAGTTGAAGGTTGGTTCTCTGACGATACACCTAAGCGTTTCGAAGCTTACGGCTGGCACGTAATCCCAGCCGTTGATGGCCACGATGCTGACGCTATCAACGCGGCTATCGAAGCAGCTAAAGCAGACCCTCGTCCAACTCTAATCTGTACTAAAACAGTGATTGGCTTTGGTTCTCCAAACAAAGCAGGTACGCACGACTGTCACGGTGCACCATTAGGCGCTGATGAAATCGCAGCAACTCGTAAGCAACTAGGTTGGGAGCACGGTCCTTTTGAAATTCCGTCGGAAGTTTACTCAGAGTGGGATGCGAAAGAAGCAGGCGCAGCTAAGGAAGCAGCGTGGAACGAGAAACTTGCAGCTTATGAAGCAGCATACCCTGAGTTGGCAGCTGAATTCAAACGCCGCGTAAACGGTGACCTTCCTGCTGAATGGGAAGAGAAAGCATCAGCAATCATCGCCGATCTTCAAGCTAACCCAGCAAACATCGCATCACGTAAAGCATCTCAAAATGCTCTAGAAGCGTTCGGTGCTATGCTACCTGAATTCATGGGCGGCTCTGCTGACCTTGCGCCTTCTAACCTGACTATGTGGTCTGGTTCTAAGTCTCTTGAAGCAAATGACTTCTCTGGTAACTACATCCACTACGGTGTACGTGAATTCGGTATGACGGCTATCATGAACGGTATCGCTCTGCATGGTGGTTTCGTACCCTACGGCGCAACGTTCCTAATGTTTATGGAATACGCTCGTAACGCAATGCGTATGGCTGCTCTGATGAAAACTCAGAACATCCAAGTTTACACTCATGACTCTATCGGTCTTGGCGAAGATGGTCCTACTCACCAACCGGTTGAGCAAATCGCTTCTCTACGTCTGACTCCAAACATGAGCACATGGCGTCCATGTGACCAAGTTGAGTCTGCTGTTGCTTGGAAACTGGCAATTGAGCGTAAAGATGGCCCTTCTGCACTTATCTTCTCTCGTCAAAACCTTGCACAGCAAGATCGTGACGCTGAGCAAGTGGCAAACATCGCTAAGGGTGGTTACATCCTGAAAGATTGCGAAGGCAAACCAGAGCTTATCCTGATCGCGACTGGTTCTGAAGTTGAGCTTGCTGTTGAAGCAGCAGCACAACTAACAGCTGAAGGTAAAGCAGTACGCGTAGTCTCTATGCCTGCAACTGACGCATTCGACAAGCAAGACGCTGAATACCGCGAGTCTGTACTTCCATCTGACGTAACTGCACGTATCGCTGTAGAAGCTGGCATCGCTGACTTCTGGTACAAGTACGTTGGTTTCGGTGGCAAGATCATCGGTATGACAACGTTTGGCGAATCTGCACCAGCAGGCGAGCTATTCAAGATGTTCGGTTTCACTACTGAAAACGTAGTAAACACAGCAAAAGAGCTTCTAGCTTAGTCTTGATTAAATTGTCTCACCCTTAAATGGGTTGATGCATACAGAAAGCCCCGCATGAAAATGCGGGGCTTTTTTGTATCAGTTGCCTGTTAGTCTTTGATTGTTAACAGTTCCTTTAGCTCACAAAAAAGCCCTGCTAATTTCGCAAGGCTTTCTCTTATTTCTTACTCGGCGTAAATCTAACCGCTATTTCTCTTCGAAACGCTTCGCCAATTGATAGAATTCATTCACTTGCTCTTTGAGTTCTTTCGAATGATCTTTGACTGAATGTGTCGCCACTAGGTTTTGCTCGGCGGTTGACGCGATAGACTGCATATGAAGGTTTACGTCACTAGATAGCTGACGTTGCTTATGTGCGGAACTTTCAACCGACTGCATTAACTCGTTCATCGATTGCATTAGGTTCTCAACTTCTGACAAGCGCTCTGCACTTACCTTTGCTACATCGCCACACGCATCCGTTTGTTCTCGGTTAGCCAAAATATCTTTCTGCCAACCTTCAATCGTCGCTAACATGGTATCAATGCTCTCTTTGATTTGAACCGTCGCCTTAGAAGTGCGACCCGATAACGCACGCACTTCATCAGCAACCACCGCAAAACCACGTCCTTGCTCGCCTGCTCTAGCCGCTTCGATCGCAGCGTTCAGTGCCAACAAGTTGGTTTGCTCGGCGATTCCGCCTATCTCTTCCATTATCTTGCTGACGCTTTGAGCTTGGTCGCTCAGTTGGTAAGTTGTTTGGGTGGCCTTCTCTGCCTGTGAAGCTAAGCTTTCTAAATTTTGATGAGTTTGATTAATGCTTTCTTTAGCACCCGCACAGGTTTGCAAAGTCACATCAACAATCTGATGCGCTTCTTCTGTACGAGAAGAGACCTCATTCGCCGTGACTTCAACTTCTTCAGTTGCTTCACGCACTTGTAAAATATCTTCCGTTTGTTGATCTAACGCTTCTGACACTTCAAATGAAGTCGTATTGAGATTATCAGCTAAGTCTTGCAATGGCTTCGCAGAATCCGTCATACGACCTAACACCGTTCTGATTCGCGCTGACAACAGCTTCAAATGGAAGTCGGCGATTGAATACTTACTATTACCTGAATAAACAAGACGACTGACACTATCAAACTTAGACTGAAGCTTCTTTAACTGTAACGGTGTATCAATGAGTTCTTGTCGGAAAAGCAGAGCCAATGCAGAAACAGGAAGCAAACTAAGAAACCATTGCGACATTTGCCCAACTTCGACTAGATTTGATACGAGAGGCGCAGCCAACGATCCCAATAACACGGCATAACGAACACTATCGCTGATCTGTAATGACCATTGGCGGCCAGACTTCTCAGCCTTCAATAAGCCTTGGTAGGCCTTATCTGCAATCTGCACCCACTCATTCTTAGGTTTAACACGAACAGACTGATAGCCACTCACCTTTCCATTATCGTAAATTGGCGTGACATAAGCATCGACCCAATAAAAGCCACCGGACTTCGTTTTGTTCTTTACGATTCCACGCCACGCTTTACCTTGTTTTAGGTTGATCCACATATCGGCAAATGCAGCTTTGGGCATATCACCATGCCTGACAACATTGTGGTTTTGTCCTAGGAGTTCTTGTTGGCTATATTCTGCTATACGACAAAAAGCATCATTACTGTAAGTAATCACACCTTTAAGATCGGTAGTTGAGACGAGTTGTTCGTTTTCGCTTAGAAGCGTTTCACGTGATTGAGAAAATGAGCTGACAGTCATTATATTAACTTTTGTTAATTATTATTTTAGGCGAGGAATATATACAATTATTAAAGTTATGACAAAATGTGAATATCACATTTTGCGTAAATGCCTGCTATTTATACAGATTTAAGCTAGATACTTCACAGAGTTCGAACTCACCCTACAAATTTAAAAAGCCAAATCACTCATCTAAATTGACAGCTGTACTGAATTTCACCGTTCTCATAGAAACAGACGTGTGAAACTTACGAATATTTAAATCTTTGCGCAATACACGCTCAACAAAATCTTCATAGGCTTGTATGTCTTTGACCGTCACAATCAACATGAAGTCAAAGCTGCCTGATATCTGATAACACTGCGTGACCTCTTCTGCCTTTGAAATAGAATGGCGAAAGATCTGGTAAATGTCCCCTCGGTCACGCTCCATTTCCACGGACACAACCAAAGTAATCTTACTGCCGGTCAGTTCTGGGTTGATGATAGACACATCACCAACTATAACGCCCTCTTCTCTCAGCCGTTTCACTCGCTTTAAGCAAGCAGGCGGTGACAATCCGACCAGTTCAGCCAATGTGAGGTTTGGAATTCGGTTGTTCTTCTGCAGTTCAACGAGAATATTCCTATCTATACGATCAATTACCATAATTTCTTAAACCAAGAATTTTTTGACTTATAATTTTTAATATTACGATAATTAAAAAATCCATAGCAACTTTAAAGTTCAATTTAGAAATTTTAATCACATCAATCACGGTAAGATCTTTTCATACTAAACAATCGAACTATGGTCGTAACGATGAAATCAACCTATCAATTTTTTAAAGAACTCCTTAAAGAGATTATCGATGTCACCTCGACTCTTTTCCGAATCATGATTCCAATTATCATCGTGATAAAGGTCATTGAAGAGCTCGGCGGCATCGTGATTCTTAGCGAATGGCTTAGCCCAATAATGGAAAGCGTCGGCTTACCAAAAGAGATGGGATTGGTATGGGCAACCACCATACTCACCAACATCTATGCGGGGCTCATTATTCTCATTAACTCAGATATTCCTCTCACTGTTGCTCAGGCTTCTGTATTAGGCAGCATGATGCTCCTCGCCCATTCACTGCCAATCGAAGGTGCGATAGCCAAAAAAGCAGGCGTCAGTTGGTTGGCGACGTTATCAGTCAGAGTCGGCGGCAGTTTGGTATTAGCATGGTTATTGAATCTCAGCTATCAATATGGCGACTTACTCAACTACCCCGCGACAGTGCTTTGGCAACCGGAAGTATCAACGGATACAAGTTACCTCACCTGGGCCTTGGATCAGCTTAAGAGTTTTGCGGTTATCTTCATGGTAATCTCAGCACTATTACTGCTACTCAAAATTTTAAAGCTTGTCGGAATTGAAAAACTGATGGCTGTAATGTTGAGACCATTCTTAAGACTGTTAGGGATCAGCAAAGACGCAACCAACCTAACGATTATCGGAATCACGCTTGGGCTTTCGTTTGGCGGTGGCTTATTGATCAACGAAGCCAAGAAAGGACATATCTCAGCTAGAGACGTGTTCACCGCGCTCATGCTGCTCAACTTGCTCCACAGTTTGATTGAAGATACGTTGTTGATCCTGCTCATTGGGGCTGACTTCTACACCATATTTTGGGGAAGATTAGTATTCTCAGTGCTTGTCGTTGCTTTGATCTCAAATGTCATCAAGCGCATTAACCCCAAAGTGTGTGAACGGTACTTCTATCGCGATGTCTCTCAATCATAGGTATTGTCACCAAATGACTAACTAGAATACAAACGAAAGAGCCTAACTCGGCTCTTTTTACTACTTATTCGTTTATTCCAAAAAAACTCTGTTGTTGCACGCTTTCCATCTAAAAATAATTTAACGACTAAAGTTACATTCATCTCTTATAATTTAATTCACTTCTAGATTTCCAAATGCACGAAAATAATTAAACAGTGATTATGACAAACCTCATATTTATTACCTTCTAGAGTAATAACGTTCATTTCAATGAATAGTACTAATAACCAAACTATCACCTATTTATTCATTAACTTTCATTAAATAACTGACAGAAGAATAATTAACCCATCTTATTTGATATTAACTCTTAATGTTGAAATCGGAACGAATAATTGTTTGTAAAAATTAACCATTTGATTGGTTAATTTTATAAATATATTTTGTTACATAATCAAAACTAATGGCTCTTATCACGATGTCTTCCAAAACAATGCCTTTAATAGTTCTACTTTATTGCTCACTGTCACAGGCTTCCACTATTGAGAACGATGAACTCTTGCTGAAATCATTGATTGGACGAGGCTTTATCTGCTCTGGCTTAACCTATGAGGACAATCAAGAAGCTTTGCGTGTTTATCTCAACGCTAAAAAAGTGAAGGGCACTCCGTTTGATTCAAAAAATAGAAAAGAGACAACTAATACAAAAGAAATAGAACGTATAAAAGAGATAGAAAATACGAAACATACCACAAACACACGTCAGTTAAATATAACACCACAAGAGTGTATTAGGCCAAACTCGGACAACAGATCCGAATAAGGCAAGTTGATACTGATATCGACATGGAAATATAAAAAGGAAATACAATGAAAATGATGAGAAAAACATTGTTGGCTTCAGCAATGCTTGCTCTATTTAGCGTCAGTAGTTATGCAAAGACACCTATTGATTTAGGCGTGGTTAATGAAGACAAGCTAATTGAAATGCTAATAAGACAAGGCTTAGTTGATCAAGACGCAACCGATGTAGCAAAACACGATGCGCTCGACCGTTATTTAAAGAATAAGATCAATTCTGGTTTTAAAGGTGATGCCCAATTCGGTAAAAAAGCGCTAGAACAACGAGCGAAGATACTGAAAGCCATCGAGAAAGGATCTGGTGTTAAAAAGGCGAGCGTCTTTGCTTTGGAAGTCGGCACCAAGCGTACAGATAAAGTACTCGCTCTACTGGTTGATTTTCCTGATTTAAACTGGGACGACAACAAACTGACTGAAGAACATACTCAGATGTTGTACGCGAGCTACAATCCAAATCATTATCAAGAATTGTTGTTTTCAAATTCTGGCTACATCGGACCTAATGGCGAGAACCTAATCTCAATGCGTCAATATTACCAAAGCGAATCAGGTGATAGTTACAGCGTTGCAGGTCAAGCGGTAGGTTGGTACCGCGCTTCTAAGCCTGCGTCATTCTATGGTGGCAACTCCCCTACCACCGACAACGACTTAAACGCACAGGAACTGGTTCGTGAAGCGCTTAATCAACTGGCGCAAGACGCAAGTATCAACCTTGCCGATTACGACATTGAAGATCGTTACGATTACGACGGTGACGGAAACTTCCGCGAACCCGATGGTGTGATAGATCATCTAATGGTGTTCCATGCATCGGTAGGCGAAGAAGCCGGTGGCGGCGTATTAGGCCCTGATGCAATTTGGTCTCACCGCTTTAATCTTGGCCAAGCTCATATTCTTAGTGGCACCTCAAGTTCCCTCCCTCACCGCTTTGGTGGTCAATACGCCGCGTTCGATTACACTATTCAGCCGATTGATGCTGCAGCCGGGGTTTGTGCTCACGAATACGGCCACGATTTAGGCTTACCTGATGAGTATGACACTCAATACACAGGCAAAGGTGAACCGGTTTCCTATTGGTCAATCATGTCTTCAGGCAGTTGGGCTGGTCAAATTGGTGGTACACAACCAACGGCATTCAGCTCTTGGGCAAAACACTTCCTACAAAAATCGATTGGCGGACGTTGGATTAACGACGACCAGATCTCAATTGATGACCTAGAAGACAACCCACAAGTTTATACGTTGTTCCAAACAACGGATAACAACCGTCCGAACATGATTAAGGTCGATCTTCCTGAAAAGCAAATTGAAAGTCTGAAACCCTTTGAGGGAGAGTATTCGTTCCACTCTCAAAAAGGCGATGACCTGAAAAATAACATGACTCGCAAGTTGGTGATTCCAGCGGGTGAATCTGCGCTGCTGTCTTTCAAAACTTGGTACGAGATTGAAAAAGACTACGACTTTGCGCGGGTACTCGTGAATGGACAAGCCATCGCAGGCAACATCACCTCAATGGATGACCCATACAATACTGGCCTCGTTCCTGCTATTGGGGGCGAATCTGGCGGGTGGATTGACGCTGAGTTTGACGTTTCACAATGGGTAGGCCAAGAAGTAGAACTGTCATTCGAGTACATCACCGATGGTGGCTTGGCGATGGAAGGCTTCTATCTGGATAACCTCAGTGTTGTCGTTGATGGTGAAGTCACCTCAATAGACGATGGTGAAAGCAACTCCACCTTCGCCCTAAATGGCTACAAGCTGAGTAATGGATTCCACCAAGCGCAACACTACTACCTGCTGCAATGGCGTAGCCACATGGACGTTGATGAAGGTCTAGCCAACATCAAACGCATGGGTCAACTGATCTCATTCGAACCGGGCCTCATTATTTGGTACGTCGATGAAGCTCTCACCGATAACTGGGTAGGCAAACACCCAGGCGAAGGTTGGCTAGGTGTGGTGGATGCAGATCAAAATGCCATGGCATGGGCGAATTCAGGAGAAGTCGCTCAAACTCGATTCCAAGTGCGTGATGCTGCATTCTCACTGAGTGATCAAGCACCAATGCGCCTCGTCAATGGAGATAACGACGTACTAGAAGACACCAACTTAGTTGGAACTGCCAACTTCTCAGATACTGAAGACTACGCATCACCTCAAGCACCAGACTCAGGGCGTAAGTTAACAGAGTTTGGCCTTGAAATTGAAATACTCAACCAAGGTGAAAACAACGAATATGGTGTGGTGCGTTTATCTAAAGTAAACCAACACAACGTCGCCCCTACTGCAAACTTCGAGGTCGATGTTACTGGCCGGAACGTTTCTGCACGTAACTTCAGTTCTGATCAAGACGGTGAAATCACCAATTATCTATGGGACTTTGGAAACAGTACAACAAGCAACGAAGTGACACCAACTTGGTCTTACGAGCAAGCCGGTGAATACACGGTAAGCTTGACCGTTGTCGACGACAAAGGCGCTACCGATTCGTTTAGCTCATTAGTGGTTGTTGAGTCTCCAAATGCTCTTCCAGAAGCGAGAGCGAAGTACATACACTTGGGGCGTTGGGTAACCATGTGGTCTACAAGTTCAGACAGCGATGGTCGTATTGTTGATACCAAGTGGACACTTCCAAACGGAAAGGTGAAACGTGGTCGCACATTCACGTCAATCTTCCCTTCATACGGAAAGCACGAGGTGACACTGAAGATAATCGATGACCAAGGTGGGATTACGACTAAGACAATTTTAGTCGACCTGTAAATCACAGCAGGTTTTTAAACCCAATAATAGCGATGTGGACTCTACCATATCGACTTGAAAGCAAACTTAAGTACTGTTGTCACAGGAGATAAGCCACGACAGCAGTTTTAAGAAAACGTGATTATTTAAGCCGTAAGCAAAGCCCTACCAAATGGTAGGGCTTTTTATTAGTCTGTATTTCAATCTAACAAGATTCGTACTACCTATAATAAGCTTGAATTAATTGGAGGCTTGGAGGCTTGGAGGCTCAGAAAATCATCATACTGGCTGTTTTTGAACACGCGATTTACGCGCGCTAAAAGCGAACAGCAAGATCACAGCTAATACGAAGGGTAATACGTAGATATTAAGGTTCTGCCACCCTGCTGTTGATTCTAGCCAACCAGAAAGCATCGCTGTGATAGTCACACAACCAAAGACAACAAATTCATTGAATGCTTGAGCCTTGGCTTTGTTTTGCAATTGGTAAGACTGACTAAACAAGCCTGTTGCCGCGATAAACATGAAGTTCCAACCTACACCTAGCACGACCAAGGCCGCTCTGAAGTGCCAGATAGATTCGCCATGAATGTTAATCGCAATACAGACAACGAACAGAATCCCGCCCGCCAAGATCATCATTCTTGAGCCAAACTTCTCGATAAGCGATCCGGTAAAGAATGCAGGTACAAACATCCCCAGAACATGCCACTCAATCACGCCAGCCGCCTTGGTAAAATCAAAACCACAGCCAATCATTGCCAACGGTGTTGCTGTCATTAGGATATTCATCACCGCATAAGCGACCATTGCAGCAAAAACTGCTCCAATAAAGTTCGGTGCTTTAACGATCACACCTAAAGGATCAGCTTTGGGAGCCTGACTATTAAAAGAGACTCTTGGAAATTGAATGGTTTGTAAGATAAGCAACGCAAGAATGTTCAATCCAATCAACGAAGCAAAAGCACCAATATACAAGCCATCTTGCGACCATTGTTGCGACATAATCGCCAAGTTAGGCCCTAACACGGCAGCAAGAACGCCACCAGCCATTGATATAGAAATCGCACGATGGCGAGCATTTTCATCGCACACTTCGATAGCAGCGAAACGATAAAGCGTGCCAAAACCTATACCTATCCCAAGCAAAAATGTAGCGAAGCAAAACAGATAAAAGTGTTGTTGAGATAACGCGTAAGTTGCAAGACTTGCCCCTGTAATACCGACTACGTTGCCAATACTAAACCCTCGTTTTCGTCCTAACTTACCTGAAATTAAAGACGCGGGAATAGTGGCCGCCATTAAACCTAAAAACTGTAAAGCAACGGGTAAAGTAATCATGCTGACACTAGGGGCGATCTGTTTACCTATCAAACCAATCACCGAAATCAGTAATATATTACCCGTCATCAATAAGGCCTGACACAGTGATAGCAGCCAAACGTTTCTATTCATCTTCATTCCCAAATACGATCGTAGTCGGCCAATAAACCAAACATTCAACAAAGTCGCAACACTTTGTTACTCAATAAATAGATTAACGTCCGTATCCAGCCAAAAACACATATCGTTCGCTTTACACTAGCTTGCTTTGATTTCCATAGAAGTGTCTTTTTGAGGTTGAAATTATCATTACTTAATAGAATAATAATTTTTCGTTATTCATGTTGATTTTAATTTTGCTATTCACAGGTTTGGGGATTTGGAAATGAGTATGATTAATCCGCTTTGGCTAAACACGTTTAAGACTCTGGTTGAAGTAGGTCATTTTACCCAAACGGCCGAAAAGCTGTATATGACGCAGCCCGGAGTTAGCCAACATATCAAAAAGCTAGAGCAAGTGTGTGATTGTGACCTTTTATCGAGGGAAAATAAGAGCTTCGAACTTACCGAGCAAGGTCGCATTATGTATCGCTATGCTCTCAAACTGGAAAAAGACCAAGAAGATCTTTTCGAGTCTTTGAATTTTGATAACCCTTATTCAGGGCAATGCAACCTTTCGTGCTCTGGCTCTTTATCTCTGCGCCTTTATCCAAAGCTTCTTGAATTGCAGCAACAGCATAGAGAATTAAGCATTAACCTAGAAGCAGCTCCCAACAAGAAAATATTAAATGACTTACTTGAGGGCACGACAGATATCGGCATCGTGAGACATTCTCCAAACGACAGTTATTATCAAAGCCAAGTCATCGGTAAAGAAGCGTTGTGTTTAATCGTCCATCAAAGCCATGCAGGTTTAGAGATAACACCAAAAGTGTTGGATGACATTGGATTAATTGCGCACCCAGACTCTGCCCATTATCTGTCTTTGTATTTCGACTTATGCGGAGACAAAGATTTGGCGAATATCAACATCAACGAAATACCAAAGTCTGGCTACATCAATCAACTTCATCAAATATTGCTACCAGTATCAAAAGGATTAGGCTTTACGGTACTGCCCGCCGGTGCTGTTGAACACTTCCCAGGCAGAGATAAGCTGTACGTTGTACCACCAAAGGTAAAGGTAGAAGAAACGCTGTATTTGGTTCAGAAGAGGAACCGAAAACTGCCACACAGATACGATACTGTCATTGATCTAATCAAACAAAATGTCCGTGATTAGGTGTGTTTGCCGATTTGATTAGACCCTTTTACCGTATTGTAGCTGTTTACTGCATTTAATCTTTAACTGCATTTGACCTTTAGCTTCATCGGTTCCTCCAACATTATTGGCCCCTAAACTAAAACAGTTAAAAGGGCCAATTTTTTGAGTACTGATGTGATTTAACACAAATTATGTGATTATTGAAAAGTTCGGATTACGTCAGTCGCCCGCTCGAAATCATACCCATCCAGCGCACGTTGCACCTCTTTAAGCTCGGCAGAACTTGGATACAAAACAAGTAACTCAGACACATATTGCGCAGCTTCGTTGTCGTAGGCTTCAAGTAGACTGAGCAACTTCACTCTTTGCTTCTCTGTCACCGTTGACGACAAAGCTCCTAGATTAACCGCTTCAACTACTTGTGATTTATCAAATTGACTTTCAATAGCCTTAATGAGCTCGAGCAAACCATGTTTACCTTCTTGAAGATCAAACTCATGACACTCCTTCGCATGGGCTTTCGCCTCTAAATCACTTAGCAAGCCTGCTAAACGTACTCCACCAATCGATGCTGCCATACTTTTCAAGGTATGTAGGCTACGCTCTAAATTCACCCATTCACCTTTCTCATGACTCTCAAAGGCCTCTGCCATGATCTTTGGTGCACTATTGTCGAACTTTCTAAGCAGCTTATCTTGGAGTTCAACGTCGGATTGAGTGAGTTGATCAAAGCGCTGTTTTGAGAATACAGGAGATTCTTCAGAGTTCTCATCAATGGAATGGTCATCGTTCTCCGCTGAGCTCACCACTTGATCCGTTAAAGGTGCAGCTTTTCCTTCGACCATAACCTCAGGCACAATGTACTTAATAAGCAAAGAGCTCGCTTCATCAATGATTATCGGCTTATCTAGGAAATCTGTTACCCCTGCGTCTCTTGCTCTCTGTTTTGCATCAGCGAACACATTAGCCGACATCGCAATGATAGGAACTTGCATGTCAAACTCTCGAATTTTCCGTGTCGCTTCAAAGCCATCCATAACTGGCATTTGAAGATCCATTAAAATGACTTCGTAATCATTATTTTTGGCTAGTGAAACGGCCTCTTGACCATTTTCGGCCAAATCTGCGTTTAGCTTGAAACGATCCAAGAACGCCAATGCCAAGTCTTGATTCAGTTCATTATCTTCAACCAAAAGTACCCTTTGCCCTTTAAATTCAACATGGTAATCAAATTTTAATTCTTGGGACTTAAATTGCTCAAGTTCTTGTGCATTCGATTTAAGTAACGTGATAGGGAAAGAGAATTCACTGCCGTTACCCAACACGCTCTCGACTGAAATTTTACTGCCCATAGCATGCACGAGTTTCTGACTAATATTCAAACCTAAACCAGTACCACCAAATTTTCGGGTCGTGGTGCTGTCAGCTTGACTAAATGCTTGAAAGAGCTTGTGTCGATTCTCTTCTGATATCCCGATTCCCGAATCGGATACACTGATCTTCATACTCACGCTGTGATCGTTAGACTCCAGTAGAACAGCGGTTAATGTCACATGTCCAAACTCTGTGAATTTAATGGCATTACCAATAAGGTTAAGAATGACTTGAAAGAGCCTTAACGGGTCGCCGAGCATTGGACTGTTTAACTCTGGGTCAACAGACATCGATAGGTTAAGTTGCTTTTCTGACGCCTTAGACTCCATCAGTTCTATGACATCTTTAAAGGTCACCATAGGGTTAAATGGGATGCTATCAATGAATAGCTGCCCCGCTTCTATTTTAGAAAAATCGAGGATATCGTTAATGATACTTAACAGTGAATGTCCTGAACGATGCACTTTCTCGATATAATTTCGAGCAACAGGATTAGATATTTCGCCAATAGCCAAATAAGACAAACCGATAATCGCATTCATCGGTGTTCTGATCTCATGGCTCATGTTAGCTAAGAAATCAGATTTAGCTTGGCTAGCCAGATCGGCTCTCTCTTTCTCTTCTTCAAGTTGCTCATTTAGGCGCTTCATTTCAGAGATATCAAAAGCCCAAAATAGAGTCGCGACTTCCCCATCAAGTTCAAATAGGTAATAGCTCACAAGCGCGACAAAGCGGCCTCCATCAAACTTTCTCAGCACTAACTCCCGGTTGACTACTTTACCGTTAAGATCTAGCTCTTTGTCAAACGCATCACGATCAGACAAAGAGTCATAAACAACTTCAACATCGATAGAAGAGAGTTCTTTTCGTCCCACCCCAAATAGGCGTTTGGCCGTATCATTTGCATAACGCACTTGGTCATCAACAATGACACTCGCCGCGATAGGCGAAGTATTCAGGATGTTGTATAGTTGATCTTGTGCTTTGCGAAGTGCTTCGGTCGCGTTATTGGCAATAGTGATTTGTTTGGATAGCTTTCTATTCCAAAATACAATCAGCAACACTATCACGATCGAGAATACCGATATGGTATAAACCAGTTGGTAATCAATTTTTTCAATCGCTTTAGGTGCCGCCCATTTAGCTGATATTTTTTGATGATCTTCAGCCGATATATTTTCAATCGCTTTATTCATAATTGACAACAATAACGGCTCAGACTTTATGACATGAAATGTTGGTGACAAGAAAAAATCTAATCGCCCAATGATCCCAATACCTCGGTAACCAAACGAATCGATCAAGTAATTAAGCACGTCGACAGTGTCAATAATTCCATCGAGCTCACCAGACTCAACTCGCTCCAACCCTTTTCTCGTAAAATCGACAAGCTCCCATTCAATATTTGGGTAACTTTCCACAATAGCTTCAGTATTGGCACCATTTGCTAATATTCCAAGCTTCCATCCATAAGCTTCTTCCAGCACAAGACTATTAATATCTCGGTGTGAAGCTATAGCAAGACGGCTAGAAAATAGCGCTTTTGCTGGTTTTACATTTTCACCTAACGAGCGGTTCTCGACAGCAGCAGACACTAGATGAACCTGACGGTGATCAACAAGTCTGCGAGTTTCTTGCCAGTTTTCAACATCAACATGACTCAATCGTAACCCAGTTTTTTGTTCAATTAACGTCAGGTAATCATCAATCATTCCAATATATTCATCCTTACTAGACAAGGCTTCATAAGGTAATGAATTGGGGTCGATACCTACTTTTAGTTCGGGATGGTTCTTGATCCATTGACGCTCTTTTTGGCTGAGATTTAGAAGCTCACCAGTCAAGTTGTTTGATTGATAGACACCGGCGATATAACGCTGTGCTCCTTCTCCAAACGATTCAAATTGTTCAATGGAAGGGAAATATACATAATTTCTTTCGACGGAACTAACATCAAAGTAAAACGTCATGAACCCTGCATTAACACTTCCTGTTTGCGTTTTATAGCCAGCGCCTTTAGTCACAGATGATAATTTGGAGGTGTTTTTTTTGTTCAGTGAGGAATCGAGATCTTCGCCTAAATACCAAGACTCAATAGGCCTTTTGTTGTTATCTGCTTGTGCGGAAATCACTCTAAAAGTATGCTCAGCATCGAATATATCGAAGATCCTAGGGAGCTCTTCAAAGCGGTCATTCACAATAAAATAAGCCGATATTTGAGCAATGATGTCGGCCTTCCTAAGTACTGGAGTAAGATCATTCCTAACTTGAGTTTCAAGTATCTGCTCAAACTCGTCATTAGTTTGCTTTAGATGTTTAATCGCTTCATTGAAACTGTCTCTTAGCTTAGCTGATCTAAAATCCACATAAATCGGATAGTTGACTTTAAAATCTTCATGTAGTTCGATTTCACGCATCTCAATGAAACGGGTATTCATGACAAACCACCTCAGCACCCGTTTCTCAACCATTAATAGATCGACGTTTTGTGCACGTAGCTGAGAAAATGCAGATTCTAGGCTGTCGATATCCTCAAGGCTACCGATACTGACTTTGTTTCTCAGTATCTCAACGGAGTTTTTTATTGGCGAAGTATCATCAAATAGCAAA
Organism: Vibrio sp. OPT24; assembly: GCF_015163545.1. Lineage (NCBI taxonomy): Bacteria > Pseudomonadati > Pseudomonadota > Gammaproteobacteria > Vibrionales > Vibrionaceae > Vibrio > Vibrio sp. OPT24. The sequence goes on from NZ_JADDYI010000053.1 coordinate 523,549, forward strand.
GCACCCAGCGATAAATTTTCGGCAGAGTTGAGGTTCAAGTTGCGCCTTTTTAGCGAAATAGGTACAAACTCAACATCCATGATTTTATCACTCAAAAAATGTACTGAAGCCCCATCAGCCTGTATTCCTGAAACAAACGATATCGAACTATTATTATCAATAGCCTGGTTGGCTGCGCTACGAGGAAGAGTGACAACGTCACCAAGTCGATATCCCATATTGTTGAGCGCGCGCTGCATAATGTCATGCTCAATCCCTACAGATGTACTTTCTGGGTACATGTAAGGAGGGTTACCAAATCCAAACACACCTTTTACTGGAGTGCGATAGGGCGAACCTTTTAACCAGTGCGATAAAATCCGGTTTTTCTTCCCAATATCAAATGTTGCGATTTGTTGGTTTAACAAAGCAAGCAGTTTGGCGTCCCTAGTTCGAACAACCATTGAAGCTTCTATGTATTTCCAGCGTTCGAGAACGTAATTAACCGCTAAACTGTATACGCCGCTCTTGTGAGCGAGATCTAGCGTAGTGACTGGCTCAGCAAGCATGCCATCGACTGAGCCTTCTTCCAGAGCACGAATAGCATCAATAGCAGTATCAAATTGAACTCTTTCGATCGAGCTGAGTTGTACTCCTGACTTTTCTAGATCGATACTATTTCGCACCATGGCGATACGACGCTTATCAGATTGCTCGATGTTATTATTAGTAGGATCGTCGGTAGGGAGAATCACCGCGATTTGGTAGGGAATATAAGGGCTAGTAGCGAGAAATCGACCACCTTCGCTTGGGTCGAATTGCTGGAAAGGAAAAACATCGCCACGCCCATCAAGTAGGACCTGCTTTGCTTCGGAATGAGAGTTCACACTTATAAAGTTCGTTTCAATTCCATAATTGAGTTCAAACTCTTTCGCCCAATCTCGAATAATACCGGATACCTCACCTTCATCATCGATAAATGAATAAGGATAATGACTGGAAAGCGCGATAAAGGTCACTGTTGGTTTGCTTTCTAACCACTGGGTTAAATCATCTTCACTGACGCTTTCAGCATAAGCATGTGGTAAACCAACGATCAGAAGCGATAAGCTTGAAATGAGAATAAAACACTGATTAATCCATATAATAAAGCGCTTATTCATCTTTGAACTTCTCTTTAATCGCTAGTATCTCGGGCAAGTTGACGAGAAACAAATCGACTATTGTCGGGTCAAAGTGTTTGCCTTTCTGCTCCGTAATTAGAGCAAGCGCCTCTTCAACACTCCACGCTTTTTTGTAAGGTCTTTCAGCCGTCAGAGCATCAAACACGTCAGCAACAGCCGCAATCCGACCAACTAAAGGAATAGCTTCACCCGCGATCTGATTTGGATAACCGCTGCCATCCCATTTTTCATGGTGATACTGCGCCACTTGGGTTGCCATTCGCATCAACTTTGAATCGCTTTGTCTACCTAGTATCTCAACACCATACTCAACGTGCTTTTGCATGGTAGCCCATTCATCAGCATCCAACTTACCGGGCTTCAATAACACACTATCAGGAATGCCGATTTTCCCAATATCATGCATCGGCGCCGCATCACGGAGAGTCTCTGCATCTTCGTCTGTCATGCCTAAGGCTTTAGCTAATACTTCACAATAATGACTCATGCGCATGACGTGCATACCAGTTTCATTATCTTTAAATTCAGCCGCTCTACCCAATATGTTCAGGGTTTCTAGCTTACCGAGATTGATCTCTTGAGTTTTCTCTTTTACCTGACTAAACAACGCGCGTTGTTGGTCATAAAGTGTAATGTGAGTTTTGACACGTTGAAGTGCAATAGCTGGTGTGATGGGTTTGGTAAGGTAATCTACAGCCCCCAAAGCCAATCCTTTTACCTCCGCTTCGGGCCCAATTTTAGCGGTCACGAATATGATAGGAATATGGGCAGTATTCGGTTGTGATTTTAACTGTTGGCACACCTCATATCCGTCAATATCAGGCATCATAATATCAAGAAGAATGAGATCGGGTTGCGGTACCATTTTCGCAATTTTAATACCAATGGTACCGTTAATTGCTACTTTGACTTGATAGATATCTTTGAGTATTGCAGTTAACACATCCAAATTACTTGGGGTGTCATCTACGACTAACACTATAGGTTTCCGACTCATTGATACCTCGTATAAAAATCAAACAGTTATAACCATAGTGTAGATGGCTTTTCACACCTCTCAACACGAAAATGACAAATGTTTGTTAAAAATGAAGGATAGATCTTCGACTAACATCAAACTAGCGATGAGTAGGTCTTGATGTCAAAAACTCGACTGGATTTATTATGCAACTTACAGCGTAACACTCTGATACTCTCAAAGTATATGGTTAAACATATCTTGGTACTGAGGAGTGTGTTAATGGGTCTAACACCGTACCACGCACTGTAAAGGATCAACCTGGGTCACTTTATCAACAGTCGCAAGAAGCTCATCTTAGAAGATGACGAAGTTACAAGGCGTTAAAATTACAAGAAGCTTAAATTGTAAGAAGATAAAGCAGCAAACGCGCAAAGAAGCTTGGAGAATAAAAAAGAGCTCCTCATATGGGAGCTCTTTTCCTTTTTGTATCTAGGAACTAATAGGCCTAACGACCAGAGTAATACATACAGATTCGAACACCATCGAACTCACGAATCTCAAATGGGATCTCGTAAATCGACTCCATCACTGATTTTTCAACCACTTCCGCAACCTTACCTGACTTAACCACTTTTCCTTTCTTCATCGCGACAATGTTATCTGAATAGCAAGACGCGAAGTTGATGTCGTGAATCACGATCACTACTGCTTTATTGAACTCATGCGCTAAACGACGCAACGTCTGCATGATTTCAACAGAGTGTTTAATATCAAGATTGTTCAGTGGTTCATCTAGGAACACATAATCCGTATCTTGTGCCACAACCATCGCGATAAACGCCATTTGACGCTGACCACCACTCAACTCATCAAGGTATTTGTTTTGGATATCGGTAATGCCAAGGTGTTCGAGCGCTGTATCGACGATCTTATGATCTTCGTCTTTCAAGCGACCTTGGGAATGCGGAAAACGCCCAAAACAGACCAACTCACGAATCGTAAATCGCATATTGATGTTGTTTGATTGTCTTAACACGGCAAGGTGCTTCGCTAGCTCTTTGGTATCCCACTCAGCCAGTAACTTATCGCCAATAACCACTTCACCCGCGTCACTGTCTGTTAAGCGACTCGCCATTGAAAGCAGCGTACTTTTACCCGCACCATTTGGGCCAATGATAGAAGTTACTTCGCCTTTCGGGAACATGGCACTGGCATCATCCACCACAAGTGTCTTGCCATACTTCTTACTTAAACCTGTTAATTTAATCACTACTTACTACCTTTACTGAATTCTGGTGCGTAACAACAAGAACATAAAATACAAACCGCCAACCAAGTTAATGATCACACTCACTGTGGTTTCAAACGCCATCACTTTTTCGATAAACCATTGGCCAGAAACAAGTAGCACCACCGCTAATAAACTGCTGGCAATGATAAGCACACGATGCTGATAAGAGCTGAACATCTGACGAGCCAAGCTCACGGTGATCAAGCCAAAGAAAAGTACTGGGCCAACCAAAGCAGTAGACACAGCCACCATCACTGACACAATCACCAAGATAATCTGAGTCAGTCGCTTGGTGTTCACGCCTAAGCTTGTCGCGTTATCGACGCCAAGCCAAAGTACATCGAGCTTGGGCGCAAACAACCATAGTCCAAGCAAGCTCAAACCCAGTGGAATAAGACTGAGATAAACCAGCTCACCTTTCACATTATTGAAACTTGCGAACATCACATTCTGCAGCACCGCGAACTCGTTCGGGTCAATCAACATCGCTAAGAAGCTAGACAGACTCGAGAATACGCTGCCACACACAATACCAATCAACAGCAGTGTAAATACGTTGTTTCGCTTGCTCTTAAAGTAGAAATGGAACAGGGCAAATGAGAACAAGATCATCACAGTCACAGACAACGAAAAGTTAGCGATGGAATCAATCACCCAGAAACTGGTACTGCCAAATACAAACAGAAGCACCGTTTGAACCAGCATGTACAAACTGTCAAAACCCAAGATGGATGGGGTTAAAATTCGATTGTTAGTAATGGTTTGAAAAACCAATGACGATGCAGAAATCGCTACCGCCGCCAACACAATCGACAACAGTTTTGGTAATCGCAGAGACAAGAAGAACTCGTAGTTATCCCACGTGAGTCCCTGCCCCACAAATACTGCCGCCATACCCAAAGATGCGATAGCCAGAATCGCAATTTTTATTGAATCACGCATTCGACTTGTCTCTCATGATTAGGTAGATAAAAATTAAGCCACCAAAGATGCTGATTACCATCGAGATTGGGATCTCATAAGGGAAAATGACTATTCGAGCTAATAAATCACAAGCTAATACTAAAATCACGCCCCAGTAAGCTGTCCAAGGTAAAATCTTCTTCATGTTATCGCCCATCATCAACGACACGATATTCGGGACAATTAAGCCAAGGAATGGAATGACGCCAACGATCATCACTACAGAAGAGGCGCAGATAGCAACAAGCGCAACACCGATGAAGACGATTTTCTGGTAATTCAGGCCGATGTTTTTAGCAAAGCTCTCGCCAATGCTCGCCGCGCTAAATTGGCTCGCAAAGTAGTAAGCCAACACACAGGCAGGCACAGCCAGATAAAGGATTTCGTAGCTGCCTTGCAACACACTTGCAAAGTTCGCCATCGTCCATGCCGACATGGTTTGCACTAAGTCGTACTTATAAGCAATGAAGGTTGTTAAAGACGAGACGACGTTGCCGTACATGATGCCAATCAAAGGCACCAAAACCGCATTTTTGAATTTTAGGTGTTGTAAGAAACGCACCAACAACATGGTCCCGAAAACGGCAAACGCGAAAATAAAGCCTAAGTAGCTCCATTGCGCGGCATTACCCAGCACTAGAATACCAACGATGTAACCTAACATGGCACAGTCAATGGTCCCCATAGTCGAAGGTGCGGCAAACTTGTTCTGTACGATCTGCTGCATGATCAAGCCTGCGACACTCAATCCCGCGCCAGCAAGCACAATCGCGAACAACCTAGGAATTCGACTAACAATATAAATAGAGTTGGCGTGTTGGTTGCCGTTGAAGAAGTCACTAAAACTAATTTCAGCGACTCCAATCATCAATGACGCAATGCATAACACAACAAGAAATACAGCAGCTGCAATGGGTTTCAACATAGAAATAATACTAAAGGTAGGTCTCGGGTAGCCCGTATGAAAAGTGAAAAGGGCTTATAAGAACACTCTTATAAGCCCAAAAATCTGATGATGAGTAACTATTGAATAGTACGTTCAACATCACCAAGCATTCTGTGAATCGCAGTCACACCACCGCCTGCCAGATACCAAGCACTTGAATCAAGGTAAACGATGTTACCTTGCTGCGCTGCAGGTGTTGCCGCAACTAATGGGTTATCAAACAGTTGTTGTGCGCGTCCTTCAGATCTGCCAATCGCTTTTTCGCGGTCAAGAACGTAAAGCACTTCAGGTTTCGCATCAGCAATGTATTCAAAAGAGATTAGATTGCCGTGTGTTCCTTTGATCGGAGCCACTGTTGCACTCTTTGACTCAACGAAGCCAAAATCATCAAAGATGATTGAGAAACGGCTGCCTTTGTTGAACATAGCGATGTTGTTGCCGTTGTTCATTAGCATCATGGCTGAAGTTTCGTTAGACGCCACTTTGTCGTTTATCACAGTGATCGAAGCTTGAGTCTCTTTAATGATCGCTTCGACCTCAGCTTGCTTACCAAAAATGTCGCCTAGCGCGCGCCAGTTTTGTTGAGCGTCAGCCCAGTACTTATCACCTTCAATAGAGAACATGACCGTAGGAGCGATCTGTGTTAGTTGGTCGTAAACCTTAAGCATGCGGTTTTCCGCGATGATGATGTCTGGTTTCAACATGTAGATAGCTTCAAAATCAGGTTCGCTCAACGAGCCAGTGTTCGCAGTCGTTTCTTTGTATGAAGCGAGGTAATCAGGCAGCAAGCTATGAGGCGCGCCAACTGGTTGCACACCAATTTGATCTAGCACGTCTAAGCTACCATGGCCAAGAACCACCACTCGCTGTGGTACTTCAGTAAACTGCGCTGTGCCTTTTACATGCTCAATGGTGACCGTTTCCGCTTGTGCGGTCATCATGAATGATGATGCTAGAACGATGGCAAGCCCGCTAAATAACTGGCGAACTGAATTGATTGTTTTCTTCATGTTTCTTCCTTTGCCATTGATACAAAACCACTACTCATGACAATGAAAGTCACATCACTCATAGACGAGCATGGGGCGTACACAACTGCTAAATAACGATAATTTAAAGTCTGTCATTGATTTGACAACAAACTTGTAACGCAAGTGAGAATTATTATCAATTATATTTGCACTAAATTGGCGACACAACAACTTTATTATTCAGAAATGTAAAAGTGAGTATTCATGTTTTGCGTAGTCAAGAAAAGTATTAGGAATCAGAAATAGAAAAAGACACGAAAAGGAAAATAATTATCAATCTGGAGAGGACATTTGATGGCAAAAAGTGACCTAAAGACCTGCAATCACGGCACTTGACCCAAAGTTACGATTTGTAATTTACAATGTAAAGATGATATATAACAGCCACTTAATCATTAGTGAATTTACTGCTTTAATTTAAACCACTAATGATAATGAATACGAACAGACGCAAAGCCAAGTCTAGTCACATATCAAGGCAAGTCCCCCTGCTCTTCGCTCATTTACCCTTCAGTAAGCGATGACAAATCACTCAAAAATATTTTTAAATTTAATTGAAAATAGGGTTGTAATTTTAAAAACTAGGCGTATAGTTCGCCACCTGGCTCTAATCTATAGAGCTGTTAATGCTAAAGTAAGTCCAAGTTCCACATAGACAGTTCTCGATTCCCTCGTTACACCATCTCTGCGTCAGCTTTCACCCAGATAGTCATTCAATAGCTTTTAAATTCGATCCTACTACCGATCTATCGTCATTTGCTCTTTTATCAGCGAAGTCAGAATAGATCGATCACTTAAATACAAATGTAATAAACACAAGGCACAGTTATGTCACGTAGAACAACACGACAAACCCATTGGTACCAACTATCACGCGAAAAAACAGTCAATAAACTAAAAGGTAATAAATGCTCAAGATTAAAATAGACTTACACAAAGAAGAGATTTCATGGGTCACCGAGATCCGACAGCTCAATAGCGATATACTTCACCGCCACATATTGCCTAAGCTACAACACAACAGTTATCTCATCGACTTTGAATTTAATGAACGAGACAGCATCGGAACTATCGTTTCGGGCAACGGAAACACCCTAGGACATTTCACACTCCTATAGCATTTCCAAAGGCTACAAAAAGAAACACTGCCTAGTTCCAAAGATACAAAAGATGTCACCCTCAATTCGCTCTAGCTGAACGAAATAGAGTAGAAGTAAAACAGATCAGAAACCTAGCCCTTTTTGCATTTCACACGCGGCTAACGCTAGCTAGGTTATCGTGCTTCTATTGAAACCAACTTATATCAAACTCTGAATCACCAATGAGTCATTATCAGTGCATTCATGGACTAATAAGTTAACGGCATAGACCTTAACTTCTGATCCAAAGTATATAAGTGTTCTGCAGCTTGCATGTGTTGAGGGTAATCACTGAACTTCTCACGATTTTCCTCATTCATCTTACATGTCTCATCCACCAGCATTAACTTCCAATACAGCTTTGTTGTATGCAGCATCGCCAGTAAAGGTTTGAACACCTCTTTCTCATAAGCTTGAATCAACTCTTCAATCAACTCGTCACGTTCGTCTTCGCTTGCGATTGAACCATTGGTTGCCGACAATACTTTTTGATATTTCAGATTGAGTTGCAGCTTATCCATGACCGTTTGGTTTTCTTCCGCTAACTCAACAAGCTTCGACTTAATGATGTTTACCCAATTCGCTTGGCTCAGTACTGTGTCATCAACGTTGGTAAAGTCTTCTCGTATCTGTCGTTCAACATCTTTTTGAGCTTTCTTTAAAACCGCACGCACCTTTTGGAAAGGCAGCTGAAATTCCTTACTTAGCTCGATAATCAGTTTATGAAAACCACCATTTGGAAGGTGTAAGTTTTCTTTAAACATCGCCATTGCAGCTTCTTGCTGTTCGGTAAGGTGAGTCATTCTGTTTCCTATTCTTTATTACTTATGGTGCTGAGCCTGCGATCATACCACTATATAACCTCGTTTTTTCGGTAACTTAATAACTTACACCTAGGCAGGTGCTTAATTTCTCTCAACGAATTCCCTTTCGGCTAATTTCTAAGCTACGTGGCACTAAATGGTAAATATTTCACGTTGAATATTCGTACATTACGTACTCAGGGGATAGAGCTAGACAGGAGTCATTATTTATATGTAAAAGATAACAACGAGAGATGAGATAACAAGATGACCTACTCAGAATACAAATAATCAGATTTACATAAATGCTTGAGCATTGCGGCTGAAGCGATGACCTCAATCGCCAAGTTTGCTTTTAAAGCCACTACCCTTATCTTTCGCCTTTTACGTTGGCTTGCAGTAAAAACTTACACCTATGTCATGAAGTAACCGTTGGTATTGCCACAACCTCCCTTTCAAAACTGAACGACGACCTAGACCCAAGCTTGAAAGAAGCACCTGTTGGGCCAATTTCAAACAATCGCACGATTGAAACGGGTGAGATGATTAAGATTGACGAAAACACGGTTCAAATGGACATCGTCTATACCTCTGGTGAAACGGCAACTCTGACAGGTATCAAAGAGGGTCAAAACGTTAGCTATTACATGGATGGTCAGCTTGTGTCACAAACGACCATCGCTGAATTAGAGAAGATACAAGGCACTGAAGCGTAAGATTCATCGCCCACACAGAGTTCAAACTTAAACAGACTTTAAAGCTCACAAAATAGAAGAAGCCCAGCAACTGCTGGGCTTCTTCGTATGTGCTCTATTATTTGTAAATGCCCTATTGAGATTGAGACTGTGTAAGTCGAATGCTCACCAAACTCGCCACCATTATGGCCAAGTAAAAACTGCCGATAATGGATTCCATAAACACGAAGAACTGAGCAATAGGTAATGCCGGTGATATGTCACCATAACCAACCGTAGTCAATGTGATAAAGCTAAAGTACATCGCATTAAACAAATTGGTTAGCCAGATTTGCTCTTCTAACCCATTAAAGGCGTTGGGAAATATTTCTAAAATCAACAAGTAGATGGTCGACCAAGCAAACCCCAACAACAAGTAAATACAGATCGAGCCGATAATGTGATTGGGTGTTACCGTTTTTGCTTTCATCACCTGTTTTAACGCCGAGTAAATGTGTGAAAACAAGAACACAGCCAACGCCGATAGCGTCACTATCGACAGGTTATAGCCTTCCAAAAACGAAAACACACCAGACACTAATGCCGTAATCAACAACATCCCATACCAAGAGCGATACAAAGCTCGCTCTTTATGGATACCAACAATTGAACTCGCCAGAGTAATGATGATGAGAAATAGTATTGTTTTCTGGCCTTGCGGATAAAACTGCTGCATCACCGCGCAACCAAAAAACAACACCAACAGTGCATAGAATAAGAAGTAGAAGTTGTCGTCTTTAGAGACTGGCTTCATCTATTTTTCCTCTGCCTCTACTGGTTTTTTCTCAGTGTCTTCTTGGTTTTTCTCTTCAAGCCCAAGCCACGCCATCATCAGCTCATAGCTTAAACTCAGTATCACAGCACCAACAAACAGACCAACGATTCCTGACATCGCCATTCCGCCCAACGCACCAAGCAAAATCACCAACATTGGAATGTGAGAGCCACGGCTCAGTAGTACTGGCTTCAAGATAGCGTCACTGCCGCTCACCAAAATACACCACACTAAGAACAAGCTCGCCGCCAGTGTCGATTCAACACTGAACATGTAAATAATGGCAGGTAACAAAGCAAGAATCGGAGGCAACTGAATAATAGCGACCAGTAACACCGCTAGCGCCCACAATGCCGCGGCTGGAACACCCGCGATAACCAAACCAATTGCCGACATGATAGATTGAATCACAGCAACGCCTATCACACCCTGTACAACACTGCGCACGGTTGATTTAGATAACTGCACGAGCTCTACACCTTTGCCATCCGTTAAACGAACCACTAAGTGAGTCACTCCGGTTTGACATTTATCGGCATTACTCATGAACGCACCTGCAATGATGGTTGAGATAATAAATTGGACAAAACCACCACCCAATGAGCCTAAGATCGATGCCATTTTAGAAGCAAATACCTTAAGTTCGTCTGCATACGTGATAAACACGCCCTCTATATTCGAAGAAGCATGGACCAAGGCGGCATAGACTCTTTCACCAACTAATGGGATATCTTGCAAAGATTCTTTGGGTTTCGGCAGAGACAAGGTTCCGTCCTGTAGCCCTGTCATTAGGTCCGAAGCACTGGTGTAAATACCGGAAGAGAGCGCAACTAAAGGAATGAGTAGTAACAGTACTCCGATAAAGCTCAGTAACGCGCTGGCTTTTCCTTTCGACATTCCCGTCTTATTTGAAATGGCGACAGCAACTGGATAGAGCGCAGTTGCAATGATCGCCCCCCAAATAACCAATAGAATGAATGGGCGCAAAATCGAGAAACACCAATACACGAGCATGGCAATCGCTGCGATTTTGATGGCAGCGTCTATCGCCTGTTTTGAAAAATCATCGGTTAACTTCATGAGACGTCCTTGTAAAACATAATTAAGGCTGATTTTGTAGGAACTTCCAATTCCGAGTTTCTAGGAATAAAGAAGCCAAAATCATATAGACTCCAATTAACACTAATTGGAATATGCGTATAAGAGTGTTGCTATCGATGTCGCCTGAGCTCATCAAAGTGCTACCGACAAGTACTAACAACGTACTAAATGCAGTGGCGAAAATCGGCGCTTTTTCGGGAACTGTGTAGATCTTCTTGGCGATCACAATAGCGACCAAGCCTATGAATAAAGAGTAGAAGATAATATTAGGAACAATCGAAAGGATTGAAAAAGCCGCTATCGCGAGCAGTCCCCCGATACCGTTACTTATCACTAGAAAAGCACTCAACTTTATCGACTTCTCTGACGTAATCATCAACGATAACAGCGCAATGAACATCATTGTCAATAAAGCTTCAGATATTTGAAAAATAAAGAAAAAACATACCACTGGATAGGAGATAATCATCGCCCTAAAGGCCGCATACCAACGCTGTTTCTTTTCGAGTGGTGCAGCAGCAAAACCTGAGAACTCCGATTTAGGCTCAGGGAAAAATACATGCACTAACGCAAAGATCATCACTGAAACCACACCAGAAGTTGCTAAGCCAGATGCCAGCATTACCGAAACGCCAGGGTTATCAATCGCCATGAATGGCAACATCAAGACAGCAATCAACAATATGGTGGCGAACAGGTTCCATTTAGGGTCGACAAACAAGTAGTAACCCCAAAGCATCATTAGCCCCACTAAAATCAGCAATGGGATTGGGTAATGGGTAATTCCTCGCGATAGCAATAAACCTAACCCCATAGTCACCACAACTGCCAAGAGCAATTCGTAGACCGTTTCCTTATGAAGATTTGGTTTATCAATTAGGAACTTAGCAGTGAACACTGGCGCCACAAACGCAAGTGGCCAGTTTATCCATGCCGCCAAGAAAACAGCCAACGTGACCCCAACCGTATACCTCAGGATCCGTTGCTGTGTTTGTTGGTCAAGAATCGGCTTATCGGACATAAGACAATACGCTAATCAGACGAATCCATACTTTGCCTATCGCATTGAAAACAAAGTTATCACCGCTATAAACAATCACATCCGCTTGGCCACCCACTCGAAGCATGCCTTGCATCTCATCTCGTTCAAATTCAATAGTGATAGGAAGCATCTGTGTTTGGCGTAACCAACCTGTTTGTTGACTCGCTTGAGCTAGTTTACCAGCTTGATCATTTTGTCCCCAATCGACCCCCCAATCGATACTGCTCACTCGACCCTTCACGATTCGACCCGGAGCAAAATCTAGAGCAACTTCCACTTCATCACCGACCGCGACATTGCCTAAACTATTTTCGCGATAGTAAGCTTCGATCCAGATATCTTCGGTTGAGACAAACGTCATAATGGCTTGCCCCGCAGATGCATAGAAACCTTCTGACAAACTAAAATTAGACACACCCCCTTGAGTTGGCGCTTTGATAACCGTGCGTTCTAGGTTTAATTGAGCTTGCTCTAGGGCCAATAATGCCGCTTTCACTTGGCTGTTTTCTTTGCCCTCTTTACCCATTTGTTGTTTAGCACGTTCCAAATCCGCTTCCGCATTAGTAACACCAGCACGAGCAGTTGCTAGTGCAGCGCGGGCTTGGTCAGCATCCGATTTAGACACGACACCTTTGTCTGCCATTTCCAACACTCGTTTAGCCTGTAATTGAGTGTTTTGCTTCTCAACCAGAGCAGAGGTTAACTTGGCTTGCGCAGAAGCAATGCTCGCAGTCTGAGCACCGACATTCTGCCCTGCGATTTCTAAGTTTTGCTCTGCCTGTTGAACTGCAATTCGATAATCAGACTTATCCAAAACCGCAAGTGTGTCGCCTTGATTAACCAATTGGTTTGGTTGTACTAAAATATCAAGCACCTTGCCCGACACTTCAGGTTTGATAGGAACGATATAACCCTTCACACGTGCGTTATCAGTAATAGGAATAATTCGATCGGCGATAACACTAAATAACAGTGTGAATGCCACAAACCCGAGTAAGTAATTGGTGACCTTTCTTACCTTATCTTTACCATTTTCGGGTTGGCTACTTTCTTCATTGTCGTCTTGCTTGTTCCCTTTGACTTCTGACATGGAACTCCCTTCTCAATAGCTAAAATCAAACAAAATTAATATCTTAAAAATAAACCCGACCATGGAAAACTCAAGTAAATAGGGTTAGATTTACTAAACAAAACACTGTAAATGATATGCACGTCTAATAACGTATAGATACACAAGGATTGTTTGATCATGGCTACTCGCTCTTACCAAGTCCCAGTAATACAAACAAGTTATGCCAAAATCTTAGTGCAAGTGTTCACGGACTATGGCTTAGACCTGTATAAGTTGCTTGAAGACTCAGGCTTGCCGCCCGGCCTCATTGAATCAGAAAGTGACTTTGTGCCGTCTGAATCCATCAAGCGACTGATTTATCTGACTTCGTCACAACTCGGTGTCTCTCGATTTACGGATGTGCTCGGTTTGGCCTTTAAACGACGAATCATCCCATACGTCTTGCATCAGTTTACCGAGTTTGAAACGATTGAGGATTCGTTAAAACACATCAACACCATTTTCTCTTATGATTCTCCCGGTAGTAGAGTCGACTTCATTCAAGAGCATGGTCAGAGTTGGTTCTGCCGAACCGCAACTGAAGATAATTCACCCATGTTCCAATGGGGCGAAGTTTTTGCCATTACCTACATCATCGAATTAATCACCATTCTATCTAAGTCACCTTGGCAACCAACCAAAGTGCGTTTGCAAGGCAATGACACCGACATCGTTAAAACACTGCTTTCCAATCACTGCCAGCTGTTTGTCGGCCATCGCTCTACCGCGGTTCTTATCCCTGATGAGATCTTACAACTACCGATTCGACTCACCGCCAAAGACTTAAGTAACAAGCCGGCGATCATTGAATGGCACACAAGCTTTACTGACAGCGTTTACGAGTTACTCAAACCCTACATGAAGGAGCAAGACCTCTCACTTGAAGAGGCAGCTGAACTCTTAAACTTTTCTGTACGAACATTTCAACGTAAGCTGAAAAACGAAAATACCACCTACCGGAAAATCAAAGAGAACCTGATGTTTTCCGTCGCATGTGAGCTGATGGAAGAAGGCCATACGTTGACTTACATTTCGAGCCAATTGGGTTACACCAATATTTCCCACTTTTCTAGAGCCTTTAAACGAGTCTCCGGTATTACCCCAAAGATTTACCAACGCTCAATTTCGGCTCAGACACGATTATAATTAACCAAGGCAATTGGCTCTGGGCAACTCGGACTAGAACTACATACCCTATTTCGGCCACTGCCCTTGGCACGATAAAGCGCCCTATCCGCACTTCGATAGCTTGCTTCAGGTTTGGCTTGTATTTCAAATTATCACCTTATTGAAGATAGCAGAATAAATGACGAGTGACCTAGGCTTACTAGCCGAATACCTCCGTAAAAATAACGAATAAACAATCAGTTAGTAGCCAAAATAGCATTTACTGACTTAGCAGATTACTGAACTGCGAGATTGGATCTATGCACCAAAAACGCTCGAACATGGTCGTAAATCAGGTTGAATACAAATGCGTAAATGGTAATAAAAATGGTCACGCCGATATCCATCAAAAATGCCTGCCAAATACCGACGTTGAGCAAGTACGCCATCACAGGGATCGTCGCCACCAGCAAGCCAGCCTCAAATAACACGACATGAAAAACACGTAACTTAAGTGAACGCTGTGATTTTTCCCCCGTGAAATGGCGATCAAAAATGCGATTAAAACAGTAGTTCCACATCATCGCGATACTCGCAACAACTATCATGGTTCCTGATAAGGCGTTCACATCATGATCGGTAAATATCGCTAAGCCGACAATGGAAAGTGTTACGGCCAATACTTCAAATAACACAGAGTGAAACACTCTTTCTAACGTACTCATACATTCCTCTAAATAATCTATTACGTGTTGAATTGGTCGAGATTATGTCATCTGAAATAATAAGAGAAAGTTAACAGCCATCACGAATAGTGATAGCCTGAACGTTATTAGCCCATATTGGATTGAGTGAGAGGTAGCATGTACAGTTTTGAGCAATTAAAAGTCTTCGTCACTGTGTGTGAAAGCGGATCTTTTTCAGCGGCAGCGCGCAAGCTGAAACGTGCTCAATCCGGCGTCAGCCAGTCGATCGCCAACCTAGAGATAGCCATCGACCAAGAGCTGTTTAACCGAGAGAAAAACATCCCCGTTTTAACCAACACAGGTAAAGCGTTATTGCCTGTCGCTAAGTCCATTCTTGATCAACAAAAGTACTTCGACCAAAAAGTAGAATCGCTGACACAAGAAGACGAACATGAACTGATCATTGCGGTTGATGAAAGCATTATCGATAAGAATTTCATTAAGATAATCAGCTCGCTAGCCGATCAATTCCCTATCACACACTTCGATATCATTACCACTTCAACATTCGATGTCGAAGACTTAGTGAGACGCGGCAAGGCGCAAGTTGGAATCATCTATGCCGATGGTGAGCTAAAGGTTGATATGGACTTTTTCTTGCTTGGCCAAGCGCGTTTCCTAACTGTCAGTTCGGCTACTCACGAACTGAGCCAATTCCCCGTAGTGCAAGACTCAGACTTAAAGCGTTATCGCCAATGTGTGCATCGCAGTTCGAAACAACGCGAACTATGGTTCACTTACGGCATTAGCTCCATGCTTTGGTATGCCAATAATCATAAGACCATTGTTGATCTCGTTGAACAGAATGTTGGCTGGGCAAATGTGCCTGAAATGATGGTAATGAAAGGGATTGAAAAAGGAGACCTTGTGGCTTTGCCTGTCGCACACGAGCATGGTGGTTGGATAACACCTGTTGGTTGCTTGGTGTCTCGCAGTCACATTAACGGCCCGGTTCTTACTAGCCTCATCGAGACCCTTGAACGGTATTCACTGCAATACAACCAATGGCAAGTAAACTAAAAGCTGATCCATTCTTAGAATCGAGGTTAGTAATGATTACGCCTCGACTACCTCATTTTAGCTTATCTTGCCGATAAATATCTTTGTCGTCTGGATAAAACACCCTAGTTGATGTCCCAAAGTGACATAACTACTATGCGATCCCAACGGGTTTGTCTTTTCGAACGAATATAGACAGTCCCAAATCGCTCTTTAACAACACTGACCCAACTTCAAATCTTCGAAATAAGTGTCCCTGCCCTGCAAGAACTTATGACAGCTTCAAATAGATCACTTTTGAATATTGATTCGCCCCAGTTTATGAGCCCTCTTTGAGTGCTTTTCTATATCTAAATGAACCTTTTGGAAAATTTGTCGTGAACGTTTTAAGAAATATTTGCCCTGAGAAAATGGGTAAAGAGCGTAACAAACGAGAGTATGATTTACGCGTACTTAATTGTGTCAGTGAAAGCGAATATGAATCGCGTATGGCAGTTTGGAATAGTCTAGCTTTGGCTGCTACTCCTTCTGTTTCAGAAACAAAAGGCTTCATCGATGAGGCTTTCAACAAACTGCAGCAAGACTTGAAAGAAGCCAGCCGTGAGTTATCAATTAACTACACGGACTTTATCGCGATGGCGCATGAAGAAATCAATTACATTAAAGTTTTTGTCGCGAATAAAACAGCGCAATACGGTTGGTACACCGCGATCGTTCTTATGATCATCGGCACTGTTGCTCTGTGCGCTCAGTAGACCAAACTGAATATTCAACAGATAATTCTGTACATCCGATAAACTGTTTATGTCCCTTATATGTTTACATAGGTATATAGAATGCCGTGCTTAATAGTTTTCCTT
Source organism: Vibrio sp. OPT24 (assembly GCF_015163545.1). Lineage (NCBI taxonomy): Bacteria > Pseudomonadati > Pseudomonadota > Gammaproteobacteria > Vibrionales > Vibrionaceae > Vibrio > Vibrio sp. OPT24. Next base: position 540,321 of record NZ_JADDYI010000053.1, read on the forward strand.
AAAAGCTCAGTCGATAAACATAAGCACACCTCTGTGCTTATGTTTTAACTAGAAAACAAACAGCTAAACGCATTATTTTCTGGTCTAAATACCCTTTCACTCCTCCATTAGGGACAACAGATCCTGCGTTGCTTTTTTCGGGTCTTTTGCGTGACATATCGCAGAGACTAATGCCAACCCATGGATGCCTGTTTGCGTTAACTGAGGGATATTCGATTCGTTGATTCCACCAATACCGACAATCGGCAGCTTCGTTGTCTCCAAAGCCATTTGAATACCTTCATAACCCCAATGCTTTTTTAGATTAGTCTTGGTCGGTGTTGTAAAAAGCGCACTGAGACCAATGTAATCAATCGGCAAATCGTCAGCTTGTTGAAGTTGTTGCTCATCTTCTATCGACAAACCTAGAATCTTATCTGGTCCAATCAACTGACGCGCTATGATTGGTGGCATATCCGATTGACCCAAATGTAAGCCATCGGCATCCACCGCCAATGCAACATCGACTCGGTCATTAATGATCAAAGGTACGTCTGTTCCTGCCAAAATAGACTTAACAGCTTGTGCTCGTTCAATGAACGCTCTTACATCTCCATGCTTTTCTCTTACTTGGACCATGGTGACGCCACCAGCAACTGCTTGTTCAACCACGAACTTGAGCGTATCTAAATCTTGTTGGTCATCCGTTACTAAATAGAGTTTATAAAGGGTCATATCGCACCTTTGGCGTTGAAGTCTAAATTGAGTTGTTACCATTTTACCGACAATTATCATCATGTGCATGGACGTTAATACTAAATTAGCTCAATTAAGCGCGCGCTATTAAATATGCAACCCGTTGAAAATGTGTTGAAAAAACTGAATTACTTAACTAAAGCGTTACTTTTTACACAAACTATTCACTTTGAGTATGCCCGACACACCGTTTTATGAAATACTGCTCTGTGAAAGAATCAGGTCAATATAGGGATAGTTATGCGCCACCTTTCTATAGCGCTCAAGATCAAGCTGGGTTATGCCATCTGCTTGCTCTTTTTCGTCATTTCAGGCTTTGTGAGTTACAAAGGTATCCAAACCTTGTCGAACGGTTTTAGCCAATACAGTGAGCTCAGCCATAAAGCGACATTATCAGGCAACATTCAAGTGCACTTTCTTCAGATGCGTTTAGCCTCTGAACGTTACTTAGAGTCATTGGATGAGCAATACGAAACGAATTATCAATCAAGCAAACTCGCGATTGATGAACTGCTGAACAATCTAATCCAAACCACCACCAATACCGATAGTCTCTCGAGCCTGCAATTAGTGCAAGCCAGCGTTGCAGCTTTTGATTCGGCTTATGGGTCAATGAAACAAAGCCAACTCCTCATTGACCAGTTGGTAAATGTGGAGATGGTCAAAAGGGAAACCAACGCACTGAAAGCTGCTCAGAGCTTGTTGTATGAGTCTTACAACAACAACGATCCAAACGCGAGCTTATACGCCGGTATGTTGATGGAGAATTTCCTCGCCGCCAAGATCACTGTGCTGAGTTACTCAAACAACAACGACCTCAAAACCTATGAGGCCGGTAAAGACATTTTTGAATATGCTCTACCAGGTATCGAAGGTGATATTGAATCTCTTAAATCATCCCCTTATCAAAGTGAACTGATTGAAGATTTCTCTAACCAACGTGAAGCGTACGCGAAAGGTTTTGAGCAAGTTCATCAACAGATGATTGAGAACACCCAAAGAACCGCTAGCCTCGCCTCTATTGGTGACAGCTTGGCTATCGCGGTCGCGGATGCTCAAAGCATTCTCGAGCAGCAAAAACAAGCGCTCACGCCAGTACTCCAAGCCAGTGAGAAACGCTCGATTCAAATCATCATATTGCTAACGGGTGTTGCCTTAGTTATTGGTATGACGAGCGCCGTGTTGGTAACTCGCTCTATTACCAAAGGCATCGCGCAGGTTAAACAGATCACCAATGAGCTTTCTCAAGGCAACTTGAATGTTGAAGTGAACATCGAGAGCAAGAACGAGATTGGCGAACTGCTGACTAATATGGAGATCACCATTGAATCTCTGCGCGATATTGTTGGCCAAGTGAACCGCTCTAGTGTGCGTATTGGTGAGATGTCGGAGTCACTCAATCAAGTGACCAACAACAGCTCGACCAACGCGACACAGTTGAACAATGAAATGATCAATATCTCGTCAGCCGTTGATCAATTGGCTTCGAGCACATCGGAAATTGCTTCAAGTGCTAACCACGCCTCTCAAGTTGCAAATCAAGCGACCGAGAATGTCGCGATGGGACTTAAAGAAGTAGACAAGACACTGCATGAAATTGGCAGCGCCGATGAAAGCATGCAGGTGAGTAGCCAGAAAGTGACAGACCTACATAAAGAGTCGATGAACATTGGTGCCATTCTTGAAGTAATCAAAAGCGTTTCTGAGCAAACCAACCTGTTAGCATTGAATGCGGCTATTGAAGCTGCGCGCGCAGGTGAACAAGGTCGCGGGTTTGCCGTCGTAGCCGATGAAGTAAGAACGCTTGCTAAGCGCACCCAAGATTCTGCTAGCCAGATTGATGAACTCATCACATCGCTGCAGCGTGGCGCTAAAGATGCGTTAGAGTCGATTAAGGAGAGCCACAGCACGGTTTCCGATGCTTCAACTCAGGCACAGCAGGCTTCTCAGAACTTGCATGTGATTAACCAACACATTCAAGATTTAAATCAAGCCAATAGCCAAATCGCGGTATCGGTTGATGAGCAAGATCGTCTAACCAAGTCACTCGGTGAGAACGCGCAAGGTGCAAACACCATCGCGCAAAGTAACCAAGAGTCAGTAAGCAGCATTTCAGGTGCAGCGAGCGACTTAACCGAGGTTGCTCATCACCTAGAGAGCCAAGTGAATCGATTTAGAACCTAGCAAGCTAGTCTATACACAACTCCAAACCAATAATAAAAAGCCCCCAGCACATAAGTATCGGGGGCTTTTCTTTATCTAAAGAGTTTTAAGTTAGGCTTCTAACTTGTGGCTTACAGTTAGATTAACCCTACTGAATCTTCAAACGTTGAATCAGAGTCTCTTCGTCTAACTGATATAGCTCATCAAGCAAGTTCATTTGTAAGCTACCCGGGCCGCGTGAGTTTTCAGCCGCGATTTCACCAACCACGCCCAATATCGCCGCAGCCGCTAAACCACTGTCATCACCAACAGCAGCAAATGCGCCCGTCAAGGCCGTTAAGGTACAGCCCATGCCCGTTACAAACGGCATCATTGGATGACCATTGTTTAACATCACAACACTGTCTTTGGTGACAACGTAATCTGTCTCACCAGAAATTACCACATTTGCACCGTATTCAGCCACTAAGCACTGTGCAGCGCCTAATGCGGCATCACTGCTATCCAGCGCATCAACGCCTTTGCTCTGTGCTTGCTCACCCGCTAGCGCAATGATCTCAGACGCGTTACCACGAATGATTAGCTTATTGGCTAAACGTGCAATTTCACGAGAAGTCTCGGTACGCAGCGTACTTGCGCCACAACCTACAGGGTCAAGGACCACAACCTTGTTGTTCGCATTCGCTTGTTCAACCGCGAAGCGCATTCTTGGCGTCCAAACACTATCAAGTGTGCCGATGTTAATCACCAAAGCGCCAGAGAATGACATCATCTCAGCCAGTTCTTGCTGTGAGTGCGCCATGATAGGTGAAGCACCAATCGCCAATAAAGCATTCGCCGTATTGTTCATCACGACGTAGTTGGTGATGTTCACAACCAATGGTTTTTGCTCTCGTACTGCGCGCAGTGATTGGATGATTTGTTCAGTTAGCATGGATTAATCCTTATTCGTGAAAGCCGCTGTTGAGTCATTAAGTGCATTCAGACCTTGCTGCCAGAAAGCCACTTCCATACGCGTTGCCGTTTTAAAGATATGAACGATACTTTGACCACGCTCGCTGTTGATATCAATTTCAGCAAGCAGCTGATTAAAGTACTCCGCGCCTGTAGCCACACCTGATTGGAACTCTTCGCCGCCATACAGTTGCAGCCAGCTTGCGTATGGGTTGCCTTCCCAAACGGTATCGCTGCTTTCTAACAGCGCTTTACCGATCACAGCGTAACCAATTGAACACGGAGCCAGTGCCGCATAAAGATCGACAAGATCACCCGTCATACCCGCGTCTAGAACGTAGCGTGTGTAAGCGACTGTGCCGAAATCTTCAGGTTCGTTTTCTAGGTCAGATTCCGTTAAGCCCCACTGACCACAGTAAGTCACGTGGTGAGATATTTCAGAATCTAGCAGAGCATGAACACTTGGCAATGCACGGCGCATATCAGCCAAGGTTTTCGCCTTGTAAATCGCCAACGCATAAGCGCGAGCATATTGCTTCAAGAACAGAAAATCTTGTTTCAAATAATGCAGGAAACACGGCTGAGCGAGTGTGCCGTTCGCCAGCGTTTTAACAAAATCATGCTCTGTGTAGTCTTGCCAATCTTGATGACAGGCTTGGATTAAGTCTTGGTATTTCATGAGATTCCTTAGTCAAAAGTCGGTACGTAGTCAGCGGCTTTTGGTAGTGATTTGATAATGCCTTTGTCGAACATGAACTGTGCGTAATCGTCGTAACGTTTCAGGTCAACCGCTGAAGGGCGAAGTGCAAAACGAGTCAGCGTGTCGTTCCATGCGCGTTGGTTAAGCTCGTTGTTCAGCGTATCAGGTGAATACGCAACAAACTCGCTCCATGACTCTTGTGGGTGGTTCACAATGTAAGTGGTTGCTTGTTCCAATGCTTTGTTGAACGCTTTGATCGCTTCATCATCATGCTGCTTTGCGTTCGCAACAAAGATAAGCTCATCGTAAGCAGGAACACCGTGCTCTTCTGGGAAGAATGCTTTTGCTTTAAAGCCTTCAAGAGCTAACTGGTTGGTCTCGAAGTTACGTAAGCCACCCCAGATTGCATCTACCTTCCCTGATGCCAATGAAGACGACAGTGCCCAACCAACATTGATGGTTTGCACGTCTGTAAACTCAACGCTTTCTTGAGCCAGCATGGTGCCAATAGTCGCTTCTTCGTTACCAGCAATCGCAATACCAATCTTCTTGCCTTTCAGATCCGCTAGCGTATCGTTCTTGCCGTTATCCAATACCATTAGTGTATTTAGTGGCGTCGCGATAAGGGTTGATGCACGAACTAAAGGAAGACCCGCTGCCACATCCATGGTTAAACTTGGTTGGTAAGTTACCGCTAAATCGACCTTACCTGCCGCGACCAATTTTGCTGGTGTGCTTGGGTCTGCTGGCTCTTGAATTTCAACATCTAGACCTTGGTCAGCAAAGTAGCCACGCTCTTGAGCGATCACAATCGGGCCATGGTTCGGGTTCACAAACCAGTCCAACATCAGTGTCAGTTTCTTTTGTTCAGAGTCCGCTAGAGCATGACCTGACACTAGCGAAGCAAGCAGTGCCACTGCACCTACCAATTTGGTGTTTTTCATAGTTAACCTTTCCTTCTGAATATTATTATTGTGTTTATAGAGCTAGTTTTTAACGACGTTTTGTTTAGATAAATAGCGTTGAGCGAAGCCTTATTAAACAAAGTGTTATTGATCAAGCCATCACTGGTTCTCCCAAGGGATGGCTTTTTTGAGTAACTTATCTGTGATGAAGTAGAGCGAGATAGACAGCACCGCCAAGATAAATAAGGCCGCAAACATCTCATCAATGATCATGCGCGCATTGGCTTGTAGCATTAAGTAACCTAAACCTTCACTGGAGCCTACCCACTCACCGACGACTGCGCCTATTGGGGCTATCACCACCGCTACACGAATGCCAGACGCCAATGTTGGCAATGCAGCAGGAAGTTGGATATAGCGGAGCAATTGCCATTTCGATGCACCCATCGTCTTAGCAAGATCAAGATAACCTGTCGGTGTATTACGCAGACCGTCGTAACAGCAAGTGGTCACAGGGAAGAAGATAATGATCGCCGCCATCACCACTTTTGAAGCGATGCCATAGCCAAGCCAAAGCATAAGTACTGGCGCAATCGCAAATACAGGAATCGCTTGGCTAGCAATCAAGATAGGCAATAGCCAACGCTTCAACGGGTCAAACATCAACATCTGCAAGGCGAAAAACAGCCCCATGGATAAACCGAGCAATAGACCAAGTAAGATCTCTTGCGCAGTCACCCAAGTGTGTTTGAGTAACACATCGTAGCGTTCAATCAGCTTGAGGGAGACTTCTGCGGGAGCTGGCAGAATGAAGCTTGGCATCTCGAATATAATTACCACCATTTGCCACAAACCAAGAATCACAGCACTGCTAATAAGCAAACGCATAACAGGATTCATCTGGCGAGGACGCGCTGTGCTAGCCTGCGCGTTAGTTGAACTTTCTTCCATTGAGTTTTCTATCTTGGAGCTATCAGTAGCTTCACTTCGAGTTAGTTCATTCATAATCACGCTCCAACTGTTCTAAGATCGCTTGTTGTAGCTCGGCACACTCACCATCTAACACTCGTGGCGTTGACGTGTGAGGCACAGATAAAGAGTGAGCACTCGCAGGCGTGCCTTGCAACACATACAAGTTATCCGCCAGACGCACCGCTTCTTGTGGATCATGAGTGATCAACACAACGGTTTTACCCCTTAACAGTTCACACGCTAAACTTTGCAGCTTGTGTCTCGTTACCGCATCCAGCGCAGAGAAAGGCTCATCCATCAGCACGACTGGCTTGTCTTGCATTAAGGTTCGAGCCAAAGCAACACGCTGACGCATACCACCAGACAATTGATCCGGCATAGCATCCGCGTAATCAGCCAGACCAACAGAAATCAGTAGCTCTAACGCCTGATTTTTATGCTCGATATTTTTATGCTTATCTGCGGAATTTTGAAAGCGATGGCTCAAACACACGTTGTCGATAACCGATAGCCATGGCAGTAACAAATCTTGCTGCGCCATGTAAGCGATGCGCTCCGTTAAAGGCAATTCATCAGACGTTGCCAATGTGCCCTGCCATTCCACCTTGTCGTCCAACAAGCCTGCCAGATAACGCAATACCGTGGTTTTTCCGCAGCCACTGCGACCAAGTAACACTGTCCACTTGCCTGCTTTTAAGCTCAATGACAGTCCAGATAAGGTCGCGTGCTCGCTATCTCGGTAACGCAGAGTCGCATTACTGAGTTGAACGCCAATCGTATTAACGGACATTACCGTGCCCAACGAAGAAGTGATTTACAGGGCCGTGACCTTGACCAACTTGAAGTTCGTCGGCGTGAGCAATTGCTCGTGAAATGTATTGTTTACCTAGGTCGACAGCCTCTGGAAGTTTGTTGCCTTGAGCCAAGAAAGAAGCAATAGCAGAAGAGAGCGTACAGCCCGTTCCATGAGTGTTTTTGGTAGGAAAACGCTTCGCGCTAATCAGAGCAGATGTGGTTGGCAGAATCAGTAAGTCGTTACTGTTTTCATCTTTCTCCAGGTGGCCGCCTTTCAAGAGAACCGCTTTAGCACCTAGTGCGCGTAAATCTTCAATCATGCCCTGCATTTCAGCTTCGCTTTCAGGTACCGGCTTGCCTGTTAACGCCGCGCCTTCAGGCAAATTAGGCGTAATGATGTCTGCCAGCGGAATCAGCTCTTGTTTCAGTGTAGTAATGGCTGAGTTTTCTAAAAGAAGATCACCACTGGTTGCGACCATTACAGGGTCAATCACTAAGTGTTTAGGTTGGTACTGCTTAATTTTATCAGCGACGACTTTGATGATTTGCGAATCGGCCAACATGCCGACTTTTACTGCCACGATATTGAGATCAGTAAAAACCGCATCTAACTGGCTAGCAACATGGTCGAGTGGAATAGGCAAAATGGCGGAAACGCCTTGGGTATTCTGAGAGGTAATTGCGGTAATTACCGAACAAGCGAAGCTACCCGTTGCAGACATGGCTTTAATATCAGCTTGGATCCCTGCACCGCCGCCGCTGTCTGAGCCTGCGATCGTCAATACAATCGGAGTGTTTGTTCGAATCGAACCATCAGCAGAGTGCTGTGAAACTGAGGCTTTTAGCGTTAAATCTTTTGAATTAGAACTGTGTGTCATTGTCGCTCCTACTATCTTACAAGACGTAGGAGAACGAACACCGATCGAAGGAGAAGTCGCAATAAACACATGAAAGTTTTCATGGGTGCAGACGCAGATCAAGTGCTTATAGTTCCCTACGCCAGTGTTAACTGAATCAGGTTCAACGGGTCTCGATTAACGATCTCAGCAAACACCAAATAAGGTATATGCCCCCCGACTATTGATAGCGATAGTAACAGCACTCTCACAACTGAGATACTGATTTTATTCAATTATAAGAATTACACATGAAAAAATTTCAATTAGGCAAAACAAAACAAATACTTATAACGTTCCTTTAGATGGCTTCGACTGTATAAACAAGCACAACACAATCAGAGACATACCTAACCAGCCTGTAAAAGGAATCAGCTCACCGACAACACAGACGGCAAGCACCGCTGCAACTACTGGTTCAAACAGAGTCAGCAGATTGGCGCTACTCGCGGTCACGTGGCGTAAACCAAAACTGAACGCGATATAGCCCAAGCATTGTGGGATTAACGTCAGATAACTGATGACTAATACGTTAATCTGCGAGGAAAACAGGTTCTCCCCCGTAAACCAGAGCGTTGGCAGCAACAGCATCGCACCCAGGCCAAAAATACTGCCCATCGCCGCTTGTGACTTAATCCCTTTGTCGATCAGTGCTTTGGTCGCCCAAGAATAAATGGCGTAACACAACCCAGCGAGCAAACCTAAAGCAATACCGAACAGCTTGAGATCATCACCGGATTCATTCGTCGATGAAGATTCTGAAAACACCAACAACCCAATACCCACCACACCAATCGCAAAGCTAGTGAGCCAACGTTTGTTGATATTATTCTTTTTGCTAATAAGACACTCTAACAGAGCAGAAAAGAAAGGTGCGGTAGCAATCGAAACCACTGTACCAATCGCCACGCCAGATAATTTCATTGAAGAATAGAAAGCTAAAGGATAGATCGCTAAAGCCAAAGCGCTCACTGCCAACAACTTCTTGTTCTGCAAAAGCTTGTCGAAAGCGAATAGGATTTTTCGATACGCCAATCCCGCTTGCATTAGGCCACCGACGCCCATAGAGAAAGCACCAATCGCTAATGGGCTTAGATCAGGCGCAAAACTTGCGGCGGTGCCTGTCGTGCCCCATAAAATAGAAGCAAACAAGATGGCTAAAGTGCCCGTTTGGAATTCGTTAACGCGATTGATGGCAAGATTCATTTCTATTACCCAATTTTCAGTTCTGAAATAGATAATAGTGAAGATTGATAAAAGTTAGTTTGCCGAAAGGACGCTATTGTTGTTTCTAAAGACTGTCTTTCATTGAGCCTAGAAACGCCCTTGGAGACATGCCAAAGTGCTGAGAGAAGCGACGACTGAAAGCAGACACATCACTATAGCCCACATTTTCAGCAATCAATTGAACCGGTAAATCGGTATGAGTTAACAAGGCTTGGGCTTTCTCCATACGATAGCGAGTGATGTATTTAAGCGCACTGATACCCAGACATTCTTTGAAGCGTTTTTTGAATTGAGTGGGGCTCAAACAAGCCGTTTCTGCAAGTTGCGAAATGGATAATGGTTGTGTGTAATTATCCGCTATCAGCCTTTGTACAGCGCGGATTCTTGGGTCGATGCTCTTGCTCACTTGTTGTTGCTCTAACAGCAGTGAAAACACATCCAAGATGGATGACTCAATACCGCTATCGACCTGATATTCCAGCTGCTTCTCAACAAACAACAAGAAGCTCATCAAAGGTGGCGTTATCGTGAAAACCGAGAGCTCGTGCTCTAACAAATGCTGAGGCAACACAGCCATATCCGCGACAATAAACCGCGCTGCTTCGTCCGCTTTAAACGCATGTGCTGTGGTTACCGGAATCACCACACATTCGCCCACCGCCACTTTACCGACATACCCCACCATTTCGATATTAATACTGCCTTGGATCGGCAATACCAGTTGATGATGGTCATCATGAGCATGGGTATTAAATTGCTTGGTGTAAGATCGAATGCTTAAGCTAGATTTCATGAGCAACGCCGGAGTACATTTCGCTAGGTTAAAGTAAGAGATACAAAGTTACATTATCACTTCCCTAGAGTCACACTCAATGATCATCAAATTCATGCTAACTAGGTGACATGATCAAAAACGGCCTCTAAATGAGAGGCCGTATTTATTCACATGGTTAGAACACATTAATTACTAAAATGATACTCGGGTATCTTCGTCAATCACTACCTGGACACTATTTTGAACTTCATAAATGTCAAAACCATCAGCAACCGGATCAGCATTGTCTTCATCGCTGTCGTGTTGCGCGGTACAGGTATAACCCAATGAGTAAGTACCTGGATCAATAAATCCCAGAGAGAACTCATAGTTAGTCTGTGCTTCATTCATTGCCACTGATGCTGAAGTAATCGGCTTCACCTCATCGGAACCGCCAATAGGCGCCATGTCAGCTTTGTCGACATTACCTTCATACAAGTACACCGACTGAACATAAGTATTATCATTTGTAGGGTTACAAGCTGCAAAAGTGGTACTCGAAACAGTACCTTCAATGTTTCCTGTCTCAACCGTATTGATAAGGCTTACAGACGTTCTTTGAATAGTGTAATCAGGGAAAGTCGAACTGTTCTTTAGGCCACGTCGAAGATCGAACTCGACAACAAAATCGTTACTCTGTTGGTTCACATTAAATGAATCATTAAAGTAAAGCACGCCAGCGTTATCTTCTCTACCAACACCTTGCGGGCACGCGCCATTACCTTTCACCGTTAACTCACGAATCGAGTCATCGTTTTCTACAACATAAGATGGATGTGTCGGGTGATCGCCATCATTCGCAAACACACATAGTTTATAGCTACCTACTGGAACTACCTCGTTTTCAATCAAAGGAAGTGCATCGCTTCCTTGGTAATCCAATAAATTGACACTTAATGGAATAGGATCTTCACCGTCTGGCAACGGGTCGCCATTTTCATCAACGTAATCACCGTTTTCGTCCGTTTTATACACGTCATACACTAGCGTTGTACCTCCCTGAGTCGGAAGTAAAGCTACCTTGCTGAATGTCACCGTCACATCTTTAACATCATCGACGGGCGCATCACTCACACTCAAGGTAATGGGTGTCGTACTGCTTGATGATCCTGAGTCTCCGCCACAACCAACAAGCCCGGCCAACACAAGGCTAGCTAAAGCCGTTTCCTTTAAATATTTCATAACTCATTTCCTATAAAATCACTGCTCAATAAAGGGCTTATTGAGTGCCCTCTTATTCTTTTTCTTGTTGTGACCCATAAATAAACAGCGCTATTGTTTGATGTTTATATCCCTACTATTCAGGGCATTCCTCACCCAAAAAACACTGTTCATCAAGGTGCACATATCAAGTCGCACATAGGTTAATTAAGTCTAGTAAGTAAATTGTCAGTAGCAACGCATATTTGGCAAAGGTGCTGTCAATTGTGTTGAAATAGTCGTTGATTAGAAAATGGGAAGCAGGGATTGAAAGCAACTTGATCAAAGTGAATAATCGCCACCAAGATCAAAAAAGGCCGTTAAGACAGCCTGTTGCTGAACTTAAACGACCTTTTCATTGAATTTTGATTAAGCTAATTCGATCTTAGCTCATTCAAATTGACTTATTTTTGAAGTTGTTCTTTAGCCGCTTCAACCTTAGAGAAATCTAGGCCAAGCTCTTCAACGGCTTCTTTGATTAGCGCTGGGTTTTGCATTACCTGACCCATCAGCATTTGAAGTTTATCTTGTGGTAAGCCAAGTTGGCTGATTGTCGCCATTGCTGCAAGAGGGTTCTCTGTCAGCGTCTTGAATATCTCGCTGATTTGCTCATCGCTAATATTGTTCTCTTTCAACATTGCTAAAATCGGGTTCATCACTTTACCTTTGAAACACTAAAATTAATAGAGCGCCAGTTTACCACCTAGCGCCTCTCGATAGTACCAGCAAGTTGTGCTTTGCTTAACCCAAGTTATTGCTTAGATTTTAGGCTTAACGCGACTCTAGCGGATAAGAGCGGTAACTCCACATGCCATAGGTTCTTAGAGCATCACGATAAATACCTAACAGTTCGCCACTGCTTGCATTTTTAAGACTTTCTAATGGCTTGTCTGGGTAAGCAACCGTATCAAATGTAATTCCTTGAGGGCCAGTTTGCCAGCTCGCAATTTCAAACAAAGTTTGACCACGACGAACATGGCTTGCCGAGCTAATAATGGTCGCATGCTTAATATTATGACGAGCAAGCGCATAGCTACTGAACAAAGCATTCCCTACCGTGCTAGTCGCATAGTTCTCTTCAATGATACGATCTTTACTCACCCCTTTTGAAATAAGCCAATTCGCCATCAACTTGCCTTCTGTCTTGTGGTTCTTAGGCACGCCACCCGTTAGCACAATCATCGCATCCGGGTTGGCTTTAGACATTGCCAATGTGGTTTCAAGACGTTCAATCAAGATCTCATGCATTGAACCATCTGGGTTCAGCGCGTAACCCAAAGTAACTATCGCGCCGTGATCGCTCAGTAGCCCTTTATCTGCTGATTCTTTCAACGGTGTTTCTAATACGCGATCGACCGTAGCAAAGATACGTTTGATGTCTTCGGCTTTGCCTTTGTTCAGGCTCTCAAGCTTCTGCATATGCTTGTTGGATTCACTATCATTACCATCGAATCTTTGCCAAACCGCAAGGTAAGAATGAAGATCGACATCGTCTGGCGCAACCGTCAACGCTTGCTCAAACAACTCAATAGCGCGCTCTGCATTCTTGTTATAGATCTGAGCGTTCGCTGCCGAAATCAGCAAGTCAGTGCGGTAAGGTTCTAACTGGTAAGCTTCTAACAATCGATTCGTCACAATTTCCATGTTGCTTGGCATTTTAGCCGTGAAGCCAGCGTGAGAAATTCTTGCTGGAGACTTGAACGCTTGCAACGCATCAAGAAGTAGTTGGTCGACAACTTGTCGCTTAGTCACCAACTGCGCGTAATCCGCAGAAGCTTGTACTGCGCCATCGTTAGCAGCAAAAGAATAAGGAGTTGCGCCAAAAGCCAGCATGCCACCAAGAGCGAGGGCGATAATGTTCTTTTTCATGGAAAGATCCTGTGTCGTTAAGTGTTCACATCAGATTTGCTCCCCAATGTAAGCCCCTAGTATTAAAAAACCGTGAAGCACACCAGAATCTACAGCGTTAATATTCCTTGGTTGCATAAGATGTGGCTGCAGATCACGATTTTATGTGCCTAAACACGCTCGCCAATCTAACGAGTTGTTGTATAACAATGATGTTACTGACTATTTTCGAATATCTAGCTTCAAATTCACACGCCTCCCCCACCATAATCGACAATTACATTTAGACTGACGACCAACATGAAAGCTCACATTTAAACACATACTTTCAGATATTTAAGATTCTCAACCGCCAATAGGTTCACGCTAGCTTCTGCCCATCAACTGAAATTCAAACACCGCTCGTTTAAAAAAACAGGCCATTTTTCACATAATTTAAAATCAATTATTGAACGATCGTTCAAGTGATGTTTTAATGGACGTCCAATACAAGGAGTTACCCCATGCTTAAGTTCTATTTTCACCAAACACCCAACCCAATGAAGATCGCTCTGTTTCTAGAAGAGACAGGCCTAGATTTTGAACTCGTTCCAGTTGATACCTTAAAAGGCGAGCAACACACACCGGAATATCGCTTAATAAATCCAAATGGCAAAACGCCAGCGATTGAAGATGACGGACAACGTGTATTCGACTCTAACGCTATCCTTCTTTACCTATCAGAGAAAACTGGCAAGCTAGCGGGGCAACCAGAAGACAGAGCAGAACTTCTATCTTGGATGATGTTCATCGCGAGCGGTCTTGGTCCATACTCTGGCCAATCGGTACACTTCCGTCATGCTGCCCCTGCAGGCCTAGACTACGCCGTGAACCGTTATCTACGTGAAGCACAACGTCACTACGAAGTGTTAGAAAAGCATATGGAAGGTCGTGAGTTTTTCGTCGGAAATGAGTACACCATTGTCGATGTCGCGGCATGGGGTTGGATTGATAAAGCACCTTTCGTGCTTGGTGAAGAAGGCCTAGAACCTTACCCGAACTTAAAGCGCTGGTTTGATGCAATCAACAGTCGCCCTGCCGCACTGCGCGCTCGCGAGATTGGTAAAGGCATTGAGTTTAAAACCGAACGTGATGAAGAAGCGAAACGAGCACTGTTTCCTTCGAATTATGCGAAGTAGAAAAATTGATAGTTAACACTCTTCTAAGTGATAGCTAAAACTCAAACATAAAGAGCCGCTAAAAAGCGGCTCTTTATGTTGAAAAGTCACAAGTTGATATTTTGTGTGGATTGATACCAAGGTTCAACATTCGTAACTATCCACTTCTCTCAAACACATTTCTGGACAAAAGCTTGTTTGTTGGATTAGCCAGCCCTCCTTTTGAAGGATATCAAGGAAAAAGAATCCGGACTCATTGAGTTCGGCTTTGTGAGTTATCAAGGGAATTATTCGAGAAGATAATAAATATTATGACTAATCCTATTAATTGTTGATTTTACGCACGTTGTTAGACGATAAACCAATTCTTCATACCTGAAGTGCAACTGAGCTCTATTATACTTGGTTCTTATTTTGCGTGTTAAGGTTAACGATGATGAATGCGGTAGAATCAATAGTAGAGTGGTCCAAGGATAAGCCCATATGGTGGAATCTAGCACTAAAGGTTGCTCTTGAAGAAGGAGAGCTAAACCAAAACCATATCGATTTTATTTTTAATTTTGCGAAAAGTGTTGAGGGCTTGGAACCAAAACATCCAAACCATGAGCAGTTGTTATCACCGATTGACATATCGGGCTACACGGCCGAAGAAAACTCGGTTCGACTGATTAGCTTGTCTCAAGTTGAAGGTGTTGCTGCGTTAGCGGAAGAGCAAAAATTAGATTTTAGAAAAGATGGATTAACTATCGTATATGGAGACAACGGGGCCGGTAAGTCGAGCTATACGTCAATTTTAAAACATGCGTGTTTGACTCGGGGAGCATTGAAACCTATTGCGGGTAATGTTTTCACTTCTGCACCTAAACCTCCGCAAGCTTTACTCACACTCGAGATTGATAAGACACCGACAGAATTAACTTGGAGTGATGGTACATCAAACAATAATGCTGCCAAGTCTATTCGTGTATTCGATACATCTTCAGCACACCACTATTTATCTAATGAAGATGCTTTAGGGTACAAACCAATAGGTTTGAACTTAATCACAGAGCTTACAAAGGTTGTGGAAAGTATAAAAAACAGAATAAGTGAAGATGTAATGGGTAGTAACGGTTTTGTTGCTATTCCATCGTTAAATTCACAAAGTAAAGCTGCATTATTCCTTAATCAAATTTCAGCGTTAACAAATGAAGCTGATATTGAATTGCACTGCGCAACTAAGGAAGAAATTGAATCTATAAAACCATTGCAGGACGAATTGGTTAGCGACATGGCCAAATCGCCAGAACAAATCAGAAAAAGTTTAATTAAGCAGCGTAGTTATATTGCCCCCTTACTTGAGTCATACAAGAGGCCTATCGAAGTACTCGGTCCTAGTAATTTCGATGTGTTAAAAGGTTTAGAACTCGACTATCAAGAAAAGAAACAAGTATCTGACGCGCTGAGACAAAAGACACTGAGTGATCTGCCGTTTGATAATATTGGTGATACACAATGGACTGTTCTTTGGGGAGCAGCAAAAGACTTCTTGGTAAAAGAAAATAAAGGCCAACAATTCCCTCCAACAAAAGGCGATTCCTGTCCGTTATGCTTACAAGATATCCAAGAGACGTCGGCCGACAAATTACAAGAACTCGAAGCTTTTCTTAATGACAAGGCCGCAAAAAATACAGCTGAAGCTCTGAAAGCGCTAACTCAGGCTAAATTTTTCGTTAAGTCTTTGAGTTTGAATATTGCCCAATTTGAAGGTGTATTGAACGACCTTGACGTAATTAAACCTGGGTTAAAAGTTGGGCTTGAGGAATTAAACCAGAGTTTAATAAACAGACAGGCTGTTTTATCAGGAATGCTACCCGAGTCGTTAGACGGAATTAGCTTGTCTCATTTCCAAGCACTGCGGGAAATAGATAAAGATCTGTTCACGCAAATCGGAGAACTTGAACAGCAAAGCAGTAACAACGAATTTGTGGCTAAGAAACAAGCAAGGCTGACCGAGTTAACAGATAAGGCCTACATTGCCAAACACAAAGCAAACATCATAACTAATGTAAGACGGTCAAAAATAGTAGCTAAGTTAAATGAAATCTCAGGTCAGTGCGCTACGAGAAGTATATCAACGTTGTCAGCTAGGATTTATTCGAAAGGTGTTATAGAGCCACTAAAAGAGTATTTTGTGAAAGAGCTTAAATCCTTTGGTTTTAATAGATTTGACATCAACGTTAAAACAAGAAATAAAGCCGGACAACAGCAATTCAAATTAGAGCTAGCAAAGTCAAACGAATCTGTTGTTGGTAAAGTTGCTAGTGAAGGTGAACAAAGGTGTATCGCAATAGCGAGCTTTTTATCAGAAATGAAAGCTGATTCTAGAAGATCTGCTGTTCTATTTGATGATCCAGTGAACTCGCTTAGCCATCAATGGAGTGCAAAAGTCGCAAAAAGGTTAATAGAGGAATCATTAGAACGCCAAGTCATTGTGTTTACTCACGACATAGTATTCTACAAGCTACTACTAGAAGCTTCGGATAGCCTAAAGCAAGATAAGGTCAATTGCATCAGCCTCGAAAGATCTAGAAATAACTCCGGCCTTGTAAGAACCAATCCTCCGTGGGACGCGCTTCCTACATCGAAGCGAATTGGAGTTTTAACTACTAAGCTCCAAAAGCTTCGAAAGATTGATGAGACAGGAACAGAGACTGAATTTAGAGAAGCTGCTGCGGTTTTCTATAGTTTTCTACGTGAAGCATGGGAGCGATTGGTTGAAGAGAAACTATTAAACAAAGTTGTAAATAGGTTCGAAAGAGGTGTGCATCTACAAAGATTAAATCGAGTAGAGGATATTACTAATGTTGATTTAGAGCGTATTCACCGTGCATATGATAAATGCTGTATCGACCTTGTTGGTCACGACACAGCCGCAGGTATACGTCCATGCCCAACGATCGATGAAGTGGTAGCAGATTTTGAAGAAATCAAAGACTACCTCAAACACCTACAAACTGATCGAAAAAGAACTTAAGGTTAGCTGACGCTGAAAGACAGGTGGAATCTACCCCCGTGAAACATCACGGGGGTTAACAGCATAAGAAAAATGAATAAGTTTTAGTATGGTAAAAGCCCATGAATAGGGTGTGAATGAGAAAAAGGTCTAGCCAATAATGGGGCATTTTCGCGCTAGAAAATGCCAAATGTTAAAATTTAGATTGTGACATTTTGGACAGAACCTTGTTAGCGATTTAACTAAATGGGCAAGAAATAGATTCGTTTGAATATGGAAAACTAACCCCAAACGCAACCTGTAATGCATTAGTCGTTTGTTATGTCGGGGGGGGGGGGGG
>NZ_JADDYI010000053.1:558127-614385 GCF_015163545.1 Vibrio sp. OPT24
CATTGTGATATGAGCAATATCCGTTTTCATACATTTGGAACAAGTAAAGTGATGAGCTAATATTTTAGGTAAAGTTGGAATGTCTCTTAGCTGTTTGTATGCTGAATATGCTAGATCTTCAAAATCATCTAACTCGCGTTGAGTGAGGGTAAAATCCTCTTCATGGATTAGTTTATTTCTGATCGTCGCAACAGCTCTTAACTCTTTGACAAGCTCTGGAGCAAGCATCGCAGAAACTGAAGATGTTTTTTCATGCAACCCTTTACCTGTAGCTCCAACTTTAGCTAACCGACCTTCAAGATCTTTGCTGTTCTCAATGACTATTTCGTAAGAGCTTTTCTTTGATTTAGTTAGTTCACTGCCATGACATGGCGTCGACGCAATGCTTGTTCTACCCGAATTCGACTTAGAGAAAAAGTTATATGTATTCGTCGCCAACTTAACTTTATAAAAGATTAAACCTGCAGCTACGGCAACAGCGATACCCATAAGTGGGTTAGATAAAAATAACACCACCAAGACAAAGACAAATATCGCTATTAGGAAAAAATGAACTAATTTTTGGATCACGTCGAGCACTTAAAAATCCTTCTAAATTAAATACAATAACTTAGTTATTTTATACTTACGTGAACACGCATTCACCTAAGTATAGAAAATACTGTGTTATAGATCAGAAAGTCGTATAAGTAGAACTTTTATCGTATTAACACTCCCTGCCTATTCTGGGTCATTTTCTCTCTGTAGTTAACGTAATGACAAAGTTACTTGGTAATTAATACGACAGAATCGCTTGGTGATTACACTGTCGTTCAATGACTGGCAGCTCATTTTTGGACAAAAGCAAGTTAACGTAAATACTCTACAATCTAGCTTTCAGATAACTTCTCGTATCTCAAAAAGCAATCAAGCACCGCTTTCCGCAGTGCCTAAGATGGAAGATTCTGGACAATAACGAGCATCGTAACCATGCTTTGCTCAAAATTTTTATGCAAGTATTCAGTGAGTATCATTCTAGTTTGCTAGCTCAATTTCGTTACAGAACCTATAAACTATGTTTCCAGTGGAATAGTGGTATTAGTCATCTTAGCTATTAGCCCTCCAATTCGCTTGCGCATCTCACGTCTATCTACAATCATGTCGATAGCGCCATGCTCTAAAAGGAACTCACTTCGCTGAAAGCCTTGGGGTAACTTCTCACGAACGGTTTGCTCGATGACACGACGCCCAGCAAACCCAATAATTGCCTTTGGTTCCGCGATATTAATATCTCCCAGCATGGCTAGACTCGCTGACACACCACCCAATGTTTGGTCTGTTAATACAGATATATAAGGGAGACTTGCACTGGACAAACGATTTAACGCTGCGCTGGTTTTAGACATTTGCATTAACGACATCAGGGACTCTTGCATGCGAGCACCACCGCTGGCAGAAAAACAAACTAATCCACAATTTGCATCAATAGCAGCCTCAACCGCACGGACAAAACGAGCGCCGACAACAGAACCCATTGAGCCAGCCATAAAAGAAAACTCGAAAGCACAGGCAACAACAGGTAAGCCCAGCAACTTTCCTTCCATCACAACTAAGGCATCCTTTTCCCTTGTACTTTTCTGGGTTACAGCAAGGCGTTCCTTATAGCGTCTCAGATCTTTAAAGTTCAGTAAATCTTGTGGTTCATATTCACTGGCAATCTCAACGCGTTCTCCTTTATCCAGAAAGCTGTCTAAGCGGTGGCGTGCCGACATTCTCAAATGATGATTGCATTTAGGACACACCTCCAAATTTTCCTCAAGAGCCATGCGGTAGAGGATTTGGTCACATGAGGGACATTTAGTCCATACTCCTTCTGGGATCGACGCCTTGCGTGTACGGATTATATTCTTTTTATCTAATAGCTTTTCTAACCAACTCATTGGACACCTTTACCATACGACTTCAGTAATGGGTATTGTATAAGCCAGTTTCTGGTAATAAAGTATGGCTTATAGATTTAATAATCCAATATTATGGGATTAAACGAAATGTTAGATAAGATTGACCAGCAGTGGTTAAAAAGTTTTCATTGTGTCTACGAGAACAACAGCTTTAAACGTGCAGCGGAATTTCTAAGCTTGCCGACATCAAACGTCAGTCGCCATATCGCTTTGCTGGAAGAGCGATTGGATACACGACTATTTGACAGAACTACACGGCGAATTGCTCCGACAGATGCAGGAGAACATCTTTATTTACGAACACAGCCGCTGCTGGACAAACTTAATGATGCACTTGAGGAAGTGACCCTTCATTCTCATGAAGTAATAGGACGACTTAAAGTCCTAATGCCTGATTCTCCAGCTTTAGCCAAAGCAGTGGTTTCTTTTTGTACCCAGCATCCCTCAATTTCATTGTGCTGTGATACGAGCATTAGTCCCAAGGAAGATTTACTTGATGGGTTTGACGTCATTTTAAGTTTTCACAGAGGAAAGCTCGAAGACAACAGTTGGGTAGCTAAGGAAGTTAAACGTTGGCAAAGTGTTGTTGTAGCATCCCCTCAACTTCTACAGACCTCTCCCAGACCTTTTCAGATTACTGATTTGAAACACGTTCCTTGCATCAATAGTTTTACCGCATTAAATGGTACTCCTTGGGTTTTCAAAAACGTTAAAGGTGAGCTAATTACCCAGAAGGTGCAGTCCTCATTTAAAGTTAATAGTGGACATCTTGCCAAATCAGGTGCATTAGCTAGTTTGGGTTTCGCTATACTACCAATCGAATCCTGCCTTAATGAGATAGATGCTGGCTCTTTGGAAATCGTTGAACTGGAGTATGAACCTGAAGATCTAGTTTTGTATGTCTTTTATGCTTCCAGAAAACACTTGGCCAAAAAGATCCCGATGTTTATCGAACACTTACAGCACCAAGCAAACATAGATAAAGGTACATAGATACAAGAGTAGTTCTGATGACAGACTTTGTATTAGCCACCTCTTTTGTAATAAATGGCTAGCTATATGAATTTTTATGCAAAAGTACGGCTACTGGGTATAGGCCGTGCGATGCTCGGGAGTGTGAGTTTTCAGTCACGGCCTCTTAACTGGTAACTATGAGTAAAAGTACGGTGATTTCAATGGCACGAGATCCGCCACTGAGTAATTACGTTAACGCGCTTTGGGGCATTTTTGATTCAGAATAATTTGTGCAGCAGCCTGTTGCACAAATTGGGAAACAGGCTGTTTCACAAATAAATCTCATGGTGGTTTCATGCGTTCTAAACACGTCTTGGGGCAGTTCTGAGTTACGACATGCCAACTGTGAAGATTCTGGACAGAAACATTTAGACACTTCGAACGGGGTTTATCCTTCAGATAATCTTTGGTATCTAAAACACGATGGCCACCGCTTACTTACAGTGGTCATTTTTGCGCAGTTTCTATACTAAATCTCCCCAAAAAATGGCCAAAATTGTCTTTGGCCATTCAAATTGAACTATTATTTGCTCGGTTGGATGCAGGTAGCTTTAACTCGATTCATGGGTTTTCGCAAAAACGTGGAGCCAAAAATCATCAAACCGCCAAATACGTAGAATATGGTAATTGTTTTCCATTCACTATCCCAGAAATTGATCACTAACCATGAGAATAGAGACGCTACAATCAACTGAGCAGATCCATTCAGAGATGAAGCTCTACCAGATTGTTGAGAAAACTCACTTAAAGCTAATGTTGTTCCCGCTGACATCAATAACGCAAACCCAAAACTTCCTAAACAGCTTGGAGCCATGAAATGCCAAACATTGACATCCGTCATAAAGTGATAGGCACTAAAACCGAAACCAGATACCAACAGAATAACAGAGCCAGCTTTGATGATTGATTCTTCGCTACATCTACCAATCAGTTTTACAGCTAAAAGACTTCCTGCAGTGATTGAGAAAGCATTAATAGCGAAAAGCAAACCGAAGTACTCTGTACCTATACCAAACTGTTCGATGATTACTAGTGGTGAACTTGAGAAGAATACCAACTGTGTGGAGAAACCCAATGAACAAGCCATGCAGCCAATAATAAAACTCCGGGTAGTAAGTAATTTTGCATACAAGTTCCTTCCGGCATCAGAAGTATCTTGGTTAACGTCGACCTTTGAAGGAAGAGGTTTATACCTATTAACTAAGATGCAAAATATCATGTAGATTGCTAAGAACGAAAAGCAAGCTTCCCAGTTGAACACCGCCGTTAAGAGGCCTCCTAATAGTGGAGCCAAAACCGGCACGATACTGAGCACACTGCTAAAGAGGCCAAATACTTTACCGCTTATTTCCTTTTTAAAAATCTTTGGCACACTAGAGAAAACTGATACAGCGACCGTACCAGCACCCAAGCCCTGAACAAAGCGCATCAGTACCAATAAACTTAGAGACTCGCTAAAAACAATAGCAACAGAAGCGGCTGCACAAAGCGTAATACCTATGTTAAATGCTTTTTGACACCCATGTTTATCGATGTAAGGCCCGAATATTAGCTGTCCAATACTCAAGGCAAACACATAAACACTTATGAGTAATTGCGTTGATTGCTGGCTTGCACCAAAAGCATCGTTTATTGCCGGTAGTGCAGGGATAAAAATATCCAACCCTAATGACGAAACAGCTACGATTGGAAAAAGCCAAAAAGAATATGATAGTTTTTCTTTCATTAGCAAACCCTAACCTTTTGAGCATTAAAAGTAGATGTATTGTCACCAGTCATTTCTAGAGGCATTTTGATTAGCGGAGAACTCCCTGTCAGTTGATTACACATAGATTGATAAACTGCTGAGACCAGGACGGCTCCGTGCTCATGTTGACTAAAGTCAGACTTCATCTCTTCTCTAGTGATTTCTCCACGTAAAGCTTCAACAAACTCAAAGAAGCACTTGCTCTTTGGCTTACCAAGAAGCCCGATAGACTCACCCTCTAACTTTTCAATGTCATCAAGTCTGATAACTTCTGTAGGTTTACCGCCGATCAGCTTATTGTTTCTAAAGATAAAAATTGCAATGTGCCTTTTTGTTCCAACTACTTCTGCGTTGCTATCAGCATTTTCATTAGAGTCATCTGACTTGTATGAGTGCAAATGAATGGTTTGGAACGGCCCTTGTTGGATAATATGCGATTCGTGAGAAACCCGGCCATTACCTTTGTATAGCTCTATTCCTTCGATAGAAGGCCAGCTCCTGCGAGAAAACCCATTATGAGTTAGATTAAGCAAAGCTGTTGTAACCACATTATTGCCATTTTTGAATGCAATACTGCTCTGACAGTCTACCTCACCTAAATCCTGCATAAGTTCATGAAGTTCTGCTTCACTGTGCGGATTGTTTTTGGAAAACTCTTCCGCACCGAACAGCCTTTCATAGTCCTCAAGATTGAACTGAGATAGGACATCTAACGGTCTAACAGCATGTGAAAATACTTCGATATGCTCATAAAATTTTGACTCACTGAGTCCAGCAGAAAGTATGTAAGGAACGATATCAAAGAAGTGATACCCAGTATGGGAGCACTTACCGTAACCCTGGTTGTACCCATGATAGATTTCCTCTACACATTCAGTAGGGGTTCTCCATTGACCATCAGAGTGAAAGGTTTGGATGTTCGTTACAGGGCAATTCGTTTTTGCAAAGCAGTTACTTATCTCATTACGGATAAGCTCTATGGTTGTTTGGTATCTTCTCTGAGCAAGCAAAGAGAAAATTATGTTTGGATCTTTTTCCTTTGCCTTCTCGTATTCATCGTTCAAGAAATAGTAATCTTCTGCAATCTTTTCAGCGCTGCTAAGTTCAGAAGATACATTCATATTTGCGGAAATGGGTTTATCCATTAGGACAGGAAGACCCGCTCTTAACGCCCAGGTTCCATAGGCTCGGTGTACTAGCGGTTCAGTGGCGATGATAATCGCATTGATAGAGTGTTTATCTACGATTGAGTCTAGCAGTTCTATAGTAGAGGTATTTAGCTGATCTTGGACCGGTTCATCGTTGTTTAGATAGTACATTTCGGGCTGCATTACCTTACCATCAAGGTACTTCTCAACTCGACCTTGCTTGGATTTCAGGTCTATTGCAGCTTTCAAAACTAAAGTTGAATCGTTAGTAATATTCTCGAAGATAGGATGAAAGATTCGTTTGGAATGTGGACCGAATCCAATCAATAGGAAGTTAATTTTCTTGTTGTTTTCGTTCATTTTTATTTTTAGCCAATTTGTTGTGAATATCAAATTAAATGTCCAACTAAAGCCGTGTAGCTAACGAGCCTCGCATTGTGATAACGTTTCCACAAAATAACTCTAATTGCATCATTTATAAATATGGTTTCAAATAAAAACTAGCTTGTAAACATGTAAACGTTTACACTTCCTATTGACAATTTTGTGATTTTTAATGTTAAAACGACTTCCTATACGAATAAAATTGATTCATCAACCCAAAGAGTTCACCTTCTTCAGATAGCTTTCCTCTTGTCTGAATCTCTCCTAAACAGCCTGTTGGACACTTTGCAAAACAAGCTGTTTCATAATTTAACGGTAAACTGTTACTCATTTGATTTTGACCAAGAGCATTACTCAATTTTTTCTAAATTTAGGAAGGTAGGTTCTAAAAAGGTTTGGGGCATTTTTGATTCAGAATAATTTGTGCAGCAGCCTGTTGCACAAATTGGGAAACAGGCTGTTTCACAAATAAATCTCATGGTGGTTTCATGCGTTCTAAACACGTCTTGGGGCATAACTTTGTCGATGACAATGTGAACCCTATTAAATAGGGTTCATTTCGACTAACAATCAGTGCCTTCTGAAAGTAGCAATGCATCTTCTAATTCAACACCAAGGTAGCGGATCGTGTTGTCTACCTTTGTATGTCCCAGTAAAAGCTGCACTGCTCGAATATTTTTAGTTTTTGCATAGACCAGTGTCGCTTTCGTTCGTCTCATCGAATGAGTGCCATACAGGTTCGGATCTAATCCAAGGTTTGACGCCCATTTCCTAACTAGAGAGCGATAGTACGAATAGCTTATAGCTTATAGCTTTATGCTCACGTCTTTGGCTTGGAAAAAGAAAATCTCGGCTGCTTAGTGAAGCAATCAAAATCCATTTCATTAGGCTTTGTTGAGTTCTTGACGTTATCTCAAATTGAACTTCAATGTCTGTTTTTAGTTGGATATGCTTAACGCGATTAAATATCCTATCTTGCGAAGATACATCGCAAATTCTGAGAGCGAGTAAGTCACTCGCTCTAAGCTTGCTATCAATTGCTAAGTTGAGCAACGCAAGTTGCATCAAATTATTTTCAATTTCTAATCTGGTTCTGATCCGCCAAATTTCCTCAAGCCGAAAAGGTTTTTTTACGCCACTACGCTTCGTTTTGTTGAAAACCACCATGATGACCTCCTTTTTGATTGGTCATCACGATTGTAGTTGGAAGGATTTTGGACAAAAATGAGCCAGTAGATTTGATGAATTAGCAAATCATGGATAGCTACAGTTATGGGAAGTTACTTAGCTTTGTATTCTGTCTGGCTGAAGCAGGTAACCTGGTAACAAGTGTTTACTGCTACATTTTCTGAAGTCACTTGGAGGGTAAATTTTCGCTGTTACATATATTGAACATACGTATCCCATCAATACTAGTTGCGGGAAGAATTTGTGATAAAGTGTTTGTTTATAAACCATTCAGGGTGATGCATTTTGAAAAAACTAATCGGCTTCACATTGATTGAGTTAGTTGCGGTCATCGTTGTTATCGGCATTCTTGCCGTAACAGCTGCTCCTCGGTTTCTAAACATTCAGAATGATTCCCGTTTTTCTGCTATGCAAGGGTTAGAGTCTAATTTAGAAACGGCGAATGATATTACTTATGGAAAAGCCGCTATTGAGCAGCTGGAAAGTGAAGAAGAAGCAGAGCTTGCTTCTGGCGTAGAAGTCCATTGGGGATATCCAAAAGATACTCAAAGAAACTTAAAGCGGGTTATTAATATTGATGAAAATTCCGACTGGATGCTTTCTAGCTCAAACCCTGTGATTTTTACTTTTTTCAATCAAACAAATGACATGAGCGTTGATGAGATAAAATCTAACGCTACTATATGTAAACTCATATACAAGGAAGCAAATAAAGGGGAAAGGCCTACGATTACTATCTCCGGTACAAGTTGTAAGGAATTATAGGTCTGCAAACGTTCTGCTTTGCTAATACGCGTATGGGTTCGTCACTAACGAGTGCAATACTTACCGTACGGGGGGCGCTTTATGTGTCACAGCTTATAAAGCCTTCCAAAAAGAATCACCCCAAAGCTACACATAACCATTAAACCAATAAGTAGAGTTGGCCCCTTCATTTTACTACCTATATTGAAAATATGGCACTCGTTGATTTTCTTCCAAATATGCACCGATTAAATCCACTTTAACTTCATATCGGAGGACAATAAAGTCTGATCAGAAACATCAGTTATCTGGATTGGTAGTTGAGTAACTGGTCATTACGGTTCGACAGAAATGCTTGTTGATCACACAGCGTATTAGACCTTCGTAACACTTCTGGACAGAACTGAGTTACGTTTTTTAGCCGATCTCTACCTTTAGAATAACTTCTAGTATCCCAAACCACAATTAGCCTCGGTTTCTAAAGATGGTCATCTCGCATTGAATCAAACATTTCTGTTGTAGAAAGTGCGCTACCTTCGACTAAATTCAAAGTTAATGAGTTACCCCAAATCCTGTATAGCGTTTCAGAGGAATATCAAATAAACCATATACGGACAAATCAAGGTGGCCTTACCCGTATATGGCTTTACACATGTTTTTCCTTGTGCTAATTTATGCCACATATGGACAATAAAGCATATATATGGACTTTGGCGTATTTTAAGTCTCTAGAGGGTTGATGGTATGGCTACATTAGTAAAGACGGTTAAGAACAAGGCTTTCAAAGAAGGTAAGGCTACTTTCAAGCGTTACTTCGAAGAGCTGGAACGATACGGTGTAGAAGCAAGAGCGATAAGGAAATTTAACAACGACGATAGTAAAATTTCTTTCTATACGGTAGAAATCACTCGGCTCAACCTGTTAAGAATTCTTGAAAATTTAACGGAATTACGTGACAACCAAGCGACTACACAAACTGAAATAGATTCTGTTCAAGTTGATAATTATTTTCTCGACAAATCAACCGAAGATCTGCAAAGAGAAGTTACCCGTCTTCAAAATATAGTACGTTCACAGACTGAGACTCTTAAACAAGTTCAACAGCTTATAAACAAATCACTGCATAAAAATAAAAACTAATCACAAGGCACAAGGAGATCAACATGAGTTTGAAGAATGTTAGCCATTTCACTAAATCTGTTCGTATTAAAATAGGTCGTAAACTTAGGAGAAAAATTGTTTGTGGTGCTGGTGGCTTTATACGTGGTTATTTCAATTGCCTTCCTAAAAATGAGTCACGAAAAGGTGGTTTCCCGAACAATACAGGTATTACGGATGAAATCCTAAAGGAGGGCTTGTTCATGAGGTTTACCGATAACGATGAGCGCGATGAGTTTATTAATGCAGTAAAGCAATTCGGAGGCGATACAGCTTTAAAAAACTTAGGTATCAAAAAAACCAAGCCTAAAAGAACGACTTCAGTGCGCTTTAAGTTAGTTAGTGGTTGAATAGATTCATTTAAGCTTTGGTAGGGTTGCAACGTGACCTTGTAGCATAAGCTCAATTTGGGCAACACTCGTGCCGTATGTTGGAAGCCACTCATCAGCTTCTAACAAGAAAAGGGGCAGAAATGACTTTGCCAATATCGCCCCTATCAGTTCCTGATCAGCAAAGAAAACACAGTTCCTATAAGAACCATGCTTTCTTTCAGTTCACCCACATAATCTTAGATATTAATCACTGTTTATCAGTTTTTCTGTTGGTTGATCTTTACTAGTATCTGAAATGAGTGATCAGCGTTATCTACTGTTGCCTTCATGACCTGACTTGTCGCAACTAGGAATAATCCAGAGACTAAAGTAGTGAACCCTGGAGTTACAAGAGCAATCGCCTGCCAAATATCAAAACCATAGCGACCACTACCTGAACCTAACCCTGCAATAGTGAGTAATATACCTACAGCAAACGTTAGCCAACCAAAAAAACTGATTAGCGTTGATACAAACTGTGCCGTTTTATACTTAGACTGATAATCTACTTCAGAATTGGTAACACCATTCACTTCTTCCGTTTTTGCAAGAGCCTCTTGAGAGTTTTCAGCTTGGATATTATCGGCCACAATTTCAAAA
Source organism: Vibrio sp. OPT24 (assembly GCF_015163545.1). Classification (NCBI taxonomy): domain Bacteria; kingdom Pseudomonadati; phylum Pseudomonadota; class Gammaproteobacteria; order Vibrionales; family Vibrionaceae; genus Vibrio; species Vibrio sp. OPT24. The sequence continues at coordinate 568,422 of NZ_JADDYI010000053.1, forward strand.
CCGTCTGACTGCAAACCACGAATCTCCTCACCAGCGGTTTCAATCACAATATCAACTGCTACTTTTGTAGCACCTTTCTTTAGTACAACGTAACTATTCACTATTCCTCCCGAACAGATTTATTTGATTCAAAGATTGACGTTCATTATACGTAGCTATTCCATACTTATATGCAACCAATCATAACGCTAAATATGGTCACGCACAAAATCAGCATGTTCTGCACTCTCAAACTGGATTAGATTTAGTAGGGAAAACGTACGCCCCAGAAAAAGTGTAGGGTATCTAATCTAACGAATAATGGGGCACTTTTGAGTTAGTAAATGCCACGTGTAAAAATTCAGGTCTATGAAGCCTCTGGTCAAAACTGAGTCAGTGATTTTGCTAAATTAACTGTGCCACCACAATCCAACAAATAGGCTGAAAATAGTTCGATTGGCGCTGATACATAATAGGACAAGGACTATCATTTACCGGCCCTAAATTTACAGACGAGAAGTGGTTTGGTAAAGGTATTGGCGTCGCTGTTAGAAAGCAAGATAACGAATTGAAAGATCTTATCGATAGCGGGCTACAAAGGCTAATTGACAATGGTCAACACCTAAAATAACGAGCAAATACTTTTTGTGCAGCATATTACGAATGCTGTTCACTTTATAAGGCTATTTAGCCATAAAATAGATTCTTTGCAAAGCCACTAAATAAGTTACCTGTTATTTTTCTCATACTGAAATAAAAACAGATTCACTCCGTTCTATTTACCTATAAGTTAGTGTGCAATTTTAAGTGAACAAACAGAATGAGTCATAGGGATCAGTTCTTAAATTAAACAAACGGTGGTGCAAAGATGAAAAATAGTAATTGGACAAAACCCAAGAAGTTTGACCGCAACATGATTGTTATTGGTGCAGGAGCGGGCGGCCTTGTGACTAGTTATATCGCAGCAGCGGTTAAGGCAAAAGTAACCTTGATTGAAGCTGGAGAGATGGGGGGTGATTGTCTGAATTACGGTTGTGTACCCAGCAAAGCCATAATTAAGAGTGCCAAGATGGCAAACTCTATAGAAAATTCACACCACTATGGTTTAGACAACTTCACTCCTCAATTTTCTTTTAAAAAAGTCATGCAAAGAGTACACGATATTATAGCTGAAGTTGCACCGCATGACAGCGTTGAACGTTATACGAATTTGGGTGTAGAGGTACAGAAAGGATATGGGAAGTTACTTGACCCCTGGACTGTGGAAATAGCCTATGACGATGGTACGACAACTACACTAACGGCTCGCAGTATCGTAATTGCCACTGGTGCACGTCCGTTTGTGCCGCCATTACCCGGCATTGAAGATACGGGGTATGTAACCAGTGATACACTTTGGTCCGAGTTCGCTAAGCTTGATGAAGCACCAAAAAAGCTGGTTGTTTTAGGAGGAGGTCCAATTGGCTGTGAGTTAGCTCAGTCCTTTTCTCGTCTAGGATCCAATGTGACGCAAATAGAAATGGCAGAAAGAATCATGATACGTGAAGATGTTGAAGTTTCTGAGTTTGCCACACAAGCGCTGAAAAAGAGCGGGGTCAATATCTTATCTTCTCATCAAGCACTTCGATGCGAGCAACGAGCCGACAAAAAATTTATAATTGTGAAGCATGATGATCAAGAAATAGAGGTCGAATACGATCAGTTGTTATGTGCTGTCGGACGTAGTGCTCGTCTTGAAGGATACGGTTTAGAGGAACTAGGTATTGAAACTAATCGCACAATTGTGACTAACGAATACTTAGAAACGATTTACCCAAATATCTATGCGGCGGGTGATATAGTTGGCCCATACCAGTTTACACATGTTGCAGCCCATCAAGGTTGGTATGCTGCCGTCAACGCACTATTTGGTCATTTTAAAAAATTCAAGGTGGACTATCGAGTGATCCCTTGGACAACATTTATTGATCCTGAGATTGCACGAGTTGGCATCAATGAATATGAAGCAAAAGAAAAGGGCATCGATTATGAAGTGACTCGATTTGAATTTAAGGAACTCGATAGAGCAATAACAGAAAGCTCAACAGACGGGTTTATTAAAGTCATTACGCCAAGAGGTAAAGATAAGATCTTGGGTGTTACTATTATATCTGAGCACGCGGGTGATCTAATAGCAGAATTTGTGCTAGCCATGAAACATGGCCTAGGCCTAAATAAAATATTAGGAACGATACACAGCTATCCTACGTGGGCTGAAGGCAATAAGTACGCAGCAGGAGAGTGGAAACGCAATCACGCACCGCAGACAGTATTGAAACTATTAGAAAAATATCACACATGGAAACGTGGTTAACGCAATGGTACGGGAAAAGTGATGTGTTTTTAAAGTTTGTATAAGTGCCAATAATCTTCAGGCCGCATTGTGCGGGCTGAAGCTGTTGCCGCCCTACTTGGGCTGTGGCATCAGCACTATTATTTGCTTAGCACGTTCCACACTTCAATAAATAGCCTTCTTAGCATTGAATGATGAGAAAATGGGTAATGCCTGTTTAAGTCATGAGCAACACACAAACTAAGTCGCTGCGTAGCACCTTAAACACTCAAAAAAACACTGCTAACCCAGAGCGCCAAGTGTTGCGAATCTGCTCAAATTATTTGTATGTTCATTTGCCTCAACGGTCTAATAGCTGCACAAATTTTTCTAAACTAGGCATTTCTTCGTGATGTGTCGCTGAGCCACCAATGATATCCCAAATGTGTTTGCAAGTCCCAAAAAAAGAGCCGCAAAAGCGGCTCTTGATTTTCAAACTATTCGAATTTGTTCAGATTACTCTTTACCGAATACGTTGTTCTCTTGCTCTTGTACACGGATGAAAGTTGTACGCTTAGTTAGCTCTTTTAGCTTCGCTGCGCCGACGTATGTACAAGTTGAACGTACACCACCAAGGATGTCAGAAATTGTGTTGTGAACAGAACCACGGTATGGAAGTAAAACAGTTTTACCTTCTGCCGCGCGGTACTTAGCAACACCACCTGAGTGCTTGTCCATAGCCGACTGAGACGACATGCCGTAGAACTTAACAAAAAATACAACAATAACTATATAATCAATAGCTTACATTAAATTACATGTGTGTAAAAACAGTAAAAAATGACGATTTATACCCATAAATAACGCTGTTCTACAATGAATGCCGCCATTTTTGCCGCCACTTTTATTGATTCGGAATGTTCGTTCGTCTTACTTCTATAATCAAACTTTCTGCAACATCCAAAATCTCACGCTCTTCACTTTCCAATGGCGTATTTACTATTATTAAGGCGTAGAAGTAGTCAAGCATCACTATCAAGTCATGCATTCGATTAACTATATCGATATTTACACTTGCTATGTAGCTATCCAGTTCCGAATCTGAGTGCCACTCTTTGGGCTCCCCGCCAAGTACTTTAGAAATAGTAACTCGTATGTAGCGACATAATGGGACTAACTCCTTAGCAATGATCATTGACCTTCCTTCACAAACATATTTGTAATCTATATTCGATAGCAAGTACTCATTCATACAAGGAGATTAGTGCATAAATTCGTCTGACTTAACAAAGAAATCGTATTTGAGTGCGAATTCCTCGCCAACAAATAGCCAAAATCAATACCTAAAAATCATAACTTTAGGCAGAAAAACAAACAACATGGCGACAAATTTTGAGATCTAAGATAAAAACAAGGTAACAATAAATCTGTTTTCAGATCTGGATTCTTTAACCCAGCAACAATCATATTGGCTCATTCAATGAAATCAGTTGTTCAATAGCTTTCTTAAAACCAATTGCCGAGAAGTTAGTTCCGTTAACTTTAACCTCATTGCTTTCAGCAAACGCATCAAACAAGTAGCGTGCACCCTTTTCTGTTTTTGGGGTGTAGTAGCACTGATGAGGTTTGATATATTTGTTATCTGATTCATCAAAGTGAGATTCAAAGCTAACTGCTTGATTATTAACAAGAATCGCCCTATCATTGCAGTAACTCTCATCATACCCTGAAATGATGTATGACATTCCATTTGAACTGACCATCATTACTTCTACCTTATCACTTACAGGCTCTTCCTTTTGCAGTACCACAGCAACTCCATGAGAGTTAATTGACCATTCATCTGCATAGACATTACCAACACTCAAGGCAAGAACTATTGCCACAGCAAATGTTTTCATTTAAACATCTCTTTTATTAATAATTACTATTCTATACCCTGAATTGATTGGGCATTATATGCATCCGGCAATCTGTTAATCATTCCTGAATACAGTATAATTTAATCTTATTGTATGATTAAGCCTGTTTTACAATTCGTTACCAATAATCTCGAATGTATTTTGTTCAAATTACCCTTCATCTATCTAGCTTACTTTGTAACTTCCCCCAGAACTGCCACCTGTTACTGCCACTTGAGCGTTCTGCGTGATCTCATCTACTACAGCATTCGCGATGGCTTCAGCCATCATGCCAGCCATTGCGAATTCGCCATCGAGCACAAAGCCCTGGGCTTTCAGTTCGGTTTCTAGCTTCTGTTTCAATGATGTTTTACTTAATGCCATTAGTCTTTTCCTGCGAATACGGTGGTTGATACATCGACATGCGGTTTACCCATGAAGGGGCAAATGCTCGCGCCAGTGCACACGCCTTTTCCGCCATTGAATTTGATGGTGTCGGCGTCTTCGGTGATGTTTTTAGCTTTGATGGTTCTAGCGCCTTTGACGGTTTCGGTGTGATTACCATCAATTTCAGCGATTCGATTTTCTAGTATTTTGATTTGTTGAGTAAGGCATTCAAGCTTGTCGGCTTGGTCGGTCTTACGCTCGAAGTTGCCTTTCTGGTCCACCAATTGATACACACCTTTGCGCTGTTGGTATCGGCTTTCACCTTCTTTGATGCCTGGTAGCTTGAATCCCAGTGGCAGCACGCAACGAATAAAGGGCTTATCTGGTTGACCGAACATGAAACCGAGTTCAACAATACTGCCGATAGCCGGTGGCTCTAAACGGCCAGCATGGTCGCCTAGACCAGGAACGGGAAGCGGCACCGCTTGCAGTGGTGACTTATCTTCATACTCCATGCCTTTTTCATCGAGTAGCTGAACATCTACCGCGTAATGTGGGTAAAAGCGATCGGATAAATCGCCCTCTTCAGGCAACTCTGGTAGTGCTACGACCTTTCCCCAACGGGGTAAGTGCCATCGCCCTGTGAATTCAGGGAACAACCTAAAGATGATGCGCTTGATGGTATTCACATCCATGTTAGCTTTGCCTCCGTCCCTTCAAACTCGACACCCACTAATCGAAGCCCATTAACCAAAACACCTGGCTTGAGCTTTGGGATAGCCGGTATCTTTACCGATTTGTTGGCGGTGTGGTTAGTCATGAGTGCATTGGGCAAAGTGATCGGCTTATCTGCCCAAAATGAGTCAGGCCAGCTGCCGACATACACTTGGCCATTGCCTTGCTGCTGCCAGAACAAATCATCAATGCTAAATGCCTGGGCTAGCTCATCGATGACTCGATACCCATTACCATCACTGTAGAAACAAGGAATAGCCGTTTTACTGTAAGCCTTCTCGGGTACCACAAATTGAAGCCCCGTTTTATTGGTGACCTCGCTCAGCAGCTGCATAAGTGTGGGGTGGCGCAATATGATATTGAGCGGTTTATAGAGAATGGCCGCGAGCTCACGGCAAAATACTTTCGACCACCCTTTTTCAGCAGGTTGAACGCGTTCGATGTAACCCAAGAAGACGCGAGTAATGTCATCACCCCAGCCTAAGTCGATAGCGATGAGCGTGCTTGGTTCAGGGTTGCCTTCAACCGAAAGCTCACAACGACCAGGCGTATTTTCACTGAAGACAATACGATGGCTTTTAACCTTAGTTTTCTCTTTACCTAGGTAAGCGCGACAAAGAAACTTGTTGTTGGTTGTCATTGGCCACGCCCTCGTTTAAGCCAGCGCATTATCCACGCTTTTCAGTACCTTCATGACGCCCGTTAATTCCACTTGCGTGCCTGGCGGTACATCGTCGGTTTGTCCTGTTTCAACCGGTGTATTCACACCCTGCACTTTTTGCTGCGCTGCAGGTTTATCCTGTTGACGCTGTTCGACTCGCTCTGGCACCGATAGGTGTTCGACCAGCTCAAACGAGACACTCCACTGACGATGAGACTCTTGCTCATCAGCACGAACCACCCCTTGGAATTTCACCTGGCGAATTTTCAACGCCTCAGCTGTTTTATTACTGATACGATAGATTTGGCGCGCGTCGCTTTCTTGCGCTTCGGCCATACTGAACAAGTTAGTCAGCAACTGATTTTTGGTAAAAGGGATCACGCCTTTCACCGTCAGTATTTTACCCTTGCTGCCTGTTTCCGCTTGGTCAGTCGCCGAGGTTTGGCCGGACATGTCTTGTCCGGCCAATTGCTGACGAACGCTAATACGTAGGTTCTTTAGTGGGAGTTGGGTTCCGTTTAGGGTTAGCATAACTTCCCTTAAAATACAGGATTGTTAGGCCAGACCACATCATCCGGTTCACTATACGTTTGCGGAATGTCAGCAAGCGTTTGAACGTATACATCGAGCACTGAAAGTTGAACGGTCGATAGTGTAGTTGGATTGTCTGCATCATCTGCGATTTTACCATTACGAAGTTCACGATGATGACGGAGGTATGCCCCATCAGTTTCTAACAGTAGCTTGTTTCGTTTTTTTCGAACAGACTGCCACTTTTCATTGCTTAGCGCTGCATCAATCACCGACTTGGGAACATCGGCCAATAGTAGTTCCTTTTCAGGCCAATTTTCATAACGTTTTCCGTTATAAATTAATGAGATCATTTATACCACCTGCGAAAAATCGCTCGTTGAAAAAATATTCCTTGGCGAGCCATCCGGAAAATACGAAACGCCATGTACTAGATCTTTAAGTAAGACACCTTCGGGAAGCGTAAAAATGTTCACATCTATCAATGTAGGTGTTGATGCTGAATACAGTAGATAAGGGCTGACTGTTGACTCATTGATTTCGACCGTCGAGTGGCTCATTAAAATCTCAGCAAAACCACCACACACAGTAGGGTTAGCCATCAACCACAAATCACCCAAATTTAAGTTAACACGAAACATTAACACTCGGTTTGCTGAGCTGTCAGACCGCGCAAATAATGCGTTATCACGAGTTGCCACCGTTACATTGCCGTCAAGTAGCGCAGTTTTAACGGGACCGTTATGAATATGTACTTTTGATAGCCCACTAATTTTAAAATTACCTGCTGAGCCGCCAGCGTTCGTTGATTGATTAAATTCAAAGCTATTTAATTTGATCGAAAGAAACTTGTTTCTCACTAAAATCTGTTCCGAAAAATCTAGATTAGCGAGCAACTCAATCGTTGCCCCACCGAACTCAGGAATCAGTGCAACGGCTCTCGACATGGTTTTAACAGCATCACCATTCGACATTCCCATATTGGCATCATCACCAGTGTTAGGATTAAGGTGCAGCGTTTTACTCAACTCTGTATTTATTGCCTTTGGGATAGCTGCTCTAACTTCCGCAATAGCTGTATCTGTTCGCTGCTCAGCCTCAACAACCTTCTGGTCCACATCTGCCATCTTCCCAGAAACTTCGTCTGCCAACTCTCGGCTTTCTTGCGTTTGGGCCATCGACAGATCTACAGCTTGCTGCAACAGCTGCTCAATATTTTGATTAACCATTTTGTTTCTCCAATGCATTCAATCGTTCAGTGATTTGAATGTTCTTGTGATAAAGCTCGATAATGTGTTTTTGAGAAGCAAAGTGATTTGCTGCTAAAGACACCACCATCGTGTCAAAGTAATTAATTTTGTCTGAATAATTGAATTGCCATGTTTCGGCTGGCACGGTGATATTCGTGATAGATTGTGCGCCCGAGAACTTAAGCAAGAAGTTACGCGTTAAGTTGTTCCCTTCTTCACCAGTCAGTTCGTTATTTTTGCGTTTAGACTGAACCACCATGTGGTTAGCAGACACCAACACACCTTCTTCACTGAGTAACCCAAGCCAATTAAAATCAAAGTTACCCACTGTGTTATCCAAAATGAGTGAGTAAACCACTTCATTCAAATTCACATACGCGCTACGTGTTGGGGCCATTCTTAGTCGAATTTGGTTGCTTGGAGGCAACGACTGATTTCTTTCTGGCGGCACTGAAGGATCAACACCTGGCATGTAAGCCAAAACAAACTCTGCGATTTCTAGTGGAACTTCCGCTTGCTGCTTTTGTGCAATAAGCTGTTCGCCCGCGATAGTAATGACTGCCATATTTTTATCCTATTGAAGCGGAGTAGGTTTCATGGGTATGGCTGAACTCAGCGACCGAAACATGAAAATTAGCGGTAGTGGTCACATCAAAGCTGTATCGTCGGCATGTTCGCCCATATTGCCTTACAATGGCATCCATCAAACCAGGTACATCGTTAATGTCCCCATCATTTACTTTGACGCTCACGATATCCCATGGGTAATAGTTCAGCCTTTCATCAATTTTGATGTGTGGATAACCGAGTTTGGCAAACATATCTTCCCAACCCACTTCGGAGCCGCCACCTGCCGCAAAGGAGTATGCAAAGTTCACCCGTATGCGATAAATTTCTTCTGGCTCCTCAGGAAGTCGCTCTATGTCTCGTTGCCAAGCAATCAAGTCCACAAACTCAATGGGAGCCACCATCGGATCTAATTGCTGCAGCGGCCACTCCAACACGGCTTTGATTGCATCCCAGTATCCAAGAAGGACGTTTGCTAATTTGAGTATTTCCCCTTTACCCATCCAGTGCTTTAACTTAAATTCAGGCAGTTGCAATGGTCACCCCCAAGCTACTAATGCGAGGTACTTCCATACCATTGGCAATATCAGCATTATCGAATTCAATCGACTCAAGTTCAGGGAACTGGCCGTGAAGCTCTTGCGCCAATCTTGAAAAACTAAAGCGCGATGATGGTTTAGTTTTCGTCGCCTTGTAGTCCGTGTTCTGCCTAAATGCTGAACCAATGAATAGACCGATATCCGTTTCTAGTTCTTGCCTTTCCTTTCCGGTTAACACTCGACCAACCCATACTTTGCATGTCACATCAATGAGGTTACCTGGCATCGCATACACAAGAAGATCATCACCATGACCGTGGTTACCATCACGATTGATATGCTTGTTTAAGTCACTGAGCATTTGGGGGGATGGCTCACCAGAGTCCAACAAAATGAAAGCGTTGGCTGAACCAGCCCCACGTGGCGCGTTATGCTCAAAGTAAACATTTTCACTATTGATACCCGCTCGTAGCATGAGCAATGAACGGTAAGCTGCATCTATATGCCATTTAGCAACACCACTGAATTGATTACGGATACGTACTCGAAGCTGATCATCAGTCTCTTCATCTGCCCCGGCTTCAATTAGCCAATCAGCCGAGTTTACAACTTGTCCTATGCCAGGTACCGCAGTAGCAAAAATATGATAGTAACCTTCACCAAGGTTATAGGCCGCACCTTCATGTTCTGCTTCCACTTCACCAATAACCGACAGCTCATTTTCAGGTAGCGTGGTGTCTTCTTTTAACACCACTCGATAAACAGTGCCGTTTATTGGGTCTGTCTGAATAGATATTCCTTTAGCAAGGGTAATAACTGGCCCCTTTGATGCAGCGCGATGAAACACTACTTGACCCACTGCTTTCGTTGCAGGTTTTCGCAATACATTGAATTGCCAAGCCCATAAGTCGAGCCATTTACCGACTGCAGTTGCAACAAACATATTCGGCAGAACATACCCAACCAAAAACGTATTGATAAGCCACACTGTTGGGCTGATCACCATGGTTTCAATCAAACGCCAAAACGGGGAGTACTTAGAATCGTTAGCAACGATGCTACCTTGCTTCTTTGCTTCTTCTATCAGCACCGCCTTCCATTGGTCTTCATCAAGCGGTAACCCCGCCTTTTCAGCAAGCTCGGTAAAGTTCGGTTTCGGGATATCAGTCAAAGTTCACCTCTGTGCTTACGCTGCCAAAGCGCACCGTTTCTGAAAAAATATAAATTTGCCCATCGTTCACTTCTTCGATGCGAACCGTACCAGGCACCAAACGAACGTCTTCTTCGACCAGCAGTTCAAGTTGCGTGCGCGCGTCCGCTTTTTTCGCGGGACTACGTTCAGCTATCAAATGGATCGCGACATTACTTTCAATAATCGCGTGTTTAATGTCTTGAGCAATCACCGCACGATCATGAATCAACACCGGGTTACGGCCTGCATCGAGGACCACGTCACCGTTTTCAATGAGAATGTCTTGATATAGGTACTCCGCCATTAGCCCGCTGCCATTTCTAGTTCGCTCGCCATGTCTTGTGGGCTACTCATGTAAGTGGGATAAATCGCAACACCCCCGTAATTGGTTGAACTCGTTTGGTAACTCGCAATACTCTTGGCCGCGCCACCTAACTGGACTTGAGCTTGAGGCGCGGCGCTTTGCACTGACTTAGATTTCACTTCTAAATCATCACTTTCATTGCCAAAGCCAGGTAGCCAATCAACAAGCCCTTTTAGGTTTTCCCAAATCCCCGCCAACTTATCCGTAAACCAACTAAAGACACTGCCAAAGACATTTCGCATCGAGTCGGCCATTTGTCCAATGAAGGCAAAGCCAGTGGTATCAGTAAAACCACTCATTACCCATTGCCAACCTGCTGACAGGAATTGAAACAGCGTTTGAAATGGTAACGTCAGTAGCTCTAACGCCCCTGAAATTACGGAAAACCACCCAGTATCTGCCATTTCTACTTTCAGCATCTGCCAACCAAAAACCAAGCTTCTAAATCCGTTGATTAACGAATTCACCATCTGACCAATAAACGTAAAACCACTGGTATCGGTAAAGCCACTCATCACCCATTGCCAACCGGCTTTGATAAACTCAAACAGTGTTCTAAATGGCAGCGTAACTAACGCGATTGCGCCTTCTAACACTTGAAACCAGGTCGTATCACCAAACGACGCTTTCAGGTCGGCCCAGTAATAAATCAGAGCCCCAACCGCTGCAATGGCGGCCACAACACCGGCAGCAATTAAGAAAATAGGGTTAGCCAGTAACGCCACCGACAGTTTCAAGAGTGCCCATGTAGCGCCCATCACCCCTTTTGATAATCCCCACATCGCCACCGTGACGGTTTTGGTCACACCAACACCTAAAGTCATCGTTGCCCATGCTACTTTCAAAGCGCCAGATATCATGGTCAACAGGCCACCTGCAGCCACCAAGCCCAAAAGAGCTACGCCAGCAAAGCCAATGTATTTGGTGAGATTTGGGAACATCTGTGTCCATTCGATGATTTCCATCGCGCCATCAGACAAACTTGAAACCACAGGTAAAAGAGCGGGCAACAATGCTGCGCCAAAGGCCGTTCGCACCGCAAACACGCCTTGCTCTAGCCGTTCCCATTGGTCGGTCATGGCGCCAGCCATTTGTTCGGCGACATCCAAACCCTTAACTTCGCCAAGCTCAGAAATAGAGTTGGCAAGACCATCCGTGTTTTGCATCAGCAGCTGGATCATGGCCGACGCTTCTTTGGTACCAAACGCGTTACTCAGTTCTGCCGCTTCTGCTACCGAAATCGTGTCACCGTAACGGCCTTTAATTTGGTTAAGAATGTCGACAATAGGCAGCATCTGCCCTTGAGCATTAGTGAACTGCATGTTCAATGCTTCTTGAGCTTTTGCGGTACCCGCCAAGAACGAGCGGTATTTTGTGCCCGCTTCGCTGCCACTCATCGTGGCTTGCAACGTACCGAGAATCGCCATTTGCTCGGTCATGCCGACACCAACAGAGGTCGCCGCCGCTCCAACAGAGGTAAACGCAGAAGACATACCAGCGCCAGTCGTTTTGAACATCTGCACAGCTCTGGCCGTTTGACCACCTAGCGTGTTCACCCAATCCGCTTTGCCCATTTCATTGGCCGAGTTTTGAAAAATGCCATACATGGTCCCAACGTAATTGGTGATGGTTCCAGTATCCGCTTTCGTTGCAGCCGCGAGCACACCCGACGCTCTCGTAAACTCAGACAGCTCGTTACCTCCTAATCCAGCAATCGCGGATTGGATATCATAAGAAGCGGCCACAAACTCCGTCGCTGACTTTCCATAATCCACAGAGAATTTCATTGCCGTTTGAGCAAGGGTTTTGAGTTGGTCATCAGCAACGCCGAGTGACTTGACTTCACCGAGCTTTCTATCCATTTCAATGGCTGGCATTAAAGCTTGTTGCAGGGCAAAACCTGCGCCTACCATGCCAGCTGCGCCCGAAACCATAGTTTGAGTACCTTGTTTGTAGGTATTCGTGACATCGGATATTTGGCGCTGAATGTTGCCTAGAGGTTTTGATATCTGGTCAATCAATCCAACTTGAAATCTGAGCGCTTCAGGTAACATCAACCACTCTCTTTATGCTGATTAGAGTTAGGCGCCAAAAGCTTTGGCCACCCCACTTGCAGTAACGGCTTGCATGTTTTCCCAATGGTTCTTCTCTAACCAAATCGCATAGGCAAGATTTTGATCAGTATCAGGGGCATCGGGTAGCCACTTACGCCGCCACGCATACATCTTTTGCCTGTCACTGCCATCAATGGCCGCGACAAGCGCATCTATTTTTTTACGGAGATAACAAGCTTCGGCGTGTACTCTTTAAGAACCGCACCATAAATCTGCATTGCTGCACCGGCGTTCTCTTTAGTCATCTCACGCAGTGCGTCTTTTGAACCTTCACTCACACAGCTCATCAAAAAGTTGTGTGCTGCCGCGCTTGCATCACCCGAAAGGATGGTATTTTGCGCTTCGTCGTATTCTGCCGGTGTTGGGTTGAATTCAAGGTCGGCTGTTCCAACGGTTAAAACAATGGATTTTGTCATGCTGCTTCTCGCTTTAGTGATTCATAAATTCGGGTGAGTCCGGTTTCAAGTTGACGCTCAAGTCGCTCAAAACCATCCTTCACTTCTTCTTTGGTGGCGTAGCTCTCCGCCACATGGGTTTTATAATCAGCAAGCTCTTTCGAAAGAGAAAACAGCTTGCTAATCAATGCACCGATCAACATCACCAACAAAGTGGCAAGGGCGACCAGCGCAGATAACCAAGTCGGGTCCATCTAACCCCCTTTTACCGCCTGCTTTAGTCCACCAATTAGGCTAAACGGCTTTTGCCCCGCAGTGATTTGCTTATCTACGGAACGTTTGTGGATGTTCACACCAAGTACAGCCAGAGCAACAGAAATCAATGGTGTCAGCGCGACAATAGCATTGACGACATTGGCCGCTTCTTTGGGCTCCATAATCATCACAACAAACAGTCCAAAGAACATCAGCGCCCAACTCAAACACAAGGTGTAACCCCAAGTAGGACGCCAACGCCTTACAAATGGATCATGACTCGCCATTTCTACTTTCATTGTTGAGGCTTGTTGGGCTATGGCAAGCTTACGTTCTTCACTTTCCAGTTCAGCATGTTGAAAGGCAAATTCACGAAGCTTTACCCGTTCATCAGACTCAAGCTGTTTAATTTTCAATAACGCTTCTGGGTTATTGATAAGTGCCTGTTCAATGGCTTTCGGGCTGCTGTCCACTCCAAGTGCACTGGCGACCATTCCCGCAACCGCGCCCCCTGCAGGGCCACCGATAACAGTGCCAATAAGTGGCGCTGCGCTACCAAGTAGTGATTTAATTTTGTCCCACATGATTTAATCCTTAACGATGGTGAGTTTGGCTGGTTTACCGTTCAGCTCTGCCATCAACACTTTGAAAGCGTGACTAGAATTGACAACGGCCCATTCATTTCCGACGAAACCAAAATCGACACCGGGTGCTAAACACCCCTGCAGATCACTCGGTTTATTGGCCTTATGGATCAGCACATGAGTTCGAAGGCTTGGCCCGCTGCGGGTGACGCCTAACATTGGCTCTTCTACTGCGTAACAGTGGCCAAAGCGTGGAGATTGATGCGGCAAAAGGTCGTAAGTGCCTTCAACAATGCAAGATTCACTAGGCTTGTTGTTGAGCATTGGTCGTTCAACCACGCAACAGACTTTGGAACCATCAGGACGATAGAGATACGAATAGGTGCCATGTTCAAAGTAACGGCGTTTCATCAAATAGTGTTTCATCGTTTCATTCGCTCCAATTCGCTTTGGCATTGAGTGCAATATTGGCACCCTGATATGTGTTGGCGGCGAGCTTCTGGAATGGGAACACCGCATTCGCCGCATTCCTGTGCGCTTTCCCGCTGGTTAACTTGCTTAGCCCTTGCCAACTGGTTGGTAAGCGCCACTTCCGTGAATTGGCTTTCAAAGCCACTGGCTTGGTCAAGAACATCAGACATTTCAATCCCTACTTACTGAGTAAACGTTACTGAACCAAATCTTCGGTTTCATCTGGGCGCAAATATGGAACGCCATTGATTTTCACAAAATCTGGACTGGTCACTTCGAACGGCAACTTATGGACTAATGCACTGCCACCATTGGAATCCGCATCGAGTAAGTCTGAGATTTTCAGACGACAACCAAAGGCTTCAATCTTCAATTCGTCTTTATCAATTTTGCCGTAGAACAAGGCATCAAAGTCCGGCATACCGCGCCAAGAGCCGGCGCTTTTAGCGGCTTTGCCTAATCGGTTAAATTGCTGCGTGGTCAGTTCCATTTCACCACTGGCGGCCACATCACCATCGACATAGCCGTCAGGCACACCATTGGTTTTGTTGACGGCAGAATTATCTTCAATCGACAGCGTGACCTTTTGCGCGGTGAGCTTGTAGTCACCCATTGAAAAGTGCATGTTCTTGCCAGAAATACGCATGCTCATGGTTACGCCTCCGTATCTGCAGGGTTAGAGAGATCAAGCCCAATGTTCACAACAATTTGTTTCGGGCAGTTGTGTGGCGTGACCATCAAACCAATCACGACTTTTGTTTTGCTTTGCCACGTGATGGTGACGTCTTGATCGCTTGGTGGCATGATTTCACCAGGGAACGGAATGCCACCAATCTCCGTGGTCTTCGACATATCGCGCATGTCTTTGCTGAAGTAAGTGCGGTTAAGTTCGATACTCGGTGGCGTTGAATTCAGGATGCGGTCAGCAATACGGCGGATCGCTTTGATGCGAACGCGGCGATTCAGTTTGTGAACCGGACGAACGTATTCTAGATATTGATAGTCCCCGCCCTTCGCTTCCAACGTAGTCGCGTCTGTCCAATACACCCCTTCCATGTCGGCATACCATTGCGGCAATGAATAGCGCGCATCGGCTAACACTGCGATGGTGCTCATTTCCAGTGGTTTACCTGCGCTATCAATAGGCATTTCACCAAGCCCCAACACGCTGCCCGTTGCTACTCGCATTGGACTGTCGGCGACAGTCACCGCTCGATCGCACAAGCGCCCACCCAACACACCAATGTTATTGCCATTGAGCATCGGCACAGGCGTCACCATATTGGCCGACACATCTTTCACTAACGCCAATAGACTGGTTTCGTATTTCGCCCAAGTTTGCTTACTCTTATCGATGCCAGGACACGCCGCTAAGAAGAACACCCAACGGCCAAGCTTGCTGGTGAGCTCAGTCGCTTTACTTTGCATCGCTTGAAAATCTGCTTTGCTGGTCACGATGTCCACCACACAAACCCCTTCAAACGAGTCCGTGCGATTAGCAATATCAACCGCTTCCTGCCACGTTTTACCTTCAGCGAGACCAAACACGGCGCCTGTCCAGTTCTGTTTCCCATTGAGCTGCGCCGCTTTGAGGTTAGCGCCCAGAGCGTCATCGGCTACGACCTCATCAAGGTTGGTCATGTTATTCACACGCGTGACTTTGCCTTGCAGTTCAGCTTTATCGGTACGCCCGATATAAAGCAGGTGGCGTTCAATTTCTGGGATCCCGCCTTGCCCTAAATTGAGGTTGTTAACCTCTACCTTTCCGGTTGCCATTGGTTATTTCCTCGCTTATTTTCGCTTTCTGGCCTGCTCAAAAATGGTGATGAGTTGGCGGGTGACTTCGCGTTCCTTACTGCCTAATATCTGACGTTCTTTTAAGGGGATATCCCAAGTCGACACACTCGGTTGATTGCTCAACTCACGAATAATTTGTCCTGCTTGCCCGTGGGTTACGGTAGCCATCAACAACTTGAGTGTGGGTTTCTTCCTTCCCTTGCCACTCTTACGCGGGACCGTGTAACCCAGTTCCCTCAGTTTTCTCGCTTGCCCTTTAGAGCAAGGCGCAGAATAGTTTGGTTTTCCCCACCGCTTTTGCATTTGGCGCTTGGTCATTTTTTGCTTTTGACCAAGGTGATGCCTGGCTGCAATTTTTGCGGTGAGCGGATTGCTCCAAGTTAGGTCGAGCGTATTGGCGTTTCTTACATAGGGGGTCAACCCCTTGGCCATACGTCGCATGACTTTTCCGCGCTTATTCCGTTTCTTCGGTGCTAAGGCTTGGCCGTGAATGTCTTTTTGTTGCTGAATGCGCTTTCGAGTCTTGGCTTTTTCCCAACGCCCTAGGGTTTTCAATATCCAAACACGCTTTCTGGGTGGAAGCGCTAACATGGCAAGCTTTTCTTGCAGGTTGAGCACATCCCTTTGATTGACATTAACTGTCGGCTTCATTCACCAACTCCGCTTCTTCGGCGGTATATATCTCGACGGCTTGAACTCGGTATCGAGTCCCGCGCCAAGTGATCATTCCTGCTTCATCAGGTACCAGTTCTATCGGCTCCATCAGTTCAAGTTCAATACTCACATCGGCCGCTTCGCTGCTGATCACATCCACTGATAAAGTCGGGTCTTCAAGCTCTTGCTCGTTACGCTCTTCTTCATGGTCACTTAACCAGCAAGCAATCAGAGCCAACAAACAGCGTGGGTCTAGTAATTGGTGAGGGAATTCCTCAACCGAGATCACCGCGTTGTATTTCCAGAAACAGGCGATATACCCACCGTTCCCACGGTCTTCACCACTTGGCACTATCGATCCGTTTTCTTGCCACGCATCAATCTTGTTATCGAGAACATTGCTATTGAGGTGACTAACGATGTAATCCGTTAAATGCTCAAGCTTGGTTTTGTTGTAAACCGTGTCGCTCATATCGAATCGATGCCATTAGCACTGCGCCCGAGCAATTGAGAGACATCTTTATTACTTTGAGCTAGGAAACGTGCCGCCTGTTGTGGCTCATCTATCGCCGCGTTGTCCCCTTCTTTACGCCTGTCTTGAGTCGCAAACTCGGGTAACAATTCAGAGTGAGCTCGGCCATACACCGCACGTTTGTACAATGTGGTTTTGGCGATGCTCATTGATGGCGGAATACCATCAACCAACAAGCGATCTAACTTCTCTTGAATATTCAGCGCAGCAATCGTGATGGCTGCAGCAATAGAGTCGTTATCAAACGTATGCGGAATACGGCGTAATTGGCGAAACTCATCGGTCGATAAGCTTGGCCAACCTTCACCAGGTATGGTTTGGTCACTCGTTTTATCCATTTTTCCGCCAAAGCTCATGATTCAACCTTTTTGCTACTGCAGTTAATTAGGGCGCCTCTAGCCACTGAGTCGACGGAATAAGCAGGGTGATGAATCACTTGCTCTTCCTCGTCAGTCGAGGCGCGGTGGCATAGGAGCTGTTTTAAGCTAGAGGTTGTCGCCACTCTCTAATGCTCGGATACGTTGGTCGATGTTATCGATCATGGTGCTAACACCAATCGCGCTGTATTGCTCATGCGCGTTTTGAAGATGAGTTCGCGCTTTCTGTAACGTCGCCACATCTCCGACAGAGGCCGCATGAGGCTTACCTTCATCGTTACGCAGTAGGTACAGGCCCGCGAACTTCAACCATTTAGCCGTTGGCTTTTCGTTGATGCTCCAGTCGTCAGTGACCTTCTCAAATACCTGGGAGAAGTAAGGCTCAATCGATTGGCCTTTGTCTGCCATACGCTCTGACCAAGCCAAGACTTCATCCGCACAGAAGGTGGCAAAATCACGCTTGAATCGTTCTGGTGTATCTAGCCCGCGTTCAATAGCGATATCACACCACTTGATGGCGGTTTCTAGATCTTCGATATCAAAGAGCCAAATCACCATCTGAGTAAATAACGGGTTATCGAACTGCTCGTCACCGGCTAGGTAAGCTTCAATTGCTTCACGATATTTAGGGACCAAAACTTCACGTTTGTGGTTCACCTTTTCATCCTTACGATTGAAGGTTTTTAGCACCTTCAAATCACTTTCGAGTTCAGCTAAAAGCAGGTGAAGGCTGTTAGGATTAGCAACAAACTGTTTCTCAGGTGTCGATTGCTTTTGCTGTTTTGCCAAGGCTTCTTGGCGCAACTTCGCTAATGGACTGGCCATGTCTTCCCCTTAACCTGCGGCTGGCACAATGACAGTGACTTCTTCAATCGCTGCAAACTTGTGGTAATTGCCCACCGCGTAACCTTCCATACGTAGGTATGACGTTTCGAAGCGCTTACGGTCTTCTTCATTACGAGACTTACGCCACTGCGTTCCTTTTTGAGTCAGGATTTGCAGGTTGCTTAAGTTCGTTACCCAAATCATGTCCGGCGGGAAAAATGGCGGTGTATACACCGTTTTAGCTGCAACGGTCTTAGCCAAGCTCTGCGCGGCTTTGTGCTCGGTGGGTACTTCTGCCGATTCCAATAAACGATGCTGCTCCGCGGCCACTAAGTTGCGGCCAATCAGAACAACTAAATCAGGGTCGCCTTGATGCACTTCATGGATAGTGGTGTTAATCAGATCGTTAACCAGTGAATCGAGGTTTCGATATGAACCCTCGGTTGCCCCTGTCGAATCCAATTTCACCGCAGGTAAGACTTGAGCCGGTGCCTTCTCTTTTGCGAGTTGTAGCCAGCCTTTGTTAACGTCTTCACCCATCGGGTTTGCTTTAGGATCCGTACTCTCACCCGCAATGGAGGTGCCATGGAAACCAATACGCAGCTTATCTAAGGCAAAATTACGCGTGATGGCGTTGTTCATCAGCTTCATCCACTGACCTTTACCACCCGAGTTCGCCCAGATTGTCATCGTGATCCAGTTGATATGAGCGCCTGAGTCCGTTTCGGTTAACTCGTAGGTATTGCCACTTTGGTCAAGAGAGCCCATGAAACGACCGTCTTTCACTCGACCTGTCAGCAAGCCACTGTCACCCACATCGATCACTTGACCTTTAATTTGGTCAACCGAGATATTCGAAATACGGTTTAAGAAAGAGTCGGATTCAACAATGGCTTGGCGAAGCTTGGTTTCCATCACAGGCGTGATATTGAATTGCTTAGACGCATCTACAACGCCGCCCGCTTTTGCTACGGCTTGGCAATATTCATCTAAAAATTGAGTCGATACTGCATTGAGCATTTACACGACCTCCACTGTTGATTCGCCGCCGTTGCCTTCTTCACCAGGCTTTTGACCAGGGACTTCTTGCTTAAGCTTTGCGAACTGGGTTTCAAGGTTTTGTACTTGCTCGGCTACAGGAGCAAGCTGCTTCTCTAATTCACTAGAGAACTGCTCCAAAGAGAACGTTTGAATTTCACCTTCGGGTTTGGCTTCGGGTTCATTAGGCGTTTGCGTTTGCAGGTTAAACTCTTGTTTGAGTTCCTCCTTTAGCTCACCTTTCATAATGCCGAACTGCTCTTTCATTGCAGCTTTGAATTGTTCTTCGTTCACTTCTTCTTCCTCTGGTTCAGGATCAGGTTGTGGCTCTGGTTGTTCATCACCAGAATTGAAAAAGGCATTACACAAGGCAAAGAATCGGTCTGTTTTTGAGTAACACTCATCAAGGCTGATTTCTTCCAGTTGGCTGCAACTCAGCTCTGTGGTTTGACCTTCTTGTCGCGAAAACTGAAGTAATGAAACACCAGACGACGCCGGGGAATCGGTCACGGCTAATCCCATCAGGTAGCACTTTCCTTGCCCTTTATAGTCTGGGTTGGGTTCTATGGAGGTAAACAGCTTCTGCCCAAGCTTATTGGCTTCAAGTAAATATTGATTAGGTTCAAGCTTGGCAAACAAGCGCATTTTCCCATCCACTTCTTCAGCTTTTACGGCAAGCACTTTGCCCCAGTTACTTCCGTAACCAGCAAAGCGTTTGTGTTCAGGCCAAATCAAAGCGGTGTATTCACTCAAGGCGTAATTTTCTGCAATCTGCATGAGCCATTCTCGGGTGATCTTACGACCATCAACCGTCGGCCCTTCTGTTGCTACAATTTTCCAATCACTGGTTTTTGCCATTTGAGTTTTTTACCTAGTATTAATTTGTCAGTTAGGTGTTTCTGGCATTCACAATACGCCTTTGATTTACCCGTTTCAGCCACTTCAATTCCGACCAATTCGGATACAGGGCGTATCCGAACCCATCCGAATTTTGCTATGCAATTTAGGTTGTTACCTCGGCGTATGATTGCTTCATGGCATATTCTCCTGAAACACGACACGCGGCCCGTTCCCTTTATTTAAAGGCTTGGACGCCCAATGAAATCGCTTCCGAATTAGGTTTGAACAGCACCAGAATTATTTATCACTGGGCTGACAAATTTGGATGGCGTGATATGTTGCGCGAGCAAACGATTGATGAATCGATAGCGCGTAGAATTGAAACCCTGCTTGAGCTAGAAAACCCAACCAAAGGCCAGCTCGATATGCTTGATAGGCTCATCAAGCACCACGTACAACTTAAGAAATTCCATGCACAAGCTCAGCCAGTTGGAGAGAAACACTCATCTAACGAAACTGAACCTGTAGCTAAAACTAATGGTAAAAGCTCGCGTTCTAATAAGTCTGACGACAAGCAGAAAAAGAAGAAAAGTAAAAAGAAGAACAACATTGTTGAGCTGACCAAAGAGAACTTCGCGACTTGGCATGAATCACTCTTTGAATATCAGCACACGATGCGTAACAACCTGCACCAACGTACGCGTAATATTCTTAAATCTCGTCAGATTGGCGCCACCTATTACTTCAGTGGCGAAGCGTTAGAAGATGCGATTTTGACTGGCGATAACCAGATATTCTTATCCGCTTCTCGCGCCCAGGCAGAAGTATTCAGAAGCTACATTATTGCGATTGGTGAAGAATTTTTAGGTGTTGAATTGACGGGTAACCCGATCATTCTCTCTAACGGGGCTGAGCTCAGATTCTTATCCACCAACTCAAAAACCGCGCAGAGTTATCATGGCCACGTTTATGTGGATGAGTATTTCTGGATCCCGAAATTCGATGAGTTGAACAAGCTCGCGTCAGCTATGGCCACTCATAAGAACTGGCGCAAAACCTACTTCTCTACCCCTTCCGCCAAAACGCACCAGGCTTACACATTTTGGACCGGTGACCAATGGCGCAGAGGCCGTGATACTCGCACCAACATTGAGTTCCCTACCTTTGACGAATACCGAGATGGCGGCCGACTCTGCCCAGACAAGCAATGGCGTTACATAGTCACGATTGAAGATGCAGCTGCAGGCGGCTGTGAGCTTTTTGATATTGATGAACTGCGCGACGAATACAGCAAAGACGATTTTGATAATCTGTTTATGTGTATTTTCGTTGATGGCGCCAGCTCCGTCTTCAAGTTCTCAGCCCTTGAAAAAGCCATGGTGGACATTAGCCGGTGGCAAGACTTCAAGCCCAATGACAAAGACCCCTTCGATCGCCGTGAAGTTTGGTTAGGTTACGACCCAAGCCGAACTCGAGACAATGCTTGCTTAGTTGTGGTAGCACCGCCCATTGTTGCCATTGAAAAATTCAGAGTACTTGAAAAACACTACTGGCGAGGTTTGAACTTTCAGTACCAGGCGCAGCAAGTATCAAAAGTGTTTGAGCGTTATAACGTGAGCTATTTGGGTATTGATACAACAGGCATTGGCGCGGGTGTCTATGACTTGATTAACAAGAAACACCCGCGAGAAACCGTGGCCATTCAATACAGTAATGAGAGTAAGAACCGCTTGGTGATGAAGATGATAGATGTGGTCGAAGCCAACCGCATTCAGTTTGATGCTGAGCACAAAGATATCGCCATGGCATTCATGGCCATCAAGCGAGCGACCACCAATAGTGGTAACAACATGACCTTCAAAGCAGAGCGCAGCGAGTTAACCGGACATGCCGATGCATTCTGGGCGATTTCCCATGCCTGCATTAATGAGCCGCTCGATCACTCTGAAAAACGTAAATCAACTTGGCAGATGTAAATCAATGACTGAACAGACAACAGAAATAATCACGAAAGAATCCGCTAATGATGAAAGCTTAATGTTTAGCTTTGGTGAGCCAGAAATCATGGACCGTGATTTCACCAACTACGAATACAACGAGCTTTACTACAACGAAGACGGAAACTACTGGGAACCGCCACTCGATAGAGCTGGCTTAAATAAACTGACTCGGGCTAACGCTTATCACGGTTCTATCTTAATGGCTCGCCGTAACATGATTGCGGGCCGTTACACCCAAGGTGGAATGCAGAAGCAGCAAATGCAATCCGCCGTACATGACTTCTTAGAATTTGGTGACACTGCCCTGCTTAAGCTGCGTAATTACTTTGGCAAAGTCATTGGGCTATGGCCTATCCCTACGATGTATTTACGTAAACGTAAGAACGGTGACTTCGCATTCTTAGAGCGAGACGACAAACAGAAGAGTTACAAGAAAGAAGACATCATTTTCATCAAACAATATGACCCAGTGCAGCAAGTCTACGGTGGACCGGATTACCTTGGTTGTGTTCAATCTGCTTTGCTTAGCCAGGACTCCACCACGTTCCGTCGCCGTTACTATAAAAACGGTTTGCACATGGGCTTTATCTTCTATGCGACTGACCCGAACTTGAGTAAAGACGATGAGGAAGACCTAAAGCAGAAGATGGCTTCAAGCCGTGGCGTGGGGAACTTCCGGTCGATGTTCATCAACATTCCAAACGGCAACGAAAAAGGGATTCAGTTGATACCCGTTGGCGACATTGCAACAAAAGATGAGTACGAGAAAATTAAAAACGTCACCGCACAAGAGGTGATCACCGGTCATCGCTTCCCTGTGGAACTAGCCGCAATCATTCCAAACGGTGGTACTCGTGGTGACCCGATTAAATTTGATTACGTTTACTGTAAAAACGAAGTGATACCCGCTTGCGAAATGTTCATGGATGCAGTGAACAGCGACCCAGAAGTACCAGAACACCTGCATTTGACCTTCAATTTGGACAATGTCGCGGCCTAAGTAGCATGATGTTTTTTGCAATTACACTTTTGACTGCAATTTACGCTCAGCCCTTTCTTCATAAGGGCTGATATACAACTCAAACGATCGTCACAAAACACAAACGATCATTAAAAAATCGACCTAAAATACAAAAATCCATACATTTCAGATAGTTAATGAAACCAACCAGATCAACACTGGTCGTCATAATTTCAATTCCTTTCAATTTTTTGCACTCTTCGCAATTTTATTGGGCGCTCTATAAGCCGTTTTAAGGACTGTTAACTCGCGGCAAGCACCGTTATTCCTAAAGGGCTAGCGGCTTGTTAGCCTTCCATAGCGGCGCCAGAATTTCACTGAAATAGAATTGCGAAAAAATGAGATCGAAAACGCTTCAGGTGGGGAGGAGGAGTGCGTTTTCCGTCGCACTTACATTCGCTTTCCGTATCTTGTTAAAGCTGTTAGCATCAGGACGACTAAAAAAACAATAAGGAATATTTATGACGACTCAGTTTGTTTACATCGTTCCAGACGAGCTAGGTGAAACAGGTTGCGCAACAGCAGAGCGAGAAGGAAAAGAGCTGCTAACAGAACTAACTAATAAAGGTTGGAAAAATATTTCGGAAATCCGAATAGAGATTCACAATATGAATGTCATCGCTAGCTGGGTTGTGAACAACGAAACCCATAATGCAGCCCATGGGACAGACCTCGCTTAATTCCACAAAAATTGCTCTCATTAGAGGGCATTTTTCAAATATACAAACACCTGCTCTTCTTCAATTTGTGATGCTTTATTAGTCTTTAAGACACGCTCACCGTTTTGGTTTATCGTAAATTCAAAGGGTTATACAGCACATAATCATAACTTTTAGGTTAATGTCTATTTACCTAAATTTGTATATATGGAACAATATTCTTTATTTTTTTGAGGAATGTAAGGTGAAGAAGTTCCTAACTTGGTGTTTAGCCGTACTTACTTTTGCAATAAGTCTATGGGGTATTGGAGCACTTTTTGTTCAAAAATCATTATCAAATGCGACTGCTGAAGTACTAGCTGCTCCCAAAAGTACAACCCCTGTTATCAAAGCATTTTTCAGCACGAACACACTTTACACATTAACTTTTATTATTTTTGTATTGGTGATTGGTCTTACACTTTTTCACTTCGTGCCAAAAGCAAAATTTAAGCGACTCAATAGCAATATAAGTAAGCACTTAAATACAGCTACAACTAATGACAGCGCTCTACTATCGTCCCTTTCAAAGTTAATGATCGTTGCTGCAGCTTTCTTTTCAGGGCTTCTTGTCATGAATCTAAGCTTTAGCTTTCTAGGTTTTCAAGAACAAATGGGAGTGTTTGGTGACTTCCTTGGAGGGGTCCTCAACCCTATACTCAGCTTTTTGAGTTTAATAGCAATACTATTCACGATAATTCTGCAGTCAAAAGAATTGAAAGAAACTAGAAAAGAAATTAAGAGATCTGCAGAGGCACAAGGTAAGGCTGAAAAAGCCCTACACCAACAAGCATTTGAAAATACTTTTTTTAACATGCTTAGCCTACACAACAACATAGTTCAGAATCTCGAGTTTACCAACCTATATGACCTCGGCGAGTACTACGAGACTAGAAATAAAAACTGCATCCAAGGACGAAACGTATTTGCTAAACTCAATACGCTGTTGAGTCACAAGGTAAATCTCTACTTCGGCGATGATGAACTATCTTATGTACGTCTTAATGCAAAGGAAACCGCGTCTCGATTCCACATCCTTCAAACTAAAAATAATCAAGTTCTAGGTCATTACTTCCGCAACCTTTACCAAATTATCAGCTTCGTAGATTCATATACATCACTCACATTTGACGAGAAAAAAAGTATTTAAAAATATTAAGATCTCAACTTTCAAGTGATGAGCTAGCACTACTCTTTCTCAATGGTCTTGATGTCGCAGTAGATAAAGGACAATTCCGACGACTACTTATTAGGTATGAGCTACTCAAACACATTTCATTTGGTACATATGGAGATGAAGGAACGATTGAGTTCATTAAACAAGTTAACCGGGGAGACGAAGTTGTTCTGTCAATCAAAGGTTGTTTTTACATCACACTTGAACAGATCGGAAAATATACTTTGTTTGTCCACGATTCCCTTTTGCATTCTAGTGCATTTGGTAAAGAGAATGATGGGTTTGAGCTATATAAATCAGCAGGGCTCCTAGGTAAGATTTCCCCTAAACAGTTCGTAGAGTCAGATAAGTCATGATGATTAACTGAACATAATTTAGTACCATGGACCTATCAGACAGATAGGTTCATGGTGTCATATGAGAGTAATTTGCCCCGAGTGTAGTGAGAAAGCCCGCATACAAAAATCAAACCGTATTTCAGCGGGTTATAGCGATTTATATTGTAGTTGTAGTGACCCCGAATGCGGCCATTCTTTCGTGATGAACTTAACCTTCAGCCACACTCTTAGCCCTTCGGCTAAAACGACTTCTCAGTTAGCTTTTGAAATGGTTAAAGCCCTGGCACCCGATCAGCGCCAAGAACTCAAACAGCAGCTATCAATTCTCTAAAGTTTAAACTCAGGGCTATCTCCACCATCAGCCATCTCGATTAGCTGCTTCATAGTGGCTAACTTTTCAGGCTTCAACTCTTCTCTTTGGTCCGCAACCAATAAACTCATCAAATAAATACCTACATCAGCTCTGCTTTCACCTTCAGTGCTGAGTGCTACAGCATCTATAATGAACTCCATCGCTTGTAAAAATATGTCCTGTTGTTTTAATGACATAGCTCTACTCCAAACCCAAAAGACTGGATGAATATACAGTACTTTTGTAAATATTCATACAGTGTTTTTATGAAGCGAGATTCACCCCTCATTCTGATAACTAATCTAAGCTTCATATCAGCGGCCATTCAGCGGTTTCAGGGAAGAACGACAAATTAGGCTGTTCATATTCATAATCGCCATCTTCTCCAACTAAAGGTTCAGGCTGTTTTGCCTCGAAATTATCTAACCAGCTTAAATCTGGTTTGCGTTGGTACTCTTCAACCAGCTGGGCATGGCGAACCGTGCCGCATGGTAGGTGCTCCGCTGGGCGGATTCTTATACTCGTTTCATCATCTATTCGAATTGAACTACCTTGTTGCAGCGCGATTAGAGCTGACCCATCAATGTTTGGCGGAAACCCACCACCTACAGAGTAAGGTTCTAATAATCGCTTAAGCTGATCGCTGACCTGTACTTTCTGCGGTAGCGTACAGTTATTGACAGAACTCCGAGAATCTATAGCGGGACAATCGCCCCACTAACCTTTCATATCGCCATATTGCCTCATAGGCTTACCCACTAACTGTTCTAGCTTACGCTTTCTGGCTGCCTTAGCTTCTGGGCTATTACTTGGATGGTTGGGATCTTCTGCTTCTTCTATTCTTCTTTTGGCTTTAACTTCAGCCTCCGTTAACCAAGCTTCAGAACCTACAGTATGATTCTTATTAGCGTTGTATTCAGAAAATCGTTCATTCTTACTTTTTGGCATAATTTACTCCACTCTATTAGTATCTACTCTAATATTGGACAAAAAAATTTGAATTACAATATTCCTTAGAGGTGAAATTCTGCTTTGTACAACAATGGGTTATATAGACCTTCTGCATATTCTAATTGAACGTTCATCCAGTAACTTTTTTCGTCGTCACCCACATCCAAAATGGGAGGGCTATCTTCAAATACAGCCTTCCAATAGGCTCGCCGTTCCTGGTGATGGATAAAGCTCCTTTCGTAGTACTCATCAGCCTCTTGCTTGAGGTCAGTCAAATTAATATCTCTACATTCCATCGACCAGCCTCGAGCGCCAGCAGCCCAGAACAAGAATTCATCTACTTTTGTTTTTGACTCGTCACCTTCAAATGTCACTGAGAACCGGTTCCCACTAGAGGCATGTACCCCTCGTTCACAGATTTCTTTGTTTACCTTTTCCGCCTGCTTTTCTAGACGGATAATGCGGCTCTGCATCTTGTCGGTGAGTGATTTCGGTTTGCCTTGTTTAATGGCTATCGCCTTGGCCTTAATCGTTTGGTCTTTAGCAACCTTCAGCTTTGATATTCTCCGCTTTAACGGTTTTTTCCACTGGTCTAGCTTATGGCCAAGTTCTTTAATCACCGCCGTCATGTTGTCAGCTTCGAACGATGCCAAACATTGCCATTTGGGCGCTCTTGTACATTTGGATATGCTGTAACGATTTCCCTTTATCAGCCCTTGTGTTGACTCCCCTCCTTTGGCAGCATAACCCACGGCCTTGATGATGTAAGAGCCGGCAGCCTTTGGCTTTTTGATTCGCTCGAGCGTTGCAAATCCGTGTCCCCAAATTTTTTCCAGTCGTTTTGCCCAGGCACTAAAAAACCTAGGTTCAACATTCCACTTTAAAAGAACATGTACGTGAGGGTTGGGTTCACCATCCTCATTCGCTGGGCACTCAGCGACCCAAATGTAGTGAAAGTCGAGAGGTTTATTTGTTGGTCCCATGTCACTTGACTTACCAATATGAGCCGACACTTTTTCAGCTTTTAAATCACAGTATTTCTGCCCGCTATCGTAATCGATTTGAAGAGTATGATCAGCGACCCACCCCCTTTGGTACATTTTCTTCATCGCATCGAGAATCCGAGAGACCTCCTTACCCATAGTGGTTTCAATGGTTTTCTCTAAGGTGAACTCAGTTGTCGGCTTATCTTCCAAGCGACAATAATCACCAGCTATCTCACCATCCACATTCATCAACTTAGTCCGAGGTCTATTGGCAAATGGGACAGTAGAATAAGGTCCACCAATATCCATGACCGGTAACGCCACCCGTTTCTCTGCAGAGCTACTCGCGTAAGTCACCATGTTTCTTCGATAGCGGATAGGATGTCGCGCGCCAAGATGACCTAGATCAGACTCATCGGCCATACCGCCAAAAATCGCTAAGCGCTGAGCTTTGGTAAACGTTAGGGTTAGGAACGTGGTGAAACCATCGTTGCAAATTGCCGAATACGCCGCACTTTCGAAAATCTGGGTAACAGCTCGCTTGGTTAATTTGTCTGTATACCTATCACCGCTGTTTGCCACAGGTGCTTTGCTTGCCGGTGTTTGTGTTATGTGCTGAATACGATACTGGTTGAAACATTCTCGCTGTTGCAGTTGTACCGAAGTTGGAAGGATTTTTGGTTCGCAGCGGTTTTCCCTCCCCTTCTCACGCAACACGGCAGGCTGATTTCGCTCTGTAGAGCCATAGAGCGAGTCGTGATTGAAATACGACTCCGGGCTCTGCAACTCTTCTGGCGGGTTCACAACCTTGCCCAAAAGTCTCAGAGTTCGACGATTTCGCTCAATTCGATGCCTGTATTTTTCTGTCTGACTTTTGCACCCTTTGACTAGCCTAGCCTCTTCGGCGATTCTCGCCGCCGCTTCGCGGTCGTGTTCCGTGAGATGGTTAAGCGCTTTAAAGAGATCGGTCGATTTCTGAAGCTCCACTTCTCGCTTCGATTTCTGATTAAAAACGCGATCGTAAATCGGGATTTTCTTCACTAAACCTGAATCTAAAAGTGCTTGCTCTTGGGCAGTGTAAATTTTGGATACTAAAAAACCAGCGTTAAAGCTGGCATCGTTTCTACGAATTTTGTCGAGGGGCATCACAGCCCCTACGCTATAGAGGAGATCATTCAATTCCATGCATCAACACCCATCACTTAAGTAAGATACACGACCGACACTTTTGCGGTTCTTGTAGTTGAACAATCTCAATTCAAGACAATCTGAAGGTAACAATTCATACTCAAAGCAAGTAATGTATTTATCTATTTTCACAGCAGTGCGCTTCAAAATACTTTGCTCAGCTTTCATCATCTGCATTGTGGTCATTGCAGTTTCTTCAACAATGTTTCGCTTAGCTTTCCGAAAACACAAAGTAAGATCATAAAACTGAGAGTTGGCAGCCATACGCTCTAACCGATAACGAAGCTTAAACACATCTTTCGCCGTGTAACACTCAAGGCGCTCGACAATCTCAACTCGCTCTACAGTGTACTTTTTCCCTTTCTCATCTAACTTGTTCAGTACTGGCGTCAATGAATTGAAAAACACTTCAGCACCAGCCAAAGACCAAGCAGTTTGGACCTGCCCTTTCTTACCAAACTTGGAAAAGTAACGACCATTAATCTTGATAATGAGAGCTTGTTTTTCAGGCGTTTCTAAAAAGTCACTCATAACCCTGCTAACTCCTGTGTATCCATAATCATGTGGCCACCCGTATGATTGCCTTTGATAATCACCCCGTTCAAAACGTGCTGGCAGTTGAACAGCTCGCAAGCCGTATCAATCGCTGGCTCTGGTGAGTCAAACTCACCCAACAACACGTTCTTCACTTCGTTAGTTTCATCATGGCGAACAACGCCGCCACCGCTGTTCAGGGCAACTGCTACATAACTCAACATCAGCAAGCCTCCACTGTTGGGTAGCCATGCTCATCGGCCATATCACGCCACCACATTTGCATTTGAGTAGTTTGAGAAGTGGACTTATTACAAGCCGACACAAAGAACAGCGCACGAACGGCACCTAAAGCTTGATTTGCGATATCTCGGTCAGAAGCCGTGTTGTAAACCACAATCCAAAAAGCCCACCAAGCGGTAATGAAATCTTCCAAGCAGAGTCCCTGTTCAGTGCCGTTAACATTCACAAGTAATGCCCGAGTAGAGTCCAAGCTCAGCACATCGCCCTGGCTAGTTTCTGTGATATTGAAAACACGCATGAACTGTTCAATCTTGCGAGTAGTAAACCCTTCTGAACGCAACGCGTGGTTTAAGTCTTTCTGATAAACAGAGATAGTGCTCATGCAGCCTCCTCCCCTAACTTTTTAAGTAGAGACGTTGCCTCTGTAGCAAAATAGCGTGAGTCTTGAATCTGTCTTTCTAGATCAGCGGTTGTGAGTCCTGCCTCTCGAACCACGTCAATACCCGCTTCCATGCAATCGGCAGCTTCAACTAAACGATCTCGTAAATGCCCCATCAAAATCACACTGTTTAAATGAGATGAATTTGAAAGAGAAAGAACGCACACCTCTTTGCTTAAACCAAACTTACCGCCTTGAAGTACGTGCGTAATTTCATGAACCAGGGACGCACCCGTTTTATGGCCTTCGCTGTCTACTTCATGCTGTATCAACACATCGTTGGCTTGATAGTTACGATCATTGACTCGAATTTCAGCCGTTTTACGACCTAAACGAACCTCGTTGAAAAACTCTGATTGGGTTTTTACTTCATGTAATTTCATGCTTACGCCCCCACTGCCGATAAACAGAACTGTTCGAATTGATATAACGCTTCATCGTCAAAGTGGCCTAAGTCACGGAGGCCAAGCATTTCAAGAAACAGATGGCGGTTACTCATATCTAAGTTCGCCCAATGGTGAAGCTGTGAAACTTGTTCAATCGAACCGTTGCGGTACCAACTTGGAAATGAATAGCCAAAGAACACACGAGCTCGATCACTTTCCATTGCTTCTTTGATGTCGGCCAACACGTCTTCTTGTGGGCGGTGGGTAGCAATAGGTTCTTGCTTCTTCGCGATAGCATCGAGCTGGATAAGAACTTGGTGTTGCTGCTCTTGATTGCTTGAATTAAAACGCTCTGCGATTTGGTTAAAAGACTGACTAAATAGGTGTTCTTCAATATTACTCATCATCATTTCCTCAAATTTTGGATATAAAAAACCCTCCCTCCTTAAATCAAAGAGGGATAAAGGGTGTAGGCATAACGCCTAGTAGCTAGGTTTGTTTGGGTGTAACTGGCTTATGACCAGCGCGAAAGTACATCCTGTGCGTTGGCATCAATTCGGTTAATTTCCCGTGAAAGGCGCATTTGTTCAGCGCGGCAATCACTCTTGGAAAACTGAGCTTGTAACTCTTCACGCTTTGAGCGAAGTGGCTTTAGTTGGCGCTCACCAAGTTCTCTTCGCGTGCGCTGTAATGCTGAAAGGCCACGTTCTTTTTGCTCACGGTTCAAAGACCAACAAGGCAAATCAGGACATGGGTTTTCTAGTGGTGGTACATCTAGGTTTGAATGTTCGACTGTTGCAACTGACATACTATTTTCCTCTAACTTAAGCCGGGAATAGCCGAACCATTGGCGACCAAATCCACACTCATAGCTAAGAATGGGGAAACGCCTTTTGTGCGGCTTTCTATATCGTTTATAAGAAGCACAAGGTTGCTAATACCCGCTTGTGCCTTTTGGATAATGACGTGTTTGTTGGTGCGACTAAGGCGATCTTGTCCTGCATGCTCTAAAGCCATACGGGATAAATCACCAGAGTGCATCGCGTTTTCTAATGCGCGTTTAATAAAGGTTTCTTCACTCGCATCATTGGGAATTTGTGCGGTCACCACACCGAGGCCAAGCAAAAGGCTATTAAGAATGGTGAAGTTGCCACTCGCCTTGGTGATCATCACAAGTTCTACACTGGTAAGGATGTGCGGCTGCTCTGGGTTGAGCTTGTTACGCAGCATAGTGGCATTCATATCCACGGCCTTTGCTAACTTGGTCATGTTCTCCGAGTTCGCAAATGCACAACACGCTTCGTTAAATGCCTTTTGTTTAGAGCCACGGAATTCGCACATTGAGTCAATTTCGTTCATAACCAATACTCAATTGAAGACAAACGGGACGAAAACGAAGCCCCAACCAAGAACATTGAGCCACAACGGGCAATACTCCTTGGTTGGAATTAGGGAAGATAAACGCATGACGGCCTACCCCAACTTTTCCATAGCTTCACGAGTCGCCATTTCTACTAAGGCGATCATATTGATGAGAGGGGTTTCTTTACCTTTTGCTTTAGTTTTAATAGGTAAGCGGCCGTCGGCTACCCAATCCATGATGGTGCGTTTAGGCATTCCAGAGAACTGAGAGTATTGGTCGTACGTCATGAAAGGCGTATTTAGGACTACTTGATATGAGAGCATAGTGATATCCTGTTAAGTTACTAAATGTTGAACACCGGACTTACGAGTTGCAGCTCGCAGTCCATTTGAATTGGATTATTGATCGTATATGCGAACAAATCAAGCCAAATTGACCTCTTTTGATTATCAAGGTGGGAAGCTTGTCACAGATAGGCTCCATGAAATCCTAGGAACCAAGACAATCAGAGAGCTCGGCGAAAAACTAGACATTTCTGCTTCTACAATAGCCACTTGGCATAAGCGTGCGCTTTGCCCTTTCGAAATTGTGCTAAGAGCACATATGTACACAGGTGCATCTTTGAAGTGGTTAACTCTTGGAGAGGGGGAGCCATTTCCGAACAGGGAATCTCAAAAACACCAATCAAAACGCCTTGAGACAAAATTCTTGTTCGATATTGACTCATTCAACATTAAGCATGGAAAGCTTGAGAACCTACAAACTCTCACGTTCGATAAGTCTTATTTAAATGACATTGAAGTAGCCAATCCAATGGCAATACGTGATGGAGAAAATACGTACATCGTTGACAAAGAGAATCAACAAGCAATTAGTGGTACGTACTTAGTAGATATGGACGGCCTACTCTCACTAAACGACATTCAGCGCCTACCAGGTAAGAAACTAGCGATCAGCTTTAACGGTTCAACTCTAACAGTCGAAGAAGATGACGTGAGAGTTGTGGGTAGAGTAGCGCTGGTGATGGAGAAGAAGTAAGTGAATAGTTCTAGTTATTATGTAGGTAATACAATTATCTTCCATGAATTCAATGACTCCGCAGAACAAGTCAAAGACATCCTTTTAGCTACCCGCAATGACATTAAACGTCCTTATTCCGCCTATGTAGACCAAGAAAAATTAGATTTAGTCACTTCTTTCAATAGTGCCATAGATAATATGCTCGCTTACACTTTGAGTGAATCTGAAAATATACAACTACATATTATAAATAATTACCTTACTGCATTTGAACTCTTTAAAGAGAACGTTGAAGACGATCTAGGTGAAGAGGAACAAGCAACGTTGTCTAGTCTTTGGCGGGCTTCACTTCCTCTTTTACAGGCAAAAAATATCATACAAAGTAGTCCGGTGGAGGTGGGAGTTACAATTGAAGATTTAGAAGAAAAATCTGCCGAATTACTTAGCCGGCACACTGAAGAATTAGATGCTATAAAACAAGAGATTATTAATGAGTCTGACAATTTGAAAATATTACGGGATAATATTCAATCAGATATCAAGCATGAGCTAAAAATAGCCATGGGTAAAATAAGCGCCTTGTCTGATAACTTTATAAACAACATCAACTACAACATAAATGATATAGAACAGGCGTCAATAAAAAGGATGTCTAGCCAATCATCTGAGCGTTTAGAAGAACTTAAAAAGGTTCAAGATGGAGCTCTACAGAGCTTTAATGGTGCTATAGATGACAGAATAGATTCTATATCAGGAAGAATAGATACTGAAGTTTCAGCATTTGAATCTAAAAAGATTGCTTTAGAAAATGTTATAGGGGCAATTGGGGGTGCTTCGATGTCACATGAGCATAAAGAACAAGCCCGTCAAGAATTTAGAGCCTTTGTTTTTTTCCAACTAACTGGCTTCATTATGCTAATGTTAGCCATTGCTAGTACCCTCACTATTTTCGGGTCTTCGTTAGGATTTAAAGTTCCTATGTTAGAAAGTATCTTTTCGGTTGTTGAACTAACTTCTGTAGATAAGCTTTCTGCAGATTTAACGACTTCGACTGAACCGTCGAGTTTAGTATGGTTTTTACAGCGTATTTCTTTAGTGTTATTACTTACAGCCCCCGGTATTTTCTTACTAAAAGAAGCAACTATTCATCGTCAAAAAGAAAATCTATATCGTCAACGTGGTATTCAATTGGCGGCGATAGAGCCATTTATTGACGAGTTCCCTGATGATGAAAAAGTGAAAATAAAGAAAGAGTTGGTTAAAAACTTCTTCACATTTCATGATGGAAAATCAGATACGAAGAATGTTCCAGATTTCATACGTGATATGAAAGAAGCCGTGGGGATTGCAAAGTCAATAAACGCTCAAACAAAGACAGTTTCTCAGCGCTTCAACAGAAAGGCAAAATAAAAAGGAATTTAAATGCTTCTTGAAATGACAATATTGATACTAATAGGTCTTGTGATTTTTTATTACAAATATCAGAAGTATAAATTCAAGAAGCGTTTACAAGATCCCGAATACTTTCAAGCCTTAGTAACTAGACATGATATGCCGATAACTAAGCAACAAGAGCTTTGTAAAAGCTTTGGGCTATCGCACTTTACTAATACCTCCAAGATTAATGATGACCAATAAATTAACTAATAACATTGATAAGATTGCCTGCTTTGAGGGTATTAACTTGCCTAACGAATGGACTCTGACTAACCTCAAACAAATCAACTTTTTCATTGGTCCCAATAACTCTGGTAAGAGTAGAAAAATTCGAGAGCTGTTTACTAGTGACATAAACCAATGGTTGATTGATACATACTCATATCCTGCAATTGGTGTATTGGAACACGCAAGAGAGATTATCGAAGAGAAAGCATCCGTCCGCCGAGATATCCAAAATTATGTTCGATATGCTAATATTGAAAAAATAAAAGGGACACTTGACAATCTCATATCTACTAACCCTCCGATTGGTATATTTCAGCTAGCTGACCACATTTATAGAAAATCTATCGGTAGCATTGGAGATAGTTCTGCTTCAAAACAACTTGCAGACATTCTAATTGAGCCTTACACATCTGAATATAAGAAAGAAATCAGTCATGTTGAATCTTTCAACAATATTGATTGGTCATCTACTTATATCCCAACCTTACGCAGTCTGCGAAACCTCGATCCAAAAAACGATTTGTTAACTACAAGAACAAAAACTGATTACTTCCGTGATGTAAATAAATTGGGTCTGATTTTTACGGGTCACTCACTGTATCAAGATCTAGCAAGACATCTACTTGGCACCCATGAACAACGCCAAATGGTAAGAAAGTACGAACAATACTTATCCGAAAAATTTTTCTTTGGCCAAATTATTTCTTTAGTGCCCATGATTGAGAAGGATGTCGTTTACTTTAAAGAAGGTGATAAAACCGAGCGTCCAATTTATGACTTGGGTGATGGCATTCAATCTATTATCATTTTGACCTTTCCTATTTTCATGGCAGATCAACCAACTATTTTCTTTATTGAAGAGCCGGAACATTATCTCCATGCAGGCCTACAACGGACATTAATAGAAACATTCGCTCAGCATGAAGAACATATGTTCTTTATGACCACGCATTCGAATCACCTATTAGATCTCGCGCAAGAACGTGGAGACGTGGCCATCCAACAAGTGCATCAAGAAAATGGTGAGACAGTAGTAACCCCTACTCAAGAATATGGTGATTTACTCGATAACTTGGGAGTACGCGCGTCTTCCGTATTGCTAGCTAATTGTTCCATCTGGGTTGAAGGCGTTACTGACAAGCTCTACTTACGCACGTACATGAAAAAATATATTCAAGAGCTTCGCGACAATGGGCACACAAAAAGAGCGAATGAACTCAATAGCTATCATGAAAATCTACATTATGTTTTTGCCGAGTACCAAGGTAGTAATATCACTCACTGGGCATTCGGAGAAGAAACGACGGATACTCAAACTCCTGCTAAAAAGCTGAATAAGAACATATTACTCATCGCTGATGCTGATATTGATGGAAAAGGAAATCGTACAAAAGATCTCAAGGGGGCTTTGGGTGATGGTTTCCTGTTACTTAAATGGAAAGAAATAGAAAACTATATCCCTCAGAACATTCTTGTTGAAACAGCAAAAGCCAGGTGGGGAACATTCAGACAAACGGATGGATGTTCTATTGATCGTTTTGCCAATATAAAAAACAATAGATTTGAGAAAGAAAACGAAGGTATCGGTCGAGTACTTGAAACCTATGTTACTAAGGCGCCCGGTTTGGAGCGAGATTTCTACAAAGATAAATCAGGTACTATTAAAGACAAAGTTAAGTTTTGTCATACGGCTATAAAAATCATGGATGAACAAGACTGGAAGCTTACACCTGAATTAAATACTTTGTGTAAGAGGCTTTGGGAGCATATTGAGGTACACAACTCATGACCGAGCTATTAACGAATACAGGATCACCTATCCCTTTAGCACCAGGTACAGGTAGAATCTCGAACCTACTCACCTTGTCATCACCTTTGAGCACTAGTCATATCTATTCAGCTGTTGAGGCATTCGAGGGGCTTGATGGCAAGGTCAGTACTTATAAAGACTCAACCGATTATGATGTCGTCATTAACGATAACACCTACCCCCCAAAGGCCATTTTTGGTTTAGCTTTGTCTAAGTTACTCGATGCGACAGTCCAGTCAAAACACTTCGCTGGAGGTAAAACGAGTGAATGCTTTAAAGTACTCCAGAAGCTAGGCTTCGAGATTAGAGACAAAATCAAAAGAGAAACTGAGATTTTTGATTATTCTAACTTTGAAATTGGGAAACTGTACTCCAAGTTAGAAGCAATCGACTTAGCTGGTGCAGCTCCTCCAAAGCAAGTTCGCGATATAACGGGTATTACTCGATTCAAAAACTGTGTAGTTCTATTCGTTACTCTAAATAAAGAAGACAAGGAAGATGCCCATAAATACAAAGATTCATTTGTATTAAGTGGTAAACAGTTTCATTGGGAGTCACAAAACGCCAACACCCCATCAACTCCTCATATGGAGATGATCATTAACAAAGAGCCGGTGGTTCTTTTCGCTCGCGTTCATCAAAAAATTAAAAGTAAAACGCAACCTTTTGTATACGTCGGTCAGCTAAGTTGCATTGACTACAGTTATCCCATAGACAGTAAAAAGATCCCTGTTGAAGTAATTTATCAGGTCCTTGATCATCAACACCCGGCGAGTGGCTTTTTAGGTGAGTTATATTCATGGACTTCGCATGAAGAGTTGGAAGCCAACGACAAAATAGACATTTCAGACGTTGTTCTAACCGAAACGGAAGCTCCAAAGCCCTCTACTAGAAAGAAGTCACCAAAAAAAGGGACCAGGAACGCAACGAATAAAACTAACAACTGGGCCGATATTGATGAGAGAAATCGCAATCTTGGACTAGCCGGAGAAGAACTCGTGATAGCACATGAAAAGCAGTATCTCATGAGTATAGGGCTATCCGACCTTGCAGATAAAATTACTCATGTAGCTAAGAAAGATGATTACGCAGGTTACGACGTGAAGTCATTTGACGAGAATGGTACCGAGAAGTTTATTGAAGTTAAAACAACTGAGAAAACGATAGGAACTGCTTTTTTCATATCAAGGAATGAAGTTGAAGTTTCTCGTGAACTTGGGAGTCAGTATTGGGTATACCGAGTTTACGACCTAAACAAAAAGACTGGCAAAGCAAAATTTTACCCTTTAAATGGGCCCGTCGAAGATCATTTTGATTTGGTCCCTGAAAACTATAAAGCCCGCGTTAAATAATTAAAGCCCCAGTTAGGGGCTTTATTGTTACTAAGATACCGGCTCTTCTATCGCTGTAACATTCATTTTTCTAAACGACAGATACTTGGTAAAACCAGTACTAATAATCGCTTTGCCATTAGCAGAGAATCCTACATGCCCGACGATAATAACGTCTGAACCATCCAGCTCTGAAACTTCAGTCAATTTGAAGTTCTTTAACAACTGTTCTTTTAATGAAGATGAAAGACTGACACTCGGCTCCTTCCTATAATCGCCGTAATTCAGCCACAACGTTCCATTCTTATCGACGTTTAAGTTGTTAATCGTTCCCCAGAAGATGAACTCCTTACCAATATGCTCGCGGCTTACTGAAGATATTGGTACCAAGAAGTCAGACAGCAGCCCTTCAATAACTGCTCTACCGCCATCTGTAACGATTTTGATGGTTTGCCCTCTATCTGCATAATGAGGGTTTCGACAAAGGTTTGTCAGTAGAGCTCTTAGTGATTTATTTAAAGGGAAACCACTACCATTACCCAAGCCTTTGGATTGCTTACTGCTTACGCGTGTTGATTCTTCGTCACCGTGCAAACCATTGTCTTTGGAAACATAAAGAGAGTTAGCACCGGTTTTATCCAGATCGACTTTTAAATCGGCGGTTGTTTCACCATCACCGTCTTTATCTTCATCAACATCGTCACTACTAAATAACACCGTTGACGCATCACACCCATCTTCATGCTTAGCACCAAAGCAAGCCATTCGATTAACTTTGGCTGTTGAGTAACCTTTAACAAACCAAGCTTTCTTACCACAAACAGTGCAGTCGATCAGGCCTCGGTACTTTTCAGGATTGGCTTCGTAATCCTCTGTTGTACATTTACTACCATTTTCTCTATAAGTGCAGGTGATCATAGATTATGCAACCGATTGATTTGAATGATAACACTCTACCAAACTTATAAGATTCTCAGCTTACAATCATATGCACAATGTGACCTATATCTTACGTTTTATAAACTATCTCATTAGTATTAAAACAATCCGAATACATTGTTTTTCCCATCTTGTTCAAAGCCTTTGATCTGATGGTGTTTTGGCTCCCCACCAAACAATAAGATATACAACTTCCGGTCTTGATACGTCCCCACTACATAGTGGTCTTTTTGTATCACGTATTCGATAGTTTCGGCTTCCTCATCAGTGCACAGATACTTAATATCGACCAGCTTCACCCACTTCAAACCGATCACGTTATCTGCTTCTATAAACCCACCAAATGGCGCCTTAAATCGATTACCTAGCTTCAAAAGCGCTTCAATCATTCCTTGATTCTTATTATTTATCCCTATTGGACCATCACTGTTGATCTTGAAAATGCTGTAGCCAGCCGTCACTTGAATTGATTGAAACATAGAAAGCCCGTTTACTACTGTCGACTTTTCAACGTACTAACGTGTTTCTTACTAGGGTGCGAGTCATGTGCTATTCCCCCAATATAAAACATTGTTCTACGTTTTAGCCTGAATTATACTGTTTTTATATACAGTTATTTTAGGCTTTATTATGTCTACCCGCAATTTAAAAGATGGCTCAACCAAACCTTGGATCTGCGAATGTTACCCAAACGGGCGATCGGGGAAGCGCGTTCGTAAGAAGTTTGCGACTAAAGGCGAAGCCAAGGCTTTTGAGCTTCACACAATGAAAGAGATTGACGATAAGCCCTGGATGGGAGACAAGCCGGATCACCGAAGGCTGTCTCAACTTATCGAGCTTTGGTATTCGCACTATGGTGCAACCCTTACCAAAGGCAATGTCATTCATAGTAAATTTCTAAGAATGGCTAACGCGATGGGTAACCCTATCGCGACAGTTTTTAATGCAAAAACATATTCTGAATTCAGAAGTAACCGAATGAGTGGACAAATTAGCTTTGTTGATGCGCGCTGGCAAAAAGGAGCGCCTAGTATCGCAACGCTAAATTCAGAACTCGCTCGATTTAAAGCAATGTTCAGCAAGTTAAAAGAACTTGGGGAGTGGAAAGGACCGAACCCATTGGAGGAAGTGAAGCCATTTAAAGATCACGAACGTACCATGTCTTTTCTTCATAAAGAGCACATTACTTTGTTACTTGAGCATGTGTCTAAACACAGCCGAACAGATATGCTGAAAATAGTGAAGCTATGTCTCGCCACCGGGGCTCGCTGGAATGAAGCAGCTCAGCTAAAAGGCTCTCAGTTAAGCAAATATAAAGTTACGTTCACCAACACCAAGACGAAGAAGAATCGCTCAGTACCCATCTCTGAAGCGCTTTACAACGAGATATACAAACCAACCTCAGGGAAGCTCTTTGAAGAGTGTTATACACCTTTCTGCTACATATTGAAGAATAAACTGGGCATCACCCTACCCTCAGGGCAAGCCTCCCATGTTTTGCGTCATTCGTTCGCAAGTCACTTCATGATGAATGGCGGCAATATTTTAGTGCTAAGGGACATTCTAGGCCACGCCGATATCAGCATGACAATGCGCTATGCCCACTTCGCACCTGATCACCTATCTGAAGCAATTATCCATAACCCTCTTTCTAACCTGTAACCTGTCGCCACAAAATTTTTTGCTCGGCTGTCGCCACTTTGTCGCCACTTGCCAAATTTCAGGTAGAAAAAGAGCCACTCTAAAGTGGCTCAATTCCTAAAATTTTAAACAAGTGTTTTAAACGTTATTCGCGACCGAATACGTTGTTTTCTTGCTCTTGCACTCGGATGAAAGTCGTACGCTTAGTTAGCTCTTTAAGCTTTGCTGCGCCTACGTATGTACAAGTTGAACGCACACCGCCAAGGATGTCAGAAATTGTATTATGAACAGAACCACGGAACGGAAGTAAAACAGTTTTACCTTCCGCAGCACGGTACTTAGCAACACCACCTGAGTGCTTATCCATAGCCGACTGTGAAGACATGCCGTAAAATTTCATGTATTGCTTACCGTCTTGCTCTACAACTTCACCGCCTGACTCAGAGTGACCAGCTAGCATGCCGCCTAGCATTACGAAGTCAGCACCACCGCCGAACGCTTTAGATACGTCACCCGCACATGAACAGCCACCGTCACCGATGATCATGCCGCCAAGGCCGTGTGCTGCGTCGCCACACTCGATGATTGCAGAAAGTTGAGGGTAGCCTACGCCTGTTTTAACACGTGTAGTACAAACTGAACCTGGGCCGATACCAACCTTAACGATGTCTGCACCCGCTAGGATTAGCTCTTCAACCATATCACCTGTTACAACGTTACCTGCAGAGATCACTTTGTCTGGGAATTCAGCACGTACTTTTTGTACGTACTCAACTAGGTGCTCTGAGTAGCCGTTAGCGATATCAATACAGATAAATACGAAATCTTCGCTAAGAGTCATGATTTGCTTAACTTTTTCAAATTCAGCTTCTGACGTACCCGTTGATACAAATACGTTGTTCAGTGTTTTCTTGTCTGCTGTTTTAGCGAACTCAGCCCACTGCTCTACTGTGTAGTGCTTGTGTACTGCAGTCATAACACCGTGCTCTGCTAGAGCAGCTGCCATTTCAAAGCTTGCTACCGAATCCATGTTAGCTGCAATTACTGGAGTACCAGACCATTGACGACCGCTATGCTTGAATGTAAAATCGCGGGTTAATTCAACTTGAGAACGGCTTTTAAGGGTAGAACGCTTCGGACGGAAGAGTACATCTTTGAAACCTAACTTAAGTTCTTGTTCGATACGCATGGTGTTTTCCTTGATTCATAAAATTATGTGTCTCTCGCGAAATGCGTAGTAAAACCGTTGGCAGACGAGTTTACTTTTCTTCGGACACAAAAAAACCGGAGCGTTGGCAGACGCTCCGGTTTTCAGCATTATAGGTCGTGATTTAGTAACAGCAAGTCTGATATTTCACTTTTTTTTATGCTATGCTCTCAAAGATTCCATACCTGCTTCAAACCCCTCAGCTTTACTTTTCCACTAAATTCTTATTAATTAATAACTTAGCGAACTATTCACGCAAACGCTGTCGATTTATTGCGCAATCGTTTTCCTCCCTATTTCACTCAATATCACCCTCATTAAGCAAATATGTGAAGAAAGTGCCTCGAAATCACATAAAAATCACACTTTTCTCCAACAAAAAATTGTCTTTTTTCTTAAATAAATTCGATTTTTTCCCAAATTTTCTTTGCTCTCGACCAAATTAGGTAATCTCATCACCTTGCCAACTAGCCCCAATTTGGAAAAGCACTGTGCAATGGGTTCGATTTTGAGGTCGAGATTCATTTGGGTTTGAGAATCCAGCCCTCGCACTCCATTAAATAATGCTTTCAAGCTCAAGCTTTATAAATCTAATTTCTATTAACCCGTAGCATTACCGTTCCAAAAGCACATTTCGTGGCTGCCCTTTCGTTCATTTAACCTGGAAGACTCTGCAAAGCGCACAGAAAAAGAAGATTGGTTGACGTGTAAAACTGGGGGGAAAGACAAGATTTAAAGAATAGAAAGCAAAAAAATGGCTAAAGTGGTTAACCTTAGCCATTTTTATTCGCTGATCAGACTGATGCTAATACGCACATAGAAAATTGCTGTTTAGTGAATAGAGCAGTGCTAGTTCTTTTGAGAAACTAACGCTTCAGCGGTCGCATCTTGAATAGATAAGAACAATGAGCTGACTT
The DNA here is from genome assembly GCF_015163545.1 of Vibrio sp. OPT24. Classification (NCBI taxonomy): domain Bacteria; kingdom Pseudomonadati; phylum Pseudomonadota; class Gammaproteobacteria; order Vibrionales; family Vibrionaceae; genus Vibrio; species Vibrio sp. OPT24. The sequence goes on from NZ_JADDYI010000053.1 coordinate 610,927, forward strand.
GCCCTGTTGGTGAGCGCATTGGGTTCAGCGTCACGTTCTGATACATGAAATCGGCTTGTTGGGTTACTGGCCTAACGTTACGACACTTAAACAGATAAGGCCTTTGTTGCCATGTAATGAAGCTGCGGCAACCTAGGTCATAGACTGGCTTGGTTTTCAGCCTAAACCACTCTTCAGGGATCTCAGGGAATAACTCAAAGATCGACTTACCGATCGCATCATGCGATTGCTTACCGCTATGGTGCGTCATGAAGCCATTCCAAACTTGTACCTGAAAGTCACGATTAATGACCACCAGCCCCATATCGACGTTTTGAACCATGTCCACCATCCAGTGGAACTGTTCAAATTCAGCAGGAAGATTCAGCATATTAAAACTCCTCCATTAGGTAGGCCAATTTGTTGTCTAGAAGAGGCAGAGACTCATCGACAAACATAAACAAAAGGTCACAACGGATAGAAGTGCCATCAATGTTGTAGCTGACTTCGAAAGTCATGGTCTTCTTAAATGAGCCACTTGTATTTTCGATGACCGAATCGATCGAGATGTGTTGCCCGAGCAGTACAGGAGAGCTCTGGAAGAAACGAACTTCAGATTGCTCCCCTAGTCCATTCAAGAATGAGCCTACAAGGATGTTAGATACATCCATCAGTAGCTCTAATTCTTCCAACTGTTCGCTTTCGGTTGGCACTTTCATGAGCTTTTTAAGGTCGCTCACACTGGAATCGCTCAACAAGACTAATGCTTCGCCTGCGATGCCTTCTCCGCTGAAACCTTGGCAAACACCCGATACTTGGTCATTGTCAGCTAGGTCACGAAGTGCCATGTGCAATTCACTCACTTCGAAGATGTTAACGTTCGGCAGTGGTAAATGAACAAACACATTGAAGTGACGAGCCAATGCATCTGCTGCACGACCAATCGCTACGTTCGCAACTTCCATGTAGATGTCACGTCGGCGAAGAATTGGGAGTTCTAAAGGCGAAGGCGTAATGAGTTGAGGCTGTTTTGGTGGCTCAACATGCTCACGTAAAATGGCTTTTAACGCTTCTTTATCGATCGGCTTTTGCAAAAACGCTTTAGCACCAAGGTCCATTACCTTCTGTTGCGCTTTTGGCTGGATATCACCAGAAACAACCACAACAGGTGTGGTATCACCTAAACGTTGCATCTCTTCCAATGTGCCATAGCCGTCTAATTCCGGCATGGTGAGGTCGAGGAACATAAGTTTGAACTGGTTTTGAGCTAACTCTTCAAGTGCATTAAGCCCATGAACAGCAAAAGTTATATCTGCATTTAGAGAACTAGGCAGTGACCGAGCCATTTGCTTCCTTGCTAACGCAGAATCATCACATATAAGAACTGGGAACGACATAAATGCACCACCGACAAATTAAAGCTAACTGGCACGAGTGTAACAGATCATTATGGTATCAGGTACGGGGTGAATAGATTTATATGTAGATTATTAGTAAGAATGATGAAACAGGCAGGTAAGCTATTATTTGACATTATTCTTTATGAAAAACAATATGCTACAAAGGTAATAACAAACTGTAATTATAGAGCAATAGCACTTTTTTGGGTGAAACAACACGGCGAATTTATGAAATGCCAGCCTTAATAAGTGGGTTTATTATGGCTCGAACGACTCATACATTTATCGCCTTTATAGGTCCAACAAACAAGCGCAAACAAAGTAGCACTGACCCACAAGGCGAGTATCCAAAAGTTAATGTAAACGCTATGGGAAAAAAGCTAGAACTGATAGGACGGCCATAGAATCAGTAACGCAAAACGTATGATCACGGCAAAAACCAATAGAGCGATCCCTAAACGGTACCATTTATATTCAGCTATATTCATTGGGATACGCTTGTAAAACATCGTAATCACCCCTTTCCAATCGCTACTGCGCCTTCCATATTGCATCATGCTTGTTAAAACAAACAGTGCACCAAGCACCAACATTCCTTTTTCAGCCCAGAACAATCCAACTTCCATTTGTGCATTCCTTGATAAAACATTAAGCAACTCGAATCATTCTAGTCACCTTTTAGCTCGGTTTCTGTAAGACCAAGGTCTAACTCGTTTTCTGCTTATCTAAACATAGTACTGAATTGAACGCAGTTAACTGAACGGCGTGTTCATCTCGAGTTCAGCTTGGCTACCTATACTCATGTTTCCATTAACAGGAGAAACTCAATGAAATCACTGAAAAAGTCGCTTTGTGTCTTAACTGCTTCAGCTTTACTCGTTACCGCTCCGTTTGTGAGTGCTTCATCACCACAACAACTGCCTCAGCCAGTATTGAGCCCGCTACAAATGGTCATTGCTTCTTTAAACCTAACCGAAGAGCAACAAGCAGAAGTGTTCTCTTTTGTAGAAGACTATCAATCCGATAGAACAGAGATTGATATGGATAAAGCAATAGAGCTTAAGAAGAAACAGATCAGCCTTGTGACTCAACCGGATTTTGATGAAGCTGAAATGGAAAAGGTCATCGACACGGTTCAAGCAACCGAGAAGTCGATGGTGATGCAAGAAATGCGTCTTAAGAACAACATCTATAACGTGTTGACTGAAGAGCAGAAAGAGCAATTCAAAACAATGATGAAGTCCGTGTTGTCTGGTAACAAATAGACGCCACTCTTTGCCTTGATAGCGATAGGTTAATCCTTGCCCGTAGATACATATCGCATGCAACATAAGACCGAATCAGAAAAATGAGAACAGAAAAAGCCGCAGTCGTTACGATGACTGCGGCTTCTGTGTTTAATGTGTAACTAGCGGCTCACGAATAAACATGATTCGATAGATCCGGGAACTTGCTGTTCTTTTGAATGACACGCATCAGTTGGATGAGCAGCAGAATACCTGTCACACCCAAACCAACACCGATTCCGCCCCAAATTCCTGCTAATTCGAACTTAGGCATCAAATACCAAGCAGCAGGTAGTCCAAATACCCAGTAACCAATGGCAGTCATTACGGTTGGCATCGAGACAATCTTCATGCCTCTTAACAGATTAATCGCCAACAGTTGCCAAGCATCAACAATAAAACACAGAGCGACGACCCAAATAACAGAAGCCAGCAATGAAGTCATCGCCCCTGTACCATCATCCAATTTGAAGATAGAAGCGATCATTTCCGGCCACAAGATAAACACGGCAGATAACACCACGCTCAATACCGATACTAAAATAAAGCTCTGAATTGACGTTCGTTTAATTCCTTCAAAATTACCCGCACCATAATCGCGTCCCACCAAAATTGCGGCTGCTTGCGAGAAACCGAAATTGAAGTTCCAAGTAAAGCTTAAACATTGAAGCAAGATTTGATGCAGCGCCAACGAGGCAATACTGATCGTCCCCGCCATTAAGGTGCCGCCGTAAATAAGCCCATGCTCAAGCAACGCCGCCAAGCCGATAGGTAAACCCATTAACAACAACGGG
>NZ_JADDYI010000053.1:614440-683228 GCF_015163545.1 Vibrio sp. OPT24
CTCATCAACTTGATTGAGTACTCTTCTGTGTTTAACCAAGGGGCGAACTGCTTGAATTCATCACGCTTAAATACCCAAACCGTGTATCCAACCATCACGATAAATGCCGCGATAGCGGTTCCTAAGCCTAAACCCGTTAAGCCCATATCTAACTGGAACGTCAGTAAATAACTCACCGGCACATTTAAAATTACGGTGATAATAGACATCACAAGAATAGAGCGCACGTTACCAAACGCACTGGTTAAGCCACGAAGAACCAACAATATAAGGGAAGGCAGCATCACCCATTTCAGAGCGTGTACATATTCCATGGCTAAAGTGATCACTTCTGGTGGTTGCTTGGCCGCTTCTAATACCAGTGGCGCAAACCAGAAGCTGGCCATTAAGGTCACACTGAGCACGAATGCCAACATGGTTGCGCCTTTCACCGCTAATCTGATTTGAGTATTACCAAACTCTGGGCGAGCGACTCGCTGACCATAAGCAATAGCAATCAAGTTCGCGACACAGCCTACCGTACTGCTCGCAATAATGAAGATGAAGAAGTAGATAGAGGCCCCTAATCCACCAGCCGCAAGCGCCGACACACTGATGCGTGACATCATCCAAACATCAGTAAGGACTAGAGCCATGGATATCAGCTGTGAAATGATCAAAGGGAATGCAAGAGTGAGTATTTTTTTCATGAGCGCCTCAGTTAATTTCGCCCAAAATACGATCGATGGGGCTAGCGTTCAATTGATAAATTTGCGACTCTAACATTCCATAAACTCATGCGAACGAATTATGACCCCATATCCGAGCTTGCCATCATCACATAATGGTTTGAAAGCCTTTGAAGCTGCAGCAAGGCTGATGAGCTTTACGTTAGCTGCCGATGAGCTTCACGTAACACAGAGTGCGATCAGCCGTCAGATCAAACAGCTTGAAGATGAGCTCAGCGCATCACTGGTTGTTCGCAAACACAGAGCAATTGAACTCACACCTCAAGGGCATGATTTGTATAGAGTATTGCGTGAGAGCTATGGAAATATCGAAGCGGTAATGGCGTCTTGGAAAGATCCCAAGCAAAAACGAATCGTGATTAAAGCCACCTTGAGCTTTGCAACCCGTGTGCTGATATCCAAAGTGCGCGAGTTGAATGAACGCTACCCCGACTATGAGATAGTGATTGTTCCAGTAATAGAAGAAGATGAGGCAATCAATAGTAGTGAGTATGATTTATTGATCTTTCACACTCGCTTCAAAAAACGTTACGACAACGCACCAGATATTACCTTCTTACGTGAAGAGTTTATGGCTCCGGTTTGTTCCACGAACGTTATTACTGAGGACACCGATTTAACTTCCATTTTAACGATGCCTCGTATTCACCCAACACTCGATCACCACGACTGGAAAGTGTGGTTGGCTGATGTCGAATCCCCTCCAAAGAAGCCTGTCAGAAATACCAGTTTCTTATCGTTAGATATGGCACTCAGTGCCTGTTTATCGGGTGAAGGTGTCACGGTAACGGATCTCCTTTTGGTCTTAAAGGAACTGCAACGTGGCTTTTTATATTGTCCGGAGCACGCCAAACTACAACACAGTGCTTGGACGTATTACATTCACCAGCGCACTCATACTCCTGTGATAGACGATATTATTGACTGGCTCAGAGAAGAAACAGCAAAAGAGATTGAGTTACTCAAGCAATTGGCACTGCAATACCATTGGTCTGGCGTAATTAAAGCGCAAGATTAACTCAAAAATAGTAAGCAAAAACCTCAAAACCAGACACAAATAAGCCGCAACTCTTACTGCGGCTCATGCTTTCTGAACAGTCATGTTTAGCTTTTATTCTGGCTTTCCAGATAACTGAACACTACAACTTAAACATACGTGCGCTGCGTGGTGGCAAATTGAAAGTGTGATAACGAGAAGTAACCGTTTCTGTTGCAGTGCTCAACACATCTTGGTATTGAATATTCCAGTTAAATTCATGCTGGTAGGTATCTACAGTAACTCCACGAGTTTCACCGCACTTGTTGATACCCACAACCCCTTCTTTACCACGCTTGAATAACAAGGTGCACTGATCGCTCGAAAGCATAGTCATGGTTTTGCCCTGCATCGCATTATGGAAGCTCAACATGCTCTTCATCGTTGAGCTATTCCAAACATTGCCCCAGCGACCGTTATCCTTATCTTCAGAATCAGGAAGATCATCACTGTAGATCAACGGCGTACCGCCATCTTTGCCAAGAATGTAAGCGTAAGCAAGCTGCTCATCTTGTGGATCCATAATTTGGTAACGGAAGCCATCATTAGTTGGAATATCGTGCGTGATCGCAAAAGTAATCGAACGATTGTCATCGAGCGCTTGCCCATAAGCTTTTGGATCATGCAGTTGGTTTAAACTTCCGTTCATAGAGAAGGCCGAGCGAATCGAAGCAAACAGCGGGAAATCGTACGCGGAGTGATTAGTATTGTTTAAATAAGGTGCTAAGAAGGACTCATAGCCACTGTTGCCTGCCCCACCGCTGGTAATCACCTCACCAAACACATGAATGTTCGAGGTAATATCAGACGTGAACACTTGATCGATCTGGTACTGACTCATGTGCTTTACGGCATCAATACGGAACCCTTTGACTCCCATATCTTTTAGAGCTTTTAGGTATAGACGTTGCTGTGAAACCACCCAATTGTTTGGATCCAAATCAGGAAGACCAACATCACCATCTGCGCCACACAAACGCCAATACTGAACGTGACCAGGGTCGTTCCAATCCGAAATACAGCCTGCTGGGTGGAAATCGTTAGCCGAGACAAAACCTTGCGCTAAGTTGCCAAACAAAGTCTGGTCAGCATAGTAGCTTGAGCGGCCGGCATAGTCGTTTAGCACTTCTGTGCCTGGGTAATCCAAGTCACTTCGCTTCCAGCTTTCATTCGCCATGTGGTTGAGTACAACATCAGCGTAAACATCAACACCCACACCTTTGAGTGCAGTGATCATTGCGGCTAAATCTTGCTTGTTCCCCAACGGAGAATCAATGGTGCGCAGATCTTGTGGTTGATAACGTGCCCACCATTGGCTGCCACTGGATTTCATTGCCGGTGCAACCAACACTTTCTTATAGCCAGCTTCGGCTATTTGGTTGGCGTTGGCCGTTACGTCTGAGTACTTCCAGTTGAAAGCGTGCAAAATGGTATCAGCGTAAGTAGCTGAACTGAAAGAACAAGCGGCAAGTGTGGATATGAGTAAGGTATTTATTGGTTTCATAGAACATATCTCTCATTATAAATTCACAAGAATGATATGAGTGGGTGTAATAATTAAAACGTTCGATAAATCAGAGTTGAATTAACGTCACTTTCTGTTGGTGTGGATTTTATAAAATTGAGCGATGGACGATATTATGTGAGATAAAGGCACGTATAACTGAAATGAGAATTAATTGAGTCAAGTTGACTATTACAAGACAAAGACTTTGGTCGGCGCTTCTAAACTAAGTTATGATTCCTTCTCCCTCAACCGATTGATATTTTTATGCCTTCTTTCTCTTTTTCTCAAATCCCTGTTGGGGTTCGATTCATGATTCTCTCCGCTTTTGGATTCGCACTGATGTCAGCTTGTGTGAAATACATTAGCAACTATGGCATACCCGTATTCGAAATCGTTGCAGCTAGGGCGCTGGTGTCGTTGATCATCAGTTATGTCGATGTGAAGCGCAAACGTATTTCGATTTGGGGCAACAACAAACCACTCTTGTTCGTGCGTGGTACTGTCGGTACTGCGGCGCTAATGTGCGTTTACTATGCCGTAACCACATTACCATTAGCAGAGGCGACCATTTTACAATACGTGCACCCCGTATTTACCGCACTACTGGGCGTGTTATTCCTCAAAGAACGCATCCAAAAATCGACCATGATCTGCATTGCATTCTGCCTAGTGGGATTATTGGTAATGGTACAACCGAGCATGAACAGCGGAGCGAGCAGCGAGTTTCCATTATTCAGTATTATGCTGGCATTATGTGGTGCGTTTGGCAGCTCAATCGCCTATGTAATTGTGAGAAAGCTTAGCCAAACTGAAGACAGCTCGGTGATCATCTTCTACTTCCCACTGGTTGCTCTACCAATCTCAACCGTTCTTATCTGGAACGATTTTGTGTGGCCGAGCGTGTTCTTAACATTGATGTTGATTTTAGTAGGGATTTTCACACAGATAGGCCAATACGGCTTAACCAAGGCGATGCAAACCCAAGCAGCAGGCAAGGCTTCGGCTTACTCTTACGTTCAGATCGTATTCTCGGCACTGTTAGGCGTGTGGATATTTAATGAAATTCCATCAGTTTGGACTTACCTAGGTGGTGGGCTGATCGTGACAGGCGCACTAATCAATGTATTTGGTAAACAGTTATTGGTGCCATTTAAAGCTAAATAGCTAGCTGTTTAGCGTTAGACTTATACGCCGTTAGGCAAACAGACAAACAAGTAAAGATTGAAAAAGGGCATTGCGGAGTATTCCACAATGCCCTTTTCTGTAAGTCTTTCCTAGCACCCTTTATTAGACGTTTTATTTTGAACAAACTCGCTCTAACAAACCAAGACAATTAACGAGTTTTATTACGTGGCATTGCGCAGTTTGGGATCATCGCTCAAGTATTCTACGAACTCGATTTCAAAACCAGCTGGATCCACAAAGTAGACGTTTTTGCGATAAGGTTCTTCCGCTCCGGGTTTGGCTATTGGGAAGCCCGCATCGATAAGGCGTTCAATCACACTCTCAATATTATGGGTCACATAAGCGAAGTGAGCGAGACCAACGGAGTGTCCGGCTAAGTCTCTATTTTCACCCTCACCATGGTCACTCAATGCAATATATTGATACTCATCGCCAAAGTGCAACCAGTTACGTGGCTTACCTGACCACTCCCCTTTTCCCTCATCACGGACATACCAATGAGGGAATGCCGCTTTATAGAAAACCAGCATTTCTGGGATGTCTTTTACCACTAAGTTCACATGTTCAAGTTGGATCATTCTTCTCTCCTTAAAGTATTCTCGTAAGCAACGTTGTATATCCTAATACCTCAAGTTAAGTTGAGGTAAAGCACTAGTTTGCATTTATTTCGAGAACGTTTTTAGAGCCCAAATTGCCGTACTTCGATAACATACAGACCCTAAGTTTAGACGACCTTCTCTAAGGTGACTTCTTTGGCACCGAGCTTACTAATTCACATGCTTTAAGCTAAGCGACAAACAACCTCATGAATAAATAGAGTCGACTTGTTCGTGCTTCAACGATAAGTCTTGTTGTAGAAAATCCAACAAGTATCGATGTAACTTAGGCTGGTATTGTCTTGAGGGATACAGCGCCCATATGCCAACAGGGTTCACTTGACAGTCTGTTAGCAGAATAGTAAGAGCTCCAGTTTGTGCTTCATTGTCAATAAAAGGCAGAGGTAAACACGCTATACCTTTGCCATTAATCGCTGCATTAAGAAGTATGGAACTATCATTTACAGAGTAGTTACTTGTGACCGTTACATTAATAGGCTGAGCAGATTTAGAACCGGCTTTAGAAACAAACAGCCAATCATTGCCTATTCGTTTGTGGATCAAGCAATTGTGATCGAGTAAATCTTCGGGAGATAAAGGAGCCCCATGTTCCGCTAGGTATTGAGGGGAAGCGCAAACCACCGATGGACAATCAGCCAATTTCTTTCCAATTAAAGATTCGGGCAGGTCATTACTCAACTCGATTGCCATATCAACCCCATGTTTTATCAAATCCAGTGACTGATTCGACAGCGTGAGATCAACTTCTATGTCAGGGTACTTAAGCATGAATTGTTCGATAGCTTGGGCAAGATAACCCTGACCAAACGAAATGCTAGTAACCAGTGAAATTCTTCCTTTAGGTTGAGAGTGCTGTTCTTGGGCTAAGCTATATAGTTGGGCATTCTGCTCTAAAATATTCTGGCAGAAAGGCAATAAATCACGACCGGCGTTAGTGATACCTAAGCTTCTTGTTGAGCGATATAGTAAACATACACCTAAAGACTTTTCCAACGCGGTTATATGCCTAGTCGCCATGGATCGTGACATTCCTAAAGCCTCAGATGCTGCCGTCAGGCTTCCTAGATCGACAGTAGAAACGAAAACTTCCATTGAAATAATTCTATCCATACACCCTCAATAGTTCGATTTATGCAACAATCTATTGACGTATAGCATATATATCAACTTCAAACTAGGTTTTATACTGACCTTCTATTCCAATACCGAGCCCAATGAAATGAAAAAAACAATGGTACTAGTCGCATGCCTCAGTGCAGGTTTAATTCAAAGTAATACACTATTTGCCCACACTCAAAATGCTGAAAACTCAACGGTAGCAATCATTGAGTCTGGTAAACTTATGGGAAGCAACCATGATGGTGTGACTACATTTTATGACGTTCCATATGCGCAAAACCCTTTTACGGCAGAGCGCCGTTTTCAAGCTCCGCAAGCCTACGAAACTTGGAGTGGAATATTAGATGCAACAAAAGCAGGTCAACCCGTTCCACAACCAAGTCGAGGTAAAAACATCACCTTGGTGGGGGCTCCCGGACATCTTACTCTGAACATATGGACACCGACTAACGCCATTGCTGCCAACAACAAGGCATCAAATAAAAAGCTGCCTGTCATGGTGTGGATCCCAGGCGGTGCTTTTATCCGAGAAGACGCAGCAGAGTTGGCTTATGATGGTACAAGCTTTGCGAAGAACAACGTGATCGTTGTAACGATCAATTATCGCGTAGGCGTTGATGGCTTCATGCACCTTGAAGGCACACCGGATAATCGCGGCATTCTTGATCAAATCATGGCTCTTAAATGGGTGCAAAATAACATCGAAGATTTTGGTGGCGACCCTAGCCAAGTGACGGTCGCAGGTCAATCAGCCGGGGCAGAAAGTGTTGCCATTTTATTAGGTACCGAAAAAGCCGAAGGCCTATTCCAAAAAGCCATTATGCAAAGCCCTCCAATGGCATTTTTAACCCAAAAAGAAGCTGATAAAATCACACAAAGCTATACTGAAAAACTGAATATCCCAGCCACCATTGAAGGTTTATCTACAGTCCCATTTCCTGAATTAGTTAAGAACGTTATTGATATGGGCCATACCATACAAGATCGTGACAAATGGGGAATGCTGTCGTGGGGAGGCACCGCATTCTTGCCCGTCGTTGATGGGGATATCATTGTTGAGTCTCCAATGAAAGATCTCGCCAAAGCTTCACCTTCTATTCCCGTCATCGTTGGTAGCACAGATCAAGAATCACGACTCTACTTGGTACCAAGTGGTGCCGTTAACAACACGACCGAAGAAACGAAGTCACTATTATTATCTGACTTGTCATTGGAGGGTTGGCCTGCGGATGTGTATTCAACAGAAGGCAATAGCACGTCTATTGGAGACACGTTTGCCGACATTCAATCTGATTTTACGTTTAGAATGCCAGCACTGCACATTGCTCAACAGTTAACTAAAAACGACAACAATGTTTGGCATTATAATTTTTCTTGGATGTCACCTGCGTTTGATGGTCACTTAGGAGCCGCGCACTTTGTTGACGTACCGTTTGTGTTTAATACCACTAACAACGAACAAGTAAAAACATTTGTCGGCTCACAGCCTCCAGTTGAACTTGTTAATGCCATGCACAATCAATGGCTAACGTTCATCAAGACAAGTAAAGCTGATTGGTCTCATTATAACTTATCAGAACGACCAACAATGCAATTTGATGTTACATCGAAACAGGTCAATGACCCCGAAGACTCCGTACGGAAGTTATGGAAAAACTATCAGTTTTAAGCGGAAAGATCGGATAAAAAACAAAAAGCGAACCACTTAGGTTCGCTTTTCTTTCATCTAGCACGTTTCGTCTTTGCAATACGCGGCGGTTAAGCCACAGATATTATGACTTTGGCTGATTCACCTCTACATCGAGAGATGCTCTGTTCCCTAAACTAAAGAACTTCTTCCATCTAATCGGCATCATTGGAATAACGATGAGGCTGATACCAACCAGTGTCAGAATGTCGGGGATCTCGTCAAACCACATCACGCCAAACAAGGTTACAAACACTAACCCCGAGTATTCTGCGAGCGCAATTTGGTTTGCTGGAGCCTTTTTATACGCCACCACCACCAATGCATGATAACCAAGAACAAATAGATTGATTGCCATGATCCACCCTACATGACGCCATTCAATCGCGGCCCATGCCGGCAATGCAAACGCCAGTGCAAGTGGCAGAGTCATAACACTAGTCCAAAATAAGGTAGAGATAATGTGTTGTTCGGCGTTCAAACGCTTGATCAAAATATTACCAACCCCCATTGCAAGCGCACTGCCTAGCCCTGCAATCGCCGCCCAGTGAAATTGCTCTGGACGCAACACAATTAGCACACCCACGAAGCCTATTAGTGTCGCGGTCACTTTTGATGATGTCGGCCTTTCTTTCAACAACACAATAGACAGAGGAAGCATCAAGATTGGCCCAACATAGAACATCGCGTTCGCTGTCGCCAAGGTAAGGTGTGTAATGGCAATCATCGCACAACCACTACCCACTAATATAAATTGAGCCCGTAAAAAATTGATGCGGCAACCGCCTTGCATGCGAGTTTCTTTAGGGAGCTTTAGCCAAAAAGGAAGCAGTAAAATCACGCTCAATAGCTGGCGGATAAACACATACTGAAATGTGGGAACTTCACCATTAAGTATTTTTAGTGAGACATCGGAAAAAGACGCCAATAAGTTTGCAAATACCAAAAGCAAGATGGCGTGGTTGGTGACTTTATTCATACGGAAACAGAATTACACATTTGTCATACAATTATGGGCGCACATAATACATGAGAATGGAAAATAAGTAAGAACAAAGTTTTCGGATACTTACTACCAAAAACCAAAGGTATTAAACAATAAGTATCCATCCTTTCCAGTTGACTGATAGTCTCCTAAATAGCAACACACATTGGCGTATTTGAAATAGGGTCACGAAACACGCTCGCTTTGAGATCAAAGACGTTACTGAGCATAGTTTCAGTCATCACCTCATCAGGCGACCCTTCTGCGATTAAGCACCCTTTTTCCAAAACCACTAAATGATCGCAGTAACGACTGGCTTGGTTCAGGTCATGCAACACAACAACCACCGTTTTTCCTTTGGCATTCATCTGTTGCATCAGGTTCATTAACTCCACTTGATGAGACATATCAAGGTATGTAGTCGGTTCATCCAACATCACTACGTCCGTATCTTGTGCAATTACCATCGCAATCCAAGCTCTTTGGCGCTGGCCTCCAGACAGTGACTCAACAGGCTTATCAGCAAACTCAAGTACACCTGTATCACGCATAGCTTGTTCGACAATCCTTTGATCGTCCTGCCCTAGCCTCCCCCAATGAGATACATAAGGCGAACGACCATATTCAACCAACTTTCTTACCGTGATCCCCTCAGGACTAACCAAGATTTGCGGAAGAAGTGACAACGAACGAGCAAGCGCTTTATCGCCATAACTCGACAGTGGTTTGTCTTCAAACAACACCTCTCCAGCCACTGGCTTGTTAATTCTGACTAACGTCTTTAACAAGGTAGATTTACCGCACCCGTTAGGTCCTATCAATGCGGTGATTTTTCCCTTAGGGATAGAAACAGACAGGTTCGGTATGATCGTTTGTTTGCCGTACGCGACGGAAAGATTCTGCGTTTTAAGCATGGTTACCAACCTCGATAACGATAGAGAAGAAAGATGAAATATGGCGCGCCAATCACAGACGTGAGAACCCCTGCTGGCAATTCAATGGGTGGTTGTAGACCTCTGGCCAACCCATCAGCGCTGGTAACCAGAATTGCCCCCACCAGTGCAGATGCTGGGATTAACAACTTATGATGATGCCCAAACAACAAGCGGGCTAAGTGAGGTGCCAATAAACCCACAAAACTGATCGTTCCTGCAACAGAAACGCTAACACTGGCAAGCAATACAGCAGCCAATAACGCAAGAGCCTGAATCTGTTTTGGCTTAGTACCCAATGTGGTCGCACTTTCCTCGCCAAGCCCCATCACATCTAATCGCCAAGCAAGCCACAATGCCATAGGTAACAACAAGAGCAGCACACTCCAAATAAAGGGAACTTGCTGCCAGTTTCGTCCCCAAAGGCTGCCAGTTAACCACACCATGGCCGTGTTGATCTCGATCGGATTGGTGACCAGCAAGAAGTCGATACAACTGGCCAGAAACGCACTCACCGCAATACCAATCAGCGCCAATTTGGCGGGTGTTGGTCTTGACCACCATGCCAATACCGCAATCAGCCCAGCAGCCAATACCCCACCGAACATCGCCACAACCGGAAGCACACTGACTGGTGCATTGGGGAACCAAACTAAACTCGCTGTCGCAGCAAGGCCAGCCCCAGCGCTAATACCCATAAGGTCAGGCGATGCTAACGGATTACGTATCACGCCTTGCACCAATACCCCAGAAAGCCCTAACCCTGCGCCCACGCTTATCGCGAGCAACATACGTGGTAGCCGATACTGATGGATAACAAAGTCGTCACTGGAAAACGCGACCAAATGTTCGATGACTTGAGGAATAGAAAGTGACGCTGCACCGACAAACAAACCCGCAGATGCCACTAATATGAGAATCCCAGATAACAAAACTATCTTAGTGTGATGGTGCATTAAGATCTCCTCGTCGCAATCAAAATAAAACAAGGTGTCCCAAGCAAAGCAGTAATAACACCAACGGGTGTTTCAGTCGGGAAAGCAATCGCTCGTGATAATGCATCTGACCAAGAGACTAATGCTGCGCCTGCCAATGCGGAAATAGGAATCAGTAAATGGAAATTGTGACCAACCATAGGTCGAACCAAATGAGGCACTAACAAACCAACAAAGCCAATTGGCCCTGCGATAGCGACGCTTGCTCCGGCAAGCAACACAATCGTCAATCCACTAATCAGGCGAGTAAACCTGATGTTACTGCCAAGCCCCACGGCAACCTCTTCACCAAGCGCCAATAAGTTGAGGTTGCGAGCAAGACTCATTGCTAACACCAAACCAGTCACTACAGGCGGCCAAAGCTGTTGCCATTGCCCATCATCCACACTAGACAGTGAACCAGTAAGCCAATGCAAGACGCTATAAGCCATGTCGTCAGCAAGAATCAGCGCCGCTCGTGTCAGTCCGAGCAATAACGCAGTAATGGCGATACCCGCGAGAACCAAACGTAACGGATGAGAACGTTCGGAGAAAAAGCCGCCCAGAAGCATCACAGCACCGCCGCTTAGCAACGCACCAAGAACCGCATTAAGGATTGGACTTAGCTCGCTAACCACAGGTATACCTATTGCAGCTAACGCCATAAAACAGGCAGCGCCAGCGTTAATGCCAAGAATCGACGGAGACGCGAGTGGATTGCGCGTCAAGCCTTGCATCAATAACCCAGCGACGGCCAAACTCGCACCAATCAATAGCCCCGCATAAGCTCTTGGCGCTCTTAGCGTCGCCAATATTTGATGAGTCATGTTGCTTTCATCAAACGCAAACCGATAGTGAATCAAGTCACTCAATGTTAAAGAGAAATTAGACCACCCGGTCATAGAGGCCGCGTAACCAGAAAGTGCCAAACACGACACTAATCCGGTAAATAACGTGACTCGCCACGACAATATTGGCCAGAATCGCTTACTTTTAGAGAACAACATCGTACTCATGATGGATCCAAGATCTGCTCAAGATTTTTCGCCATTTTTTCTGCCGCTAACATGCCTCGATTCAGTGACCAAAGTGCTGGTGACACTTCTACAACTTGCTTACTTTTTACAGAGGTTAGTACATTGAATAACGGATTTTCCTGCCAATCATCAACAATATTTGGATGAGAGTAAGCACCAAGGAGCAACCAATCCGGATTGGTTTTCAACAACAACTCAAAGCTGGTTGGTAAATATGCCTTCTCTGTTGGTTTCACAATAGGGCTCGCAATACCTAATGTGGTCAGCACGCCCCCTGCGTAAGATGCGGGGCTATGTAACCACATACCTTTATCCGACACGACAGCGAATTGGACGGTTTGTTTGAGCGAGAAATGACTTTTGAATTCAGCCATGGCGTGTTGATGCTGTTGAATTCGTTGTTCCATTGACGATTGTTTATCGAGAGCGATGCCAATCTTGAGCGCAGACTCCAAATTCTCTTGATAAGTCTCACCACGGCTTTTAAGCAGTAGAGTTGGTGCGATGCGTTGTAGATCTTGATAGACCGTACGATGACGCTCTGCATCGGCAATGATCAGATCTGGCTTTAATACCGCAATGGCTTCTAGGCTAGGCTGAGAACGCATGCCAACCGATTCCCAAGGTTGAACCAATTCACGTACCGCCGGAATCACTCTTGAAGCATCATTGTCATCGGCAACACCAACAGGAGAAACACCCACCGCAGCGAGTGCATCTACAAATGAAAACTCCAACACCACAATACGTTGCGGGGTAGTCGCTATCTCAAACTGGCCTTGCTCATCTTGGATCGTTCTCGTTTTTGCCGAGCTTGAAAATGAGAACAAGCTTAAAATCAGCAAAGCTAAGGTTATCGCTATCCTGCTGCATAAAAACGGCCTATTAAATGACAGCAGCCCGTTCGACAGCATCAATTGATTCGAAAACAAAAGGCGAGAGCTGTTTTCCATATTTAATTTTCCTTAAACTCTAGAACCGTGAAAGCCGCCAAGAGTATTGACGACTTTTATTCGTTATTACTTTCAATAAATTACGTATTAGAACTGATAATTCAGATCCAAAGTGTAAGAACGTCCTGGGGCTGGATAACGACCAACTGGGCTGGTATCAATACCGCGGAAGTAATAGTCCTCATCAAACAAGTTGTTCACCGCAAGGTTCATGCGCAGCTTACTGTTTTCATCCTTGTACAAGTCCGAACCTAGGTTAAAGTTCCAGACCATGTAGGCAGGCACTTTACCTGTCGCGCCCGTTGCATCTTCGGCACTTGTATTCGCATTATCAGAATAAGATTCGCTAAAGTAGTAACCAGATAAAGTAGTATCTACCTTGCTAAAGGCGTAAGTCGCATCCCAACTAAATTGATGTTTAGACGTATAAGGAAGTTGATTACCTTTGTTTGCGCCCTCTTCCTCGATAGTTGCATCTAAGTAGTTATAACCAGCGCCCAAACTCAACGCTTGCATCGCTTGAGGCACGTAGCGACCTGAAAGTTCAACACCTTGGTGAAGGGTTTTACCAATGTTGTCGAAAGTTTGAGTAGCACTTTGCCATTGCAGCTGATCTTCAAAATCAATGCGGTATAGTGCGATGTTAAAGCTGGTTGAATCTTGGTTGTAGCGCGCACCCAACTCATAGTTCCATGCTAGTTCACTGCCCTCTTCTCCTAGACCTCGAATGTAAGCAATCTGTGGTGCACGCAAAGATTTCTGCGCATTGGTGTAACCCACCCACTGTTCTGTCAGGTGGTATGCTACAGTTAAGCCCGGCAGCCATTCCGTCACTTTATTGTCTGTGCTCTGTGCTGTACCCAGGTCATCAAACGTCATATCAATCGATTCGTAACGAATACCCGGAGTGACTTTCAGTACATCATTGAACAGGCCGATTTCGTTACTGATGTAACCAGCAAAAGCGTCAGTATCAAGATGCCAGTCGCGTGGGATTGTGGTTACTCCACTAGAAATTGATGTTTGAGTGAGCTTGTAATCGATATCTTCGTTGACGTAGCGTGCCCCAACAATCACGTTTTGCGTTACCGTATTTCCGTCAAAGTACATCGCGAGTTTAGGTTCAACACCATAAACAGCAAATTCACGTGGTGACGTACGAATATCGGTTGACGGTAATGCCGGATCCGCCCAGTGACCACCGGCACTGTTAAAGCCCCATTGGAAGAAACGCTCAGAACGGTGGCCAAACGTCAGTATTTCTAATTCAGCACTATCTGCAAGATTCAAGTCATGTAAATACTTCAGGCTCCAACGCGTTGAAGTGCCTTGATATTCATCGTACGGGCGCTTCGACTGAGTACGATCTTTGTCATAATCATCTGGCGATAAAGCACCGGGCATTTGCGTATCTGCATCATAACGCTGCACGAAAGCTTGCAGCTCTTGAGTATCACTCAGTAACCACTGCAACTTCGCTTGGAAGTTTTTGACATCGGTGTCGGAGTGTTCACGGAAGCTTTCACCTTTTAAGAAGTTCCCCTCAACTTGAAGTGCTAGCGTATCGGTTAACCAACCGCCCGTGCGCAGATAAAAGTCGTTGAGCGGCGTATCGCCATCCTCGAATACAGTAAAGCGATTACTTATTTCCGTTTGCCATTCGTGTGGAATAGGCTTAGTCACCAAGTTGATCACACCACCCACGTTGTTTGGCCCGTACTGCACAGCAGCGCCACCACGTACGATATCAATTCGGTCAAGCATCGACAGAGTGGCAGGAAAAATAGATTGTCCGGTATGACCATAAGGTGCAAGAGTCAGTGGTACACCGTCCATTAGAAATTGAGCATGCCCACTGCGACTCGCATTCAAACCACGTACTGACACGTTAGGTAGAACACCTGTACCCGTTTCGTCTTGAACTTTGACCCCAGGAACGCTTTGAAAAGCAGAATCGATCGATAGTGCTGCAGTCTTTTTAATTTGCTTATCGGTAAGAACGGTACGAGATCCCGGATACTCTTTCACATCCTCTAGCTCTGAGTTACCGATCAAGCTACCTGTCACGACAACCGTTTCCATAGTCGTTGTTTGAGGATCAGACGCTGCAAATGCGCTCATGGAAGTCACTGAAGCGATGGCCATTGCAAGGGTACTTAGACGCAACGTTTGGTGTGATTGAGTACAGGGTTTACCATCCAAATTCTGGTAAGGCATGAAAATCTCCTAAGTAGGCAGGTTAGGATCAAAGGCCGTGTTTTCGGTTATATCGGCGCTTTGATCCTATGGGCTAAACGGCCCCAAAATGAGGCCAACTGTTCACTCATTCGTAGCGAGTAAATCAATCGTTTTTAGAGTCGAAATAGCTCTTAGAAATGAACTAACTCCTAGAAATGAATTCGCTCTTAGAACTGAATTGGCTTTTAAAACTGATAGCCGTAGCTGAGCATAAATTCGGCTGGCGCTCCGTAACCAATCTGGTTAGTACCTGACGTACCGTTAGTTGCGCCCAGAATGTATTCCTCATTAAACACGTTGTAAGCGTTCGCTTGAACTTTGTGACGACCCGTGGTGTACGCAGCCATCAAGTCAACCGTGGTGTAGTCACCCAGCGCTACAGCTTCATCATTACCTGCGTATCGGTCACCTACGTATTTCACGCCACCACCTAAACGCCAGTTATCGTCTAGCTGATAAGTGCTCCAAAGAGAAAACAGGTGATCAGACACATCGTTCGGCTTTTTGCCTGTCTCTTTGTTTTCTGCATCGAGGTAGCTGTAGCCCACCGAAATATCCCACTGCTCAGTAAATTGACCGCGAGCTTCTAGCTCAATACCTTGGTGGCGAGCTTCGATCTTGTTAACAACGTCTCCGTCTATATTCGTTTCTGGTTGCTCTTGATCAATTTGGAAGACCGCGGCATTTAGCATCAAGGCGCTATCTAACAAGTAAGCTTTTGCACCCACTTCTTTTAGATCGGTATGGAAGAATTCAGCCAATTTAGGATTGATATAAATACCGGAGTAAGGCAATTGCCATGAACGAGCTAAGCTCGCGTACACTGACATATCATTGTTGAGACGGTAGACCAAACCACCGCGGTAGCTCACTTTGTCATCGTTTAGATTCTCTTTTACTGAGCCCGCTTTTTGCTGTTCAAGCTCCATCGAGTCGTAACGCACATTGCCGATCACAGAAAGATCACCAAAGGTATAAACGTCTTGAATATAAACGCCAGTGGTCGTTGTCGTGTTATCACGGAAAGGTTTGAAGCCCGGATCAGGTGTTGGGCCTGTTACAGGGTTATAGATGTCTTGTGAAGGTAGGGTTTGATCGCTAGCTAGAGTGAGATCGATATTAATCTGGTTGTAATCGGCACCAATCATCATTTGGTTAGAGTTAGTTTCCCAAACCAACTCAGACTGTAGTGTTGTCGTGGTACGAGGATCATAGCCGAAGTTGTTCACGGTTTGAGATACTTGGTCCCCTGTTACCGTGCCTTGACGCGTACCTTTTTGTTCAAGCTCAATATGGTTGTATGCTGCGCGGTTTGTCCATGCCCATTCACTGTTCAAAAGCCATTCATAATTAACACCAACACGAATACTGTCTGACTCTTGATAGTCATTCCTACCGCCATAAAACGTGCTTTCAGAGACATCGACAGGCTTACCATTTTTAGATGGAACCCCACGATATGGCACTAGCTCTTGGTGAGCATATTCGACATCAAGATCTATGGTATGCCCCTCAGCAGGTAATACACGAATGGTGGGTGCGATAAAGAAATCACTAGAATCGACATGGTCTACATAAGAATCCGACTGTCGACTTTCCACGTTGATACGACCACTGACTTTGTCAGTAAACGCCATCGAGCTGTCGACCTGACCAACAAACAGATTATTGCTGCCGACACTGCCATTGACGTGTGTGAAATTATCACCGTTAGCACGCTTGGTGACCAAGTTGATGATACCGCCTGCTGAGCCTCGGCCATAAAGTGCGCCTGCAGGGCCTTTTACCACTTCGACACGTTCTATATTCGCTAGACTTCGGTACGATTGCAGAGTCCCGTCATCACGCATACCATCACGGTACATGTCGTTGAGTGCATCAAAACCACGAATCACAAATTGGTCTCGGCTCCCCTCACCCAAGGTATTGTTAACCCCGGCAACACCATCAAGAGCATCCACCAAACGTACAGCACCGCGGTCTTGCATTTCCGTCTTTGTGACCACCGATACTGCTTGCGGTACATCCAACCATTCGACATCGGTTTTGGTACCCGATTGCGGCATGTGCTCCGCGTAACCTTCGTACTGATGACCAATAACTTGTAGGGTTTCATCCGTCATTATTTCTTCTGCAGCCATTACATTCGACACGGTAACTACTGCGGTTAATGCACCTCCAATAGCCAAAGCGAGAGGGGACAAGGCCAATCTAATGTTCATCATCTAATTCCGTTTTAGTTTATAAAATCACAACAGATGCGAATAAAAACAAATATCATTTATATTTGCAATATATATTTTTTGATCTATATTTGCTTTGCAATATGCAACGCCACTAATGATAAAAGAGTAAATAAAAACAATAAGATAGAAAGCTCCCTTTCTTGTCATCTCGAAAGAAAGCACTTCGTCAGCGTCAGGAATTCGGTGTGGAGTTTGGTGTCTGCCATAGCAAGTTCATCATCACAGAATCAGAGCCGGTACTGGTCAAGATCAACTATCGGAGTATTGGTGATGGCCGGGAATTTTTGCTTGATAACTTCAGTGGTGGGAATTGGTTCAATACCATCTTAAATCTTTTCTTGGGTCACAAGCTTGATCCTACACTTCGCATTGCTGGCAGCGCAAAGTCATGACCACCCACTTGCGATCGTGGAAGTTAATAAGCAACTCACTATTTCACTTCCGATAAACCATGCCGCACCACATTGATTGAATACTCAATTCCCGACTGTGATCGCAATGCAGAGCCAAACCGTAGTTAATTCAAATACAAGCACTTAACGTTTTTTCATCGGCTACTCAGCGGGAGCAACACATGGACAACAGAATCACCATCAAAGAATTTCTTAGAGTGTTCGATTACATTCGTTCATCTGGCGAGCAATTAGAGAACAAATATCAATTTGGCGAGATGTTTGCGTGGCACGATTACGACGGCTACACCTGTTGGCTAAGCTACAGAGACGTTACAGTAACACTGATGTTCCATGGTTCATTGAAGATCGAATACGACAAGGCACCGAACTATGAAGGCTTCATCAACCGTTGTTTAGCTATGCTTGAAACTGAACTTTCTCCGTAAGCTGTCCTTAGCTATTGAGTCAATAAGGCAGAGTCTAAGGAGAAGCAGTGGAGAAAATCATGAACGGGGCCACTTATAAAACACGGTTACCATTTAGGCTAACCACATCTTTATTTTTTCTACTCAGCCTAAACTCGTTAAGTCTAAAAGCGGATGCAACAGGGACAAACATGATCGACTTTACACAAGCTAGTGAGCATCAAAACTGGACAGTGACTAACGACGATGTAATGGGCGGCATCTCAACAGGCGAGCTCATTTATCTTAATAACATGAGTCGATTTAGGGGAGAGCTCTCGTTAGAAAATAATGGTGGTTTCAGTTCTGTAAAGCGCTCCATTGAATCACCTGCCCATGAAAAAGATAGTGCAGAGCTAATATTCGTTGGTGATGGTCGCACCTACCAACTGAGGTTCACCACTTGGAAGGAAGGTAGTCGAGTTCAATACAAACACGATTTCGATACCATAAAGGGAGAGCAGCTAAACAAGGTCTTCCACTTCAATGATTTTCAAGCGGTGTTCAGAGGTCGGCTACTGAGCGATGCCCTGGAACTTAAGGCACAAGACATCAAGCAAATTGGCTTTTTGATTGCAGACAAACAGCCCTCGCCTTTTGAGCTAGACCTAATACAGCTTCAATTCAAAACATCGCAACCTATCACATCACCAGAAACGGACTAAACCGCAAACAAATAAAAACCCCTGATACCTTTTGACGAGCAATTAGATATCAGGGGGCTTGTTCTATTTAAATCGTCGACTATTCAAATCATCAGTACTTAGTATTTGATGGCTGTTTTACCTATCGAGGAGCTGCTTTCAATACGTTGGTGTGCATCTTTCAGAGTCTCAACACTAAAGCCATTCAATGTGGTAGTAAGCGTAGACTTAATGCGGCCAGCATCGATCAGGTTCGCTGCTTGGAACAAAATATCTTGTTGTTTCTGAATATCGTCTGTGTTGAACAGTGAACGTGTGAACATCAGCTCCCACACAAAACCTGCAGACTTACCTTGAAGCGCAGAAAGATCAATTCCACCATCGAACTCAACAATAGAACTGATCATGCCTTGCGGTGCAATCAGCTCCACCATCGATTCCCAATGTCCTTTGGTGTCTGCGACATTGAAAATGTAATCGACATGCTGAATACCTTGCTCTCGTACAGATTCAACCAAGTTACGGTGATTCACCACATGGTCTGCCCCCATATCCCTTACCCACTGTTCAGTTTCAGGTCTTGAAGCCGTCGCAATAACCGTCAGGTTAGTCAACTGGCTCGCCAATTGAATCGTGATTGAACCGACACCACCAGCACCACCAATGATCAGAATGGATTTTTTCTCTTCTGAACGAACACGTAGGCGATCAAACAACGCTTCCCACGCTGTAAGTGTTGCTAGCGGCATAACTGCAGCCGCTTCATCAGAAAGGCTCGTTGGTGCTTTCGCCGTAATACGGTAGTCAACGGCTTGGTATTCAGCATTAGCGCCCATACGAGTTACGTCACCTGCATAGTAAACACGGTCGCCTAGTTCAAAGCCTTCAACGTCTGTACCTTTACCGACAACTTCACCGACTGCGTCATAACCAAGGACTTTTGGTTGCTCGAGAGTTTTATCTTGAGCACTACGAATTCGAATTTTCGCATCTGCTGGATTGATAGACGTCGCGCTCACTTTTACCAGTAGATCATGTTCTTTTAGTTCTGGAAGGTTTGTTTCAAACTCAACTAGGCTGTCTTGCTCTGCAATCGCAAGTGACTGAGTAAATCCGATAGCTTTCATTTTTGATGGTACTGACATTGTGCTTTCTCCTTGAATTAGACAAGTTAATCTTAGTTGACTCTCAATTTAGATAAACCGCCTAATGTTTGAATTGTTATCAAATTATTTTTGACAATTAAGCAATTGAAGCTAACTTAGAAGCGATAAGTAGAGATAACCCATCTGCAGATTGTGATGGGGAAATGTCCCAACTCCATGTTTAGAAAATAATTCAATACAGGTAGATAATATGCTTCTTGAAGACTTGCAGGTCATTTTAAAGGTGGCGGAGTTTCGTAGTATCACCGCAGCAGCCACCAACCTAGATATGCGTACTGCCACCGCGAGCGCTGCCGTAAAACGTGTTGAAGTCGCACTGGGCGCTGAGCTGTTTGTAAGAACCACTCGCCATCTGAGGCTCTCTTCAGCAGGCGAACGCTATTTACCTGAGTGTGAACAAGCCTTGAAAATATTGGAGCAAGCCAAGCTCAACATGCGCGAAGAGCTTGGTATCTTGGATGGAGAAATCCGCATCGCACTTTCTTCGGATCTAGGACGAAACCTGATCACTCCTTGGCTTGACGAATTTCTGCTTGAATACCCAAAGGCAACACTTCGTACCAGCATCAGCGACAGCAACATCGATTTTTATCGTGATTCTGTTGATATGGCGCTGCGTTACGGCTCTCCGACTGACGCCAGCATGTATGGTTTCAAGATCTGCGATGTGCCGAGAATATTGTGCGCAGCCCCTGAATATTTAGCTAAGATGGGAACGCCAAGCCAACCGAGTAACTTAGCTGAGCACAACGGTTTGCTTTATCAGCTGCATGATATGTTGCAAGACGAATGGGTGTTTAATGATGGCAAGCAGGATCATAAAGTAAAGCTAAAAGGGAATCGCGCGTCGAACGATGCTGATCTTGTTAGACGTTGGTGTGTTGCAGGGAAAGGTGTGGCGATAAAATCTTGCTTAGATATGTCGAGTCATTTGCTTTCTGGCGAAGTGGTTAAAATAATGCCAGAGTTCAAGCCAACCCCAACCGAGCTGTGGTTAGTATGTCCAAGTCGTCAGTCCGTCACCCCGACCGTTCGCTTATTGAGAGATCTATTCCGAGAGAAAACCGCTGAGATCCTTTCTCAATTGAGCGAGCAAGACATTATAGCGACTCAAAAATCTTAACGATCTAGAGATAAAAAAGGCGTTAGTGAACTTTAACCCACTAACGCCTTTGATCATTTGAACATCACACCTATTGATGGATGCATCGTATAATACGAGTGCTTAGTTTGACTCTTCTTCAACATCACAGTCAGCACAGCACTGAAGCGCAATTTCATGCTCGAAGGTGATCGTATCTTCACCTTCTTCTAGTAGCTCTGCGATTTCATCTGCGACTTCTTTTTCATCATCCGCTTCAATTCCGCTTACTAGCTCTTCTTCTGAATAACCAAAGAAGTTCAGCAATAGGTACTCACGTGCTTCATCTTTCGTACAAACCACTTCAGCTGAAAGGTCAGGCGTAACCTCCCCCTGGGCCAGAGTCGCGGTCACTTGTGCGATAGCAGCGTCTTTCATCGCAGGCGTTAACCAACCAAGATCAGTACTTACTGTTGTTTTTTTACAGTCGAAGCAAGGCAGTTGGTGGAAGTAGTATTGAAAGGTAGTCATAGGTAATTTCTTCGTTAAGTGTTGTATAGCAAGATTATGCGCGTTTTGTAGCAAAATACTATCTCAATCAGCAACCAGAGACTGATTCGTGAAGGTAATTTTGGGTTCATCACGAGCTTTAGTGATGGAACCGTTACAAGCGCAGATCGGCAAGCTTAATCTGGTCGACGAATGTGTTCTTGATAATGAAGTGCTACTGAGATGCGAAGTTAAGTAGCTTTCATCTGACTATAATTGACACAAAAAAGCGAGCCACCTGGGCTCGCTTTTGAATTGTTCATGTTCTTGCTTAAGCAATGGCTAGATTACAGAAGTTCTACCGATTGTTGAGCAATAACGAATTCTTCGTTGGTTGGAATAACCATTGCTACTGCACCAAGCATTTCTGACTTAGCAATGATACCTTCAGCGCCAAAGCGAGCTGCTTCATTGCCAGCAACATCTTCAACAAAACCAAGGATCTTAAGGTTGCTTAGGATCTCACGACGAATTGGTAGAGAGTTCTCACCGATACCGCCAGTGAAGATGATGCCGTCTAGAGAGTCTAGCGTTGCAAGGTAAGAAGCAACGTATTTCGCTACGCGGTAAGTAAACACCTCAAAAGCAAGTTTAGCGCCTTCATGGCCCTCTTCCATTGCTTCTAAAATGCCACGAGCATCGCTCGTAAGACCAGACACACCCAGGAAGCCAGACTCCTTGTTTAGAGAGTTAAACACTTGCTCTTGTGACCAACCCTTCTTAAGTAGGTACTCGATAATGCCTGGGTCTAAATCACCACAACGTGTACCCATCATCAGGCCAGAAAGCGGTGTGAAGCCCATTGAAGTATCAACACTGTTGCCATCTTTGATAGCACATACAGAAGCGCCGTTGCCTAGGTGCACAGAGATAAAGCTAGATTCTTCAACCGGCTTGTTCAGCATTTTAGCAGCTTCGCGACTAACGAAGTAGTGGCTAGTACCGTGGAAGCCGTAACGACGCACGCCGAAGTCTGTGTATAGTTCTTTTGCAATTGCACCCGTGAATGCACGTTGTGGCATCGTTTGGTGGAACGCAGTATCAAAAACAGCAAACTGAGGTAAAGAAGGGAAAGCTTCAATCGCAGCGCGGATACCGATAGCACCTGCTGGGTTATGAAGTGGAGCTAGATCTGATAGGCTTTCAATTTCGTTCGTCACTTCTTCAGTAATACGAACAGTCTGTGTGAACTTCTCGCCACCGTGTACGATACGATGACCAATAGCAACGATATCTTGTGTGAAGCCCAGAGCTTCCATCAGGCCAACCAATTTGCCAATGGCAATTTTGTGGTGGTTATCTTCACCTTGAATGGCAATTTCAGTTTTCTCGCCTTGATATTTCCAGCCCATACGAGCATCTTCAAGACCAAAACACTCCCCTAGGCCACTTAATACTGCTTCACCAGAAACAGAATTGATTACAGCAAATTTAAGGGATGAACTACCCGAGTTAATAACCAGAACAAACGAATTAGACATTGGATATGGATCCTGTTTCAGTACGAATTGGATGAAGTGTTAACTTCAATTTTAGTTAAGCCCATTATTCAATAATTTTTGAATCTTTCAACTTTTGTTTTGAAAAAATCACTAAATGAACACAATTAAGTTGATCTTCGTCATCAATCTATTTATTTCGAGATCGAAATTAAAAAATAGTTGAATAAAAAGTTCATAAAAAACTGAAGCAAACGAGTGCGAAAATTATTTTTAGCCTAATTCAGTGAATTTGAGTAACTCGAACGAAACTCAATAATCATGGAATAAATTGGTGGAACACGTCACTTTACCCGATCCTTACTTGCTGAGGGTTGACTACTATTTATTCCCCTTATCAGTGCTTACTTCAAAAACACAAAATTAAGATAGTGAGCAATGAACGACACAATCAGATGCTTTTCTTCAATGACTACGAACTCAACCGTACGCATAACGCTCTAGGCTGTGGTTAGATAGCTTCTACTCATTGTACCCACCACCTTGTAGCACGATATTTAAGTGTAGGCTTAGAACGCAATACAGCTAGGTTAATGCGCTACAAGCTGAGTTAACTGCTTTTGTTGCTAAACCAACGGCCGTCATAGCTAACCATCTCATTCACATACCCCATTTGAGTACAAGGTGCACCCGCTATAACGAACGAGCACGCACAAAAAAGCCGAGCATTACGCTCGGCTTTTAAATTCAGTGTTTGGACTAAAGCATTTATGCTTAAAGTCTACGCTACAGGTTGATTAACCTTCGCTGCGCTCTGGACGACGACCACGGTTGCCGCCATTAGCGTTACCATGACCACGTTCGCCACGGAAGTTACCACGGTGATCGCCACCACGGTTACGGTCAAAGCGACGTTCGCCATCACGACCACCAGCAGAGTTACCATCACGTGCACCGTCACGGTTGCCACGGTAACCACCACGACCGCCATTGCCACCTTCACGGTTACCACCTTCGCGATTACCGCCTTCACGATTACCACGGTAGCCGCCGCCATCACGACCGCCACGACCGCCATCACGACCGCCACGGTTGCCATCACGACCACCGCCGCCACGACGAGGCTCACGGAAGTCATTGAAATCAACAACTACAGCGCCAGCTTCTTTTTGGCGAATACGAAGTTTGCTTAGCTTACCAGCAGTTTCAGAGTTCATTGCTTTTGGCAGTTGAACGTAAGTAGAACCTTGGTCAAGCTTGATAGCACCGATAGAACCTTTAGTTAGGCCAAGTTCGTTTGCTAGTGCGCCAACAATGTCTTTAACCTGAACACCTTGCTCACGGCCAACTTGTAATTGGTAAGTATCCCAATCTTGCGTATTGAAGTTGCGACCACCACCGTCACGGCCGTTATCACGATCTTCACGACGCTCTTTACGACGATTCTTATCACGCTCAATAGCAGCAATCATTGGGTCTTCGCCAACGTAGAATAGTGGGCTCTTACCTTGCTGACGTTTAAGAAGCATTGCAGCTAGAGTAGCAGCATCAACTTCTAGAGATTCTTGAAGAGTAGAGATAAGACCTGCAAAGTTTTCTAGTGCTTTGCTTTCTTTCTCTGTTTCAAGTTCAGCGCCAAGCTTAGCAACACGTGCAGCAGCAACTTGGTCACGTAGAGGAAGTTGGATTTCTTCCATAGATGACTTAGTCACGCGCTCGATAGTGCGAAGCATACGGATTTGGTTTGTGCGAACTAGTAGGATCGCTTTACCTTTACGTCCAGCACGGCCTGTACGACCAATACGGTGAATGTAAGATTCAACATCGAATGGGATGTCGTAGTTAAATACGTGAGTGATGCGTGGAACATCAAGACCACGAGCTACAACGTCAGTTGCAACTAGGATATCGATAACACCTTGTTTGATGTGATCAACAGTGCGCTCACGTAAAGACTGAGGAATATCACCGTGCAGTGCAGCAGCCTTGAAGCCACGTGCAGATAGCCAATCAGCTAGACGCTCAGTGTCTTGACGAGTACGTACGAATACGATTGACGCGTCAGTTTCTTCAGTTTCTAGAAGACGAGACATTGCTTCGTCTTTTTCTACGCCTTTAACAACCCAGAAATTCTGCGCTACTTTGTCAACTGTGTGGTTAGTACCAGCAACGTCAACTCGTGCAGGGTTACGTAGGTAACGGTCAACAATAGTCTTAACCATTGGAGGCATAGTTGCAGAGAAAAGTACACGTTGTGCAGTTTCTGGAGCTTGCTCAAGAATCCAAGTAACGTCATCTACAAAACCCATTTTCAGCATTTCATCTGCTTCATCAAGAACAAATGTGTGCGCTTCATCTAGGTGTAGACGGTCACGAGTTAGTAAATCTTTAACACGACCTGGAGTACCAACAACAATGTGAGCACCGCGGCTTAGAGCACGCATTTGGTCAACAATTGAAGCACCGCCATAGATTTCAAGAACTTTAAGACCGTTGATGTCACGACCTAAGTTTTTGATTTCTGCAGCAACTTGAATCGCTAGCTCACGAGTAGGAGCCATGATGATTGCTTGTGGTTTGTGTTGGTTCAGGTTGATTTTGTTAAGCAAAGGCAGAGAGAATGCTGCTGTTTTACCAGTACCAGTCTGTGCTTTACCTAGTGCGTCACGGCCTTCAAGAAGAAGAGGAATAGCTGCTGCTTGGATTGGAGTTGGAGAAACGAAACCCATGCTATCAAGAGCTGAAAGAATGTTATCGTTTAGGGCTAATTCATTAAATTGAATTACAGATTCGGACATTGGGATCCCACTATATATAAGTAAACAAAAGGTCCCGGGAGCTCTATCAATTCCAATACTGATCCAATCAGATACTGATTCCATTCAGAGTTACGAAGCAGTAATAAAACACTTCAAGCCATTAGGGACGTCTAAGGGAGGCGGATTATTCCCTAAATGCATAAAAAAAGCCAGAAAAAATTGAAATACATCACATATTTTTCGGTTTTACATCAATACTGGTTATCATATCGTCAAAACTTGATGAATATCTCGTCATCGAGTTTCTGCTACGTCGAATTGATAGAGTTAAATAAGTGGGCAATTAATTTCAGTCCACTTCGGCTTTAAGTAGTAATCAGCTCTCGCAATGATTATAGTGTGCTCAATTGCCCTCGTTAGATAAAAGTAAGATGTTTCAAGATAATCCTCTACTCGCTCAGCTAAAACAGCAAATCCAAGAAACCCTCCCTAAAAAGGAAGGTACGATCAAAGCCACTGAAAAAGGGTTTGGTTTTCTCGAAGTCGATAGCAAAACAAGCTTCTTCATTCCGCCTCCATATATGAAAAAATGTGTACACGGCGACAAAGTCATTGCAATCATTCGTACAGAGAAAGAACGCGAAGTAGCCGAACCAGAGGAATTGGTTGAACAAGGTCTTACTCGCTTCATCGCACGAGTGAAGCTTTTCAAAGGTCGATTGAACGTTGTTCCTGATCACCCGCAACTGAAAAAGCTGCAACTAAAAGCAAAAGCTAAGAAAGGCTTAAACCCTGAAACGCTAAAAGAAGGCGACTGGGTTGTCGCTCACATCGTTCAACACCCATTAAAAGGTGATAACGGTTTCTTAGCTCAGATCTCAGAGAAAATCACCGATGCCGATGACAAAATCGCGCCTTGGTGGGTAACGTTGGCACAAAACGACCTACCAAACAGCGAACCTGAAGGCATCGACAACTGGCAAATCAACGATGACGCAGATCTTGAACGCGTAGACATGACGCACGTACCTTTTGTGACCATTGATGGTGAAAGCACGAAAGATATGGACGATGCCCTTTACGCCAAGAAGAAAGAGAACGGTGATTTTGAACTGACTATCGCGATTGCTGATCCAACGGCTTACATCTCTCCAGATGATTCTATGGATAAAGTCGCTCGTGAACGTGGCTTCACGATTTACCTACCAGGTCGTAACATCCCAATGTTGCCTCGTGACTTGGCTGACAACTTATGTTCGCTAATAGAGAACGAAGTTCGCCCTGCACTTTGCTGCACAGTAACAGTGTCTAAAGACGGTGTTATCGGTGATGACATTAACTTCTTCTCTGCGAACATCAAATCTCACGCGCGTCTTGCTTACGATCACGTATCTGACTGGCTAGAAACAGGCACATCAGAGAAATGGCAGCCATCAGAAGAGATCGCTGTGATTGTTTCTGACCTTCACCAATTTGCACAAGCACGTTCAGCATGGCGCTCTACAAACGCTGTTGTGTTCCCAGACCGCCCTGACTACCGCTTTGAGCTTAGCGAAGATAACGATGTTGTCGCTATTCACGCAGACATGCGTCGCAGTGCAAACAAGTTAGTTGAAGAATCAATGATCAGCGCGAACATCTGTGCAGGCCGAGTACTAAAAGAAAGCTTTAACCAAGGTGTGTTTAACTGTCACTCTGGATTTAAAGCAGAGAAATTAGCAGATGTTCTAGAACTGGTTAATCCAGAAGCCGAAACACCATTTACAGAAGAGCAGATCGTTTCTCTAGAAGGCTTCGCAACTTTGCGTCGTTGGTTAGGTTCTTTAGACAACAGCTACTACGACAACCGTATTCGTAAATTCCAAGCGTACAGCGAGATCAGCAATGAACCTGCGCCACACTACGCTATGGGTTTAGACATTTACGCAACTTGGACTTCTCCAATTCGTAAATACGGTGACATGATTAACCACCGCATGCTTAAAGCACACATCCTAGGTAAAGCGCCAATTCAAACGCCAGATGAAACGATTGGTGATGAACTTGCTCTGCACCGTCGTCACCACGGTATGGCTGAACGTAATGTGGGCGATTGGTTGTATGCTCGCACTCTAGCAAACGCTCCGGCAAACGAAACTCGCTTCCAAGCTGAGATCTTCGATATTAACCGTGCTGGCATGCGTGTTCGCCTACTTGAGAATGGTGCTGCCGCGTTTATCCCTGGCTCTCTCATTATTGATAATAAAGAGAGAATCGAGTGCAACAGTGATTTGGGTACTGTATCTATCGATAAAGAAATGGTATACAAACTGGGAGACGTTTTAGAAGTAGTTCTCTCAGAAGTTAATCAGGAAAACCGTAACTTAGTAGCAAAGCCTACTCAAGTTTTTGCGGACTTGCCTAGCGAGCCTGAAACGACAAATGAAACCGAAGCTTAAGAGCTTTAAAGGTTAGGCTTGCAAGTTTAGTCTTTCAAGGTAAAAAGCTTCAAAGGTTCACTTCTAAAGGCGCTAATAAATAGCGCCTTTTTTGTAAATATCTCATGCTTAAACAATACTAAAACCAATAAGCAACTCGTTTACAACGTCAAAGAAGCGTACTATGTCATCGATTACAGTTACTCAATTCAGAAACTTTATTCCCAGGAAACGTGAACGTTACCCTGCCTCTAAAAACGGTATCTTCATCGTATCCAAAGGCAGCATCTCTTTTACGCTGCCTAATGGCAACGAGGCTTCGTTGCAAGCAGGCGATTTCACTCTTTACAATTCAGGACAGATTAAAGACGTCAATATAAATACTGAAAATGGTGAATTCAGTGCGACTTGTTTAGATTTTGATTTAACTATTTTTCAGAAGTTCATTAATCAGTTTAGTGATTTAGAATCCACCCGGATCCCAGATAAATACATTAAGTTCAACAAAACTGACACGGATATATGTCACTTAAAAGAACTCATCCTTTCCCTTGCTAATGCACCAACTCAAAACGACTATGCTCTCACCCAATTAGGTTTAAGCCTATTGTCGCTGATGGTAGAGCAATACCCGGCTTTACTCATGATTATCGCTCGTGCTTCTAGCTTGACCGTGACACAAAAGGTCATCCATTACATTGAACAGAACATAGAAAATAATATCTCTCTCGATACTCTAGCCAGTTATATGGGGATGTCACCAGCCACACTTAAACGCCGTTTATCGGCCGAAGACCTTTCCTTTTCAAATCTCTTGAAAATAAAGCGCATTGCCCATGCTGCTACTCAGCTCAGAACATCGAACAAATCGATTACTCAAATCGCTTACGAATCTGGATTTAAAAGCGCGGCACACTTCAGTACCGCTTTTAAAACCTATCATGGCAAGACTCCAAAAGACTTCCGTTCATTGATTACACAAGCACAGATGCAAAACATGAAGCCGCAAGTTTAGAAGGTTGAATAACATCATTATTGGGAGTATGAGGAAGAGTTCAGCTTTTGGTATCAAGTCGTTAGTGCGCCATTAGCGAGCATATAAGCAGATAGTTAGGACCAAAAGTACGATTTAGGATCTTTTTCTATTTCAGCCAGAATAGCATCAAGATCCTTTGATTTCGCGAGGTAAGGATAAGGCCCCCAATTTACAGAGTCACTTTCCGAATCATCCTCAAGCGGCACCGTGACCAACCAGCATGATAACGATTCATCAAAAGTCACACAGGCAATGTCGTTTGTATAATCACTGTGGGAAGAGTCAAGCAAATAATGCGCCTGAGAAAACAGCACACCGCCCTCACATGCTTCATAGAGGGATTTGCCTAGCTCCACAGGTAAACTGCGATTGCGAGAAGTACAGAGCCTTTCAGCCCCAATTAAAAGACGATTCAGTTCTATATGAATGACGGACATAACACCCCTTGCGACTTCCTAGAGCCCCCTAAGTAGCGAGTTCATTTACTTAGCTTAGAACTCAACAAACATTTTAGCGAATAAGCTCAAACAAAATACCCGTCTTGCTCTCATAAACAAAGCTACCTCCTATGAACCCATCAAACGGTTAGCGACAACGACAACTTATTTACACCAGGCTATCTTAAGCCAAGCTCGCTCTTATAAGCCCGCCTAGCCGTCATGCCGCACACGAATAGAATTTCACAAAAGTGTCATATAACCAACCTATGATATGCGACAAATGTTATTAACTAGGAGTTGTTTATGTTACGAGTCGCGCTAGCCTCTCTTTTATCCTTAGCCCTGTCTTCTCATGCTGCTTTTGCACAAGAAACCAATATTTCGGGCTCCACTTCTGTAGCGCGAGTTATGGATGTATTAGCAGAGGAGTACAACAAGACTCACCCTGACAACTATATTGCAGTTCAGGGTATTGGCTCTACAGCCGGGATTACGATGGTGAATAAAGGTGTATCTGAGATCGGTATGAGCTCACGCTACTTAACCAACCGTGAGCAGAACGAAAAATTGAAGGTGTTCCCAATCGCCTTTGACGGTCTAGCGGTTGTAACCAATCGTTCAAATGCTGTAAATAACGTTACCCGTGAGCAATTGTTTGATATCTACAAAGGCAAAATAACGAACTGGAAAGAAGTCGGCGGTGCAGATCAACCTATCGCGGTTGTAACTCGTGAAGCATCTTCCGGATCTCGTTATAGCTTCGAAAGCTTGCTTGGTTTAACTCAAATCATTAACGACCGTCTAGTGTCTGATATCAATCCAAATAACTTGGTTGTAAACAGTAATAGCATGGTAAAAACGATTGTTAACCATAACCCACATGCTATTGGTTTTATCTCTGTTGGTTCTATCGATCGTTCGATCAAAGCGATCACCTTTGAAGGCGTTGAGCCAACCTCAAAGAACATTGCTAACCACAGCTATGAATTGGCTCGCCCATTCTTATTACTACACAAATCAGACTCTGTTTCTGACGAGAGTAAAGATTTCATTAAATTCGTGAAGTCAAAACAAGGGCAAGATCTTATCGAAGAGTACGGTTATACACGTATTAAGTAACGACTCTTAGATAGAGTAAATGCGAGATATCGTATAAACAAAAAGAGAGAGCACTAAGCTCTCTCTTTTTTGAATCTATAATCTTTATTTAAGAGTTATACCACTTACAACAAAGTACTAAAAGTGCAGTTGGATTACCGAAACAATCACAGCACCAGGGCGACGAACACCTTCGATTTCTACACGAATTTCGCGTTCAATCTCTAAGCCTTTCTTAATTGGCGTCACTTTCGTTAGCGTACTTTTAGCGCGAACATTACTACCTGACTTTACAGGGTATGGAAAACGTACTTGGTTAAGACCAATGTTTACAACCATCTTCGCTGTTGGGAATTGAGATTTGTCCGGGTCAACACTGTCTGTCAATCGAGGAAGCAGCGATAACGTTAAAAAACCATGTGCGATGGTTGTTTTGAACGGAGAGTCTGTTTCAGCCTTAGAAGGTTCAGTATGAATCCATTGCATATCTTCAGTAACAAGGCCGAATTGATTAATACGGTCTTGACTAACATTGATCCAGTCACCAGTATGAATCACTTCACCAATCTGCTGTTTAAGCTCATCAAACACAAGTTGTGCTTCGGGCTTTAGCACGATTGGCTGCTCAATTGGCATCTCTGGTGCATCTTCGTTTACCGCTGGTTTGTGGTGATCACGAACCCACGCGAAAAAATGGCTGTTTTGCGTACGGTTTAGAAAGTCGCCCCAGTAATCTCTAAGAGCTGGAGACATCCATTGCATAAACTCTGAGTGTTGCGAAGACATGCTATCGCCTCGGTGTTTAAATAAATCAATGACTTTCATAAGAACCTCAATGCACAGAAAATTTCAATATAACTTCGTAATTTTGAAACACTTCACACTATTGTGCAAATGTTTTCGAGCATACACCCGTTAGCTGAACCTTGATATTTCCTTAATAAACAGAAACTTAATAATAAAACATCATTTTATTACAAAACCCAAATTAGAGCATTAGCTCTATCACATAGTAAACATTTGATTATATAAATAGCGTTTTTATTCACATGTGGAATAAAAAAGGCTTAGCGCAACACTAAGCCTTTTGTAGAAATGAGCTTACAAGGAGTTAATATCCAACGATTAACTCACAAGTAGTCAAATTCCTTACTCATCATCCAATGGCACTAACTTAGTATTACCACCGTGTGCCTTTTCACGCTTACGTTGCACGAATGCATAGAAGCCAGGGATTAGGAACGTACCGGCGAGTAGCACACATAACAGACCACCAATCAATGAAATACCCAGAGAGTTCTGACTTACATGACCTGCGCCCGCAGCGAAGATGAGTGGGAATATGCCAAGGATAAATGACCAAGAGGTCATGTTCACAGCGCGGAAACGCAATGTACCGCCCTTAACAGCCGCATCTTCGATTGATGCATCTTTCTCTTCACGTTCAACTTTCGCGAACTCCACAATCAAGATCGCGTTCTTCGCGGCCAAGGCTATCAAGAGTACCAAACCAATTTGTGCATAAAGGTTCAGTGGTGTACCGGTTAAATTCAGCGCTAAAAAGGAACCTAAGGTTGCGACAGGGACCACTAAGATAATCGCAATAGGTATTGTCCAACTCTCGTACTGAGCCACCATAAACAGGTAGATGAAGATCAGTGCCAGCACAAATGCAAAAATAGCTTGGTTGCCTGCCAGTACTTCTTGGTAAGCCATACCGGTCCATTCGTACTGATAACCCTGAGGTAAGACATCAGCGGCCACACGCTCCATTGCTGCAATCGCATCACCACTTGAATAGCCCGGTGCAGGTTGCCCTTGAATCACCGCACTGCGGTACATGTTGTAACGCCATGCTACATCAGGTTCGAAGATCTGATCGTAGGTCACCAAAGTGCTTAGCGGAATCATTTCACCGTTAGACGAGCGTACATGGAAACGTTGCAGGTCATCCATACTGCTACGGTGTTCGCTGTCAGCTTGCATGGTTACACGGAAATTCTTACCAAACATAGTGAAATCATTCACGTAAAGAGAACCAAGGTTACCTTGTAGCGTTTGGAAGATTTCCGACAACGGAATACCCAACTGCTGTGCTTTCTCACGGTCAATATCAACATAGTAGTGAGGCACGTTGGCACGGAATGTACTGAATGTGTGTGAAATCTCAGGCTGTTTCGTGGCCTCAGCAATCACGTCATTCATTACCATTGCCAAATCAGTGCGGCTTCGACCTAGTGTATCTTCAAGAACAAACTCAAAACCAGATGCTGCACCCATGCCAGGTACCGCAGGAGGCCCCATAGCAAAAACAATCGCTTGAGGTAATTCAGTTGCTGCTCGGCCATTAATACGACGAGAAATAGCAGAAGCTGAGTGCTCACCCTCTAATGCGTTGCGCATATCCCAATCGTGAAGCTTGATAAATAACGACGCACCATTTGACGCTGAAGCACCCGTCATGAACGCGTAACCATTAACCAGAGTCACACCATCAACACCCGGCTCTTGCTCTACCATCTCGAGTAATTGCTCTGTCACGTCTTCAGTACGAGATAACGATGCCGCATCCGGTAGTTGTACGTTAACTAGCAAAATACCTTTATCTTCTTGAGGTACGAACGCTGTAGACGTCGTCTTCGCAAAGTAAGTAACGGCAGCCAATGCAACAACAAAGAAGGTAAATAGCAGAACACCCTTTTTCACAAGGAAGCCAGCGATTTGACCATATTTGTTAGTCACATTTTCTAAACCACGGTTAAACGCTTGGTACCAACGTGCCGTGTTACCCCCCCCCTGCTTAAGGACCAGCGAACACAGTGCAGGAGAAAGCGTTAGTGCGTTAATAGAAGAGATAACAACCGCAATACATATAGTCAGAGCGAATTGACGGTACATGATACCAGTGATACCTGGCAGCATAGCTACAGGTATGAAAACGGCTAACAGAACCAAGGTTGAAGTTACGATAGGACCGGTTACTTCCT
Source organism: Vibrio sp. OPT24 (assembly GCF_015163545.1). Classification (NCBI taxonomy): domain Bacteria; kingdom Pseudomonadati; phylum Pseudomonadota; class Gammaproteobacteria; order Vibrionales; family Vibrionaceae; genus Vibrio; species Vibrio sp. OPT24. The sequence continues at coordinate 648,160 of NZ_JADDYI010000053.1, forward strand.
TCATCGCAATCAGTGTGGCTTTACGTGGGGAGATCGTCGGATCTTTGGCCATGGTAGTATCAACGTTTTCGATAACCAAGATCGCATCATCTACTACGATACCGATCGCTAAGATCAAACCAAACAACGTCACGGTGTTGATAGTAAAGCCTGTCATCTGCATGATCGCAAAAGTACCAATCAGAGATACCGGAATCGCAACCACTGGAATCAACGTCGCACGGGCACTACCTAAGAATAGGTAAGTCACCGCGATTACCAACAAAATAGCTTCGATTAGCGTCTTAACTACCCCTTTTATCGATTCAGCAACGAAGACCGTGGTGTCATAACTCGCTTCATAAGCAACGCCTTCAGGGAAGTTTTTGCTTAAATTGTCCAGCATTGCCATTACCGCCTTACCACTTTCCAACGCATTTGCATCAGATTGTAGAGAAAGCGTTACGATTGAAGCATCTTGACCTCGGTATTTACCGTTGCCGTCGTAGAACTTTTTACCCAGTTCAACACGTGCAACATCTTTTAGGTAAATACTTGAACCATCTTGATTTGCTCGTAGAACAACGTTTTCAAATTCATCAGCCGTTTCTAATCGGCCTTTTGTTACCAAGTTGAACTGAACTTCCTGCGGGTTACTGTAAGGTGCAGCACCAATTCGTCCAGCAGCCACTTGAACGTTCTGTTCAGCCAACGCGCCATAAACATCTGATGTAGTTAAATTTAGGTTAGCCATTTTCTCAGGGTCTAACCAAACACGCATCGAATATTCACCACCACCCAACACGTTCACTTCACTAATTCCCGACACACGAGCCAATTGGTCTTTAATGTTTAAGTTTACGTAGTTAATTAGGAACTGATCGTCGTACTCACCGTTTGGCGAGTAGAAGTTCAATACCATCAACAAGTCAGGTGAACGTTTCTTAACTGTTACACCCACCATTCTTACTTCTTGGGGAAGTTTCGATTCGATTTGGGCAACTCGGTTCTGAACGTTGACCTGAGCCATATCGGCATCAGTACCCACGTCAAAGGTCACGTTAAGGTTGTACGAACCATCATTAGCACTTTTAGAAGACATATAGATCATATCTTCTACGCCGTTAACCGACGTTTCTATGGGGTCGGCTATAGCCTGTTCTACAACTTCAGCACTTGCACCTGTGTAGTATGCTGACACGCTAACAGAAGGTGGGCTAATTTTTGGATATTCAGCCACAGGCAAGATAGCGAGAGAAATCGCACCTGCCAGCGTCAATATAATGGATATTACAAGGGCAAACTTAGGCCTTTGAATAAAGAAACGACTTAACATAACTACGCCCCTTACTCGGCTTGTTCAGCAGCAGAAGGCTGGATGCGAACAGACATACCATTACGCACACGCTGCAAGCCCTGAGTGATGACCGCGTCGCCTTTCTCTAGTCCAGAGTGAACGATTACACCACCTTCAACCTGTCGACCCATTTCGATATTTCTACGCTCAGCCACAGGGGTTGCTTCGCCTTCGACCAACACCATTACAAAGTCACCTTCTAAGTCGGTTTGAACCGCACGACGAGGAATAGTCACAACATCAATAGATTGTTTATCACGAAGATCAACACGAACGTGCTGTCCTGGAAGCAATTGTTGTGCTGGGTTATCAGCAATGGCACGCATTGCGATCGTACCGGTATTCAGGTTAATTCGGTTACCTAAGAAGTCGAGCTGGCCTAGGTGTTCAAATACTTCACCACTTTCCAACACAATCTCAACTTCAACACGCGCAGAGTCGCTGCTGCCATCACCTTCAATACGATCCATGCCTAGCTCAATACGCTCACGTTCACTAATACTAAATGAAGCATGGATTGGGTCTAAACTAACCAAGGTAGTCAGTACACCCGAAGACGGTGAAACCAGATCACCTTTACTCACTTTAGTGTCACTGATTCTTCCAGAAAAAGGCGCAACGATTTTGGTATGCGAAAGCTGAACGTTAGCTGCATTTAACTGAGCGTGGCTCGCTTCAAGTTGCGCTTGAGAACCTAATAAAGAAGCGGTCAATGCATCAAATTCAGATTGAGAAATACTGCCTTTCGGAAGTAGGTTTTTACCTCGGTTGAAATCAAGCTCGGCTTTTTTAAGGTTGGCATTCGCTTGAGCAACAGACGCTTTTGCACTTGCTACTTCAGCTTCAAATGAAGAAGGTTCGATTGAGTAAAGCAATTGACCTTTTTCGACCATTTGGCCTTCTTTGAAATGACGGCTTTGTAAATAACCAGAAACCTGCGCTGTGATCGCCGTGTCTTCAACGGCTTCAATACGACCGATATACGACTTACTTTGCTGGTGAGAAATAACACTAACATCCTGTACAGCTACGAGAGGTAAAGGCGCCTGGTTGGTATTTTGGGCGTCTTGCCCGCACCCAGCAAGAAAAAGAGAGCTTGCAAGAGCCGTAAGGATTAACTTTTTACGCATGGTTATACCGTCACTTATGAGAAATTGAACAGCATAAAAGTTACGTAACACAAATGCCTAAAATGTCCGAGGAATATCAATTATTACTTGAAATGTGTTTCAACGTGTAACACGAAACCTGATGCTTATAAAACACTTACAAACAAGTAACAATTTTACCCCAAATCACCCTTCCCACTTTTATCAACTAGGTATATTGACTAACATCATGTATCTTCGTACATAAGCATTCATATTTAATTACTTAAGGTAATTCACATGATTTCAAAATGGGCTAAACGTTTCTATCAAATGGCCGAGTTGGTTGGTTCTTGGAGTAAGGACCCATCAACACAAGTTGGTGCGGTAATTACTAAACATAACCGCATTGTCTCGGTGGGCTTTAATGGCTATCCTCATGGCGTATCTGACAGTGCTGATACTGATGATCGTGAAATGAAGTACCTCAAAACTCTGCATGCCGAAGAGAACGCAATTCTATTCGCCAAGCGTGATTTAGATAGCTGCGAAATTTGGGTGACTCACTTCCCTTGTCCTAACTGTGCTGCAAAGATCATCCAAACGGGTATCTCTGCCGTTCATTGCCCAGAACAAAGTGAGGACTTCCTTTCTCGTTGGGGAGACAAGATCAAAGTAAGCCAAGATATGTTTGAGCAAGCTGGTGTAACCGTCGATTGGTTACCACTCGCTGATTTAGACTAACTTCAGTAGGTGATCTGAAGTCGCGATCTCTACAAGCAAACTGCCCTGATAAGTACGTTGCCGCTAGCGTAGAGCTAGATTCCAAGTACAAAAAAGCCGAGAGTCGATATGATCGCTCTCGGCTTTTTATTTATTTCAGTAAAACTAACCTAACTAGGACATGCTTATACGCGCAACCTAGTTCAAACAGGAAAACTAGATTAAGCGCTAGCTGGAAATTCCAACGCGTACGCTTCCATAAAATCTTTGCGAATATCTTGCTCTAAGTGAACGGCTTTTTCCGTTGGGCAGAAAATCATAAAATGCACTTCTTGCTCGCCCGTTGAGCTGCTTGTGATATGAATATGAGGTTCAGAGCCTGGAAGGTCAACGCCAGCGTGCTTCTCGATCACACTATTATAACGACGGGCAACATCGATAAACTCTTCACAATGCTCTTCAATTTTCACGATAAGATCCGGCACCATTGGGTATAGATTTACAAAGTCTTTTACCGTCACAAAAAAGTTGTGATAGACATAGCGCTTCATGAAGTTGAGGTTCTTTACCGGATAAGTGAAGAACATGCTATTAGGTAGCGTGGCTGTCTTGCCAGTGAAGTGGTATTGCCCGTGATACAAATCGATTTCTTGAATCACAGTCGCCATCAAATTGTGCTCAATCACCTCACCACTGATTTTACCTACCTCAATCCAATCACCAATTCGGAACGAACGTGAACTCGCTCGCTGAATAGAGCCAGTGAAACACAAAATGATCTCTTTCGAAGCCACGACTATCGCAACGGCAATGGCAGTTACAGACAGTGCAAACTCGCTTATTTCAGGTTTCCACAAAACAAACATAGTGAACACAATCACAGCAAAAGTGCCGTTCTTTGTTCGTGACATCCAATTACGCTGGTCTTCACTAAGGAAAGCGACATCACCGCGAATTCGAGACAAGGTGATTCGACGGATGATTAAAATAATGCAAATGATCAGTGCACTAAAAATAAATTTATGAGCGAGTAGGAAATCTATTACTTGCCACATCTTTTCCATTACTTATTCCTTTAGCATTAAAACATTGAGCTCTATAACAATGAGCTTTACAGCGACTAACTCAACCATATTTAGGTCGATACAACACATTATAAAAAAGCGCTCAGAAATGGAGCGCTTTTTCGTGCCTAAATTAGCTTAGGTAAGGCTATCATTTTATCTTGGCAGAAGTAATAAATTGGCCAAAAGTTTCACACCAAATCACAACCGTATTAAATCGATTAAGATCAGTGCTTTCCGGAAGGTTAACCATAAATCGGTCGAATGTTTTCACATCTCCCACTCTCAGTAACTCGCTTTTACTTTCATTAAAGGCTTGCTCGGTTTCAATAAACTTAGGAGAAAGGTAAACCTTATAATCCGGCCCCGGTGCCAGTTCACCTTCAAAAGCGATCGCACTTTCAGACACAGAAACGATGCCTTCTCCCCAATGTAAGAAGTCACTGTCTTGACGGTCTTTGCTGAACTCACCTGTGTAGATAGCCTGTTGGCTGATCGCTTCAACCGAACTTGAAGACGGAGAATCAGGCTCAATCAAGATAGGTAGCGCATAAACACCAAGCCCAAAACCAACAGCACCCACGGCTAAGTGGGTACAAAGTAAAACTAACTTTTTCATCGCGTACTCCCTTATGCTTAAAGAGAGTATTATTGAATACCCTCAAAAATACAAAGAGATATCGCGTTTCAAACGGCTATTTTTGGTAATGTGTTGCCGTGCGTTGAGACAATTCGACAATCACTTTTACCGCTTGCTCCATACCTTGAATGGTAATAAATTCATGAATACCATGAAAGTTATAGCCACCAGTAAAGATGTTCGGACATGGTAGACCCATGAAAGATAAGCGAGCACCGTCTGTACCACCTCGGATAGGTTTGATCATTGGCTCAACATCGCATTCAATCATCGCTTGCTTTGCTAGCTCGATAATATGTTGATGTGGTTCAACCATCTCTTTCATATTGAAGTAGCTATCAGTTAGCACCAACTCAACACTGCCTTTCTCAAGACGCTCGTTCAGTTCATCCACTTTCTGTTGCATGAATGTCTTACGCGCTTCTACACCCTCACGTTCAAAATCACGGATGATATAACCCAGCTCAGAGCGAGCCACACCCATTTCAGCCGATTTCAAATGGTAGAAGCCTTCATAACCTTCAGTGCACTCTGGTGTATCTTGCGCTGGCATCATCAATTGGAATTGCGCAGCGATGTTCATTGAGTTCACCATTTTACCTTTTGCGGTACCCGGGTGAACGTTCACGCCATGACATATAACGTCAGCGCTCGTGGCATTGAAGTTCTCAAATTCCAATTCCCCTACTGGCCCACCATCGATGGTGTACGCCCACTCGGCGCCAAACTTTTCAACATCAAACAGGTTTGCACCACGGCCAATTTCTTCGTCTGGCGTGAAACCAATACAAATATCGCCATGTTTGATGTCTGGATTCGCTTTAAGATGGGCAATCGCACTGATGATTTCAGCGATACCCGCCTTGTTATCAGCGCCAAGTAGAGTTGTACCGTCTGTAGTGATAAGGTCATGACCGTGTAGGCCATCAAGGTCCGGGTATTGGCTTGGGTTCAAACTCTCACCACTTGTACCCAATTCAATCGTGCCACCTTGGTAATCTTTGATCACTTGTGGTTTCACATTTGCTCCTGAAGCATCAGGAGCGGTATCCATATGCGCTACAAAACCAATAGCAGGAACCGCGTAATCAACATTAGACGGCAGCTTCGCCATCAAATACCCATTTTTGTCTAAAGAGACGTCCGCTAATCCCAATGCGACCAATTCTGATTTTAAGACTTCAGCAAACGTATTTTGCCCCGGAGAACTTGGGCACTGCTGATTAGAGGGATCGGATTTAGTATCAAAAGTAACGTAATTCAGGAAACGTTCTACAAGCTTTTCCATAATTCATCTCACCATGGATTAAGTAATTGATTTACTGACCTAATTGTTATCTAAAAAAACGATGTAGTCTTCGATAAATACAAACACAAAGTCAGTAGCGAGGTTTTTCATCTTACGCCCCTGACCATCTGTGTAATTGCTCTAAATCATTATTGAGCGAAATTAAATAAGCCGCCTATACTGTAAAAAGAGGGTTTCGTCAGTTACACCTTGCACAGGGATGATAAACGATGACTTTGTACGCATTCTACGCCCTTCGCTCTCAGCCTAAAAAAAGTACAAAGTGGATGATGATCACAATTTATCCTTGATGCAGAATCTGTCATACGTTACACGGAGACACAGTTATGACGATTAATAAGTATTTCATTTTCTCTCCTCAAGCCTTTGAGGAAACGCTTCAACCAGTATTAACTGAGAAAGAAGTTCAAAGGCAGGAAGCTCTAAGACAGGCGCAGGCCCAAGGCGGGCTTGATACAAACGCTGCCTCTTAACTTAAGTTATACGACGTACCAATTTATAGTACCCCCAACAAATGAGCTCTACTTCTCTATGTCGTAGAGCTTTTTTTATGCTTGCCGATTTATTATCCATAAACCTTGGTACTGACCGAGTAAAGCAAACTCGCAACGCAAAAAAACGCCTGACTAAACCCACCAAAGCCATACCTTGTCGTGTCATTTTGTGCTAATAATTCATATTCGTTTTCATTCCTCACTCGCCCCTTTCAAAAACTATAACGCGAGTACCAGAGAACTTAACCACAGGAATCCCGAATTCAATGGAATACTCAAAACTAGGAAGTAGTCAAATTCCCGTTTCCCGAATCTGTCTAGGTAGCATGACTTGGGGGCTGCAAAATACTCAACAACAAGCTGACCAACAAATCGAATACGCACTAAGCCAAGGTATTAACTTTATTGATACCGCAGAGATGTACGCGGTGCCACCTTCACCTGACACTTACGGTAAAACAGAAGCGATTATCGGTAATTGGTTATCGCGTAATCCGCAGCGTCGCCAAGAATTAATCATCGCGAGTAAAATTGCCGGACCTGGACTTCCTTGGGTTCGAGATGGTGGTCCAATAACCGGTGAAGCCGTGATCGCAGCCGTTGACGCGTCATTAAAACGCCTACAAACAGACTATATCGACCTTTACCAACTTCATTGGCCAAATCGGACAACGCCTCACTTTGGTAAACATTTCCCAAATCATATTCGATTCAGCGATATCGACAGAAAACAACATGAAGCAGAGATGTTAGAAATCCTACAAGCATTAGCTAGCTGTATTAAGGCGGGTAAAATTCGCCATGTCGGGCTTTCAGATGATTCCACTTGGGGCATTAACACATACCTCAAGCTAAGCGAGAAACACGATTTGCCACGTATGGTTTCGATTCAAAATGAATTTAGCCTGCTGCACGCAAAAGATTGGCCATATCTAATTGAGAACTGTGTGCATGAAGATGTCGCTTATCTGCCATGGTCACCTTTAGCTGCAGGCATGTTGAGTGGAAAGTACATCGATGGCGCAAGACCGGAAGGCAGCCGTTGGACTTACATGCAACGTAAAGGCATCTTCCGTGATACTGAATCTGCCAATGAAGCGGTTAAAGGCTATGTTGAAGTCGCAAACACTCACGGGTTTACACCAAGCCAGCTTGCATTGGCATGGTGTAATCAAGTTGATGGTGTCACCTCCACAATTATTGGTGCAACGACCATGGAACAACTGAAAGAAAACGTAGCAGCTTTCAGCAAGCCTCTATCAGAACAGATACTCACTGATATCAACACAGTGTTTAAGCGCTACCCTGTTCCATATTAAGCTGTAAGTTCACCTAGCCTTCTCAGTTCAACTTAATCTTAGGCAAGTAAATCAGATAAGAGCGCGCTATTTAGTGCGCTTTTCTTTTTTAAGTCGGTCGCTTTTGCTTTTAATGTGGATCGCATGAGTCATCACGCTTTTGGTTCTCCAACCTTTGCTCTATAATGCGCGGGCTTATATCTAGGATAAAAACATGATTTCAAAAAACCAATTAAAACTCCTTCGTGCTTTGGGGCAAAAGAAACAACGTAAAGCCCACGGCCTGTTTCTAGTTCAAGGTGAAAAGAACGTTCTTGAGCTGTTCAATAGTGACTTAGTCGTGAAAAACGTCTTTGCTACCGCTGATTTCCTATCTGAAAATCACGCGTCATTGATTGAGTTTGATTGTGTTGAAGCCTCACTAGATGACCTAACCAAAGCAAGCACTTTGGTAAGTAACAACGCAGCGATTGCTGTAGTTGAGATCCCAACGTTTGAATTACCAAAAGCAACTGGATTGATGATTGCGCTGGATGGCGTGTCTGATCCGGGCAACCTAGGTACTATTATTCGCGTAGCAGACTGGTATGGCATTCAGCATATCGTTGCGAGCAGCGATTGTGCAGACCCATATAACCCGAAAACGATCAGCGCAACTATGGGCAGCTTTGGCCGAGTACACGTAAGCCAAACAGATTTACCTGAATACTTAGAACAAGCGAACCTGCCTGTTTACGGTGCGTTCTTAGAAGGCGAAAGTGTGCATAAGACAGAATTTACTGCCAACGGTATTTTACTAATGGGTAGTGAGTCTCACGGCATTCGTGAACACGCCGCTAAATACGTAACTGATAAGATTACGATTCCAGCATTCGGTGGCGCAGAGTCTCTGAATGTAGCAATGGCGACAGGTATTATTCTCGACAACATGCGTCGTCAACATAGCTAGATCTCATAAGCTAACGAGCCAGTCGACAGTGTTCAGATATTAAAAAGGCGTATTGATTAAATCAGTACGCCTTTTTATTTGAGTTCTTTTCAACAACTACTTTTCTAGCATTGCCAACTTATCAGACACACCATTCCATTTTTCAGCTTCATCCATCGGTGCTTTTACTTCCGTTTGCACTGGCCAGGTCTCGGCAAGCTCGGCATTCACTTCAATAAAGATCTTTTGATCTTCTGGCAGTTCATCTTCTTGAAAGATCGCTTGAGCATCACATTCAGGTACACATAAACCACAATCAATACATTCGATCGGGTTGATTACCATGAAATTTGGTCCTTCATGGAACGCATCTGCGGGACACACTGCCACACAGTCTGTGTATTTACATTGAATACAATTATCGCCTACGACAAACGCCATGATGCTCTGCTCTATAAGTTAGTCAAAATTGAAGAATGGGGGATAATACTCATCCCAAGGCAAAATTCAACATCATACGACTCTAATATCGTGTCTATTTGCTCCATGCTTCCAAATTAGTATGACAGATAAATCAATTTCTCGTAAAATGCGCGCCATTGTGAGCTTATCGCTTCTTTCAACATCAGCGTTTTCATCAAACTCTGTATTAAGAAACGATCTAGCTAAGACACCTATAAAAACGAGACATCAAAATGATACGTTTAACCGAAATTAAACTCCCACTAGACCATGAAGAGTCAGCCATTCAAGACGCTATTGAAGCAAAGCTTGGCATTAACGCTGGTCAGGTACTATCTTTTAATATCTTTAAACGTGGCTACGATGCTCGTAAGAAATCAAAGATCTTACTTATCTACACGCTTGATGTTCTCGTTGAAAACGAAGCTGAGCTGCTAGAACAATTCATCAGCGATCCGCACGTAAAAGTGACTCCTGATATGGAGTACAAGTTTGTCGCTAAGGCCGTTGAGAACCAAACTGAGCGCCCTGTGGTTATCGGTTTTGGCCCATGCGGTCTGTTCGCTGGCCTAGTGCTTGCTCAAATGGGTTTCAACCCAATTATTGTTGAGCGCGGTAAAGAAGTTCGTGAACGTACTAAAGATACCTTTGGTTTCTGGCGTAAGCGTACGCTAAACACAGAATCAAACGTACAGTTTGGTGAAGGCGGCGCAGGTACTTTCTCTGACGGTAAACTTTATAGCCAAGTAAAAGATCCAAAGCACTACGGCCGTAAAGTAATTGAAGAATTCGTTGCTGCAGGCGCACCAGAAGAAATTCTATACGTGAGTAAGCCGCACATCGGTACCTTTAAACTGGTTACGATGATCGAAAAGATGCGTGCTTCTATCATTGAACTCGGCGGCGAAATCCGTTTCAGTACTCGTGTAGACGACGTTCATATGGAAGATGGCCAAATCACTGGCCTAACGCTTTCTAACGGTGAAGAAATTAAGTCACGCCACGTAGTACTGGCTGTTGGCCACAGTGCTCGTGACACGTTTGAAATGCTACATGAGCGCGGCGTTTACATGGAAGCGAAGCCTTTCTCTGTTGGTTTCCGTATCGAACACAAACAATCGATGATTGATGAAGCGCGTTTCGGTAAGAACGCAGGCAACCCAATCCTAGGTGCTGCGGACTACAAACTGGTTCACCACTGTAAGAATGGCCGCACTGTATACAGCTTCTGTATGTGCCCAGGCGGTACTGTAGTAGCTGCGACGTCTGAAGAAGGCCGCGTAGTAACTAACGGCATGAGCCAATACTCTCGTGCAGAACGTAACGCAAACAGTGCAATCGTTGTAGGTATCGACCCAGAGCGTGATTACCCAGGTGACGCACTGGCTGGTATCCGTTTACAACGTGAACTAGAAAGTGGCGCTTATGTACTTGGTGGTGAAAACTACGATGCACCAGCTCAGAAAATCGGTGACTTCTTGAAAGGTCGCGATCCAAGTGCAATCGGTGAAGTACAACCGTCGTTCACACCGGGTATCCACCTGACTGATATTTCAAAAGCACTGCCTGATTTCGCTATCGAAGCGATTCGTGAAGCAATCCCAGCGTTCGAGAAGAAGATCAAAGGTTTCTCTACACCAGACGGCCTACTAACTGGTGTTGAGACTCGTACGTCTTCTCCTGTATGCATCAAACGTGGTAAAGACTTCCAAAGCATCAACCTTAAGGGCTTCTTCCCTGCTGGCGAAGGTGCAGGCTACGCAGGCGGTATCCTTTCTGCTGGTATCGATGGTATTAAGGCTGCAGAAGCGCTAGCACTATCAATGGCAGAGCAAAACCAAGCCGAGAAGATTGAGATCGCTTAAACGCTTTCGATAAACCCAAGCTAAATAGCGAACACCCAAAACTGAAAATCCAGTGTCTTGTCGACACTGGATTTTTTTATGTGCATGTGACTAGCGGTGAGCAAGCAACATGGTAGAATGCAGCCATTAATCTTATCCTCATATAAGATTGTTGAACCTTTCCATCGCTATTTAGCCAAATCATACCGAGAAACATATGCCATTTTCCAAGCTTGGATTAAGCTCACCTATTGTTAAAGCCGTTGCAAAACAAGGCTATGAAAAGCCAACCTCTATTCAAGAAAAAGCAATTCCGATTGTGCTTTCTGGTAAGAACCTAATTGCTGCTGCACAAACAGGTACAGGTAAAACTGCGAGCTTTGTTCTCCCTATCTTAGAAATGCTAAGTAAAGGTGAAACACAACGTAAAAAACGTATTCGTGCTGTTATTTTGACACCAACTCGCGAGCTTGCGATTCAGGTTGAACAGAACATTACTAAGTACGCGAAGTTCCTAAACCTAACATCATTAGCGATGTACGGGGGCGTATCTTACCAGCACCAGAAAGACCGCTTGATTGAAGGCGTCGATATTCTTGTGGCAACACCAGGTCGTTTAATCGACATGTACGGACAACGCGCGGTTCATTTTGATGAAGTTGAAGTACTGGTTCTTGATGAAGCCGACCGCATGCTAGACATGGGTTTCATCGAAGACATCAACAAGATCATCGCACGTTTGCCACAAAACATTCAAAACCTGTTGTTCTCAGCAACGCTATCAACGCCAGTGCGTGCGCTAGCGAAAAGCGCAATCAGTGAAGCGGAAGAGATTTCTATCGCCAAGACTGACGCATCTAAAGCGAACATTGAACAATGGCTAGTTACAGTCGATAAAGACCGTAAATCTGCACTGTTAAGCCACATGATCACTGACGGCGAGTGGGACCAAGCGCTTATCTTTATCGAGACTAAGCACGGCGCCGCTAAGTTGGTTGCTCAACTTGAAAAGCGTGGTATCCAAGCAGAAGCGTTCCACAGTGGACGTAGCCAAGCGATTCGTGAAAAGATTCTGGCTGACTTCAAGAAAGGTCGTCTAAAATATCTAGTTGCAACAGGGGTTGCTGCTCGCGGTATAGATATCGATAATCTAAGCCGCGTAGTCAACTACGACATCCCATTCCCAGCTGACGACTATGTTCACCGTATTGGTCGTACAGGCCGTGCTGATGCATCTGGTGAAGCGATCTCTTTCCTATCGAAAGATAACTTCAAGAACCTGTGTATTATTGAAAAACGTCTTGGTCACTTGATTGAACGTCGCGTTGTTGAAGGTTTCGAGCCACGCAAAGAAGTACCAATTTCAGTATTGAACTTCGTTCCTAAGAAGAAAAGAGAACAGCAACAAGACTAAGTAATTTCAGTTACAGAAAATACAAAAGTCACGTTAGCCAAAATGAAAATCAAACGAAGCCCTATGTGGCTTCGTTTTGTTCTTTGAAATACAAATAAAACTGAGGCAATAAGATGATCACTCCTATCGCAACGAGGTTAACCCGTGGGCAAGACCTAAAGCTTGAACTCCAAAAGCTTGTGACAGCGCACAATATCTCAGCGGGCTCTGTCGCGTCGTGTGTCGGGTGTGTTTCTCAACTCAATATTCGTTTGGCTAATGCGAACAACACCAAGCTAATCAAAGCTCCGTTCGAAATTGTGTCGCTTATGGCAACGCTAACCCCAAACCACCAGCATGTTCATATATCCGTTGCTGATGAAAATGGAAATGTGATTGGTGGGCACTTGCTTGAAGGGACGATTATCGCGACCACTGCTGAATTGATTGTTCACCGCTACGATACCTTGACCTTCAACAGAGAGCATGACGATTCGACAGGTTACACTGAGCTCACTATCAGCAACAACACGCAATAGATTGACCCGTAGCAGCACTAGCGCCCCATATAAAGCGATACAACCAAATAGTATTAGGAAACATGATGGCTCCAAACTCCGCAGATTCCGTTATCGTTCTCGATTTCGAAACCACAGGCTTATCACCCAATATGGGTGACCGAGCAATTGAAATCGGTGCGGTTAAATTAGTTAACGGCGAAGTCGTCGACACCTTCCAGCAACTCATGAATCCAGGGTTTCGTGTTAGCGGGTTCATTGAAAGCTATACCGGAATCAATAACCGTATGTTAAGCACGGCGGCAAGTTGCAGCGAAGTGATGGATGAATTTGCAGACTTTATCCAAGGCAGCCAACTTGTTGCTCACAATGCGTCGTTTGATAAGCGCTTTCTCGATGCGGAATTAGACTTTATTGGCCGAGACTACACAGGCAAGTTCGCTTGCTCAATGTTGATTGCTCGCCGCCTAATCCAAGACGCACCGACTCATAAGCTAGGCGACCTTGTGCGTTTTAAGAATATCGACAACGACGGTACTTTCCACAGAGCGTTAGCCGATTCAGAAATGACAGCACGATTGTGGTTATTGATGATTGATGAACTGCAAAGTGATCACGGTATTCAACAGCCGAGCTTTCAACTGATGCAGAAAATATCTAAGACCGCTAAAGGCTCGATTCCAAAGCTGCTAATGAGCAATCGCAATTAAAGCTATCAGCTACAAACCATAGATCGAAATAAAGGCTGATTCGTTTCGCGAAATCAGCCTTATTATATACAAGTGTTACTTAGAGCCGCCCTACTCTTGCAGTGCGACCAACGTTGACTTGAGGCTTTCTAATTCATTCATAAAATATACCCATTGCTTATTACTACTTGTGGCTGCGATATCGACCAAGAATTTGGCGGATGTCTCCGTATTCTTAGTAAGCGTGGATTCAAGGCCATCAGGATAATAAGCTTCATGGTTAAGCAACAGCTTCATAATAATAGGCTGAGCAATATGCAAATCAGTCTTCTTTTCAGTAAGCGTCGATAGAGCCTGATATGTATTATTTTGATATTTTCGCCAGCTGTCATTGGTATTTATCCACTCTTGCGACCAAGCAAAAATAATCTGTTTTTGTTCTTTCGATACCGAACCTAACCATCGTTCTAGCCTTTCTTTTACTCGTTCTCGGTATCGCTCTCTCGAATCTTCATCATTTAAGGACAATCTTTCTTGGTAGGAATCTTGTTGTTTCTCTCGAAAATTTTTAAGGAACTGATTATCTTGTTTCGCACTTAGCTGCATACTCAACGCATAAATATCAGGTGAGAATTTATTAACAATTGAGCGAATATGATTTTTTATTTGATCACTTTGGTTAACGATAAAAGCAGAGGTGAGCTCGGAGCGATCTACATTTTCAATCACTTCTAATTGTGAGACGTACAGCGGTAGTTGAGTTTCTTTGTGCCATTGCTGTAACAAATCCAATCGCTCTTCAAGTTCTGATTCTTGACTGTTAGTTAGAGAAACAAAGTCTTCGATATAACTCACAACAAACCAACTTATGTTGTTATAGGCGAATTTCGTCCCACACCCAGCAAATAGAAAACAGATCAATACGACTAGCCAACGGCACTTTCTCATCACACCCTCTCACAACATTTTACCAAGCAATGAAATACAAAACGATCTTCTAAGGTTAGCTCAAGATCTTAAAACATTACTTAATACCTTAAAATGCTAAAGCTACCTCTTATAAAACTAGCCCGAATAAGCCGTGACAGTAAAAACTTTGAGGTAAATTGAGACTTAGCCTTGATAATCTCACCATTTCGACAAATGATTAAACTAAAAATAATTAATAGCAGTGATAAAACTTATTTTTTATTGTTCATTTGAGGTAATGCGAACCCTATAAAAGAAATGGTGACGTATTTTAAAATGATTAATATTTGGGAGGTAAGCTATGGCCGCTACTCCTCATTATACAAGCGAGTTACAGTACGAGCTTTGTTATTTTGACGATGGAAAGCTAACTACCATTACGATATATGCTAGCAACCGACAGGAAGCGATGGCTTGGTATCTTGGCGAAGGAAAACATATCAACGATGTTTATTCGATCAGACCTGACCAATGAACGTTTGAATAAAAAATAGACTTGGATACTAACAGGTATGTCGATGGGTTAACCTGCCATAGTGAGCCCTGGTAGAACACCCTTTACTGTCGCGAGTAGACAGTAAAGGGGTAAATTCTCAAATTACTTCAGAATTCGGGCGCGGAATTGACGACCCTTCATCTTACCTGATTCGATTTTGTTCAGTGCTTTCTTAGCCACAGATCTTTCTACCGCTACGTAAGCACGCATTGCGAACAGATTGATCTTACCCACTGATTTACCATCAATGCCGCCTTGACCGGTCAATGCACCAAGAATATCACCAGCACGAAGTTTCGCTTTCTTACCGCCATCAATCTGGATTGTCACCATGTTTGAGTAATATGGCTTAGCGATTGGTTTAGCTGGCAACTGAGACGGTTCGATTGGCATATCCATGTACTCATCGATTTGAGCAACACGGTACATCTCTTTTTCGCTAAAGAAGCTAATCGCAACACCTTTGCTTCCTGCACGACCAGTACGACCAATGCGGTGTACATGAACCTCAGGATCGCGAGACAGTTCAAAGTTGAACACTGCATCAAGGTTATCAACATCAAGACCACGAGCTGCAACGTCTGTTGCCACTAGAATCGAGATGGTTTTGTTTGAGAATTGAACCAAAGCTTGGTCACGCTCACGCTGTTCCATGTCGCCATGAAGCTCGATAACGCTAAAACCACGGTGGCTTAGCTCGTCGTTTACGTTCTGAACTTCTTTCTTAGTGTTACAGAACACAACCGCAGATTCTGGTTGATGATGAAGAAGGAGTAACTCTAATGCGTCATCACGAGCTTCAGTTCCTTCCACTTTGTAGAAGTGTTGCTGAATACTTGAGTGATCATGTGTTGATTCAACTTTCACCATTTCTGGGTTACGCATAATACGGTCTGCAACAGATTTAATCTGTTTAGGGAAAGTCGCACTGAACAATAGCGTTTGGCGATCTTTTGGTGCCGCTTCAATCACCGCATCTAGCGCATCTTGGAAGCCCATTTCCAACATACGGTCCGCTTCATCTAACACAAGCGTGTTGAGCTCAGAAAGATCAATACGGTCTTTCTCTAGGTGATCAAGGATACGACCAGGAGTACCCACAAGAATATGCGCGCCATGCTCTAATGAACCAATTTGTGGGCCCATTGGCATACCGCCACATAGTGTCAGCACTTTAATATTGTGAATACCACGAGCAAGAGTACGGATCTCTTTTGCTACTTGGTCTGCAAGCTCACGAGTCGGACATAACACTAAAGATTGAACACGAAAACGCTTAACGCGTAGGTTTTGCAGCACGCCTAAACCAAAAGCAGCTGTTTTACCTGAACCCGTTTTACCCTGACCGATAACATCCTTGCCATCCAGAATAGTAGGAAGACTTAACGCTTGAATAGGCGTCATTTCAGTATAACCAAGAGAATCTAACGTATTTAGAAGCTCTGGCTTAAGGGCGATTGAAGAGAATTTTGAAGTGCTCAATGGAAATATCCAACTGGTGAAAAACAGAGTGCATTATGAGTGTTTTTGAAAATTATTCCACCTTAATCACAGTTTTGGAGCAACATGTTAGGCGAATACAAAAAAACCAGCTGGGTCGCTGGTTTTTATGTTGTGACATCTAAGTCTGTATAGAAATACGAGTTCCTAAAAAGTCTTTAAGGCACACCGTGACCTTTAGATGTAACCCACACGCGATACCATTGCTCACGAGTCAGCTCGATCTTCAGAGCATCAACCGCCGTCTTCACGCGTTCAATCTTACCAGAGCCAATAATAGCGATCGGATTAGACGGTAAACGACGAACCCAAGCATAAATAACTTGGTCAATGCTATCTGCACCCACTTCTTGGCGAATTACTTCTAACTCGTCACGAACACGAATCGCTTGTGCTGAATCACCACTGAAGATGCTACCGCCACCGAGGCAAGACCACGCCATTGGACGAATACGGTTCATCTGCAGTTGATCGAGCGTGCCGTCATGGGCTACTTCAAAGTTCAAGGGATTGATTTCAACTTGGTTAGTCACCAGTGGCTTACCGAGTCGAGATTGCAATAAGTCGAACTGACGCGGTGAAAAGTTAGAGACACCGAAGTGCTTAACCTTGCCGACTTTATGCAGTTCAGCGAACGCTTCTGCTACTTCATCTGCATCCATCAGTACATCTGGGCGGTGAATCAGTAATACATCCAGCTCGGTTACACCCAAGCGCTCTAGAGAATTATTTACTGATTGGTAAATATGATGCGCGCTGGTGTCATAATGATTGATCTTGCGATCAGGAGTGTGGTCACCACACAAGTTGATGTCGCACTTGGTGACGATTTGGATATCATCACGAAGGCTTGGCTCAAGCGCCAATGCTTCACCAAACAACTTTTCACATTGGTAGTTACCGTAAATATCCGCGTGATCAACAGTTGTGATACCAAGATCAATGTGCTGCTTCAGGAAAGTCAGGCGTTGTTGCGGGGTCATGCCCCACTCTGCTGTACGCCAGTATCCTTGCACCAACTCAGAAAGTTCTGGGCCTTGTGGCGCTGTCGTTACTCTTGCAACCATGGGTTGTCTCCTTTATCAATACTGAACGTATCGTAAGCTCGTTTTACCGAGGGCTCAACGTATAACAAATGGCAAAGGTAAACGCTTACTAAAAATGTGAGAGCCACAGAAAAACGAACACTTAAATCAATAATAGCTTGCTGTCTGCCCGTCAGCCGTTCTCCCAAAAGGCTTGTTTACCCTAATGAATTACGAAACTATCTATAAATTTGAGCAATTAAAGACGATTTAGTTCAACCGTTAAGTTGTCACCATCACTATGTAATTGAATCCAAGGAGCTGAAGAAGATGAGGAAGAACTAGGCACATTCCATAAACTCATTTGCTCAGAGGAATGATGTGGAGTATTGATGAATTTGACGAGTTGTTTATCTACCATGTCGTAACCAACTCCCTCACGCTTCGCTTGTTCGAGTTGAGCGACCACATCAAACTCATCTTCCCCAATACGAATAGAACTGAGAGCAAAGCCATCTTGGCGAAGGTATGCCTGAAGCTTTGTGTAACTTAGGTTCGAATATGGCAGGTTTAAGCGAACCACCTCGACGCTTGAGTCGCCCAACTCCAATTCAACATAAACATCCAGATCGTAATACCGCGTCAAATCACTGCACAGAAGAGCACCTTCGATCTCGCCACAATCCATTAGATCATTATCGTTAACATAATTTTGAGAACTAGGTTGAGCTGAACTGCTGTTGAATACCGTTCGCAGCCACCAACTTTCACTCGCTTGCACAGAAAATGAAAAGGTATTCAGAGCCAATAACAAAGGTAGGATTAAAACAGGAAGAGTTCTCATTAATTGTGTTTATTTCGCGCGGTATGAAGCGTTCATTATACGTGACCAATCAACAAACACCCGCTCAAGCCACAAACTTTAGGCGAAAAAAACGGGCATATATGCCCGTTAGATAAATTCTATCGCCGAATAACGTAATCCGTCACATTGAGAACCATTACGAAATTAACAATTCCATTCCGCAAATCCAATGACAGAATGTTACACCAATCATTTATAACCACCTTCAATCGCAGGCTCTTCAAGCGATAGTCTTACTTTATTCCGTTGGATAGCTTCTGGCGGCAAACTGATGAAACCGTATTGGTTCAACACACCTTGATGTTCTTCCGACAGAGTAAGCCCAACAAAGAACTTCTCCTGTTCCGTAAAGTCTTTGCGATGCGCTGGAATATTCAGGTACATATAGTAAACCGTTGCTAATGGGTATCGACCTGAGAGAATCGTTTCTTTGTTCAAGTCGTAGTTCACACCTAGGTTGTCGACCACGCTTAACCATTTCACATCAGAGATTTGATCCGAGTAAACGGTGTAACCAATAGCGGCATCTTCGTCCTCAATCTTATTAATCAGATCCGGCAGATCTGCTAAGAATTGAGTATTCGCATATTCCCCGTCAGTTCCACACTCGACCCAATTTGAAAAGGTGGTATGGCCTTGCAAGTTGTGGTCGATAGCGAAAGGCAACATGTGTGTGTCTAGGCTTTCTCCATCACGAACGTCGCTGCTTGGCGTCCATTTAGGATGCTTAGGGTCGCTAGAGCACCCAAACACATCGATAAGTTCAGCAACGGTGATGGATGTGGCTGGGTTATTCTCATTCGCCAAAATCGCAATTACATCGGCGGTAAACATCAGCTCGGTCGGTCTGTAGCCGTAGCGCATGTCGAACCTAGCCATCTCTTTATCAGTCCACTTTTTGGAAGTAATACCAACACGTGAGCGTTGCATGATCATCTGCTCGGGGACGCTGTCACTCAGTAAAATCTCTAGATCGATCTCTTGGCTCTTAAGCAGATCTTCAACGAGCCCTTGCATATTAGGCTCAATCGCGACCAAACCAATATCACTCACGTCATTCGCTAACGTTGATACAGAAAAAAACGCAGGTACAGCAGCAAGCAGTAAGCCCGATTTATTAGATAGACGTTTCATTACTGGCCTCCTACTGGATCAATCGATGTCTTAGATTCAACATCACTATTGCTGTCGAGTTGCATCTCTGAGGTAAAGATATTCCAAGATGGATTTACTTCCATACTCTCTGCTTTTAACACCGCAATGGTTCTACGTTTACGCTTGTGAAGATGCTGAGTTAAGCTAGTAATTTGAGTAAATTCTTGTTCGAAGATTCGCTCTCCATCGATACCTCTGTCAATCAGAGCATCTCGAATGACACCCGTCCTTTTCTTGGCCAGTGCTTTGTTATAAACATTGGTACCTTCTGAACTCGTATCACCGACTAAGGTCACTGAGGCATCAGGTTGCTCCCCAAGTAAACGCACCAACTCGTTTAACACGGCGGTGTGTTCTGGTTTAAGAACGTATTTGTCGAAATCAAATGCCACGCTTAATACTTCAACGTCTTCAACAATTTTCCAGTTTGCACATCCCTTAATGTCAACGGTCACACCTTCTGGTGTATCGGCACACAGATCTCGCTGATTGATAACACCATCACGATCATTATCTGCCAAATCATCAATCTGATGACGAGTCATCGTCGTATCGGGCGTTTCTGCACATCCCATCAGCAAGATAGAACTAAGTAGCGCTAATTTAAAATGTCTCATTACTTGTTCTCCCCTTGCCACTCTTCTGGATGCTCAATTCTCAACGCGTAGGTCAACATGCCCATCGCGTTCAAAACTCGATATGCCGCCAATGTTTGATCGTATTCAGTGCTAATAAAGTTTCTTCGAGCCAAGAAGACTTCTACTTTCGCATCAAGTACGTCTAATAGGCTTCGTCTTCCAACATTGAATTGTTGGATATAACCAAGCTCTGCAATTTTTGCCGCATCTACGTTTTGTTGAAGTAGCGATTTTTGCTGCTCAAGCATTTTGTAGGCGTTCCAAGCGAGCTGAGTGCCCTCTTTAACCTCACGCTCCGTTCGTAATCGTATCGCTCTTGCTTCTTCAACTCGCCAAGCAGATGATTCAACTCTGGAGTCGGTAGAGAAGCCATTAAACAGGTCGTAATCCATCGTTAACATGATACGCGCATCTTCATCAACACCACCCGGAGGATTAGACACGTTGTCATTCTTGTTGGCATGAAGCTCGAGTTTTAGCTCTGGGTAGTAATCTCCCTTCTCGCGGCGCATCTCTTTACGAGCGGCGTCAATATCAAGCAAAGAGGCTTGGATTTCAGGGTGATTCTCGACAGCCTGTTCAAGCGCAACCTGTGCTGAGCTTGGTAACAGAGCATAATCAAAACGTGGATAAACCAAGTTCACAGCAGGCTTGCCGACTAAACGTAGGTACTGAGTTTGTAAATCAAACAGGTTGTTTTGAGCAGCGATTAGTGAAGATTGCGCCGTCGCAACACGGGCAGAAATCTGAGCCAAATCCGAATTGCTACTCAGCCCTTTGCTTTTTTTATCTTGGATATCTTGGTAGATCTCTTGGTGTTCTTTTACATTACGCTTAGACAGTTCAAGTAACGTCTCTGCCTTGAGAATATCGAGATAGTTTCTCACCACATCTAACGAGACGTTTTCAGCTCGCGAAATCAGAGTTAGACGCTCAGCTTCCGCTTCAAAGGTTAATCGGTCGACATTCGACGTCGTTTTAAAACCATCGAATAACAACTGGGATACTTTAACGCCAATCTCGGTTCTCGTTAGGCCACGATCATCGGTATCGAGTTTGCTGCCACTGTTGTAGCGTGTCTCTTCATAACCTGCTGCCGCGTACAAGTTCACTTGTGGCATATACAAACCACTCGCCGCGTCTCCGTCTCTGATCACCGATTGGTATCGGGAGTACTGCGCCAATATCTCTGGGCTATAGTCGATGGCAAAAGCCACGGACTCTTCTAATGAAGCAGCTTGAGACAGCCCGCTCATTAATAAGCAAGAAGAGAGTAAGAATTTTGAATGCATTACACTTCCTTTTATATTTATGCTTTAACACACTTCATCTCTCGCGAAGTGAGTTTTCCTTAGCTCGTAAAATTGGCTTCAACCAATAACTCAATACTGTTTTTTCACCCGTTAATATATCCACCGCAACCTGCATCCCCGGGATAATACTGAACGCAGAGTTGTGTTGTTGATCTTCATCTAATTGAATGTGGGCGCGATAATAGGCATTACCGTCTTCCGTTTGTAAGGCGTCGGCACTGACATAAATCACCTCGCCTTTAAGTCCGCCATAAATGACAAAATCATAGGCCGTGAATTTAACGGTTGCGCCTAACCCATTATGAACAAACGCGATATCTTGCGGAGAGATCCTCGCTTCGACAATCAAATCACTGTTTGATGGAATGATCTCAATAATCGGCTCACCGGGACGAACAACACCGCCAATAGTACGAACGAATATCTCTTTCACCGTGCCGTCAACGGGCGCTAAGATTTGAGTTCGTTTCAGTTGGTCGGCAATAGCTTGTTGGCTTTCATTCAATTGCGCTATTTTGCTGGCCACTTCATTCAGTTGGCCTTGTACTTTGGCACGAAAATCTAACGCGATGCTGCGGTGGTCGGCTATCGATTCTGAGTAAGCCGCTATCTGTTTCTGAGCCGCCACTTTCGAGCTAGCAATATCACCTTTCAGTTTAACCACATCACGGTTCAGTTTCAGCAACTCGACTTCTGCTACAGCACCACTCGCCACTACGTCTTTCAACATGTTGCGCTCTCGAATCACGATATCTAGGCTGCTCTCTAAAGTCTGAATATTATTGAGCGTATCGACACGTGCTTGATCTTGCTGCTCAATGCGAAGTGCCGCCTCTTCCAGTTCCGATTTCAACTGACCTAAACGTTCTCGATAGTTGGCTTTGGCGTTCATTAATGCCGGATGGCTCGATACATCGATGACAATATTTTGTGGCACCAAGACCACTCGTTCAAACCACTCTTTTGCATCGTTATTTAAAACGACTGTCGACAGCTCTGCTTTCAATCTTAATTGTTGAGCCAGTAAGGTATCCGCTTGTTGAGCCGACTCTAAAAAAGCCGCTTTAAAACGAGTGTCTTCTAACTTAGCTAAAGGCTGTCCTTTCAACACTGATTGACCTTGTCGCACCATGATCTCTTGAACTAGACCACCTTCTAAGCTCTGAATGGTTTGTACAGAAAGGCTAGGAACGACTTTGCCCTCGCCGATCACGACTTCTTCCAATGTTGCCCATGACGCCCAACCGATGATAGACACAATCAATAACGCACTTAGCCAGATCAGCTTGCGAGAACGAAATGCCAAGTGGTTGTTGGTCCATTGAATATCATTACTCATGACGGCCTCCCTTCACCACTGAAACCGTCTTAAACCGACTCGCCCCTTTGGGTGCACTTTTCTTCTGTAGAGAGAGAATGTCTTTTGGCTCACCATCTGCCACGATCTGACCTTTATCTAATACAACCACACGATCACACATCATCAAGAAGGAAGATTTGTGCGAGCTGATCAGCATCGAGGTTTCTCTTGGCATACTTTGCAACGCATTGAAGAACTGTATCTCGGCTTGATTATCAAGTGCGCTGGTTGGCTCATCCATGATCAGTAATTTTGGACAGCGATAAAGCGCCCTGGCGATAGCAACAGCTTGTCGTTGTCCTCCTGAAAGCAATCTACCACCTTCACCGACAGGCGTTTCTAAGCCATTGCTTAAGCGCCCCATGTAACCGTTAAGGCCAGACTGTTGCAGCGCTAGTCTTAGCTTTTCTTCATCAACGTTGGTCGCACCCAGTGTGACGTTGTCGTAAACACTGCCAAAGATAAGATTGGTGGTTTGCCCCACCCAACCCATACCACTGCGCAAGACACTGGTTGGCCATAACTGCCCATCAATCTCTTGATAGAAAGCTTGTCCTGTTGTTGGTAAATATTGGCGTGCAACAATCGATAAAAGTGTGGTTTTTCCTGCGCCTGCCGCACCAACAAGGCCAACTCGCTCACCCGGTTTTATTTCAAAAGAGATTTCCTTTAGCGCTGGGCTTTGAGTCTCTGGATAAGTAAACGTAACTTCATCCAGCCTAACTCCGCCGTCAAAGTCACCCTTATCAATCACTTGATGCTTGGACTCTTCTTGCGGTAAGTCCATGATCTGATTTAGGCCTTCAACGGCTGAGCGTGTTTGTTGAAACCTCAGCAATAGAAGAGAAAGTTGGTTCACCGAGCTTGCGGCACGTCCACTCAACATCACCACAGCTATCAAACCACCCATACTCAGCAAGCCTTCAGAGATCTGATACACGCCGAAGATGATGAGAGTAATGGTGACGATCTGCTGACTCGATTGAATGGAATGTGTCACGATATTAGAGTAGTGGCGAGATTGAGTCTGCCATTGAGAGAGCGATGAAATAGTCTGTTCCCAACGCTTCTGGGTAATACCTTCAGCATTGTTTTGCTTGATATCCGGAAGAGTTGTTAAGCAATCAAACAGCTGTGCTTGTCTTTGTGTCGACAAACGTGCGGTTTCATCGAATGTTTTCTCGACTTTACCTTTCATCGCAATGCTTAGCACGATCAATACCAACATGATCGCGACAGGGATGAACATCATCGCACCACCGAGCCAGCCGATAAGGAATAGGAATAACAAGGTGAATGGCAGGTCGACTAAAGTAACCAAAGAAATAGAAGTGAAGAAATCTTTCACGCTATCGAAATCTTGAAGCTGTCTGGCAAAGGCGCCTACCGACTGAGGTCGATTTTCCAACTTCATACCAAGGACTTTTGAGAACAATTGGGAAGACAACTTGTTATCAATATAGCGCCCAGCCATATCAGTCACAGAGCTGCGTGAGCTTCTCAACACCCAATCAAAAATAACGACAATACCAACGCCTGCTGCCAGAACCCAAAGCGTGTTAAACGCTTGGTTTGGCACCACGCGGTCGTACACGTTCATGGTAAACAGAGGCACGACTAGCGCGAGTAAGTTGATCAAGAATGAAGCGATAAACAGGTCTCGATACCAAGGTTTCACTTCTTTGACGACACGCCATAACCAACGGGTGTTGGATTTATTCTCGCTACGTTCATGGGATTGAACACGCGCATCATCAAGTGCTTGAGCACCTACTTGCCACACATACGATTCCACTTGAGCAACCAAGTCTTTTAACGATGTTTCTTGGCTTGAGTTGGTTTCACAATCCAATACTTGAAATTCGCCACCGGAGCCTTGAGTGACAACAAGGGGGCTCCCTGTCGCGGAATTAACAGCAACAACAGGGAACTGACATTGAGTCAGTAATTCTTTTTTAACGTGGCTCAAAGTTAACCCCGATTTTTCAATAGCTCTTGGAAAAAGGGATTCATTGAGCCTTTCTTCATTTAAAGGTAGGCCAGACACTATTTTGGAAGGATGGCTGCGAACATTAAAATGCTCACATAACCATTCAACACAACCTAGCCAGCTGTCTTTTTGTTCTACCAATCTAAACTTCCTTTTATAGACTGTACATCTAACTTACAGCGTTAAATTATTGTCTTCTATCATTTTTTGTAAAATTTGTGCTTCTAATGCACTGCTACTGTCACCTTGATACAGATCGTCGTACGTAACATCGGCTAATAAGATGTTTTGTTGAACGTCTTCATCGCCATTAGGTTTAATAGAAATGGTCACACCTTCACCAGATTCTTCTAAATCTAGATATTGTGTTGCCCCTAACCCTGTATTAAGCCCTAGGCTTCCCAAAATACCCGAGAGGTCAATTGCATCAGTATCTGGAGACGCATCAAAATCTTGAACTACATCGTAGCTTGGGGCTTCTACACTCCCTAAGCCTGAAGAGGCGAACACAAAATTATCAGAGCCCGTACCGCCAATCAGCAGATCATTATCATCTGTCGCGGTAATCGTAGAATTCCCTTCAGCAACAAACTCAACTGATACCGTTTGAGGTAACCCTACCGCTTGGTTATTGCCTATTTCAGCAGAAGGTTCGATGGTGAGTTCAAATGGTTCAACACCATCATAACCGCCAGTAATAGCCAAATTAGGTACATCCGCTAAATCCACCACATACTGACCATCGACCATAGAACCGTGTGAGAACGTCAAACCTGCGGGAATATCATAGATGGTAATGAAGCCCGCTTCTGAGTCGGCAGGGTTAACAAGAGAGAGATCTAGGTTAAGCGGAATCGTGCCACTCGCTTCTGCCACAATCGAAGAGTATTCAACACTCAATAACGGAGCATCAGGCTCTGGTGTGATGATAAGCGTCATATCTTGTGAACTTGGGTCACCCGTGTCGACCACTAACTCACCGAGTACCGTATTTTGATCAACCGTTCGGCCTGTAATCGTAATATCAAGGTTACCAAACGCGTCGCCCGCAAAGAATTCGAGCTCATCAACAGAGCTTGCTTTAACGAGGATCGTCGCCTGTATGATGCCACCCACATTAGTGAAAGAGCTGGTTTCTGATCCAATTCGAATTCGATCTAGCCCAACTAAACCTGATGGATCCGAAGTCGAATTCACCGTTACGGTAATTGCTAAGAATTCATCACTGTTGGTTTCAAAGCTATTAGCATCGAGAGGAATCACGATGCCATCATCTTCACTTCCAGTGAGCTGTTCAGGTAAATCGAAGAACTCCACTTTATCGCCGATAGGGTTTACACCAACGGTAAATTCAGATTCGGTATAACGAATATCTGTCGTGCCGATTTCCTGAGTAATCGCCTCAAGGACTAGATTCATATCACCACTAAAATCTCGTGGCGGCAGAATAACAAGATTAGCAAGCTGACTTGGATCGAGCTGCCACTCATAAGTAGGGTTACCATCAAAGGTACCGCCATCAACGCCATTATTTGGAACTAATTCGTAGCTATCGCCCACCTTTATCGCAACAACCGCGCCTTCAGGCACGCCTTTCAATGCCAAGGACATATTTTCAGAGCCATCTTGGTCAATCAGCTCCGCGCTAAGTGATGACAGTGAAATGTAGTTGTCTTCGTCGCCTACTATATCCTCCGTCACCAAGTTCGCCGCATCCGCAACAGGTTCAACGGTGATCGTCACCACGGTCGTCTTGTCTTGAGTATCGGTTTCAACGACACAATCCGCTTCATCGGTAATATTGGCCGTCACTGTTAAGGTAATTTCGCCGCTGTAATGTTC
Source organism: Vibrio sp. OPT24 (assembly GCF_015163545.1). Lineage (NCBI taxonomy): Bacteria > Pseudomonadati > Pseudomonadota > Gammaproteobacteria > Vibrionales > Vibrionaceae > Vibrio > Vibrio sp. OPT24. The sequence continues at coordinate 675,099 of NZ_JADDYI010000053.1, forward strand.
TGGTGGTGTTACCAACACATCGCTCAATCGGCTAGGATCGGTTACCGTCCACGTACCATTGCCGTTATCAACCAACAAACCAGTATCAGTAGGGCTTTCCGATAGCGTGCCGCCATTTGATACCGTTATTGTTAGAGAGTTAATGGTCTCTTTACCGGTAGCACTGTTACCCTCTCCCGTGATTAACTGCCCGTCTTCAACGCTATCACCGAGAACTAACTCAAGGTTAAGGTCGGTTGTAATATCTTCCTGGATTGTTGTCGAATCCGTGGCAACGGTAATGTCATCCACAACAGGCAATACTTGAATACTGATGGTTTGATCTGTTGTGACGGTCTCTCCGTTACAAGGAGAGGTCTCAATGGTTTTAATCGTAAAGTCGATACAGCCGGCAAAGTCTTCATCTAATCCTGTTAGCGTTAGTTTGGATAGTCCATCCGCTGTAATCGAGTAACCGACAACCTCACCAGAAGCGTCGTATTCGGCAATCACACCATCACCGGAAATCTCGACACCTTCAGGCAGAGAGTCTGCTGGAATATAGAAAGAGATGGTGTTATCTGGGTCACTGGCAACATCGGTATTTAATAAACCCGTTAAGTCGATATCTTCACCTTCTGGTGTTTTTATATCTCCACCCGGTTGGATTGGACTTGGTGGGCCAACAGGGTCACAAGAACCGCCCCCGCCGTCATGACCTGTAATCTGAATTTGGAATGAGGTATCAATGTATTTCGAATCTTCACCATCAATAACACGAGCACGCACCACAATATCTAACACAGGGGTGTCACTTGGGCTGGAGATCGTCATTCCGCTCAGGATTTCTTGCGCCAGTTCTTGGATAGAATCACTCGTCAGGCCGTTCGCCGAGATAATCCAGTTTCCTGAAATATCTTGAGCAGCTCCGTTAGGGTGGTCGATAATCAAAGAGTACCCATCAGGTACATCGATCAATATATAATCTAAGTACTCTGAGCCATCCATATCAGCATCAACAAAAGTAACCGCGTCTGACACGTTGACCGGAGAGCCGTCATCACTGGTGTACAGCTGACCCGAACTTTCTAAACGTGTATCTGACTCGACCCTCGCATCAACGGTAACACTAATGGCTCCCGAGATATCTTTTACATCAGTTGCGCCTGTCGGCGAGGTGTCGGTAACTTCATAGGTAATTGGGATCGAAAATGTACCGCTCAAATCTTCAGTAGCAAGAACGGTTAATCTGTCGCTATCTAGTAATTCTTGAAGAGTGACTCCTTCTGAGCTTGCTAACCCACCTAAGTCTAAACCAGCAGCATCAACAGTAATCTCCACACCATCGAAATACAGAGTTAGATCATCAGGCAAGCTATCAATAATGTAACCTGTTAACGTTTCACTACTGTCAACATCTTGATTAACCGAAATATTTAATGACAGTGTAATGTAGCTATCTTCAATACCAACGCTACTCACGACTACACCATCGGTCTGATCGACAACAGGATCGAGAGTCACCTTCAACGCCATCGGGAATTCGCCCGAATCACCATCAGGCTCTGTAGAGATAGCAATAACGGTTAGCTCTAGCTCACCACTAAAATCAGTAATTGGCTTGAGATACAAATCATTCAGTTGGGCGTTAGAAACCTGGAATACTGGGCCTGTTACATCGTCAATGTAGGCGATGGTCAGCGACACAGGCTCACCCAATGAATCCACCAGCAAGGTGCCGTCAGGAATATTAGTAAGCAGTATATTGATATCTTCAGAAACATCGTCATCAGTTGTTTGGACGACAAAGTCGAGTTGAATCAAACCATCTTCATTGAGAACAGATTGATTGCTGATGACTTTGGTAATACTGTCATATTCCCAATGCGCATTTCCTCCATCCACAACAGTAGGTTCATCAACAACGCCTTTGAGGAAGATGTTGATGGTTTGAGTATCGCTTAACGCAGTCACATTGATAGGGTCTAGTGAGTCAATGGCAGATTCTGTGGCTACCGCCGTGACCTTAATGTACAAATCTTCAGTAAACGAGCTGATGTCTTCTTTTGGTAGAAGATAAGCCACACCATTCTCGATGGCCTCCGCAGAGACTAGGTAGGTATCAGGACCAATTAAGTCGAACAGTCCACCTTGGATAGACCAACCATCTTGCAGTTCGATTTGATAGCTTAACGATTCAGAACCGTCGGTATCAGTTAGCGATCCATCAATCACGTTCTTGAGGAAGATGATTTCATCTTCTAGACCTTTGTAGTCCTTAACGGATACATGTGGAGTATCAGCATCCGGTGAGATTTCAACGACTACGGTATTGACGATATCGGCCGTTTTATCTGCGGGGTCAGCGAAAGTGTTTCCCGCTTCGGTTGCAATCGCAGTAATCTCAAACTCAAATCGACCAGCAAGATTTTCATCAGCTCTGATTTCCATTTTGTCGATTTGGTTCTGGGTGTACTCTTTGCCTTCTTTAACCGCGTTTCCGTTCAAGGTGATATTCAGCCCATCGGGAATGCCGCTAATGGTGTAAGACAGTTCTTCAGATGTATCTTGGTCAACCAACTGAGCAGTGATATCTAATTTAATTGGGTCTGCGTCATCTTCTACCGATTGGTAGGTGAACACTGAATCAGACCAATCCGGCGCATCCGCTACGGGTAAAACAGAAACAGAGACATCTGCGGTCAATTCTTTTGGAATTGTGTCAGTACTAATAATGGCGTTGATCGCTAGAATAACCGTTGAGGTCGTATTTGATTCATGAAGTGCCGGTCGATAAGTTAACTGACCATTAGGGCCGGTAAACTGACTGTCAATCACCGTTAACTGATTGCCTGAAAGCGTCACTTTTCCATCAACCACTTGAAGTAATACGCCATCTAAATACAGGCTACCGCCTTGCAAAGAATCTTCTGAGAATTCAATAGCCGTAACGGTTTCGCTTTGGTCAACGTCTCCGGTAGAAACACTCACCACAATAATGGCATCGTTGTCTTCTGTAGTTTCAGAATCCTCATAACGAATAAAGCCTTCGTTATCATCTAGGACAAGCTCTGCAGTACTCGTGACCTCATCACCATCGGCATCGCGAACCAAATAATCAATGTCATCGATTAATCGAGGATCGGTAGGGTCAGTTGATACATTGGCATTAGTAGTCAGTTGGTAGCTGCCATCAGAGTTAAGCGTAAACTGACCGTAGACGCTATTATCAAAATCATTAATGAGATCAATCTCGATTGACGTAATTGCATCGGTAAAAGTGTAGGTATCACCGCGATAGTCAAAACTAACAATGACGGCGCCATCCGCACCAGCAAATCCTTCTGTTAAGAACTGTCCGCTGAGATTATCGCCTTCCACCATTTCAATGGATCCAGAACGAGAAGTTGGCACTGCATCCGTAACATTAACAACATAAATAGCCGGATCAGAACTATCACCATCGGCATCAGTAACGACCAATTCAAAATTCACAGCAAGATTATTTTCACCATCACCCGTAGCATGATCAAGCGGCGCATATAGATTGAACTCTGTTGTGCCATCGTTGTTAAAACGAATTCGGAAGATATCGTTACCCGACGTATCTTGAGCGTAATACCAACCATCGGCATTCACTGCCTGCAATGAAATGGCTTGCCCACCACTGGTATAAGCTAATGCGTCAAAAGCATCGGTATTAACTGAAACTGATGCGATATCGTCCGAGCCTTGGATAATAGCGATCGATGGGCTTGGTTCTTCAGTCCCAGTTTGTTCGTTGTCACCAATGAGTCCATCTTCATCGACAGATATGCTGCCTACAATCGAGAATGTAGGATCCTTACCATCGTATATTTTAATGTCTGATTTTTGGGTGGAACGCGAACCATCTGAATCAATAACGACAACCGTTGTTGGTATATTCAATTCGGTATCTTTTAACCCAGTGCCATGGTCAATAGAACGATATAGATCAATCTCAACGGCAACCGTACCGGAAGCATTGGCTTCTAGGAAATAGTCCGAAGGTAGACGAATCTGCATAATGACATCGCCATTACTTAATATCGCATCAAAACTGCCATCACCATTATCTCTCCAAGATAAAGCCTCGCCATTATGGGTGACTGCTTCACCGTCGCTATCCAAAACGGCTTGACCGTTTGTCACATCAATACCAAGATAAACGATAGGATCATGCGATGCCGTGATATCCAAATTAACCACTGCACTCTGTTTTACGCCATCAGGAGTAGTATCCGCAATTGGGGTTTCAGACAATTCAACCGTACCGCTGCCAATCGTTGGCTCACCACCGTCGGTAATAGAAACGATTAAATCTAGTTTAGTTTGGTCGTTATCGGAATCACGGGCTGTAACAGTAAACGGTATGGTATCTGTGCCATTGGCTTGATCCAAACCTTTGTACAGTGTGAAGACGTAATCCACACTGCTGTCTACATCATCTGATACCGGCGCTGCGAAACTCACGGTAAAGGCAACGTCACCACCAGCGACTGGCCCTGCGTAGCCAGTCAATAATGTACCATCCTCAGAAACGGTGTAATAAATCTGCTCGCCGCCACTAAAGAGCTGAGGTTGATCAGCTAAATCAAAGAACACGCTATCTAAATAATCACTGCCAATCCCGATACTGAAGGTTCCGGTACTACTGACTTCACCGATAGGATCATTGCTTAGCTCCGACTCGTTGACCGAAGAATTTGAATCGAGAATTAAACTCGGATCATTACCGTCCTCGATCACCCATGATATTTGGCCGTTTTCTAAAGCAGTGCCATCGGTGTCTGTGCCAATAATATTTAACGGAATCGTAAGTAAATCACTGGTGAGCACATGGTCGAGTGGCCGTTCAATCACCAAAACGATATCGGCAAGTACATTGTTCCCGTTGACCGTTGTCGTCATTGAAAACGAGAACACATCATCATCACCTTGCTTAGCTGTAATAGTACGACCATCTGCGCTGAGAGTATAAGTAAGCACTGTAGCGTCGCCACCTGAAGTAATACCTAACGCTTCTAGTTGCGCGACAGTCTCAGAGCTAAATTGTATAGAATCTGGGTCTGGATTATCCGAACCACCTAATACAGTAAATTGAGCATTGATGGTTTGCGAACCGGAGGTCACGTCGACTTCCGTCACCGTTTTCGAATCATCCAATATCTGTCCTGCCGCACCATCCATGATATCAATAGTCGCCGTTGCAGAGCCAAAATCACCACTAGAGTCAGCGGCAACGTAATTGAAGATAACGGTATGGTCTTGGTTATGATCTAGATTTCGATTGGCTTCAAAGGTCCACTGGCCATTAGCAAATACGGTCAATACACCATCCCCGGTATTGAACACCGCAGGAGTTGCACCTGAAATATCCTGACTGACTCCACCAACTTCGACGCTACTAATGGTTAGTGCGGTATCAAGGTCAATGTCATTGTTAAGAACGTTGCCTGACGATGTTTCACCTTCAACCATCGAGTAAGACTCGCCGAACAGCAAAGGTTCAGAATCTAGAATCGTGATCGGTAATTCGCCTAAAACGAGCTCAGTGGTTCCATCATCATCAATCTGAAGACCTTCGATAATGATCGCCGTTTGAAGTAACTCTTCACCAGCCTGTTGGTCAACCGCTTGGTAGAAAGTGATTTCAACGGTACCTCCAACAATCTTAGCTTCGAAAACCAGTGTTCCATCGGTTCGTGTTGCTTTGATCACTTGACCGTCAGACTCTAATTCAATAGCGATAGATTGACCTTGAGACGTCACTCCCTCAGCAGAGACTTGGTTTGCACTAAAAGCAAACTCATCAGCAAACTGAATATTGATGTCAGCGACTTGGGTTTGATCTCCAAAGATACCAACCGTACTTTCAGAAAATGAGACTGAATCTGGCAGTATAATACTTGGCATGTCATCACTGACTTCATTACCAATCGAGTTAACAACTCTCGCATCGATAATCCACTCAGTAGATGGGTCTAAGCTAGAGACATCAATATTCTCGACTAGCCAGCCACCGGACGCATCAACTACACCTTCAAAAGTCAGCGTTTGCGTACCATCATTGATCTCTATGTAGACAGGTAAACCTTCGGAAACATCGGTCGTACCCTGCATGGTGGTTAAATCACCACTACGAAAATCTAAGATGTTGAAACCAGATAAGGTATCAATATCGATAACAGGTGGGACGGTATCAATTTGTCCTGTCGAGTCTGTGCCCGTTGTTTCATTACCTGCAATATCAACGGTAACTGCTTCTACGGTAATGTTGCCATCCGCAAATGCAGACAGATCGACATCATCGATGCTCCAAGCCCCTGCAACAACTACGGTTTGTAACGTGATAGACTGATTATTGCTATCCGAAACTGTGACGGTAATAGGCTGTCCATTTTCTACATTTTGAACAACACCTTGTAGACGAACAGATTGAACCTCTTCAGTGTTGAGTATGTTGTCGGCATCATCGAATTTTGCTGTGATACTTGCCAGAGTATCCTTAACGATTATATCGCTAGAAGTAACAGTATTGCCCGCAACATCCGTAACGCTAGCCTCTACGGTCAAGATTCCTTCTGCAAACCCCGAATAGTCTTGACCTGTCAGCGTCCAATTTCCGCCAACTACTGTGGTCGTATAAACTTGGGAGACATTAAGGCTATCGGTAAGGGTAATAGTGATCGTTTGACCGTCTTCAACATTGGTCACCGTGCCAACCAAGGCACCATTAGTAATTTCGGCTAAGTTGTAATACTCATCACCAAAACCATCAAAATCGACACTGATGTCCGCCAACGTATCTTTAACGATGGTATCGCTAGAAGTTGCTGTATTACCGGCAATGTCCGTAACGCTTGCTTCAACCGTTAACTCACCTTCAGCGAAAGCTGAATAATCTTGGCCAGTTAGAGTCCACTCGCCACCGGAAACTATCGCGGTATAACTTTCTGACTTACCATCGACATCGGTGATGGTGATTGACACTGTTTGGCCATCTTCAACATTGGTCACCGTGCCGACCAAAGTGCCATTGCTCACTTCGGCGGAGTTGTAATACTCATCACCAAAACCATCGAAATTGACACTGATATCCGCCAACGTATCTTTGACTATGGTATCGCTAGAAGTTGTCGTATTACCGGCAATGTCCGTAACGCTTGCTTCTACTGTTAGCGTACCTTCAGCGAAGGCAGAGTAATCTTGGCCAGTTAGAGTCCACTCGCCACCAGTCACTGTCGCGGTATAATTTTCTGACTTGCCATCAACATCGGTGATAGTGATTGAAACTTCTTGACCGTCTTCAACATTGGTCACCGTGCCGACCAGTGCGCCATTACTCACCTCGGCAGAGTTGTAATATTCATCACCAAAACCATCAAAATCGACACTGATGTCCGCTAACGTATCTTTAACGATGGTATCGCTAGAAGTTGCCGTATTACCCGCAACGTCTGTAACACTTGCTTCTACTGTTAGCGTACCTTCAGCAAAACCCGAATAGTCTTGGCTGACTAATGTCCATTCGCCACCAGAAACTATCGCGGTATAACTTTCTGACTTACCATCAACATCGGTGATAGTGATTGAAACTTCTTGGCCATCTTCAACATTGGTCACCGTGCCAACTAATACGCCATTACTCACCTCGGCAGAATTGTAATACTCATCACCAAAACCATCGAAATTGACACTGATATCCGCCAACGTATCTTTAACGATGGTATCGCTAGAAGTTGCCGTATTACCCGCAATGTCCGTAACCGTAGCTTCTACTGTTAGCGTGCCTTCAGCGAAGGCTGAATAATCTTGACCAATGAGACTCCACTCGCCACCAGAAACTATCGCGGTATAACTTTCTGACTTACCATCGGCATCGGTGATGGTGATTGATACTGTTTGGCCATCTTCAACATTGGTCACCGTGCCGACCAATGCGCCATTACTGACCTCGGCAGAGTTGTAATACTCATCACCAAAACCATCAAAATCGACACTAATATCCGCCAGCGTATCTTTGACGATCGTATCGCTAGAAGTTGCTGTATTACCGGCAATGTCCGTAACGCTTGCTTCAACCGTTAACTCACCTTCAGCGAAAGCTGAATAATCTTGGCCAGTTAG
>NZ_JADDYI010000053.1:683266-834809 GCF_015163545.1 Vibrio sp. OPT24
GCAGTCACTGTCGCGGTATAATTTTCTGACTTGCCATCAATATCCGTAATAGTGATTGATACTGTTTGGCCATCCTCAACATTGGTCACCGTGCCGACCAATGCGCCATTACTGACCTCGGCAGAGTTGTAATACTCATCACCAAAACCATCAAAATCGACACTGATGTCCGCTAACGTATCTTTGACGATCGTATCGCTAGAAGTTGCCGTATTACCCGCAATGTCCGCAACCGTAGCTTCTACTGTTAGCGTGCCTTCAGCGAAGGCTGAATAATCTTGACCAATGAGACTCCATTCGCCACCAGAAACTATCGCGGTATAATTTTCTGACTTACCATCGGCATCGGTGATAGTGATTGATACTGTCTGGCCATCTTCAACATTGGTCACCGTGCCGACCAATGCGCCATTACTGACCTCGGCAGAGTTGTAATACTCATCACCAAAACCATCAAAATCGACACTAATATCCGCCAGCGTATCTTTGAAGATCGTATCGCTAGAAGTAGCAGTGTTGCCTGCAACGTCTGAAACCGTAGCTTCAACTGTTAACGTACCTTCAGCGAAAGCTGAATAATCTTGACCAATGAGAGTCCATTCGCCACCGGAAACTATCGCGGTATAATTTTCTGACTTGCCATCGACATCGGTGATAGTGATTGATACTGTCTGGCCATCTTCAACATTGGTCACAGTTCCGACCAAAGTGCCATTACTCACTTCGGCGGAGTTGTAATACTCATCACCAAAGCCATCAAAATCGACACTGATGTCTGCTAACGTATCTTTGACGATAGTATCGCTAGAAGTTGTAGTATTGCCTGCAACGTCAGTAACTGTAGCCTCTACAGTCATGATACCTTCTGCAAAACCCGAATAGTCTTGGCCGACTAATGTCCACTCGCCACCAGATACTATCGCGGTATAATTTTCTGACTTACCATCAACATCGGTGATGGTGATTGACACTGTTTGGCCATCTTCAACATTGGTCACCGTGCCAACTAATGCGCCATTACTCACCTCGGCAGAGTTGTAGTACTCATCACCAAAACCATCGAAATTGACACTGATGTCCGCCAACGTATCTTTAACTATGGTATCGCTAGAAGTTGCTGTATTACCCGCAACGTCCGTAACCGTTGCTTCTACTGTTAGCGTGCCTTCTGCGAAAGCAGAGTAATCTTGGCCAGTTAGAGTCCATTCGCCACCGGAAACTATCGCTGTATAATTTTCTGATTTACCATCAACATCGGTGATGGTGATTGATACTGTCTGGCCATCTTCAACATTGGTCACCGTGCCAACTAATGCGCCATTACTAACCTCGGCAGAGTTGTAATACTCATCACCAAAGCCATCAAAATCGACACTGATATCCGCCAGTGTATCTTTGACGATAGTATCGCTAGAAGTAGCAGTATTACCGGCAATGTCCGTAACCGTAGCTTCAACCGTTAGCTCGCCGTCTGCAAAACCTGAGTAATCTTGGCCAGTCAGAGTCCAGTTACCACCAGATACCGCAGTTGAATAATCAACCGACTTGCCATTAGCATCTGTGATCGTGATAGATATAGTTTGACCGTCTTCCACATTTGCCACAGTACCAACCAACGCCCCATTGGAGACTTCTGCTTGATTATAAAACTCATCATCAGATGCAGAGAAATCAACACCAATGTTCACTAAGGTATCTTTAATAATTGTGTCGGTAGACGAAATCGTATTGCCAGCTACATCCGTCGTGCTAGCGACAACCGTCAACTCACCTTCCGCGAAGCCAGAGTAATCTTGGTCTTTCAGACTCCAAAAATTGCCAAAAACAACTGTGGTGTAGTCAACAGACAAACCATTACTATCTGTAATCGTAATATCAATAGCTTGCCCATCTTCGACATTGAAGATCGCACCAATCAGTGCGCCTTTGCTAACTTCATTTTCGTTATAATAGTTATCGCCAAATCCATCGAATCTGACAAGGATTCGGTCAATCGTATCTTTAACAATGGTATCGCTAGCTGACGTTGGGTTTCCGGCAATATCGATGGTACTTGCAACAACCGTGAGTTCACCTTCGGCGAAATTGGAATAATCTTGGTTTTCGAGCGTCCAGCTATTTCCAGACACTATTGTTGAGTAACTCACAGACAGGCCTTTACTATCCGTAATCGTGATGGAGATAGTTTGACCATCTTCAACATTAGTTACTGTACCTACTAAGGCACCGTTATTGACTTCGAATTTGTTATAAAACTCATCACCAAAGCCATCAAAGTCGACATCGATTGTCGCTAGCGTATCTTTGATTGTGGAGTCATTGGCAGTGATACTATTACCAAAATCATCGGCAATGATCGCATCAACTTGGAGATCGCCTTCAGCCAGAGAAGTAAGATCGACACCATTCACAACATAAGTTTCGTTCGTTGTGATCGCGGTGGTAGTTAATGTGTTGCCGTTAACATCGGTGATGGTAATTGCAACTGTTCGTCCATCACGAACATCCACAGCCGTACCCTTAATAGTGACACCTGGTACTTCAAACTGGTTTTCGTAACCGTCGCCGCCATCAAGTATATCTACGGTCAGTTCTGCACTAGGTAACAGCGCATCTAGATTCCCATCGTTTGAAGTGGTGTCTTCCTCTTCATATTCGGTCGGTCGAGTGTCAAAACCTGCTTCTGCAAGAGTTTCATCTAATGTAGAGCGAACATATGCAATAAAAGAGGCACTGGAGCTGGGTTGATCATTGGCAGAACTCGGTTGTTGAGGCGCACTTTCGATATTGTTGACGAGCTGAGTCACGACCTCTTCGAGTTGTTGTTCGACAGCCGCTATTTGTGGCTCAGTGATCGATTGAGTCTGATCTAAATTCTGAGACTCAATACTAACAACTTGCACACCTTCAACTTTAGGCTGTGATGCGGGCACTTGAAGCCATGTACCATCAGCAAATACCTGCCATACGACACCACCAACTTCGATATATAAAATAGGATCCATCCTAAACCTCTTCCTTACAAAAACGCTGACATTGAGGACATCCATTTGCTCAATAAAAGGCGAAAAAATCAGCGGATATTCTTTAAATAATACTAGCAAAAAACAAAACGTTAACAGTTAATTAATTTACACACATACGCCGTAATGTAAACCGAGATCCTGTGACTTACATTCCGTTATATGCAACGTCACAAAATACGTCCTATGAATGTGTCATAATCTTGAAACTCAGGCGTTATTTTTCAAGGAACATCATGACTGCAACGAACTATCTCAACCAATTAAATCAAGATTATCTTGCGACTCACAAAGCAAAAGAAGACTTCTTTTGGGATACTTACATGGGAATAAGTGATGACCACGATGGGTCAACATCTGCACAAACCCAGTGGACCGAGTTTCTTAGTTCTGCCGAGCAAATTACTGCTATCCAAAAACACATTGATGCAATCGGCGAGATTCAAGATCTTGAAGAAAGGAAGAGCACACTAACCGGATTAAATGGTTGGCTAGCGACCTTTAGATCTCACTCGATCGAATCAGAACCATCTCAGAAGTTGAAAGCCGAACTCATCAAATTTGAGGCCGAATTATTTGAGAAAAAACAAAACCATGTCATGACTTACGTAAATGAAGCGGGTGAAGAGACCGAAGGATCATTGCCGGTTCTAGGTTCAGCCGTCAGAAGTAATGGCAATGAACAGGTAAGACTTTTTGCACACCAAGCACTATTAGATTTAGAACAATGGCTATTAGCTAACGGCTTCATCGAACTTATCAAAAAGCGCAATCAGTTTGCTCAATCGCTTGGTTTCAAAACCTTCTTTGATTACTCAGTGGTTAAAACTGAGCAAATGACGACACAACAATTGTTCACGATATTGGATGACTTCGAAGCACGCACGCGCGATAACAATCTAAAAAGCCTAACTAACTTAGCTGAGAAAAAAGGCCAGAATGCACTGGAAGCGCATAACTTTATCTACTCTTTTGCTGGTGATGTTATGAATGACTTGGACCCTTATGTTCCATTCTCAAAGTCACTCAGACGCTGGATAGAGTCTTTTGGCCGTCTCAACATCGAATATTCTCAAGCAACACTGAAACTGGATCTCCTTGATCGTAAAGGTAAATACCCAAATGGGTTCTGTCATGGGCCTATTCCTTCTTTCTATGATCAAGGTGCTTGGGTTGCTGCTAAAGTAAACTTCACTAGCAATGCCAAACCCGATCAAATTGGCAGTGGTTATGATGGTATTAATACGCTGTTTCACGAAGGTGGACACGCCGCACACTTTGCCAATGTGAAAATGAATGCGCCTTGTTTCTCTCAGGAATTTGCACCAACCTCGATGGCTTATGCCGAAACCCAATCGATGTTCTGCGACAGTCTGCTGACAGATGCCGATTGGCTAAAACAGTATGCGCTGAATTCAGAAGGCCAACCTATACCAGATGAATTGATTAAAGCTATCATTGATAACAAACAACCATTCAAAGCCTATGAAGAACGCAGCATTCTTGTGGTTCCTTACTTTGAACGAGCGCTATACGAATTGGCGGATGAAGATCTGACACCTGAAAAAATCACGGAGCTCGCACGTCATAGTGAGAAAACGATTCTTGGATTATCTTGCAGTCCACGCCCATTAATGGCGATTCCACATTTGCTGTCCGATGAAGCTTCTTGTGCTTACCAAGGCTATCTATTGGCTCATATGGCGGTTTACCAAACTCGTGCCTATTTCACTGACAAGTTTGGTTATTTAACCGATAACCCAGAAATCGGCCCTTTGTTGGCTAAGCACTACTGGTACAAGGGAAATAGCGTGAATCATAATGGGACAATCGAAAGCCTGACAGGAGAAGGTTTTAACGCCAAATACCTCGCCGACGAGTGCAACTTATCGCCAGAGCAAGCTTGGGCGATTGAAGAGCAAAAAATAAAGCAGCTGTCGACAAGAGAACGTGCACCAATTGCTGATTTGAATGCTAAGATTTCGATCGTTGATGGGGCAGCCGAGCTAGCGAATAATAATAGCTCAAACCATCAGATGTGTGATGAGTTTGAGCAATTCATCGTTGGGCAATACGGTCGATAGCAGGTGCTAAGCACCTTTAACCTAGGTTGAACCAAAAGACCAAACGAAAAAAGGACGATCAATGAGCGTCCTTTTTTGCTTTGTACCCGAGTCTACATCGTGGCACATACAGGTTGAATGTCATTCTCGAAATCAATATCGACAGAATCAACACTGCGTAAAGACTTTCTGTGAATACCAAATACTTGTCCCGTCAAAACAATATAAAACTTTTCTGTTTTGAGTAAATGCCAAGCTTCATCAAGAGTTTCGGCATAAACCTTATTCTTGAGATCTTGTGGGCGAGTACCTGCAACTCTTCCATGTTTACGTGCTAACTCGAAGAATCCATTTCGATTAGGCTTACACGTAAATAGGGTATCATTTCCATAAATAATACCCTTAGCCGTAATGCTCTTAACCATTACATTTCTCCAAATAATAATTCCACTCGTGGTATTGAGTGGCATACCACATGTCGATTTGTGGATGCTTAAACTGCATAAAGAAGAGAATACGGTATAACGACCAGGCAAGCGATTACACCATAGTGTTCAGTTTCAGTATTTGAAATCTTAGAAGTAGTAGTAAGCGGCTGCGAATACGTGTGTCTCTTCATCGTATTGCGCGCTAGCCTCGCCAACACGGTAACCGTCTAAATCTTGCTTGATATCGATACCCATGTCAGCGTTATCAGCGATACGGTACATTGCCGCAATATTGATGTAAGAAGAATCTACGTCAGATTGACCATCTAATTCATTACTGTTAAATGCGTAACCCGCTGCAATTGTTAGATCGGCAGAAACCGCGTAACCACCTGAAACGTAGTAACCAGTGTCTTTCTTAGAGTCACTTTCATCAATCCAAGAGTTCATACCTAGCGTAAGGTCGCCAACTTTTACATTACCTGACACCGTATATACTTCGTAATCAGCATCGTTATCACGCGATTCATAACCAGCGTAAATATTGAACACTTCTTGCTCTAAACCGATGTAACCGTTAATACCTTTGTCAGCATCGTTATGATCATCGTCAGTTTCAAAGTAAGAAACGCCGTAAGCAAAGCCATTGGTTGCACCTTGGAACTTGATAACGTTAAACGCATCAGAAGCGTCGCCAGCAGAAGCCCCAAACTCGTATGTTGTATCACCAGCGCCATCTACTTTGTCTAATGCAGTATCGTTTTCCCAACCGAATGAAGCGATACCGAAACCAGTATCAAAACCAAGCCACGCTTTATCTACGTCAGTTGCTGGACCTGTATCGATACCGTTTGTCCAACCCGCCGTTGCTGCGTCATTTGCAGAAACGTTGTTGTCTGTCGTGTAATTCACCATTAAGTCAGTTTCGAAGTAACCGACAACACGGTTGTTGCGGTAGTTTACTGCAAGCGTAAGGCCTGTCGCCCAGTCATCATAAAACGCTTTAGAGCCCGTGTCGTAGTAACCACCAACACCAAAAGAGCCTGATACTGAGAATTGATCTTTATGCATTGAATCAAATGCAAACATATCTTCGTTCTGGCTGTTTTGGCTGCTTGTGTTTACAGCGAAAGCTGAGCTTGAAATACTCGCAATCGCAAGTGCTACTAATGTCTTTTTCATGATAACCACTACCTGTATATATTGATTCGGCCTTGTTAGTCCGGCCTTTTGGAGTGGCGCTATTGTTCAAAAAATTATGTTATTGATATACCGTAAATTTACTGAAATTTTATAGCTTTGGTGAATTTCATGAAATAAGAATATATTAATGTGTCGTTTATATAGAAAAACGCAATCCGAGTGTAAAGCCGATGTCCGTGCTGTTATCCATGTTACGGATGTTTTCGACTATCAAGGTTTCAACCGCGAGTCGATACAAACGATATCGATACCCAACGACCACTTCGTTAGAGGTTTCTGAAAAATCAGGATCATTACTCGCCCAACCTTGATAGTTGAGAGACTCTATAACCAAACTGTGTTGTTGGTTAAGCCGGTATTCATACCCTATCGCCCAACTTGTACTTAGGTTTTCAGGGCTTAGGTTTTCATCTCTCACAGAAGAGCCATCGCTGTTTCGATGTACGAGCCCGAGGGTGGAGAATATGCTATGCCTTGGCGTGATATAGCTGTAGTTGAGTTGAATACCTTGCTCGAAGCTTGTTCTCGCAAACAGCCCATTTTTTACATTGTTATAAAACAGCGAACCACCAGCCGAGAGCGACATTGGCCCTCTAGAATACAGCAGTAGTTCATTGTAAAAAGTCAGCGCATTAGTTAAATCATCACTTTCAAAGTCAGACACATGAACACCCGCATTGTTAAAATCCATGGTGGATTGATTCTGATAATAATCGAGTGAATAAGTACCCGTATGAGCCCATATACTCGCCTGAGTATAAGAGGACTTGAATTCAATAGTGCCTGCTCTGTTAGGTTGAGCCGAACGAAGCTGAGTTGAAAGCACATTTGAATGTATTGGAGATTGTGCATAAACAAACAGAGGAGACGCTAGTGCTGTACGAAAAGTTAGCATCAACAATGATAAGGTCAGTAGTGTTCTTAAAATAATCACAGGGTTATATGGCAGAATTAAAATTCTTGAGCCTATAAAAAACACCGTTCAATTGCTGCAGTAAAAGTACGGCTTTTCGCCATGCCTCATATAATAAAGCGTTATAAAAAAAGAGAACTTAGAACACCTTCGCGATCTTGTAATGTTAACTTGCGCTGTCGTGCTTTAGCGAATATCTTCAGCGCGTGAATGAGTAGCCGAACGATTGATAAGGAAAAAATGTGAGCGCTTCTAACTATAGCTTTGAACAATTATTAATGAAGCAATCTGCAACTTTGATCAATAGTGACCCAAACAACTTTCAAACAACTTGGTCGCAAGCGAGCTTTGACGTACTTGATTGGTTTGGTATTGATCGTCTTACACTTTATCCAAATTCAATGGTCTTATTAGAAGATGGCAAAACGTGCTCAGTCTCCAAAAAACACATTCCTCCAGTTAACAAGAAGAACCTCATTGGTGGTAATTATCTTGATTACTTAAAGCTTTTGAAGACTAACGAGACCTATCTAACCTTCTCAAAAGATGAGCTCATAAACAGCAATAACTATGTATTAAAGCAGTTGTACAAAGAAGGGGGACGTTGGCACTGTATCATACCACTACAGCTATTTAATCAACGTTGGGGAGCATTGTCTTTTACTAATTTTCACGATGCCGACACCAATTTCGACTTAGAAGACATCAAACGCTTAAAGTTAGTCTGTGAAGTTTGGCTTTGTTACTGGCAACATTCCACACTAGCTAGAACGCTAAAACAGAATGAGAACCGACTAGAAGACGACAGTGATAAGCTACTATTACTGACAAAAAAGCAGACCAAAGTTTTAGCGCTGATTGCTCAAGGGTTTAGCGCAAAAGATTGCGCAGAGCAACTTCACTTAAGTTCAAGAACCATAGAATCTCATAAGTATAGAATGCTTGGACTGCTCAATTTAAATAACCATAACGAGCTCATTCAATTCGCCTTACGTAATGGCCTAGGTCTTACAGAAAACATACACACGACACGTTAAAATAAGGCACTAGATATGTCTTAAGCTCGATACCGCCTGTTACTCGTTACCTTCACTCAGAGCAAATTTGATCTCATCAGAAGAGAAACCTTTTCGACTCAACATTGCATAAGCTTTAGAGCGTTCTTTATGGTCATTAAGATCATAGGATTTTTTCTGTAACTGCTCTAAACAAGAAGAGTAGAAATCCAGTTGCTCTTCATTAATCAATCGGTCGATTAACGATGGCAGTTCACTGGTATCGATTTGTCTTTGTCTCAACTCTTGCTGGATAGCAGTCAAGCCTTTACCCTTACGAGCATACTTAAGCACTTCTTTCTCTAAGTCAGCCTTCTCTGCTTTAATTTGCATGTTACTCATAAGTTCATGGGCTTGCGGGTGCTGATCAATCGCCACTTTAACTTGTTGATAGCTAAAGCCGCGCTTTTGCAGTGTCGCCACAAGCTTTTCACGGCTCATGGTAAAGCTTGTGTAATAGTGGTTAATTCGATCTATTAAGATGTTTTGTTCATCAATTGATTTCTCAAAGGACACCTTATGGATGGCATCAGAAATCACAGAGTCCTTTAGGCCCTTCTTCTTCAATTTTTCAACAATATATCGAGAGCCAAATTCACCAGAAAAAGCTTGCTCCACAAATTGTTCTGCAAACACTTGGTCAGACTTGAGATACCCAAAGCCTTTCAAGGTGCCCAAAGTTTCATCGATCCATTCTTGATTGTCGGTTTTCACTTTGAGCTTTGCAATCAGCTCGCTTTCTGTCATATCTCTCTGAGTTAAATGCCACATCGCAGAGTTCATAACACTTTCGATTCGTATCGCTTTTCTTACCGTTGTATTTCTAGTATTCGTTTTTTGCTGTAAATCATCCATTCGGTTTCAACTGTCCAAACTAAGCCTACCCCATCATAACTTAATTCTCAGGCGGGTGAAGCTAGATACAGAAATGCCGCTCAAGATAAGCGGAAACTCAGTAACAATAGTACCCAATAAAAATGGACGCTATTCAGCGTCCATTTGATATAGCATTAAGAATACGGCCTCCAAACCACTCTTTGGCTCTTCCGGCTAATTCTCTTCGTGATTGTAAATATGTACATCGCGTTGTGGGAATGGAATCGTGATGCCTTCTTCATCAAAGCGTTTCTTTACAGTTTCCGTCACATCCCAATATACATCCCAGTAATCCTCAGTCTTAACCCAAGGTCTCACTACAAAATCAACCGAAGACGTATTCAAGGTGTGAAGCTTGATCATGTGTTCTGGTGTTTTAAGCACTAAAGGATGCGCAAGAATGATGTCATTTAACACACCTTTTGCTTTATCGATATCATCGGAATAACCAATACCAAAAACCATGTCAACACGTCTAACACGCTCTGCAGTAATGTTATTGATCACATCACCCCAGATCTTATTGTTAGGGATCACCAAGCGTTGGTTATCGATAGTTTGAATCGTGGTTGACACTAAACTCATGTCCTTTACCGTTCCTTGCACGCCAGCCACTTTAACCATGTCACCAACATCGTAAGGACGATAGATTAAGATCATCAAACCTGATGCAAAGTTAGACAAAGTATCTTGTAACGCAAAACCAATGATGACACCCGCAACACCAAAACCAGTAAGTAATGGTGCAAGCTCTATTCCTATCTGAGATAGGGCAATAAGCAAACCAATAAACACAACAGCTTTAGAGGCGATGGATACAAAAAATTCTTGCATCAATACGCTGAAATCCATTTTTGAATGCGAAACACTCTTACGGACCGTCTTACGAGCAACATTGGCAACAAGCCGAGTTACGTACAAAATACCCAAGAACAGTGCAAGCTTGACGACAAAAGAAGGAGTATTTTCAAATGCCCATGAACTAAACGAACGCAACCAGCTATCCAATAGATCTAATGCGACATCAACATCCAGTACGTCAGCATTAATGTCCCCTGTCGTCGCCAATAGGATGCGCTTGTAAGACGTCACATCCACACCAAATGGCGCCATCATAGAGATGTTTTTCTCTAAACTGGCGACCATGACACTGGTTCGTTCGCTAAAGCGTACTAGTTCAGTTTTGATCGTCGCTTTTTCTTCTTCACTAACAAAAGACAAGCGGCGTTCTAGATCTTGACGCTGAGTGTCTGTGTAAAGAATCGCATTAGTGAGATATTGAGAACGAGAAAGCAATGCCGCTTTTAACTGGCTTTCCGCGGCCGTTACATCGACGCCTCTTTCTTTCGACCAACTTAAAGTTTTAGAGAGTTGTTGATAGTAGACATCCATCATCCCAATTCGTTTTTGAATCAGCAGCTCAAGACGCTTTTTAGCATCCCCTTCAGCCGAACGATTCTCTTTACTCATCGAGACAATCTTAACTTCGTTCAATGACAGTAAATGTTGTAAAAGTTCAACCTGCTGAGCAAGAACGGTATCTAACCCTTCCTCTTTATCGGAGGATAACTGGGAAAAAATCTCCTCACGAAGTGCTTGGTTCTTTCGTCTTAATATATCTTCTAGAAACGGCTTCTCAGCATCATGCGCGGTTTCTAATGTTGTTAGATCCAGCATTAGCTGATCTTGTGCTTCTGCAATTTTATCAACGCCTTGTGCAAAACTTCCAAATGCGACAAGCGTCAACATCAACAATAGACAACGCCAAACCTTCATCATATTAATTCCTATTAATGTCTAAATTGACCTTATAAATAGTAGTAAAAAGAAGATGGATAACAAGCATTTAAACGTATGTTGTGCTAAAAATTAGCAAAAAATAAACCCGCATCTAATATTTGACAGTTCCAATCCATCTTTATGACCTGTAGAGTACGCATCCAACAAAGAACAACGACCAATATCTTCACTCAGGCGCAGCACTAAAACGCCTCTAAATACGATATTGGCTCACAGTAAGAGAGCATAAAAATGAACAACGAACTTGATATTATTGAGTCTCTAGAAGAGCTAGAACAATTCCTAATTTCAGTTGAAGCTGGCGGTCTCGGCCTAGAAGGTGTTGAAGGCGTGGGCATGGCAACCAATAACGCTGATGGTCGCCACTTCGTTGCCGTATTCAACAGCAGCCATAAAGTTCTGCTTGCTCGTTGGATCACCAAAGAAGTTTTTGACAATGGCAAAGAGTTAGTTCGTAACGGCCCACGTCGCAATCACTAAGACACTCTCGTAATGCTTCGTAGTTCAAAGCATTAGATGACAAAGCCGAATAAAGTAAGTCCAACTTAATTCCTAACGAATGGTTGGACTTTTTTGTGCCAGCTATTAGCGGCTTGCTCACGCTACTCCCCGGCACCCCTCCTTTGCTGAAAAAATCAGCGAAAAGGGAAAAAGAGAAGATTATTGTGAACTTAAGTCAGACCTCGATGCCTGAGTTGTTAGAGCTGACGTTTATGCAGCCCTTTTACTTTGACAATTTTATAACTTGTGGCACGTATAAAAGTTATCTAAGCTAGCAGCAACTCGACTAGCTTGCTAACTATGTCAATTACTGGCTATTTCAATTACTGATTTGATTACTGACTGATTTGCAAAGCACACCACTACGTTTTTTATCCCAACAGAACCGCCGGCAACAGCATTCACTCTGGGCGCTCCTCCTTACTGGACTGGTTATCGTAACCTGTCTGGCGAGTACGCTGTCTTCAAAAAAAGTAATGCTACCTTCATCGGCTGGTGATCAATCAATCCTAATTAGCACAAAAACACAGGCCCTCACGGAAACTAAGATTCTGGGAGAAAAGCCGGCTCACGCAGAAACCAACGCCTCTAAAACTCAAGTTACATTTTCAGACAACATGGCAACGCTATACGCCAATTTTTTTGGTGCTGAAGCGTCTAAAACACTGACAACACCAAATTCAAGTTCCTGCAGTCTAAGTTCAAAAATGCTAACTTTCGCCACTCCTAAAACGGGCTGGCTGACCCCTTTTATCCTACTTCTCGCTGTCGCATTCAACTTGCCACCTCACATCTCTAGATTATCCAGAGACAACCATCGCTCTTCTCGACCTACAAAACTTCGGTTACATCTAAAGCACTGTATATTTAGAGAATAAATAACCGGGCTATTCCACCCTTTTATTTATTTTTTGGAGATACATTTGTGTACAACACACTACTAACTAAGTTTGTCGATTCGTTGGCACTCTGCATGCGTGCATGCACGAAAACTATCGTCGTTGCCATTTTGGCTATGGCGTCATTTACTGCTTTAGCGCAAACTACGGGCTGGATAAGTGCGCCAGAGCATCCACCTGTAAAAATACGAATGATGTCGACGGGTGAACAGTCAGATGACGGTTCAACAGTTCAGACGATATTGGATGTTGAGCTAGACGGCGACTGGAAAACCTATTGGCGTAGCCCCGGTGAAGGCGGAATCCCACCAAGCTGGGACTGGTCTGATTCAACGAATATAGAGTCTGTAAACTGGCACTGGCCTATTCCTAAGTACTACGAGCAGCTCGGTGTGATGACGTTAGGTTACAAAAAACACGTCAGCTTTCCGGTTACCTTAACGCTAAAAGACAACACGCAACCTGCGGTATTCAGAGCCTCTCTCTCGTTTCCATCTTGTACGAATATCTGTGTTTTGACTGACTATGACATCGAACTCCCTATCGACACGCAAACATTGCAGCTCGATGAGGAAGCAATGTTCCTCTTCAATCAAGGCATGAGCCAATCTCCAAGAGAAGCGAATCGCACCTCAGTTAACGGACTGTTCTGGGACAAGAGTAAGCAACAACTGGTGACCCAGTTAACGAGTAAAAAAGGTTGGGATAAGCCCCAGGTGCTGATCGACGGCCAAGAAGTAATCGATGACTTCTTCGCTCAACCAGCGATCTATATTACAGGTAATACGTTGACCGCTGTCTACGATGTTAGCAACTGGCTTGGAGAGGTCGACTTAACCAGTCGCAGGGTGAGCATCACCGTTTCTGACACCAACTTAGCGGAAGAGATGATTGCACCGGTTGGATCTACCCCAATCACTTACCAAGAGAGCAATAATGGCTTAGGGGTAATGCTTGGATTTGCCCTAATTGGTGGTTTGATACTCAATATTATGCCGTGTGTACTGCCAGTATTAGGAATGAAATTAAACAGCATCATTCACAACCAAGGCGCATCAAATCGTCATATCCGAATCTCATTCTTAGCCTCGGCTATGGGGGTGATTACCTCGTTTGCATTGTTGGCCTTTGGCATGACCGTTCTAAAAATGGGTGGCAACGCGATTGGTTGGGGAATCCAATTCCAAAACGTCTGGTTCATTGCATTCATGCTGATCATCACTTTGCTGTTCTCGGTTAACTTACTTGGGTTAGTCGAATTCAGACTACCATCGGGTTTAAACACTTGGATAGCAACCAAAGGCGATGACTCACATTCAGGCCACTTTGTTCAAGGCATGTTTGCGACGTTGTTAGCAACACCATGTAGCGCACCATTCTTAGGTACGGCTGTGGCTTATGCACTAGGTGCGAGCTATCAAGAACTGTGGGCGATCTTCATTGCTTTAGGCATAGGCATGAGTGCGCCTTGGTTAATCTTCGCAACTTTCCCTAATTTGACTAAGCTACTACCAAAACCTGGAGCGTGGATGTTCAAGGTCAAACTGATCTTTGGTTTGATGATGTTTGCCACCAGCTTATGGTTAGCCAGCTTGATGACGCCGTTTATTGGCAAGTTTTCAACAATATTAATGTCACTGTCCATCGTGATTTCAGTATTGATTTGGATTGGCCGTAAGTTAGGTCGCAAGGTCCTTATCCCTATAGTGGCTACCACTACTCTTGTGTTTGGTGCGGCTTTAATCATAGGCAGTGTCACCGCTGATAATTGGGCAACGCCAATTGTTGATGACCTTGCTTGGCAGAAGCTTGACTCGAAACAAATCCCTCAGCTCGTTGAGCAAGGCAAAACGGTATTTGTTGATGTAACAGCAGAATGGTGTATCACCTGTAAAGCCAACAAGATCGGCGTCATTCTTCAAAATCCTGTCTACAACCACCTACAACAAGAAGACATTGTCTTGATGAAAGGCGACTGGACAACACCTAGTGAGAGTGTCACTCAATATCTACAAAGTAATGGGCGATTTGGTGTGCCATTTAATATCGTCTACGGGCCAAGCTATAAAAGCGGTATCCCATTACCTATCATTCTAGACAGCGATACTGTCGTTCAAACTCTCGATGCTGCGAGGTAAGTAATGAAGACTCCCAACAATGAAGAGAAATCTCGCACGACTGAAAACTACGCTGTAAAGGGTAAAGCCAAGAAGTCTAGTAGCCTTAAGAAGTGGGGAAAGGAACTGGTTTCAATGATACTGATCGTTGGCGTAGTTTCATTTGCGATGGATTTTTATCATAGCAGAAGTATGCCTCAGGGCAACGCCGTTCCAATCGTGGGGAAATCGCTCCAAGGCGAAGATATTGACGTTATCGAACTAAGCAAAAATGGTAAACCCGTGATTGTCTACTTTTGGGCAACATGGTGTGGTGCCTGCAAATTTGTGAGTCCAACCGTCAACAGTTTCAGCGACACCCATCAAATAGTGTCAGTCGCCTTGTCATCTGGGCAAGACGAACGTGTTCAGCGGTTTTTAGATGCCAAAGAATATCAATTTCCGACCATCAACGATGTCTCAGGTTCGATCAGTAGAGATTGGAGAATCAATGTCACTCCAAGCATTGTCATCATCAAAGATGGAAAAATAAGCAGTATCGCAACAGGTGTTACTTCCCCTATTGGGCTTTGGCTAAGAGCCTACTTTTCCTAATAAAAAAGGTAAAAGTTAACCCACTTATAACTAGAATTAAATCGCTATAGGCACAAACGAACCTCTAGCGGTCACCAAAATTAGAGAATTGAAATGAAAAAGCACATTATAAGCACGTTGATTATTGGCTCACTGATGAGCGCCAGCGCTTTTGCCGAATTAAATAAAGAACAAACTCAACAACTTGAAGAAATTAACCAATTTCTAAAAGACAACCCTGCGACCATTTCAGGCCTACATACCAGCCTACAACGATATGTTGCAGGCCAAGAGCAAGCTAAAAAAGCCCAGGAAACCAGTCATGACTGGCTATACAACAATGACGCTCACCCAGTATCAGGTAATCCAAAAGGCAAATCGATTATCATTAACTTTACAGACTATAACTGTCCATATTGCAAACGCTTAGAAAAAGGCCTATCTCAACTCACAGCTGAAAATAGTGATATTAAGATCATCAATGTGTTCCTGTCTTTTAAGCAGCAACAAGTTAATGGTCTCGACACAAATGCAGCTCTGTATTCGATGAAAGTATGGAAAGAACAACCGGAGAAATTCCAAGAGGTCAGTCGGTTACTTATGGCCAAAAGCGGTAGTCACACTAAGAACTCACTACAAGCAGTCGCTAAAAGAACAGGAACTGAAGACCAATTAAACACAACTGCTGAACAGAACCAAACGCTAATGACAAACCACCAAACTTTTAGCGCTCTTGGTTTAACAGGGACACCGACTTTAATGATAGATGGGCAAGTATTACCGGGTTATGTGCCTTACGACCGACTTAAAGATATTGTAGATGACGCTTTTTAATCGAGCCTAATAGAGACAAAGACTCAAAAGAGAAGTAAATAAAAAGCCGACTAGCGTAACTCGCAGTCGGCTTTTTGATGAGCTTAAGATAATGTTTTCAGTATTATATTTGAAACAGAAAAGCAGTCGAAGTGTCACTATCTTGCAATGGGTTCTTAATCTAGCCTCGCTACCCTAAAAGTAGTTCTGTCGAAGAGTCAAAGACGTGTTAACTCTAGACAACTGTCCTTTGACCGAGCCTCGCTCGGTCTTTTTTTGCGTGTTTAAATAGCGACACATCGCGTTAACACGGAAACATCCAATAGATATAATCCTAACTTAACAAGCGGCAAACAAGCGCACCCGGCTCCCTTAACGCATCGACATTATAGCTGAGTACACGGCCAGAAGATGGCGCGCGATAACGACGACATTCATTGCCGAAAGCATCATACTGGATGGCCAACAAATCATCTTGTTCTACGCTCTGTAGAAGTTCAACCTGTGGCAATACGAAGCCACCAATATCAGCGCGGATAGAAACTACGTCATTACCCTCTACCCAATCTATGCTCGGCAATTGTATTTTGTCTGGGTTATGTCGGTCTATCTCGAACATTTCATAATAAGACAGCATGTTAAAAACACCGCCTACTGCTCGTTGAATCATGTCAGGTTGAGTAAATTTCCCCATACCCACTTCCACCGTGACACTCGGAATTCCACTTCGATTCCAAACCGTTTCTAAAATACCGGGGTCGCCAGGGTCATTCAGAACGCAATCGGGTTGCATCAGTCTCGCCATCTCCAAACATTGTTCGACTCGGTAATCAGCAAACACATAAAGCGGGTAGACTGCACCACGAGTTTGAGTATGGAGGTCGACGGCGAAGGTAGCATTATGCTTAAGCAAACGCTCCCACAAAGACGCAACAAAGCGCTCCGCAGCTAGGCCATTCGCATCCCCCGGAAAGAGCCGATTGAGGTTGGCCGGGCAAGAACCCGGATCCGAAGATATAAAATCACGGCTATGGTTCAGCAAACCAGACAAATTCACAGTAGGCACAATCGTTACCGTACCTTTGAGAGTTTTACCTACTAAGTCTCTGATAATTTGCTGAGCAGCCAACACACCATTTAGCTCATCACCGTGAATACCAGCAGTAATCATCAGCTTAGGGCCTTCTTGACTGCCTTTAAAAACAGAAACAGGCATATTCTTAGGTTGCCCTAACCCATCACTGGTTACTTGAAACCAAAACTGATGCTCTCCAGCGGGTAAGTCTTCAACATTCAAGGATCCAATAACCTGCCTACCTTGTAAAACATCGCCTAAGTACTCTGTTTTCATCCAACGTCTCCATCTTGTTGAGCAAAACTATTCTTTCTAAGTTGTTGCATCATAGAGGATATATTAACCAGCACAAACAGTTAATCGGATGAGCAAACCCGAATCTGAGCGTAAAAATCACTCATCCTGTCACCACTGATCCAAAAACGTCTTTTCGAAAGTCAGCACTCAAACCCACATGATTGACCGTACCATTCACAAACCGTTTAGGTATTGGAAATAAAAGTGCAATAAAATCAAAACGTAAAAAGTTCCCCATTCACGAAAATGTAATTTTATAGAAATGAAAGCGTAATTTAGCTGCTCTAAATTAGCTTCATATCGAAACGGAGAGCACATTGCTCACGGATTTTAAAATACAAGGTAAGTGATTATGAATAAGGCAGTTTTAGCTTCTGCAGTCGTAGCGGCACTAGTTTCAGGTTCGTCTCTAGCAGCAACAGTTTACAGCTCTGATGGTACTGAACTTAAAATTGGCGGTCGCGCAGAATTCCGTGGTGATTTCATTGGTTCAGGCGGTGAAGAAATCGAAGGTACAATGGAAAATAAAAGCCGTTTTCGTTTGAACGTTGGCGGTACTACAGAAATCAATAGTGACCTCTCAGGTTTTGGTTTCTACGAAGCAGAACAAAGCGTGAAATCTTCAGCTGATAACGATAAGACAGATAACTTCAAACAACGTTATATGTACGCAGGCCTAGAAGGTAATTTTGGTGCTGTTTCGGTAGGCCGTCAAGATACAGCTGCTGCTCAAATTTCGGAAATGTCAGATGTTACTATCTACTCTGGTGACCAAAAAGCATTCATCAACGCTGGCGACGAACAGATAAACAACACGTTTGTATACGCTTACGACGCTGACGCGCTTTCTTTGAAAGCAAGTTTTATCGCAGGTGAAGATAAAGACACTGACGGTTACGGCATCTCTGGTATTTACACACTACCAATGGGTTTAGGCTTTGGTCTTGGCTACTCAGGAAATGACAACGGTACTGGTAATGGTTCAGCAACGGCTGTAATCGCTGGTATTAATTACAAAATGGATGCTTTATACCTAGGTGCGACATATACAATGGGCGACCTAGACGACAAATCAAAAACTGAGTTCTCAGGTGTGGAAGTTGCTGTTAAGTACAAGCTAACAGACCAATTTGAACTGGCTGGTTTGTACCAAAAACAAGAAGAAGACGCGACACAGAACTTAACTGTAGACACAGCTGACTTCTTTGAACTAACGGGGACTTATAAATTCAACAAATCTATCCGTACATACGTTGCTTACCAACTAAACAACCTAGACGATGTGAAGGTTTCAGGCCTAGAAACACAAAGCGAAGATTCTCTGCGCCTAGGTCTACGTTACGACTTCTAACCTAAATCGACTTTAGATTGAAAGTAAAAAGGTTGGGCAATCGCTCAACCTTTTTTCATATTCAAATATTCTGACGAACTTCATCAATGCTTTTTCTGGTTAAGTGGTGCTAAATCCGTATCATACGCAGACCACATCAAAGAATTAGAAGCATCATGTCACAACATCATCCGATCCAAGGCGCTAGCTGGATGCTAACCGCAGGCTTAGCCTTTGCCGTTATTAATAGCTTAACCCAGATCGCCAGTATTCATTTCGGACTTACTTCTACCACCGTCGCCGTTATCCAATATGCCATTGCATTGTGCGCCATTCTCCCATACCTAAAAACACTGGGGATTCGCCGTGCACTCAGAACCGACAACCTAAAAATGCACGTCTTCCGTGTTTTCTTATCAGTTATTGGTATCCAACTCTGGATCTGGGCACTTGCTTACCCTGTACCCATTTGGCAAGGCATAGCCCTGCTCATGACCTCACCACTGTTTGCAACTATAGGTTCTGGCCTTTTCCTGAAAGAAAAAGTGGGGGCAGCTCGTTGGGGGGCAACTTTAGCCGGTTTCGTTGGTGCGATGGTCATCCTTGAACCATGGGGCGAAGACTTTAGTTGGGCAACACTATTACCCGTTGGCGCCGCTTTTTTCTGGGCTTGCTACTCTCTGATGGTGAAGAAACTTTCGTCACAAGATAGT
Organism: Vibrio sp. OPT24; assembly: GCF_015163545.1. Classification (NCBI taxonomy): domain Bacteria; kingdom Pseudomonadati; phylum Pseudomonadota; class Gammaproteobacteria; order Vibrionales; family Vibrionaceae; genus Vibrio; species Vibrio sp. OPT24. The sequence continues at coordinate 702,946 of NZ_JADDYI010000053.1, forward strand.
CCTTCAACCATGGTGGTTTACCTGCTTCTCTTGATTACACCCTTTAACCTTCTTCTTGCTGTGCCTGATTGGCAAACTCCAAGCGGAGGCACTATCTGGGGAATATTAATTATCATTGGCATAATGACTGCGCTTGCACAATGGGCAATCGTGAAAGCTTACTCCGTGGCCGATGCCTCTTTTGTTCAACCATTTGACCACGCTAAGCTTCCACTCAATGTATTAGCAGGTTGGATCGTGTTTAGTTGGGTTCCACCTGGTCGTTTATGGCTAGGAGCCGCTATTATTATTGCATCAGTCGCGTTTATTACCCATTGGGAAACAAAAAAGCCGGCGAAAATAAAGTAAATTTAGGACCAATGAAATAAATAGTTCTGCTGTCCGTTCTATATTGATAAGAGAATTTAAACGAGGTCGTAGCCATGAAGAAACCAGTCAAGATCACACTATACCGTTGGGCAGGCAGCTGGGGTCCATTTAAAGTAAACATCCCATGTGGAGAATGTACCCTCACCAAAGACATTCTGAAGGATACTTTTGAGAATGAGTTAGCAGGCGTTGATGTAGAGCTGGAAGTGAAAGATTGGTTATCTCACTGGTGGGAACCTTTAAAACTGGGTTCTTGGCATGCTCCAATCCTAGTTGTAGAAGGTAAAGTTGTTAGTCAAGGTGAAGCACTTAACCGCGGCGTGTTAGTTCAGTCGGTCATTAAAGAGTGGACTAAGCGAGACAGCTTGAAAGGCAACATTGTTTACGGCAAAGCGACCTGTCCATTCTGCGTCAAAGCAAAAAAAATGCTTGATGAAGCCGGCGTCGAATACACATACCACGATGTTGTAAAAGATAGCGCAGCCTTATATCGAATGATCCCTGAAGTGAAAGCGCACATTGGTGAGAAAACACCCGTCACCGTACCTCAAATCTGGCTTGATGGAAAATACATCGGCGGTGCCGACAACTTGGAAGCATGGATGAAAGAAAATGGTTTAGACACCATTCCTAACAACGTTGTCGACTTATCCAGCCAATCGGTTAACGAATAAGATGATTAACATATAAGTTTTTTGTGTCCATCCACAAAAAAGCTCGGCGATGACATTCATCCATCGCTAAAACGAAAAAGGCCTTAAACTTCATCGAGTTTAAGGCCTTTTAAAATTCCGTTTCTGAAAATGCTTATTTAGCCATTTTCTTCATCATTCGCTTAAAGAATGATGGCTTCTTTGGCTTTGATGTACCATACAATGCTTCATGCATCATGTTTTTTGCTGCCATTTGGCCAAGGTATGCGTGGCCCAATTCGTAATTCATGCTTATCTCCGCACATCATCTACTTTTCTTGTGTGCGGATTCTACACGTAAAACCCCCCAAAACAAGATCCAAATCACACTTTAATGCAAAATTACTAATGACATTGCAACCAACAGGTTCCCACCGCAGCTTTCATCAACATCATCAATTTTATACTAACGAGTTAATACAATTCATACTAAACCTAGCGCATTAAGTCTATTGAAGTTAAAGAGGTGGATTCGAAATTTATAAAAAAAGCAGCTCATTTGAGCTGCTTTTAAAATATTTCACTTAGAAACCCTAGCTACGCTTTGGCTGTCTGTAAGTTTTTCCAGCAATTTGGTAAGTATCTTTTTGTTTCAATTCAAACATAGTTTCAAAGAACCAAGCTGCAAATTTAATTAAGTCATCGCCTTCATTCATGACATGTTCGATGTACTCTTGCTCTTCGCCTAGTTCATTTTCTTGAAGCGTCACGTGGTAAATACGCTTTTCGCCTTCAACTTCAGCTAGCGAAAATTGACCAGTTAGTGATGCAGCAGCCTCAGCGACTTCTGTATCCTCATTGGATTTCAATAGCTCAAGTGCTTGAGGCAGGCTATCTAGTGCGCAGATAGCTTTTACCAATACTTCAAATTCATTTTGCTGCATGTTGTTTTACCTATTAAATGGACCGGAGCATTGTAGGAAACCAGCAGCACAAATACAACGCCTAACGATATTACGTTAGAGCATAGTAAGCTAAGTGCTTAACTGTACTCCACTTCAGTCACGTCGAGTTTCTTATTCAATCTCGTTGAAGACCAAAGAACCCAACCCATCCCTACACCAATGACCAGGTAAAACACACCAAGTTGCAGGTGAGTTGTCACCCACCTTTCGACCAAGTACCCACCGAATAAGCCAGCCAAGCACATTTGAATAGAGCCCGATAAAGCCGACACGGCACCAGCTTGCTTCTTGTGGGGTTCCAACAACATACTAATCGATAGAGGAAAAGAGATCCCCTGAGCTATCGCTAACAAAGTAAAAGCCCACACGAGGTTAAAAATGGTTAGCTCGTGCGTAAGCAGCCAACCTCCAGAAGCCAAAATAATCAAAATCGCAAGGCTCATCAATTGCGGCGTACTGAACCTACGATTGAGCAAATTTAACGTAACACTACCAATCAACAATCCAGCCGAGGGGACGATCATCAAAGAGCCATATTCAGCAGCCGTCAATCCCAATTGTTCTTGCATTAAAAATGGGAATAACGAAAGCGACACCAAACTCGCCAGATAACTCATCCAGTTGTAACTCGCACTACTGATTACTTGTCGATTGGTCAGAAAACGTCCATAGTTCTTAATAACTTGAGTCGCATCAAAACGACTTTTTCCATAAGGAAGAGTCTCGGGTAACACAAAGTAGCCCAAGATAAATATGGCTAACAAATACAGTAAAACGAATAGGAATACCGCCTGCCAACCTAGATGAAATGAAATCCAACCACCAAATACTGGCGCAATAATTGGCATGATAGACGCGGTCATTGAAATGTAAGATAAAGCTTTGGTTAACTGAGGGCCATCATAACTGTCTCTAAGAACACTACGCCCTAATACGGACGCACTGCCCGCCCCTAAGCCTTGAAGTAACCGCCCGACTTCCAACGCTGTCATATTGTCAGAAAAAGCAAAACAAACGATTGTGCCAACCAAGTAAATACCTTGACCCAATAAAAAAATCGGCCTTCTTCCTACAGCATCAGACATAGGCCCATAAAAAAGCTGAGACAATCCAAATCCGACAAGGAACAGCGTAACTAGTAACTGAACGTCCACTTGAGTAACACTGAGGTCTGTGGCAATTAATGGTAATGACGGAAGATAAATACTCACGCCCACCTGGCCCGTCGCGATGATCATCATTGCGAGAAGTAATGGTGTTTTTTTAAAGGTCGATTGGCTCAAAAACTTTCCTCATTGTTTGATTTTCACTCGTAGAAATGAGTTTACATTCAAAACCAATAATTGATAATTGACCTAATTGGAATTTGATTAGGTCTTGACAGGAAACAATATGGATTGGATTCTTAACGTACAAAGCTATGTAAGGGTCGTTGAAGAAGGCAGCTTCAATGGTGCTGCACGTAAGCTGAATACCACCAGTTCAGCGATTAGCAAACGGGTTAATTGGTTAGAAGAACGTATTGGTACTCAATTACTCAAACGCACTACCCGCTCAATTAGCCAAACTGAAGCCGGGGCACTCTTTTATCAAAGAGCTAAAGATCAACTCGATAGTTGGCAGTCAATTATCGATGAAACTCGTTCGGTCAACCAAACCCCTGCTGGCTTGTTAAAGATAGGAGCAACCATTGCTGTCGGGTCTAAATTTCTCGTGCAATATCTGGATGACTTTTTGGAAAAGTACCCAGATATTAAGGTGCAGCTCATCACTACTACACCGGGTCAATTACCCGAACTGGGTTTGGACCTCGTGATCAGTCGTGAACTGGAACAACTCAATTCCTTAAGCTTTAAAAAAAGCGCTTTGTTTGAGCACAAAACTGGATTCTACGCCGCGCCAAGTTACTTAGCCCAACATGGCTACCCAACATGCGAGCAAGATTTAGAGCAGCACAATTCGCTAATATGGGGAGAACGCCCTATTCGAGAAGTAACACTAACCAAAGGCCAACGCATTACTCTCAAAGGGAATTTTGCCACCACAAACCCAGAGGCCTTATTTCATGCAGCCAAGAGAGGGATGGGCGTACTTTTAACCATTAAGGCAATGATAAAAGAGGATCTGAAACAAGGGACATTAGTTCCAGTATTACCGAATATAACGGCGGATGAGGTGATGGTTTACGCGTACTATCCTAAGCTTGATTACTCACATACACGAACAAAGCTATTTTTGGATCATCTTAAAGACAGGCTAAACAAAGAGCGTAGTAATCAGATTTTTGAATTAGATTCTGTGAAATAAGTCGCAACTGAGTTTGAAAAATTATATAACACGGCCGATAATAAACTAGACGCATATAAATTAGACATATTCAAGATTTAACGATATGGCTTGTACAAACACAGTTTATATACTGATTCTGGTTAGCTACGGATGATGACTATGACTCAACATGCACACAACAGAATGATAGATACCGAGCGTATCGGACGTTTACTTAAATTGGAAGGTATCGACCTTTTAGAGTCGGCCGTGCTTACTTTGCATCAAACATTTGGTACTCAATACACCAGTATCATAGAGAAAAAGTACTTTCCGGATCAAACGGTTCCCTTAGTCATAGCCCATTCTGACCATGTCTTGCGTGACAAAATCAACGCACGTCATGGGCATATCTATCAGCAAGCAGTTAATCAAAAACACCCAGACTGCTCATTCGCTCAACACATCGTTCAGTCGCTACCAACATCGGCATTTAGACAAGAAATAACATCACAGAATTCAATCGCGATTCCCACTCGTACTCAGAGTGGTGAAGTGATGGGGGTGTTATTTTCAACATTCACTTCCCCTCTAACTCCGGATCAACAACAAGATGCAATTAAATATCATCAACTGTTTGCAAACATCATCATACATACACTGAGAGAAATGTGGTTTAACGATCGTTCTGAACAACTCGTCAATCAACTGAGTTATGAAGTCTCACACGACAGTCTTACTGGCTTACAAAACCGCAGTTGCTTATCTGATACCTTAGAGTCGATCACTCAACAAAGCGTCACACCATTCACATTAGCGCTGCTAGATATCAACAGCTTTAAAGCAATTAATGATATTCACGGCAATTATATTGGCGATAAAGTGCTGCAGCACCTCGCCGAGATCTTGCGCCGAACATTGCCGGAGAGCAACTTAACGTTTCGAACAGCCGGAAATGAGTTTGCTTTTATCACATATCATTCCGATCCCATAGCCGTATGCGAAGAGGTGTTAGCTAAGATAAAGCAAGGATACAGTAGCGTCGACATCAAGATTGAATTCGACGTTAGCATCGGTATTGCTAGCTCAGACGGCGATAATAAAGATGTAGAACAGATAATATTCAACACCAGTTTGGCGCTAAAAGAGTGCAAACGAAACCAAGATGTCCACATTCAGTGTTATGACACTCACCTGAGAGTTCGCTATCAAAGAAAAACAGAGTTGATCGCAGCATTACGAAGTGAGCTTGCGAACCCGATTTCACAGAGCCTTCACCCTAGCAACAATGGAATGTACGTGGTGGTGCAACCAATCGTTGATCAAGGCGAAACACAATGGGGATATTTTGAGGTACTTACTCGCTGGAAGACCGCCAAACACGGAGATATCTCTCCGGTAGAGTTCATTCGAGTCGCGGAAGAATCAGGTCAAATTGTTGAACTGGGTGAACGTATTATAGAACTAGTATGCCATGCGAAAACGATATTGGAGCAAGGATTAGGCTACAAAGTTAAACTTGGGATAAATTGTTCAGCACATGAACTTACCGACTCTAAGCGCTATATCTCCTACCTAACTCGGACTATTGAACAGCACCATTTTAAGGCTGATGAATTTGTTATTGAGTTGACAGAAACCGTGCTTCTGTCTCCGACACAAGAGACGAAATCAGCGCTAAACTTCCTAAGAGGGCAAGGTTTTACCATTGCACTCGACGATTTTGGCACAGGTTATTCAAGCTTAAATTACATTCACAGCTACCCTATCGATTGCATTAAAATTGATGCCACTTTCATTCAAAACTTACTCACTAACTCGACCTCAGAAAGCGTCGTATGGTTGATCATTCAGCTGGCTCACAGGCTAGACGTATCATTGGTTGCCGAGGGTGTTGAGAAGCGTGAACAATTAGAAAAGTTGCACGCAATGGGATGTAACAAAATCCAAGGGTATCTCTACTCGCCGCCTATGCGACCAGAAGCGATAGTCAGCTATGTGACTCACTCAGAATCTCTTGCGGAGTAACCGTAAGCGTTCATACTCCAAGAAATCAACAACAAGTGGACCTCAGCGCAACCAATAATCAAAAAAGCCGCGGTATATCAACTAAACCATTTAGCTGTTTAGCATATTACTCACGGCTTTATTAAGTAGCTTCATTCAACGATATCGACAAGTAAACCAGTTAACGTTAACTATTGTTAGATTGCGTTTCTAGGGCTTTCTTTAACAGCTTGTCGGCTTCATCTCGAGCGGCAATGAAGGTTGCTTTTTCCTTTTTAGGCACTGAATCTGCCATCGGAATATTCGCAGTCATCGCGTTAACAGGGCGACCGCGCTCGATAAGTTCATAGTGCAAATGCGCACCCGTCACTCGGCCCGTTTTACCCGATAAACCAATACGTTGGCCACGCGATACCGTTTGTCCTTTACGCACGAGAATCTTACTTAAATGCAGGTAACGCGTTTTATAAGTGCTGCCGTGCTGAATCACCACGTAGTTACCCGCGTAAGGGTGTTTACGGGTCATGATCACTTTGCCGTCACCCGTTGCTTGAACTGGCGTACCAATTGGCGTCGCGAAGTCGGTACCGTTATGTGGTGAGATTCGGCCTGTCACAGGATGTAGACGTTTCGGGTTGAATTGAGAACTTTGACGCCAGCCGCTACTCACGGGATAACGTTGGAAAGCACGCTGTAGGCTATCACCGTCCGCATCATAATATTGGCCATCGGTATGAAGATAAGCAGATACAACACGGTTTCTGTTGATGATCTTGATTGCTTCAATTTCACGTTTTCCGGTAGCAACACCATCAACAAATTGAGCTTTCTGAAGCACTTCAAACTGATCGCCAGCGCGTAAGTCTCGGCTAAAGTTCAGCTTGTCTTTAAGAAGAGTCACAATATGGTCGATCTCTATGCTGCTCAAACCGACTTTATTCGCCGACATCGAGAAACTACCTTGAATATCGCCGACTAGAGGCTTTTGTTTCCATTCACCAGGAATAGAGATATCTTCGAATTCATAGTTGCCATCTTCAAGTCGTCGATAAACCACTTTATCAGCAACACTAAATTGAAGTTCCATTTTTGAAAGATCACCTGTCGCCTCATTACGCCAAAAGCGCAATGTATTACCAGGACGAAGCGTATCCAACGCAAGGAAGTTTAGATCGGTTTCCATCACACTCATCATCGATTTATATGAAAATCCAAGCTGAGTGAAAATGCTACTCAAGTTATCACCAGTTTGTATTTGATACTCAAACGTCGGCGGTTCAATAGCAGTAACAGAAGAAGATGACAGAATTGACTCAATAACCGTTGAGTCCGGTAAATTCAGATCGACGGTTTTCGTCAGATCCGATGGCGAAGATTGCAAAGCAACACCAATCGCTGCAATAAGTGGCAGTCCTAAAATCGCTACTTTTTTTACAGGTGAAAGCTCAGCAAACGGAGAGGAAAATATTTTTGAATACACGGTAAACAGGTCTTTCTACGATATAAAAGGCTAGGATATGCTTTTCAAACGCATAAATCATCAATGCATTGTCATAATATGATGCGAATCTTACTCTGTATCGCTAAGTCATTGAGTTACCGTTAATGAGGAAAGACATTTTTATGAAAAAATTAACCGCTGATTTTGGAAACAAAAAAGCAGAAACGGCTAGCTTCTGCTTTTTATTGATTTACGTTATTCCGTTTCGCTTGATTAATAACCGAAGCGAATTAGTTGTTTATTTAAGTAAAAGAAGTACCTAGAACAACAACGCCTCCTTCCCGAAAAATAAGCAAAACGTAAGATGCCGTCGTTAGGCGTTAACTGTCGAAACTAGACAATTATCTTCACCAAACTCATTCGCAATATAGCGATCTGCATCCGCATCATTCACCCATTGTTGGTCATCAACTAGGTAACGGAATTGAAATTCACCATTTTTAGGCAAACGAGTTTTAAATTTGTAAACTTTACCTTTTGCCAATTTTTTCATTGGCGTCGCCTTCCAATCAAGAAAGTCGGCAACGATGGATACTGAATTCGCTTCTTGAGCTTCTAGCTCAAAAGTCACTTCCACTTCATCTTTCGTCTTAAAAAAACGTTTATTAATCATTCGCAAGCTCCATTTGTAAAAATAAGCAGACACAAAGCAAAGTGTGTCTAAATTTCATTCATCTATTTAAGATAATATGTAATTTGGCTCACATAAACAACAGATCCTTGCGCGAACAAAAACCTTATTGCTTACCAATTGATTGCGTATCAAAAGAAAAGCTCATTAATACCTTTTCAGAAGGTGGTTCTGTAAATGATTGTTCCAAAGAATGCTGAGTAAAGCCGATAAAACCTTCCCCAGTGAGTTTATTTTCCGTTTGAAGATTTTGTGCATTCGTCACTTCTAAAGTTTGAATCTGTATGCGATCACCCAAAAAAAGTTGATCGACCAACACAACTCGGCTTCGTTGTTTATCGTGTTTAAACAGACCTAGGTAGTAAAATACGCCGCTACCTTGATTCGACACCCACATAGGTGAAACAAAGAAGTTCGCCTGCCCTAACGTAACACCTGAAAGATTTTTAGTGTCGACCGTCACCACACCACGTTCTGCTCCCGAATCGTAACGACCAAAAGCAATTGATCTTGTTGTATCCAATTCCTTGATAAAAGCAAATGCGTTGGTTTCAGGCACTTTAATTGTCCATGGATTGGTCGTCTTCAAATCAAAAACTTCTTCAACCAAAGAGTCATAAGTGACTTGAGATGAAGGAAACTTCGCCAAGATCTCTTCATCACTTAAGCTAAAGCGATAAATACCCGCCAAGATCACCACTACTAGCATGACAATGGGAATCAGTAAAATCAGAGGTATTGGTAAGATTTTCTTTTTCATGAGCAATTATATTCTTTTGTTTTCATCCAGTTGTGCAGACCATAAATGGCTTTAGTATAATTATCAATACAGGGTTAACCAGAAGTGGAGCATGGATGGATATCAATCATATTAAAAATAGAAATATCAGAAGTTGCGAATGCCGCTGTGGAGCAGTCAACCTAGTATGCAGAGGTGAACCTCAAAAAACCTCTATTTGTCACTGCTACGAATGCCAGAAACGAACTGGAAGTGTATTTGGAGTTCAAGCTCGATACCCATTAGATCAAGTGACATTAAACGGAGAGGTGACTCGTTTTTCTCGCATAAGTGACACTGGTAATGAAGTCACCTATCAATTTTGCCCTAAGTGCGGCACTACCATGCTTTTACAATCCGTTGCCGCCGCCGATTTTTACATCGTCCCGCTAGGATTATTTAAAGAACAAGATTTCCCGCTACCGAGCTTTTCAGTTTACGAGGAAAGAAAACATGGCTGGGTTAAGTTTGAACATCAAATGAACCAGTACAGCTAACAGTAATGTTTCGACAAACTGCTATGCTAGAAGCAAATGCAATACTGTTGCCTAAGATCAAATATGATGGCTAGACAACGCTAGCGTATCTTTTTGCTAGCGTTATAATCTTGCTCCTCTTTTAACCCGGAATGAACCACATGATTTCAAAGCTACCTCGCTGGGTTGAATACGGCGCTTTACTGTTAGCGGGCCTTGCTGGCAGCGTTAACGCTATTGGGCTGCTCGGCTTCCAACACCAAGCCATCTCACACATATCGGGCACCATGTCTTTGTTGGGCAGTAGCTTACTCACCCCAACGTCTGCATCTATACATCTTTTGTTGGTTGTTATGAGCTTTATGTTGGGTGCCGCGTTCAGTGGGTTCTTTATTGAGAATCAAGCATTGAAACTAGGACGTCGCTATGGTGTCGCTCTGTGTATCGAAGGCGGATTGCTATTCTTATCACTATGGGCACTGTTACAAGGCTACACGTCAGGCCAATACTTCGCTTCAGCAGCATGTGGCTTGCAGAACGCTATGATCACGACCTACAGTGGCGCGATCATTAGAACAACGCACATGAGCGGTATCATCACAGATCTCGGGATAATGATAGGGGCAGGCTTAAAGGGAGTGCCTTTTGACCGTCGCAAAGGCAAGCTACTGATGTTCATTGTGGTTGGCTTTTTATTTGGTGGCTTAACCGGAGCTTGTCTATTCCAGCGCTTTGAAATTTTGGCACTGGCTTTCCCTGCCTCTTTTGCTTTCATTATTGCGTTTATCTATTGGCTCTATCTTACCTATCGAACTGAAACACAGGCCAACTTATAAATATCTGGCAATATATTCTTAAACTACGTAACATCCGCAACACTTTATTCTAAACTATTAATGAGTTTCAGAATATCCAGTTTGAATATTTAGCGGTATTTGATGAATAGTATTGCAAGAACTATCAATACTGGGTAATCTTGCAGCCAATGAGAAAATACGGATGTTTAGAGAATAAAATGCCAAGGATATGGCTTTTTTACATGTAGAAATACGAGAACAATTAACATGTCTAACAACACGAATACTGCTCAACCAGAGAAATCTAAAGGCAGTTTCTGGGTTTTCTTAATCCCATCATTGATTGGTTTATTCCTTTTCATGGCACCAATTAGCTACCAAGGCGATCTAACCATCCCTGTTGCTATCTTAGCCAAGTCAATTCAAGCGGTTTTCGGTGAGTCTCTAGTAGCAATTATCACTGCAATCGTTGCTTTCATGTCTGTAGCTTCCGTTTTAAGCTCCATTTTCAAGCCAGCATTCATCACATCAAGTTCATTTTTAAACGGCCTTTTCAACCCATCTCCACTTTGGTTGCTGGTTCGTATGATTGGTGGTGCTGCCGCATTCATGGCATTTTTCCAAATCGGTCCTGAGTTTATTTGGGAAGAGAACACTGGCGGCTTAGTGCTAGAAGGCCTACTTCCAACCCTGTTCTCGGTATTTATCTTTGCAGGTTTGCTACTACCTCTTCTACTTAACTTCGGTTTACTAGAACTTTTTGGCACATTATTAAGTAAAATCATGCGTCCAATCTTTAACCTACCAGGCCGTAGTGCTATCGACTGTATGGCTTCTTGGTTAGGTGACGGCAGTGTTGGTATCCTACTAACGAGTAAGCAGTACGAGAAGAAATTCTATACTCAGCGTGAAGCGGCTGTTGTTGGTACGACGTTCTCTGCAGTCTCTATCACGTTTAGCCTTGTGGTTATTGCTCAGGTCGAGTTAGAGCACTTGTTCCTACCTTTCTATGCAGCTATCTGTCTAGCGGGTATTGTGGCTGCGGTAATCATCCCCCGCCTTCCACCACTAAGCATGAAGAAAGACACCTTCATCGATGGTAGCAAGCCGCACAAAGACGCTGATGCAATTCCTGCTGGTTACTCAACATTCTCTTGGGGTCTTAAACTAGCGGTAAACAAAGCATCACAAGTGAAGTCGGCTAAGTCTGTATTTGGCGAAGGCGTTCGTAACGCAGTAGATATGGTCTTTGGTGTACTACCTGTTGTTATGGGCTTAGGTACGATGGCACTGGTTATTGCTGAATACACCTCTGTATTCTCATTTTTAGGTCAGCCTTTCATTCCTTTCCTTGAGCTACTTGGTGTGCCTGAAGCGGTAGCAGCCTCTGAAACGATCGTTGTTGGCTTTGCGGATATGTTCATTCCAGCAATCCTTGCAGCCTCTATCGACAACGAGATGACTCGCTTTGTTATTGCAGCCATGTCGGTGACTCAGCTGATTTACATGTCTGAAGTAGGTGCTTTACTTCTAGGCAGTAAGATCCCAGTGAACATCTTAGAGCTATTTATTATCTTTATTCTGCGTACTCTAATTACGCTTCCGGTCATTGCTGGTGTAGCCCATCTAATATTCTAAATTAGATGTAGCACGATAAATATGTAATTTATAAAGCCTTACTGTTGTGAGGCTTTTTTATTTATAATTAATATACTTAGTCTTTTAAGTTATAATCTGAACAATATATAAAATTCGGCATATCATTTAATTTCATATTCATTATTGCCCTCCTCTCATTTGAATAGAAAACCATATTCATAAACGCCTCATTAATAAATTATTAATTCCCAAAGACTCAAGCTTGCTTAAGTTTTCAACTCATTGAACAAAATACTAAAACTCGTAATTTTGCAATAGAGTGAATTTTACATCGTATGAGTTGTTGTATTTTGTGGTCTGATTTGTGAAATTACATTCAAGTAAATCCAAGTCTCGTCGATATATATAATCACAGAAACAATATTTACTTTAATCTTCGCAAAGACAGTGAGAAGGGGAAAATTCAATGAAATTTAGCCATAAGGTGGTTGCTGCATCATCAGCCTTGCTGCTAGTGACAGTATCATTGCTTTCAATACAACAACTTTACACCGTGAGAAGTGCGGTAGAAAACCACGTCAGTGCGAGCGTTAATGAGATGGTCTCAGGTGTTAAGAACACCGTAGTATCTGAAATGAACGCCAAGAAAGCATTGGCTCAATCAACAACTGAAGTCATCGAGATCGCTCCTCAAGATCATGCTTATGTAAAAACTATCCTAGAAAAGCCTAAGCTTAAAAATAGCTTTCTCGCAGTTGGTTTTGGCTATGAGGCAAACGGTTTCGTCATTGAAAATGATGACGGATGGGAAGCCGGCCCAGATTACGACCCACGAATTCGCCCTTGGTATATTGATGCTAAATCCAAAAACAGTTTAGTAGTTACCGCTCCTTATGTGGATGCATCAAGCAAAAAGGTCATCATCTCAGTAGGTACACCCGTAAAAGACAACGGCCGCTTCACTGCTGGCATGTTCTACGACTTAGAGCTGACTAACCTAGCGACCCTAGTAAATCAAGTAAACTTGTTTGATGCAGGTTACCTATTCCTAGTAACAGCCGACGGTACGACCATCGCCCACCCAAATGCAAAGAACAATGGTGAAATGCTCTCAAGCTACATGCCACAAGCTACGATTCGTGAAGGCTCTCAAGAAATTGAAGTCGATGACAAAACGTTCCTAGTAAACTTCACTCACATTCCAAGTGAAGATTGGTATATTGGGGCAATCGTTGATGAAGCAATAGCTTTCCAAACCGTTGAAGACCTGAAAAACAGCTCGATGATTTACTCGTTGATTGCCGTAATTCTCAGCATCATTGCACTAACGGTTCTGATTCGTGTATTAATGCGCCCACTTGATGCACTTAACGAAGCAATTCAGGACGTAGCAAGCGGACAAGGTGACTTAACTAAGCGCCTAGATACCAACACAGACAAAGAGTTCTCTGACCTAGCGAAAGGCTTCAACACCTTTACCGAAAACCTACAAAGCCAAATCATTCAATCTAAAGCAATTGGCGTTGAGATTAAGCGTGGTACTGAAATCACAGTTAGAGGTGCAGGTGAATCAGCAAACGCAATGAATACGCAATTGCAAGAACTTGAACAGCTAGCAACCGCAATGAACGAAATGGCAGTGACTGCAACAGAAGTAGCAAACAACGCTCAAGGGGCGGCTGCAGCAGCTCGTGAAGCTGACGAAGCAACACTAGACGGTACTTCAGTAGTAAGTGACACCACGCAAGCCATTGATAACCTCTCAGCTCGTATCGACCAAGCCGTTGCAGAAGTACAAGTACTTGAATCAGCAACAGCAAACATTGAAACGATTCTTAAAGTAATCAACGACATTGCTGACCAAACTAACCTACTGGCATTGAACGCTGCGATTGAAGCCGCGCGTGCGGGTGAATCAGGTCGTGGTTTCGCAGTTGTAGCCGACGAAGTTCGTACTCTGGCGCAACGTACTCAAGAGTCGACAACTGAAATCCGCAACATGATCGAGCAGCTCCAAGCTGGCGCAAGCTCAGTATCTAACGCGATGAACCAAAGTAAAGACACTGCGACTGACGCCGTTGAACGCGCGCAGCAAGCGAACTCTTCACTTGACCGTATCCGTGACGCGATTCAGCGTATCTCTGATATGAATATTCAGATTGCTTCAGCAGCAGAAGAACAGAGCTTGGTAGCGGAAGAGATCAATAACAACACGGTTAAGATCAAAGACCTTTCAACACAAGTATCAAACTCAGCTCAAGAAGCGAATACGGCAATGCAAGTGCAAACTGATAATGTTCGTGCGCAGGATGAACTGTTGAATAAATTTACCGTGTAAGATTGCATCTAAGATGAAACCAACAAAAAAGGCATGCTCAATCATTATTTGAGCATGCCTTTTCTTTTGCGAATCAGTAATTACAAACCTCTGATTTCCTAACTATTTTAGCCTAAATGCAACCATCAGCTATTAGTAATCAACATCATACATTGGTTAGGTTCAACCTTAATGGTTAAAGCCTTGTCTGCACATTCAAACACGTTACCGGACAATAAATCCGTCACATCACCCGTCCAAGTTAGTGATGCCGTTTTACATCGCTTAGATTTATTAATCACCACAATGCCTTTGTCTCCACGAACAAACACCAACAAATCATCATTCGCTTCAACCACACGCATTGCTTCGCCATGAACATGATTATGAAATTGAATCATATTTTTCATGTAAGGCGCTTGCCAGTCGTTAAGCCATCGAGGCTGGCCGTTCTGATCCAGAATACCGCTTGTGCTCAACTCACTGTAAACAAGCGGTACACCGCCATCTCGACCCAGAATGAAAGCATGTGCCAATCGTTCGTCCACTTCATCCATCACATGTTCCAAAAACACCTCGTTGTTTGGAATATCATGAGTCACAGCAAACGTAATGGCTCGCATGTTCGATAGCGCCTGACCAAAACAGTACGGATTGATAAGAGACTTAAAGCTGCCCTGCTCTTCAAAGGCTTTGAAAATGGTATTGAACAGCGGGAAATCATAAGCGCCTAAGCGAGTGTGTTTGAGGTATGGCTCAAGGAACAACTCATACTCTTCTTCCGTCGCACCACCATCAGTAATGATCTCGCCAAAGATGTGCATTTCTTCGCAGATGTCATCAGTCCACACCTTACGCAGATGTGACAGTGTCATGTGCTTTGCGGCATCAATACGGAAACCTTTCACGCCAATAGCTTTCAAGGCTTTGAGATAAGCTCTTTGCTGCGCGACCACATTGTCATTATCTAATAGCGTTGGTAAGCCGGGATCGCTCGCTCCACCGGTAATACGTCCATTTTGTACTTCCCAAGTATCTTTCCAATTCTTAATACCAAACGCTTCTACAAAGTCGTTTTCATCAAACAGAGTTTCAGAAAGATCACCAAACAAACGTATGGATTCGTAATACTCAGAATCTTGCTGGTAGGATGCCATATCTTGTTGATTGGGATACGTTAAATCACCTCGGATGCCAGATTCGTTGGCCATGTGATTGAACACGACGTCCACATAGGTACGAAGCCCATGTTGTTTTAACGTGTTCACCATCGTGATGAAATCTTGCGTGTCGCCAAGTTGATTATCAATCACACGATAGTCTTGTGGCTGATAACGTTGCCACCATTCGGTACCAGACTCTCGGTCACAACCTTTGGGGCCGCGTAACGACTTCATTGCTGGTGAAACTAAAACCGATTTATAACCCAACTCTTGAATCAGTGGGGCGTTCTTCATTACGTCAGCGTAACACCAGTCAAAGGCATGCAATATGACATCTGTCGCTGGGTTGCTTAACATAGCTGAACTCTCCATGTTGTTCTCCTACCAAACTTGTTTACAGCTTTCTAGATAAAGACAAGGCTAAAAGGCAAAGCTGCATAAATTTCCTTAAGAATGGCATTTATTATATGACTTACTCATTAAAACCCCTCCTCCTCCTATCAATTAGTCACGGCGGATAGTTGAGGGCGTAGCACCAATTATCGCATAACGTCTGGGATGAACACTCAGCCATCATGCTTTTAAATACGCCAAAAAGTGACAAAAAAGGAGCGTACATACGCTCCTTTTATTCCATTGCACACATATCTTACACTAGGTTCTGTAAAGAACCTTAACCACGTGCCAACCAAATTTTGTTTTTACCAGATGTGGTACCAACGTCTCACCAGAGAAACAAACCTTATCGAACTGAGGCACCATTTGACCTTTTTGGAACTCGCCTAAGTCACCTCCCTTTTTACCCGATGGGCAAGTAGAGTGCTTCTTCGCTAGTGTTTGAAACTTAGCGCCTTTCTTAAGCTGTTTAATGATGTCTTCTGCTTGTTCTTTATGCTTCACTAAAATGTGAAGCGCTGCTGCTTTTCTTGCCATGATAATTCTCAGTTTGTTTCTGTCAGTTCGTTACTGCTAGTTCTAACGATCAGTTTATCGCGATTTGCCCGTCGACTAGCTTCATCGACAGAAATTGTTCAGCAACTCGCATTTAGCGTGATTTTAACCCAAGAACCACTATTCTTCACTCTATAACCGAAAACAACCCTCTTAAAGGCCCTTAAAAACGGGTTAGTCACTTGCCCCTGCTTCCATTTCCCTTTAAATTAATCCTTATAAGTTAAGCGCGTATTAAGTAGGAGCCACATATGGCTAAAACAATCAGTAAAGCGAGTCAGTCACAGGGAATGTTGATGTTCAAGTTATCCCTCACTCAAAGTTTTGCGATTGGCACGCTTAAAGTTAGAGAAATCGTTCCTTTCCAACCAATGACCCAAATCCCCTACTCTCATCACCACGTCATTGGCACCGTCACTATCCGTGATCTTACGGTTCCTGTCATTGATATGTCTGCGGCGATTGGCTTTCGTCCTATCACCCCTGCTGAATACCAAAGCTGTGTACTCATCGTCACCGATTGTTTAAGAACCGTTGTTGCATTCTTGGTTCGTTCGATTGATAAGATCATTGAGTGTGACTGGAAGAGCATTGAATCGCCGCCCACCAGCGTTGGTCGCAATGTATTTGTTACGGGTATTACACGTTTTGAAGATCGTATCGTGCAGATGCTCGATGTGGAGTTATTGCTTTCTAAAATCTACCCACATTACGAAAATGCGCATATTCCGATGCTTACCGATGTCGAGAGAGAGCGCCTCAAAGCGCTGAATATCTTGTTGGTTGATGATTCTTTGATCGCGCGAAAGCAGCTGTCTGATGCCTTAGACAGTATCAACATCCCATATAGCATTTGTAACAACGGGTTAGACGCAATCGACCTGATGCGACGAGAGGCTAGCAAAGGTAATGCGATTGATCTTCTTGTAAGCGATATCGAAATGCCGGGGCTCGATGGTTATGAGCTTGCGTTTGAAGTACAAAACGACAACGCACTGAGGCATGCTTACTGTATTTTGCATACTTCACTATCGAGTGAGATCTGTGTCGACCGTGCCAATCAGGTAGGGGCTCATGAAGCACTTGAGAAGTTCAATGCAGGTGAATTAATCGAAGCCATGCTACGCGGTGCAAAAGTTTTAAACCAAGCATCTTCGGCTGCTTAGACGCTATTTTAGAAGCTAAACCTAGCATCATGCTTAATGGTTTAGCTTCTTAAGCATCAGAGATAAATCAGTGTAGAACTCTTCCTTAAGATTTCTTTGGCATAGAATAGCTCTTACTCACAAATTCCACTTCTTCAACTTCATTGACATGATTGGTAAAAGACGCCAATGCATAGAGTGTGTTCGCGACTAAGTTAGCGTATTTAAAAAGAATCGGATCTGGCGATTTTTTACTTTCATGATGCTCAATACTCACCAAGGCTCGCACGACTTTTTTAGCCTGACAACGACATAAGTGAAGCTCGCTGGACACTCGGTGCCCGCCCGGTAAGACAAACCCTTTGAAACCACCTTCTAGCTGATCGCGAATGTGATGATAATCTTGCTTGAGATCGACCAATTCAGATTCGGTGATGGCGAGCTTACCGCGCACAGAACCATTCAAGTGATAAATGTTCGGCTGCAAGCGTTGCAAGATCTCACGAACCTGAGGCTCTAGGTCTAAAGACAGTACTAATCCAATACGACAACAAAGTTCATCCGACAAAATTTCAAAATCACAGATAGGACTGTCTTCATAAATAAATGGGTAACAGAACTCATCCCAATCTCGACTTACTGGTTTCACGTATCGATCCTTACACACAAAATATTAATCAGATGCCAATATAGCAAACTCTTTGATTTAGACATAAAAAAGCCCTCACATTAGAGGGCTCTTAAAACAATAGCTTAAGCTAAGTTACTCGTTAGACACTTTTTTGTGGCCTTCTTGTAGGTGAACGAAATCCACCAGATCGTCACCTGACACTTGGTATGCCTGACCAAAGCCTTTAACGAACAGACCGTTCTCTGCTTTAAGGTTGAACAGAGAGAAATCTTGAAGCTGGCTCAGACCATCGATGATCTCGCCGAAACGCTCTTGCATCTGGCAGATCACTTGAGTCCAAAGCTCCGTTTCACGCTCTACAACACTTGCCTGAGCATCAAACGTTAAACGCTTACGTGCGTAAAGCTGCTTCGAGCTCTCTTCGTCTTCAATCATCATCAAAGAGACTTGAGGGTTTGCTTTCAAGTTACGAGCATGACGAGCAATATCAGAAATTAGAATAAAGTAACCTTCTTGGTTCTGAACGAAAGGCGCGTAACTTACGTTCGGGCGACCTTCTTCATCAACCGTTGCAAGTTGAAGGGTACGGCGCTCTTGGCGAAATTCTTTAATTTCTGGACCTAGGCGACCTTGTAGACGTTCTTGTTTTACTTGCTGTTCCATGGGTAATTCCTTTATTCACTTTCTCTGATTTATTATTTTTCTCGAGGTTGAGCGATCATTAGCGAACTAAACGATCCTCGAGCATTGATGTTCTGTTTAAACGAGTTGGCAACCTTATTTAAGCTTGCCGTTAAGTCTGCTTAAGCTTGTTCTTTTAGTGCTTTGAAGCGTTCTACTTGGTCGGCAATAAGCTCACGCTTTTCATTGCGACCTAGGTAGATCTTAAAAATGTTCTCGCCCGTTTCACTGAAGAAACCGAAGTAATGACTTTCACGACCCATGAACGCTTTGCTCACCAAACCAACATGTTTGATGTTGTCGAGTTTCAGGTGGCCATGAAGCTCGCCCTCTTTGCCCATCAAGTTGTAGTAACCACGCGCGACTTTACCTTTAGGGAAAGGCGCTTTTACTTCGAAGATTGAACCGAATGAATGCATAATTGTGGTCACAGGGCCCCAACCAACCAAACCTTCTAGAATCTCTTGAGCACGGCTGCCATCTAGCATTACCGCCATGTCGTTTGGAAAAGCAGCAACCACTTCAACTTCTGAAACACCTAGCTTCTCAGCAATCGCAGTAGGAAGCAGTTTTGGTTCTTCTTCTAGAATACGTGCGACACGTTGTTCTAGGGTTTGTGTCATTTCTAATGTTGTATCTGTCATTGAATATGTGTCCGTATAAACGAGTAAGTTATAAACTAAAAATTCGATATTAAGCGTGCTTCAAACTTGCATGCGGGTGAACGCCTGAACCTGATGCTTTCGGTGCAGGGTGCATCGCTTGATATTCAGCGTTAAGCACTTGAATCACACTCTGAGCTAAGCTTACTGCCCAGAAGCTACCAGCAATAGTCAGGCTCAGGTAATTCTCTGAAAGTTCAACCAAACCATTCTTCTCCCAATGTGAGAACAGAGGCTTCAAGTAATCGAAAGTGTCTTGTCCCATAAAGGTCGGCAACGTACTTCTTCTAACAACACCAGAATCAAAACCGGCCTTTAATGTCGAGAAGATTGGCTCTAGTGAGCTTTGCTTCGTCATCATGGCAATAGGTAATTGACCTTGCTTTATAGACTCCATGTAGCTGTCTAAAGTTCGATGTTGCATCACTCCATGACCACCGATGTTGCCACCAGCACCACAACCAATTGGAAGAACCTCGGCATAGGTTTTCGCTAAGCTGTTGTAAATGCTGCGTTCGCGGTTATCACGAGTCCAGTGATTCACACTCAGTTGCTTGACCTTATTTTTTGTCATGAACTCGACACCCGCCAAGTACATGCTCGCTTTATCTGGCGTATTCGCTGGTGGTGGAATTTTTCCTTTCTCAACGAGATTAAGCATAGGAGCATTACCCCCAACAATCAGTTGGTAGAGATCAATACCGTGTGCACCAGTAGACATGTAGTCTTCTAAATCTTGTTGGAACACTTCCATTGACTGGTATGGCAATCCGTATAACAGATCAAGAACGATTGGCGCTTGCTCGGTACGACTCAAAGCACTGATACGTTCTAGCACAACCTCACGGTCATCTAGGCGCTTAGCACTGCGTCGCACTTGAGTATTAAAACTTTGAATACCGAATGAGAAACGGTTGAAGCCACCTTCAAGCGCACGATCAAACATCTCGTCGCCAAATCGATTGATGCGCCCTTCCAATGTCATCTCAACATCGTTTGCTAGTGGGAAATATTGGCGAATAGCCTTACCTAATTGCTCTACTTGTTGAGGCGATAAATCAGTAGGTGTTCCGCCACCAATGTAGACGGCATGAAATAATCCAGACTGAGCCCAAGGGGTTTTGGCTTTTTGCTTTAACTCAATCATCAATGCATCGAAGTACTCATCGACTAATTTACGGCTCGCGGCGTTTTGGAAAAAGTTACAAAACGTACAACGCACACGACAGAAAGGAATATGGATATACAAGCAACGCTTATCCTGTTTTTTCCCTTCGCTTAGCATCAGTTCATCAAAGAGCTCCAACTTCTTGCTCGGGTCGACCGGAATTGAACTTCCTCCGGCATGTGCAGAATGCTTTTTCGCAAACGCAAAACGAAGCGGATCTGGGCTAGAAACACCCAGAATTGATTCGTCAAATTTATAAATATCAAGACTCATATAATCTCTCTAAACACTTACATAGCAAAGTCTGGAAGACTATTCGCTAAAACTGAGAGAATCATAAATAGACGCAAATGATAATGCAATTGATAATTGATCTTATTTAGATTCTGAGCAATAATCCGGTACAGATTTTAGATTTGGTAAAGGATTGAAAGTGAACGTTCCTAGATATGTTATTGCAGGCGGTGCATCGTTAGTGATTCATGCAGCGCTATTGTTTGTCGCTCAAGAATCCAAAGTATTCGCGATGCCTGCAGGTAGCCAATCGAACACGGTATCGATCAACTTCACGCCTAAGAGCACGCCTTCTCAAGCTCAACAAAAAACCATCACAGACCCGGTTGAACCAGAGCCAATCAAAGAAACCGTCTCACAAGCAGAACCTAAGCCTGTCGAACCTAAGGCAGTCGAACCAAAGCAAGCCAAACCGACACCGAAGAAAAAAGCGATCACCAATAAGCCTCAATCCAAGAAGGTAGAAAAAAAGGTTGTTGAAAAGAAACCGGTGACAGAAAAAAAGGTCGTTAAGAAAAAACGCCCAGAACTAGAGCCAAAGTCCAAACCAACGCCTCAACCAGAAAAGTTGGCCGACAAGAAAGTCGATAAGAATATGGACGAATCTGCCAACCAGCCTCAGGAAGTAAACCAAGGCGTATCAAACCAAGAGCCCGTATTAGTGACTAAGCCCTCTTTTTCTTCACGCCCGACACCACCGAATTACCCACGCCAAGCGAGACGTCGTGGCGTTGAAGGTGTCGCAACTTATGAGGTCTGGTTAGACGCTGAAGGCAAACAAATTAAACAAGCATTAGTAAATTCATCAGGCGCACTAATGCTCGACAACGCCGCATTAGATGCCATTAAACAATGGAAATTCTCACCTCACACTGTCAATGGTCGAGCTATTGCTCACCGTGTACAAATACCTGTTCGTTTTAGGTTGGATTAATCATGCAACAAATCAGTTACTTACAAGAGCAACTTGGCTTAATGACTTGGCCTCTTCTCATCTGTTCAGCACTAACAGCAATGATCATCGCTGAACGTGTCTTCCAAGTGATGTTAAGCATTGGTGTTGGCAAACGCGTCATTCGTCGCGAGCTCAACCAGATCTCACCAACCAACAGTAAAGAGATTGAAGCACTCGCTCATTCGATTTCAGGTAAACGACCGCTACTGTACAAGGGCGTGTCGATGTTGCTTGCTCACCACTCTTTCTCAAAAGGATTACGTGAAGATGCGGCCGGGATTTGGCTTCAAGAAAAACGCCACCAGCTTCATGCTGGATTGAGGCTGCTTGGTTTGATCGGCGTAATTAGCCCGCTAATTGGCCTACTTGGTACGGTGCTTGGGCTTATTGAGATGTTCAAAGGTGTAGCAGCTACGACAGGAAGTATTACACCGAACGATCTAGCTGACGGCCTTGGCTTAGCAATGAGAACCACAGCGGCAGGCTTGATGATTGCGCTTCCTGCGATCTCTGGCGCTCAACTACTTGGGCTATGGGCCGACCGAGTGCTCGCTCAACTAGAACATACTCTGAACTATGTGAATGTGTGGCTAGAAGGCATGTCGATTCAAACCAATCACTCTGACGAGACTAAAGGCTCATCAGTAAACACTGTCGGTGATGTGAGCCAAGCATGATTAAAACGCCCCACTCATCTCAAACACAAAGTTTAGCGCCAGATTTAACACCGCTGCTCGACATCATTTTTATCGTGATGGTTTTCCTGCTTCTGACAGCATCGGTGAAGTTGGAGTCATTAGAAGTCGAACTACCAAGCTCTGATATTAAGAACGTTTCTGAAGTTCATAAAGATTCGATAAGCGTCAATATCTTAGACCACGAACCTTACTGGGCGATTAACGGCAGAGAGTACATCGACTGGGAAAACTTCAAAATTGCCTTACTCGAAGAGACGGGGTCAGCGGATAAAAAGCCGATCATCATTGGTGCAGATAAAGCAGCCAACGTTGAAAACCTAGTGAAGTTGCTGTCATTCCTTCAAGAGAATGGAATACCTGCAACCCAATTGCTCACCGAAGATGGCTAGACAACACTCAATCTTCTTGAGGTTTGGCTCTTGATTACTAACACCAAAGAAGCAGAGCTAAACCTCTCTATCGATACGGACTCACAATGCGAACGGACTGCTCACCGAGTGTCTTCGCGATTACTCTCCATCAAAAGAAAGTATAAAGAAATTATTATGAAAGACTTAAACGTGTTCAACAAATTAAAGACCAACAAGCATTTACTATCAATCGCTGCGATGAGCTTGGCTCTGACCGCGCCAGCAGCAATGGCCAACGATACAGAACAACCTCGAATCATCAGCGCGGGCAGTGCTGTTACCGAATTAGTTTTAGCGCTGGGTGCTCAAGATCAGTTAGTGGCGATTGATGTAACAAGCCATTTCCCTCAAGCAGAGAACCTGCCGAAGATTGGTTATCACCGAAACCTGTCAGCAGAAGGCTTGATAGCATTACAGCCAACAACACTGGTTGGCTCAGATGAAATGGGGCCAGATAACGCAATATCTCAATTGAAATCTGCGGGCGTCGATGTAGAGATCGTCAATACCGAAGCGAATGTTGAAGGGCTATTAAAGCGAATAGACCAAATCGCCAAGATTACCCATACCGAAGCACACTCACAGAAAGTTAAAGCCGAAGTCAATCAGAAGATTGCAGCACTGAAAGCAAACCAAGTACCAAGCAACGAAGCGAAGAAGGTGCTTTTCCTGTTGTTGCATGAAGGTCGCCCTGCGAACGTTGCCGGTGGTGAGACTTCACCAAACGCGATCATTGAATTGGCTGGCGGTGTTAACCCTGCAGCTAAAAGCCTAACGTCTTACAAGCCATTGTCGATGGAATCTCTGATAGAAATGCAGCCAGATGTCATCTTAGTGAGCGGACGTAGCTACCAGAAAATTGGCGGCGCTGATGCCATTCTTAAATCGTTACCTATGCTAGCGGCGACGCCAGCAGGCATGAACAAGCAAATTATTACTGTGAAGGGCAGCGCTTTAGTTGGAGGGCTTGGCCTTGAAAGCCTTTCTGAAGCGAAGCGATTAAACGCACTTATCTATCCGTTATAACTTATCTACCCGCTATAACTAGACTACCCTATTTCTACTGTTGCTTGCTTAATGCTCATCACCGTCTCGCTTTTTGCGAAGTCGGTGATCAGTATTGAAGCTAGTGATAGACATTGAGGCCCTTTATGTTGCTACGATCCGTCCCACTGAAAACATCGATGTTAGGCCTAGGAACTGCCTTAGTCTTCGTCGCGCTGTACTCGATCACTGTTGGGCCAATGAACATTAGCTTGGCTGACAGCGCAGCCAGCCTGCTCCAACTAAACAATGACTTAGCACCTCACATCAATTTGGTGATTCAAGAAATTCGCTTACCCAGAACGATATTGTGCATGCTAATCGGCGCAATACTCGCTTTATGTGGCGCAGTCATGCAGGGCTTATTTCGAAACCCGCTTGCCGAGCCTGGAATCATTGGCGTGTCAGCCGGATCTGCATTGGGTGCCGCATTAGCTATTGTCCTTTTTTCAAAAATTTCCGTCCAATACCCAGCATTTATGAATTTTGCTGCGGTCCCTGTCTTCGCCTTTCTTGGTGGCGCATTAACTACGCTATTGGTGTATAAGCTGGGTACAGGCAAATTTGGCACTTCAGTCACCATCATGCTGTTAGCGGGTGTAGCGATCAGTGCACTATCTGGCGCAGGTATTGGCTTTTTGAATTTCATTGCTGATGACCAAATGCTGCGTGACCTTTCATTATGGTCAATGGGTTCATTAGCGGGTGCTAAGTGGTCTGGCATTTTACTTGCTGCTGTCACGCTCGTTGGATTGTTTATTATTTTCTACCGCCAAGCGATGTCACTGAACGCCCTGCTCTTAGGTGAGTCAGAAGCGCAACACCTTGGTATCCCAGTACAAAAACTTAAACGAAAGTTGATTCTACTGACCGCCGCAGGCGT
The DNA here is from genome assembly GCF_015163545.1 of Vibrio sp. OPT24. Lineage (NCBI taxonomy): Bacteria > Pseudomonadati > Pseudomonadota > Gammaproteobacteria > Vibrionales > Vibrionaceae > Vibrio > Vibrio sp. OPT24. The sequence continues at coordinate 727,971 of NZ_JADDYI010000053.1, forward strand.
AGGAATCACGGTTAGTTTGTCTGGGATGATCGGTTTCATAGGATTAGTAATCCCGCACTTGGGTCGTATGTTAGCAGGGCCCGATCACCGAGTTCTTCTGCCCTTATCTGCCGTTTTAGGTGCATTGCTGTTAACCGCCGCAGACATGTTCTCACGCGTGATACTTGCTCCAGCAGAGCTACCTGTAGGTATTGTCACCGCAATAATCGGCGCACCGTTCTTCCTGTACCTACTATTTCAACAGAAAGGGAGAATCCTTTAATGTTTCCTTCAGCGTTAAAAGCGACCGATATCGAAGTGAAGTTCGGCAATAAAGTGATATTAGATGGCGTTTCTATTGAGGTTGAAGCGGGAAAGGTAACCACACTGCTTGGGCCAAATGGCGCGGGTAAAAGTACACTACTCAAAGCCTTGTGCCAAGAAATATCAAGCAACGGTGATATCCAATATTTTGGACACACTAAAGACAAGTGGCCTTCTCATAAGCTTGCAAAGCATCTGGCTATGCTTCCTCAACACAGTACGTTAACCTTCCCCTTCCTAGCACATGAAGTTGTTGAACTTGGTGGAATCCCTCTGCAAGAATCCCACAAAAACCTCAAAAGCATTGCTAGCAAAAAAATGGATGTTGCCGATGTGACTCACTTAAGTGAAAGGCTCTACCCTTCTCTATCTGGCGGTGAAAAACAACGAGTTCACTTGGCTCGAGTGTTAACTCAGCTTCACTATTCTGGTGATCAATGCATATTAATGCTGGATGAGCCTACGTCTGCACTGGATCTCGCCCACCAGCACAACACCTTAAAGATCGCGAGAGAGTTAGCCGACAATCACAATGCTGCTGTTATCGTCGTGCTACATGATCTTAACTTAGCCGCACAATACTCAGATAGATTGGTAGTCTTAAAAAACGGGAACTTGATTTGCGATGGTAGTCCTTGGGAGGCACTTAGACCTTCGATGATTGAGGATGTATATGGCTATAAGAGTATCGTAGAAAAGCACCCAACCATGAGTTTTCCTCAAGTTCACCCCGCTCAATAAGCTCGGTTTAAGGCCTACTCATTTCAAGTATTCGTTCTTAATAACAACTAAGTCATACTAAGCCTCGATTTTTTCGAGGCTTTTTTATTGGCTCATAGCCTCTCTCGCGTCTCAAACTCAACTTTATTAGCAACTATAGCAATAAAGTCCAAAACGTCTCATCCTAAGCGTTTGAGGCTCTAAATATGAACCATAGCCGTTGGTGGTACGGAGATTTGACCATTATTAGTAAAGGCATGGAAAACGTAAGCATATAAAAAGAAAAGAAATAAACGCTATCAAGACGGAAGTAAACCGACGAAAACAAGACCAATACATTAGAGGAGAGTAATGAAAAGTGAAATTACAGCCATAAAAAAAGCCCCCTCAGGAGCTTTTTTTATGGCGTGTTGATTATTGGCTCATACGAATTAATGACTTGCCAATCAACCACTCTAGTTCTTTACCGCTAGTCTCACCAAACTGAGTTTCCGTCAGTTTGTATAGACGATCAATACCGTTTGCAGCAAATTCGTGCGCGCTTTCAGCTGTAACGATATGATGGAAAAGTAGACGTAAGATAGCCAGGAATTCAGCGTCTTCAAGTGCGCTAACCCAGCTAGCCGAAAATGCGTCAAGACCATTTTCAAAGTCAATGTGTTCCATGAACATCTTAAAAATACGACCGTCTAGTGCAGCTGTAAAGTCAGTTTTCTTTGGAAAATGGTGGCTTATACCTGTACGAGAAACGCCCGTTTGCTGACTCAACGTCGTGTATGACATCTTGTCGTAACCCAACCTTAGCAACTGGTCTACAACGGCATCCATGATCTTCTGGATAGTGATTTCTGTATCTTCTTTACTACGCTTTGGCATATTCAGGCTCTTCTCTTTGTAAATCCATCTAACTCAATCAAATGAAGTCAGAATGCAAATCGTTATCAGCATTATGTGAGCAAGGTATTTTTTCGCAAGTATTTATAACTAATTTCACACAAATACTATGTACGAATAATTCTACAGTGACGCCTCTCTGGACGCTTTGTCTAATTATTCTTCGAATAATCACCTTACGATCCTAAGTCTACAATTTTAAATAACTACTTAGAATATGAAATACCCAACGAAAAATTCATTGTATAAATACCTATCAAGCGATAGATAGTCTTATAAAATCATTCCTGGTGCAACTAAGTGAATGATATTCTGACAAATTAATAACATTAATCTTCGACAAAACATGATGGAGATCACATACATATTTTGCGTCGCGAATGTTGATATTCATTTCACCTCTAAACAAACAACATAGCATACCAGTATAAATTAGTTCAAAGATTTTAATTTTTGTAGATACCGTTCAAATTGCTCGTTAGAATAACCTCAGATTTTGTAAGAGGATTATTTATGAGCCAAGATAACGGTAACAATGATGTATGCGAAGCCTGCGGTTGTGCAGGTGAAATCGGCTTTATCATTAAAGAAGGCGACGAAGTTGCTGAAGTAAAGGTTTACGGTAGCTCTAAAGCCCTTATTGAAGCTGAGTTTGCTAAGTACGTTGAGTTAGCAAAACAAGTGTCTAGCAATGTTGAGTTTGAAACGTCAGAGATGACAGAAGATAGCACTGAATTGCAAGCGCGCTTTAAATTTGAAGTCAGCGCTGAAAAAATTATTTTTGAACTTAAAACTCGCTCTCTAGCGCGTTAATATAAGCATCAATATTCATACAAATAAAAAGGCGAGCTTACTGCTCGTCTTTTTTTATCATTTCAACCCAACCAAGTGCCCCATTAGTTTCAAAATCATTTTCCGCTGTACATTTAATCACCACTCCTGAAACCTCAACGACAGCACCTATGCTATAAGCCTTATCATTGTAATAACAAACTCGTTGCTGTGAACTACTCTGAGTGACGACCACAGCTGCTTTTGCGGACGTTGATATTATTTTATTAGCATTCGCTGATATTGAACAACACATAGAAGTTAGAAGCATAAAAGCCTGTAAAGTTTGACGCTTTGTTCCAACCCAAAATTTACCTATCATTGTCGTTCTATTCCTTTTTTACCTACCAATAAATGAGTAAAACACTAGGCGAGAATAATTTTTTCATTATAGTGTTATCGTTTATCGTAATAAAGAAGCTTGTTATGATCCGAATAATTGCACTTATTATTGGTTATTTAACCATAACAAATGTGGCAGCAGAACCCCTCGATCAGTATCAAATATTGAACCATTTGGATAATTACGGAAACTTATATTTACGTAATAAGCCGTACACATCACTTCCTAGCGGCCTGATTGTTGATGGTAATCTAAATATAGAGAACACCGCAATTACCCGTTTACCGAAAGGTTTAGAAGTGAACGGCAGTCTTAAAGCGTCTAACAGCCAACTGACAAGAGTTCCTACAGGCATTAAGATAAAGGGCTACGCCGACTTGATTGGCAGCCAAATCACCAGTTGGCCAAGAGGTGTGCGCGTCGGTGGATTTATTAATCTCACAGATACTCCACTACAGAGGCTTCCAAATGGCTTTAGAGTAAAAGGTGACTTAAGCGTCATTCGAACTCCTTTGACGGAACTTCCAAACGGTATCGTCATTGACGGTGATTTGTATATTGGCGGCTCTGCCATTACCGAGTTTCCAGACACCATGACGGTCAAAGGCAATATCTATCTAGGTGGTAACGCCGTGACGACATGGCCAACCAATTTAGAACTCGGCGGTGCTGTTGCTCGCTAGTTTAGACGAAGTTCGTTTTTTGTTCTTATGGGCAATAAAAGACCAAAACCAGACACAAAAAAGGAGCCCAAGGCTCCTTTTTTTAATTCATTCACTTGTTAGTTAGCTAATGCGCTCGTTCGCCTAATCATCATAAGCAAACTAGCCATAAGTGAACGCGAACTAACCAATGTTCTTCACAGGGTTCGCATAGCTATCAATCAAGTACTGACGAGCACCTTGTGGCAAGCTCGATAACTTTTCTTCAAACTCTTTTTTAACCGAATCTGTAATTGAGTCATCTTCTTTTTCGGCTGCTAATAAGTTTACTGGGAACAGTTTGTAGTTATCGTGTATTTGACGATCGATTTCTTCGGCAAGCGCTTCAGGCGTATCAAAGTCTTGGTCAATAACCTGACCAAAACCAACGTGCACGCGCCCTTTGTTACCGATAATGCCTTGAATGATACTTTCGATATCTTCAAATTCACCCTTTTCATAACTGCCGTTTACGTCTTTCTCAAAAAGTTCTATCGCTTTCGCGGTGTCACACGGATCGTTTTCGTATGAAATAGCAACAGGCACGATCTTCAACGACTTCACATATTCAGGGAATGCGATTTTTTGCTTACGTCCTTCTACGTGGAACATTTTTAGAATTGCTGGCTCAGTGAAATCATTACCATCTTTAGCTCGGCCTTCTTTTTGAGCGATCCAGATAGAGTTACCCGTTTCTAAAGAGTGCTTAATGTAAGAAGAAAGCTGGCTTAACGCTTTCATCATTTCACGCGGCCCTTTCAGAGAACGTTTTACGATGAAACTCTTGTTTAGACGCATCAATTCAGTCGCACATGGCTTCTTCAATAGGTTGTCACCAATAGCAATACGACAAGTCTGATGGTTCTTTTGATGCAAAGCGTAATTAACTAGCGCAGGATCCATAGCAATGTCACGATGGTTTGATACAAACAGGTAAGCTTGATCAGTATCCAATGACTCTAAGCCAGTGTATGTCACACCATTGGTGGTTTTAGCTAGCGTGTCACGTAAGTATTTTTTCACTTCAATCTGAATGGATTCGACGCTAGTCAGCTTGCTCCACTTCATTTTTAAGTAAACGCGTAGAATTGGACTCATTAACGTTTTGAACCAAGACGCATGGTTTGAAAAACGGTAGTGCAAAATCGCACTGATAAATTCTTCATCATTAATAAGACGGTTTAGTGCCGCAGGAATTTCATCATCGCCGTAAGGACGAATATCAACATATGGATCGCTTGGAGAGGTCATTTTTTAATTCATATAATAAAAAGCTGGCTCATTCTACGCGTTGTTTTGACTTCTCGCAGCTACAGAGCCCATACTTTTGACAAGGTCAGACCAGAAACATTGAAAATCCCCTGTTATTGTTGGCATTCTTACAGATTAACGGTAATCTTGACGCCCCAAAATTAAGGTACTATCTATGAACTTCGCTATTGAATATACATCGGCTTACTTTTCACACTTGGTGATCACACCACGCAAGAAAGTACTTAAACATAGCCTTGTATCGGTTCAAAGTGGCTTGGTTTTGATAAAGCTAGGTAAACAAGAGTATGCCGTTGAGCCAGGTCAAAGTATCTGGATTCCCTATGACTGCTTAACGTCACTGACCTACTTTCCAAATACCCAAATTAATCGTGTCGATTTTTCTGTGCGTTTAACGGATTCTTTCCCAAGACAAGCGGGTTACATCACTCAAACGAACCTGTCTTCGGCGCTATTAGAAAAACTAGAGATAACCAAAGCTCGCGCTTCAAATGCTAATAATACCGAGCAAGCATTCAAAGATATGCTTTCTGTGCTTAAACAAGAAGTGTTAGCGTTCAAACCATTACTTTGCGAAAGCGCCCTGTCTCAGCGATTCAATCAATGGAATATTGATGACTCTAACCTGCCACAAGAACACACCTTGGTGATGGTAATGAGGGAAGCAAAGAAACGCATGCAATCAGGTCAAAAGCGTGCGTTGGTGATTGATGACTTGTTCTCAGGTAAGGAAGAGGAGTTTGAGCAACTGTGTATGCTAGTTTTCGGTGAAGAACTCTAGACAAAAGAGTCCGGTCCCCGTTCTTTACTCACTAAATTCAGACGTAAACCAGTCTATGAGCTAACTATTAAACCAAGCCAAAAACACTAGATACTAAAAAGCCGCAAAAACTCAGTTTTTGCGGCTTTTTTAATTCTTAACATTTCAACTTTGAATTCTTCGCATCTCAACATCGACTAATGGCCTTTCGGTCTAGAATGGCAATTCAACCTGCATCATCAAGTCTGCGTCTCGTGAGTCATGCCAACGGTAATCAAAGCGCATACGAGGTTGCCCTTCTACTTTCTCACCAAAACCGATACTCAACTGAAGACCATGGTTCATTAACCATTCTTCTGTAGACATGTCATATTGCTCGTCTTCCAGATCTTCAGGGAACCACATCCCCAAGCCAACATAGTTTGATTCAAGGCTTTGTGTTAACAGAGGGGAATCTTTACTTTGGATAACCCAATCGGACCAATAGTCAGGTTTACTCTCTGAGTCTCCGCCTGAAAATCCACTGATTTCTAGCATACGCTGACCAAAAGATTCGATGCTAGTAGAAAAATTTAGACAACTATTTTCATCACCAGAAGTCAGCATGATCGAATCTAAACTAAAAAAATCACAATCAGCGTACGCAGGCATACTGCATGCAGCAATAATTAACGTCGCTGGTATCGCGCCCTTCAGCATAGTCATCAGACCTCTTAAAATAGTGAATCTATATTATTGTATACAGTTCACTGTCTTGCAATATTCTTGTAACTGACTTTGTACTCAGTTTTGCTACATTGCTCCCATTTTGCAAAGCGTGGCGAATATCAGTGCTTCGAATCTTTACTTTTTCGGGGCAAGCCATAACAGACCAGCGTTCTGTTATTTCATCTGATTTATAAAACGATGAAAACTTAAAGAAATTATCAGGCCCGATGACAAAGGTCAGTTCGGCCTCTGGATGCTGCTTTTGAAGCTGACTAAGGACGGCATAGGTCGTGACACTTTCACCAGGAGTAAATAGTCCTTTCTCAACTAATGACAGTTCAACTTGATCCAGCAATAAATCAGAGATAAACGCCTCGACAAGCTGACATCTCGTATCAAAGTCTAGCATCTCTTTTCCCCAAGCATGGGCAATGCTTGGTACCAGTAGAATCTTGTCAAAGTGAGCCAACGAATCAATCACACTTTTATGCCCTAAGCTCGGTGGATTAAACGCACTACCGAAAATGGCTATTTTTTCCATTATTAATTACTGCCTTCTCTTTCTAAGCTTGTGCAAAGAGGTTTTTAAATCGAATGATTTAGGTATGATAACACTAGATTTTTAATTTGCTTGCAGGAAAGGAATACGAATGGAACAGTTAATTCGTGATGAAATGCGCGTACTACCTTCAATTGACCCTCACTTCGAAGTGACTCGTCGTGTGGACTTTATTAAAACGAAACTACAACAGTCAGGCTGCAAGTCTCTGATCCTTGGTATCAGCGGCGGTGTAGACTCAACAACCTGTGGCCGTTTAGCACAAATGGCAATTGATAGCCTGAATGAAAGCTCTGGCAGTAACGACTATCAATTCATTGCTGTTCGCTTACCTTATGGCGAGCAAAAAGATGAAGATGAAGCACAGCTTGCTCTGTCTTTCATCCAGCCTTCTCAGTCCGTTTCTGTAAACATTAAGGCGGGCGTTGATGGGCTTCACGCAGCATCTCATGTTGCTTTAGAAAGCACAGGCTTATTACCAACAGATTCGGCGAAAATCGACTTTGTAAAAGGCAATGTGAAAGCTCGAGCTCGCATGATCGCACAATACGAAATCGCAGGTTACGTCGGTGGTCTTGTTATTGGTACCGATCACTCAGCAGAAAACATCACTGGTTTCTACACTAAGCACGGCGATGGCGCATGTGATTTGGCTCCTCTGTTCGGTTTGAACAAACGACAAGTTCGTGAACTGGCTGCAACATTAGGTGCCCCAGAATTGCTGGTGAAGAAAACCCCAACCGCTGACCTAGAAGAACTGGACCCACAGAAAGCTGATGAAGCAGCATTGAACCTTTCTTACGATCAGATCGACGATTTCCTTGAAGGCAAAGAAGTGTCTCAAGATGTATCAGATCGCTTAGTTAGTATCTACAAAGCAACACAGCACAAGCGTCAACCTATCCCAACGATCTACGATTAATTTTAGTTAATTAGTGATAACGTAAAGCTAGTGGGATTATACAACTAGCAACGCAGTAAGAACCAAAAAGGCCGGAAGTTCATCTAGACGAACTTCAGGCCTTTTCTACTTGAGGCACTTTTTTATGGTCTAACGAGTCGCTAATCCACAACTTCGATATCCGTTTGCGGAACACTGCAACACGCCAGTATCTGGCCCATGTTACGTTCATGCTCTTGCAGTGCTGGTACGTCAGGTTGGTGAACCTGCCCTGATTCAAGTGTCACTTTACACGCGCCACAAAAACCAGCACGACAGCTAGAAGCAATAGGCACACCCGCCGACTCTGCCTGTTCTAGAAGCGTTGATTGGTTATTACCTTCAAACAAGTAGCCGTTTACACTCAACTGTAGTTGCTTCACAGTTTCTTCAGTGGATTGGGCAACACCAAATGCTTCTTGATGGTAATGCTGAGGGTTAAGCCCCATTTGAATTAACAATTTTTTTGCGTTATTCATAAAACCATCAGGGCCACACACAAACGCTTGGCGCTTGTGCAGTTCTTCAATTTTAGCGATATGCGACACACTCAAGCGCCCAGACAAACCATCCCATTCTTTGGTTGGCTGACTCAAAGAATAAATCACACGCAGACCGGTATGCTCGCTGGCAATCTTATCAATCTCAGCTTGATAAGGAATATCCTCTTCGCTGCTGCATTGGTGATAGAAAACCACATCATCGATTTGACCATGATCAGCTAAATAACGAAGCATCGACAACATTGGGGTTACACCGCTACCGGCAGACAAAAGCAGTAACGGGTGCGTTGGATTTTCTTCTAAATAAAATGCACCATCTGGATTTTTCGCGACTAAGGTATCGCCTACGTGAAAGTGATCATTGAGCCAGTTAGAAATTTGACCATCATCTACACGCTTAACTGATATAGCTAAACGGCCCAATCGTGATGGGCTTGAAGACAGTGTGTAACGACGTGAAACCGTCTCGCCATCAATAACCATTTCAATCGGCAAATGCTGACCAGGTTGATAACTTGGTAATGCGTGATTCTCTTTCGCAGGCTCTAACCAAAAAGTTGTAAAATCACGTGCAATCTCTTCACGCTCAACACAGGTTAAATGTAACGACTCTATCCAAGTATCTTCGTAGTGCTCTTTCTCTTTAGTTTCTAATACTTCAACGACATCACCTGCTTTGACTAAACCTTCATTTTTAGCAACTAGGTTTTGACCAAAGAAAACGCCACCACGCTCGTTGGCTCTAAATTTAGAAAAAGTGTTAAGCGGCTCTTTTGTTTCTCTAAACTCACCACGTTCAACGTCAACCGTTGTGAGAATGCACCGTTCACAAGGCTTAACGGATTCAAATTCAACCTCACCAATTCGTATACGCTTCCAGCCGTCTTCAGCAAATGCTTCGGTATTAGAAACAACAAAGTTGGTGCGGAACTGATCCATCGAATGAGTTTCAGGACTACGACGATTGAGTTCATCAAGAGAGGCTTGGCTAATCACTAACATTGGGTAACCGTCGGCAAAGCTCACATTGTGACCGAGCTTTTCACGAACACGATTCGATTGATCTCCAGAGAACAGAAGCTCAACTCGAACCCCCAACACTTCACTGAACCAATCGTCAGCTTCGTCGTTGGTCGTATACGCCGTGAAACTGTCTTTCCAGACCGTTGCTGGCGCCTCTTGCATCTTAAAGCTTGTGTACTTTAAACGCAGCGGCTCTTTACCTTCATAAGTAAAAATCAAACCATCAGGCTGCAAACTTGAAGATACCTTGACCATTTTCGGATACTTACGGGCCGTCACCATTGAACCGTCAGCTAGCGCTAACATAAAACGTCTGTCGAAGGTGAGACCTTGTTTTTCGACCCAAGCAGAAGAGAGTGAAATCCCACCTACTGATTTAACCGGAAACACATTGATTTGAGATAGAGAAGGCACTTGCTCTGAAGCCTTTTGATCTGACGGTAGCTGCGACATAACGATTCCAATGTTTTGTTATTTGTCCTAATGCTAACAAATGGTTATAAATAGATAAACTGACAAGCACTAAACACTTGATACCAAGCTATTATCTTGAGATGTTTATCCTAGTATCCCATATACATAAAAACAGCAATGTATTAACACTCTCCATACGTTCTATAATTTGAACACGGTATCGCATTAAACTTTCATTGAATAAAAAGGATTTATCATGAACAAACTCGTCATTATCATCTTATGTGTCCTGCTCCCGCCTGTTGGGGTGTTCTTCGCTCGCGGCGCAGGTAAAGATTTACTGATTAACATCGTCCTCACTTTCTTTTTCTGGGTGCCAGGAATGATTCACGGGCTATGGGTCGCTACTCGCTAGCCCTTCGACTAATCTAATACAGAATAAATACCTATAAAAACAGGCTCCTAACCCTGAAGAGTTAAAAATAGGATGAAATGAAAGTGCTTTTCCACTATCATCCTGTCGCCTAAACGTAAGCGATTGCTTTCACAGATTTCGCCGAGTTTAGGCTCCAACTACATAACACTTCAATTGGTGGGAGCCTTCAATGACACAACTTACGATTACTCGTCCTGACGACTGGCACGTTCATCTACGCGATGGCGACGTATTAAAAGATACAGTGCGCGATATCAGCCGCTACAATGGTCGAGCGTTAATCATGCCAAACACCATCCCACCGGTAACCGATACCGAAATGGCTTTAGCTTACCGTGAACGCATCATGGCAGAGCAGCCAAGTGAACAGTTCCAGCCTTTAATGGCACTTTACCTAACAGATAACACGACTCCTGATGAAATTCGCAAAGCGAAAGAGTCTGGTGCAGTTGTTGCAGCGAAGCTTTACCCAGCAGGCGCGACGACAAACTCGGATTCAGGCGTAACTTCGGCTCAAAAGATTTACCACGTGTTAGAAGCAATGCAAGAAGTGGATATGTTGCTTCTGGTTCACGGCGAAGTAACCACTCACGATGTTGATATCTTCGACCGTGAGAAGCAGTTCCTAGACACAGTACTCGCTCCAATTGTAAACGACTTCCCTAACTTGAAGATTGTTCTAGAGCACATCACAACCGCTGATGCTGCAAACTTCGTGAAAAACGCAAACGACAACGTAGCCGCAACAATTACAGCTCACCACTTACTTTACAACCGCAACCACATGTTGGTTGGTGGCATTAAGCCACATTTCTACTGCCTACCTATCCTAAAGCGCAACACTCACCAATTAGCGCTAATCGAGGCTGCAACAAGTGGTAGCAAGAAGTTCTTCTTGGGTACAGACTCTGCACCACACGCAAAAGGCGCAAAAGAGTCAGCATGTGGCTGTGCAGGTTCTTACACAGCGCACGCTGCCGTTGAACTGTACGCAGAAGTGTTCGACTTAGAAGGTAAAATTGAGAACCTAGAAGCGTTTGCAAGCCACAACGGCCCTGACTTCTACGGTATGCCGCGTAACACAGACACCATCACTCTTGTTAAAGAAGAGTGGAACGTTGCTGAAACCATGCCTTTCGGTTCAGACATCATAGTGCCAATCCGTGGAGGCGAGACGATTGCTTGGTCTGTAAAGTAAACACTTGGTCGTAAAAATAAGCGCTTATATTGAAAAATAAGAGCGTGGTGTTAATTAAACACGACCCATTAGATTAAAAGGGGCACCATAATGATTATGGTTCCCCTTTTTGTTCTGATGACAGGCATCCTTTCACCGAACACAATTTATCACTTATTTACCACGAACTTTCTCTATTGCACCCCAAACGATTACGACAAACAATCCAGCAAGAACACCAATCACGGCATTCAACAGAGTTGGAATAATCGCTGTCGCAATCGTATGACCACTAAAATCCATAATGATCGGTTCGATTAAATGGTGGATAACTGGCACGCTGTGTACCACAATACCGCCACCAACTAAGAACATCGCAGCCGTACCAACAACAGCAAGTAACTTCATTAGTTTTGGGGCAAATGCAACTAACCCATTCCCCAACTTGGTTTTAATGGCATTACCACTCGATGTACGCTGGAGATAAAAACCTAAATCGTCTAGCTTCACGATTCCTGCAACCAAGCCATAAACACCCATCGTCATCACAACTGCAATTAAACTCACAACAAGAATTTGAGTCACAATACTTGTCCCCGTTACAGTACCCAGCGCAATCACTATGATCTCTGCAGACAAGATGAAGTCGGTCCGAATCGCACCCGCTACCTTTCTCTTCTCATACTCTTCTAAGGATTCATTAGTGTCATTTTCTGCACTTTTTTCTTCATGTGGATGAGCATGAGGGAAGATCTTCTCTAATACTTTTTCTGCCCCTTCAAAACAAAGAAACAAGCCACCAATCAAGAGTAATGGCATGATCAGCCAAGGAATAAACGCGCCGATCAATAATGCTGCAGGCACTAAGATCAGCTTGTTTTTAAATGAGCCTTTTGCAACCGCCCATACCACTGGGATCTCTCTTTCAGCAGCAACACCTGATACCTGTTGGGCATTCAGAGCTAAATCATCACCTAATACACCTGCGGTTTTTTTCGCCGCAACTTTAGACATTAGCGCGACATCGTCTAGCACTGTTGCTATGTCATCTAGCAATGTGAGTAAACTTGCTCCAGCCATTTTTTATTCTCTTTCAAAGGATTGAACAACAAATGGAATGTAACACTATCAATCCACTCATCAAAGTTATGAGTCTGTAATAAATAAAGTCACAAACTGTGTTTTCTATTGCTGTCGCAGTTAGACAGGACTAGTCTGTCTTCATCTTTCATGAACATAAAAGAAAAAGTATAGATGAAAAGTGAATACTTCTACCCAATCGGTCAGCCAGGACAAAAGTGGCAACAAGCAGAACGTGAAGCGTGGTTCACTCAAAGAACGGTTAAGCGTGAATACCAACAAGAAGTTGTAACAAAGATTAAAGCGCTTGCAGACCGCTTCGACATCGAACAATACGGTGCATTGAGCTACGATGAAGCTCGCTTCCCGCTTTTCGCTATCAAAAGCAAAAACTGGGATGCATCAAAACCCACGGTTCTAGTAACAGGTGGTGTACACGGTTACGAAACCAGTGGTGTACACGGTGCGATTAAGTTCGCGGCAACTCAAGCAGAGCAATACTCAGCACACTTCAACATTGTTGTTGCTCCCTGTGTGAGCCCTTGGGGCTACGAAGTGATCAACCGTTGGAACCAAAATGCGGTCGATCCAAACCGCTCTTTCTACGACGGTACGCCAGCAGAAGAATCAGCAAACCTACGTGCGTTAGTGGCTTCTTTGCCAAAAGTACTGGTTCACGTTGACCTGCATGAGACGACAGATTCTGATGAAACTGAATTCCGACCAGCACTCGCAGCGCGTGACGGCCTTGAATACATTGAAGGCATGATCCCAGACGGTTTCTATACTGTTGGCGATACTGATAACCCACAACCAGAATTCCAAGCAGCGGTTATTGCTTCAGTAGAAAAAGTAACGCATATTGCTCCAGCAGATGCAGATGGCAAGATCATTGGTTCAGACGTCACTCAGCACGGTGTGATCAACTACCCAATGAAGAAGCTTGGCTTATGTGGCAGCGTTACTGATTGCAAATACGGCACAACCACAGAAGTTTACCCAGACAGCGACAAAGTGACAGACGAAGAGTGCAATGACGCTCAAGTGGCTGCGGTAACCGGTGCTTTGGATTACGTAATCCAACACGAATTAAACGCTTAAGCGACTACTTAAGACCTCGCACCAAGCACTTAATAGCGAGTTCCCTACCTAAAGCGAATCTCTAAAACTAAAAAAGAGCCATAAGTGACGATTCACTTGTGGCTCTTTTATTATGTCTTTTCTGCTTATCTTTGATTTCTTCTTAGACATAAAAAAGCTCCCTTGCACAGTACAAGAGAGCTTTTAAATAACGCTTCATCCGGAATAAGTAGTTATTTACCTAATTACTTACTCAGAGTCTTAGCTATTTTATTTCGCTGTTTCGCTAACGCTTGCTTGTCCTTTATCTACTTCAGTCAGTAGACCTTTCAACAAGCTGACACAGCCAATCAGAAGAATGATCGTAAACGGCAATGCTGCGATGATAGTGATCGATTGAAGTGCTTGGATAGATTGAGTGCCACCAATCCATAGCATCACCATTGCGATCGCGCCTGAGATAACCGCCCAAACCACTTTCTGTTTCACTGGCACTTCAAGCTTACCACCTGCCGTCATGCCATCGATAACGATAGAACCTGAGTCCAACGTGGTAACGAAGAACACGATGATCAACGCGACTGCGATAACAGATAGAATGTTGCCAAACGGGTATGCATCTAGCATGTAGAACAAACTTAGAGAAACGTCTGTAATGCCTTGGTCAAGGCCAAGTTGCCCTACCTGATTAATTACTTGTTCGATAGCCACACCACCGAAGATAGACATCCAAGCTGAAGTTACTAATGTTGGGATAATCAGTACGCAAAGTAGGAATTCACGAACCGTGCGACCTTTAGAAATACGCGCTACAAACATGCCGAAGAAAGGTGCATACGCAACCCACCATGCCCAGTAGAACACAGTCCAACCATGCAGCCATGTTGTGTCTTCACGACCAGAACTTTGGCTTAAAGCTACGATATTTTTCACATAGCCCGTCACCGCTGTTGCCACGGAATCAAGTACAGTAGTGAAGTTCAATACTGCGATAAGACCAAGGAATACGAACGCGATAACCATGTTCAAGTTACTTAGGAACTTAACACCACCGTCCATACCACGTAGAACAGAAATGATCGCCAAACCCATGATTAGAACAATGATAGCTTGCTGAAGAAAAATGTTATTTTCCAAACCGAACACATGGCTAATACCACTTGCCGCTTGTGTACCGCCTAAGCCTAATGAAGTTGCTAGACCAAACAAAGTAACCAGTACGGTTAGTACGTCGATAACATCACCGGTTTTACCCCAAACACGTTCACCCAGAATTGGATAAAACACTGAGCGCATTGAAAGCGGCAAACCTTTGTTATAAACGAAGTACGCAAGACAGAGTGCCGTCATGCCATAGATAGCCCATGCATGAAAGCCCCAGTGGAATACGGTTGCACCTAGTGCGAGTTCACGGCCTGCTTCTGTAAAAGGTTCTGCATTAAGTGGGGTTCCAAACCAGTTAGTGAAGAACGCGGTTGGCTCTGCCACACCCCAGAAAATAAGCCCGATACCCATGCCTGCTGCGAATAACATCGCAATCCAAGATGACATTGAATAGTCGGCTGTCGCATCTTCGCCACCTAAGCGAACTTTACCCAATGGTGAGAAAGCAAGAACAACAGCAAATGCTAGCATGATGTTAGCTCCCCACATAAACAGGAAGTCAAACTTTGATAGAACAGCACCCTTAATAGAATCAATAGCAGCTTTAGCATCTGCTGGAGGAAGAGCAAGAAGAGTGATGATAAAGAGAAGAGATAAGCCAACTGAGGCTAGAAAAACTGTGTTGTGGACATCCATGCCCCATTTACTGACGTTATCTTGACCAACTTGATAGTCAGTAGAATCGATACTGTATTTTTTTGATTTAAAACTCATAAATTATGATGTTCGCATATCCGAATCAACGAATATAAGGACGCTCTCCATATCCAATTACTACTTGATTGACTTGCCGAGCCACGTAAATAAAACGTGATAAAAATCACCGAAATAGATGATGATTGGACTTACTTGCTCAATCCCAAGGCGCGCATTATAGCACAGCACGAAGCATTTTGACGGAGTTTCAGCTTAAAAGTTACCCGAACCACCGTTGATAGTGACAGTTACGCCAATAAAACCAGAATAAAATAAAGAAATAAAAACCTTTAAAGACAGCATCTTAAATCAAAGTTGCACACCGTAAAATCTAAACCAAACTTTCGACAGATAGTATTAACAACAGCCCAATTTATTTATAGCTCTAACAAAAAAGCCCCGCTATAGGGGCGGGGAAATTACCAAAGGTAAAAGAGAAATCAATAATGAAATTTTAGCGCCACGTATCGCAGCGCTCAGATACGAAATCGCTACAGAGTATTAGAGCGCGTAGCAAAAACCTAAGTTATAGTCTTCGCCATTCTTCGCCGTGAACTCTTTGTCTTCGCTCGATGCGTTCGAGCGACCGCTTTCATCGCCTTTCACCAGGCTCACCCAGTGACGGATTCCTGAAGAGCGGCTAACCTCTGTTTGGCCAAATGTAGTACATGTCTCTAGCTGGATATCTTGAATATCAACCAATTCCAAGTGGCCAGTACCTTTACGAGCACCGATTGTCACTTCAACGTGTGTACCGCTTTCGTCACGGAATAATATTGCTGAAGGCTTAGATTTATCACCTGTGTAAGCCACAAAGTGTTTAGCGCGTTTCAGGCCTGTGTGTTCACCGTTTTTGAAGTAAACCTGAACATGTCGATAATCAATCTCGTAGCTCACCACGTCTTCGTGTGAACCCGCCTCAAGAGGAAATAGAGTATCAAGCAACTGTTTCGCCATTCTCTGCTTTTCGAGTTGCTTGTCTGCTTTCACCATTTCAACGGCAAAGACAGCTTCAGCAATAAATGTTGAATGGTTTCTGTGAAGTTCTGTTTTGTCTAGTGTCAGCATATTCATAGTTTTTCCCTCTTACGGCTTTGAATTTCATGTAGGTCAAAAATCCTGATTGACCCTTTTCAAAATTGTTCTTTACTGTGTTGCTTCCATATATTTCATACTACTTGTATTTTCTAAACAATTTCACAACAAAAATTTCACAGTGTGAATTTTACTAAATTGCTTTTTTACACAAACCGGTATTTCGAGTCCTCAGCCCTTTAGCTGATGGGGTTGAGGGCTCAGTAGAAACACTTTTACGTGCTGTTTGAATTTGTGTAGTAACCAACACCAATCAGCTTATTGTCGATCACTCGATAGTAAGTGTGTTTGGTTTCCACTTTTCTCGACAGCGGGTTTAACCATTGATAGGTGTAAACGCCACGACCATTTTCTTTAGCGAGATTCAGCATCTCAGTAAGAATTGGCTTATTGTCAGGGCTTAGAATTTCATTGTGTGACCGTCCGACAAGCTCAGGAGACACGCCATGAGCGAGCAGTTTCCCGGAGTTCATGTCTATCACAAACACATACAGGTCTCCTTCAACAAAGCTGCCTTCACTATTATTGAACTCGGCAATGCTGTCTTGCTCAGACTCTACCATCGCGGTCATGGCTCTTGCCAATAACCGCTTAGCTTCTGTTGCACTGGAGCGTTCTGGGTAATACCCCACGGCAACAATCACGTCACCGACACGCTCAAAGAAGGTCGTTTTAGGTTCGCCCATGCGATCAGTAGGGTTAGTCCAATGGTACTGAACTTCGCCAAACCCGTTGTGCACAGCTTTAGTGATCATTTCTCTAAAAAAAGGATTACCGTAGACGTCTTGGGTATCCAAAACACTGTCGCCCACCAACACCATTGAAGAGCCACCACTGGCAAGGAATTGACCATCAATACCAAGCGCAAATACATAGAGCTCACCGTCTATATATTCGGCGCTACTCATAAAGTCTTTTACGCTCTCATCGCCTTCTTTTTGTACATGGACAACCGCTTTAGCAAGCAGGGTTTTGGCTCTTCTTTCAGTGTCACTGACCACATGTGGCTCTGAAATTTCGAGCACATTGACTGGCTCATTTTCTTTCGCTGTTTCTGAATGTTCGGCACGTAATCCAATACCACTGATCACTGCAAATACGGCACAACCAATAAGGATAATTCTTGATATATTCATAGTGACTTCTCCTAATAGCCCACTAAGGACGGTAGCCAAAGCGTAATTTGTGGGAAGAAAGCGATAACGAACACGCCCACTACGGATGCAAGAACAAAGGGGTGGATCTTCGCGGTGATCTGCTCGACCGTGGCCCCGCCTATCCCCGAGGCGACAAAAATATTCTCACCGAGCGGAGGCGTAGCAAAACCTATCGACAACGTACACACCACCACAATACCTACGTGGGTTGGATCCGCGCCTAGCATATACATAATTGGCAACAGCACTGGCACGATAATCATGATCGCGGCTAACGTTTCCATGAACATGCCGACGAAAAGCAATAGCACAATAGTCAGTGCCCACACCATATACATATTGTCAGTGAAACCTAGTAATGACTCAGCCACCACGACCGGAATTTTTTGTTCGATTAACAAGCGACCAAATACCGTTGCAGCGAATAGAATCAGCAACACACGCCCGGTAATCCATGTGGTTGTCGATAATGATTTGATGGTGCTTTTAAACGATAACTCTCGGTGAATAAACACACCGACAAACAGCGAATAGAAAATTGCCACAACCGCTGACTCTGTTGGTGTGAACATACCGCTGTAGATACCTCCGAGAATCAAAAATGGAGCCAGTATCGACCATATGCCACGGCGTAAAGCATGTCTTACTTCGCCAAATGACCAATTCTCAGACAGCCCTTTATAGCCTTCTCGCTTGGCAATGAAGTAGTTAGTGACAACGAGTGTAGATGCCATGATGAAGCCAGGAACAACGCCTGCAACAAACAATTTAGGAATAGATAAAGAAGCAAATTGCCCGTGTTGAGCGATGGCTTCAGGCGGTGCCATTAATCCCATTGCTGAGATGCCGAAAATAACTAACGGGATGGATGGCGGAATAATGATCCCCAAGCCCCCTGATGCAGCCGTTACTGCCGATGCGTAACTCTTATCGTAATCTCGCTTAACCATTGCAGGCACCATTAGCATGCCTACCGCTGCTGTGGTTGCAGGGCCTGAACCTGAGATAGCACCAAAAAACAAACACGCCATCACGGTTGCAGCGCCAAGGCCACCCGTCACGGGTCCGGCTAAGCTCTCTGCAATATCCACCAGACGTTTGGAGATACCCGCCGCCTCCATTAATGCGCCAGCAAGAACAAAGGCTGGCAGCGCCATTAATGGGAAGTTACCCACCGAAGTGAACGCGATTTGTACTAAAGCGATGGGGTTTTTGTCGAGCAACATATAGGCCGCCATTGAAGCGCCGGCCAGTGATACTGTGATTGGTGCACCCAGAATTAACAGGGTTAAGAAACCACCAAATAAAATTAGAGTTAAATAGGATTCCATTATTACATCTCTCTATTACGGCTATTCTCTGTGACGACTACTGTGATGACTTTTGTGCCGTCATTTTGCGCAGTTCTTTGACTTCAGGATCTTCGTTCTTAGCGCCCTTAAATAAGCGCTCGTAGTTGTTCCAGATAATGCGCAGCATCATTAGAGAAAATGCGATTGGCAAAATCATATAGAAGTATTTCATTGGGATGCCTGTCGTCTGAGACTTCCAGAACAAATTCATTTTGTTGAACACGAAATCGTAGCTGAGATAAACAAAGTAGCCGTTAAACAGCAGCCATAAGAAGTCAGCAATGGTTTCACAGACGGTCTGAACAATCGGGGGGAAGAACTTGAAGTGAAAACTGACTCGGTTATGCGCCGACATCTTGGCCGCAACAACAGCCCCTAGATAGGCAAACCAAACAAACATGTAAGTAGCGACTTCATCACCCCAAGGTATGGAGTAATCGAAAAGCTGACGAGTAAGGATTTGTGTGAACAGCAATAGGACAAAGCTTGCTAGCAACAAACAACATGTATATTCCTCAATGTTGTTAAGGTGCTTTTTTATTGTTTTAGCGACTGACATATAACCTCCAATGTTGATTTCCACATGACAACCAGTCGCTCGCGGTACTAAAAAGATCAGGTACTGGACAGATCAACGAGTAAAGCCATGTAAATGCCCTACCTAACCGTTCTATCGCTAGGTGATTAAGTCGCGAAGAACAGCAGATAGGGCGAATCTAATCGTTACTTTCTACCTAGTAACTCAAGAACGTCGTCTAGCTTGTCTTTGCCTCCAATGCTTGAATAGAACTTAGGCCAAACTGACTTAGTGACTTTGCTGATCCACTCTTGCTCGTTGTCTGTAGGGTCAGTGAAGACCATGCCTTTTGCTTGCAGTTCTTCACGGATCTTGTTTTCAGTATTTTCTAAGTATGCAAAGCTGTGCTCTGTCGCTTCCTGACCCGCTTCAAGAATGATTTTTTGCATTTCAGGCGTCTGTTGTTGGAAGACTGTTTCACTGACGATTAGCGGCTCAAGAGAGAAGATATAACGAAGGTTTGTGACGTACTTTTGTACTTCATTGAACTTCATCGCATGCACAGTGATGTATGGGTTGTCTTGTCCATCAACCACACCTTGCTGCAGGCCAGTAAATGTTTCTGACCATGCCATTGGTGTTGGGTTTACGCCCCATGCTTGGTAGGAAGCAATCATGATTTCGTTACGAGGAACACGAATCACTAGTCCTTTTAGATCCGCTGGTGAAGCCACTGATTTTTTAGAGTTAGTCAGAACCCTAAAACCAGAATAAGCCCAGCCAACGATACGAACGCCAGCATCACGAATGGTGTTATCGACAAGGTCTTGACCCACTTGGCCTTGAGTTAATAGCACCGCTTCTTCTGCACTTTGAATGACATAAGGCATGGTCAATAGACCAACCGTTGGAGAGAAAGGCGTCACGTTGTTGATCGCCAATACTGAGAAGTCGAGAAGGCCGATTGCCGCGTCGTTAACGGTGTCTTGCTCGTTACCCAATTGACCATTCGGGAACAGGTCGATTTTGACTTTGCCGTCTGTTTTTTGCTCCATCAATTCAGAAAATGAGGTCGCTAATTCCCACTGAGTACCACCAGCAGCATCTCCGATAGCCATTTTAAAATTTGCTGCTGCCGCGGTATGAGATAGCATCGCTGTTGCTACAATTGTGACGCCAGCAATAATTTTATTTTTAATCAATTTCATAGTCTTAACCTTTCATATCATACAGACTTCCTGCCTGTACTTTGCTCACAAGGTGACCTGGTACAACTTTCCTGGTCGTAGTTCTATTTCCCTATTTTGGAAACAATGTTCGAGTAGCTAAAGCACTTCATCTTTTAGCGAATACCACTGATAAAGGAACTGTTGCCCTACTCTTCGAAATGGTGCAAACATCTCAGATTCCACCACTTCCCTCACGTTGGGGAACGGAAGTTTTGATTCAAATATTGGCAAGTCAAGCTTATGACCTTCACCTGCGATCCACTGAGCGAGGCGCTTGCCTGCTTGAGCGGAGTACATCACACCATTGCCGCCATACCCTAGTGCGTAGAATATGGATTGCTTTGGATTCGGCTGATAGATTCTTGGCATCATGTCGTGGCTAACATCTACCCACCCCCACCATGAATAATCGATTTTGATCTGATCGAGAGAAGGGAATTTTCGAGTTAAATCCGCTCTCAACATGTCTTCGTATTTCTTGTCAGGTGCATTCTTGCCACTGATGGCACTGCGTGTACCGATCTGCACTCGGTTATCGGGTAACAAACGGTAGTAATGACGCAAAATTCTGGTATCAGTAATCACCTGATTAGTTTTGAAGTTACACGCAGCGATTTCGTCTTGAGTTAACGGACGCGTCACCATCGAGTTAGAAAGTACGGGTAATAAGCGATTCTTAAGCTCTGAATGCAAACCTTGGCTGGTGTATCCACCGGTACAAACACCGACAGAACGAGCCTTAACCACACCACCAGGCGTTTTCAGGTAATGCACACCGTTGCGAGTTTCCCATCCCATCACAGGGCTTGCTGGGTGAACTTTTACGCCGAGTGCTCGCGCCTTTCTTAGATAACCAAACGCCAGTTTCCCTGCATGGATGCCAATACCTTCTGGCTCATGCATTGCGCCTGCTGCTTCTTGGTCGCCGACGTAATCACGCTTTACGGTTTCCGCATCTAAGATCTGCGCATCGTAATCAAACGTGTCACGCAGCAACTTGGCTTCTTTCTCGAGTGTTGCCATCACTTTTGGACGGTGAGCAACATATAAGTGGCCACCCGGCTGCGGGTCACAATCAATGTCTTTGATTAGAGACTTAAATGTGTTCATGCCATCGACGCATTCGCGGTGCATTTTTAGCGCGGTTTCTAATCCCCAGCGTTCAATCCACTGAGAACGCTTCAAACGTCCTGACGCACACTGAGCCTGACCACCATTTCGGGTACTGCAGCCCCAACTCATACGGTTAGCTTCAATCACAATCGCTTTAATGCCGTACATTTCAGCAAGGTGTATCGCAGTACTTAGGCCTGTGTAGCCTGAACCGATTATCGCCACATCGACATCCATATCCGATGTAATTGGGCCATCATCTTCAGGTGGCACGCCTGCGGTATCTACCCAATAAGTCGGGGCGTATTCCTTGCCGTGACCTGGGCTCTTGTCTTTAAGTGGGTCGTATTTTGGATCGTATCTTTCTTTTGCTTGGGTACTTTCTTGTGCTCGGGTGCTTTTCACCTTTGGTGGCACATCGGCTGCCGGTTGTTCCATTACTAAACTCATAATTCGACTCTCCTAGTCATAACACGTGAACGGGTTGTGGTTTCGTGTCTAGCTCTTGGGAGTGTTGTTAGGAGTCAAAAGAGGTCGTGTTTTACGGAAGGCATTTTTTACGCTGATTTTTCCCTCTTTCAGGGTAAACACATCAACCATACGAGCTTCGATGACGGCGCCATCAGGGTTAGTCGCAGAGAACGTTGATTCGCTTACCGCGCGGTCGCCACATACAAAGTGGACAGGGTCGCTCCAGGCTGCATCTGGAAAGTTCTGCCAAACCAATTCAAAGCTATTACGAACGGCTTCGTACCCTTCGATAGTGTTTCCAAGTTCGCCTTCTCCTGCCACGGTGTGGAAGACACAGTCTTCGGTCATAAACGACATTAGCGCTTCAATATCATGGTTATTCCATGCATCACTAAAAGACTGTAAAAAGGCGGTGTCGACTTGGTTTTCCAGCACGAATGTCGCTGCATTGGTTTGCATATTCATATTCCAGAATCCTTTATGTTTTCGTTATTGGTTTAAATTTCAGTAGCTTTGCGCCACTTTTTTATTAGAGTGTTTAAACTAGATCTGTGAAAATTTAACAACTTGATAACAAGATTCGCCACTCTAACTTCGAGTTACTTTATAAACAATCTTTAAGCTCACAGATTTCATCTTTTTATAAATTAATTAGTGTTCTGATTTTATTTATCTCGTAATCACTAGATTTATATGAGGTCTAAATAAAATCATTAGAAATATTAGACTTTAGTCGAAATCAAAATCTTGATGGTACTTTCGGCCATACTGCTCAAGCTGGCGATCATGAGTATTAACTTGTAACTCGATATTACCCTCGCCTTTATTAATTGCTTGATTGCTGTCTATATGGGCTTCATTTTTCAAATCAGCCAGTTTCTCTTCAATATATTCTGTCGGTTCATTTAAAACATTCATGGAGATTAATTCCTTTATCAGGTTTACTTTCGCTGATGGAAGAATATGAACGGATACTAGACCGTTTGAATATTCTTTTTCATCGTACAAAGGCTGAATGGCATCATTGCCACCTTCCTTAAATGGGTGAATGGAATACCACTTATCTTTTCGTTGCTCTTGCTGATCACAATCAGCCACATTGAATATCTGAGTCCTATTGAGGTCACATGGTGAGTTGAAAACACTAACTTTATGATAATCAATGGCTTTAATAATATTGATACAGTCTTTACTTTGGCTATGACATACAGACCACAGCGCATTAATCAGGTTATCTGTCCATTCAAGTAAACGGGTTGGAAACCCCTGTTTCTTGGCTAAACACATCAGTAACCAATCGTTTATCTCGTGTGCACTCAACGAATGCCCACCATAAACTCTCACGGTCGAGAGAAGCTCTTGTTCGACACGGCGAATATTCTTTCGATTTGATCGGCCTAAGCTCGGCATCAAGTTATTATTTTCATAATCACACACGTTATAAATCAAATCACGATGTCCACTACACTCAGCAATGAGTGAATCGATTATTTCATACAGCTCTTCGAGTGAGCTTATATAACGTTTATTTTTCACAACATTCATACAATAAGTCATTTAGTTTATATTCGGTAAAGTTAAAGTATTAATAATCACGTTAATAAATTGTTCAATTGGTATAGTTGTAATTATTGAAAAATGATAATAGGTATATATCTTCGTCAAAGATGACCATTTATGGATCCATTAGTTACGGATCGAACAATAATAATGAGTGACAAAATTTATATAGCTAGAACCACTTATGTACCGATGGAACATTTAATTAGTGTTCTAATGTTTAAGTAGAAATTATTGAACTAAGCGTTTACGTTCTTCACTTAAGCACTTTGCCAATACCCGTTAATATTGCCCGACCACGTTCTTTATAATGCGGTGGCCGGACAAACTTCCTATGACTTATACGTAGTCTTTATATTTATCTAGGAAACGAACCGGTGTTGATAGTGCATCTCGGCGGAACGGGTCGCCCAATTCCTGAGTACACATGATTTCAATGATGGTTGTTTTGCCTTCGTTCATTTGCATGTCGATAGCTTTTTGCAGAGTTGGGCCTACATCTTCTAGCTTATCAACTGTGATACCTTCAGCGCCCATTGCTCGTGCGATCTCTGCAAAGCTTTGGTTCTCAAGTTCACCAGCAACAAAGCGTCGGTTGTAGAAGTCGACTTGGTTCTTCTTCTCAGCACCCCATTGACGGTTGTGGAATACCACGGCTGTCACTGGAATGTTATGGCGAACACATGTCATGGTTTCCATCAAGCTCATGCCCCACGCACCGTCGCCTGCATAAGAGATAGCTGGACGATGAGGTGCCGCTGCTTTCGCACCAATAATGGTCGGGAACGCATAACCACAGTTACCGAAACTCATTGCAGCAAAGAAGCTACGTGGTTTTTCAAAGCGTAAGTAGCTGTTTGCCACTGAGTTGATGTTACCGATATCCGTCGAGACCATTACGTCTTCAGGCATCGCTTTTTCTAGCTCACGCAGTACTTGGCGTGGGTGTAGGTATTCACCGCCAGAGAACGGAGTCTCTTGAGAGTTTTCTTCAATCATATCTAAGCTGAAAGAGTCACGTTCGTGTGTCCACTCATCAAGCTCTTTTTCCCAAAGTGCTTTCTCTGTTGCGACTGTATCCTGACGAGCGCCTTTGTTGTCATCACACAACAGTGCGCGGCCTTCCAATCTTTCGGATAGAGCAACCGCAGCGGCTTTCGCATCACCACAGATACCAACCGAAATCTTCTTAACCAGACCTAGCATCTTGTTGTCGGCATCAATCTGAATGATTTTCGCGTTCTTCGGCCAGTAGTCCATGCCATGTTGAGGCAAAGTACCAAATGGACCGAGACGTGTACCCAAAGCGATAACCACGTCCGCTTGAGCCATCAATTTCATTGCTGCTTTCGAACCTTGGTAGCCTAAAGGACCACACCATAATGGGTGACTCGCAGGGAAAGAGTCATTATGTAGGTAGCTGTTCACTACGGGTGCGCCTAATCTTTCTGCCAATGCCGCACACTCTTGAACTGCATCTGCCATTACCACGCCGCCACCAGAAATTATGACTGGGAATTTCGCTTCAGCAATCAGGTCTGCCGCTTCATTTAGAGATTTCTCGCCACCTGGACCACGGTCTAAACGCGCGGGTTTAGGGATCTCAGTTTGAGTTTCGCCATAGAAGTAGTCACGTGGAATGTTCAGCTGAGTCGGGCCCATTTCGCTCATCGCACGGTCAAAACATCGACCTGTGTATTCAGCCATACGATCTGGGTGCGTTACGTGTCCTTGATACTTAGTGAACTCTTGGAACATTGGAAGCTGGTTACACTCTTGGAAACCGCCTAAGCCCATTGTTTTTGTACCTGTCTCTGGCGTCACAATTACGACAGGGCTATGTGCCCAGAACGCCGCTGCAATCGCAGTCACACAGTTACTAATACCCGGGCCATTTTGCCCAATAACCACGCCATGGCGACCCGATACACGAGAGTAACCATCTGCCATGTGAGCAGCGCCTTGCTCGTGTACTACTGGGACCAATCGAATGCCAGCAGGAGCAAAGATATCCATTGCGTCCATAAATGCCGACCCCATGATGCCGAACATATCGGTAACATCATTAGCAACCATAGTTTCAACGAACGCTTCTGATGGTGTCATTGTTACTGTGCCGGAAACAACCGTACGTTTTTCTTGCTCGCTCATTCTTCCATTCTCCTTGAGTTAACCAAAATTTCATTTTTCGGAATGAATTGTCTCTTTTTCGAATTCATTTTCACCTTAGTAGTAGAATTTTTGCGCGTCAACTTTTTATATTAAATTGGAACAAATCATTCTAATTAATAAAACCAGATCACATTATTGGTAGTTTTTCGTACAAAAAGTGCCGTTAACTTAAGCGGAGCTGTTAATAATCGAGGACATATCGCGATAGCAGCGACAAGTGATGAGTTATATAGAGGGAAAAATGATGAATGAGGCGGAATTGATACCAACGCAACCAGTAAGCGTGAGAGAACGCTTTGGGATCGACAGCAACCTAACCGTGATGGCATTTGAACATGCGGGCGAATATGTTCCTAAAGTCGATCCAAATTACTGTTTTGATCCTGAAGTGACGTTGGCTATATTGGCGGGGTTCACCTCCAATCGTCGCACATTGATACAAGGCACACACGGAACGGGTAAGTCGTCTCACATTGAGCAAATTGCCGCAAGATTGAGTTGGCCGTGTTTGAGGATCAACCTAGACGGACACTTAAGTCGCTTGGATTTCATAGGTAAAGACAGCATCGTCATTAGAGACGGAATGCAAGTAACAGAGTTTAAAGAAGGCATTCTTCCTCAGAGCATTCAACAACCCATCGCACTGGTATTAGATGAATACGACGCTGGTCGTCCTGACGTGATGTTTGTGATTCAACAGCTATTAGAGCAAGACGGTAAATACACCTCTTTAGAACAAAACCGCGTGATCACTCCTCACCCTTCTTTCCGCCTGTTTGCTACCTGCAATACGCTTGGCTTGGGTAATTTTTCAGGTTTGTATTCGGGTACTCAAGTGCTTAACCACAGTCAGTTAGATAGATGGAACATCATCGCCACGCTTAACTATTTAGATCCACAGCATGAAACTAAGATCGTGTTATCCAAGCTTCCAGAGCTGAATAATGAGAGTGGCCGACAGTTGGTTGAGAAAATGATCGCGACCGCCGGATTAACGCGTAACGGGTTTCGGGCTGGTGACCTTTCGACGGTGATGTCTCCGAGAACGGTACTCACTTGGGCCGAAAACATCCAAATATTCGACGATGTAGCAACGGCATTTAGACTGTCATTCTTAAATCGCTGCGAAGACGAAGAGAAAGAACTGGTTAGCGAATATTATTTCCGTTGCTTTGGTGAAGATTTAGAAACGCCTACTCAAAACTATTCGCATTCGGAGTCGTAAACCATGGCCAATGTTTCTTCCCAGCAGAAAAAGATCCTCGATCTTGGCGTGTCTGTCGCCAGAGCGATCAGCGGTGAGTTGAGTCTGAATTATCGGGGAAAACGTCTCTATAAAGGCAATAGCCCCTGTTATTACCAGTCCGCACATACTAACGATCTCACCTTTGTTTCTCGCCACGAGTTGAAAAACAGCAAGCTTTCGATGCAAGGCAAGATCGATTCATCAGCATTACGACTCTTGCTTTCAGATGCTGTTCTTCATTACTCATTGCGACCGAAAAACGAAGTCGAACGTCTGTTATATGATTTCTGCGAACAGGCACGAATCGAGTCACAAGTCCCGTCTTACCTAAAAGGCGTCACTAAGAGTATTCAATTCAACTTTGCGTATTGGAGCGACCAATATCATCAAAATGGCTTTACCGAATCACGAATAGGCATGTTGCTGTTTACACTGATGCAGGTCATCCACACCCGCTTAACTGGCGTTCCAGTTTCGGAGCCTATCGCTGAAACCATTGAATCGACTCGCGCCGGCATCGTGCCTACTTTTGGTCACTGCCTTAAACGCTTAAAGCAACATCGAGCCGACCAAGAGCAGTTTGCGCACTGCGCCAATGAGTTTGCGGCCCTTGCACAAAAGTTAATCATCCAAGAACAAGAAAGTGATAACTCGCCCACTCCAACGGTCGAAGAAGACATTAAGATCCTTGCGCAGCTAGCCTTGATTGTTGATGGTGACATTCAAGATGAAGACGTCGATAGCGACATAACGGGCAGTAGTAAGGTATTCGAGCTGTCAGGCGCCAATTATCAGGTCTTCAATTCAGAATTTGATCAAGTCATCGCGGCAGACAAACTCGTCAGGCGCGCCCTGTTACTCGAACTGAGGCAAAAGCTCACCGATGACATCATGCCGAGACAAGTAAACACTCGCCGTTTAGCCGCTATGCTCACCAGCTTTGTTGCGACGCCACAAAAGAGTCGACGTCAGGATCATCTTGAAGAAGGCATTGTTAACGCCACGACCATCACCAAGCTCATCACTTCGCCATTGGATCGTACTGTCTTTTATCAACCTGACATCGGCGCGTCTCATCAATGTGCCATCACGTTTTTGATGGATTGTTCAGGTTCAATGAAGAAACACAGTCACAAGCTAAGCCTACTGATGGATACAATTCTCAAATCCGTTGGACTGGCCAACATTCCATTTGAGATTATTGGCTTCACTACCAATAACTGGAACGGTGGAAAAGTTTATCGACAGTGGCTTAAACAAGGCCAACCGAAACACCCAGGCCGCTTAAACGAAGTTCGACATATTGTGTTTAAAGATTTTGATACACATTGGAGACGCTCTCGCCTTGGCATTGCGAGCCTTCGTAAAGCAGACACCTTTAAAGAAGGGATTGATGGCGAAGCGGTGCAGTTCGCTAGTCAGCGGTTGCAACAGCACAGTGCAAAAAGAAAGGTTTTAATCGTGTTCTCAGACGGCTGCCCGATGGATACCGCCACCAGCACAGCCAACGACCAGTTCTATTTGGATAACCATCTCAAACAAGTGATTGAGCGTGAATCAAACAAAAACCATATCGAAATTCATGGTGTAGGAATGGGCGTCGATTTAAGCCCGTACTACCGCAGTAATATCACTTTAGATGTGCAGGAGAGCTGTTTGTTTGGGTTATCTAGGAACATCTTCGAGATGCTAAAGCGTTAGGAGATATAAGTCGTGAGCAGTGAAGTATCGGCTAGCAGACCGCTAGCCTTTTATCGGAATGTTCTTAATAGGTAGCAAGAAGCTGATATATAACAAGTAGCTAAGAGACAGCAAGCAACGACCATGCAGACACAGCCATCAGATACCCACCAATCAACATCAGTACCGTAAACACCAGCTTTCTTAATTGGTCATTAGACAACGGTGGCGGGAAACGTCGAGCAAACATCGTGACAAGCGCCACCAAGGGGACAGCAATAGCGGATAGCCACAGTATGCTCGGTTCCATGTCGCCTGCAACGTAGACATTGACAGTACGCGACATCGACGTACAAGCGAACACCATCAGCAGTGTGCTTCGCACCAGATCGAGTGTAAAAGGTTGCCGATAGAGATGATAAACAATCGGAGGGCCCGCCATCCCAAATAACCCGCCCGCTAAACCAGAGCTAAATCCTGATATAAGGAATGATACCGTTGCCGAACGATCCTTTCTGGTTTTAGGTTTGAACATAAAGCTCACACCTGCGAATAGCACCATCGCACCCAATAGTCCTCGCAGGATATTGGTCGCAGAGTCACTCAACTCGTCCAGCAAGAACACCCCCATCGACACACCGGGAATAATACCGATGATTAACACCACCAGAATTTTGAGCTCCCCAAGCAGTGGCTTACCCATCAAAGCGACCAAGCAATTGAACAAGGTCACAATACTGACCACAGCGGCTATAACGGGTAAAGAGACCAGATTAAGGCTGACCGTCAAACCAATCACGATGATACCCAGCCCAAACCCCGTAACGGTTTGGAAATAGGTACCTACCGCGATGGTGGCAAGAATGGCGAGTAAAATAGGTAACTCCATTAGCTATCCTAATTAGGTTGTTTTGGGTTTGATTTGAATCTGAGTACTAGATACGAGAGCTAGATGTTAATACCGGAACTCAAATTCTGATTCTTCTTTTTCTTCAACATCAGCTTCAGTATCAGCCTTAGAGCTAGACACTTTCCCTTGCTGCGCTTGTACGGCAGTCACCGCAATTACGTTAAAGATATCTTGCGCGCTACACCCTCTGGATAAGTCATTGGCAGGCTGATTCAATCCTTGCAGTAACGGGCCAATCGCGACCGCGCCTCCTAACCTTTCTGCAAGTTTATAGCCTATGTTCCCCGCTTCTAAATTAGGGAATATCAATACGTTAGATTGGCCTTTCACTTCTGAATCGGGCAGCTTTTTCGCGGCAATTTCAGTCACAATCGCGGCATCGAGTTGAACGTCCTGATCGACGGCGATTCCGGGACAGCGTTGCTTCACTAACTGAGCGGCATTACGAACCTTATCGACCGATTCGTGTTTCGCACTACCATTGGTCGAAAACGACAACATTGCCACTTTCGGTTCTTCCATCAACAGCGTTTGTGCACTGTTTGATGCAGCCACTGCAATCGATGCCAACTCGGTTTCATTGGGGTTAATCACCAAACCACAGTCACTGAAAATCATGCCGCCTTTGAGATTATGGAAAGGCTCACACAACATCATCAGAAAGAAACTGGACACCAATTCACTGTCTGGTGCTGGCCCAATAATCTGAAGCGCAGCTCGCACTACATCAGACGTGGTATAAACCGCGCCATTAACCGTGCCGTCAACTAACCCTTCCCTCACCATCAAGTTGGCAAAAATTAGCGGGTCTTTGACCATTTCTAAAGCATCGTCGTACGACATGCCTTTGGCTTTCCTTAACTGATGAAGCCGTTCGGCCAACACCTCTTTAAGCGCGGATGCATCAGGTGAAACAATATGAATGCCGGCGAGATTAATGTGGTTCAACTGCGCTGCTTCGATAATCGCCTTTTCATCACCGACCAGCGTGATGTAAGCGAGCTGTTTATCTATCGCCAATCGCGCCGCTTTGAGTACACGAGGGTCTTCTGCTTCGCTCAAAACCACTAGCTTACGATCTAAGTGAGCCTTATCAATAATCCGTTCAATCGCCTTCATCTTAAATTCCACTTATTGAGATTAATTGTTCCATAATTTATATTTATATTATTGGAATAATAAAAAAGGTCAAATTTTATTCAGATAATTGAAGAATAATGATTTGGTATGTACACTCTTAGGCATAGACATATCGCAAGGATGGATCATTATATGCAAACAGAAATACCACCAGTTCAAGGGGATACACCGACTCTCCGACTTTTTGCACTATTAGAGGTGATAGCGCAAAAAGACGAGTTTATTTCTCTTCAGGGATTAGTCGAAGAAACTGGACTACCAAAACCGACCCTGCACCGAATGCTTCAGCAGTTAGAAGCAGCAGGCATCATTCAACGAGACGGCGATGAGAAGCATTACAGCTCTGGTATTCGACTCAGAAAGCTTGCTGAAAATCTGCTGTTGAATAGCACCATGCACAGCGCACGACGCACTATTCTTGAAAACCTTCGAGCAGAAGTCGGCGAGAGCTGCAACCTAACGGCACTGTCGAGCGGTGAGATCATCTATCTTGATCGCGCAGAAACTGAAGCCCCGCTGCGCTTCCATCTACAGCCAGGCTCTCGCGTACCCGTGCATTGCTCAGCTACAGGCAAACTGTTTTTGGCGCACATGTCGAAATCACAGCGCAGAAGACTGATTGAAAACGTGCCACTGACTCAGTACACAGTGAAAACCATTACTGACTATTCGACGTTAGAGAAAGACATCGAAGAAGCGAAGATCCAAGGTTTTGCTATTGATGATGAAGAGTTCTTACCAGGGTTAGTCTGTATCGCCGTATTAATACCGTCTTCTACTGGCCAATCCAATCTTGGCTTAGCAATACAAGCTCCAGTGATTCGAGTAAAACCAGACGAAGCGATCAAGTTTCTGCCAGCTCTTCAAAAAGCAGCCAAAGCGCTCGCGAAGATAGAGTCTGATAACTGGGGCTAGTGAGAAGATTTATCTCAGAGAATAACCAAGATTAGCGACTTAACATCCATGCCCTTCGACCAATGAACATTTGGTCGAAGTCATTTCAACACACGCCAACCCGCACATAAGCAACACGTCTAAAGTAATCACAACAAAGGAATCACGATGCTAAACATTAAGAACCAGCACTTACTCTCTTTTATGGTGACAGAAGCGAACAACGCAGTTGCAGTCACAAACCCAGCAACGGGTGAGCTTATTGGGCATGCACCAATCTCATCTGAGGCAGAGTTAGAGAGCGCTATCGAACGCGCTCATGTTGCGCAGAAAGAGTGGGCAAAAATTCCCGCTAAATCCCGTGCTGCATTGCTAAGTGGTTGGCATCAACTGATCCTTGAAAACAAAGAAGATCTTGCTCGCCTAATGACCATCGAACAAGGTAAGCCGTTAGCAGAAGCGACGGGCGAAGTGGTGTATGGCGCGAGTTTCATTGAGTGGTTCGCCGAAGAAGCCAAGCGCACTTACGGTGACTCCATTCCTAGCACAGTCGCTGGCAAACGCTTAGTAACAATCAAGCAGCCGATTGGGGTCGCGTGTGCCATTACGCCGTGGAACTTTCCGATTGCAATGATCACTCGTAAGGCCGCCCCTGCCCTTGCTGCTGGCTGTAGTTTTATTGTGAAGCCCTCAGACGAGACACCACTGTCTGCGTTTGCTGTGGTTGAGCTGGCATATCAAGCGGGCATTCCTAAAGATCTACTTCAAGTCGTACTCGGTGAAAGCCCAGAGCAAGTGGGTGGTCTTTTCACCTCACACCCACTGATTAAAAAAATCTCTTTTACTGGGTCTACCCGAGTCGGCAGTATCTTGATGGCTCAAGCTGCGAAAAGCATTAAGCGCACTTCAATGGAACTGGGCGGCAACGCACCTTTTATTGTGTTTGACGATGCAGACATCGACGCGGCCGTTCAAGGCGCAATGGCTTCAAAATTCCGTAATGCAGGCCAAACCTGTGTTTGTGCAAACCGTTTCTACGTACACAGTAAAGTACACGATGAGTTTGTGGCTAAATTCGACCAAGCGGTACAGCTGCTTAAAATTGGAAACGGCTTAGATGAGGGTGTAACGGTTGGCCCTGTTATCAATGAAGGTGCTAAGCAAAACATCCAAGGATTGATAAACCGAGCTATTGAACAAGGCGCGACACCTGTGACGCCACTTCAACAACTTGATGGACTCTTCCTTCAACCCGTTGTTCTTAAAGATGTAAAACACAGCATGGACATTGTTCAGCAAGAGATCTTTGGTCCTGTCGCTCCTGTGATGCGATTCGAGACAGACGAAGAGCTTATTGAGATGGCAAATGACACCATTTATGGATTAGCGTCGTACTTCTACAGTCAGAACATTCATCGAGTATGGAACATAGCAGAGGCACTTGAGTACGGTATGGTCGGCATTAATGACGGTATGATCTCGACTGAAGTCGCCCCTTTCGGTGGTGTTAAGCAATCAGGTATTGGCCGTGAAGGCGCAAAGGAAGGCATCGATGAGTATATGGATATTAAGTATCTTTGCTTTGGTTGAAAATAGGGTTGGTAGTCACTAAGTTTCCTCACTGACTCAGCTATTCTCTTTCTATAACCCCTCAAAAAAAAGCCGCGCTATAAAGCGCGGCACCTTGGGCTCGGTTTAAATGGGTGTTTCTTTTCTTAGTGGTTTTATTATTTAGTGACGTTGTTATTTAGTGACGTTGTTATTTAGCTACTCCGTAACACAGTTACGTTACTTTGCTATTTTGTTCTGTGGCCTATTTAGCAACCTTGTTTTATGCAAGTGCTTTTAACTTCAATCGCATCGCATGTAGCACTGGCTCTGTGTAACCACTTGGTTGGGCGCAACCTTCGAATACCAACTGACAAGCTGCTGAAAATGCAATGCTGTTTTCAAAGTTAGGAGCCATATTACGGTAGCTAGGGTCGCCAGCGTTTTGCTCATCAACCACTGCTGCCATGCGCTTCATAGTTTTCATTACTTGGGCTTCATCGCAAATACCGTGACGTAGCCAGTTAGCGATGTGTTGGCTTGAAATACGCAGTGTTGCGCGATCTTCCATCAAACCTACATCGTTAATATCAGGTACTTTAGAGCACCCTACGCCTTGGTCAATCCAACGAACCACGTAACCTAGAATACCTTGCGTGTTGTTATCCAATTCGTTTTGGATATCTTGAGCTGTTAGCTTTTGATTACCTAATAGCGGAATAGTAAGGATATCGTCTACATTGGCTCTCACTCGCTCACGAAGCTCTTTCTGGCGGCTTGGTACACTCACTTTGTGATAGTGCAGAGCATGCAAAGTCGCAGCAGTTGGAGAAGGTACCCAAGCCGTATTCGCGCCAGCTTGTGGGTGTCCGATTTTCGCGTCCATCATCTTCGCCATATTATCTGGCTCTGGCCACATACCTTTACCGATTTGAGCTTTACCTTGCAGGCCACAAGCTAGGCCAAGATCAACGTTTTGATCTTCGTATGCGCCAATCCAAGTCATAGTTTTCAGCTGTGTTTTAGGCGCAAATGGCCCAGCTTCCATACTCGTGTGAATCTCATCACCCGTTCGGTCTAAGAAACCGGTATTAATGAACACAACACGATCTTTAGCCGCACGAATACATTCTTTCAGGTTGACCGAAGTACGACGCTCTTCATCCATAATGCCAACTTTGATGGTGTAGCGGTCTAAACCTAAAGCATCTTCAATGCGACCAAACAACTCATTGGTAAACGCCACTTCTTCAGGGCCATGCATCTTAGGTTTTACAATGTTGATACTGTTTGCGGTCGAGTTTTGGTAAGCGCTATTGCCTTTTAAATCATGTATCGCGATTAGCGAGGTGATCATACCATCCATAATGCCTTCAGGTACTTCATTACCTTCGGCGTCAATGATCGCAGGGTTGGTCATTAGGTGACCCACGTTACGTATAAATAACATGCTGCGGCCTTTGAGCGAGATCTCACCGCCAGTGACACTGGTGTATTGGCGATCTGGATTCAAACTACGAACGATGGTTTTGCCGTTTTTCTCTAGCGACTCTTTCAGGTCACCTTTCATCAAACCTAACCAGTTGCTATAGGCAAGCGCTTTATCTTCACCATCAACCGCAGCAACCGAGTCTTCACAATCCATAATGGTCGTCAAGGCAGCTTCGACTAATACATCTTTAATACCAGCAACATCAACGCTACCAATCGGTGCGCTCGGGTCAATTTGAATTTCGATATGCAGATTATTGTGTTTAAGCAGAATGCACGAAGGGGAACTTGCGTCGCCTTGATAGCCAATGAACTGGTCGCTATCAATTAGAGTGACTTCCTCACCGTTATCCAGTGTCGCTATCAGCTTATTACCGATACTAGCGTTACTGATGCTGTATTTGGTTACGTCTTTATGAGAAACGCCATTTAGTGGCGCAGCATCATCAAGGAACTCACGAGCATAAGTCACGACTTTAGCGCCACGCACAGGGTTAAAGCTTCCACCTTTTTCCGCGCCGTCACTTTCGCTGATCACATCGGTTCCGTAGAGCGCATCGTATAAACTGCCCCAACGCGCATTAGCCGCGTTAAGTGCAAAACGTGCATTCATAATAGGTACAACAAGCTGCGGGCCCGCTTGTGTTGCAATTTCAGGCTCAACGCTTGCGGTGGTTACTTGAAAGTCTTCGCCCTCAGGCACTAAGTAGCCAATCTGTTGCAAGAACTGTTTGTACTCTGCCGCATCTAGCGTTTGTCCAGCACGCTCTTGGTGCCAAACGTCAATTTGATGTTGAAGATCGTCGCGCTTAATAAGCAATGCGCGGTTCTTTGGAGCCAAGTCTTCAAGGATGGTTGCAAATGATTGCCAAAAGTCTTCAGCGACAATGCCTGTTCCAGGAATGACCTGATCATTAATTAATTGGTAGAGGGTGCTATCAATGTTCAAGCTTCCCTGTTGAATACGACTGCTCATAAAATCTCTCTCAAGCTAACTGATGACTACTCAATATATTTACTTAACTGACTTAAATCTAAATAACTAGTTTAAACTTACTTAACGGGCGTAAATTTAGCTAATTTATGCCAGTTATACTGGATATTCATATAAAAAATACCCTACAAGCTGTGTTATCCCGTCACTCCACTCTCTATCTCGTTGGCAACACTTTTAATTAAGCGGCGCATCCATTGGTGGTCGGGATTGGTTTGTAATAATGGACTCCACGCCATTTTTACCTCAAAGGGCTCAATCGCAAATGGCGCAGGTTTGATCAACAACCTAGGATTATTGCGCTGCAATTGTGCAGCTTTGGTTGGAATGGTAAGAATCAAATTTTTCTGTTGAGCGAACAAAATCGCCGACAAGTAGTGTCGAGTAAACACCGTAATATTTCGTGTTTTACCAATACGCATTAGTGCTTCATCTATCCAACCCAGCTTTTGTGCTTCACTCGGATTGATCCCGACTCCGGTTCCCATTCCGGTTTTACTCACCCAAATATGTTGTGCCTTTAAATAAGACAAAATATCAAAGTTGTCGGCTATTGGATTGTCACAGCTAAATAAGCAAGAAAACCCGTCGTGCCAAAGGCTCATCTGGTGAAACGACTGTGGAATATCGTCAAAACGATTGATAATAATATCAACAGTTCCTTGCTCTACATCCTGATAACTCACGTCACTTGGCGTCATGATATCCAGGCGTATTTTCGGCGCGATCTCACTCAACTTTTTTAGCAATGGTTGAATGATGGTCGATTCAGCATAATCACTCGCCATAATACGAAACACACGTTCACTGTCTTCCGCACTAAACTCAGTGGTCGGTTGTAGCGTCTTCTCTACATTGGCCAGTATGTTGCGAATCAGCGGCTGTAATTTGTGCGCTCGCTCGGTAGGAACCATTCCTTCACTTGTTCTCACCAGCAGTGGGTCTTCAAACAGATCACGTAGTCGACGCAGGCCATTACTCATGGCTGGCTGAGTTATTCCTAATTGATTTGCTGCTCGTGTTACGTTTCTTTCACGTAGCAACATGTCTAAATACACAAGTAAATTAAGGTCTATACGAGCAATATTCATAAGAAAAATACCGAATATAATAACTATAAATTAACAAAATTATCACATGCGTGGTTATTCTTTGTCCATAGCAAAGTTTTAATCCAAGCCAATTTGGCAACCATACCCCACGTGAAACTAAGGAATAGTTATGTCGCAAATTACACAAGATATCGAAATGATAGAAGTTGCAAAAAGCGCTGCAGGTGCACCATGGGATGCAATTAACCCTGAATCTGCTGCTCGTATGCGAGCTCAAAACAAATTCAAAACAGGTCTAGATATCGCGCAATACACAGCAGATATCATGCGTGCGGATATGGCGGCTTACGACGAAGACAGCTCTCAATACACTCAGTCTCTGGGTTGCTGGCATGGTTTCATCGGCCAACAAAAGCTGATTTCTATTAAGAAGCACTTTGATGGTAAAACAGACCGACGCTACCTATACTTATCAGGTTGGATGGTTGCAGCACTTCGCTCAGACTTTGGTCCACTTCCAGACCAATCAATGCATGAGAAAACATCGGTTGCAGGCCTAGTAGAAGAACTATACACATTCTTGCGCCAAGCTGATGCACGTGAACTGGGTGGTTTATTCCGTGAGCTAGACGCAGCACGTGAAGCCGGCGATGTTAATCAACAGAATCTTATCCAAGACAAAATCGACAACCACGTGACACACGTAGTACCAATCATTGCAGATATCGATGCAGGTTTCGGTAACGCAGAAGCGACTTACCTAATGGCTAAGCAGATGATTGAAGCTGGTGCATGTTGTCTACAAATCGAAAACCAAGTAGCCGATGAGAAACAATGTGGTCACCAAGACGGTAAAGTAACGGTTCCACACGCTGACTTCCACGCAAAACTTCGCGCACTTCGTTACGCATTCCTTGAGCTAGGTATCGACAACGGCATCATTGTTGCTCGTACCGATTCACAAGGCGCTGGTCTGACAAAAGAAATCGCAGTAGTGAAAGAGCCAGGCGACCAAGGCGATATCTACAACTCATATCTAGATGTTGAAGAGATCGATGTTGCAGATATGGCTGAAGGTGATGTTTGCTTTAACCGCGACGGCAAGCTAGTTCGTCCTAAGCGTCTACCATCTGGCTTGTACCAATTCCGTGAAGGTACTGGTGAAGACCGCTGTGTATTTGATTGTATTGAAGCAATCAACGCGGGTGCTGACCTACTTTGGATTGAGACAGAGAAACCACACATAGGTCAAATCAAAGAGATGATGGATGGCGTACGTGAAGTGCATCCTAACGCTAAACTGGTATACAACAACTCACCATCATTCAACTGGACGTTAAACTTCCGTCAGCAAGCGTACGATGCAATGGTAGCAGCAGGTAAAGATGTATCAGCTTACGACCGTGCAAACTTAATGAGTGCGGAATACGACGAAACGGAACTGTCTGCAAGCGCTGACGAGAAGATTCGTACATTCCAAGCGGACGCATCTCGCGAAGCGGGTATCTTCCACCACTTGATTACTCTGCCGACTTACCACACAGCTGCACTGTCTACCGACAACCTTGCAAAAGAGTACTTCGGTGACCAAGGCATGTTGGGCTACGTTGCAAATGTTCAGCGTAAAGAGATTCGCCAAGGTATCGCATGTGTTAAGCACCAAAATATGTCTGGTTCAGATATGGGCGATGACCACAAAGAATACTTTGCTGGTGAAAATGCATTGAAAGCAGCAGGTGAAGCGAATACATCAAATCAATTTGATTAATCGCTAACCGTTTTCCCCAATAAAATCTCCTCCTTCCCCATTCCCTGTTAGGTTTTCGGAGGGAGGAGGTTTTGAAATGAAGATTGTATTTATTATAAGCTTCATCTCAAAGCCTCAGATTTGTGTTCCACACCACGGTTAACTGAACAACTTCTGTTTAAGCTAATTACATTCCCGTTCGTTGACTTTCCTATTTATTGAGAGTGCCTATGACTTCAATTCCTACACACTTACAAGATGCAAAAACACTGCTATCAGAAAATGGTTTCGCGACGGGGGATACTTGGTATCACGGTACATCTTCAGCCTTACTTGCTTCAATCCAAGGTCAAGGGCTAAAACGCTCTGGCGATAAATCACTCACCGAAGCCGCCTTAAAAACCATGGCGACTATTGGAAACGACTACACAGAATCCGTTCAACCTATCTTTCTTACTCAGAGTAAAGAACTCGCGTATTACTGGGCTCAGCAAACGGTTCGAGAACGCACGGTTCGTTTTGCAGGCACAGAACTCCCTGTCGTTTTAGCAGTGAACCTACCAGAAAAACAACGTCAAAAAGTAAGGCCTGACGTTGGTGCAATGAGCCTACTAATGATGAGTGCTGGAGAGCAGTTCATGGAACACTTGGCTCAGATCTATCAAGAGAACAACATTGAAGGCCCAAACATAGAACTACGTAATGCCGATCGTATGGACTACCTCAACAAACTTGGGATGGCATACATTGATGAAGACATAAGTCGCGCTTGCGTGAAAGAGTTATCGGAACCCGAACTGGCTAACTAATATAGCTAGCTAATAACAGCTAACTATTAACTACTAGCTAGTTAATAGTTAATAACGTTTAAACCGCTCCTACTGACATTAAAAATGGCTCCGTTGAGAGCCATTTTTTTAACCACTTGTTGAGCTGTGCAACCCAACTTAACAGCCGAATTTGTTAAACTTGTTTATTGGCACAAACGGCCTTGTTGCGCGACTTCCATCATCTCGATATCACCTTGTAACGAACGATAGACGATAGTATTCCATACCTCACCATTATCCATTTCAAACTCAATAGCATAGTTCAAGCCAGCAACGACCTGAGTACGAACACTCAGAATTTGTTTGAGCTCAGCTGCAGTGTTCATTTGACCAAGAACTGCGTCTAAAGCTTGCTCTGCCTGAGGCGTGATATCACTTTTCGACCAACCACCGGTAAGGTTTTGAGTGCTACAGATTGGATTCGTATTCTCTTGTGATTGGTTCATAGCTTCTCCCTTCTGACTGCACCCAGCCAAAACCACAACGCCTACCAAAGTAACCAGTAATGTTTTTTTCATAAACCCTCTCTAATAGGTCAAGCCTCTAGTAACAAGCAATTACTCGCAACAATGTTTCATATGCTGTCAAGATTAAACCTCAAATGTCATCACTTCATCAGAAATTACGGTGTACCAAACCCATAATCACAGAGCAGTGTCAAAAAACAAAGCCGGACATTTATGCCCGACTTTTTGTTCTGCTATTGAGCTTATATTTAGACCATTTAGGTAGGGGGACGTTTTCGTCATTTCTAGTTGGGCTGATGCCCTTTTATTAATACTATTGACTTAATGCGTCTTATTGGTGCTCTCTACTTAGTGAACGTACACCAACATCTCAACATCATCCCCTTCTAAGTCTGCGCTGAGTAAGAAATGCAAATAACCCACCTCGCTCACCGGAATTTGCAGATATTCATTACTACCTGTGTAGTTCGACGTATACTCGTATTTCCCTGCGGTTGGCCAATATGAGCGACTAGCAAACAGATCGACATTACCGGTATCTGATTGAGTCGCTTTTTTATCCGTTAACCACACTCGCACCTCCTGCACACCTTCAGGAACATACACCGCAGCATAGCGGCGTTGATGAACAGTAATTATTTGTGGCTGACCTGACTCGAAGATTATTGGTGTTAAATCATCTTGTTCTTGGGCTGGTGGTGGTAGCGTTTCTGTTTCTAACGATGCCAACAGTTTCACGTCATTGAAATCGGTGCGCCCTGCGATACTCATGTAGTAACGACCTGTTTGGATGTAACCCGACGCTTCTGGCTCAAACGTCACAACTTCATTACTGCCGTTACCGTATTGGCTGAACTCGAAATCATAATAATGCGCCTCTTTGTTGTAACTCATATAAAGGTCTGCATCACTTTGACCCAGAGCACTACCTTCAATCGAAACCTCAAAATGCGTGGTGTTCTCTGGTACATCGACGTAGAACAACTGCTCACTGTACGCCTCGCCGCTCAACACCACACCTTGGTTTGCTGCAAGCACTATGGCTTGGTCTGTTGGATTTGTAGGATCAGTCGGTTCTGTGGGATCAGTCGGCTTTGTTGGTTCACTTGAAACAGTGTCTAGCCAACGCTCAAACTCACCATTGTATTGCAGCCCAAGCACTTTCACTTGTTGTGCCCATTCTGAAAATTTGCCAGCACGAGACAGTGCCAATAAGCTTTGTACCTCTTGAGGATGTTCTTCTATCATAAAGCGCACCGCCAAGTAGCCCCATCGGTAGATACGGTTAGAATCATGGGAGTAAGTGGTCGCAAGCACATCCGACAAACTCATCTTCCCGCTACGAATCAAACCAACAGCGGCATCGTAACCTTGCTTGTAATGCATGAACTCAGCAAAACCTTCTAGCCACCACACAACGTAACCATGTGCCAAGTTGTCGTTAAACGACCCGTATTGGTTAAAGCGCGCATCGAGATAGTGAGTGTACTCATGCTCTAAATTGAGAATTGAAAGGTCATCGCCGTTAGCGTAACGGTAAGCTACAAAGCGAGCGACGTTACCCACTTCTGATGGGTTTCCTTCTAAGTACTGACCACCGTTGTCTGTGGTGTTTCCAAACAAGAATGCAGAGTAATCAGTGTAGCTACCTTTACTGCCAAACACCGCGACTTCAACTCGCTCGTTATTATCGTCGGCGACAGGTTGTTGACCTGTGTTCGCTATTTGATGGAAGTCCGCCTCTTTCCCCGCGAGTACATCACACGCTTCTTGTGATTGTGCTTGCGTTAAATCTTGAGAACGAATAATCGCAGGTCCTTGGCACTCATGACGATTGGGAAGTACACGCATTGATAAATCACGCTTTGCTTGCTCTAAATCCAATCCATTCAAGCCGTCTGGCGCGTAATACCCCATCATCTCAACCGCCGCTAACCAAAGCTTGTCATGCTCACTACCAAGTGGGTTTTGTACCATCACTTGCTGCATAAAACGCAGCGCTTTGTCTTTCGTTGATTTATCTGGGCTTGCCAGCAAACGACCTGTTTCACGCACGGCGTTATAAACAAGGAAGCTCGCATCAGTATCTAAAGCCCACGTGTTATCACGAGCGAATACCGCCAACGTATCGATGTGCTGGGTATGGCTCGCCATGTAATCGTAGAAGTCATCTCTAGCTGCGTGCCCTGCCATTGCTCGAAACAGGTTGTTTAACCCGTCGACCCATTGTGAGTCTTGCGCCGTTTCTTGATTAAAGTGACGTAATGCCGCAAGTTGAGCATCCATTGTTAGTGGCAATTGCTTAACGTTATCGACCATTAACGTCAGGCTCTTCATTGCCCCGACTTGTTCGCGACCTTGGTCTAATGCATTTGTATTCGCAAGAAAAGCATTGGTCGATTGAGCAAAACGTTGACTCAAGGCTTTAGAGAAATCTTCAGCTTGCGCGTTATAGCGAACGTAATAAGCGGCACGAACAAACTCACCAAGGTTTTCGATTTTACGGGCTTGTTGTTCTTCCCCTCGATAGCCGGCAACTTCCAAGCTCAGCGCGATTTGAATGCGGCTAAGACTCGCTTCACTATAAATATTATTTAATGCATTTTCCGGTGCAGAGAACCAAGATCCATAGCACCTATTATTTGCAGCAGAGACAGAAAGAGCAAGATCAGCGGCCTGTTGAAGATCAATGACATCACATTGATGTTCGGCAAAAGAGAAGCTGGAAACACTGGCAAGGATGCAAGCGATCGCCAAACGATGACGCGGGAATAAACGGGTATGAGACATACTACACTCATTAGTTAATTATATATTTTGGCTCGCCGTTATATTCCTTGCGATTATCAAGGTGAATCTAGTTGCTTATGATTTATGAGATTGGTTCAAAAAATAGATATTTTTCATAATTTTATAAATTTAAAAGCTTATGCTCACCTGATTAGATCATATTAAAACTACAACTAACACATACAAACTGTTGATAGTAAGACAGTTTATTTTCATGTTAATTAAAACAGATATGATAAAGCTATATTGTTAAGGACGAGCACAAGTAGTAAACTTGCGCCCAATTGTGCAACATGTTTTATACAGTGCGAGCACAGGTAAAGTCACTATTACCCTGTTAGTGGCGTACCACATATCAATACTAAAATTAGTGCTCGTAAATCATGACTCGTGCAGACCAAATAATAACTATTATATAAACCTAGGCTAAGTTAACTCCATGAAATTAAAGTTGTCTTTAGACTCACTGTTGGCTAGCAGTCTGCCTATCGAAAAGAAACAGCGAACGCTGATCGAGATCATGCTCAACGCCTATCTGCCTCAAGAACGTACTGTGCTTTTCCAAACCATTACAGACTATCGCAGAAGCCAATTAGAATCGCTCTTCCCTAAACATCAAAACAAAAGCTTATCTGTATTATTTGAATTGATGAGCTACCGCGATCTCCTACAACGATATCCAAACACTTTGTCGATAGAAATGGCTTCGCTGGAAGCCATCGTTGGCCACTGTTATAAGCATTGGTTAGATTTTTGGTGTGAATGTGAAATTGCCTGGATAAAAGCAAAGGCACCCATCGATGTGAACGAGACACTTCATGTAGAACTACCTATCAAAGACAGTGCTTATTACGGTGCAATTATTGAACAGATAGAAGCTTCTTCACTTGTGGTACAAATACCCAGCCACCCTCAAGCCATGCCAATCTGTGATGCCATTGCTTTATGCAACCTTGAGGTTTTCATCAAAGGTGAGAAATGGTTTGAAATGTTACCTTTACTGCACCTATCACAAACAGGTAAACACTTTGTCTTACTCAAACATCCAACTGGTGAAGTACACACTACGCTGGTCTCATCTGCCTTAATTCAAGATTGGTCGAAGAATGAAACATGGCTAAGTTACGCGCCACCATTTAGCAATGAACAATGGCAATACTGTTTACCTAAGCAGGGTTACGATGATTTAGCAGGATTACAACTTTTCACACCACCAAAACTGCCGAAATGTCATTCTCTCGTAGAATTTGATAATCACTTCCAGTTACAATTGTCTGACAAAAACGCTGTGTGTGAAGTGTTGCGCTTGACAGTAAGTGGCAATACTCAACAAAAACTCTATTTTCTCTACCTTGCTCAGAAAGAATTGATGAATGCCTTACATCAAATAGAGTAC
Organism: Vibrio sp. OPT24; assembly: GCF_015163545.1. Classification (NCBI taxonomy): domain Bacteria; kingdom Pseudomonadati; phylum Pseudomonadota; class Gammaproteobacteria; order Vibrionales; family Vibrionaceae; genus Vibrio; species Vibrio sp. OPT24. Next base: position 772,426 of record NZ_JADDYI010000053.1, read on the forward strand.
AAAGTCGGCTTCACTATTATCGAGCAACCTTTCATGCTCCAATTTTATCAAGCTACCGATCCCAAAGCGTATTTCCATTCTGGATATTGCGAGTTGAATGACGACGGTACAACCATTTATCGTGGGTTCTGGAATTTCGAAGTGATGACCAAAGTATTCAATAACACCGATTTTCGTCGCTACAAGCGCACAGTGCGGGACAATAGAAAGCTCAGTTCTATAGAAAAAGTAAGCTCAGTAGATAAATCCAGTTCAGTAAAAAGAGATGAACATGTTTGATTTCGGCCTAGAGGCGATCGCTTATGCCAAAGCAATAACGCTCCTAATGACGGCAGCAATCGTCGTAATGTGGTTGCTCTACTATTGCTATCGCCTTAAACAAAAAAGAGAAGTAATCGCAGGCACGCATCATGTACCTTACATTGCTTATTCCGTCTGCATCATTGCTTGGATTGGTAGCAATGCTTATTTCCATACTGAGTTGTTACCGGAACTTGGCGCTTCGGCCGCTGTGTTTGCAGCAAAATTTGCCAACCTTGCATCTTTCTTTGCGTTTGCCTTCGCCTACTACTTCTCGTGTCAGCTCGCAGCCGAGCAACGCAATGGCAAAGTACACTTATGGCAACAAGCCATTTTCGTCAGCTCATCTGTCTATTCCCTGTTTATTAATTTAAGTCCAGGATTAACCGTTGAACACGTCGATATTACCGGCCCAAGCCAATTCGTTATTGAGTTTGGTCCTCATACGCCATACTTCTTTATCGGACTGGTGAGCTTTGTTGTCCTAACCTTAACCAACCTTGTCGCTATGCGAACCAATAGCAGCAAACTCATACTCGCCAAGACAAATTACATGATTGCGGGCATCTTAGTTTTCATGCTTTCAACTGCGACCATTCACCTTGGCATGACCTACTTCATGCGTGATTTCTCACTGACCTGGCTACCACCTGCTTTATCGATTAGTGAGATGATGTTCGTTGGTTATGCCCTGCTTACTTCACGCTTTTACAGTGTGAAATACCTCGCTTATATGAGTCTCAACGCGCTGTTAGTCTGCGTGATTCTAGTGATACCTTTCGGTGCAATCTTCATCCCACTGACCGATGACAATCAGTGGCTAGTAGCCATTCCTATCTGTGCGCTGATAGGCATTACTTGGCATGTACTCTACAAACGCGTGAGCCACTACGCCTCCCTCTTGGTTTACAGAAACAAGAAAACGCCAGTACAACAAATCCTTGCTTTGGAAGACGATTTCAAACTTTCGATTGATGATGCGATGCGTCGTTTAGGTAACCTGCTGCAGATACCAGAAGACAAACTGCGCCTCGTCAATAGCAACTACAACGAGACTTTTTACGAAGAGTACCTTTCAACCAATAAGTCCGTATTGTTATTCGATGAACTTTCTGAAGAACTCGATTACTCAGAGCCTACGAAAAGCTCTATCAAGGCGCTTTATGACAAAATGAGCTCGAATAACACCGCCTTGGTTATGCCTCTATTCGGCAAAGGCCAGTCTGTTTCGCACTTATTGATATCGTCACACAAGAATAACGACCAGATGTTCTCTAATGAAGAGATCCTAGCACTGCAAACCTTATTAACTCGTGTGCAAAGTACCATCGAAGCCGATCGTCGTATTCGCCAAAGCCGAGCACTAGCTAACTCGATTGCTCATGAAATGCGTAATCCTCTCGCTCAAGTACAATTACATTTTGAAGTGCTAAAGCAGCATATTGATAACCAAGCACCGGCTAAACAGATATTACTCGATATCGAGAATGGCCAAGCGGCTATTCAGCGTGGGCGTCAGCTGATTGATATCATCTTACGCGAAGTCAGTGACAGTTCTCCGGAGCACGGTCCCGTTACCATGACCTCTATTCACAAAGCGGTGGATCAGGCGGTAAGCCAATACGGTTTCGAGAATGAGAAGATTATTGAGCGAATTCGTTTACCACAACATGCTGATTTTGTAGTAAAACTCAATGAAACCTTGTTCAATTTTGTCATTTTCAACCTGATACGGAATGCGATCTATTACTTTGATTCTTATCCAGAAAGCCAAATAGAGATCAGCACTAAAGCCGGATCATACGAGAACGTTCTGATCTTCCGAGATACAGGCCCGGGCATTGACGAAACCATAGCTCACAAGATCTTTGATGACTTCTTCTCTTATCAAAAAAGTGGAGGTAGTGGACTAGGATTAGGTTATTGCCAACGCGTGATGCGTTCATTTGGCGGCAAAGTTGAATGCCACTCTAAACTTGGTGAGTTTACAGAATTCCACCTTTACTTCCCTGTGGTGCCAAATGCACCCAAAGCAGATGCGCTTCGTACGCCTTACTTCAATGATTGGAAAAGTAATCAAACCGCAACTGAAAACAAAACCAACGCCAAGGTTAAGCCAGATAACCAAGCGGAAACGCAACATTCAGAACCAACAAGTACAGTAACCCCAGAAAACCATTTGGCTCCAACCGTGCTTATCGTCGATGATAAAGAAGTACAACGCACGCTTGTTCAGATGTACCTGAGTCGACTTGGTGTAAATAGCTTACAAGCCAAAAACGGTGAGAACGCCGTTGAGCTGTTCAAAACACACAAGGTCGATTTGATCTTAATGGACGTACAAATGCCGATAATGAATGGTTTTGACGCAAGCCAAATCATCAAGGCACGCTCTCCTCAAACGCCAATCATTGCTTTGTCCGGCGAATCAGGACAGAACGAGTTAGATATGATCAGCCAGTTGATGGATGGTCGCCTAGAGAAACCAACCTCTTTGAATGCACTGCAACACGTGCTCGATAACTGGCTTGATAAAGGCTGGGCGTCAAATGCTTCCAAAGAAGCCGAAGGTGAAGAGTAGATGGCTAATGACTAATGGCTAACAAGTTAATCAACGACTGATAAAAAATCCCCTCAAGAAAGGTTCTTGAGGGGATTTTTATTTGGGGATATTTCAGGAATTAGAAGAAATACTAAAGCTCTTTAATCTCGATCTGACGCAGCGTTTCCATGTACTCCAAAGTTTCATCCACATCGACTGGCTCATATAAGTGCAACACTCCCGCCCAGCCTTCAGACACTTCAAAATCATAAGCTTCACCTGAGCCACAGTTAAATGTCACTGACACCGTGCCATCACCGTTATCACGCATGGACTCGCCCGACGCATAGAAATGCTCAGAATCAATCCAACCGTCCGCACCATAGGTTGTCAAAGAGTAATAACCACCACGCCCTACAAAGTCCAAGTTTGGTGTTGGAATCCTCCATTCTTGGCAGCTTATTGTCTATAGTGAAACAGAGCGACGTATTATTCCCATGCTCAAAGCTACTGGCCAATTCGCTTTCAAATGAATTTTCCTTTGTGCAGTTTCCTCACATGCCCAACATGCCAAATGGCGACATAGGCATGACTATCGGGCGTAAACATCGCAATCAACCGAAAATGCGCTGGTTGGAATCATGTATCGAAGAGGTATTCAGAGGCTAGGGCCTCTAAAAAGTAGAAAACAAAGCTCGCCCTTACTGGTGATTAGCCTCTGCCATCGCCGTTTCAATCAAATCCAGCAGCCATTTGTATTTAGCTGAATGTTGGTTTTTCTTATGAAGATAGGCGAACACCTCCATCTCCTCGGTTCCCTCTTCCAATCCCTCAATCGCGATTGAGCGCAATACACCTTTATGTTGTTCAATCACAGGAGGCATACAAGGGGCGATAATATTAGAGTGCTTGATCGTTTCAATTAACCCAACGATAGAAGTCGTCCGAAGCGCCATGTTAATCGATTTACCTTGGCTTATGACTTCCTCTTCCAATCGCGAGTGCTTGTTTTGGTCGAAGTAAGCGAGGTCAACATGAGCGAAAGGGAACGCCAACAAATCATCAATCGTTGCGATGGACGCCTTGAAAGGATGACCTTCTCTTACTGCCAGTACAAACTTTAAGGTCACGAGAGGTACGGCAATGATCTCAGCAGGCAAATTCTCAGCTTCGAAATGAATGACAAAATCAATCTCATCACTCTTAAGTCTTTCTAGGGAATTTTGGGAGCTAGTATGGCTTATCAGTCTTGAAAATGGACTTTCTACTGATAGCTGATGAAACAGTGCGGGAGTCAACCAAGGCAGAACATGAGGATTCGCATCAATTTTAAAATCTCCACTGAGGTCCACGGGATTAAACTGTTTTCCTTCTTCTATCGCCGTGACCAATCCATCCAATAACGGAAAAACGCGCCGATACAGGTCGTCCGAATAAGGCGTGGGTAAAAACTGCTGATGGGACAGCACAAACAATTCTTCACCTAAGGATTCTTTAAGTTTCTTGATGCTTTGGCTAACTGCAGGTGTCGAGACAAACAACTTCTCAGCCGCTTTTCTCAAGCTCTTTTCCTGATACACCACCACAAACACTTTCAATAAGTTCAGATCGACATTGTTCAGTTTCATGAGACACCATAAAGCATTACTTAACGAATGGTTAAGTTTATATGAATTAACTTAACAAAGTCCACTTTGTATAGTTATCCCACCTTCACGAAGTACACGGATGTAGTGAGATAACTCTATGAGGCAGCTATGTTATTACAACGTTCGATCCTTTCTCTAACCCCTCTTTTGTTGGCTAGCGGTGCTATCGCTGAAGAAACAGAAGTTCAAGATATGTCAGACCCATTGGCGGTCTACACACAAGCCGGCTTCGGCTACACCGACAAGGGCTTAAACCTAAAAGTTGGACAAACCTACGACACTGGTAGTGATACAACCATGGGCATGAATGTGTTCGAAATCAAAGGTATCGCTGGTGAGGCTATTGGTTGGAACGGTCGAGATGCAGACGACAGTATTGATTCCATCCGCTTTAGAAACTTTGGTGTAGACCTAACTAACGGCCGAGGCACTCAGGTTGATATGTCTTGGGATTTCGATAGCAACCAAGGCAGTGCGTCTTACAGCTTTATTCAAGCATTACCACAAATGGGCATGTTTAACTTCTACCCGCTTGCGGGTGTCGGTGTTGCTGCAGGTGAAGAATTGGTTGAAGGCACTGGAGGCAATCTCGACGCCGATCAGCTTCGCGACCGCTACAACATGCACGGTACTTTCTACGTCGCAGGTATGTACGCCAAGATGCAACTGACTGACAAGATTTGGCTGAACTATAACCCAATGTATTTAGGCACAATGTCGGGGTCTTCAACATTCAAAGATTTTGGCTTTGAGGGCAGTGATTCTGTACTCGCACATGAGTTTGCAGCGAGCTATCAGATCACTCCAAGAGCCAACGTTCGTTATTTCGCAAACTGGACTGAAAACACCAGTATCGAAGACGGTGATCACCGCATCGAATTTAACTATCAGTTTTAACTAAACATTTCTAACAAAGCAGTTTTAACTGAGCATTTCTAACGAACGGTTTCAAATTCAGCGAGAAGCTTCAAATAAAAAAAACAAGCTTCGAATTTTTGAGGACACAACATGAACATTTTATCTAAAGCAATAGCCGGCACTCTCACTTGCCCACTACGATCGACAGCGATGCTTGTTTCTGTAACGGCCTTGTTTTCAGCAACAGCGATTGCAGGAAGTGATAACCCAACAGAAACTCTTCAAACACGCGCGGGAGACTTCACTTTCGAAACCGACTTTCTTCACGGTATTCCAACACAAGAAAGCTCAGCACAATTGTTTGAACTGATGGACTATCAGCGTGCGTCACAAGCTTACATTTGGTCGGTACCTTTAGTTTCAAACTACGCATGGAAACAAGCCTATGCTGATATGGGTGCTGAGGACGGCCAAATTACTTATGTTGAGTCTCACGAATCTAAGCTAGGAGGCTTAACTTACAACACCTCTACGCCTTACGCGATTACTTGGTTTAACGTAGAGAAAGAGCCCGTTGTTATAGAAATTCCCACAGATGAATTGCGCGGCGCAGTACACACCATGTGGCAAATTGGTATTTCTCAGATGACAGAGCCAGGCGTCTACGTGGTAAAAGCCAAAGGAGCAGAAACACCGAGTAATCTGCCAAAAGGCGCTAAGGTATTTGAATCGGATACCAACTACGTTTTCTTCGGTGTTCGCTTAATGGCAGAGTCAGATAAGCAACGTATGAAAGACTTAGAGGCTCTCAAAATTACAGACCTCAACGGTAAGCCACTGAGTGATAACGGCGTAAACTTCCCTGAGCGTGGTGAAGATGCCAAACACCCAAGAGGCATGGCATTTTGGAATACGCTGAATGAAGCCATTCAAGCTGAGCCGGTAGCAGAGCGTGATCGCATGATGCACGACATGCTACGCCCACTGGGTATTGAGAAAGACGAAGCATTTGCCCCATCAGCTCAGCAGCGTGACATTTTAGAGCAAGCTGTCGTCATGGGTGAAGCTATGGTTAAGAACATCGACTTCAACAAAACGGAACGCTTGCCACACGCAGCTTACGGTAATGAAGGTAATTCGTGGGAAATAGCAACCGCTTCGACTCCGAACCAAGATCGTGACTACGGTATGGATCTCGATGGACGTGCGGCTTGGTTTTATGAAGCGGTGACCAACGATATTGCCATGCACGGTTTTGAAAACGGCGGTTGGGGTCAGATCTACCTAGACAACTACCGTGATGACAATGCAAATGGGCTTAATGGCAGCAATCACTATACTTTGACGTTGGATGGCGATGTTAATTTCGCCGATTTGTTCTGGACGATCACTGTTTATAACGTTGAGAACCGCGCCATCATCGACAACGACATTGAGCGTGCCGATGTAGGTTCAAACATCGAAGGAACGGTCAAAGACGCACAAGGTAATTACACCTTCCACTTCTCGCCAACTAAACCAGCAGGTGTGAATGAGGCTAACTGGGTGCAAACCCGAGAAGACGAAAACTGGTTTGTTTACTTCCGTGCCTACTCACCAAGTAAAGCGTTTGTAACGCAGCAGCCAGAAACCTTATTGCCTAACTTCAAGCGTGTGAACTGATCATCAAAAGCGAGTCACATATGATCTGTTCACGCCACAAATAACTATCAGGCTTACAGATCAAAACAAAAGAGGAGCCTCAGGGTTCCTCTTTTTTACTTTGGCTAAATAGTAAAAACTAAGGGAATCGTCTTAGGAACCTAACCCAAGGTGAAGAGTCGATGGAAAGTAGCTAACAAGTTAATCAGCGACGAATAAAGTAACACCCGTTTCTTGGTTAATTGAAATGGATTGCGCTACTCCATTTCTTATCAACCTTAGACTGATAACATCCGAGCACCACTCGATATCAGAAACTCGAACCTCATCGTTTTGCGTCAAATTATGTACCGTGGCAACTTTAAGAACCGCTTCTTGGCTACGCAAAATCGTGTAAGCTAAATCACTGGTTGCAGGGTTGTCTGGCGCATACCCCAACAACAGAGTCGCTGAACTATCCGTTATCAGCTGCTGATTAAATTCGGTTTGTCCATCAATCGAATAACGTAAATTAGTGGACGCTTTAAGAGGCATCTCATGGCAACTCGTCATTCTTGCTAAAGGCCCATCTAGTGGATTGTCGCAACCTTGTGCCTCTGCCAAAGCACAGTGTTGTCCTCTGATATGCCAGACCAAATCCAACTGTTGTTGGTGAGGATTTTCCGCGGTATTGAATTCAATCGCCACATCCCCTAACCACAGAATTTGACGACGAAACACAACGTCTTTGTACGCGGCTAAATCCCACTGAACAATAGTATGGCTATCGACCGTCGGTAACTCACCACACCAATCTGTTTGTGTGTCTAACCATTCGTAGGACTGTTCTTTTACAAACGTATTCACCTGAGGGTTGGCTGGCGGTTGATTCTTCTGATTCACCGCCAAGGTGTTGTGCGTCACCGTATTTTTATAATACCCATAATGCAGTTCAGCACCGTACCCTGTTGTTCCCAAGTCAGGCAAAATTTCTTTACCATTTCGAGTAACGATCATCCCTAGTCGATCATAGTGATCATGCTCACCACCATACGGAGAGTGCTTAATTAATAGCATGTTATCGTGCTCTCGATCGTGCATGATCGTGACGCCTGATTGTTCTGCATGAATAGACTGGCACATGAGCAGCTCTGCCACAGGTAATGCATCAACACCGTACAACAGTGCGTCGATATTGTTGCGTGGCTTATCTTGATAGATGCTCTGCAACGCCGATGCAAATAAAGGGTCTCTGAACTCACGATACCCGAATTCGAACAAGTGGCTATGAGTTAACTTCTCTTGACCCGCAATACAGTCGTTCAGACGTGGAAAGTCACCCGTATTGATGAGTAGCTTGAGCGGGAACGCCAACATGGTATGGAAGTTTGGTACCGATTGTAGTGAGTACTCTGTTTTACATGCCATTTTTTCGAAATTCAGAAGTGCTTGTAAAGCGTAGTAATGATAATGGATAGAACCTTCAAACCATAAGCCCTCCCCCTTTACACCATACTCTAACTGATACTTCAAGCCATAAGGCGTGCTCACCGCAAAGTCGATGAATTTTCGGTCACCAAGTATCAAGCCTATCACACCAATAGTCGCAGAAATTTTCATTTCATGGTTATGCAATTGATCAGCTCGATGTTGCATCAGGAATTCAGCGCCTTCGCGTAACAAGCGCTGTTCAATAAACAATTGCTCTTCGGTATTCAACTGATCTTTAACGAAATCATAGCCTCGGGCAAAATCAATATTGCAATTCGCTTCGCAAAGAGTCTGCGCGTTTGCTTTGCCTGGACCATTGTATGGAATACCGCCATGTTCTTCGTAATTCGGGTAGTATTCAGCATAACCTAATAAGATCTCACGAACTTTTTCGAAGTATTTGCGGTCTTGAGTAATGTGCCAAAGCAAGCCTAGGTCATTACACGCTTTCGAATTGAGCCCATTAAGCCAACGCCACCATGCTCCGTCATAAGGTTCCCCAGTAAGCACCTCGCCATCAACAGGGCATACATGTTCAGTGGGTCGGTCTCTATCCCAACTTAAGCGAACCCCATGCGTGGGGCAAAAATAATATAAATTCCATGTTGCGCGGGCATCAGGTGGAACGAGAGTGTCTGAAGTAAGCACAACCTGATTATCTTGAATAATTTGTTCGATTATCTCTTGGCTGGCATTTTGACGAATGACCGCCATTTCCTGAGAGGTAAACTGCAGCATAATGGATACCTATACTAAATCTTTAGATGGATGAAAATTGAAGTATTGTTTGGCATTTTGATAACAGATATTCTCGACACTCTGTTTAAGCAAAGGCTCATCATTCGGTAATTCCCCGTCATCGACCCACTTACCGAGTAAGTTACATAAAATGCGACGAAAATAGTCATGACGAGAGAGTGACAATACGCTGCGAGAGTCGGTTAACATTCCGACAAAGCGTCCTAGAGCCCCTAAATTTGCTAGATCTTGAAGTTGTTTTTCCATACCCGCCTTATGATCGTTAAACCACCACGCAGAACCAAGCTGGACTTTACCTGGCTGCGCATCACTGTCTTGAAAGGCGCCTATGATTGACCCAAGCACTGAGCTATCTTTCGGGTTAAGGCTATATACGATAGTCTGAGGGAGTTGGCGGTCTTGATCTAACAAACTCAATAAATGACTCAGGTTTTCTGCAATTGGGTTGTCACTGATAACACTGAAACCCGTACCGCCACCTAGATCATCAAAGCGCCGCTTATTCACATTAATTAACACTCCAATATGAATTTGCATCGACCAACCATGCTTATGATAAGCCTTGCCAAGCACTTCAAAAACGGCCGTCTTAAACTGCGAGATTTCTTCACTATTCAGCGCATCACCACGTTTGACCTTTGCTATAGCTTGATCAAGTACATCAGGGTGATAGTGTGAAAAATCTACAACTTTTAACCCTAAGTCAGATAATCGACAGTTATGCTGGGCAAAATAGTCCACACGAGACGTTATTGCTTGAGCGTAGCTTGCAAAATCGACGACATTAATGTCAGTGATGAACGCCAGTGAATTGAGTGTCTTTTGAAAATTACTTTGATTCTCTATTTCAATCAGACTGTCAGCACGAAATGTCGGCAAGACTTGTACAGAAAATTCTGAACGATTCAGTTTATCGTGATAACTCAAATCGCTAAGTGGATCATCCGTAGTGCACAAGGTATCGACTCGACTCTCTTTAAGCAGGCTTTGGAATCGGTGAGACTCTTGGCTGAGTTTTTGATTACAGTGTTGCCAAATAACCGCGCAATTCTCTGAGTTGAGTAGTAAATCGAGACCGAAGTATTTCTTAAGCTCCAAATGACACCAGTGATACAGCGGATTGCCGATAAGATACGGCATGGTCTCACACCACTTTTGAAACTTTTCATAATCACTCGCATCACCTGTGATGTAATACTCATTGACTCCGTTACTTCGTAATGCACGCCACAAGTAGTGATCGCAACTCAACCAAGCCTGAGCAATATTGTCGTATTGATGGTTGTCATAAATCTCTTTGGCATCTAAGTGGTTGTGATAATCAATAATGGGAAGCCCTGCCGCGTAATCGTGATATAAACGCTTGGCAGTGTCCCCCTGCAATAGAAAATCTTTATGTATGTATGAAGACATAATTCAAACTCTTGTAGAAAACTGTATTGATAAACTTTAGGGAAAAATTCATTCATGAAATTGTTTCCTAAAGCCCCTCTACGAGGTGGTTCATATAAGCCAGAGAGTGTCCCCTCTGGCCTATACCCTTGTTACTTTTACATGGCTAGCTATTGCCGATTACTTGGATGTAGACATTTCTAAACGAGGCGTTTTCCTCGCACTTTTCAATAACAGAGAACCCACAGTAACAATCACTGCGCCACAGAAGATAAAGGCCATGCGACCCCAGAACGGATTCGGGATTAGTACCATCGCCGTTACAAGTGCACCGAAAACCAGAATGAGTTTGCCTAGCATGTCGCGTTGTTGGCGATCCATTTCATCTTGTCCTTCCTCTTCGATAACAGGAGTCGCAACATCACTCCAAAACTCTTTAAGTTCTGTGTTTCGTTCACCCACTGGCTCTTTGTAGAACTTAGTTGTTAGACAGAAGAAACCACCCGTGATCACAAGGTGACCAATAACCCCAAGTAGAACTTTTAGGTCACTCGCTTCACGTCCTGTGAACGGAACTTCTAGGTTTAATAGATTGGCAACGACATCTGCTGTAAGCACAAAACTCACGATGTAAGACACCAACATGCCCACAGCCAATGTCGCCCAGGCTGCCCAGTCGGGCGTTTTCTTAATAAACATACCGAAGAATAACGGCACTAGAATCGGCATCTGTAACAGCGTACTTACGTACATCATTGCGTCGAAAAGGCTCAAGCCACGAAGAGAGTTAATGAACAGAGCCACCATGATGATCAATATGCCGAAGACCATAGTCATGAATTGACTCACTCGCATCAACTTCTTGTCATCCGCGTTTTTGTCTATGATTGGTGCGTAAAAGTTACGCACGAACACACCTGAATTTCGGTTTAGACCTGAATCCATCGAAGACATTGTTGCTGCAAATACAGCCGACATAAGCAGTCCCACCATACCAACCGGCATGACGTTTTCGACAAACACTAAGTAGACTGCATCCGCTGCTTTACTACCAAGTTCAGCCGCGTGCACAGTTGCCGCTTCAGGATAAATAATTGCCGTTACCCAAGGTGGTAAGAACCAAATTGCAGGTCCAATCAGCATCAATACAAACGCAAGGAGTGCCGCTTTACGTGCGTTAACAGAATCTTTCGCCGTTAAGAAACGATATGAATCTTGCATGTTGTTGATGTTTTGCAGCTGCTTAACGAACATGAAGATAAACCAAGATACGAACAGCAATGGATAGTTCATATCAGAGCCCATGACACTGTCGGCTGGGAATTGCTCGATAAGATTCGCTGGACCACCAATTTTTGCCAATGCAGCCACAGCACAAACCACCGTCACCGCCATGATCACAACCATTTGTACAAAGTCTGAAGCAACAACCCCCCATGCTCCGCCCAGTACTGAAATGAAGAGAACAATCAAGCCAGTCACAACGATCGTGGTTTCGATATCAACTTTAAACACAGCACTAACGAAAAGTGCGAGACCATTTAGCCAAATACCGGTGTAGACCACGCTTGTCGGCATTGTTGCCCACGTAAACACTTGTTCATTCGTTGCACCGAAGCGACGACGCACACCTTCAATAGGTGTAACAACACGCATTTGTCGAAAGCGGTATGAAAAGAACAACCACGAAAGTAGAAAGCCAAATGCGTTCGCCATAAAAATAACCATGATTGGGAAACCATCGGTAAAAGCTTTACCCGCAGCGCCAGTAAATGTCCAGGCACTAAACTGCGTCATGAATGCGGTAGAGCCAACCATCCACCACAACATCTTGCCTCCTCCACGAAAGTAATCACTGGTAGAACTGCCTGCAAAACGTTTGAAGATGACGCCAATCGCTATCATAAAGATAAAGTAGACACCAACAACGAGCATGTCGATATTCATTACGAACCCCTTTTCATTATTGTTCCGTTTAAGTGATTTAATTTTTAAAATACCGTTTCATTATTACATTAACGATATTTTATTTAAGGGTTTCCTGTGATTTTTGTGATCCAAACAATGCAAAAGTCATACAAATGAGATCGAGTTTGGATTATTGAGTTCTGCGCTTTTTAATTTAAAAAGATCATTGATGGATATTTAGATACATCGTGGCGAGAAGGGGCGAAAATAGATCAAGTAACCTAGGGGTATAGCGACCAAATTACGCGTCTAGGAGGTATACCAAGCCATGACTCAGGCGCCGATTGCTTTTGTATTAACTAAACATCAGCTATTAGTTATCCAAACTCCTGATATAAAAAAGCCAGCCTCATTGGGCTGGCTCTCTGAAATCAAGCGTTTCAATTAGTCCAAAAGCGAACGGACATAATCAGCAATTGCTTGGTTTTGGCAATTATCAAAGAAACACTGTTGGAAACGAGGGCTACCCACAGCAGTCTTCACTAGATCTTGATCGATAGCGCGCAGTGAATCAATAAAATTATCCTTCACTACCGCTGCTTTTACCTCATTAAGAAGCGCGGCATTGCGTTGTTGTGGCTCTGCTCGCTCTAACGGGTAACCTTGACCACGCTCACCTGTGAAAGCTTTTTCAAAGATGTAACGAACGTTCAGTTCACCAGCCCAACCAAAACCTTTCGCAAAAGCGAGCGCGATAGCGTTGCCGTTGTTGATTTGGTTGAACAAGAACGCATCAGAAGGTTCTAAACAGTAACCACAAACCACGCCTGGATGTAAGTTCAGCGACATCAAAGCACCTTGACCAGTGCCACATCCTGTCACAACAAAGTCAACAGCCTTTGAGTTAATCAGAATGCTCGCCATAATACCTAGATGAATATACGTTAAGTGGTGATCGTTCTCATCTGTCATTCCTAGGTTGAAAACATCGTGACCAAAACCACCAGCAACTGACTCTAGTTCAGCTGATACCATTGCATTTTTGCCTGCTTGACTGTTTTCCATCATTAATGCGATTTTCATTTACTTTCTCCCGCAGCATTACTGCAAATTTAAAAATTAGTGCTCAAGTGTTCGCTCTAAAAAATTTAGAGCTTAAACAAAGTCTTTACGCATTGGCGTAAAGTTATCAATTAATACGCCGGCTTCTAGGCAAACACAGCCATGTTCGATACCCGGCTCTTTGTACATAGTGTCGCCTGCGCGCACCACTTTCGTTACATCGCCAATCGTGAACTCAAAGGATCCCGACAAAACGTATGTGAGCTGCTCATGAGGATGGGTATGCAACGCACCAACTGCGCCTGTTTCGAAATGAACTTCTACAGCCATCACGTTCTCGCTATGAGCAAGCACCTTGCGGGAAACTCCCGCGCCAAGATCTTCCATTTTCACGTCTTCGTTATACACAAACATGTCGTTTTTATTCCTGTTGTTGCGGCGTAATTTTGCACTTGGCGTTATCTTGGTATAGACGAAAAATAGTAACGAGGTTAATCCCTATCACTGATATTTCCATCAGCGAGCCACCAATTGAACCAATAATCAGATTATTAGTTAGCCAGCATGCAGCTCCCAATAAAAAGCCGACTCTTAGTGCAATACCATTCAATCTAAATATTGAGTACGTTCCAATAATCGTTCCGGCTAAAGGCAGAAGTTGATACCAATACTGAGCAAAACCGATTCCGCTACCAACTGCGAGGGCAATAAAGAACCCTGCAGCCCACAGCGATTTTGTGTACATAGCAGTGCAAGTCCTGAGTGCTGAAATCAAAGCACCGATTGCCGATGTAATAGAACCCAATAATAAAAAGTGGATAAGATGGTTAACGTTCAACATCAACATGACCACTTTGAGCTTTTTGTCGTCCTTCTGGTAAAAGGTCGAAAGGCCCAGAAGGAAACTTAGTAGCCCTACAGCTTGTGCAACGATCTCGTTAACCATCTTATATTACAAAAATCGTTAGCGTGCTAACCATCCACCATCGACAGCAATGGTATAACCATTAATATAATCCGATGCAGATGATGCTAAGAACACACATGGGCCAGCGACATCTTTAGGTGTACCCCAGCGATCAGCAGGAATGCGCTCAAGAATAGCTTGGTTACGATCAGCATCTTCACGCAGTGCTTGAGTATTGTTGGTTGCCATATATCCAGGTGCAATCGCATTGACATTAATGTTATCGCTCGCCCATTCGTTCGCCATCGCGCGGGTGATACCCATTACAGCACTCTTAGACGCTGTATACGAAGGAACACGAATACCACCTTGGAAAGAGAGCATTGATGCGATATTGATGATCTTGCCGCCAGTACCTTGCGCTTTAAACTGCTTCGCAACCGACTGAGACATAAAGAAAACAGTCTTAGTATTGATGTTCATTACGTCATCCCAGTTTTGCTCAGAAAACTCAATCGCATCTTCTCGACGAATGATGCCGGCATTATTAACAAGGATGTCGATGCGACCAAATTCAGTCAGCGCTTTATCTATAATTCCAGGAATCTCTTCTTGCTTTAGAAGGTCGGCACGTACGTCTAAAAACGTATGACCCGCTTTATTCATTTTTTCAATGGTATCTACTGGCTCAACACGATTAACGCCCACCACTTTACATCCAGCTTCAGCCAAACCAATTGCCATACCTTGACCAAGGCCAGTATCACAACCCGTCACTATCGCTACTTTACCTTCCAGATTGAATGACTCTAACATCATGTTTGCTTCCTCAATTACGTTTAGTGTTGTGGCATTTCTGTAATGTCGCCCACTCGATTTAGTCATACAATAAAACATAAAATCATTGCTGACAATTATTTTTGAAACGACATTTCAAAAATAATTTCTACTTATCCTAAAAGTTTGAAGTTGATCGTTATCTTTTTTTATTTTTTTGAAAAGGCTTTTTAGAAATTACGAAAAATGGTATTTTGTCTTGATATTAGATAGCTCAAAGGAAGAAAAATGGAGAAGTCCACCCAGCCAGAAGCCGTTTCATCGGTATTAAAAGTTTTTAATATTCTTGAATCTCTGGGGGAACAGAAGGAAATAGGCGTATCAGACCTTTCACAACGTCTAATGATGTCTAAGGCCACTACCTACCGCTTTCTACAAACCATGAAAATGCTTGGCTATGTATCTCAACAAGGCGAAGCTGACAGATACTCACTTACATTAAAGATGTTTGAGCTTGGCTCAAAGTCACTCGAATGGGTTGATATGATCACAATCGCCGAGAAAGAGATGCGTGTGATTTCAGAAGAGACCAATGAAACCATTCACTTAGGTGCGTTGGACCATGGCTCTATCATCTACATACACAAAATCGATTCTAGCTTCGCCCTACGCATGCACTCACGCGTTGGTCGAAGAAATCCTCTGCATACGACTGCGATTGGTAAAGTATTATTGGCAGAACGTGACGAAGAATTCGTTCGCACTCAGTTGGCAGACGCCGAATTTGTGAAAAGTACAAAAAATACCCTTGAAAATGTCGACCAACTTGTCGATGAACTTAAAGCGGTTAAGCTACAGCACTTTGGCGAAGATAATGAAGAACAAGAGCCAGGCTTACGTTGTATCGCAGCTCCAGTTTACGACCGCTTTGGTACCGTAATTGCCGGTGTCTCAATTTCATTTCCTACTATTCGATTTGATGAAGAGAAAAAAGCTCACTATGTGGAGTTACTGCACAACGCAGGCAGAAATATATCCAAGCAATTAGGGTTTAATGATTACCCAATCAAATAATAAAAAAGGCAGCAATTATTGCTGCCTTTTTTATTACGCGTTGTCCCATCGATTACCAGCCCAAGAATCATGACAAGCCATGCTATGTGTAAATAGAAAGACTTATAGATCAGATAAATAGCTTCCACCGTCATCAGATCGCACGAAGACCTGCAAACCTATAACCCACCATGAACGATGTTCTCAAAGATCCCCTAAACCAGATATTCTAGGGATTTAGAAACAATCCCATGATTTAAAAGAGTAAAAGGGTTATACATAATGATGTGTTATCTAAATGACTGAAAATATCATGACGCTCACAGAGATCCTTAAAACTCCCAATGTCCGCTACTTCTTAATGTTTCGAAGTAGCTACTTTGCGCGTTTTTATTACCCTATTTTCACCCTACTCTATTTAGATTACGGCTTAACCCTGTCTCAGTTTGCCATGCTAAACGTAGTCTGGGCAGCCACCATTGTGCTTGCTGAAGTACCGTCGGGCGCATTCGCCGATACCTTAGGCCGTAAGAAACTGGTGGTGCTATCTTCGATTGTGATGTTTGTTGAGATCGCGATGATCGCCTTAGTGCCAACCGGAACCCCTAACTTGGTGTTCATTGTCTTTCTAATTAATCGGATTCTCAGTGGCTTAGCGATGGCACTGGCGAGCGGCGCCGACGAGGCATTAGCTTACGACACCTTAAAAGAACAAGGCAATGAAGAGTTGTGGCCCCGAGTGCTGCAAATCCAGCTTCGTGTCGCCTCAACTGTCGGTATCTTTGTCACTCTAATTGGTGCGGCGATGTACGATGTGAACTTTATGGCGAACATCTTTCATTTCTTTGGACTAGCGGAGCCAGAAAGCACTAAAGACCTGATGCGTATTCCCGTGTTCACCACCTTATTTGTTGCGACGATCGCCATCTATGCCGCGATTAATATGCGCGAAGAGAAAAAGGTGATGCCAAGCGACCAAACCAAATTAGCAACCACCATCGCAAGCCTCAAGTTAACGATCGATGCAGGTAAATGGGTATTTGCTACGCCTTACGTGCTGTTCATCTTGCTCTACTACAGCCTATTCGAACACACCTCGCGAATGTTCCTAACCATGAACAGCCAATACTATCTGGCCATTGATATTCCAATTATCTACTTTGGTTTTATTGGCGCGGGTATCAGCTTGCTTAAGATTATATTGGCAGGGCAAAGCCGAAGATTGGCAGAAAGCATCAAGCCCAAAACCTTTATTGTGTTCATGGGGTTAGCAAGCATGGCGACCTACTATTGGATCAGTTTAGGTTGGTCGATTTATGGCGTAATTCCCGCGTTGGTACTGATCTTTATCATCATGACGATGAACATATTCATTAGCTACCATCTGAACAAAAAGACGGAATCACACAACCGAGCGACCGTTCTCAGTTTCAAAGGCCTGATGTTTAACCTTGGGTATGGCTTGATCGGTATTTTGTATGCCTACTACTATAAATTGGTGTCTCAGAGCTACACCGCACAAGAGATAGAACAAAACCTCGACTTCTTAGCTTCACTGTCTTCGTTCTTCTATTACTTCACCTTATTGTTCGTTTCGATCAGCGTACTGTTCTATTTCAAAAACAAAAAAGGACCCATTTTTTGAAGGGGTTAGCTGTATTTTGTCGAAATTAAAGCTTCACCTCTGGCTATAACAAGACTAAGTCGCTTCTTATATTGGTATGGTTTGTTAGTATAATCATTAATTTATATAACACATGGAAGCGTCATGTCTTTTAGTTGGATAGCTTTTACTCTTCTTGCTGCCTTCAGCCAATCTTGGCGTAATGCATTTCAAAGCAAATTAAGTGGCACAATGAGTGTGGCGGGAGTGACGCTGGCTCGCTTTATTTGGGCTGGCCCTATTGCACTTATTTACCTATGCGCGCTCTATCAATGGCAGCCAGTCGCTGTTCCTAGTTTTTCCGGCAAGTTTGGCTTTTTTATCGTTGCAGCAGCCATTATGCAGATCCTCGCGACCGGTTTAATGGTGATGCTATTTAAACTCGAAAACTACGCGATTGGAGCCGGACTCGCTAAGTGTGAGGCTCCCGTTTCGGCAGTGCTTTCTGTGTTGTTCTTTGGTACCGCGTTAACGGTGACAGGTTGGATAGGAGTACTTATTGGCACGTTAGGCGTGCTAATAATGAGCAGCTCTTCCGGTTGGCGAAGCCTCTCTCCCAAAGTCTTTCTCTTAGGTATGGCTTGCAGCACAGCCTTTGCTTTAACGTCTCTTTGGGTACGTGAAGCTAGCTTGAGTATTGGCCTGCCCTTCCCTCATAGCGCCGCATGGGTGCTGTTTCTCGTCATTTCCCTTCAGACAGTGATTATCTGTACGTATCTTTTTTTCAGAGAACGCGACACATTGCGCCAGATCTTTACCAAGTCGAAACTGGTGGTAATGACAAGCCTAGCAAGTGTAATTGGTTCTCTTGGCTGGTTTAGCGCGATGTCACTTCAAGCCGTGCCTTATGTAAAAACATTAGGGCAAATCGAAGTAGTCTTTATGGTATTGATCTCTTACTTCTGGTTGGGGCAAAGTATTGCTCGCAAAGACATTCTTGCGCTGATCTTACTTTCTATCGCAGCTGTGTTGGTAATGTGGCAGTAGTTGAACTACGTCATACCGTGGTGTTTAATCATTCCCTCATTCCTTACTTGGTTGAATCACTACAGTCTGGCATTATGCGCTCGAGAAATCCGTGCACATTCACGGTATAGATAGCACGAAGGTAGTCAGTGTTAGAAAACAACCAACAATTAAGTAACCAATACGACGAGCAGGGTTACTTTG
The DNA here is from genome assembly GCF_015163545.1 of Vibrio sp. OPT24. Classification (NCBI taxonomy): domain Bacteria; kingdom Pseudomonadati; phylum Pseudomonadota; class Gammaproteobacteria; order Vibrionales; family Vibrionaceae; genus Vibrio; species Vibrio sp. OPT24. The sequence continues at coordinate 791,577 of NZ_JADDYI010000053.1, forward strand.
TTCTCAGAAATTATTTCGATGAAGCTCAAATTGCATCGCTTAGAAAAGTCGTACTTAAATTCCATGAATCGTGGAAGGCCGACAACGAAGAGTTCTATCAAGAAGAAGCGTTTAACTCGTCTCTAATTACGGGAAGCCAATATTTACCTACTGATGATAGAACTGCACTCTTTGATTTCATTAGCTCAAAAAAAGTCATGGATGTCGTTGATGCGGTAATTCCGAACAACCCTGCATTCATGAACACGCAACTATTCTTCAACCCTGTAAACCCGGAGCAGAAAGACTTTTGGCATCGTGACTGTCAATACGATTATGACATTGATGACCAGATGAGAGTAATACTAGAAACGCAAGTATTACACCTACGCGTCCCCTTATTTGATGAACCCGGAATGGAGCTCATCCCCGGAACACACAAGCGATGGGACAATGAAGAGGAATACAATGTTCGCCAAGAAGTGAATGGTAAAGAGAGCAGTGATGACATCTCTGGCGGGAAGCAAATACCGTTAGCTGCAGGCGACTTGTTGGTATTTTCGGCGGATATGATCCATCGAGGCCGATACGGGCTGGATCGGTTGGCTTTGGATATATTGATCTTTGATTCTGCGGCCGATTATGTAGACTACGTCGATGACGATTGCTTGCCAACTCCATCAATGTTGAACAAGTTTAACGATCCTAGATTGTTTATGAACACGCTACAGTTAAAATCGATGCTGTGCTAGCAATCAATTAACATCGCGAATTTTTAACAAACTAGAGTAGAGAATATCGCACATATTACGGCTTAGAGTTGAAATATCTAATCCCAGATCGCTGATTTATGATTGGCGAGACCACGCCCTTATCTGCGCAATTTCATCTTCATCGATATTTAAAGATTGCAGGAATTTGAGATGTCCTAGCGGCTCCATCTGCTCAAAGCGTTTGTGCCAATTGATCATACCCTGTTCATCCATTCCTGATTCTTTAAGTATTTCTGTCCAACGCTCTTTGGTGAGTAGGCCTTGATTAAGAAGTTCAGGGTCTTTGAGTAACGCCATTATGGACTGTTGCTGCTGGCGCAATTTTTGAATTTCTAGATCGAGGGCAGCAAACTGTTGTCTTAGTACCACATCTCGGTCTTCATCCTGAGATTGCTGTAGCAGGCTCTCAATCTCACTGACGGGAATACCATAAGAGCGATAGGCAAGTATTGATCTAAACCTATCAAGTTCTCGCTCTCCATATTGGCGATAACCGTTAGATGCTCTAGCTGCGGGAGTAATTAGCCCCTTTCGCTCGTAGTAGAGAACCGTTGTTCGACATACCTCAAGTTGCTCACAAAATTGTTTGATGCTCAACACTTAGGGCTATCCTCTTTGGTTGTTTGATAGTGAGACCAAATCAATGGAATCAATGCACTGATAAGAATAATCAGTGCGCCAATCATTGACCATAAATCAGGAATTTCAGAAAAGACAACTAAGCCAATAATAAGTGAATAGATAATCTTTACATACTCAACATTGGCAATGATGTTGGCTTGCACCCATTTATATGCAGAGATACCAACATACTGAGCAAACGAAGAGATGATGCCAACTAACAGCAGTAGCATAAAGTCTTCGACTGTTGGTGTGCGCCATAAGTAAAGGGTTGGTATTAATGTCATCAAACCAATTGCCAGAGCTTGGTATGCCATCAATGTTATCTTTGGTTCGCTCTGTGCCACTTTCCTAACACACACTACCGCTACCGACGCGCCTAGTGCGGCAATCACGCCAGATAAAACATAAAGGTTATGGCTTGCAAAGGTCGGTCGAACAACCGTCATTACCCCGATAAATCCAACCACAATCGTGAAAATTCGACTGCTGGTGATCTGCTCTACCAATACGAAATGAGCGATTAGAGCCACAAAAAGTACCTGCAGAAAACCGAGTGCTGTTGCGTCAGAAAATGGAATGTTGCTCACTGAAATAAAGCCAAAATATAGAGCGGTAAAAGCGCCTAGTATTCTTAGTAGGTGAAGCGATATTTTGTTGGGCTTAAGCAGCACACCAATATTTTTTCTGATCGCAGGCAGGAGCAAGAGCATAAAGATGAGCTGGCGAAAGAACAGGATCTGAAATGTGTCATAGTCTGTACTGAGTTGTCGAACAAATACCCCAACTATAGTAAACAGTGCTGTAGATATAAGGGCAAGAGTGATCCCTTTCATTGTCGATGAAAGGTGGTTAAAGAGCTGAAGTATCTTTGATTGCTGTAAGTCTCGTAATTGGTACAACGAAATGTGCCTCTTTAGTCATGATAAGTATAAGGCTAATCATTCTAAAGTCGTTACCTGTAGACAGGTCAAGTGATATGAGTTGTTAACGGATAAAAGTAATCTCTTTGAAACATGAAAAATGGTAATTCTGAGTTAAAAATTGACGTTGGTTAAGATTTAAAGTGACAAGGTTTTGGACAAAATAATAGCTCGTCCTGTTTTTCAAATTGCTTACTCAAAGTGACAGAGGTAGTTTGCGTTATTTTATGCAGGGCCTTTAAAAACCGTTGTCTATCAGCCTTAGCTCTTATATGTCACTCTCATTTTGATCGATTTCAATTTTTTCGATTAAATGCAACCTATAACGCCTAGTTTCACTATCGTCAAACTCAGTTTCCAGCCAAATATCAACTAGTTTTATTGCTAGTGTCGGTTCAATAGTCAAGGCTCCCAAAGTAAGTACATTAGTATCATTATGTCGCCTAGCCTGCTCAACAGTATGGGATTCAAAGCCCATCACAGCTCTTATACCATTAACTTTGTTAGCACAAATATTCATTCCTACACCTGTCCCACAGATTAATATGCCCATATCTACGCGTTTAAGTTTAACCAATTTGGTTACTTTATCTGCATAGAGCGCTGAATGTGTACGTTCCTTATTTCCTGTACCCATATCAATAACGGTATGGCCTTTATTTTCAATATGAGTGACAAGCTTCTGCTTTAATTCAAGTCCAGCGTGGTCATTACCTATTGCAACTTTCATACAATTACTTTCTACCTCATAGGTTTTATATAAATGTAGTGGACAATTAAATTTAGCCACATAGCTCGATGAAAAAATATACCAAATGATGCCAGAGTGAAGCATATATTGAATCAGCCGAAACAAAGAACGGAATATTTCTGCGTTACGATGTTCCCCCTCCTCTCTTCTGCACAGCAACGTATCAATGAGTGGACTAAATTAGCATCTCACGGATAATTTCAAGTATTACAAATCTCCAATCAAGTAGTCAATTCATTGAGCTATTACAAACTGCCCATCAACATGATTGGGAGCGTTAGGCGACGACATTTTTTACTGTCTCCGGTCCCTTTGCTTACTTAGTTTACCTCTAAACCATGCGACATTAATAACGTGTTCCTTTTCCCATTGATTAGTTGTTATGTCTTTTTGGACAAATTTACACCAACCAGAGAGCTGTGATTTAAACACGGAAAGTGTAAGAAAATGTAAATAATGTAAATTCAATGCAAATGTAAATCATTGTCATTTACCTTGCGGAGGAATAAACGACTCGTTAGACGTCATCAAAGAATGAGCGCGGTTCAGGTTACGGATAATTTGTTTCTTCCATCGCTTAAACAACGACAGGGTCTATGGAAGCCAATACGGTCAATCTTTGGTATTGGCGAAACTGGTTACGCGAAAAAAAATCTAACGATGATAAAAAATAATAAATAGGAGTTAAAAGTACAGTGTTTTTCAAAACAAAGGTATCGCTACTAATCAGTGCAGTATTAGCGAATCAAGCATTTGCAGAAAGTCATACGACTGAAGAGCCAATGGTGCCAGCTGAAACAATGACAATTGTGGGTAGCGAGTTTGCTCATTATAAGAATGATACCAACAACACCGCTATGCGTATGGAGATGACTCAATTAGAAACTCCGGGGCAAATTACGGTCATAGACAGTTCAATGTTCGAAGAGCAAGGGGCAAGTAGTCTTGGAGAAGTTTTAGAGTATGAGTCAAGTGTAACAACAGGGAATACCAAAGGGCACAACATTGAATACTTTACCATGCGTGGTTTTGATGTTGGTAGTGGTAGCGGGATCATGAGAGATGGTCATCAACTCTGGTCGTATTACCCACAACCGACCGAGCTACTAGAACGAGTCGAGGTGTTAAAAGGTCCATCAAGTTTACTTTATGGTCAATCAGAGCCTGGCGGTCTAATTAACATGGTGACAAAAAAGCCAACGTCTGAGACGCAACTCATTTTGCGCCAAGACATTGGCTCTAACGATAAATCTAAAACTATGATAGATCTCAGTGGCTCACTTACCGAAGATCAATCTTTGCGCGCAAGAACTATCCTAGTAAAGGATAGCTACAGCTCTTGGCGCGAATATGCAGATGGAAGCAACCCTCAAACAGAACGCATGATCGGTGCACTAATGGTTGATTATGACATCAATGAAAAAGCGATGTTATCTCTGCATTATGACTATTTTGATTATGACGGTGATGTTGATACTGGCTCTTACATTGTGGATGGTAAGCCAGTTGCAGGCAGCAAATATATTTGGGACGCTGATTGGGCTAATACTGATATTAAAGTTCAAAACTACGGTTTTGACCTTCTCCTATCACCAAGTTATGACACCAACATCAAGACGGGATACAACGCCCAAAGATATGAACGTGATTATCGTTACACATGGACTAACTTTAGCAACTATGAAGAAAATGGGACTGTCACTCTGACCCCCGGTGAACAGTATGACGAGTGGAACCATGATACCGCTTATGTTGATCTTACTCACAACTTCGATTTAGTTGGAACTGAGAATACTCTATTAATTGGTGCGAACTACTTGAGGTATTCTTTCGACCGTATAAATCATACAGGTGATGTAGTTAGTGCAAGTGTTGGAGAGTCTGTCGACTTCCCTGAATCGTTGAATACTAGCATAAGAGCGTCTTCTTACGATCTTTGGGGTACTTACATCCAAAACTTAACAAAATTCAATGATCAATGGCATCTTCTAGTGGGTGTTCGTTATGACGAGAAACATGATGATATTACTGAAAGCCAAGTTTCACCAAAAGCAGGGGTTATTTACCACCCTTCAGATAATAGCTCTATTTATGTCCAGTACTCAGAAAGTTTCATTCCTCAAGGTGAAGTGGGTACATCTTATATAAACGAAGGTGAAAAACTCGACGCTGAATTAGGTAAATCTTATGAAGTCGGAACCAAATGGGAGCTATTTGATCGTCGCTTATTTTTGACTGGGGCTTTGTTTGAGACAACTTTATCGAACATTCAACTAAGCGTTGAAAACCCAGATAATGCAGATGAAGATATTTTGACTCAAGATGGCGAACAGGTTCATCGAGGAGCTGAATTCGCAGCACAGGGGCTCGTTAGTAGTAAGTTAAGTCTTTCAGGATCTGCTACATATCTTGATGCAGAGATAACAAACAGCGCTTCTTACGAGGGTAATGTACCAGCGAATACACCTGAGTTTTCAGCGTCAATATGGTCAAATTACAAACTTAGAGATGACACCAATCTAAATCTAGGCGTTGTCCATGTCGGAAGCCGCTACGGTGACTCAGGTAACACTTTCAAGAAAGATGCATATACGCGTATTGATACCGGTATCTCTTACACTCAGAAGTACAACGACCTCAACATCGTAGCTCGCTTCAATATTGAAAATCTATTTGATACTGATTATCTAGATGGAGGCGGCAATACAAGAAGCACTCAATTAGGTGGTGAGGATGTTGATATTGGTGAGGGTCGAAATTATATGGCTAGCATCCAATTTGAATATTAATTAGCTGGCTCTCAGCTTAAGCCATTGCAACCAAAACCGTTTTTCAATAGGTGTGATGTTCGCGATGGCTTTTCTGATTTTAGGTTAAGTTATAAGCTGATTGGTTTTTACCTTTCAGCTTATAGCTTTAGCTATAATATCAGGATTCATTTAATACCGACCTTACTTTTAGGCTTCTTACCAAGGAAGAACTTGCCTAGATTTAAGTGCTCCTTTCCCCTGCGACACCTAGAGGCAATCAGAAGCCAGTATTTAACTCCATCTATCAGATACCTACCCAGAATATCTCTTAAAACGAATTGGCAGAGCGACTTTCGTAAGTCGATATAAAACAAAGAAACGATGAAGAACAATTTTATTTGTAGAAGAGTTTAGATCTAGTCTATTAATTGGTTTTGTCAGTAACCTTGGTGCATAACAATAGCTATTGTGTCAATGCTTTGGACACTCGACTAACATGAACTAAGCTCATTAGCTTAATTGATGGTTTGATGATTAGCTGCGCACTACCTACTATAAATAACCAAGTACCACTTTCAATCAGAGACTCATTTAAAAAGAAGAAGCTACCAACCAAAAACCAAACTGCAATTAATAAATCATTGAATGCTCCTAAAGCCTCATAACGACGCTGAATCACTATATGTTTTTTACCAATATCTACATCCAACTCTACACCTTGATTCACAAACTCTCCTAAATCGAACTACAGTTAAAGATACAAAGGGCTATTAGCTCATCAATATGTTAATTGCCCTATCAAGACTTTCATTGAAGCCATCAAGTGTTGGAAGTTATTCAGAGAGTATCAATTATCGGTAGATTACCGACATTAATAACACACTCACCTTTCCAAGTAGTACCCGATATAAACGCTTCTCTTTAGAGCCTACATAAACAATTACAGAGTGTAAACCAGGCGTAATTGAAAATTATTATGTCCTATTGATTTATACAGTGCTGGCTACACCAATGGCATAACAACAGTGGTAAACTCAACTCATTTATGAGTGTTCAGCTAACTTTGGGGCAGATCTGAGCTAGAAGCTAACTCATGACTTGATATAAAAACCTAGTTCAAGCATTCACCAAGCCAGCACGGCCCTCGAATCTCAAGTTATAAGCCGTCCAAATTGCCCTTCAATCGTTATCCCCTCTTCTTATATTGATCTATTTTCTCCTAATCGAAGTACAAGTTATTAATAATTCGATGTAAATCGCTAATTTTTTTAAATTGTTGTCTAGAATCTCATAGGGCCTATCGCTTCGGTAATTGCCAATAGAAACGACACCTTTTGATTCTGTTTTTGGTTTTAGGGAGATGAAATGGAAAGCCCAATTGTCACGCTCAAACATGCGAGCAAAAGCTTTGTTGATGGCAAAGAGACCCATAACGTATTGGAAGGCGTCGACTTCACATTGGCGACAGGCGCAAGTGTGGCTTTGACAGGAGCGAGTGGCAGTGGCAAAAGCACCCTACTCAACGTGATTGCTGGTTTCGAACCACTTTCAGTTGGTGAGTTGTGGCTAGATGGCGATAACGCGATGGTTTGGAAGGATCCGCAATGGAGTCGCTTTCGCCATCACAAACTCGGCGTTATCTTTCAACAGTTCAACTTACTCACCCCGCTCAACGTAAAACAAAACATCGCCTTCCCGCTTCATTTAAACCAACAAAAATGGAACGATTGGTGTGATTATTTGGTGGAAGCTTTAGGCATCAGCGAGCTACTTGATAGGCATGTTTCTGCGCTCTCTGGCGGCCAGCAGCAACGTGTCGCTATTGCACGTGCGCTAGCCCACAAACCCAAGCTACTGCTTGCCGATGAACCGACAGGCAACCTCGACCAAAAAGCAGGCTTGGAAGTCATGAAGTTGCTGAGTGAAATCACCACACAAGGCAACACTGCTGTACTGTTGGTCACACACAGCCCTGAGTGTGCCAGTTTTATGCAAACACAGTTGGTTTTAGATGATGGTCGTTTGAAGACCGTTGATTTGAAAAAGGCTCTATCGCAAGCCAGTGAGCAGCCCTATGAAGCAAGCTAGGTTTGCGAGCACCAAGTTCACCCATACCAAACTGACTCTAAATCTGTTCGCGGCGCACTATCGCCAATCACCGTTACAAGCTGCTGCAATTTTAATCGGCATCGTGCTGGCGGTGACCTTGTTTGTCGCCGTGCAAGCCATTAACCTTAATGCGAAACGTAGTTATTCAGAATCGACTGAGCAACTTAGCGCACAGGCGCAAAACTTAATCATTCCGCCATCAGGGCAAAACTACTTACCAGAATCGCTTTACTTCACCTTGAGACAAAATGGATTAAGTGCCGCGCTGCCTGTGATTGAAGGGCAAGTGAGAGACGAGCAAGGACGTCGTTGGTCAATACAAGGCAGTGAATTAATCGCCGCTCTCACCTCAAGAGCTCGTTACTCTGGCGTCGATGAAAAAAGCGATAACGAAAAAGACAATACTCGAGGCAATGATCCAAACATTTCCCTGTTCGATACCGCCTTACCTTTACCGCCACTCTTAGCGGGCGAGCCCATCGTGATGATGAGCCAATCGCAATACCAAAACTTGGGCGAAGTAGACACGCTCACTCTGGATGAAATCAAAACCAAAGTCGTGGTGCTACCAGACGAATGGCAACTGGGTAGCAGAATGCTGATGGACATTGGATTCGCTCAGCTACTGCTCAACAAACAAGGACAACTGAGCTACATCGCTGTGTTTAATCCCAATAACAACTCACTCGATAAATGGCAAAGCATCGTTGGCGAACAAGGGCAATGGATCACCAATAATGAAAGTACCGATCTCGGCTCGATTACTGACAGCTTTCACCTCAATCTCACCGCCATGAGTTTGTTGGCGTTTTTGGTTGGCCTGTTCATCGCTTACAACGGTGTTAAGTACAGTTTGCTGAAACGTAATCGGCTGTTGGTGCAAATTCAACAAGCTGGAATTGCGCCAAGCATCGTATTTTCAGCTCTGTTAGTCGAGCTGACTCTTTTAGTCACATTGGGTGCGTCGCTTGGTTTCATTTTAGGAATTCAATTAAGCCACTGGCTCCACCCCACCGTCGCGATAACGCTTGAGCAACTTTATGGTGCAACACTGCTTCCCGGTACATGGCAGTGGCAATGGTTAGCGCAAGCTTTACTGCTCACTCTAGCCGCAACGCTGGTTGCATGTTGGCAGCACTTTAAGCAGCGCGTCCGCCAGCCTCTCTCTTCACATGGTGGTTTTTATCAAGCGCCGGAAGCCTCGAACGAAAATCAGCTATTTGTTGTTGGCGTGGTACTCACTGTTTTGGCGTTGGCCGGTTTATGGCTTAGCGAACACCACCGGTTCACGATGGCCTGGCTCGGTGTGTTAGTGGTGTCGATACCTTTGTATCTACCGAAAACCCTAAGTGTGCTAGCGAGTTGGAGCGAAAAGCGCGCCCAATCAGGTTTAATACAATATCTGTTTGCTGAACTGCGTGAGCTGATCTCCCCTCTTTCCCTTGCCATGATGGCCCTGCTTCTTGCTGTTACCGCCAATATAGGAATGAATACCTTAGTTGGCAGTTTTGAGTCCACCCTAAAGCAATGGCTTGAACAGCGATTGCATGCCGACATTTACGTTAGCCCCGCCCAAGGTGAAATTGCCAATGTTGAACATGCCTTAACCCTGTTTGATAACGTTGAAACCGTCTACAAGCAATACTACGTTGATGATAACTTGCAAGGCTTGCCTATTTTGCTCGGCACCAAAGACAATGAAACACTTGAACAAACCATGGTGTTCCAATCTCATGTTGATAACTTCTGGACGCGCTTTTACCAAGGTGAATTAGTGGCGATCAGCGAACCTACGGCGGTGAAGCTCGGCTTGTCCCTTGGAAGCCAACTCAAATTAGACGCTATCCAAGACAATACATTGAGTGTTGGCGCGATTTTCCATGACTATGGCTCACCAAATGGGGAAGTGTTATTGGCTCCCAACTTATGGCTTGAAAACGGCTTTACGGACTTACCCACCAGCTTGGGAATCAAAGTATCTGGCGACCCACAACAGGTGTACGAACAATTACGCCAACAATTGAATTTGCATCCTAGTCAGCTTTACGATCAAGCCCAAATCAAGTCCATCGCTTTGGACATTTTCTCACAAACTTTTGCCATTACGCGAGCGCTCAATGGCGTCACTTTAATGGTTGCTGTCATTGGTTTGTTCTGTGCATGCTTTATGTTGCTCGACGCACGCAAGGCCGCTATTGCAAGGTTGTATGCGCTTGGCGTTAGTCGGAAGAAATTAATGGTTATGGTGGTGGGGCAAATCGTTGTTCTGGTGGCTTTTACTCTAGTGGTCGCCGTGCCGCTTGGTGCCATGGTAGGCTATGTACTGACGGACATCGTCACCCTTCGCGCATTCGGTTGGAGCTTAAATTACGTATGGAGCTGGAGTGACGCACTGAACATTGCTGTCATCACTATTTTAGTCGCAGTGGTTGCTACCTTAATTCCGCTGTGGCGTTTGGTCAGTAAGCCGGTCGTGTGCAGCTTGCAAAGTGAGGTGTTGTGATGAACCAACTAATTAAGGCAACAGCGCTCATTCTGTTGAGTTTATCTCTTATCGCATGTGAAGACTCACAGCCCCAAAACATGGGCTCAATCCTCAGCACTGAAAGACAAACTGACGAAGAAACGCAAACAGACAAAGCGCAGTTCACTACAGTGGTAAAAGGCATCGACATCACCTTTCCTGCCGACCATCAAGCACACCCTGATTTTCGTCATGAATGGTGGTATTTAACTGCCAATCTGACTGATGAAGAAGGTCACTCATTAGGTGTGCAATGGACTCAATTTCGTTTCGCAACCGCACCACAAGAAAGTGACCACAGCACTCAGAAAACAACATGGCAAAGCCAACAGATCTATATGGCGCATAGTGCCGTCACCACCAAAGACAAACACTATGCCAACGAAAAATGGTCTCGCGGTCAAGCTAAGCTAGCAGGTGTCGATTCTTCACCATTTCGAGTTTACCTTGATGATTGGCAATGGACCTCGGCTACCGATGATCTATTCCCTGCTACGTTGAATGCAGATTCTGAACAGTTTGGTTACTCGCTCAAATTAACTAACGATGCACCCTACCAAAAACAGGGCGACCAAGGCTACAGCACCAAGAGCGGTGACGCGAAGGTAGCTTCGTATTACTACAGTCAGCCGTTCATTGATGTATCAGGCAAAGTGATCATTAATGGAGTCGCACATCAAGTATCAGGCAAAGGTTGGATCGATAGAGAGTGGAGTTCGCAGTTTTTGCTCGACTCACAACAAGGTTGGGATTGGTTTGCTCTAAGGTTAAACGATGCAACCAGTTTGGTCGTGTTCCAACTTCGAGATTCAAAAACAGGCAAAGCCAGCTATTCCCATGCGAGGTTAATGCAGCGAGAAGGTTCTGGCATCGCGATTAAACAACAAGACATCAGCTTAACCGTCACCAAGAAAACAGAGATCGATGGGCGTGACTATCCAACAGAATGGCAAATTAAGATTCCGACGCAACAAATTAAACTGACTGTTTCGGCACTTAATCCAAATGCGAAAATGCCACTATCGGTGCCCTATTGGGAAGGACCAATCATGATTAAAGGATCCCACTCTGGTTCTGGCTATATGGAGCTGACAGGATATTAAGCAAAATATCTCTGGCTACTTAGGCATTTCAATCAGCAATTTGTACCCTACCCCATAAACCGAACGGATAGGGTTTGCTGTTGGTGCCACAGCATGTATTTTTTTACGGATGTTCTTTATGTGGGTATCAATATTTCTGTCTGATACATCGGCAAGATCGCTGTAAAGCGCATTGAGAATATCATCACGACTATACACTCGGCCGGGATGCTCCACTAGCAGGCGAAGTAACATGAATTCTTTGGGCGTTAAGTCAAGAAAGCAGCCACCAAATCGGGCCTCATATTCGTCAGGCTTTAATATAAATTGTCCCAAAACTAACTCAGCGCTTGGTTGATAAGAGCAGTTAGACGCTGGGATTGGTTGAATGCGGCGCAGTACCGTTTTGATCCTCGCAATCACTTCTCTAGGGCTAAACGGCTTGCAGATATAATCATCAGCTCCGAACTCTAAACCAATTAATCGGTCAATCTCTTCACTTTTTGCGGTCACCATGATGATAGGTAATTGAGAAAACTGACGTACTTGTTTGCATATCTCTACACCGTCTACATCTGGCAGCATTAAATCAAGCAACATTAAGTCAAAAGTCTGCGATTTCACCGTCTCTACAACATTCGCACCCGACGCGAGGTGGGTCGCTTCAAAGCCACTATTTTGGCAATACGCGATCAAGACTTCGGCAATGTATTCCTCGTCTTCCACAATCAAAATATGCGTCTTCATTCTCTCTTTCCTCTATCGAAATCTTATTGTGAGCCAGTATGGTGATGGATCGGTAGGGTTATCATCATTTTAACACCGCCCAGATCTGATTTTTTAGCACAAATAGTGCCTAGATGCGCTTCGATAATTTGGTGACACAATGCTAAACCAATACCAGAGCCACCATGATCTCGACTGCGAGATTGTTCTACTCGATAAAAACGTTCAAATACCCGCGTGAAATCTTGCTCAGGTATGGATGGAGACGTGTCTTCAATTACCACCTCAACGGTATTTTTGTCTTTGTGAAGTGATAAAGCGATGCTTCCCGGTGCGTCGGTATAACGACAGCTATTTTCCAATATGTTGGTAAACAACTGCGTCAAACGTTCTCGATCAGCCACTACAAAACACGCTGTCTGCTCTTTCGTATACAGCGATTCACACTCTAAACCTAGCCCCAATTCATCGGTCTTAACCTTAAAGCCAAGTAAGATACCTTTGAGAAGTTCAACAAGATCGAATGAGGATTTTTGGTATGACAAACCGCCAATATCGGTAATAGACAGCTGATAGATATCACCGACCAAATGGCTCATGCTATCAATTTGATCAATCATCACCTGTAAGCGCTTTTCATCCGCTTTAAAAATCCCATCTTGGATCGCGTTAAGTTGCCCTCGAACCACAGTGAGCGGTGTTTTCAGTTCATGAGCAACGTCTGACATCCACTTTGAACGTTCCGTTTTATTCTTCTCCAATGTCTGAGCCAGAACGTTAATATTGTCTGTGAGTACGCCAAGTTCATCGTTACTAACGCTCTCCACCCTTGTTGAAAAGTTACCTTGAATCAACTGAGTCGTACCTTCATTCACTTTAAAAATGGGCGCAACCAAGTGACGAGAGAAAAGCCAAGCTGTTATAAACGCAAGCACGATAACGGCCAACGTAATCGCAACATAACTTTGGTATTGCTCAGCCAGAAATGCGTTGGCAGGGCTGTGTTCAGCCAGCCGCGAAGGGACATAACTTAACCAGCCGATCACGACACCGTCTAACACGATGGCCTGAGTAAAGGCGCTTTCATCAATTCGAGAGCGGCCTACCACCACCGTTTTATCGACATCATATAAACTGAGTCTTCTCTGCGTTTGCAGTAACTGGCTCATTCCCGTCGTATCCGTCGGCAAAGAGAGTGATCCTCGCTCCTCTGGCCCTTTTCGAGTGCCTACCAAACGTCGCCAATGCTTCTCGTCTTCTTTTAGCGATTGCCACGACCCATTGGTTTGATAGTATTCTCCCAACTTTTGGCTGACTTGTTTGATATAGCTCGATTCGGCCTCTTTGATAAAGTCATGAAAACCCGACGACAAGTTCTGCATGATCAAAGCGAGCATAATGCACACCGCGACAAAGCTTGTGATACAAAAAGCAAAGAAGAACTTATGAATAAGCTTCAATTTATAATCTATCTTCAACGTTCTTTCCTTATCCTCGAGATAACGCATCCACCGGGTTTAATCTTGCTGCATTTCTAGCGGGTAAGAAACCGAAGAGAACCCCGATCAGTGTTGAGCAAATAAAGGCCGCAATAATTGAGTTGGTCGAATAAATCATACTCAAACCACTGCTCGTCGACGAGACAATCAAGCCCACAGCGTAAGCTAACCCTATCCCCAAAGCGCCACCACACAAACACACTAAAACGGCTTCTATTAAAAATTGTCTTAGAATATCCGCTTGTCTTGCTCCAACTGCCATACGAATGCCGATTTCTCGCGTTCGTTCGGTTACCGACACCAGCATGATATTCATAACACCGATGCCACCCACCACCAATGAAATAAAGGCAATAGCCGAGATAAGTAAGGTCATCGTTGATGAAGTTTGTTCGATATTTTCTCTGACCGTATCCGTATTCACGGTAAAGAAATCTTCCACACCATGGCGCATTTTAATTAAATTAATGATCGCTTGCTCTGCAGCGGTACTGGATACTTCGTCGCTCACCCTAACCGTAATATCATTAACGTAATTTTGGCTATAAATACGAGAGTTTACCGTGCTATAAGGTAGCCAAACATTCAGAGCATCACTATTACCAAACGCCATTTCTCTTGCTTCGGTAACCGCGATAATACGCACAGGTAAGCGACCTAAAAAGATGACTTTGCCAAGTGCTTCGCCGTCAGGGAAAAGGTCATCTAAGGTATTGTTATCAATAACCGCCACTTGCTCTAGTGCATCGATACTTCCGTCATCAAATAGCTGCCCTTGTGCGACTTCAAAACCTCGAACGCGAAAGTAATCAGAACCAACACCTTGCACTTCTGCTGTCACCGCCTCATTACCATAGCGCACCGCCACATTCACACGCACAGTCGGTGTCACACTATCAACAAAGGAGAGATTCGTTAAAGCGTTTGCATCATTTGCTGTCAAGGTTCTCACTCGCCCAGCACGTCGGTCGCCCAGCCCAGAACCAGGTTTGATTTCAATAGTATTGGTGCCCATTGAAGCCATTCGTGACAAAACCTGAGCTTGAGAACCATTGCCAATCGCTACAACGGACACCACAGACGCAATACCGATGATGATCCCCAGCATCGTCAGAAACGTTCTTAGTCGATGGCTTCCCATTGCGGATAGCGACATTTTGAACGCTTCAACAACGCTGAACCACTGTGCAGAAAACGGCTTTGATATAGGTTTATTGACACTTTGTTTCTCTTCGATTCTTGTCGCTGAATATTCAGTTGAGGCGCTATCATTATTGGCACCGCTCATTATATCACTCACGATTTCTCCATCAGAGATCTCGATTACGCGCTCCGCGGAGGCGGCGATCTTAGGGTCATGAGTAACCAGAACAATAGTATGCCCTTGTTGATGCAACTCACGAAGTAAGTCCATCATCTCTTTACCGCTATGGCTATCGAGAGCCCCGGTTGGTTCATCGGCAAGGATCACCGTACCACCATTAATCAAAGCGCGGGCGACACTAACTCGCTGTTGTTGCCCACCACTAAGTTGACTTGGCTTATGATCCATTCGCTCCGCTAGCCCCAACCTTTTTAACAGTTGCTCAGCTCGTGCTTGGCGGGACGCTTTATTTTCGGCCGAGTAAAGCGCAGGGATCTCGACATTACCGATAGCAGTGAGATCATCCAACAAATGATAACGTTGAAATATAAAACCAAAATAGTCACGGCGTAATTCCGCTAATTGATCAGGGTTCATTACCGATGTATCTCGACCATTAACAAGATAAGTTCCTTCGCTAGGAGTATCTAAGCAACCTAAAATATTCATTAAAGTCGATTTACCCGAACCAGAAGCCCCCATTATCGCGATCATTTCACCGCGACGTATGGTTAGGTTAACGTTGTTCAATACCGTTAACTGATCATCACCTGCAGGAAAACAACGACTGAGTCCTGAGATTTCTAATAGAACGTCACTCATAACTAAGGTCTCCCGCCATTACCTTGACCACGACCTCCAGGACCTCCAGGACCTCCATTACCACGACCACCTTTCTCAGGCCCTAATGTCGATGACATATCAAAACCTGATGACGATTTGGCGTTCGCTTGACCAATAACAACTCGATCTCCTAGCTCTAGCCCATCCAGAACTTGTGCATACACTTTATTATTGATGCCAATCTCAACATTTCGCATCTCTAATGCGCCTTCAACTAAAACAGGGACACGATAACGATTCTTGCCGGGAAGCTTTTTAGTCAGGACTTGAGACGGAACCAATAGTGCTTCTTGTGCATCATCTAGTACGATCGAGACTTGCGCTGTCATACCAAAGCGCAGCAACCCTTCCGTGTTATCGACATCAAATACCGCGTTATAATAAATAGCATCATTATCACCAATGTTTAGCTCGCTATCGTCGCCAGTCAAAAGGGTTGGGCCAGGCTCAATTGATTTCAGTTCACCATAAAAATTGTGTTGTGGCGCGCCTAAAATCGAAAAATACACTTTTTGCCCCGTCGCAATGTGAATGATATCGGCTTCAGACACTTGTGCCTTGACCGTCATAACATCAAGTTGAGCGACTTCAACAATGGAAGGTGTCGATTGATTTGTGTTAACGGTTTGCCCTTCTTCAACAGAGACATAAACAACCGTGCCATCAATCGGTGATTCGATCTTTGTATAGCTTAAATCCAGTTGAGCGTCATCGACACTGATCAGCGCTTTCTCTTTTTCTGCAACCAGTTGGTCGAGTTCGGCTTCATAAACAAGAAGTTCGGCCTCTGCTGCGTCATACATGGATTGCGAGCTGGCATTTTTTAACAACATCGCCTTTTGTCGTTCAAAAGCAAGTTGTGACTGATAAATCTGCGCTTTTTTCGCTCGATATTGCGCATTAATGTTAGTGAGTGAAGCATGGGATTCTTTCAATGCGTTTTCTTGTGAAAGGTTATCAATTTGAGCAATAACATCTCCAGCTTTAAGTGTGTCACCGACCGTCACGGCTATCGACTCTAACTTGCCTGAAACTTGAGCACCCACATTCACCATTTTGTAGGGATATAGCACACCGTTAGTGAGCACCACCTCTTCGATGTTACCGATGCGAACAGGCTCCGTAGAATAAGTGACGATTGAGGCATCGTTCTTCATATAAAAATAAGCGGCGACAGCACCGATAGCGATAACAAGTAAAGTGATCGTCACTAACTGTTTGATGTTTTTCATGCGAAGGTTTTCCCAATTTTTTCATTACTCCTAGGATAACGAAAAAATGTGAGGGAACTTTGAGACGTTAACACCATGCAACACACTGATAATAAGTAAGTTTTATTAAAAAACATTAAATTGTGTGATAAATGTGTGGTGATAAAGAAACAACGAACAACAGAGAGACGTATAACTAAGCGTTTCTAAGTTCAGGAATGCAATCTGCATCAAGTTATTTGCAGCTATCCAATGACTCGTATAACCCCTGAGCCTTAACCCTGCCTTAACCATATAACTGCTATCCTTTTTTCTATGTTTGCAATTCTGCTTCTAGGATAAGGTTTCATTATGTTTCTACCCCGCGCGTTAAGATTGCCTTTGGGCTTACTTCTCTCTAGTTCTCTACTATTGGGCTGTGGCGAACAAGCTATGGAACAACGACCAGCCCCAGGTCCTATTCATGTCGACGTTTTAGACTTGACTCCAACAACACTGCGTTTGACGACCCAGTTGCCAGGGCGAATTGCCGCGTTCAAGCAAGCAGAAGTGAGGCCTCAAGTAACAGGGATTCTCAAAAGCCGCCTATACAAAGAGGGCTCTCACGTAGAAGCCGATGATGTACTTTATGAAATTGACCCAACCACTTATCAATCCAACGTTAATAGTGCACAAGCTCAATTAGCGAAAGCACTGACGAGCGAAGATACCGCTCGAAAAACGGCACTCCGCTATAAAGAACTATTAAGAAAAAAACTGACCAGTCAGCAAGATTTTGACGATGCAGACGCCCTTTACAAAGAAGCCCAAGCTGAAGTCGCGATCCGCCAAGCAGAATTGGATTACGCCAATATTGAACTGTCTTATACCAAAATCAAAGCGCCTATCTCAGGTCAGGCTGGTCTTTCTTTGGTCTCTGAAGGCTCTTTATTGACCTCTGAGCAGTCTTCTTACCTGACGACTATTGTGCAAACCACGAACGTTTACGTGGATATGCAGCAATCTTCGTTAGCGATTACCAAAATCAGAAAAGAGTTTGCGACCTTTACCGACAAAAATGCTGAGATCCCAGTAACGATAACGTTAGAAGACGGCAGTGCGTATGACGAAGTCGGCCATTTAGAGTTTTCGGACACGCTCGTTTCAGACTCAACCGGTACGGTAACGCTACGTGCCATCATTCCGAACCCTGACAATACTTTACTCGCCGGTATGTACGTACGCGCCCATATTTCGATGCCAGAAGCACGAGGCTACCTTGTTGTTCCGCAATCAGCTGTAGTAAGAAGCCAGTCTGGTGATCCTTCAGTTTTTGTCGTTAACCAAGACAACAAAACAGCGAAAAAGCCAGTCGTTCTCGGCAATGAAGTGGGTAACGGTTGGGTTGTTAAAGAGGGGCTTTCTAGCGGTGAACAAGTCGTCATCACCAACATAATTAACATGAAAAATGATGTTGCGGTTGTTGTCGATAGCAGAACAGACAGTACCGTTCCTGCTTTGGCGAGCGAGGAATAAACCATGTCCTTATCGAACTTTTTTATTAACAGACCGATTTTTGCTTGGGTGATTTCCATTGTCATTATGCTTTCAGGCATTGCGGCGATCGTCTCTTTGCCTGTCGCGCAATACCCAACAATTGCACCACCAGCCGTGACTATTTCAACGTCATACCCTGGCGCGTCAGCGAAAACGATTGAAGACAGCGTAACCCAAGTCATCGAACAAGGCATGACAGGGTTAGATAACCTTCTTTACATGGCGTCGAAAAGTGACTCTTCTGGTAGTGCGAGTGTGACCTTAACGTTTAGCGCAGACACTGACCCCGATATTGCCCAGGTACAGGTGCAGAATAGCTTACAGCAAGTGAGCAATCGCCTGCCTACAGCAGTACAAAACCAAGGCACATCTGTGACCAAGAGTACGTCGGGTTTTATGTCGGTCACCAACCTCTATTCGCCTGATGGCAGCATGAGTGCGGGCGACATTCAAGATTACGCAAACTCTAACATTAAGGACATCTTAAGCCGTGTTAACGGCGTAGGCGAAGTGACTATTTTCGGTCCATCTTATGCGATGCGTATTTGGTTAGACCCTGCAAAATTGAACAGCTACAGTCTCACCCCTGTTGACGTTTCTAATGCCGTATCGGTTCAAAACAGCCAAGTTACTGTTGGACAACTAGGCGGAACGCCAGCCGTTGATTCTCAGTTAATTAATGCCAGTATCACAGCGCAAAGCCTATTAACCAGCGTTGAAGAATTTGAGGACATCTTAATTAAAGTCGACAGTGACGGATCTCAAATTAAGCTCAAAGACGTCGCACGTGTCGAGTTAGCCAGTGAAGAATCTTCATCCATTCCAGCCTACATGGGTAAGGACTCTTCAGGTATTGCGATCACCCTCGCCACCGGCGCGAATTCGTTAGACACACAAAACGCGGTTGATGCAAAACTGGAACAACTTTCAAAAGGCTTTCCAGACGGACTAGTATTGGTTAAAACAACCGATAACAACTTGTTCATTCGCCTTTCTATCACTGAAGTGGTCAAAACGCTATTTGAAGCGGTTGGGCTTGTGTTTATCGTGATGTTACTGTTTTTGCAAAACTTACGAGCAACCTTAATCCCAACCATTGCCGTGCCAGTCGTACTACTTGGTACCTTTGGTGTCATGGCCATGCTGGGTTTCTCAATCAACACACTCACCATGTTTGGTTTGGTGTTAGCGATCGGTTTGCTGGTTGATGATGCCATCGTAGTCGTGGAAAACGTTGAGCGGTTGATGCATGAAGAGAATCTATCTCCTCTTGAAGCAACCAAAAAATCAATGGGACAAATTACCAGTGCCCTAATCGGTATTACGATGGTGTTGTCGGTTGTATTTATTCCTATGGCCTTCATGTCAGGGTCAACGGGCGTTATCTACCAACAGTTCTCTTTGACGATTGTCTCGGCAATGGTGCTATCCGTTGTCGTCGCATTGATTCTTACTCCTGTATTGTGTGCAACGCTTCTAAAGCCTGTAGATAAAGCGTCGAGCAATAAGTTTTTTGCACTGTTTAACCGAGGGTTCGACAAGCTATCCAGCCAATACCGAGGTTCAGTTAAACACGCTTTACAGCGACCACTACGCTTCGTTTTTGTTTACCTAATGCTTTTTGCCGGCACGGCTTACCTATACAACGTGCTGCCAAGTTCATTTTTACCAAATGAAGACCAAGGTGACTTCATGGTTATGGTCACCACACCAACGGGGACCACATTACAAAAGACACAAGAAGTGATGTTGGATATCAAAGATTATTTTGAAGAGAACGAATCACATACTGTCGACCATGTATTTACCGTGTCTGGATTCAACTTTTCAGGCTCTGGGCAAAATGCAGCGATGGCATTCATCGGCATGAAAGATTGGTCAGAACGAACTGAACCTGGAACCGATGTGGATTCCATTATCGGCCGTGTTATGGGTGAATTTTCAAACTACAAACATGCACAGATCTTTGCTTTTAGTAGCCCAGCAATCCGAGAGCTTGGTACTTCAACAGGCTTTAACTTCTACTTAGAAGACGTCGGTGCTGTCGGTCATGACAAGCTGATTGAGATAAGAAACCAACTACTTGGTGCAGCGGCACAAAGTCCATTATTGCAAAGTACACGTCCAAATGGCCTGGAGGATACCGCGCAACTGTTCCTTGATGTCGACTATGAGAAAGCCAAAGTGCTTGGTTTAGAAATCGATGACATCAACCAATCACTGTCGATTGCTTGGGCATCGTCATACGTGAATGACTTTATCGACCGTGGCCGCTCTAAGAAAGTTTACATTCAAGCTGATGCAGAATATCGCATGACACCAGAAGACCTGAACTTATGGTTTGTGCGTAATAACAACGACGAGATGGTGCCTATCTCAGCCTTCAGTACTTATCACTGGGGTCAAGGTTCTCCACAGTTACAACGTTATAACGGTAATCCTGCAGTGGAAATCGTCGGTGAAGCCGCCTCTGGTTATAGTACTGGTGAAGCGATGGCTGAAATCGATAGATTGGCAGCCGAGATCTCCAATGATGTACAGGTAAGCTGGACGGGAATGTCCTATCAAGAGATAGAAGCTGGCAACCAAGCGCCAATTCTGTATGCGATCTCCATCTTGATGGTCTTCCTCTGCTTAGCGGCTCTGTATGAAAGTTGGAGTATTCCAATTGCGATTATTCTGGTGGTTCCATTAGGCATACTCGGCGCACTGGCTGCGATTATGTTACGAGGGTTAGAAAACGATGTGTACTTCCAAGTAGGCGTGCTAACTACCATAGGTTTAACCGCCAAGAACGCCATTTTGATTGTTGAGTTCTCCAAAGAACTTTATGAAAAAGGCGTCAACATTATTGATGCAACGGTACAAGCATGTGAGATGCGTTTGCGCCCTATCATCATGACGTCACTGGCGTTCGGACTCGGCGTATTGCCTTTAGTGCTGAGTACGGGTGCAGGTGCTAACGCGCGTAATGCGATTGGTACGTCCGTTTTAGGCGGCATGATGGGAGCGACGTTGTTAGTGATTTACTTCGCTCCGCTATTTTTTGTCTTGATCTGCAAACTGTTCAAGTCAGATGACAAAGCAGAAATAGCAAACAACACAGAACAACCAAACTGAGCAATCACAAAACGAAGTAATAATAAAACCGAATACTAACAAAATGAAGATATGGTGAGCCTAGGAGTGGCTCATCATTACTCGCTGAAAACTTTCAAAGGATAGAAAATGACGAACAACCGACCATCTCGTATAGGAACATTATTACTAGTCATCGCTTTTACCGCATTACTAATGGTTGCGGTGATGATATTTGGATCTTGCATGGGCTTATGGGACCCTATTGTTGGCTTTGGCTACATTCGAAACTACCTCAACCCTATCGGCCTCTCTCTACTCGCTTTAAGTACACTCGGGCTCATCTACCAATGGATTACTCGTGATCGTACAGGTGCGCTCAAGCCTCTGGTTGCTGCATTCATAGGGCTTGGTCTCATCGCGCCAATGCTCCATGGCATAACTCACCCCGTAAAGCGTGAGCCTGCAATTCATGACATTACTACCGACACTATAAACCCACCTGAATTTTATAAGCTAGACGATACGCGTGCAGGTGCCAAAAACTCTCTGATTTATGCAGGAGAAGAAGTGGCTGCCATACAGAAAAAATTGTACCCATACATTAAACCTATTCAGTCGAACCTTTCTTCTGAAGATGCGTACGCAAAAGCACTGGATATAGCGAAAAATAGTGGATGGGAAGTGGTTGCAGGATACCCAGAGGCATTACGCTTTGAAGCAACGGCTCAAACAACTTTCTTTGGTTTTATGGACGATGTGGTCGTTCAAGTTACCCCAATAAACAACAAAAGCCGTATCGATATTCGTAGTGTGTCTCGAATCGGTCGCAGTGACAAAGGTGTCAATGCCGCTAGAATTGTAGAGTTCACCGAAAGTTTTAACCAGTAAGCCGTTTTAGTCACAACACCTACCTTCATTAAAGGATGAAATTAATATGAACCTAAAAAGTATGACCAACTTCATTGTTGCATCTAGCTTAATTGTTGCTCCTTCATTCCTCTTTGCAGCAGAGCCAAATGTACCGACAGAACCGCCATACATTGTCTTAAGTGATAATTTAGATGAGCCAAACGGTTATGGGTTTTGTATTGATACCTACGGACCTGGTCAATCAGAATTAATGCAAACTCATACTTGTAAACCCAAAGCGCCTGAAGGTTCTCCTCGCAACTATTCGGGTCATGATGTGAGATTTGAATTCAACAACGAAACAGACCAAATTCAGTCTTACGCGTTCGAAGGGCTGTGTATGCAAGGGCTTCTTGCGAAAGGAAAAAGCGAACTCGCGTTACTAGAGTGTAGCGACGCCAAAAACCAAGGTTTTGTTTACAGCGAAAATGATCAAACCATTCGATTAAAAGCGGACTCTAGCTACTGTTTGGCAGTGACATCAGAAACTCAAGAAGCGGGCCCATGGGTGAAACGTCCACTTGAACTGATTCAGTGTGAGGAAGCAGAACCGGTTCTAATGAAGTGGACTGTTGTTTCTAAGTAACAAGTACTCATTGGTTAATCTATTTATTTCACAACCCAATGCTTTACAGGTGACATTGCATATATGTAATGTCACCTTTATTTTGCAGGGAAATGAAAGATGGATGATTCTCATCGCTTATCACTCACCATTGAGAGTCGTAAACCGTGTTATCCAAACTTTAAAACGTTTAAATAGCATTCATTTTCGATAGCAACGAGCCTTAACTCAAGTATGTGTAAACACATAAATGAAGGCGACGTGATTTATTGCTTGTTGATGCGGTTAACAATAAAACTTAATGCCACAGCTGCAACACTAAAGCCTACTACACCTACCCAGCCGACCAATTCAAATACCTGAATACCCACAAACGAACCGAAGGCACCACCAAGATAGTAGCCAAGCATATAGACCCCATTTATACGGCTCTGAGCTTGTGGATCAATTGAAAATACGCGGACTTGATTCGATACCTGAGCACTGAACACACCAAGGTCGATAAGAATGATACCGGCGATCAACCCAATCAAGGTATCAGCAAAGAGCCCCGAAACAACAAAGCCAGCAGCAATAATGACTAACGCCATACTGATCATATTTCGAGAACCAAACTTACCTACTAATGAACCTGAAACTTTGGCACCAATCACACCAGCAAAGGCAATAACCCCAAACATCCCAGCTTGCTGAGCATTGTAATTAAATGGTGATTCGCTGACGTGCAAAGCTAACGTTGCCCAAAGTGCATTGAACGAAGCAAACCAAAGCGCGCCGGTTAAAGCAGATGTACGTAGTATCGAATGCTGCTTAATTAACGTTGCCATACTAGCAACAAGCTTAAGGTAAGGTATCTTGATTGTCGGAGTATTCGTCGGTAAAAAAGCGTATAACATTAAACCAAAGATCATCGCGATACTTGCCGACATCATAAACACAGCACGCCACCCAAACTGCTCACCAACAAAACCACTGAGTGTACGAGAAAGCAAGATGCCAACGGTCAGGCCTGTCATTAAAGTCCCAATGACTTTCCCTTTCGTTTCAGGAGTGCTTAATGACGCTGCAAATGGAATCAACTGTTGAGTGATATTGGCACTTAAGCCAATCGCAAAACACGCAACAACCAACACAATTAAGCTAGATGCAGAAAACGCAATAAATGATGACAACACTAACATTACCGATAGGATCGCAATGAGGCGTTTGCGCGGCAAAGTGTCCCCTAATGGCGATAAGAAAAGTAGCGCCACTGCATAACCAATCTGACTAGCCGCCGGCACTGCGCCGAGTTGTGCGCTTGTTAAACCGAGTTCTGTACCGATCTTGGGTAAAATCGGCTGGTTATAATAAAGATTTGCAGCGGTTGCTGAGACAGCGCTCGACATAAGTAATAAGCGCCCTGTACCCAAAGTTTCTGTCGTCACCTTTGACATGATTACACCTTAATTTTAGTTCATCGTTTTAATGAGTGATTTTGATGAAGTGAGTTTAAGGGTGACGCTTAAATAGCAAAAATACCTATTTGATGTAAATTCTATACGCAATTTGCATAGATGATTTCCTAACTCATACTCTGTTGAATTGCTTTAATTTCACTCTGTACTATCGCTGCAAATGCACTAGCAGTGGGAGATTGAGCATGTAAATGGTGTGTCATCACCAATGGCATCTCTACATCCACAGATTCAAGGTTAATAAAGACACAACCCTCACAACGTAAGTCACGAATAGCATAAGGAGCTACCGAGACACCTAAGCCAGAAGATACCTGGGTTAACACCGTTTGCATGTGGTTGGGTTGTTTTTTTATATTTGGAGAAAAACCGGATAAATCACATTGAGTAATGATGGAATCAAATAACCCCACGGCTTGCTCACGTTCAAATAAAATGAAGGGATCGAACTGCAGTTGCTTTATTTGAATGATCGAACATTGGGCGAGTTCGTGTGTGATTGGCACAACCGCAACGAGCTTATCTGCATAAATCGGAACGGAAACGTAGTCATCATCAATCAGATTTGGAAGTGGGCGAGAGAAACTGATATCAATCTCCCGCTTTTCAAGAGCTTCGATTTGTTCAGAAGCTGTCATCTCAACAAGATCGACATCAATAGTTGGATTTTCAGTAATATACTGCCGAACTAAACGAGGCAAGAAACTCAACGTTGCGCCCCCAAGGTAACCAATTGTCAAAGTACCAATATGACCAGAAGAGGCTCGAATTGCGGATTGTTTCGCTTGTTGAGTATGTTCTATGAGTTTTATGGCGTCTGTGAGTAAATGCTTTCCAGCAGCACTAATAACGACTTCGCGAGATGTGCGAAAAAATAGGCTAACCCCTAGTTCATGCTCAAGGCTTGTAATGTGGCGACTAATAGCAGGCTGAACTGTGTTCAATTCCTTTGCTGCTTTTGAAAAGCTTCTGTGTGTGGCTACAGCTACAAAACTTTTTAATACTTTGATCTCCATATGACCTCAATATAAACCTTGATGGTTAACAAGCGCGAACACTGCGCGTGTATATTATTTTATTCTCAATGACAAAGAATTGACGAGTAAACCTAAAGCCAAGAACAAGTTACAACAAACGGTTCTTATATTGTTCTGGCGTTTGGCCGGAATATTTCTTGAACATACTAATGAACGGACTAGCTTGGTTATAGCCTAAAGTCAGTGCGACTTCTTTAACGGATTGCCCATTTCTTAACAGATCCATAGAGTACAAGTAGCGTACTCGAAGTCGCCATTCAGTAAAGCTCATCCCCAGTTCACTTTGACAGTGGCGCGATAAGGTTCGCTCTGTCGCGTGCACTTTATCGGCCCAATCTTTCAGTGAGATATCATCAGTTGGGTTCTCTTCAATCGCAGCAAGAATGGGCGCAAGATATTTATTATCAGTTGAAGGCAAAAAGTGATGCTCAACTTGACGCTCTGCCAATTGATCCAACAATACTCGCACTAATCTTTGATCTTGTTCGCTCGCAGCAACGTTAATATCACGCTGACGAAAATCATCGATAATCGAGGATACGATTGGTGTGATCTTTATTAAACTGGTTTTCTCAGGCAGATGTTGCGTTAGCTCATGGGAAATATTCAAAGAGCAATAATCTAAGGGTTTGCGATTATAACTGCAGTGCATGACTCCAGCAGGTACCCAAATAGCTAGGTGTGGCGGGGCTAGAAAGCGTGTACCTTCAGCTTCCATTTCTAGAATACCGCCACTGATCAATTGTACTTGTCCCCAAGGGTGGCTATGCACGCGAGTTTCAGTGTTCGATAAGAAAGCTTCGAAATTCATAAATACGTTGGATGGTGCCTTATCGATTGATAAGGATGGGTGAAGGTTTCTTGAGTGTTTTTTCAAACTTGTCTTCCTATCGCGCCTGATGTCTTTTTAAAGATATCTGTAAGTATAACGACCTGTCAAACTAGCCGCATCAACTCATTTGCGACGGAATTCACATGCATTATCTTTTACCATTTTTTACAGTCTGCATCTGGGGTGCAAATGCTATCGTCAATAGGCTCGCTGCAAGTACCATAGAGCCGAGCGCGATGAGTTTTTACCGTTGGTTCATTGCAATGTTGATTCTGACACCTTTCTGTATTCGGTCGGTTATCAAGCAATGGCCAATCATTAAACCTAATTTGTCTAAACTGGCGTTCCTTGGCTTTTTGGGCATGGTGTTAAACCAATCTTTGGGTTACTACGCCGGCTTAACGACAACCGCCTCTAATATGGCGTTGATCACTTCATTAGTACCATTGATCAGCGTGTTCCTTAGCGTACCCTTGTTAAGCAAGTCTATTTCTGGCCTAAGCATTGTTGGCGGCGTATTGTCGCTGTCTGGGTTAGCTCTGATGTTAGGGAAAGGCGATCCTTTATTCTTCATACATCAAGAACTGACTCAGGGTGATGGCTATATGTTAATAGCCGCATTCGTTTATGCTTCCTATTGTGTACTGCTTAAACGCTGGAAAATGCCGTTAAGTAGCTGGGTAGTGATTTATATCCAAGGATTGTTTGCGGTTTCTATGTTGACGCCACTTTGGTTAACCAGCGAACAACTGTTGCCATCCCAACAAGCTATTCCTTTGATTGCTTACGCTGCCCTTGCTGCTTCTATTTTGGCCCCTTGGATGTGGGTGAAGGCGATTGACACCATTGGCGCAGATTCAAGTGCCATGTTCATGAATTTAATGCCCGTTATCGCGATTGTACTTGCGTCTACTTGGTTAGGTGAAGAAATTAACCAATTCCATATCATTGGAGGCGTGATGGTAATCTCTGGTGTCATTCTTGCTCAAATCAAGAGAAAACCAAGGCTTGAGCTTCCGCTTCCTCAACAAAGCTAAGCTCTCCCCCTCATTTATCAACGATGTTCTCAACGAGATATCCTCGCAGTACCTGCTACCACAGCAGGTATTTTTTTACTGCTTCAAACCACGGCTACTCATAGCTACCTCGTTTAAAACCACTTCCTTAGATAAGCTTTGTCGATCTAATTTTTTGTTAACAATCCTCTTAAAACTATTTAATCGTTGCTTCTTCTCTTGCAACAAGGTTATGATTTACTTTAAAGGCATTCATACTGTTTAGTTAAAGTGTTCGCTTATCGGCAGTGTAAATAATGAAGGATTACTACTACAGTGAGCCTTTGCAACAAGTTGACCAAACGTCAGATCAACCTGAATATTTGGATCTTTTACGTGATTAAGAAAAACAACTTAATGTGTTTTTATAATTAATACCTTTACAAGATTGCGGTCAGGGCCAATTTCCCTTTAATAATGACCAATCAATAACTCGACAGGCAAAGTTCACTCAAAGGATCTATACTTTGTTCAAAGAGTAAAAGTGAGCTGAATAGTAAAAAAACTTTAACTACCACTTTAGGATTAATGAGGATAGAATCACTTTAAGTTAACCAGATGAACAACGGTTAGTTGGCTAAAATAAAAAGGTACCGATATGAGTACCGAACGGCTTAGAAACACCTAGCGCTATGCTAGGTGTTTTTTTTTTGAAACCCACTTTCGAAATAACTTACACCCATCTTGCCCTTTCCTGTTTATCACTCATCTCGATCGCCAGAAAACACCAATGTTCATAGGTTCGTCATCCGTTTGAAAAAATAATCTTAACAGTGAGATTATCCACTTTAATTTATGTCATCTTAAGTATATTGTTATTAGCAAGTAACGAGCATGTTATGCAGCAAAATAATAATAAAGGAAGATAGATGAGCAGTAACAACAGCCGACAAGATGGCAAACGAGACGTTACTCTGCGTTTTTTAGCTGAGCCCGGAGATGTGAACTTTGGTGGTAAAGTTCATGGTGGCGCAGTAATGAAGTGGGTCGATTTAGCAGCCTATGCCTGTTCTGCAGGTTGGAGTGGCAAATACTGCATCACCGCCTATGCAGGTGGTATTCGATTCGTAGCACCCATCCATGTTGGCAACCTTGTCGAGGTAAGTGCGAAGGTCATCTATACCGGCTCATCGTCAATGCACATTGCAATAGACGTCCAAGCTAGCGACCCCAAAGAACTCAACAATCGTCTGACGACTCACTGCATCGTGATTATGGTAGCTGTCGATGAAAATGGTACCCCAACCAAAGTGCCAGAATGGATCCCTGATACCGAAGAAGACATTGAGTTGAGAGACTCGGCTATTCGTCTTATGAACATGCGAAAGCAAATCGGTGAAGAGATGGAAGCACACGTGAAATACCTCAAGTAAGGTCAATCAAGGCTCTCACATACGCCTATTTCCATGCCAAGCAGATGCTTGGCATTTGTTTTACCTAACCCACTTTAAACACAAACGAAACAGTTCTGGTCTTGTGACTCTGCGACAAATCATTCCAAAGTAAATAAAACATCTCTAAGACCAATATTTCCGATAAAGCGTGATACTCAACCAAAGAGTTGAAATGAATCCACTATCGAATATGGATTTGCCTTCTCTGTAATAAAGTCGTCATTTTGCTCTGATTAAATACCGCCAATCATAATGGATGTATTAGAATTTTTTCGGAGCCACTCTTGAGCGTCACACGCCCCACTCTTAGCGAATCTACACTGAACAATTTGAAGGCTGTTGAGTATCAATGGGTTAGAACTTTGTACGTAGAAGGCTACGACAGCAATGAGATTAACCACTATATTCAAACTTGTTTTGGTGGTGACCACACGTTTGCCGATCTGTTTAGACGCGTAGCACTCGATCAAGAAAGTATCTATGTACTGTTACAGCATTTAGGCTGTGCGCCTTCTAGTCGAGAGTTTTAATCTTCACACAGCCTCGATTCTCTATGTCTGATAAGAGTCTAGCTCAAAGTATGCTGTTGAGATCTACTCTCAATAGGCCTGTTGTATTTAGCCTTTATAGACACTTTCGGTGAAATTCAGACGCTCGTTGCATGCAAATCATTGAAGTATCACGCATTGAATTATTAGCAACATATCAATAGACCTGCTGCCCCTTATACTGAGCGTCTGATTTATGAGACAGAGTGATTATTTTGATAATGAAAGATTTAGGCATGGAATGGCTCAAATCTAAGTCACCGAGATAAGCAGATAAAGGCTGGTACAAATACATACCAAAAAGTAGCAGACATAAAAAAACCCAAGTAAATACCTGGGTTAGAGTTACAAAAACCACTAATCATTAATAGCGTAAGGAACCTGATTAGCGGCCAGCTATGCGTAACCTGAGGGTTATTTTTATTACTGATCGGCGGCCAAACCAAATGATGTAATAAAAATGCCAATATAGAGCGACCTAAAGGTCGCTCTTTTCTTTCTTATAGAGTACAGCTTATCCTTTTACACCACCTGCCGTCAAACCGCCAACTAACCAACGTTGAGCAAGTAAGAACACGATAGTAATCGGAAGTGCTGATAGTACAGCCGCTGCCGCAAAGTCACCCCATAGGTAGTTCTGAGGGTATAGGTACTGCTGCATACCTACTGCTAGTGTGTAAGAGTTCACATCTGTAAGTAAGATAGATGCTACTGGCACCTCACCAACTGTCGCGATGAAAGATAGAATAAACACAACCGCTAGGATTGGCACAGACAGCGGCAGTAGAACCAGTCTGAATGCTTGCCAAGGCGTTGCACCATCAAGGGCTGCTGCCTCTTCCAGAGAGTTATCAATCGTTTCAAAGTACCCCTTAATCGTCCATACGTGAAGTGCAATACCACCTAAGTAAGAGAAGATTAGACCACCGTGTGTGTTCAAGCCTAAGAACGGAATGTATTGACCAAGTTTGTCAAACAGCGCGTAGATTGCTACTAGAGCAAGTACTGCTGGGAACATTTGGAAAATCATCATCGCTTTCAGGATAGTTTCTTTACCTTTAAAGCGCATACGAGCAAATGCGTAAGCCGATGTCGTTGACAGTGCCACGATTAAAATCGATGTAACACCCGCGACTTTAATTGAGTTCCATAACCACGTTAGTACTGGGAATGGAGGTGGTGTCACCGAGCCGTCAGCATTCGTTACCGACATACCAAGAGCCAGTTTCCAGTGCTCCAGTGATGGGTTATCGGGAATCAAACTACCGGTTGCGAAGTTACCTTCACGGAACGAGATAGCGATGATCATCAGTAGTGGGAAGATAATCATTGCCAAGAAGCACCACAACACTGCATGCGTTGCCCACACTCGGTATTTAAGGCCTTTACCTTGTACCATAGCCATTGTCGTGCTCCTTAATCTTGAGACAGTTTAGTGAAACGAAGGTTTAGTAACGCTAGTGCACCAACCAATAGGAAAATAAGCGTTGCGATAGCACTTGCTAGACCGAAGTCTTGGCCGCCGCCGCCTTCGAATGCAATTCGGTACGTGTAGCTTACAAGCAAGTCTGTGTAACCCGCTGGCTCAGAAGTACCAATCATGTTCGGGCCACCGTTCGTCAATAGTTGAATCATTACGAAGTTATTGAAGTTAAAGGCAAACGCTGCAATCAATAGCGGTGTAAGCGGCTTAATCATCAATGGGAATGTAATGCGCTTGAAGTTATCAAGGAAGTTCGCACCATCAATCGCTGACGCTTCGTATAAATCATCAGGAATCGCTTTAAGCAGACCCATACATAGAATCATCATGTAAGGGAAACCTAGCCATGTGTTAACCATCAACACCATGGTTTTCGCTAAGATAGGGTCTGAGAACCAGTTCGGGCTTAAGCCGAAGATATTCTCGAGCACCATGTTGATCTCACCAAAGCTTTGGTTGAATAGACCCTTAAAGATAAGAATCGAGATAAACGCGGGGACGGCGTAAGGCAGAATCAGTAGAACACGATAAATAGAACGACCTTTCAACTCTTCCCATTGCACGATATTCGCAAGCACAAGCCCGATAACAAGCGTGAACGCTACGGTACATACCGAGAAGATAACCGTCCAAATAAAGATGCTGATAAACGGTTCTTTAATACCGTCATCTTTCCATACACGCTCAAAGTTATGTGTGCCAATACTAACCACAAAACCTGGAGAGATGGTATTACCCGTAAACTCACCGTTTGTATCAACAGGTTGGTAGAAACCCACATCCATATTTGGCTTAAGAACTTCACCCGTTTCATTGTTGATTAACGTTTCTTCATCGTCTTGTAGCGTGTAAAGCGGAGCAACAGAAGCAAACTTACGTAAGCCACTCATGCGGATGTCACCACCGTCCGGTAGATTGAAATCAACACCACTGATCGCAGCTCGGTTTTGGATGATCGCTTTGATTTTCTCTTTTTCACCTTGCGCAGACTCGATGACAGATAGGTCCATCTCTGTTGCTGTCATATTGTCTAGAGAAAATACGTCAGTCGCTAACAGTTGGTCGCCATCTTTTACGACGATCTGGTGACCGTCATCTGTCTTGTACAAAGTAAATGGGTAGCTCTCACCGCTTTGGAAAGAACGGTCTAAAAGAACGGTTTGAGTACGCTCTAGAGAAAGCTGATTTTTCGCGCTGTAGTTAGTAAACGCAAGCCCTACGGTGTATGCCAATGGGAAAAGAATGAACAGGATCATTCCGGCAATACCTGGGTAAATATAACGGTGGGCGTAAGTTTTTTTACTACCAAAAATGTAAAGTGCCAAAGCCGTTAAGATCACTGTAAGCAGCGCAAAAGCGAGCTCACCGCGAGAATACATAAGAATTGTAGCGTAGCCGTTTATTAAGCCAACGCTACCAAGCAACCCCCATTTGATGAAGACGCTTTTACTGCCTGGAAGGCTTGATGGTGCTGGGATAGCATCTGTACCTTGAACTGACTGCATAGAGGAACCTGCTAGCGATATAGATAAAAAATAGAAAAGTAAGGAGAGGTTACCCCCTCCTTAAAAGGTAGTGCTTGGGTGTTACTTAACCATACGACCTTCAGCAGCTTTTAGTGCTTGGTCTACTGATTGACGGCCGTCAACTACGTTGCCGATCGCTTCTTCCATGCTGTACCAGAATGTTGTGAACTGGGGGATGTTAGGCATGATCTCACCGTTCATCGCGTTGTCCATTGTTGCTGCAATACGAGTATCGCTGTCTAGTTGACGTTGGAAAGAGTTAAGAGCAACAGCGCCTAGTGGCTTGTCGTCGTTCAGGCTCTTCATACCTTCATCTGTTAGCAGGTAGTTTTCCATGAACTCAACAGCTAGGTCTCGGTTTGGAGACGCAGTGCTGATACCACCCGCCCATACACCAACGAAAGGTTTAGACGCTTTACCGTTGAACTTAGGTAAAGTTGTTACGCCGTAATCTACGCCAGCTTTCTTGATGTTTTCCCAACCCCAAGGACCGTTGATTGTCATTGCAACGTTGCCCGCAACAAATTCAGACTCAGCAACTGAGTAATCCATGTCTGCAGAGATAACTTTGTCTTGTACCATCTTCTCGATGAAACCTAGAGACTTCTGAACACCCTCAGTCGCTACGCCCGCATCTTTAATATCGTAACCTTCTGCCGTCTGTTTGAATGCGTAACCGCCGTCAGCTGCAAGTAGAGGCCATGTGAAGTAAGCGCCGCCACGTAGAGGCCACATGATCGCTTTTTTACCATCTTTTTGAAGCTCAGCATCAAGTGCTGGGATTTCTTCCCAAGACTTAGGTGGGTTAGGAACAAGCGCTTTGTTATAAATTAGAGAAACTGACTCAACCGCTACAGGGTATGCGATTGTTTTACCTTCGTATGAAACAGCGTCCCATGCGAAGTCTACGATACCTTCTTTAGTTTCTTTAGAAGGTTTGATATCAACAAGAAGCCCCGCTTCTGCATAGCCGCCAAAACGGTCATGTGCGTAGAAAATCATGTCTGGGCCATCGCCAGCCGCTGCAACTTGAGAGAACTTCTCTTCTAGTTTGTCAGGGAAAGCGACTGTTACTTTAACACCAGTATCTTCTTCGAAGCGTTTACCTACTTCAGCCATGCCTTCATAAGCTTTGTCACCACCTACCCAGATAGTTAGTTGTCCTTCTTCGATAGCAGCATTTGCACCAAAAGAACCCAGAGCAACTATTGTACCTAGAGCTACAGCGCTTAGAGCGTTTTTCATGTGAATATCCTTTTTATATTTATACGTAGGGCACATCTACCAAGACGAGCCAGTTTTCAGGGCTTATGATCTGAGAAAATAGCCTCTAGCTCATCATCCTAGCCACTACGCCCTAGCTATTATGGCTTAAAATCGTGATCGCCATCCGGTCAGATTAGAGATTGGAGTCACAAAACACATACTCATCGTGATCAACATCACCGTTATGGCGTGGATTTATTTGAACTGGATCGCCAATTATTAATAACCCCATTTATCTACTCCTCCCCTACTACTCCCCCTCGTTAATTTTACGTTGGGAGGATGTACCGTTTCGCTAATTCATCGAAACTGCATTCATCCAAGAGTGGATAGTAAGAACCCTTTACCAGTAAGTGTTATGTGTAACAGCATTGTTCATTTAGTTGGCTTCACTGCCCGCTAGTGTCTTTATTAAGCATTGAGTTAAATCTGTGATTGAATCACGGGGGAGGTTTGGCTCGATGTGGGGGAAATAGACACCAGTTTGGCTATGACGGGTGGGCTTGGTTAAAGAAATCCAAGTCTCACCCACTTTTTTTCTTACTCACTCAATACTTACCAATTCCTACAGTTACTGCTGACCCGAAAATTTCTTATAATGATAAGCAGTAAAACTTAAAATTTGATCGATCGAGGACAAGCTAGATGGCGAGTGTCACGTTAAAAAACGTTTATAAATCATATGGTGATGTACAGATTTCTAAGGACGTAACCTTAGACATCAACGAAGGTGAATTCGTAGTATTCGTTGGACCATCAGGTTGTGGTAAATCGACGCTATTACGTTGTATCGCAGGTCTAGAAGACATTACGTCTGGTGATTTGTACATTGGCGACCAACGCATGAATGACGTTGAACCGTCAAAGCGTGGCGTGGGTATGGTATTCCAATCATACGCGCTTTACCCTCACCTTAACCTATACGACAACATGTCTTTCGGCCTCAAATTAGCGAACGCTAACAAAGCTGAAATTGATAAGCGTGTTGAACATGCTGCAGAAATCCTTCAGCTTGGTCACCTTCTTGAGCGTCAGCCTAAAGCCCTATCTGGTGGTCAACGCCAACGTGTTGCGATTGGTCGTACTCTGGTTTCTCAACCAAATGTATTCCTACTTGATGAGCCGCTATCAAACCTTGATGCTGCTTTACGTGTTCAAATGCGTTCGCAAATCACTAAACTACAACGTCAACTTGGTTGCACCATGATCTACGTTACCCACGATCAAGTGGAAGCGATGACTATGGCCGATAAAATTGTTGTTCTTGATGGTGGTTATGTATCTCAAGTCGGAAAACCGCTTGACCTTTACCACTACCCTCAAAACCGTTTCGTTGCTGGCTTTATTGGTTCGCCGAAGATGAACTTTATGTCTGTTCACATCGAGCAAGCGGAAGCTGAACGCGTATTGGTACAACTTTCAAACGGCATGACTTTCTGGATTCCAGTCGATGGTACCACTGTCAATGCAGGTGACCGTATGTCTCTGGGCGTTCGTCCTGAGCACTTATTGTCTGCTGAAACAGGTGATGCGACGATTGAAGCTGAAGTGATGATGGTTGAGAAGCTAGGTAACGAAACACAAGTTTACCTAAACCTCGAAAGTGCCGATGCTGACGTTATCTATCGCCAGCCAGACACGTTGACGATTGAGTCTGGTGACAAGCTAGCGATTGGTATTCCTGCACACCGTTGTCACTTGTTCCACAGTGACGGTCGCGCATGTCGTCGCCTATACAAAGAGTACGGCACAGACTAATCGGTTCCGCCTTTTAAGATATAACTTGCCCATATCCAATCCCTCTTACGTTGTAAGGGGGATTTTCTATTTAGGGCGACTAGTTTTACTTTCATTAAATCACCTCGCCAGCAACTCTATAAACGTATTCAATTTTTTATTGATAGCAATAAAAAAGGCCTAGCAAGCGCTAGACCTTTATCTATGAGTCAGGCTATAAGCCCAACCACCATTATCACTTCTTTGAGACATGCACCAGTCTAAATCAACTTAGTGAATTGGCGTATCATTCTGTTTGTTGAACTGGCCAAAATGCTTCTCTAACACTTCTGGCGTTAGTTTGCCTTCTGCTTCTAGTCGTTTGAACTCAGCGACGATCGCTTTTTGCTCTTCAAGTGATGGTAGTTTTACTTCTGGCTCATCACCCATTTCTTGAGTCATCTGCTCTAGTTCTTTTTCAAAATCGCTCATGATACTTACCTAAATATTAAATCTAACGAGATTTTACTCATTTACGACCTGTGATGCTAGAGCGATTGAGTCCAAAGCCCGAAACCAGATCAAGCGAACGTCAGTTTAAACACAGGGCTGGCTTGAAATTAGAAAGAGCTGGATTCACGATTAAATGAAGCCAGCTCTCTGTCAACGTCATTAGCTCAAGCAGTATTACAGCTTAAACGAGCCAACCATTTTATCTAGACGAGAAGAAAGGTCTCTAAGCTCTTGGCTCGCTTCTGCAAGCTGCTCGGCCGTACCCGTTGTCACTTCGTTGATTGCGTTGATCTCTTCAATGTTCTGGTTGATTGTATGAACTACGGTTGATTGCTCTTCCGTTGCCGTCGCCACTTGAGTGTTACGGTCTGTAATATCAACAATACGATCTGAAATGCCACTCAGCACATCTACCGCTTCATCCGACGCCGATACACCTTCAAGCGTGATCACCTTACCCGCACTCATTGCCGTTACTGCATCTTTAGCATCGCTTTGCAGTTGGTTGATCATCTTCTGAATCTCTTCCGTAGAATCTGCAGTGCGGCTTGCTAAGTTACGTACTTCATCTGCTACAACCGCAAAACCACGACCTTGCTCGCCGGCACGGGCTGCTTCAATCGCTGCGTTCAATGCGAGTAAGTTGGTTTGATCTGAAATATCGCGGATAACACCCAGAATAGAACCGATATCTTGAGTTGTAGAAGCAAGCTGTTCAACCACTTGACCCGTGCTTTCGATATCTTGCGCTAACCGACTGATCGCGTCTTTTGCTTTGTTTACAACAGAACGACCCACTTCAGTATTACCCGAAGCTTGCGTTGCCGTTTCTGCTGCTGTTGCCGCGTTCGATGCAATCTCGCTGATGGTCATACCCATTTCATTAATGGCAGCGACCACTTGAAGGGTTTGATCACGTTGCTCTTGGCTGTTGTCGTGGGTAATGTGTGCTTTGTTAGACACGCTCTCTGCCGCCACTTGCAGTGCTTGGCTAGTCGAACACACTTCTTTCATCGACTCGTGAATCTTTTCAATGAACCCGTTAAAGCCCTTTGAAAGCTGTGCAATTTCATCGTTACCTTTCACTTCAATACGCTGTGCAAGATCACCGTCACCTTCACCAAGGTCACCAAATCGCTTAGCCAAAAGCTTAATCGGTTGAGTAATGCTATTCGCAAGTACTACGCCCATTAGGATAAATACTAATGCCACAACCGCAGTCATGATCAGCATCTTTTGCGCTGTCGCATCGAGCTCTGCAAACACTTCACCAGTCGGAACTACACCAATAACAAACCAGTCCATTGAAGACACATACAAGCTCGCCACGAACAGCTCTTGGCCTTGGCTTTCAGTGGTAATCAGGTTAAAGCCCGATTTGTTCAGTAATTGACTTGCTTGAGGACCGTAGAGTTGTTGAAGTGAAGAGTCACTGCGTGAACGCTCGCGGTGAATTTGAACATCACCTTGGCTATCGGTTAAGAATACGAAGCCTGTATTTTCAATCTTGAAACCGTTCAGTAGGTTAACCATGTCATCCATCGACTTTGATAAACCTGACATTGCCAAACCAGAAGGCTGCTGATAGTTAGCAAACATCTTCACTTCGCCATTGGCTTCTTGGAACATGCTTACCATGGTTGGTTGTCCAGATTGCGTAAAGCCAAAGAACCAACCATCTTGTTGTTGGTTTAACTGACGTAGGAAACCATTTTGGTTCCAGTAGTAAGCAGTTTGACGGTTCGCCACTGAGGCATCGTTCAACTGATATTGGTTACGAACATTATTCAGTTGTTTAACCAGCTTGTTTTCTAATGCCGGATCGCGGTCGGTCGATTCGATAGCATCAGAAATAAATTCATTTGAAGCAATTTGCTCCGCTGCTAATAATAGCTGAGACACTTCACGGTCAATTTCACCATTGATTCGCTCCAACATTCCAGGAAGCTCAATATCGATCAGTCGATGACTCAATACATCTCTTGCTTGTTGTTGTGCCATCGCGCCGACAATTACTGTCGATGCAAGAACCGCAAAGGTAATGCCAAGTACAACTTTTTGCTTGATACTCAGAGAGTTAGTTTTGAACATATTTAGACCTTTAAAAAGAATCGCTCGTTGTTTGTAAACTTTGAACAGGACTTTGTTAACGCGCCCCAACAAAGTGATGCACAATCTGAGTTATATATCGGCCACAACCAATAAAACTGGAGACTTTTCTCTCAAAAAATTGCACATATGATGTAACAACCGAAATCATCCAAATTAAATATGAATTAACTAAGCCAATATCGTACTGTCGAGAGTCGGCTTTAGCTATCAGCCCTTAGATCTAACTGAACTCAAACAACTCCCCACAGCCAAGCTTTTGTATATAAAAACCAATTGATATAGTAATAATCACAACCTAACAATATTTTTAGCTAACCACTTGTAAATCTTTCCAATTTTGAAAAAATAAATTACGCAAATGCACTGGAACTTTTTGCTACAAATCAGTGACCAATACTCAAAATAAAATCAAATGGATACCCAGAGAGTCCAAAATGCACAAAACAAATTTCGAAGTCCTTCAAAACTATCTAGAGTCTCAAATCATTGGTCAAAAAGAGCTCGTTAAGCAACTGATGATCGCCCTTTTAGCGGATGGTCATATCCTCGTTGAAGGGCCTCCCGGCTTAGCAAAAACTCGCGCCGTAAAATCACTGGCTGATTGCGTTGAGGGGGATTTCCACCGCATTCAATTCACACCTGACTTACTGCCTGCGGACTTGACTGGTACCGATATTTTCCGACCAGAAACTGGGGAATTTACCTTCCAATCAGGCCCGATTTTCAACTCGCTTATTCTAGCGGATGAGATCAACCGTGCTCCGGCGAAAGTTCAAGCAGCAATGCTGGAAGCGATGGCAGAGAAACAAGTGACTGCCGGTCGAAAGACCTATGCTCTGCCTGAACTGTTTTTGGTAATGGCGACACAGAACCCAATTGAGCAAGAAGGGACATACCCTCTGCCAGAAGCCCAGTTAGACCGATTCTTGCTTCACCTTGAGGTCGAATACCCAGATATGGAAAGCGAGCTGGAGATCTTGCGCCTGAACCGAGGCGAAGCTCAAGGTAACGAATCTATTCAGCCACAACAGATATCTCAGCAAACGATCTTTGAAGCGCGCCAAGAAGTGCTCAACATTCATATGGCAGACACCATTGAGCAATACATCATCAGACTGGTTATGGCGACTCGCCAACCCAAGCAATACAGCGATCAACTTGATCAATGGTTAGATATGGGTGTCAGCCCACGCGCAACTATTGCTTTGGATCGCTGCGCGCGTGCTCACGCATGGCTTGCTGGCCGCGATTATGTAACGCCACAAGACGTTCAAGCGATGGCATTCCCTGTGTTACGCCACCGCCTGCTCCGTAGCTACCATGCTCAAGCTGAAGGCGTTACGGCCAATCAAGTCATCGCACATCTTATTTCATTGGTTGGCAGCGCATAAGGACACGCGTATGAATAATCAACTACCCAACTATAGTGACGGCGTCACGTTGAATTTGGATGAGCTGCTGCAATACAAAGCTCAGTCTGTTCGATGGTTGCCTCCAGCCAAGAGCCTTTGGTCTCAACTTAATGGTCAACACGAGAGTAACCACAAAGGTCGCGGGATGAATTTCTCTGAAGTTCGTCAGTACCAAGCAGGAGATGATATCCGAAGCATTGATTGGCGCGTCACAGCAAGAACGGGCAAGGCGCATACCAAGCTATTCTCTGAAGAAAGAGAGCAGCCTGTCATTTTGTTTTTGGATCTATCAAGCAGCATGATTTTCGGCTCAACCTTGTTGTTGAAATCAGTTCAACTTGCACACTTTACTAGCCAACTGTGCTGGCTCACTGTGGCTCAAAAAGACCGAATTGGCGCAGTAATAGATACTGGCAAAGAGATCATTGAAATCAAGCCCAGTGCGAGTAATCATGCGCCATTACGCATTCTTCAAAAAGTCATAGAAATCAATAATGCAGCGCTGACCAACCACGACAATCACAGCGAGACAACCTTAGAGCATGGACTGACATCTCTTCATCAGCTTTGTCCAAAAGGCAGTGATATTATTATCCTCAGTGACTTTGTACGCTACCAAGAAAGTAACTACTCACTTATCAGCCAAATACGCCGGCACAACAGAGTCCGCTTCGTGCATTTTCATGATCCATTAGAGCAAGGTGAAACCGCCTACAAGGGATCTAAACAAGTGACGGACGGCAGTAAAACTCAATGGTTTAAC
The DNA here is from genome assembly GCF_015163545.1 of Vibrio sp. OPT24. Taxonomy (NCBI): domain Bacteria; kingdom Pseudomonadati; phylum Pseudomonadota; class Gammaproteobacteria; order Vibrionales; family Vibrionaceae; genus Vibrio; species Vibrio sp. OPT24. The sequence goes on from NZ_JADDYI010000053.1 coordinate 831,717, forward strand.
TTCTCCTCGAATAAAGAGAAGGAAAAACTTAACCACGCGTTTTCACTAAAGAAGAAGCAGTTGCAGAAACTTGGTTTATCTCTCGCGATACCTTATAGCTCGCTGTCTAGTGCACAGTCATTAATGAGCCAGATATCAGGAGTTCAGTCATGAATCAGCCCTTAGATTTGAGCCCTGTCATTGCACCAGATGCACCGACTTGGTGGCCTTTAGCGTGGGGTTGGTGGGCATTGATTATCACGGCTATTGCTCTGATCGCCTTAGTGTTTTTCATTGTAAAACGCAGACAAAACAACCAACACGCGAAGAACGAAGCACTTGCTCGTTTTCGTCATGGTCAGTCTCCAGATAGCTTGTCTCCGCGCACAGCTCAAGACATCGTTCGTCAGGCAGCACTAAGCTATTTCCCACGCGAAAAAATTGCAGGTCTAGCAGGTGATGATTGGTTGAAGTTCTTAGATGCGCAATTAGAGAAGCCGTTATTTGTAGCAAAACAATCCCAGTGGCAGCAAGCGCTCTATCAAGATGCAGCCTTAATGAACGACGAACAGAAAATGGATCAACAGCAATTGGTTAATGATTGCGAAACTTGGCTTCGTAAAGCCCTTCCTCCAAAGCGAGGTCGTTATGAGTGATTTTCTTAGCCCTATGTTTCTAAGCAGGGACTTGCTAAACATCGAGTTCGTTTGGTGGTGGATGTTCTTCATCGCGCCACTGCCGTTTCTCGTTTACTTGTTCTCACCAAAGTCAGAATCAAGCAACGCCCTAAGGCTTCCATTTCTGCCAGAAGACAGCCATACCAAAACACCGAGCAGTCGCTTACCAAAAGCGTTGTCAGTTATTATTTGGATTCTGCTGGTTACGGCGAGCGCTCGCCCTGTATGGTATGGCGAACCGGTGGAGTTTCAGCCGAAGCATCGTGATTTGATGTTGGTTGTCGACCTCTCCTACTCGATGAGCCAAGAAGACATGCAGTTCAATGGCGAATACATCGACCGCTTGTCGGCTGTGAAACGCGTATTGAGTGACTTTATTGATCGCCGTAAAGGCGACCGAGTCGGATTAGTACTATTTGCTGATCACGCCTACTTGCAGACCCCGCTTACGCTAGATAGAAATACGCTTTCACAACAGCTCAATCAAGCAGTGTTAAAGCTGATTGGTACTCAAACTGCGATTGGCGATGGCATTGGCCTTGCGACCAAGACCTTTGTTGATAGTAATGCGCCTCAACGTGTGATGGTACTACTCAGCGACGGCAGTAATACTGCAGGGGTGTTAGACCCATTAGAGGCCGCAGACATCGCAAAAAAATACGATGCGACCATATACACCGTCGGTGTTGGCGCAGGCGAAATGATGGTCAAAGAGTTCTTCATGACTCGTAAGGTCAATACTGCTCAAGACTTGGATGAACGCACGCTAATGGAAATAGCCAAACGCACTGGCGGTCAATACTTCCGTGCGCGTGACAGCAAAGAGCTGGCGACCATTTACGACACTATCAACCAGTTAGAACCCGTGACAAATGCCACCAAGGTTTGGCGACCACAACAAGAGTGGTTCGTATGGCCTTTGTCTGCGGCAATGTTCTTCGCATTTATGCTGTTAGCCATTAGGAGAAACAATGTCTAACTTTACTTTTATCTACCCATATTGGTTCTTAGCGCTTGTCGCGTTACCCGCGATTTGGTGGCTTAGTAAGAAGCAATCTAAGCAAGGGTTATTGGCGTCTCATATCGCTCGCTACTTGGCGCCAGAATCAAGCAAGCCATCAAAAAACCGCAGTACTTACTTTGGTATCTGGTGGATGATCGGTGTTATTGCATTAGCCGGCCCCAGCTTTCAAAACAATGAACAACCGAGCTTTGAAAAAACGCAGGCTCGAGTTGTGATGATGGACATGTCGATGTCTCTATACGCTACCGACATAAAACCAAATCGCCTGACTCAAGCACGATACAAGGCTCTTGACCTGCTTTCGTTGTGGAAAGAAGGCTTAACAGGAATGGTCGCGTACGCTGGCGATGCTTACACCATTAGCCCGCTAACGTCCGACATCAACACCATCAAGAGCCAAGTGCCAAACTTGTCTCCGGATATTATGCCTTACCAAGGCAGCAACGCCCCCGCTGCGGTTAAGCTTGCCATTGAGATGATGACTCGCGCTCATATCTACCACGGTGACTTGGTATTGATTGCTGATGACATAGATGACCAAGAGAAGAAAGAGATCGACTCGCTGCTATCTGGTAGCAATTGGACGCTATCCATTTTAGCGGTGGGTACTGAAAGTGGCGCACCAATCTCTTTGCCAACAGGCTCAATGCTGCAAACCAACTCAGGGCAAACTGTGGTCGCGAGAACCCACTTAGAGAACATGCGCGACCTGACTCGCAGTTATGGTGGCACGTTCACTGAGGTTCAATTTGATAACTCAGATGTTGAACATATCGCCAGTTATCTCGACCGAGTTGCAACAACCTCTGAAGTGACCAAGACCAATAACTCACTCAACACGAGAGTCAACAATGGCTTCTGGCTTCTGCCATTCCTATTACTGCCCGCACTTGGGCTGTTTCGGAAGGGTGTTGTTTGGTGCGGATTAGCTGTGGTTTTGTCGTTCAGCCAACCGAATACCGCGTTTGCAAGCCCTTGGAAAACCGACGATCAGGTGGGTTATCAGCTTTATCAAGATGAAGACTTCCAACAAGCTGCAGAGCAGTTCCAACAACAAGAGTGGAAAGGCATCGCACAATACAAAGCCGGTGACTTCGAAGCTGCAGAGCAGACACTACAAGGTTTGAATGGCGAAGATGCTCGCTACAACCTTGCAAATGCACAGGCGCAGCAAGGCAAGTACGATCAAGCGATTGAAGAGTACCAACGTATTCTCGAAAACAACCCTGAACATGCTTATGCGAAGAAAAATCTAGAGCTTGTCGAACAGGCTCAGAAGCAACAGCAACAGCAACAGCAACAGCAACAGCAACAGCAAGACAATTCTGAGTCCAAAGACCAAAACGAACAAGGTCAGCAGGGTCAGCAGGGTCAGCAGGGTCAGCAGGGTCAGCAGGGTCAGCAGGGTCAGCA
>NZ_JADDYI010000053.1:834909-1110456 GCF_015163545.1 Vibrio sp. OPT24
TCAACAACAAAGCTCTGCAAACAATGAAAGCTCGCAGAACCAAACGAATAGCCAAACTCAAAGTGCAAACCAACGGCAAGCCAAAAATCAACCGGATGAAAAAGTAGGTGAAGAAGACAGTAAGCGAGCAGCGCAATCTAAGCAGTCAGGTAAATCCGATCAGTCCGAAGAGCAAGACCAAAAGGATTCAAAACCTCAAAGTGCGAGCGCACAGCAAGCTTCAAACGAAAAAGGTGAAGGCGATGGTCGACAAGCTTTAGCGCAAACCTCAGATCAGCCGCAATCGAGCGATCCTGATATGCGAAAACTTGAGCAAGTAGAAAGCGCTCGTGACCCGAGCCAACTGCTTAAAGCGCAAATGATTCTACAAGCACGACAAAAAAGTGCTCCTAACAACCAAAACAAAAAGTGGTAACCATGCGATTTTTAAACAAGCCATTTTTATCAATGCTACTGACACTACTAATCGGTGTTTTCTCGTCACATTCTGTATTCGCAGCGACCGCTGTTGCGAGCGTTTCGCAAAACAGTGTTACCAAAGATGAAGTCTTCCTACTTAGAGTGACGACCGATGAAAAAGTATCGTCTGGTGCTTTAGATCTAGCCCCCCTTCAAAAGGATTTCTATGTCGGTACCCCAAGCTTTGGGTCGTCGATGAGAATCGTAAATGGCAGCCGCACTGTGTCTAGCGAGTGGAACATTACCCTTGCCCCACTTCGATTAGGCCGATTAGAGATTCCTAGCTTTGATATTGAAGGCGCTAAAACTAAGCCGATCACCATCAACGTTGCGGTTAACAAAGCCGCTCCAAAGCAGAGTGATATGGCCGAGTTTCAACTTAATCTGAGTAAAGACTCGCTATACCCTCAAGAGGTCGCGGAGCTTGATGTAAAACTCATCATTAAAGCTGATCCTAGAAGACTGCAAGATCCTAAAATTGCGCCACCAAGTTCAGCGCAATTAGACGTGGAACCGATTGGAGAGTCTAAGCAATTTCAAGATGTTATCAACGGACAAGAAGTCACGGTGGTCCAACAGTCGTTCCATATCTCGTCCCAAAAGCCCGGACAGTTTAAGCTCAACGGACCAAAGCTGACAGGAGCCGTTGTTTACTCAACCAACAACTCAAGCACAACGCGCCTTTTCCAGCTCGACACGCCTGTTAAAACCTTAGATGTAGCCGTCAAAGAGGTGCCAAAAGGCTACCAAGGTGAGTGGTTACCAACATCAAACTTCAAACTGATACAACAATGGTCAGATAGCCAAGGCAATGAACTGGGGAGTAGCAATGCTTTAGGTGACGACAAGCAGAAAATTGAAATGGAAGCGGGTGATTCGTTAACTCGTACCATTACTATGACGGCTAGCAACTTAACGCAGCACCAACTGCCGAAACTGAATATCACCTACCCTAAAACGGTACGTGTTTATGAAGAAAAACCGAAATTTGGCACCACCCAATCCGGTGATGCTGTCGTTGTCTATAAGCAGGTACTAATCCCTAAGGAATCAGGAAGCATCTCTCTTCCTGATGTTTCTCAAGCTTGGTTTAACACAGACTCACAATCACAAGAAACCAGTAACGCTCTTGGTCTTGAGTTGTCGGTTCAGGCAAGTGAACGCGCTAGCTCAAGCTCGCCAACGCCTGTTATGGAGACACCAACTCAGCAAGCCAGCCCGACGATTGTTACCGTTGAAAACCCAGGAATGTGGCCTTATCTAACCGCGCTGTTTGCAGCATTATGGTTAATCAGCTCAGCGTTTGCTTTCTACTTCTGGTCACGCCGCGGTACAGTAGTAAAACCAAAGCAAAAAGATGAACGTCAATCCGATACGGCAGAAGCGCTTATTGCCGCTCTGAAAATGAAAGACGGTGTGAAGACGAGAACTTTGTTCGAACAGTGGAAAACAGAAAACCCAGACTTGAGTGGTGAAACGTTGGAAACAATCGAAGCCGAGCTCGCCAAGCTAAATCAGAGTCTCTACGCTGAAGCAGATTCACCAAATCAGTCATGGGATCCTAGATTGGCGATCAATACGATTAAAAAGCCAAAGCGACTTTCTAGTAAAACTCAGAAGAGCACACTAGAGAAGCTCTAACTATACGTAACTCTAACTAAAGTACATAGACAACAACCCGGAGCCATGATGGTCACCATTTGACTACCACGGCTTCTTGTTTTCTTAGGCTTCGTTTTAAGAAAATAGAAATAACGAGAAAACCAAATCCGTTCGATTTCGTTAGAATTTGAAAGCTAGGATCGAGACTAAGAGCTAAGAAAGCGTTGCCGAAACCTTTCTTCTCTTGAGTGCAGAAACAATTCGATTTCGACCTGAGTCTTTGGCTTGATATAAGGCTTTATCGGCCTTGCCATACAATAAATCGAAGTCGAATTGGCGTTGATCAGAGGTGATTGACGCATAACCGACAGACGCAGTTAGATATTGGCTAGTGCTGCTTTCACAATGGAGGATCTTAGCCTCTTCAATACATTTTCGAATCGACTCCGCACGTTGCTTGGTTTTGGAGTGATTGGTACCGATCATCAATAACATGAACTCCTCACCACCAATGCGGCAGAAGGTTTCTTTGTCATTGTAAACATGATCGTTTAATATTTTACCTATCGTGCGCAAAGCTGCGTCACCTTCCGTGTGACCATAAACACTGTTGTACAAACCAAAATGATCGAGGTCGACTAGGATCAGCCCGAAAGTGACTTCATGTTGTGTGACGAACGCCCCTTGGCCGTCACAATTTAGATCATCTAAAACCTGAGTCAACATACGGCGATTACCAAGGCGGGTCAGCGGATCGAGCTTAGATATCACTTCCAACTGTTGGTTCGCCAGTTCTAATTCTTTAGTTCGCTTGCTGACTTCTTGTTCCAATGTTTCGTTAAGCTTTTTGAGCTCTTCTTGTGCCATGGTTCTTTGCAGCACTTCAGCAAGACTTGAGGCAAAGATACGAATCACTTCACGTAATTGTGAGGTTAAAGGGCTACGAGTTAACAAGTTATCTGCAGCAATAAACGCAATAGGCTCACCCGTATTGGTGGTGAGCATCGTCATGGCTGTCCAACCGACACCCACAATATTGAAGTCATGATAGATAGGTACTGACTCTTCAAAGGCGACTTGATTCGGACAAGCCCGAGCGGCAGCAACAATATCGCGCTCCACCAGCTCAGAACGGTAGTAAGACTCATCGACAATATCGCCTTTAATATCCGTGCCCCACGTACCTTGCATGTAGCTGCAATTTTTATCAGTAAGGAAAACCGCCAGTCGATCGATCCCTAGGTGTTGAATAGCAAAACTTACCGCTGACTTGCACACTTCGCTAACAGTATCACAGCGAGATAGCTCAACCATGCTTGAATGAAGCATGCGTATATTCTGCTCCTGCCGTTTACGAATGTAGATCTGAGAAAGAAGTGAACCAAATGACTCGAGCATTTGCTTTTGATAGTTGGTAATTGGCGAGCGGTGAATGTAATTGTCCATCGCGATCCAACCCACCGGTTTCTCTCCTTCACGCAAGATAAGCATACCATTCCAGCCCTGCCCAACCACTTGCCCAGCGGTGTATAACGGAGCTTGCTCAATGATAACTAAATTGGTGTGATTATCCGACAATGCCTCAATGTACTCTGATTCTAACTGATGTAAATCATACTGAGTATGATGCTCACTGTTTGTTTTACCCGCTTCATCAGTGCCATACGTTCCACTAAAACAGCGCTTTTTCATATCCAGTAGCATGAAAATAGCTCGGTCAAAACCAAGCCTATCTCGAACAGCCTCAACAGAAGCTTTATACAAGGCATCCAAAGATTCTGGGTTAGAAAGTTCTAACGCCACCTGGTGAACCAATTTCATGTTCTCTACGAACAATTCACGGAGCTTAATTTCATCAAGATATTGAGCTTCTCGTGTGTCTCTGTGTTTTATCTCAGTGGCTGCGTTCTTTTCAGCACGAATACATTGCCAACGAGCTGCTGCTAACTGTAGGACATCAAGCCCTTGGTTAAAGGTTTGATTGACCTTTTCTGTATCGCAATTTTGAACAATTAAATAAGTTCTACAGGCAGGCGCATTATCAAGCATCATGATAAATGACTCGCCACCCAACACGTCGATATGTTCCCACTTGCACGTATTGATAGCCATAGGCAGCACACCGTCAGCGGTATCGAACTGGGAAATCCAAGGCCAAAAGGTTGAAGGGTAATGAACAAGAGCAGTTAACTCGCCACAAGAAAATAGAGGTAATGAATCACTTTGCGGTGTTGGTTCCGAGAATATGCCAATTCCTTTGGGAGTCAGCACCTCCTCAAGATAATCAAAAAGAGATTCAGCTAATAAACGGTGGTCGCGTGTTGCAGATATTTGTTTTGCAAAGGCTTTAACAGGCACAACTTCCGTCCATTGGCTAAAAAGAATAAAGCAAAAATACAGAAGCCTTGATATGCAATCAATGTAAGTAAAAATGAGATGTTAAGCGAGTCGCAATTTCGCTTTTAACATTATCACAAGCATGAGAAGGGCGACAAAAATGGGATTTCCTGCCCAATTTTCAATCGACGTTAGAGGTTTTTTAAAGGCATAAAAAAGCCCCACATAAAGTGGGGCAAAACTTCCATCGCTTATAGTTATAGTGATAATTCTGTCGATCGATTCGATTATCTAACCTGCGTTTCAGTTAGCGTGCTTTGGTATTTGACAGCGGAAACAAAAGGTCATAACAACACTTAAATAATCAATTAACCAAAGTCACCGTTTACGTAACCTTTGGTACGATCATCTTTGGGTTCGCTGAAGATAACACTTGTTTCGTTGTGCTCTACAAGCTCTCCCATTAGGAAGAAAGCTGTGCGGTCTGAAATACGACGCGCTTGCTGCATAGAGTGCGTTACGATAACGATAGTGAAATTCTTCTTCAGGTCTTCCATCAACTCTTCAATTTTATGAGTCGCAATTGGGTCGAGTGCTGATGTAGGTTCATCCATCAAAATCACATCAGGTTGCATCGCGATTGTACGAGCAATACACAAACGTTGTTGTTGACCACCCGACAGGCCGAATGCGTGTGCTTTCAAACGGTCTTTCACTTCATCCCACAGCGCAGCACCACGAAGTGAACTTTCAACCACTTCATCAATATGCTTTTTGTCTTTAATACCCTGAGCACGTAAGCCGTAAGCGACATTTTCGTAAATGCTCATTGGGAATGGATTGGGCTTTTGGAAAACCATGCCCACTTTGATACGTAGGTCTGCAACATCGATATTGCCGTAGATGTTGGTACCGTCCATTTCAAGAAGGCCTGTGATTTTCACACCCTCGATAAGGTCATTCATTCGGTTAAGGCAACGCAATAATGTTGATTTACCACAACCCGACGGACCGATCAAAGCCGTCACTTGACGCTCTGGCACTGGTAAATTAATTGATTTAAGTGCTTGGTTGTCGCCGTAAAAAAGGTCTAAATCTTTAATATTAAATTTGTTCATATTCGTAATCTCGTAATTCGTCAAAGTCTGTACTGCGTTTGTTTTATGAGCTCATTTGGCTCAAGAAAGCTCTGCTTAGTAAGTTGCAGTGTTAAAACGTCTTGCGATCAACTTAGTGAGTGTGTTGATCAGCAGTACAAGAACAATCAGTACTGTTGCTGTGCCGTATGCTTGATTCCATTCTTCAATGGTAAACAGTTCCGTCGTTAACTTATATAAGTGAACAGTTAGTGTACGGCCAGAGTCCATCAATGAATCTGGGATACGAGCAACCATACCAGCGGTCAAGAATACGGGTGCTGATTCACCAATAACACGACCAATACTCAGAATAACTGAAGTGATGATACCTGGCATTGCACTTGGAAGAATCAAACGCCAGATTGTGTAGATTTTAGAAGCACCCAACCCATACGAACCTTCACGGTAAGTTTGAGAGACTGCCATCAACGCTTCTTCAGTGGTACGAATAATCACTGGAAGAATCAGGATACTCAATGTCAACGCACCCGATAGGATAGAGAAACCTAAACCTAAAATAGCCACGAAGAATGTCATACCAAACAAGCCAAAGATAATCGACGGTATGCCCGCTAATGACTCGGTACAAAAACGAATGATTTTAACTAAACGGCTGCCTACTTTTGCGTATTCAGTCAGATAGATTGCTGTCATGATGCCAAGCGGCGCCGCAACCGCGATCGAAGCGATAACCATGTAAATCGTAGAGATGATCATCGGGAAAATACCGTGCTCATCACCAGTACGAGTGTAATCGTCAGTAATGAACTTCCAATCAACGTGCTGTAGACCGTTAGAAAGGATGTACCACATTATCCAGAATAAGAAGCCCACAGTAAGAGCAGCAGCAGCCCAGATAAAGCCACTCAATACCGCATCTTTACGTGCGCGAGCTTTCTTTAGCGCAACTTTATTCATCGTTTTACCTTGCGACTTCGTAGGGTTAGCTTGAGGTGTTACGTTATTTTCTAAAGACATGATGTTTACCTCGCCTTCTCACGGTTCAAGTAAAGTAGAATCGCGTTCAGAGACATGATGAACACAAGGAGAACAACACCCGTTGCGTACAGCGCACTTGCGTGAATACCACTTGCGTAAGACATTTCAATCGCAATATTCGCCGTCAGTGTACGAGCTGAATCTAAAATACCTTCAGGCATCGCTGGTGCATTACCCATCACCATAATGATTGCCATCGTTTCACCTAATGCACGACCAATACCAAGAATCACACCAGTCATGATGCCTGAACGAGCAGCAGGAACGAGAAGCTTGAAGATGGTAAAGATTTTTGAAGCACCTAACGCTAAAGAGCCTTCTTTATACGTTCTTGGCACCGCGCGAATTGATGTTTCAGAAACTGTGATTACCGTAGGAAGGATCATTACACCCAATACAATAATACCAGCCAAGATCGTGTTACCCGCAGGCACTTGAAACACATTTTGAATCAGGGGAACGATAATAACGAGGCCAAAGAAGCCATAAACTACCGAAGGGATGCCCGCTAGCAATTCAACAGCAGGACGAATGATGTCTGCTAGACGCTTTGGCGCGATTTCAGCAATGAAGATTGCCGTTAATACACCAATAGGCACCCCAACTACTACCGCACCCAATGTCGATACGACAGAAGCTACAATCATGGTAGCAACACCGTAAAGTGCTGGTGGTAGCCAGTTTTGCCCTAAAACGATACCTGATAGGCCCGCTTCACGGAATGCTGGGATACTTTCTCTAACGATGAAGTAAGCAATAACAGCAAGAGATACGATGCCGATAATTGCGCTTGTAAGAAATAAGCCGTGAAAAATACGCTCTTTCCAATCTACACGCTTCTTTTGACGTAAGCTGCGTTTCAGTTGAGTCGCTTCGCTATTCATAAGCTGTTCACTATTCGTTGCGATGGTCATAACAAGTCTCACATATCGATAATCCTTAACACGCTGGATTAACTCGAAGTGGGATAGAAAAGGCTCAGCCTGAAAAGGTAGGCTGAGCAATATTATTAATTTGGGTTTAGATTAGTTAACTGCGATGTAGCCTTTGCTCTCAACAAGAGACTGAGCTTCGTCAGTTAGCATCCAATCTAGGAACTTTTGAGTTTCAGCAGAAGGTTGACCTTCTTTGTAAAGCACTAGGAAAGGACGAGCCACTTTGTAAGAGCCGTTCTTAACGTTGTCTACTGATGCTTCAGTACCGTCGATAGCAAGTGCGTTAACTGAGCTATCCACTGTACCTAGAGAGATGTAGCCGATTGCGTAAGGGTTAGATGCAACCATTGTTTTTAGTGCGCCATTGCCGTTCGCAACTTGAGCACGTTGAGAGATTGCCGATACCTTTGTACCAGAAATTTCCATTTTAAGAGCCATGATGTCTTCGAATGCACCACGAGTACCAGATGCCGTATCACGAGTGATTGCTACGATTGGCTTGTCTGCACCACCAACGTCTTTCCAGTTTGTTACTTCACCTTTGTAGATAGCCGTTACTTGCTCAGCTGTTAGTCCGTCAAGACCATTCTTAGGGTTAACAACAACTGCGATACCGTCACGAGCAACCACTTCTTCAACGAGTGTTGCTTCTTTCTCGCTATCTTTAAGATTACGAGAAGACATACCTAAATCTGCACTACCGTTCTTAGCTGCTTTTACACCAGCAGAAGAACCTGGGCCTTGTACTTCAACAAATACGTTTGAATTCGTTTTCATGTATGTTTCAGAGAAAACTTCCATCAGTGGAGTCACGCTGCTTGAACCAACTGCTGAAATAGTTTCTTTAGCTGAAGCTGGAGTCACTGTTAGTGCACCTAAAAGAGCGATTGCACCGATAACTGTCTTTTTCATCACAAATTTCCTTTAATGGCGTTATTGCCGTAATGTTGTGTTTTGCTTGAACGGTGCCCACTTTAGAATCCAAATATGACAGTTGTGTTTCACTTAATTGAAGCCTATATGACAACTGCAAATTAATGGCTCATTTTTCCTCTTTTTAATGAATCGGTAGTTACACATCCATCAGGTTTGCTTATCTCCACACTTATTTGTGCAGAATTCAGACGCCAAACAACCAACCTCCCTTCTATTTATATCGAACGACAACCAATATATTTCTATGTTTTTCAATCAAATAGGCGTAACACAATTGAGAGTAATGTGCAGCTAAATCGCAATTTTGAGCAATAAACAATCATGTATATCAAATACCTATCGCATATAACAAAATGAATACCTTTACTGATTGAATTGTCAGTCTCATTAGTTAGAATCCCCAATCAATTTTAATAATAATAATTCTCATCTACTAAATTATTCAAAGAGGGACATTAAATGCGCCAACTTCTCAGTGGCTTATCTATAAAAATACAGATCCTTATTCCGGTTCTATTTTCCGTCGTCTTATTATTGGCTGGCGTCATTATCGGTGGGGATAAACTCGAAAGTGCTTTTAAAGATGTGTCAGTTTCAACCGATGAGTTGATCCTACATAAAGAAGAACTCAGTGAAATCGTCGACAACAGTTACGGTATGCGTATCAAAGCGATTTACAGCTTATTTAATGCAGACGATGTGAAAACCTTAGTTGAGACACTAAACCAAAAACGTGACCAAAATGCGCGTCTATTAGATTCATTGAACACCGTTACAGGGATGCAGGAAGAAGTCACTGCAATGCGTAAAGCGATGAATCACTATGTCGATTTTTCTCGTATCACCATGCTCCCTCTCTTGACCGCAAAACACGGCAATACAGCGCTTCCCTCTAATTTTGATGCCAGTTACCAAACCGCTATCGACCAATACCGTCACGCGGGAAATGAAATGGTACAAGCTATCAATACTCTTTCTAAAAAGCTGAATCACATTGCTACCCAAGAAGTCCACATCAACGGTCAACAACATACCAGCACGCTCAATACAGCGACGATCGCACTTTTAGTCATCCTTTCTGCTGCTCTGCTTATTAGTTGGACACTGGCTGGCGTCATCGTTACACCAATCAGTAATATTCAGGAAACCATGCGTGAAGTGGCAAAGGGCAACCTGTTAGTTAAAGCAGATGAACAAGGTAACAATGAAATTTCACGTCTTGCACAAGACGTAAACCAATCTGTTGAACAACTGCGAGACACCGTAAGTTCACTATCTCGGATCAGTATCGAAGTGGCGTCAGCATCGACAGAGCTCGCGGCTGTAATGACACAATCAAGCGCAAACTCAGATCAAGAGAAGCAAGAAGTGGAGCAAGTTGCTTCTGCTGTAAACCAACTTGAGAGCACAGCATCGCACGTAAACGAGAATGCAGTACAAGCCGACTCAGCTTCCAAGCAAGCCGACGAAATGGCAACACACAGCATGAGCTTGTTTAATGAGAGCAACCAAGCTAATGAGCAAATGGCGACTCAGCTGAGCGAAGCGGCAAACGTTGTAGGCACGTTAAAAGAGCACTCCGAGCAGATTGGTAAGGTAATTGAAGTAATTCAAAGCATCTCTGAGCAAACTAACCTTCTTGCACTTAATGCAGCAATCGAAGCCGCACGAGCTGGTGAGAGTGGCCGTGGTTTCGCAGTGGTAGCCGATGAAGTTCGAATGCTGGCTGCTCGTACGCAAGATTCAACCAAAGAGATCCAAGCAATTATCGAAGGCTTGCAGGTTCAATCGGGTAACGCCAATGAGAGCATGAGCAGTTCACTGTCTATGTTAGAGCACAACCAAACGCTCTCAGGTGAGGTGAGTGCAGCCCTTTCTGGTATTGCTAACTCAGTAACCGACATGACAGAAATTAACACTCAGGTTGCCTCTGCCGCAGAAGAACAAAGCCAAGTGACTGCAGACATCAACCGTAATATCTCAAACATCTACAGCCTAGTAAGCCAAAACGTAACCGGTATTACTCAAGCCGCAGCAGCGAGCCACGAGCTATCTAACTTAGCCGAGCAGCAAAAGCAGCAGTTGGATTATTTTAAGGTATAGGGTTTAAAGTCTAAGCTTCAAGGTCTAAGCTTCAGATCTAAGTTAAGACCTATATGCCAGAACCTAAAAGGCCGTGGAAAACCACGGCCTTTTTATTTACGCATTAAGAACTAAATCATTCTGCAACTAACAAGACGCTAAATTTATATTGTGCGGCGTTGTACTGGTAAACCTCACCATTAATCGAATCAAACGTCATCACGCTCTGACCATCACTCGCAGGAGTTGAACTCCATATATAAACGGCTAAGTTTCCAGCTTCAACGTTAAACGTATCACCAAACACCTTGTGACTCATTGCTGGAGAGTGACAAGCCACTTCTTTTAATGACACTAATTCTTTGATGTTTGGCATGCGCCACTCTTTTTCACCACCGAACTTATGCAACGCATGACTGCCACTCTGATCATTGATTGATTCAACCATAGAGAGCGCACTCTGCCAGTGATACGTTTCAGCAGGCCCACTACAAGCTAATGTCTTCGTATCCCAAGTTTTACCCAGTTGGCAACGCATCCAAGTTAACCCTGTCAGTTCATCGCTAAACGTCCCATTATCATTCGCAACATAACGCGTGCTCGGAGCCGATTTTTCCATATCTAAACTGCACTCTTGTGCCATTGCACCCGCAGAAAACAGAGCCATTAAAGTGATGGAGAGTAAATTTTTCATATCTATTGACCTTGTAGTGAAACTAAACGAATTGGGAATTGGAACGAGTCATAATTATCCGAAGAATCAACATCACCTGAATAGATCTCTATAGAACCAACAACCCCTCTGTCTGAACCCTGGGTTCCAATCTCGTTGTAATAGAAGCCACCTTCAACAGCTGTGTTTGTATATTGGCTATAAGTAATGGATTGAGTCCATACCGAACCAGTGTAAGCCGTATAGTCAATACCAAGGGTTTGATGTGGGAAGTACTTGTAAGTTAAACCATAAACTTCACCATCCGAGTTGGTTTCTGTCTCACCGAAGTCGAGCACGTTGTAGAATTCATTGAATGTTGGCAAGCGCCAATCTGACTTGCCGCATAAGTTCATTGCATTGATATGTTCAACGTAATCTTGAGTAGTACATATCGCATCGCCTTTCGTTTTACACGTCGCTAAATCAACATCTTGATCGTAAGGCGTTACTAGTCCGGGTAGCTCAAGCGCTAATATGCGATCTTTATATTGAATAGAGCTTTCGTCATCCGTTTTCGATTCCCAAATCAAGCCACTGCGTTGATCCAAAACACAAGACCACTCCGCAGCATCATCAGCAAGCACCTGACCACTTGAATCTAACTTTGCGAACTGGAAACCATTGCCGGTATTGTCATTCAGCTCTGTTTTATCAAAGCCGTATTCTGCATCTTGACCTGGGAATGAACTCTGTGGTTCAACGACATTTTGTGTGTCATCGATGTCTGAGAAATAGCGTAAAACACCCGTATCATTCAATGCTGTCGCAGCTTTTAGCTCTCCTTCGAGGAAATTTGCAAAAGCAGTAACTTGGTCATTAGTGAGTACTCCACCTACATAATCGGCCGCACTCTTATCAAATTTCGCACTCAATTGAGCCAGCATGAACGCACGATTAGAGTGCTTAAACGCCTTAATTGTTGATACGATATTTTGTTCCAGACTCGCGAGTTCAGATGCAGATAAATCGTCTTGAATATCGCCAGATATAGTGATGCCACTTTTCGCCAACTGCGCTTTTAATTTGTTGTTAGCCTCAGCAACTGTCAATCCGTCCGCGACATAACCCGCCAATAGTGAACTGATACCATTAATCTCATTTCCCGTATTTTTTTGAAGACCGGGAGCGGCAATATAAGCGTAAGAAGATGCAGAAGCGCTCGTGCTATTGGCTGCAATCCCCGTATCCACCTGAGCTAACAAAGGAACCGATAAAATCGACTTCTTAGTACTAGTAATACTAAATTCGCCATTCGCGTTAGCCGCCGAGCTTGGTTCTCCACTATCACACATGTAGTTTTGATTTATGTCTGCACAGACCTTACTTTGTAAATCTACATTCTGTGCTGTCACTGTACCTGACACTGTATAGGTTGGTGCTGCTGATGCAGAGGTATCGGAACCGCCCGAACCACCGCAGCCAGCAAGAGCCAAAGAGATGGCCAAAATTGTCAATTGAGGTTTCATAGAGTTATCTTCTTGTTTTGTTTTTAAAGAGCCTTGCCATTAGAGACAAGTAACGCGTACCAAATGACCTGCCGAACGAGAGCAAGGACATGAATATAATTGATATGAGTGAAGCTGAACCACCAGAAGAGCCACTGGTAACTGTTGGTTCTTCTGGTGAAGTCGTTGTTTCTCCACATTCGTATTTCGAAATCGTGCCAAGCCCCCACCGTTTTAAGTGCCCAGTTTCACCATTTACGTAATCGGCAATTTCTAAACGCCAAGACCCGTTAGTAGGCTCACCCTTAAACGAATCAAGAACCGAGTCATGCTTAAGTGTGAAGTAACCATCAAAGCCAGAAAATCGCGTCGATTTATGGTTAAGTAAATCGACTCGTGTTCCCTTCGGGGAAATAAGGGTCACCACTAAATCACTCAACCGAGGGTGATCGATATCTAAATACAGACCGAAATTTTCGTCTGCGGTCTGAGCCGTGCCATTTAGAGTGAAATTGAATGTTTTAAAGCCAACGATCGGCTGATTAGTTGAGCTAAACCGGCTATCAGGAAGGTAACTGTTCACTTCTTTGATATCGGATTCGAGTACAGGTAAGCCATATACAAGAGACAAATCATGTTGCCAATTTTGTGATTTGAGGGCGTCGTTGTATCGGTAATCGACACTCGTATTCATCGCGACTGAAGAACCACACATCTCACCTGTCGGAAGTGTCGCTTCAATCGTTAGTTGGTTAACCGGAGGACTAACAAACGACTTCATCAATCCTGAAATATTAATTTGGCCATCCACTTGAGCCTGTCTTAACGTCGGGTACAATTCGATCGTCAACGGCTTCTTTGGATTAACATAACGATCAGGAACCTCTACTTTAAATGGCTCAATGATCAATCCATGCACATCGAACTTTTGCTTCAATATTTCTGCATAATCTCGATTCGGATACAGCTTTTGAGCCACAAACAGTGTGCTCTCAGCTAGGTCGTGCATTTTCAATCCACGACCTAGCCCGTACATAGACTCGAGTATGATTGAATCAAACTCTTTAAAAGCGATCTCACCATGCTGCTCAACCGAGGCTTTCAGGGCCTGGAATAAAGGCGTTGACCAAAGCTCATCACCTAGTTCGCCAGCAACACTTTCATGAGGGCGATATTCCGCTTGTCTAAAGTAACGTGCTCTTTGGTTCCATAGGCTACGAGTAGTATTCCTGACGCCAAAGTAACCATCCCAGTTAAAGACAGTATCTATCTCGAACTCTTGCCCGCGAATCTGTGCATTTTCATATTGAGTACGAAAACTAAAGCTGCCCGCCCAGTAGTCTCCAAACCCTTCGCCGATGGCACCTGTATGACCATAAGCCCAATCTTTTACTATGTGATAATGAATTCCATGTCCAAGCTCATGCAGAATTACGTCACCATCTAATGCATCTGGAGAGCCACCGCCGATACCAAACAAAGCCGCTTTGGGGCCATAATAGTATGTCGAGTTATCTGCAGATAAGCCTCTGCCATCGAACTCAAGCGGGGCATCAAACAGATCAAAGCCCAAGCTACTGATATAGCTTAAGGACTGATCTAGATGGGCAAATACCATCAATTGTAGGAATCGTACATCTTGCCAATCCACATTTTGCAGCTCGTTCAGATCCGCAAACTTTGTGAGCCCCTCAGCTGCGAGAAAACTTGAAGTGTCACGGTTCGTTACAGCACCTGAGTCTGGGTCAAGTGAATACAAGGCTGTTGCATCAACCTGAGATATACGAGCATTGGTAAGGTAGATACCATCGCTGTGGTTCAATACCTCCACATCCGCTTGCACGTAGTGTGGGAGGCTTGGATATTGACTCACATCGGTGAGCAAACTTTCTGGTGGCGCAGCTCTATCCATGGTTCTTAAATCAGGACTGAACACATTCACATGCGTCGCAACCACTTGGCCACTGCTTAAGCTCGGCGCACGCTCTGCTTCTAATAAGCGAGGAACTTCTAGCTCAGCAGCCGTTGTCGGATTTCCGTTGAGTAACACGGTATTTTCTAAGCTTCTGAAAACGCGTGAAACCTGCTCGTCAGAGTTAGTGGATAGAACCACAGATTTCTGTTGTTGGTACTCACCTTTGATCAATAAGTCGAAGTTATAGTGGTGTCCCAACTTAGACTGTGTTTCATAGCGAAACCTCAGCGTACCAACGTCAGGATAAGCTTGTTCTAAATACGCTTTGGCTTCCTGCTGCGTTGTTACAACAATATTACCGAGAGGGTAATCCCATTCGGCAGCACTGCTTGTTGCTGAAACCAACAACAAAGCGATGTATAGAGGACTCTTTTTCATATGTCCTCCTTAAAACGCATACTTGGCGTTAACGGTGAAGTAACGACCAGGCTCTGTAGAGTAAACTTTATTACTATCAGCTATGCCCGCGACATCTTGGTAACGGATGTATTCTTTGTCGAAAAGGTTGATAACGTTAGCGCTGACATCCAAACCGAAGGTCCAAGAGTAACTTACGCCAAGGTCAACACTCGCCCAGCCAGAAGTAGTCGCACAGTCAGTAACGATACCTAAATCATCTTCACATTGAGGGACGTTATCCATCGCTTGCGCCCAATTAACCTGCGCATAAGCGGAGAAGGCGTTATCGTCATAAGTCACCTCGGCATTACCTTCCCAAGGTGTTAGCGTACGAACTTTTTCTCCGTCCTCATCTTCTCCATCAACGTAGCCGACTTTAGTACTCACACTCCAAAAATCGCTTAAACGGTGTGCAAGAGAAGCTTCAATGCCATATGTCTCGACTCCATTTACGTTTTGATACTGCTTGTAGTAGTTACCTGTATTTGGATCCGGCACAAATGAGATCTGTTTAACGTCGATAAAATTATCGAACTTTTGATAGAAAACGGCCGCATATAGCTGTGTTTGTCCATTATCAAACTTACTGCCTAATTCAAACGAATCACTGGTTTCGGCCTCTAGGTCCATATTAGGCACAATGACAAATGGGGTAATTGGGACAAAATCATGGTTCTGATAACCATAAATTTTGTCATAACCCGGTGCTCTAAAGCCGTGGTTGTACGAAAGGTATGTATTTAGCGAGTCTGTTAACTGATAACTCACCGATAAGCTAGGAGAAAACTCACTCGAATTTTGTTCCTTCACTTCATAGTCATTGATTGTGCTCTGTGATTCAGGTTTCAACTGGTGTAAATCAACACGGGCTCCAGCCGTCACAGTCCAATGGTCAATTTCAATCGCGTCACGAATAAAAGCAGCAAAATTGTACGAGCGGGCTGGAGCAAAAGGGACATCCGCGTTAAGTGACACTCCGTTCCAATCTAAAACAGAAGATTGACTTGGACGCTCATGGAGGTTGGTCTCCATATTCACACCATAAGACAAGGTATGGTTCATGTTTTGATGTTGGAATGCGCTAATAAAATCGGCGTTTACACCGAGAAGCTGATCCGTAAAACCACGAATATCAATCGTTCTACGTAACTCAGAAACGTTATTGTTGTTTCGAGACATCAAACGATTAGTGGTATCTTCATTAGTCATATCACGCCAATAGATCTTGGCATCTAATTCCTCAAACCAAGTATTGGCAGGTAGATACTCAAACCCCGCATACGCAGAGAACGTCTCGGTATAAGACTGTTGGTCAAAATCTTCAGTGTCCCATTTACCGTCCTTTTGGATCTTAGAAGACCCTTCTTTACGACTTGAATTCTCTTTGTAATACTCGACATTGCCTTTGAGCATCAGAGCGTCACTTGACCAGTAGTTCAGGGTGTAACCACCACCGACGCCATCGATACTTCGGTTATATAGGTCTTCATCAAAATTACGGGTTTCTTCACCTTCCCAATAAGAAAGATTAACCAAGCTTTCGAATTTCCCCGAACGGAAAGCAAGGTTTGTCGCACCTTTGTATTTATTACTGATACCGGTATAGGTTGCAGAGACGTCGCTATAGAAATCTTTATCGTCGAGGTAGTCTCCCGGCTTTTTAGATCTCACAACCACAACACCACCAATCGCACCGGACCCATACACAGACGAGCTCGCACCTTTGATGACTTCAATACTGTCGAGGTTCGACATATCGAATGAGTTGCGCCCTATTTTGTCGTTGATGTCATTAGCCCCAAAACCATCAGCAGATTTTATCCCGTCTTTAACAATCAAAATCCGGTTACCTGTCATACCGCGAATAGTAATGTTTTGCGGTCGGCCTGCCCCCCCAGAAACACTGACTCCAGGTTCACTTTTTATTGCGTCGTAGAGTTCTGTTGCGCCTTTTTTTCTAGGTCTTCACCCGTGATCACAGCAACTGAACCTGCTACTTCAGATAACGGTTGCTCTATTTTGTTCGCCGTTACGAGCACCTCTTCAAAGTGGTAAACCTCAGATTCGGCGTGCACGACGTTGGCAGCAAGTACACTCAGTACTGCCGCTGATAGGGGGGAAAGCTTCATTTACTGCTCCGCTTTAATGTCTTTCAGGGTAAGTGATAAAAGGAATGCGTATTCAAACGCTTGTTGCGCTAAGGATTTTCGTCTATCTGTCGAATGTCCTTGAGTAAAGTTTGTCGACAATAAATAGGGCCCACTTCCAGTCGTTAGCTCGCTTAATTTTGCGTAATACTTAGCCCCTTCCCAATAGGGAACGCGGCGATCGTTGAGGCCAACTTGAATCAATATCGGTGGGTAATTTTGTTCGCTAAGATTCAGATAAGGGTCATATTGCTGCATGAGCTTCAATTCATCGGCAATGTTTGGATTGCCCCACTCACCGTACTGCTGAGCTGTTAGAGGTAATGCAGAATCAGACATGCTATTAACAACATCAACAAATGGCGCTTTAAGGACAGCACCATCAAACAAGTCAGGAGCTTGATTTAAAGCTGCAGCAACAAGAGTGCCACCAGCACTTCCACCCATCGCATAAATAGGGCGCTTACCAAGATTGTATGCTGTCAAATCACGAGCAACTGCGATGAAATCCAAGATGGCATTTTCTTTTTTAATCCCCTTACCGGCTTGATACCAAGACTCACCATAAAACCCGCCCCCACGAACATGTGCAATTGCATAAATAACACCTTCATCAAGTAAGCTAATAATTTGTGGCATGAAATAGGGCTTCATCGCCATGCCATAAGCTCCGTATCCATACAAAAACACTGGTGTGGTCTTAGTCAATTTGTCTTTGCGATAAGCCAGTGTGACTGGAATTGTTACCCCACCAGAATTCACCATAACTTGCTCGGTTTGATACGCTGATTGTTGGTATTGAGGGTAATGGTCTTGAGAGAAGCGTTCTCGTTGTAAAGTATCAGTATTTAACCGGTCCCACTTTGCTGGCTGAGTCAAAGACATGCTGCGAATATGCAATTTGTTACTTTGGTAGTCGCCCACTTGGCTTACCCAAGCAACTTGGCCTGCGTCAGCCAATAACTGGCTTGAACGATAGCGGTTATCTTTGTCGAGAAAATTTAGAGACTGAGACGCACCACTTTGGCTAACAACCACAGCGCCGGATTCAAACAAATAGAAGTTACTGATTCTAGACTCGTCCGTTGGTTCAAAAACCGCTCGCCAGAGGTTGATATGTGGAGCCTGAGTAAGTGGTGCAGAGTAAAAAGCAAAATCATTGCGGTCGTGATTGCTGTTTGCAAACAACATAGAATCCGAAACATCAACGTAGTATTCCACCCCAGTTTTTCGTGGTAATAGTGGTTTGGAGATTTCACCGTTATCGAGGTTTAACAAACGTTGCTCGCTAGAGTTTTCACTGTTTGCCTGAACGACAGCAAATTGCTTATCACTTGAAAGGTAATACGAAAGCAACCAAGCGGAGTCCGGTTCTTCCATTAACTGAATTGGCTTTGACTCATTTAAGAAGTATTTTGTTAGCGCATATGGTCTCGAAGTGTGTTCTTCAAGTGGAATTAAATACAGAGATTTACTGTCTTTCGACCATGCTAGCGAGCTGTCTACATTTTGAGCTAGTAATGTAACTTGCTGAGTTTTAAGATCAACAACACTCACTCGAAACTGCTCAGTACCCGTAATATCTTCTGCTATCGCGAGCTTAGTTTTAGTTGAGTCTAATGCCCAACCGCCTAATTGGTAATAATCATGCTCGGCAGAGCGGGTATCAAGATTAAGTAACTCTGTTGAATCGTCACTCCCAACTTGTCGGGATAGTAAGGTCCTTTCACCATTTTGATTTAGGATCGCATACTCGAATCCACCTATTTCTTTCCATGGCTTTTCAGCTTGATCTGGACGATTGTCTTGCCAATTCTGTTGTAGGGATTCACTCAAAGTTTGAATGTTTTTTTTGTACAGCAGTGTCTTTTCATTTTGTTGATGAAGGTAACTAAGTACTTTACTCTCACTACGGGAATCACCTCTGAGCCAAGAGAACTGATCCGAAGCACCAACTCCTGCCGACAAGACCAAAACAAAAGCTAACAACACAAATGCTTTCATAAACAAAACAAATCCATACGCTAAATTAATAAATTTCGCGCATGATGCACCCAAACGATAATGAGATCAATTATCATTTACATAGATGTGTGATGCCAGTCACGAGAAGAACGCTAATTTATGATGCGTTACCATTGCAATATCAGGTGTTATTTAAATTTGTATATGAATAACAAATCAGTCAATAATATTGATTATATTGGATTTGTCGGCATTAATTAAAGAAAGCAATCGTTTTCTTATCTTTGATAAAATGACTTAAATCTAGAGCTTTTGAGTTAGTAGGCATCATCGACTTAACTAGTGTGGCCGGTTCGCATGGTTGATTTTGCGAACTAAATTCACAGTCCCAGACTCGCAGCTCTGATTCGTTCAATTGCTTGAACCCTTCGAACCTGTTCTGGCGCGAAGCGCGCCGCCCTAAGTTGAGCAATTGTTTCTTGTAGTTCGCTTTCTGAGAGGGCGGAGTCGTTCAAAATGTCATTTCGCTCGGCAAAGTAAACCTTCAAATTTTCTTCAAATTCGGCTCTTTGCTGATCCAGAGATTCAAGCCTTTGGGTTGCTTCTTCACCGACCAATTCGTTTCTCTTCAAATATTTCGCTTGTTCATCTAGACCTTCAGAGCTAGAAAGCTGTTGGAGTAACACCTGGTTCTGATAACTCGACTGAACGTAATTGGGCTGTTCAGACAAATACGATTCGAACCTTTGTTGGTAATCTTGCTCGGCTAAACCTTCCTGTCTCAGAAGCAATTTCTCTAAGGCTATTTCCCTCATTTTATTGTCATGGGTAAACAGAATACTTATCTCACTCTGACTAAAAAATTGAGCCTGGAGATCGAGTAACGTTTGATTGAGCAAACGCAAATCTTCTGCTGAGATCGTATCGAATTGAACATCTATAGATGTCAACGCTGATTTGTATTCAAGATATTTGGTAAACAGTGCCTCATCGACAATGACTGTTGGTGATTGTTCGTGGTGCCTTGCGACATTGTCACGAATATCTTCAAGGGTTAATTCTGTATTGCCTGACACGAAATATTCCATCATGTCTTTGGCTGATGCGTTATCGATGTCGGTATCTTGTTGAGAGGCGACCTTTAATGAAGAAGCGCTTCGTTTTTCGTCATTATGTAAATCTGGGTCTTCCTTTTTTAGATATAAAAAGACCGCCGCTGTGCTCATCAGGGCTATCGTGGTTATCGACAAAATGGCGGTCTTTTTCATTATGTGTTCCTTAAGGTCTTAATAAATGGGTAGGCAACCTAAAGGCCAGCCAGCTTCAATCGATTGGCGTGTTGACGATAGAGCGTCACAGGGTCGGTCTCAAAGAGATGGTGAATCCCCAGCAAACCATTAATTTCGTCTAGGTGATTCATTTTATAATCGTCGCCAATCACTTTGCCTAAGTGCGCGCTGCATGCCCCCACTAGTCCGTCATTCGGTTCATTGAAGGCTAAGCCAAGGATTGTCATCGCTCCGTCGGTAGGATCAAGAAGGTTGGTAAAAGTGGATGACCCTGTCCATGAATAGTAATAAACACCGTTATTGGCTTGCCATTCACCATCACCGCACTCAGACGTCGGAACGCCTTCAGGGTAAAACTGATTGAATGCAAGTGAGCCTTCCGTCGTTAAAGCTTCAAGAGATGCGAGACCGTCTTGGTCAAGATCCGTTCCACCAGATAACAGGTTAATGAGCGTAGTTAATCCACCAGCCAACTTAACCGCGATACCTTCTGCGGGAGAACCTTCTGACACGCTTCCACGCACGAGATCGGCAACTTTAGATCCTTTATGGACGCCACCAATACTTGTCACAGAGGCAACCAGATCAGGACGAACTGATGCGACATAACGCGCTGTCGGTCCCCCGTGGCTGTGACCGACAAGGTTCACCTTACTTGCCCCTGTCGCGGCTAACAGTGTCTCAACTTGAGCCAACAACTGCTCGCCACGGACTTCAGAGCTGTTGGTCGCTGATACTTGCGCTACATAGACGCTCGCACCATCTTTGGTTAGAGATTCAGGTACGCCATAGAAGTAATCCACACCCGCTAATGTATCGAAGCCAAACAGACCATGTACTAACATAATGGGATATTTCGTTTCTGTGTATCCACTGGCTTCTAATGCCGATGCGCTTGTGCCTGCGTAGGCTCCAAAACTGGATAGACAGGCGATCGTCCAAATTAATATCTTTTTCAATGCTCTTTCCTTAAACAGATTAGACCTCTGATGAGTAAAGGAACCCTAGGTTAGAATTTTATAAAAAAGAAAATTGGAGATTGATATTTGTGATGATGAACTTGAATTAAACAGCGGTGATTAACATTCAACCTATGTCTCCTAACAACATGCCCAACAGTAAATAACTGATTTAAATACATTATTACATGACTTAGAAAAATCGAATTCGATTCCACAATAGTGGCTCACGTCCAGGTTACTCGTGAGTACTCACCAATGAAAGCCTACTAAGGAACAAATACTAACCAAAATCCAATGGCAAACTTCGTCTTATATTTGATTGTTCGAACAATAGAAAAGCCGTTGAAAATTTGATGCTTATGCCAGTTATGGGACAACCAGAGGTTGAATATGTTGACGAGAATTATTGACATTAGATATAGGTCGTACCAGTTATTCGCTATTCAGTTATTAAGAATAACAAGCAACACAAAACAACGTCTTTATTTGGCTTACCTAAATACAATAAGAGATTGCAGTGATGAAAAATACGGCTTTGATGCTCGCGTTAACCATCCCTTTTGGTGCTTATGCATCTGAAGAAAATTCTATACCCACTCCTGAATCGATTACGTCTGCACAGGTTCTAAAAACACAAGGAGAACAAACCTATTCCTATGTTCGATGTTGGTATCGAACCGACGCATCACATGATTCTCCAGCCACAGATTGGCAATGGGCAAAGAAGGAAAATGGAGATTATTACACGATAAATGGATACTGGTGGTCTTCAGTCTCATTCAAGAATATGTTTTACAGTGACGCCCCACAATCTGAAATCAAACAGCGTTGTGAACAGACTCTCGGCCTCCAACATGATGTCGGAGACATCACCTATTTTGCCGCAGACAATCGCTTCTCTTACAATCACTCAATCTGGACCAACGATAACGCTGTGCAAGCCAATAGTATCAATCGTATTGTTACCTTTGGTGATAGCCTTTCTGATACTGGCAACCTATTTAATGGCTCTCAATGGGTTTTCCCAAATGCAAACTCATGGTTTCTAGGGCACTTTTCAAACGGTTTGGTTTGGACCGAATATTTAGCTAAAGCCAAAGACGTTCCTCTTTATAACTGGGCCGTGGGTGGCGCAGCAGGTACCAATCAATACGTCGCACTGACTGGTGTTTATGACCAAGTTACGTCTTACTTGACCTACATGAAAGTTGCGAAAAACTACCGCCCGGAAAATTCGTTATTTACGTTAGAATTTGGCCTCAATGATTTCATGAATTACGGCAGAGAGGTCGCCGATGTAAAAGCCGACTTCAGTAGCGCTTTGATCCGCTTAACAGAATCTGGAGCGAACAATATCTTACTATTCACATTGCCCGATGCGACCAAGGCTCCGCAATTTAAATATTCGACCGAGCAAGAGATCATTAAAGTTCGTGGCAAGATTTTAGAGTTCAACCAATTCATCAAAGCTCAAGCCGAATATTATCAAGGCATGGGGAAAAACGTGGTGTTGTTCGATGCAAACGCACTCTTTGCCAGTATCACTAATAATCCTGAGCAGCATGGCTTTAGGAATGCGAGTGATGCCTGCCTAAATATCAAAAGAAGCTCATCGACCGACTATTTACGAAGCCACAGTTTAACCAGCGACTGCGCGACATATGGCTCGGATAGTTATGTATTTTGGGGCGTGACACACCCAACGACAGCAACTCATAAATACATCGCAGACCATATCTTGGCGTACTCGTTCTCAACGTTCAATTTCTAGCGAGGAAGAGCTCATCGAGCCTCATGAGTTGCCGCCTGTAAGTACCGAAAGTTAAGGCTTACACAAGGTACAGATACAAAAAAACCGCCATCATCGGCGGTTTTTTATTTGCATCAACCTTTCAAAGCTAAGCTTTTAGGTCACGCAAGTTGATTACTCGTCGTCCGCTTTTGGAGCAACTTTCTTCTTAGGGATAAACACGGTATCACCCACTGCCACATTCTTGTGGAAGCTTTTATCGCGCTTAACCGGTTTCTTAGGCGTTTTCTTAGCTTGAGTATTGGTTTTCTTCTTCGCTGGACCGCCTTTAGCAACAGCGGGTTTACGCGGCTTAATGCCCTTAAACTTACCTTTCAAACCTTCTAAAATAGAGAAAGTAAGATCTTGCTGAAGGTAAAGTTCAACGCGCTTGAAGCTGTCCCAGTCTTTTGGACCAACCAATGAAATCGCATCACCTTTATTACCAGCACGGCCAGTACGACCAACACGGTGAACGTACTCTTCCGTGTGCTTAGGCATATCAAAGTTGATAACGTGGCTTACGTTTGGAATATCAATACCACGAGAAGCAACGTCTGTTGTTACCAAGATCTTGTATACCGCGCGCTCAAATTGGCTCATGATCGCGTTACGTTGCGTTTGGTTTAGGTTACCACTTAGTGCAACCGCTTTAAGCTTCTTCTCGTTCAGCTTTTCCGTTAGACGGTCGGTATCTGCGCGAGTTGCCGTGAAGATCATAACCTGACGGTATTCAGCTTCTTCTAATACACGGTCAAGAATCGCCTCTTTGTGGTCTAGATGATCACACAAGTAGAACTTTTGTGTGATATCTAAGTGTTGCTCGTTAGAAACACCCACCGAGATACGCTTCGGCGCGTCTAACATCTCATTTGCAATACCATTCACTTCCGCGTGATCGAGCGTTGCAGAGAACATTAGAGTCTGACGTCGACGGTGTTTAGCGGCATTCGCAATACGACGTAGTTCAGGAGCAAAGCCTAAATCAAGCATACGGTCAGCTTCATCAAGGATTAGCGTCTCAACACCATCTAAAAATAGGGAGCGGTGCTCAAGGTGATCCGCAAGACGGCCTGGAGTCGCTACAATAAAGCGAGGGTACTTACGCAGAGCTTTAACTTGGTCGTTAAAGTTTTCACCACCTAAGATAAGTGCGGCTTCGTAAGACAAACCACCAAGCATACTACGGAGTTCGCCATAAACTTGCTTAGCTAGCTCACGAGTAGGAGCCAAAATTACACCACGAGGATCTTTAGCAGAAAACGCTTTGGTTTTTAATGCTTTGTGTATCATTGGCAACACAAACGCCAACGTTTTTCCTGATCCCGTTTTTGATGAAGCCAATAGATCCTTACCGGCAATAGCAACAGGGATCGCTTTTGATTGGATCTCTGTCGCTTTCTTGAAGTCGTAATGTTTTAAGTTCTTCAGTAAGCGGTTGTCTAAGCCTAAATCTTTAAAGTGCAAAGGACTCTCCAGTCTTGATGGTATTGAATAAAATTAATTTAACGTGACATGATACCGCGAAAGTACTTTATAAGGATAGAGATCACAGTAAATTTATCCTTATATCTCAAGTTGCCTAGTATATTGTATGCATTGACACTAAAGGGATAGTCCTTCCAAATAAGACAAAAATCGATTCTAATCTCTCCATCTCATAAATGAGACAGAACGTGATGCTTAGCTAATTACCTCAAAAATTTAGCAATTTCTTTAGTTATTGTTTTTGCAGTTAAAAAATTAGTCGCTACAATCATTAATGAAGCGACTATATGATAAAGAATGTATAGCGCATCTTTTGATGATAAATAAGCAAGGAGTTCTTATGAATAAGACGTTAATCGCAGCTGCAGCCTCAGTTTTCATTTTAGCTGGTTGTTCTTCTGAGCCAGAAGAAGCTGCAATGTCAGAAATGGATCAATTGACTAACCAAGTTGCTGAACTAAGCAGCGAAGTTGAAGCGCTTAAGAGTGACAAAGCTGCCGCTGAAATGAAGGCTCAAGAAGCATCTGCAGCCGCTATGGCAGCAAAAGAAGAAGCGGATCGTGCTAACGACCGTATCGACAACATTGCAGAGTCTTACACTAAGTAATAAAGACATACGCAATTAAGCTGTAGATTATATCAGTCGCAAAATGCAGTAAATTGATAGCACCACCTCCGAATAGAGGTGGTGTTTTTTATTTGGAATAAAGAAAAAAGAAAGGGTAAAAAGAGTGAGAGAAAGTGAACAGCAGTGATGCTTTTCAAAGAACCTTTCGAACTAAAACTTAGTCACAAATGGTGCGGTGGTGCTATCTCAACCGGCACACCATTTTGAGCAAAAATAACCGCTTTAGCCTTTGAATTTGGCAAATCAGCATCTTCAAGCCACCATTTTAGTTCAACCGGAATCTGCAACGCCTTCTTAGAACCATCACTTCGCGTCAATGGTTCATGCGCTTCAACAAACACGCTTCTATCGGGTTCTAAAGAGACTTTGATCGGCTCATCGATGATTGTGACTTGCTCACCGCGGTTAACCTGTTCAAAAAGCCATTCGATATCTTTCGGTTCCATGCGAATACATCCGGAGCTGACTCGCAAGCCTATACCAAAATCTTTATTAGTGCCGTGTATAAGATAATCACCCGCACCATAAGCAAGTCGCAATGCATACTCACCTAGAGGATTCTCAGGACCCGCAGGGACCACTCGTGGTAACTCAATACCTTTCTCTAAATACTCTTTACGAATTGAATTGGGAGGAGTCCAAGTTGGATTAGGTCTTTTCTGACTTATCTTGGTGATCATCTCGGGTGTATCACGCCCTACTCGACCAATGCCTACAGGAAAAACATGAACCTGGTTCTTATCCGGCTCAAAAAAGTACAACCTTAACTCAGCAAGATTGATGACAATCCCTTCTCTTGGGGTGTCGGGCAAAATGAAACGGCTAGGAATACTTAACACGTAGCCTTCTGCAGGAAGAAAAGGATCCACCCCTTTGTTTGCTGCCATTAAAGAGAGAAAGCCAATATCGTATTGTTTCGCAATGTTGGCTAACGTTTCGCCAGCAGCCACTTCGTGTTGTTGTATCCTACCGACGATGCGGCTTTCCGCCGGAGGCAGTTCAAAGGTCGCCGCAGACACACACGACGAAGCCATCGCCGCCACAAGCAAGGTGACCCTCACTAGAGGCAAAGCTACCTTACGTATCTGTGTTCTCATAGAGTGCAAAGGCGTAGTGTTAGCGCAATACGACATACAATTCCTTGGTTTGTCTTTTATCAAAGTTTAGATTATCGCTGATCAAATGTCTCTACAACGGTTAGTTACAACTAAAAAGCCAATCTGTTTTGAGCCAATCAGCGCGTTCTTCTCTTTATATACAACGATCTTACCAAACAAAATCGATTGCCTTTAAGCTTTCAACAGATTTGGTTATCAATATTAATAAAACTATAATGGTAGACCTGTTTTGTGACTAAAGTCTCATGGAGCCTCGTTCCAACTCGCTAATATTGCCTCAACAAAACGAATTCAATTCAACAGAATCGGTAATTGATTAAATCCTGTTCCTATCATTACCGCATAAACTTTGGAGAACGACCATGGCTACACCTCATATTAATGCTCAAGCTGGTGATTTCGCAGAAACAGTACTTATGCCGGGCGACCCGCTTCGCGCAAAATACATTGCGGAAACATTCCTTGATGACGTGAAGCAAGTTTGTGACGTTCGCAACATGTTTGGTTACACAGGCACTTACAAAGGCAAGAAAGTTTCTGTAATGGGCCACGGTATGGGTATCCCATCATGCTGCATCTACGTACATGAGCTTATCGCTGAGTACGGTGTGAAAAACGTTATTCGTGTAGGTAGCTGTGGCG
Source organism: Vibrio sp. OPT24 (assembly GCF_015163545.1). NCBI lineage: Bacteria > Pseudomonadati > Pseudomonadota > Gammaproteobacteria > Vibrionales > Vibrionaceae > Vibrio > Vibrio sp. OPT24. The sequence continues at coordinate 861,961 of NZ_JADDYI010000053.1, forward strand.
CGGTACGTGACGACGTTAAACTAATGGACGTTGTTATCGGTATGGGTGCTTCAACTGACTCAAAAGTAAACCGTATTCGTTTCAACAACCACGACTTCGCTGCTATCGCTGATTTCGGTCTGCTAGAAGAAGCAGTAAAACAAGCGCGTTCACAAGAAGTTCCAGTTAAAGTTGGTAACGTATTCTCTGCTGACCTTTTCTACACTCCAGAAGCTGACCTTTTCGAAAAAATGGAAAAACTAGGCATCCTTGGTGTTGATATGGAAGCGGCTGGTATCTACGGTGTTGCTGCAGACTTAGGAGCTAAAGCCCTAACAATTCTTACAGTATCTGATCACATCATCCGTGGTGAGAAACTAAGTTCAGAAGATCGTCAAAAATCATTCAACGACATGATGACCGTTGCTCTTGAAACAGCAATCAACATCTAATTAAAAGAAAATAGCTATCTCTTTTACACTAGCTAGTTTTTGACAATACATAGATTGAAACGCAATACCTCGCAGCCAAGTTCGCTTGGCTGCCTAAATAACCCCGAGGGGGCGATCGTGTCCAACGACAAGCTGCCAAAAGATGCGGATGGATTACAACTCAACTTTTGTAAAACATTGGCGTGTGACAACTTTGGCTTGAGCGATGCAAAACGATATGTTTTGCAACATGCGAATCCTAAGCGTCCAGCGATGGTTTGTCGTGAGTGTGGAGCTTTCCCCCCCTTACTTAACAATCGTGAAGTGTTAAGCGAACTTCATCGCCTAAGACAACTTCACAGCGATGGCCTCCCTGCTTGTCGTAATGATGATTGCGAGAACTTTGGCCTATCGGTTCATACCCATAAACATCTTTACCATGCCTTTGGCTATAGTGGTGACAGGCAACGCTATCGATGCAAAGACTGCCAATCAACCTTCGTTGATAAGTGGTCTGGATCCAATAAAAAACTTCAGTTTCAAGAGAACCTCATGGGCTTATTGTTCATGGGTTATTCCGTACGTGAGATCTGCAGAAAATTAGAGATCAACCCAAAGACTTTCTATGATCATGTTGACCATATCGCGAGTCGTTGTCGTCGTAAGTTGGCAATGATCGATGCACGATGGGTTAATCATGCAAAAAATTACCAATTTGCTTCGCATTATCAGCGTCTACAGCCGCAAAGTAATAATGGTGTCCTTTGGATAGCAACGGGCGAGGCACATTCTGGTTATATCCTTTGTCAGCACGTCAATTACTCTCAGAACGAAGAACCGTCTGGGAATGTCGATCATAACCCTTACGACGACGTTGCACGCTTTGTATCAAAGGAGCATTCGTCAGAAGCGAATCTAGAGCTTCCCCAGCCATCAGATAAGCTAAAAGAGCGTATTGAACAAAAGTACCAAGTGATTCTTGCCAGAGGTAACGTTGAAGACCCAATGGGGAACCTCACCGCATTCAGCTACCCTTCTAAAGGCGCGCTAGTTCGACCACCCTATACCTCTTATGCTCATTTCTTGCATGTGCTTGATATGTGTGACGAAAACAAACACGTCGCTATTTATATGCCACAAGATCCATTACTAAGATCTGCCGCTCTCAGCGTTTGTTTGCCGCGCATTCAGAGTCAAAATATTGACCTGATGTATGTTGAGGAAGATTCAGGCTGGCAAGACGATCAAAGTTTTGAAAAAATCGATATCGTCCATATGAGTTGGTGGCGTGATCGCTGGGCTATCGCAAATCAAGGTGACAACCAGAAAGGCATATGCTACCTAACAGGTAATAATCCAGAGCCAAAACAGTGGTTTAACACTGCTTCAATTCAGCAAACTAAGTTTTATCAGCAGCGGTTTCAACTGCTATTTGATAGCTTTATCAATGAACCTAGACGTAAGCTTCGTCCTGGGGGCATCCTTCCATTGCTCGATATATTCAGAGCTTGGCACAATCTGTGCTACCAAGATAAGCAGGGCCTTACAGCCGCGCAGCGCTTAGGTGTCGCGGAGCAGCCATTAACCCTAAAGCAACTACTTTCATAGCAGCGAAGCATATAGATATTTATTCGGGAACTCATTGATTTTAAAGCAACAACATGAGGTAACACCCATAATTGGAAAAGATAGATGTTTCTTTGACGCTCTAGGAAAGATAATTGGTGCTTATCCTAAATCACACTCTTATAATGATTGTGTTATCAATATGCTCGATAATTATGGATCTAAGCCTTGGACAAAAATCAGTACCTTCTTGAAACAGAATTAGAACAACTCAAAACTCGCGTCGATTCTGAACCGTTAGTGATCCTTGAGATTACTCAACAATGTCTCGTCAGGTCAGAACAAGTTTTGTTTGAAGAGGGGGCGATCCAGTCATTAATGTTGATGGCCAGATGTTGCTGGAACCTAATGGACTACCAAAAAGGTTTAAAATACATCAAGGAAGCCTACAAGCGACAAAGCCGATTAGACACCGATCTTTTTCTCCCTGAAATTCTCCACCTGCACGCACTCCAATTCTGGGGGCAAGCCAAGTATTACTCTGCCCAACAATTCTGGATCAACGCCTTAGAACAATCTGCGCTAGTTGATGAGGTAGAGATACAAATCGAATGCCTCATTGGTCTTGGCAACATTTGGCGAATGACCCACGAATACAAGCTAGCGCGCTCTACACACCAACTTGCCGTAAAAGTTGCAAACAACAGTCGTATCGGTTGGTTAGAAGGCAAAGCAAGAATATTGCTCGCGTGGGATTACTACTTACTCAATAACTATGTTGAAATGCTGTCGGTACTCGATGGTGCGGAAGAAGCCTTAAAAGATCATAAAGATAATACCTGGCATGCCGAGGTGTGGGATTTCAGAGGTCTTGCGCTTCTTGGTTTAGAGCGTTTAGATGATGCAGAAAAGGCAACAGCCAAAGCGCACAGCCTAGCTGTTGAGCATAACCTCGTATGGATGAAAGCGCATTCCTATATCAGTCGAGCTCGATTAGAGCTTCTGAGAAAAAGGCCCGAACATGCCGCTGAATTGCTTAAACTCGCTGAACAATCTGCAAACGAATTCGATAACGGTGAACTACTCAGTCAAATTTGTTATCAACAATCGTTAGTCGCTGAAGAAAACCAAGATTTTAACGCAGCTTTAATCGCCTTTAAAAAATACCGCCAATATTCTATCGGTATGCTTCGAGAGCAAACCAACCGCGTTGGCCTAGATAAAGCACGCAATTCAAAGCGCCAACTTGAACAGCGAGCAAGAAAATTGATTAACCGTATCCGTGGCCAACACGAATACGACCCTGAAAAGCACCTCTCTCATGTCGTTTCCGAAACCTTTTGGTGGGAACAACTGGTGCTCTTTAAAACAGAGCTCAAACGTTCAAACCACAGCATTATTATGTTTCAGCACATCGATACCGATTACTTAGATGTCTGCACCGAGATTGCTCATACCTTGTGTAATCAGAATGACTTCATTTCAAGACTGAGTTCAGAGCGAGTCGCTCTTATGCTTTCTGAAAAAGGGGAAGCTGCAGAGAAAACTTTCCAAACTCTCAGCACCATGCTTGAAATTTATCCGTGGCATAGAAAAGGACTAAAAGGTTCGAAGCCAACCGTCAGCCTCAATGACATATTGACGTTCCCGTTCACTCTTGAACAACTAGAAGAAGACGATGCCGAGGTGCTAAATTGATGGAAACTCTATTAAGCAAGATCACCGATGCCGGTTTAGATCCTTCATCGGTCTCAGGTGAAGAAGCGATCATCTTCTGGAACCATATTCGCCAACACGTTTCGACAACCAAAACGGAGCAAGCGCACTGTTATATCATCAGTTCTGAATATCGCGCTGAATTACAACAAAATCAAACCAGTATCGAAGAATTAAGGCATGCACTAAACCTTCTGCACTTGCCTGTTGATATCGAAGACATTCTTACGGTAAAAACCAGCTTAAGTGACCGCTTGGTTGAAATTGGCGATTATACCTCAGCATTGAATGAATTCGTGAGCTCATCGTCAATCGCCGTTGAACACGGTTACATTGATGAATACGTCATGGCTATTTTGGGTATGGGCAACCTCTGTGATGCCTACGGAGATCACAGTAGAGCCCTTCGCTACTACCAGAAAATCAACAGTATTGACCATGCCATAAGTAGTCGCTCACTTCGACTCAAGTTTAAGCTTCATATGGTGGCAAGTTTGCTGTTGCTTAATCGTATTACTGCGGCCAGTGATTTGCTTAACGAGTGTGATGAACTCAGTATTCTCGTCAGCGACAAACAACTCACAGCTCAAATACTGCTTTACCAAGCAAAAGTGCTTCGCGCTAAGAAGAAACATCACGACGCACTGCGTTGTCTGACTAAGATTCAGTATCCAGTCAATAATACTCAAGCAAATTGGCTTGCTACGATGACTCGCTTAGAGACGGCATATTGTTTAAGTGCTATTGGTAAACAAGAATACGCAAGCATGATCTTATCGAGCACAGACAAACGTGTGAATGAATACTCATCCCCCGTTCTCGCAAAGCGCTTCTACGACTCCTTGAGTGATGTGTGTATGAACCAAGGCCGCTTTCAAGAAGCATTGAACTATGAGAAAAAGGGCTACCGCATTGAAACGGATCTCATGAAACAGATCCCTATCAGCGAACTGGGCTCGAGCCAACTACGTCGTCTTTCGCGATTTGAACTACAACTGAAGCTAATTCTCTCTGAACAAGAAAATCGTGAGTTGAAAGAAACCACCGAACAGCACAAAAACGCAGTGGCTCAACTACAACAAGATGTTTTCACCGACCCACTGACAGGTTTACACAACCGTCGTTGGCTAGACGTAAAACTCAAAGACTTGCTCCTACACGAGACACCTTTCGCATTGATGGTTGTCGATATTGACCACTTTAAATCAATCAATGACGAACTCAGTCACTTAGTGGGTGATAAAGCGATTGTTAGCGTTTCTCAAGAGCTGCGTTCTTACTTTAAATTTAGAGGAGCTTCATGTGTTAGGTTTGGTGGAGAAGAATTCTTAGTTATCCTTGAAAACACTAACCTTGATAAAGCGGAAATGCACTCTGAGAATTATCGAGAACGTATTTTCCAATTCGGCTGGCATGAGATCTTAGGAGAGCGCGGTCTAACCGTAAGTATTGGTATCACAATACACCGCGAGGGAGAGAATACTCAACGTACCTTCTACCGAGCAGACAAAGCCTTGTACCGAGCTAAAGCTAACGGTCGTAATCAAACTTGTACCGAATAATTTAAGCCAAACTACTGATAGAAAAAAAGAGAGATTCCACCTAACGCAGCAAGTGTCCCGATGACACTTTGCTTCGAGATCTTTTCCCCTTTGAGCACATAGATCACCAAAATAAAGACAGGGCTGGTCGCTATTAATGTTTGTGCAATTGCTGGGTTGGCATTTTTCAACGCAACCTGCTGAAGCCACAGCGCCAAAAATGTTCCGACAAATATTGCCCCTAAAAGCCACAGCTTGTCGAATTTGGTCATCTCCCATAAATCTTTTTTCATAGACGAGTAAGGCTTACTCTCAACAAAAGGGATAATCAGCATCACGACAAACACACCTATCGTGAGGCGAATCAGCGCTCCTAACAATGGGGGAATATCACCAGCCACCAAAGCATAATGGGAAATCACTACTCCAGAAGCCTGACAAACACTCGCCACAAGCCCAAATCCAATACCACTCCATTGTGCTTTGTTTTTAGAATCGGCCTCCCCATTCACAGACTGAGACGGCTGAAAAACGACAAATGTCACGGCTAAAGTCGTGATAACAACACCGAGCCAACTTTGCAACGTCAATGCAGCACCTAAAAACATTAATGCCAATACACCAGAAAGAGGTGGAGCCAAAGATTCAAGCAACAAGGTTTTATTCGCGCCAATTCTTTTTAATGCCGCAAAATACGCGCTATCTCCAATCGCGATGCCAATGACACCAGAAATGGCCAGTATCCAAAAGTGATTCGCACTCATTTCAAACTCTGGCATTGGAATAAGGGGCATCACAAGTAACATCATGCCAGAAGCCACGACGCCTTTAACAATATTCAACTGCATCGCAGAGAAGCGATGACCGAACTGTCCGTAAATCCATGTCGCACACGCCCACACAATAGCCGCACCTATCGCGGCAAGTTCACCTATATACATCCGTATTTATCCTCAGTGATATGTATGCCATTTCAACCTAGCCTGCATGATTTCTGTTACGATGATTCGGCTAATTACGGTTTGTCATTCTGAAAATTTCATATTAACACCCACTTTTTGGCGTTAATCGAACCTAAAATTAGCCACCGACTCACCTTGCCTCTAACTGGATTTTATAAAAACCAATAACTATTATGCTCACATTAGAAGCGAACACACATTATTTTCAACTCGATAAATCATTTTTATAACAATTACTTGGATGATAGCGTAGTATATTTATAACTAATATCTAACATTACAAGGATCTGTTATGTTTTTAGACTACTTTGCGCTCGGCCTACTTATTTTCGTAGCATTAGTAATCTTTTACGGCATCATCGTTATTCACGATATTCCCTACGAAATAGCAAAAGAACGCAATCACCCTCATCAAGATGCTATTCACGTCTCAGGCTGGGTTAGCCTATTCACCTTACATGCTATTTGGCCCTTCCTTTGGATCTGGGCAACGCTATGGCGTAAAGATCGTGGCTGGGGCTTCGCTAAATTAGAAGAAGAACAACACGACATTCATCATCGTGTTGATATTTTGATCGACCAGGTTAGCACGCTTCAGGAAGAAATTGCTCAACTCAAACAGGCAAATTCCGTAGAAGTGAATACAGACAAAGTTCAAAACAACGATCAAGATCAGGAGGTTAAGTAATGGATTTACTGCTGATAATGACCTACGCGGCACTTTGTATCACTATTTTCAAAGTGTTTAATATCCCGCTAAACAAATGGACTGTACCTACCGCCGTTCTTGGTGGTGTTATCATCATAGGTACATTGATCCTATTGATGAACTACAACCACCCTTTTACTCAAATTGGTAACCAAGTTTACTCAACAACGCCGGTTGTTTCTGGTGTAAGAGGTAAAGTTATAGAAGTGCCTGTAGAGGCAAATAAACCTCTTAAGCAAGGGGATATTCTTTTCAAGATCGACCCTATTCCATTTGAAGCTGAAGTCGCACGATTAGAGGCGAAAGTAAAAGAGGCGAGCCAAGGCGCTCTCGGTATGGAATCGGAAGTAACCGAAGCCGAAGCCGCAAGAATCAAAGCCATCGCAGAGCGAGATAAAGCCCAACGTGAATTCTCTCGTTATAAACGTGGTTATGACAGTGGCGCCTTTACTGAGCAACAATTAGACACTCGCAGACAAGCTTACAAAGCATCGGAAGCCGCCGTGAAAGTGGCAGATGCAAATCTAGAACAAGCAAAAATCGCCTTGGACTCTGAAATTGGTGGCGAGAATACCGCGGTTTTGAGTTTATTGGCCGAATTGCGTAAAGCTCAGTTCGATCTAGAGCAAACCGTGGTACGAGCACCGACCGATGGTTACGTAACTCAACTTGCTCTGCGCCCTGGTGTAATGGCTGTGCCACTTCCACTAGCACCCGTTATGACTTTTGTTCACACCGAAGAACAGTTCTATACTGCAGCATTCAGACAAAACTCCTTACAACGCCTACAACCTGGTTACGAAGCAGAATTTTTGTTTAGAGCGCTACCAGGGGAAGTATTCAAAGGGCGCATTGATGAGGTGATTCCAGCTATCGGTGAGAGCCAATTCCAAGCTAGAGGCGCGCTTCTAGGTACTGATGCATTGCGTACCAGTGGTCGTGTGTTTGTTAAATTAAGCATCACCGATGATCTATCGGAATACCATTTACCTATGGGTACCGCGGTTGAAGTTGCCGTTTATTCTGACAGTTTCACTCATGTATCTATTATGCGTAAAGTGCTTATTCGTATGAAAAGTTGGCAAAATTATCTATACCTTGACCACTAAACTGTAGTGGAACAAAGAGAAAACTACTTAACACATTGTTAATATGAATGAAAAAGCCAGATCTGTTCTGGCTTTTTTGTTGCTTGATTAACCATAAAGTTGTGCTTTTTACGCCACATTAGCCTACTAAGGTGGAATTTTAGACATCTAGACACTTATCTTCCCTTATGGAAGGGTTCTACTGTATAATGCGCGCCTTATTTTTTATATTTGCCCAAAAAATGTTCTCATTGAGACGCATATTACTAATGGCGAATATTCGTTCTTTATCATGCTTTATCTTTCTGTATTCGAGGTTATCTATGAACTTTTCAGCTAAAACAGTCGTCGTTATTGCCATTGGCGCGGCGCTGTACGGCATTGGTGGTTTACCTATGTTTGGTGTCCCAGTGTTTGCGAACACGACATTGAAACCAGCAATGGCCGTCCTTGCACTGTTTTCGGTTCTATTTGGCCCTATTGTTGGCTTCTTGGTTGGTTTTATTGGCCACTGGGTTACCGACTTATTTGCAGGTTGGGGCGTATGGCTAACTTGGGTATTAGGCTCAGGTATCGTAGGTATGGTTATCGGTCTTTTCCCAATAATAACCAAAAATCGCCTTCAGCAAGGCGAGCTTCCAATGAAAGATTTTGTATTGTTCGTGATACTTGCCCTTGCAGGTAACGTTGTAGGCTATGGCTGCTCTGCGTTCCTAGACACCATCCTATACGCTGAACCGTTTACTAAAGTCTTCACTCAACTGTCTATCATCGCAGCGGGTAACACAGTTCTGATCGCTGTTGTGGGCTTCCTGATCCTAAAATCAGTCGCTAAACGCAACAAACAAAGCCGCAACCTGACTGAGGCATAAGCGATAATGACTATAGCATTTTCGAACTTCTCTTTTAGATATGAGTCGCTGGACAAACCGACGCTAAAAAATATCAATCTAAGGATAGAGAAAGGAGAGAAAATCGTCATTATTGGGCCAAGTGGTAGTGGTAAATCTACCCTAGGTCAGTGTCTCAATGGCTTGATACCTCATGCAATCAAAGGTGAGGTAACCGGCTCTTTAGAGATAAACGGCAAGAATATCTCTGAGTTTTCGATGCACGATTATACCGAGCAAGTCGGCACGGTATTACAAGATACTGACAGCCAGTTTGTAGGTTTGAGTATCGGTGAAGACATCGCTTTCGCACTCGAAAACCAGTTGATGTCGAACATTGACATGTACCCGTTAGTTAAGTCGACTGCAAAAATGGTCGATCTAGCGGACATGCTTGAACGTTCACCTCATGACCTTTCAGGTGGTCAAAAACAGCGAGTGTCCTTAGCGGGTATCTTAGTTGATGACGTTGATATATTGCTGTTCGATGAACCTCTAGCAAGCCTTGACCCGAAAACAGGTAAGGCAACGATTGAGATCATTGATCAGCTGCATAAAGAAACCAACAAGACCATCGTGATTATCGAGCACCGCCTTGAGGATGTCCTGCATCGCGATATCGATCGCGTGATCTTAATGGAACGTGGTGAAATCGTCGCTGACACGACACCCGATGAAATCTTAGCTTCTGAATTACTTGATACACACGGTATTCGTGAACCGCTTTACTTGTCGGCGCTTAAGGCGGCGAAAGCCCCACTAACCTGCGAAGATAAGCTGTCAAACCTCAAAGCTTTAGACTACAAAAGGTTCCGCCCTGCTGTTCAAGCTTGGTTTGCTGAGCGCCCTGCCCCAGTAGCAGATAAGCAATATCCACCTTTACTTGAAGTTCATGGTCTGACTTATTCTTACGACGGCGAGAAAAACGCACTCGAAGATGTGAGCTTCAAGATTGGCAAAGGTGAGTTTGTTTCGATTCTAGGCAAAAACGGTTCGGGTAAATCTACCATAACCAAACTCATCATGGGTGTGATCGATGCCGATTCAGGCTCTTCCTATCTAAATGGTGAAGACCTATCTGAACTTTCTATCTTTGAAAGAAGCCAGAAAGTTGGTGTCGTGATGCAGAACCCAAATCATATGATCTCGCATCATATGATTTTTGATGAGATTGCTTTTGGTCTTCGTAACCGCAACATTGCAGAAGAACTGATCACAGAAAAAGTAGAGCATGTTCTTGAGTTGTGTGGGCTGAGTAAGTTCCGCCATTGGCCGATCGAAGCACTAAGCTACGGCCAGAAAAAACGTGTAACCATCGCTTCTATCTTAGTGTTGGAACCTGAACTTCTCATCTTGGATGAACCAACAGCTGGCCAAGATTACCGAAACTACACGTCAATGTTAGCGTTCATCCAAAAACTCAACCGCGACCTAGGTATCACCGTTGTGATCATTTCACACGACATGCACCTCGTTTTAGAATACACCACGCGTTCAATTGTGATTGCAGACAGCAGACTCATCGCTAATGCGGCGATGACAGAAGTATTTAGCCAACCATCACTTCTAGAACGCGCAAATCTTTGTACCACCAGCATTTATGAACTCGCGACCATGATGAAAATCGACGATACTAATGCGTTCATGCAATACTTCATCGACTACGAGAGAAGTGCTCAATGAACGCATCAAAAGTAAAATTCGGCATCAATTACATTGATACAAAATCACCGCTTCACGCACTCAACGGCATCACCAAATTTGCACTCTTCTTGGCTTGGGTAACCGTGGTGTTAACTACGTTTGACCTAAGATTGATTACGCTGCTTATTGTGACTGGTTTATACCTGTTGAAGCTTACCAATGTCCCTGTACGCGTGTATAAGCCTTTGTTATTGGGTACGGCGAGTGTATTAAGCCTAAATGCTTTATTCATGTACCTCCTTGCGCCACAGCAAGGTACTGAGCTTATCGGTAGCGAGAACATATTGTTAACGCTACCTGGCAACTACTCGTTAAGCCAAGAGACCCTGTTTTACTTAGTCACGGTAACGCTTAAATACATGAGCATGTTCCCGGTTGCGTTGATATTCGTATTTACTACGCATCCAACTGAATTTGCTGCCAGCCTCAACCGTATCGGTGTTCCTTACAAAATAGCTTATGCGGTGAGCTTAACGCTACGTTACTTGCCAGAAGTTAAGAAAGATTTCGTCAATATCATGCACGCCCAACAGGCTCGTGGTGTAGAGCTTTCGAAGAAAGCGCCCCTAATTACTCGAATCAAAAATGTAGCTAAGGTCCTAGGCCCGCTTATTTTCTCTAGCTTGGACCGCGCAGACGAGATATCTAATGCAATGACGTTGCGAGGTTTTGGTCGACACAAAGCGCGTACTTGGTATAGCTATGCACCTTTGAAACGTGTCGATTTTGTTTGTTTAGCCGTTATCGCATTAGTCGTAATACTCGCCATCACAAAGCGAGTACTTGAAGAGCAGCTGTTCTGGTACCCTTTCTAGCCTTGCAAAGTCATAAGATAACACTGTTAAAAAATCAAAGGCCACTTAGTTAAGTGGCCTTTTTTCACACTAAACAGTAGTTTATGTATAAATTATCGATTAATTATATCTTTTTATGCGTAATTTTTTGTTTTTTAAGGTCTATTACGGAATATTTTGTTAACATCCTCAATCCGTAATTTCTATACAGAATGTCACACCTAATGTGGGATTTATAATGGCTCGAATAACTCAATTACAGAAACTAGAAAATCAAAAAAACTACGATGAAATCGTATTGAACCTTTTTCTGGCTGAAGGACATGAAGCTCTAACTTATGCAAGGATTGCTCAGGAAATTGGCATTAGTTTAACAACGCTTCAGGGCTATTATCCATCGACACGTGCTATCCGAACAGTGCTTCACAAGCACATGTTATCGATTGTTATAGAAAACCTAGACTTCGCTTCGGAAGAGGTCTTTCTTCAATCATGGCAAAATGCTTTAGACAATGAACAATTCCGATACGTTATCAAACTGATGTTTTTTCATGCCTCACAGGTCAAAAGTCCCGAAGCATTCAATGTCAGTTCAGATGGTCTGTTTCGCGAAAAAATGCTGAATAGCTTCGGGACCGACTCTGCTCGCATCCTTGAAACGGTAATAGGACGTTCAATGTTCTACCTAACTAACCTTGGAACACCATCAAATTAGTTTCGAAGCAATAAAAATGGGAGCTTAAAGCTCCCATTTTTTTATTTTAACAATCGGTTAATTCAGTTTATAAAAAACCGTCGATAACGGTGGTAGGCGTAGCTCAATCGATGTGTCTAGCCCTTCGCTTTCTACTGATTCAATCTCAGCGACTTTCTTCACTTCAAAACCGCTACCTGCGTAATCAACCGAGTCTGTATTCAACAATAGTGAATACTTCCCTTTTGCTGGAACACCTAATCGGAAATGCTCGTGAGGGACTGGTGTAAAGTTAGAAACTACCAATACACGCTCACCTGACTCACTGATACGCTCATGCGCAAGAATGCTCGCTTCTGCAGAATCTTGTAGACGCCATTCAAAGCCTTTCGGGTCAAAATCAAGGTCATGCATTGCAGCTTCAGAGCGGTATAGGTTATTCAGGTCTCTGGTTAAGCGCTGAACACCTTGATGACGATCGTAATCCAGCAAGAACCATTGCAGTTGATCATCGTGGTTCCATTCAGCCGTCTGACCAAATTCAGCACCCATGAAATTCAACTTCTTACCTGGCTGTGCATACATGTAACCCATATAAGCACGTAAGTTGGCTGTTTGTTGCCATTCATCACCAGGCATCTTGTTGTGGATAGACCCCTTACCGTAAACCACCTCATCGTGTGACAAAGATAATACATAATTTTCACTGTGTGCGTAGACCAGCGGGAAAGTAATCGTATCGTGGTGATATTTACGGTTAATCGGGTCCTCTTGGATGTAAGATAAACTGTCGTGCATCCAGCCCATATTCCACTTAAAGCCGAAGCCTAAGCCGCCCATAAAGGTCGGTGCCGAAACACCAGGGAAAGCAGTCGATTCTTCAGCAATCGTCATCGCATTCGGGAAGTGTTTATAAACTTCTTCGTTCATCCACTTAAGGGTAGCAATAGCGTCATAGTTTTCGTTGCCGCCATCTGCGTTCGGAATCCATTGGTCATGGCTACGCGAATAATCGAGATACAGCATCGAAGCAACCGCATCAACACGGATGCCATCGATATGGAATTGTTCGAACCAGTACAAAGCGTTTGCTACCAAGAAACGACGAACATGCTCTTTGCCTAAATCATAAATGTACGAGTTCCAGTCTTGATGCCAACCACGACGTGGATCTGGATCGTGGAACAATGGCGTACCATCGAAGTTTGCTAGGCCGTGATCATCACTTGGGAAGTGAGCAGGAACCCAATCTAGTACCACACCTAAGCCAGCTTGGTGACATTGGTCGACAAAGTATTTGAAATCATCAGGAGATCCAAAACGACTAGTCGGTGCAAATAGACCAACAGGTTGATAACCCCAAGAACCGTAGAATGGGTGCTCTGAAACTGGCATTAGCTCAACGTGTGTGTAGCCAAGATCCGTCAAGTATGGAATTAGCTCTGCAGCAAGCTCGCGATAATTTAAGAACTCTCCTTCGGCGTTACGCTTCCAAGAACCTGCATGCAGTTCATAGAACGAAAGTGCTTCTTTGCGCTTTTGCGTAACAGGGCGATTCTGCCATTGACTATCTTGCCACTCGTAACGAGCGTGGTCGTAAGTCACTGATGAGAACGATGGGTATTGCTCTGAGTAGAAGCCCCATGGGTCAGCTTTATGTGGTAAGCCTTCACCATTTGGCCCTTTTAATTCAAACTTGTATTGAGCGCCTTCTTCCAGTTCAGGAATAAATAGGCCCCACATACCGTAATCTAGGCGTTGCATTGGGTGGCGACGACCATCCCAAGCGTTGAAGTTACCCACCAAACTTGCCGCCGTTGCATGCGGTGCATACACCAAGAAACGCGTACCTGAAATCGTCTGTTCATCACGCTCTAGCGTAATAAACTGAGCCCCCATGTGATGATACATATCTTTAGGTGTATGAAGATCTTCATAACTCGCGTACAGATCGTGGTACTGGTATGGATCATCGATGATCTGCTCTACCCCAGCCCAATCAACCGCAAGTTTATAGTGAGTGAAACGTAGGTCTCTTTTTTGCTTAAGGATGAAGCCACTTTCACCCTCTCGCGCTAACTCAATACGAGGTTCCTTTCCAACGATCAACTCTACTTTATCTGCCCCTGGAATCCATACTCTTAATGCACCTTGATCTGCAGGTAAGTACGGCCCTAAAAACGCAAACGGGTCAGTGAAACAAGCCTGTGATAGTTGGGTATATATTTGTTTTTGCTTTGAAATCGAACTTAGTTCCAAAACGTTTCTCCCTAACCAAACATCCAAAAAATATAATACAAAAATGCCCGCTATTAGTGCGGGCAATATAACGACAATTTATTCTACCAGATGAGCATTCATTATTGAGTGACCGAGGTTGTAGTTTCGTACGCCGTAAGCAAAAAACCACTTATTTTCAAGTCACTCAACGTCATTACTTACCTGCTTTTTCTCGAACGTCTGTCAGCTTAGAAGCGATACGATTGACGCCTTCATGAGCGAAAATTTCGTCCAAGTTCATGGATAGTTTACGACGCCAGTTCGGGTATTCATCTACAGTGCCAGGGATGTTTACTGGCTTGTCCATCTCTAACCAATCTTCCAACTGAACACTCAATAATGTTGAACCACCAGCCGCAACGTGTAGTTGAAGTGCTTCAGCAAGATAAGAGTCCATCGGTACTTGGCTTGCATCACGACCAACACCTTCAGGTAAGAAGCCATGCCATGCCACTGAATCTAAGATACCTTGTTTGCACTCCAGACGGTCATCGAACAAGGTTTCTAGCTGTTCTGCATCTGGGTATAAACCAATCTCTTGACCCATTTTCAAGTCATCACAGTGCCAGAAGCCGCGAAGCGTTGGCATATCGTGAGTACACAATGCTGCCATCGATTGTGGTGCGTAGTGTTTCGGTGAAATGAAACCACCATCGTCTTCCGATGTTTCGAAGAAGAACACTTTGTAAGAATGTACGCCCGCATCCGCTAGGATATCAACGATTTCGTCTGGCACGGTGCCTAAATCTTCACCGATAACGCTGCATTGGTAACGGTGAGATTCAAGCGCCAGAATCGAAAGCATATCTTGCACTGGGTAGTAGATGTACGCGCCTTGGGTTGCGTTCTCACCTTTTGGAATCCACCATAAACGCAGCAGACCTAAAACGTGATCAATACGAAGTGCACCACAATGTTTCATGTTGGCACGAAGCAATTTAATGTACGCGTCGTAGCTGGTTTCTTGAAGTACTTCAGGGTTCAGCGGTGGTAAACCCCAGTTTTGACCTAAAGGACCAAGAACATCCGGTGGAGCACCGATACTCGCATCCATCACTAGGTTGCCTTCATCTGCCCACGTTTCGCTACCTGAATCCGCAACGCCTACCGCTAAGTCACGGTACAGGCCAACAGCCATCCCCTTCTCTTCTGCAAGAGACTGGGCATCGTTGATTTGGCAATCCGCTAACCATTGCAGGTACATGTACAGATGAACGTTTTCTAGGTTCTCTTTGATGTATTTCTGTGTTGCTGGGCTTTCGAATGTGCGGTATTTCTCAGGGAATACAGGCCAGCCCCACATACCTGAATCTTCAGCATGTAACTCACCATGCAGAGCATCAAACGCCGCTTGATGCATCAGGCTTTCACCGCCTTCTTCAACAAACGCTAAGAACGCTTGTGCACGATCGCTGTTTTTATCTAAATGACGAGTCTTAAATTCTGCGAATAACAGAGGCAAGATGCTCATCTTAAGCTCGGACACTTCAGTGTAATTCACCCAGTGTGCTTCACGAGCTTTCTGTAGGCGCTGTTGGAATTCAGCACTGCCTACCGTTTGTTGTGCTTCAGCACTTAACGCGAATTCAGGTACTGAGCTCACATCAATGTATAATATGTTCAACCAACGACGTGAGGACGGGCTGTATGGGCTCGCGCCTTCTGGGTTCGCTGGGAATAATGAGTGGATTGGGTTTAGACCAACAAAATCACCACCGCGAGACGCGATATCGGCAACAAGTTGTTTTAGATCGCCAAAATCACCAATGCCCCAGTTGTGCTGAGTTCTGAGAGTGTAGAGTTGAACGCTTGGTCCCCAAAGCTTTTTGCCTTGCTCGATTGGTGATTGCTTGAAACACGCTTTTGGCGTAATGATTAATGTCATCTCGTAAGGCTTCTTACGGCGCTTACGGCTCACAATTAGCTTGTGGTAACCCCATGCCAAATCACTTGGCAATGCAAACACTAAAGGGCCACCCTCTGCACGCTCATCACGAACGACTTGAGATTGAAGATAGCCTTCAAGTACCTCTCCTTGCTCGGTTTCTAAGCGCCAGCTGAACTCACTTTCACGAGCACTTACACCTAGATTAAGCGCCACTTCTACTGGCTCACCGTCACGCAAGACAAGAACTGGGTCTAGTACATCTTTTTTGTGTTTTCTTTCTGCTGATTTTAGCAGTGCATCATCGCTGCTTGTATCGTAGCCCAATGAAGCCAATAGAGACGTAATCGTCTCGTCTGATACTTGTGCTTCATCGCCCCACGCACTAACGTAACTGTCGGCAATATTTGCCATTTCTGCGACTTGTTTTAATACGGTCTGTTCTTTCATCGCTCTCTCCGAAAACGTTCTAACGCTTTCAATTTTGTAGGGTTGTTATTTAATCTGTTGTTCATCAATCAGCTTGTGAACGATTCAGTTTATAAGCCGTTAATTTGAAACTACTGGCTTGTGCACAAGTCAATTGAGCCAAGGCAGAAACTGCCTTGGCTGCTTTTGGGTTTATTAACGGTTAACCGCTTCAAGTTTCCAAATATTATTCACGTAGTCGCGGATTGAGCGGTCTGATGTGAACTTACCAACCAATGCTGTGTTAAGAATTGCTTTCTTAGCCCAACCGGCTTGGTCTTTGTACTGCTTGCCCATGTCTTCATGTGCTTTCACATAAGATGCGAAGTCAGCAAGACATAGGTATGGGTCACCACCGTCTAGCAGGCTATCAAACGTTGCACGCAGGAGGCCTGGTTGACCTGGAGAGAACTCATCGCCTGTCAGTAGGTCTAGAGAAGCTTTCAGTAGTGGGTCAGCATTGTAGTAGTCGTAAGGGTTATAACCTTGAGCTTGCAACGCCACAACACCATCAACGTCTAGGCCGAAGATGTAGATATTTTCATCGCCAACTTCTTCACGAATCTCAACGTTTGCACCATCCATCGTACCGATAGTTAGAGCACCGTTTAGAGCCATCTTCATGTTGCCCGTACCTGATGCTTCTTTACCAGCTAATGAAATTTGCTGAGAAACGTCTGCTGCTGGAATGATGATTTCAGCCATGCTCACTCGGTAGTCAGGGATGAATACCACTTTCAACTTGTTGCCGATACGAGGATCGTTGTTAATCTTCTCTGCAATCTTGTTAACCGCAAAGATGATTTCTTTGGCTAGGTGATAACCTGGAGCTGCTTTCGCTGCGAAGAAACATACACGTGGCTCACACTCGAAACCAGGTTCGTTTAGAATACGGTGGTACAGAGATAGAATGTGTAGCAAGTCTAGGTGCTGACGCTTGTATTCGTGTAGACGCTTGATTTGCACGTCGAAGATAGCGTTAGTATCTAGCTCGATACCCATGTTTTCTTGAACCCAATCAGCAAGACGCTGTTTGTTTTCTTTCTTAACAGCCATGAATTCTTTTTGGAATTTCGCGTCTGTTGCAAACTTAGCGATGCCTTCTAGCTGCTCAAGTTTTGCAGGCCACTCAGTACCGATCTTACCTGTGATTAACGTAGATAGACCTGGGTTACAGAACTTCAACCAACGACGTGGCGTGATGCCATTCGTTACGTTAGTCAATTTGCCAGGGAAGATTTCGTTGAACTCAGGGAACAAGTCTTTCTTAACCAGTTGTGAGTGAAGTGCAGCTACACCGTTTACTTTGTAAGAACCAATCACACATAGGTTTGCCATGCGAACCATACGGTGGAAACCTTCTTGAATGATAGAAAGCTTCGCTTGTTTCTCACCATCACCAGGCCACATCTTGCGAACTTCTTGCATGAAGCGGTGGTTAATTTCAAAAATAATTTCCATGTGACGTGGAAGAAGACGATTGATCAAAGATTCAGACCAAGTCTCTAGTGCTTCTGGAAGCAGTGTGTGGTTCGTGTACGCGAACGTGTGAGCACTGATTTCCCAAGCTTGGTCCCAAGTTAAACCTTTCTCATCGATCAGGATGCGCATCAATTCAGGGATAGCGATAGTTGGGTGCGTATCGTTCAGTTGAATCGTTTCTTGTTTAGGAAGGTCTTCTAGAGAGAAACCTGCTGCTTCGTGACGACGTAGAATATCGCGAACAGACGCTGCTGAGTGGAAGTACTGCTGCATTAGACGCAGAGTCTTACCTTTCTCGTGGTTGTCATTCGGGTAAAGTACTTTAGTGATGTTACCTGCATCGATTAGCGAGTGTTGCGCTTCGAAGTAGTCACCGTTGTTAAAGCTTGCTAGTGAGAATGGTGCAATTGCCTGACATTCCCAAAGACGCAGCGGGTAAACCGTGTTTGACTCGTAACCTACGATAGGTAGATCCCAAGGCATTGCTTTTACTTCCATACCCGGAACCCAAGTACGAACTTCTTTACCGTCGATGTATTCAACTTCTACATGACCGTAAAAACCAATGTGTTGTGCTAGTTCTGGACGAGCCACTTCCCATGGGTAACCTTCAACACCACGCCATGCGTCAGGTGCTTCTTGTTGACGACCGTCTTGGAAAGACTGTTTGAATAGACCATATTCGTAGTGAAGACCGTAGCCTACTGTTGGGTATTCTTGAGCGGCACAAGAATCCATGAAACAAGCAGCTAGACGACCAAGGCCACCATTACCTAGTGATGGATCGCGTTCTTCTTCTAGAAGATCCGTTAGGTTTTGACCTAGCTCTTCCATTGCATGAGTGATCTGTTCGTACAGACCCATGCTGATCAGGTTATTACCGGTTAAACGACCAATCAAAAACTCTAGTGAAAGGTAGTTAACGCTCTTCGCGTTCTTAATTTTTTCGTCATTTTCAGTTTCTAACAGATCAAATGTTGTGAGTTCTGCTAGCGCACGCCCCATTGCTAGGTACCATGCGCGGCTATCTGCGTTTTCAATCGTTGTTGCGTAGGTTGCAGATAAATGCTTCTTAACGCTTTCTTGGAACGACACTTTATCGAAAGTTTTTTGCTGAGTTGGTTTCATTTCAGAAATCTCGCTTTTAATAGTTCTAATTCATCTGTGACATATCGTGCATGGTCACCATTAACTAAACATCCTCCCGCCCGTACGACTAACTAGGAGTAGATGAGAGGGCGTAGGGGGCGTACCGACATGGGGTTAGTGATCTGACTCTCATGTTCTGACTTAGAACAAAAACTTGGAGTGACTGAGATCACAAGGTCCCGTTCGATAACTTAACTTCAATTGATGTGACTTTTATTTAACCCATTTGAAGTTATTGCCAAATCTGATATTTAGATCACGAAAAAATTTCTCTCGTCTCATCTTTTACATAAAACCTTGTACAGGGGAGGACAAGGTCACATTAAAAAAACGCCCCACTAAGTGAGATATGTCACAAATAAAGGGCGTAGAACATCAAAAACCTGCAGGAGTGCAAGGTTTCTGAGGAGGATCATAGTCGGTATCGTTTGGCATCACGTACTATGACTGAAGACTTAAGTAATCAGGCGAATGTCATTGGACATGTACTCAACGATAGATTGAGATAATCCATAGCATAAGCCACGGAATAGGTGAAAAACTTAAACATGTGGATCCCTTCGAAACTGACTCGTCCCGGCCGCCTACATAACGCAATCTTGCGACCGAGAGTTCTCGATCTGCTACAACATGCAGATTGCTATAAGCTAGTATTGTTTCGCTCTCCAGCGGGATACGGCAAAACCACCATGGCTGCGCAGTGGCTGGTAGATAAACCCAATGTAGGTTGGTACAGCATCGATGATAGTGACAACGATGCATTCCGGTTCATCAACTACCTCCTACAATCACTCAATAAAGCGACTCAAAATGCCTGTCCTAACGCCCAAAAATTGGCAGAAAAACGACAGTTTTCATCACTGCATTCTTTATTAAGTGAAGTGTTTGCTGAGATGTCTGAATTCCATCACGAATGTTTCCTTGTGTTGGATGACTATCACTTGGTTAATAATGATGACATTCATGAAGCGATGCGCTTTTTCCTCAAACACATGCCCGACAATTTAACGCTTGTGGTAACCAGTCGTGGTACACCACCACTTGGCACAGCAAACCTGCGCGTTCGTGACTTAATGATCGAATTAGGTAATGACTCGCTGGCGTTTGATACCGAAGAAACCACACGCTTTTTCAATCAACGTGTTGCCGATGGCATTGATGACACAACGGCAGACAGTATTTGTAGCTATGTAGAAGGTTGGCCTTCTGCACTGCAACTTATCGCGCTTCAAGCACAACACCAAAAACGCACACTTGCCCAGTCAGCCGAGTCGTTCTCTCACTTTAACCATGCCCACCTTTGGGACTATTTGGTTGAAGAAGTGTTCGATCTATTAGACAAAGAAACTCGACACTTCTTAATGCAATGTTCTGTGCTTGATCACTTCAATGACGAATTAGTCTGCGCACTGACACAACGTGAAGACGCACTCGGAATGATTGAATCACTCAACCGTTTTGGCTTATTCATCTACCCGCTTGAGGGCGAAAAAAACTGGTACCGCTTCCATAATCTGTTTGGTGAATTTCTAGCACACGAACGTCAGGCGCGAATTCCTCAGCAAGAAGCTGAATTGCATCGAAGTGCCGCTAAAGCGTGGATCAAACAGAAAACGCCTCACCAAGCACTACGACATGCACAACGTGCTGAAGACCCGGACCTGATCATTCAAATTCTTACAGAGCACGGCTGGCCGATGTTCAACCAAGGTGAGTTGTCTTCGTTAGAAATGGCGATCAAGCAACTGACCACCGATCAGCTTTACAGCGAGCCTAAGCTATCAATGCTGCGCGCGTGGCTTGCACAAAGCCAGCACCGCTATGATCAAGTGGGTACTTTGTTGGAAGAGGCTGAAACTCAATATCAAGATCGAAACATCGAGCTCGATACTCAACAACAAGGCCAATACAATGCCTTGCGCGCCCAAGTCGCCATCAACAGTAATGAACCTGAAAAAGCATTAGAACTTGCTGAACTTTCGTTGAGTCAGTTAAACACAACAGTTTATCGTAGCCGCATTGTAGCAACCTCGGTTGTTGGTGAAGTGAATCACGTAATGGGCAACCTCAGTCGTGCGTTACCAATGATGCAACAAACAGAGAAACTCGCGCGCCAATATCAGGTTTACCATCAAGCCTTGTGGGCCATTCTGCAACAGAGTGAAATTTTGATTGCTCAAGGCTACGTTCAAGCGGCGTTCGAACTGCAAGACAGTGCGTTCAAATTGATCGAAGAGCATCAATTACAATACGTACCTCTACATGAGTTTCTATTGCGTGTACGTGCCCAGATATTCTGGTGTTGGAACCGATTAGATGAAGCAGAAGAGTGTTGCTACAAAGGTTTAGATATTCTTGGTCACCATTCACCAAGTAAGCACCTGCACAGCTATTCAATGCTGGCTCGTATTTCACTGAGCCGTGGAGAGATTGATAAAGCATCAAAGTTTATCGACCAAATTCAACACCTATTACGCCAATCCACCTACCATGTAGACTGGACGGCGAACGCTTCTCTTTCTCTGATCCTATTTTGGCAAGTAAAAGGCGATAAAGAAGCCATTCGTGATTGGTTAAATGTGGCGGTTCGACCTGAATCAGCGAGTAACCACTTCTGTCAGCTTCAATGGAGAAACATTGTTCGCGCTCATATCATCCTTGAGCAATACGAAGACGCAGAAGAAGCATTGGCATTCTTGAAGAGTGAAGCTCAACGCTCTCACCTTGTGACGGATACCAACCGAAACTTAATCGTGGAAGCGGTACTGCGCACCCAAATTAACGACGAAGACAGTGCTCGCGTACTTCTTGAAGAAGCCTTACACATGACTAACCAAACCGGTATGGTTGGTAACTTCTTAGTAGACGGTGGCACAATTGGTCATATCTTAGATAAGTTGAGCAACAAGCCGGGCTTAGGTGATTTAGAACGTCATCGTGCGCAGCAGATTATGAAAGATATCTCGACGACTCAGCGTAGCCGATCGGTTCACTTCGATGAAGACTTTGTTGAGAATTTGGTTAATCACCCTAATATCCCGGAGCTTGTGCGTACTAGCCCACTCACTCAACGTGAATGGCAGGTGCTTGGCCTGATCTATTCTGGATTCAGTAATGAACAGATCGCTCAAGAGCTCGATGTAGCAGGGACCACCATCAAAACACACATTCGAAATCTTTATCAAAAGCTCAATATTGCCAACCGTAAAGAAGCAATCAGTACTGCCGAGAACTTGCTGCAGTTAATGGGGTATTAAAGCGGATTCGAGATTCGAGATTCGAGATTCGAGATTCGAGATTCGAGATTCGAGATTCGAGATTCGAGATTCGAGATTCGAGATTCGAGATTCGAGATTCGAGATAAAGCATAAGCTAGTCACCCATAGTGGCTGGCTTTTTTTTCTTGGCATGAAGGAAATAGCAGGAAGAAATCACAGATAACCAAACGACAGATAAAAAAATAGCCAACCGCAATAATCGCGATTGGCTCTATATATTTGTGAACAAATCAATAGGTTCACTAACAACGTCAGTTGGCTAGGTGACCCTCGGCTTAAGAAGGGTCAAGTACTACAATGCAGTTAGCGTGCCAACTTTAAAAAGACGTTTTATAAGCCCTGCATCGCATAAAAACTGCTAATTCATCATGCGAATTGCAAAGTGCACTTGCATAATGCAACTAAGATGCAATATTGATAAGAGATCAGTTTCATCATTAAGCACTAGTGATAAAACACTAAGTGGTTGTATTCTAAATATTAGGCACATGTTCACTTCAACTTATTGCCTTACAATTTAAAAGGGGATAAAAGCCCTTTCATTGATGGCATATTCATACTTTTTTTACACTAAAGTTTGTATACTGCACAAAATCATCCTCAACTCTATGAAGCAATGAATTACTTAAGTACTTTTTTCAAAGGCATGGCAATGGGCGCAGCCGACGTTGTTCCTGGTGTGTCTGGCGGAACCATCGCATTCATCACAGGTATCTACGATACCTTGCTAGAAAGCATTCGAAGAATTAACCCTAGCGTGCTTGGCTTATGGAAACGTGAAGGCTTCAAGGCTGCGTTTAGCCATATCAATGGGTTTTTCCTAATTTCACTGTTCGCGGGCGTGTTCACCAGCATTGCAACATTCGCGAAACTCATCTCTTGGTTATTGGTTACACATCCAATCCCTTTATGGTCTTTCTTCTTTGGCCTTATCTTGGTATCTGTTTTCCATATTCTTAAACAAGTAGAGAAACGCGATGTAATTCGCTTCGTATTTTTACTGCTCGGTATTGCCTTCGCTTATAGTATTACCGTGCTTAAGCCACTGCAGATGGAACCTACTAGTATCAATGTTCTCATTGCGGGTGCGATTGCGATCTGTGCGATGATCCTACCAGGTATCTCAGGTAGCTTTATCCTGCTATTGATTGGGATGTATGGCCCAGTACTTGGCGCGGTCAAAGAGTTTCAAATTGATGTGCTTGCCCTATTTTTAGGTGGCTGTGTGATCGGTCTACTGACTTTCTCACACATTCTCTCTTGGTTATTGCGCTCATTCCGCGATTTCACATTAGTATTCTTAACTGGCTTGATGATTGGTACGCTACCAAAGATCTGGCCTTGGAAAGAGACCATCAGCTGGCGTACAAACTCCAAAGGTGAGCAAGTTCCTTTGATTCAGGAAAATCTATCGCCTTTCGATTTCGAAGCGGTCACTTCTCAACCATCTCAACTGGTTATGGCGATTGTGATGATGCTTGTTGCCATTGCATTGGTTCTCGGGTTGGAAAAGTTTGCAGAGTGCAATGCTGACTAATCATTCAGCGAACCTTTGTTTAGCATGACAAACCGATGAGTGTAAGAAATACTAAACTCAACGACCCTCTTATATAGACAAAAGCGAAGCCTGTGGCTTCGCTTTTTTACTTCTACCATACGCACAAAATTGCTTTTTGATACAAGCACGTATTGACGGGTATGATAACATCGCCGCTCTTATAAAATTAAATGAGAACACGACATGCACCCGGCATTAAAGGTGGCAGCTCTTGGAGTCGCTCTCGTGGCAGGCTTTTATGGACCACAAGCGATCCAGCAATTTAAAACAACCATGGAACACACCTCAGCTGACGTTAACTTAGACGACTATTGCATGCTTTCAACAGCGTCGTGTAAGCAACAGGAGATTTCTATGTCTCTTGATAGCGAGACCGCCCAACCACTCGTTCCTACTAAAATGAAAGTAGTTTGGGAAGGAGCGGCATCTGAAACATTAATGTTGTCACTCACGGGCTTAGAAATGGACATGGGTTCAGCACGTTTTCAGTTAAAAAATATTGGTAATAATATCTACGAAGGGGATGTGATTTTACCTGTGTGCACCATGGATAAAATGACTTGGCTTGGCGAACTCACCGATGGTGTTGAAACCGTAAACCCTGCAATAAGGATGGCAAGATGAGTAAGAATTGGTCGTTAGCATTAGTGGTAGCGTTTGTACTTGGTTTTGGTGTCAAAAGCTATCTTGATGGGCAAAACGAAGCTCAAGAACAACACGCAGCAAAGCAAGAGTTTTCAATGACCACGCTTTTCGGTAAAGATAACCAGCCAACGGAAATCTTTGACCAAACCGATGACAGAATTCGCATCGTTTACTTCGGTTTCACTCGTTGCCCAGATGTCTGCCCGACTTCTTTAGCGATGCTAGCCGGTGCACTTAACCAAGTCTCTGACGAAGCAAAAGCCAAAATTCGGCCGATGTTTGTTTCACTTGATCCTGAACGTGATGCTGCAGAAGCATCGTACGAATACGCACAATACTTCCACCCAATGATGGAAGGGCTAAGTGGTCCATTGGATGTGACAACAACGCTTGCACACAATTACGGTGTTATTTTTAGAAAAACAAAGCTGGAAGGTTCAGAGTTGGAATACACCCTAGACCACAGCTCATATTTTTATTTTTTAAAGCCCGATGGCACACTGATTACCAAAGTGCCGCATACGTTAACGCCAGCGCCAATTGTTGAGGCCATCAACAAATTGACGCAATAAAACGTAAAAACAAAGAACTTAATGAATAAAGTTCGATCAAAAAAGTCAGGTCCCAGACCAAAGAACATAAAAAATAAGGACAACAACATGAAGTTAAAAGCACTCGCTCTAGCAGGCTTATTGCTCACTCCTCTTGCTCACGCTAATAGCGATATTATGGTTCATGATGCGTACGCTCGTGCAACACCGCCTTCAGCAGTGAACAGCGCGGTATTCACGACTCTGATGAACCACAGCGATAAAGATCGCGCTATTGTTTCTGCAGCAACACCAGCAGCAGGAAAGGTAGAGCTTCATGATGTTATCGTTGATGGCGACGTAATGAAGATGCGCCAAGTTCAAGAGATCACAATCCCTGCGAATGGGGAAGCGATACTGAAACCAGGTAGCCTACACATCATGTTGTTCGACCTAAAAAGCAGCTTAAAAGAAGGTGATCAAATCGAGATGACATTAACCTTCGCCAACGGTGAAACACAAACCTTCGATGCACCAGTGAAGAAAGTGATGAGCGGCATGAAAAAGATGAACCACGACCATCATTAATCGCATTCACAATTGATGGAATAATTTAAGCCACGATGACTTTTTGCCATCGTGGCTTTTTTAAACTGAGCTCGCTTTTTGATCTCGCCAAAAATCAATAGTTGTTGAAGGAACAAGCTAGAAATGGCGCTTCGTTAGCCGAACAACGCGCTAATAGAAATCCGCTTTCTAAGATATATAAACTGTACAATCAGAGAGCCGCAACCTTAAGAAAGCCTCCGATTAAGCCTTTTAGGTTAACGACTATAAGACGACTTAGCCCTACCCTGTTAATCAGGTGGGGCTTTTTTATTTCAATTTGGTATCTGTATAACTATTTCTGAATACAATGATTTTGCCAATAACAGTTTACATACCCCAACAACCAGAATATTGCCCCTTACAAACATAAACATGTAGACTTATAGACCAACATTAACACATTTATTTAACATTTAGCTCCAAAAACGCCACTGGACGCAAACAATCACCCTAAAAGTAAACTATTCCTAGACACTCTCTTAGATCTCGCTAATATTACCGCCCATTCCACTAGTGTATAGTTGGATTTGGTACAACTTTATAAAAAGATACATCACTATAATAATTTAACAATTGCAGGTATTTTATGCAAAACAACAACATACTCGCCCGCATCGCTCGTGGGAATCTAGTCCTACAGATCCTTGCTGGTATTGTTTTCGGTGTCGTTCTCGCCATGGTTTCTCCTTCAGCAGCTCAAGACGCAGGCCTACTCGGTAGTCTGTTTGTTGGTGCTCTGAAAGCTGTTGCCCCAATTTTAGTATTCATTCTTGTTGCAGCTTCTATCGCAAACCAAAAGAAAGGTCAGCATACTCATATGCGTCCAATCATTGTGCTTTACCTGATTGGTACTTTCTCTGCAGCCTTAACGGCAGTCGTTCTAAGCTTCATGTTCCCAACCACTTTGACACTGGTTGCTGGCGCTGAAGGTGCGAACCCTCCACAAGGTATTGCTGAAGTTCTTCATACTCTTCTATTCAAGCTTGTAGATAACCCAGTAAGCGCGCTAATGAACGCAAACTACATTGGTATTCTAGCTTGGGCAATCGGCCTTGGTCTTGCTCTGCACCACGCATCTGCAACAACTAAAGCGGTTTTCGAAGACCTAAGCCACAGTGTTTCGCACATTGTTCGCTTCATTATCCGTCTTGCACCATTCGGTATCTTTGGCCTTGTTTCGACTACTTTCGCAACAACGGGTTTCGATGCTCTAGCAAGCTACGGTCAATTGCTAGCTGTTCTACTAAGCTCAATGCTGATTATTGCGCTTGTGGTTAACCCACTACTTGTATTTATCAAGACAAAGCAGAACCCATACCCACTTGTACTTCAATGTATCCGTGAATCAGGCGTAACAGCATTCTTCACTCGTTCAAGTGCTGCAAACATTCCAGTTAACATGAACCTTTGTAAGAAGCTAAACCTAGATGAAGATACTTACTCTGTATCTATCCCTCTAGGCGCAACGATCAACATGGCGGGTGCTGCAATCACTATCACTGTGTTAACACTTGCAGCTGTGCACACTATGGGTATCGAGATTGATATCTTCACAGCAATCCTACTAAGCCTAGTTGCTGCGATTTCAGCGTGTGGTGCATCGGGTGTTGCTGGCGGTTCACTACTGCTTATCCCGCTAGCATGTGGCCTATTCGGTATTTCGAACGATGTAGCGATGCAGGTTGTAGCGGTTGGTTTCATTATTGGTGTGATTCAAGATTCTGCTGAAACAGCACTTAACAGCTCAACAGACGTTGTGTTCACTGCTGCTGTATGTAAAGCAGAGCAAAACAAAGCGTAATAAGCTCTAAGCTCTAAGCTCTAAAGTAAATAGCACATAAACAAAAAGGGAAGCAGATGCTTCCCTTTTTTTGTTGTTCTTATCTTCCAGATTATCGTTAAAGCTTTAGCTAGTTGACCATTTTTATCACTCAATCTACACCTATCTTGTCGATGACTTCTTGAACAGATGCACTAGAGCTTGCTTAGTGGTTATTCTTCCAACTAGGCTCGACTGCAGACTGACTAAAGTCCAAAGAACCACTGTTAACGCTTGATGGCTTATCTGATGATGGCTGATTCACGTTAAGTTCTTGTTCTGTCATCGCACCATTATGGTTGGCTGTCGCCTGTTGTCTGTAATCCATATTAGAAACATGCTCACTCGAAGCCTCTGTCTTTGGGTGACCACTCTCTACACCTAACTCATCAATATCTTCATCTGAAGCTTCTTTTACTTTCTTAGGGATAGGCACATTACGCTTGTAGAGCTTATTGAGCGCTTTGACGATTGAATGCTTAGTTATCGCCTCTTGCGTTAGCTTGGTCATTATCGGCTTAGTCAGAGCCTGTAGACCCACGACCGCATCCACACCAAGATCGCCCCCAACTTTGTCTCGTAATTGTTTCGCATCTGAGTAGCCAAAGTGTGCTGATAAAAACAGCCAGATATAAGCAATTGCACTGCCATGTTCACCATGGTCTATCCAAGCTTCGCCGGCTCTAAACATGGCTTCTGCGCTGTTTTTTTCAGCTGCGGTTTCAAACCAGTACACAGCCTCACCATGATTAGGTTCTATACCAACGCCGTTCAAATAACATGTACCCAGTTTGATCTTGCCATCTAAACTGTTTTTTTCTGCTGCCTTGCGATACCACTCAACGGCACTTTCTGCTGAATAGTCTGAATTTTCTTTATCCAAACACCAGTCGCCCATAAACAGCATTGCTTCGGTATTTCCACCTGCAGCTGACTCTTCGATGTAAGTGTAACCTTTAGGGATATTCTTATCCGTACCGCGACCAAACACGAGCGCTTTACCCATCTCAAATTTCGCAACCAAATCATTATCCAGTGCGGATATCGCAAGCTGCCAAAAATTGGCTTTTTCTCTTAAAATCAGGTCTTCTTTGCGCTTCATACTGAGTCGCACAACGCCATACATACCGTTGATATTATCTAAATGAGCCGCTTTGTCATACCAATACAAAGCTTCTTTAATATTGTTACGTTCAGCCTCTTTCGCTAAATACAGAATCGATGGCGTATGGCCTGTTTCAGCCTTAAAGTGGCGTTCTTTTTGTTCTTGTATTCGAGCCTTTTCAATCGCCTTTCGGTAAGCAACTGCTCGCGCTTTTCGTTCTTGCTCTAACCGTTGCTTTCTTAGCGATAAAGAAATCAGCCAAACGGCCACAAGTATTAACGAAAGAGCCGTCGCACCAATTGCGATTCCCATTGTACTCATAAAATATATTAACCTAACTCGGCTGATACAAATCTCTATATCGAGGTGTCATCAACCATAGTGAATGTTTCGAATTATAGGGAAAAGCGTCGTTATTGACACGTTCCGCCCCAAAATGAACTTAGTTCAGTATCTCAGGAATACATAGCGATAAAAAGCCTGCAGAGACCTATCGTTATGCGCTCCCCAAATGGTGTGATCTTGCTTCAATATAGAGTGATATTGAAGAACCGAGTATCAGAAAAATCTGTAAAACGGTAGCAAGCTTGGTGTGTTTCTCTTCGTAGCTTCACATACTGTCGTCACATCGTTAGTTCAACTTTCCATAAACGTAAGCAAGCTCGGCAACTGTTTTCGCAGAGAATTTCTTCATCAAACTCGCTCGATGTACTTCCACCGTTCTCACTGCAATACAAAGTTCATCGGCAATTTTCTGGTTGCGCTTGCCATCAATGATCTGCTTGAGGATGTCTACTTCGCGCTCGGTTAACGAAGCATAAGCTTGGCGATACACATTCATATGTAAATGCTTTTCAGAGGCCTCTAGTCCTTGCTTGATTGCCTCAGCCAGCTCGCTGCCTTTCACCGGTTTTTGGAAAAAGTTCACCGCACCGGCTTGTAAGGCTTCGACCGCCATTGGTACATCACCATGGCCCGTCAGGTAGATCACCGACAATGGGCTCTGCGCTTTCATCATTAATTCGTGAACTTGTTGTCCTCTCATTTCAGGCATTCGACTGTCTAACACCACGCACCCCGGCGCACTCAAATCCACTGAATCCAGAAAATTCAGACCATCTTCATAAGCTAACACCGTAAAATCATGCTCTTCCAATAGGAACACCAATGAGTCTCTCATCGATTCATCGTCATCAACCACATAGACAGGCAACATTTGATGAAGTTCAGACATAACAAGATTCCTTATGAATCATTTGAAAGAGAAAAAGGTAACGTCACTGAGACGTGACAGCCATGAGGAGTCAATGATTTGATGGCCATTTGGCCGCTGTGGTCTTCAATCACGTCTTGGCAAATCGCAAGCCCTAAACCCAAGCCGTTTTCTTTGCTACTCACAAAGGCTTGAGTGACTTGTTGCTCGGTGAAATCTAAGCCCGTGCCGTTATCGATAACCGACAGCATCATTTTATCCGGTTGATACTCGGTAATCACTTTAATTGTTGGTGGTTCGCTGTTTTTGTTATCAATATCAGACGCAGCGCTTTGTTCACGATGCATCTGTGCATTACATGCGTCGGTCGCATTGTTGATCAGGTTTACAATCACTTGCTGCAATCCCACAGGATCGACATGCAGTTGGATAGACTTACCTACAGCGTGGCGCTCAATGGTTATCTTGTGTTTCTGTAATCGAAATTGCAGCAACTCAATGGTGTCTGTGAGTAATTGCTCAATGTTGGTCTGAGACTTATCTGATGAGCGTTTTTTGATCATGTTTCTTAAGCGTTGAATGATCGCATCAGCACGATCCACTTGAGACTGGATTTTCTCAAATACAGGCTCTATGTCAGTCAGCGGTTTGTTCTTCGAAATCCGCAGTAAACCACCTTCGCTGTAGTTGCGAATCGCTGCCAAAGGTTGATTGATCTCGTGTGCCAAACTGCTCCCTAGCTCACCAACCACTGCGATACGTTGTGAATGTTCTAGCTGTTCACTCTTACTTTTCAGCTTGTGCAGCGTGGCTTCCAACTGCTTTTTGCTGCGGCTGAATTTGTATTCCAACCAAAAGTGGTAAGCATTCAGTAACACCACCAGAATAAAGAATGCCCATGCCCACTGTTGATTGTACTTGAGCCAGATTAACGCTTCCTTCCACCAAGGTTGTTGCAGTGGATGCATGTCGAGTTGTTGGTATAGCTTGTCGATCGACAGCAGGCTTGTCGGTGACGTCCAACCCGATGCATTCGCTGCAATGGCTGGCGCACTGCTTTTTGGCATCGCAAATAACACCTGACTCATTTTTTTCGCCAGTGTAGAAGACGCTCTCTCTGTTTTGGCAAACGACCAGTTAGGGTACAAAGGCGTAGACACCTGACATCGGAACCCTTCTGGTGCTTGATTGTCGATAACACGATATTGACTAGCCACCAGCAAACCTTCACTGATCATGCTCTCGACCAAACACGCAGGCACCACCGCAGCTTCAATGTGCCCTTCACGCAGTTGATACAGGCTGGCATCAATAGGGAAACCTAAGAACTGAGTATTAGAGAAAAAGTGATTAGGGTTGAGCCCTTGTTGCATCACTTGGTAACGCATAGTGAGGTAACCACCAAATGCATTTTCCGAGACCGCCGCAATCGGCTTACCGCTCAATTGTTCGAGCGAAATATAAGGCGACATTCTTCTCACCACCAAGGCCGAACCAATACTTTGCGTATTGCTGGCTCCCGACTGTTCAAAGTTATGACTGGTCATGGTGGCCATCCAAGAGAGCGCATACTGGCGTCCTAAGCGAACCGCCTGACCGGGGTTGGTGATAACAAAGTCGACCTCAACACCTTTTACCGCGTCGGCCATATCTTCCAAGTTGAAAGGCTTGAGAACAAAGTGTTTTCCGGGAATGCGCTCCGACAACCAATCCATTGTCGGCTGCCAACGCTGTTGAGCGGAAAGCTTGCCTCGAATAGCCAATACACCGACCTCAATAACCTGTTCCGACTCAACAGTGCCTGTCGTTGTAATCTCTTGCTCCGTTTGAGCGGCTAAACACATTCCTGCGGTTAAGCTCAACCAACAAAGGCCAACAATTGTCATTAGGTTTCTGACTGACACTGAAATCTCGTTCTCCACACTGACGGCATGTCCATCACTCAAATAACGCATGACGACACTTTAAATAGAGCATTTAAACAAAGCATAACAGCTAGATTAGTAAAACCACATTTGTTCTAGATCAATTTTGATCTGGGTATGTGGAAATCCACAATACCCCGTGAACGGTCAAAAACTGACAATGAGCCTAACAGATCGAATACCCATTTATAGGTACCTCTATGGACTCATTGAAAAGACGGTTTCTCAGCCAATTCGGTAAAGTTTCCGCCGGTGCTGCGCTCATTCCCATTGCCGGAATCAACACCGCAGTCGCGAGCACAGCCATTCGCAATAACAACCAGCCTGACCGCAAAGGCGAAGTAGGCAAGCGCTACGCGATGGCGATTGATTTACGTAAATGCGTTGGCTGTCAGGCATGCACTGTTGGCTGCAGCGTTGAAAACCAAGCGCCAATCGGCCAGTTCAGAACCACCGTAAAACAGTATGAAGTCTCCCTTGATGATGGTTCGACTACTCAACAAGACGTGAAATCATTCATGTTACCTCGCCTATGTAATCACTGTGACAACGCACCCTGCATCAAGGTTTGTCCTGTTCAAGCCACCTTCCAGCGTGAAGACGGCATTGTGATGGTCGACAACGAGCGCTGCGTAGCCTGTGCCTACTGTGTTCAAGCTTGCCCTTACGATGCTCGCTTCATTAATAACGACACCCTTACCGCTGACAAATGTACTTTCTGTGCACACCGCCTTGAAGACGGCTTACTGCCTGCTTGTGTCGAAACCTGTGTCGGTGGCGCGCGTGTCATTGGTGACCTCAAAGACCCAAACAGCGAGATCAACCGTCTGCTCAATGAAAACCAAGACGACATCAAGGTGCTCAAGCCAGAGCAGAATACCAACCCCCATGTTTTCTATATCGGCATGAACGAGCGATTCGTTAGCCACATTGAAGGCCAACCTGCGATTTATGATCCAGTCGCCATCGATAACTCATCCTCTAGCAAACAAGAATTGGCAACCGCGACACAAGGCAAACAAGGAGAGACAGCATGAATATCACTGAAGTGTTAGTTCCCGCTCAAGAGATCGCTTGGCTACCGTGGGCGGTTCAATATTTCTTCTACATTGGTTCGGCTTACGCGGCCGCTATTCTGTTTTTGATTGCACTGATATTCAAGAACTCAACCAGTCACCAATTCCGTTCAGCGCTTGTGCTTGTGATGGCCATCGGCGCAATTGTTGGGCCACTAGCACTAACAGGTGACTTACACCAACCAGGACGTGCGTGGTATTTCTATGCCCACATCACGCCTTGGTCATGGATGTCATTAGGCTCTCTGTTTCTTCCTCTGTTCTCTGGTCTGGCTGTCGCGACAGCTTGGGTTTACCTGCGTGATGACATCGCACAGCTTAAAGAGAGTGAAAACCCGCTTCTAAAGCGTTTGTCTTGGCTAACACTAGGGCAATGGCAGGTTTCAGCAAAACTGATGATTGCACTCGCTGCTGCGACCGCTATTTCTGGCTTAAGCATCGCGCTTTACACAGGCGCAGAGATTGCGATTTTGGCGAGCCGCCCGCTTTGGCATCAACCGGCTTCACCGCTGCTTTGGTTCACGACCGCATTCTTTGCTGCAACGGGTTTAACGCTGTTGATTTGGGCTCTGCTGCCTTCAAACAAGCCAAGCTTAAAACCGACAGACCTCGCTCTAGTACAAAGAACCATTACGTTAACAGGTGGCCTTGCCATCATTCTTACCTCGATTTGGGCATCTAACCATGGTCACTTCAACCTGTATGAGAACGACGCTTGGGGCATCAATTTAGGCATCATGACTACCAGTATTTTGCTGTGCATGATCTTAGTTTTGCCACTGCAACGTCTATCTCAAAGCAAGCTAGGAATTGTCTGCATAGCGCTAGCGACCATCGTTTCAGCATGGGCGGTGCGTTGGGTCACCATGATGGAAGTTCAAACCATTCCACGTTTTGATGTAGGCCCATTCCCTTATGAACTGCCTATGGGTAGCGCTGGGTTACTTGGCATTATTGGTATGTGTGGCCTTTGGTTAGCGCTTGCGCTGTTCGCTTCTGAAATCGTGTCTACTGGATCGACAAGAACAACTGGCTCTTCACAAAAGACAAAATCTAAGTCAAACCAAAACACACCGTCACCACTTAACCGCTCACATAGCTTGTAGTCTGAGGAATCATCATGGATAACAAACGTCGTCAATTTTTGAAAACAGGCCTTGCTGCCGGTGGTGTTGGAGCTTTTGCTGCAGGTTATGCGACAACCACAAAACACATGGTTCACGGTGCTATTGATGGCACCGCAGGTAAGAAAACCAATCACATCCATCACGGTAACTCACTCGAGACGGAATACAGTGTCGATGAGCAAGGTAAGATCTCGCCGAATCCAAACCAACGCGTTGCACCATCAATGTGTTTTGGCTGCTGGACATTGTGTGGTTTGCGTGTGCGTATCGATAATCGCAATGACGAGATTTTGCGCATCTCAGGCAACCCGTACCACCCGCTATCAAGCGACCAACAGATCCCGTTCAAAACGCCTGTAAAAGATGCCTACATTGGCTTGTCTGGCGAGTCAGGTATCGACAATCGCTCGACAGCCTGCGCCCGCGGTAATGGCATGTTAGAGATTCAAAATAGCCCTTACCGAATCACTCAACCGCTCAAACGTGTCGGTAAGCGCGGTGAAGGCAAGTGGGAACCCATCAGCTACGAACAGCTTATCTCTGAGATAACCGAAGGTGGTGACTTGTTTGGGGAAGGCGAAGTGGAAGGCTTACGTTCGATTCGCGACATCGAAACACCACTTGATCCGAATAATCCTGAATACGGCACAAAAGCTAACCAGTTATTGGTGACCAATGCCGGTAATGAAGGCCGTGATGACATCTTGAAGCGCTTTGCATTCAACAGTTACGGCACACGAAACTTCGGTCATCACGGCTCTTACTGTGGCTACGCATTCCGCGCGGGTTCTGGCGCGATCATGAATGACTTAGACAAGTTCTCGCACTTAAAGCCCGACTTTAATAACGCCGAGTTCATTCTTTTCATCGGTATGTCTCCGGCTCAAGCGGGTAACCCGTTTAAGCGCCAAGCACGACAATTGGCTGAGGCGCGTACTAACGGAAATCTCAGCTACACCATTGTTACTCCAAGTCTTCCGGCAGGATCGTCAAGCCTTGCCGCGGGCGATCGTAACAACTGGCTTCCGATCAAACCGGGCACTGATTCAGCATTAGTTCTGGGCATGATCCAATGGATCATCGAGAACCAACGATACAATCACGACTTCTTGTCTCGCCCAAGCGCACAAGCGATGCAAAAAGCAGGCACCACGCATTGGTGTAATGCTTCACACCTTGTGATCAGTGACGAAGCACACCCACAAAACGGGCGTATGCTTCGCGCATCGGATGTGGGTTTGCTAGAAACAGGCGAACCAATGTCTGATGATGATGGATTTATCGCACTAGATGTGACAACGTCACTGATGTCATCGCATATTCAGGTGAATGAAGCGACTCTGTTCGTCGATCAAGACGTCGAAATCGATGGTCAAACCGTTCGTGTTAAGTCTTCTCTACAAAGATTGAAGGAAGAAGCCTTCAAATACGACCTTGCTTATTACAGTGAGCAGTGTGAAATCCCGCAAGACCAAATTATTGCACTAGCGAAACGCTTCACCAGCTACGGAACGAAAGCCGTCGTGGATACTCACGGTGGTAACATGCACACCAATGGCTTCTACAACTCGTTCTCTATTCTGATGCTGAACGCGCTGATCGGTAACATCAATGCTAAAGGCGGGGCGATGGCGAAAGCGGGTGGCTACCCAACTTCTGTTGCAGGCCCACGTTACGATTTTACTAAGTTCAAAGGTAAGACTAAGCCTCAAGGTGTGTTCTTATCTCGCAGCAAATTCCCGTACCACAAGACCAGCGAATACAAACGTCGTGTTGCCGCAGGTGAATCACCTTACCCAACACGCGCGCCGTGGTACCCAATCTCAGCGCCGCTTTTAACCGAGCATTTATCAGCTGCCATTGATGGCTACCCCTACCGCGCAAAAGCGTGGATCAACCACATGGCGAATCCACTTTATGGCGTTCCAGGCTTAGATAACTTACTAGGCGAAAAGCTTAAAGATCCTAAACAGCTTGGCTTGATCGTGTCTATCGATGCCTTCATCAATGAGACCACAGCGTTATCGGATTACCTCGTGCCAGACACAGTGACCTACGAAAGTTGGGGCATGGCAACTCCATGGCATGGCGTTGCGACCAAAGCGATCACCGCTCGTTGGCCGATAGTTGAGCCTAAAACCTCACGCACTCAAGACGGACGCGCCATCAACTTAGAGAACTTCTTTATTGATCTGGCAAAAACGCTTGATCTCGGTGGCTTCGGTGAAAATGCAATCAAAGACAGCCAAGGCAACTGGCACGGTATCCACAGTGCGGAAGACTTCTACCTGCGCTCTGCGGCTAACTTAGCATTTGCCAAAGGCGGCGTGCCGAATGTGGATGCAGAAGACATTGTTTGGTCTGGCCTTGAGCGCCTTGTACCTGTGATGAACAAAACGCTTAAGCCTGAAGAGATGCTAAAAGTGGCGTATATTTTTGCGCGTGGCGGTCGTTTTGAAGACGCAACCAATGCGTATACCAATGAAACTATGAAGTACAAATGGACCAAGCCACTGGCTATTTGGAATGAAAAGCTTGGTACCTCTCGCAACACCATCAGTGGCGAGCAGTACATGGGTTGCCCGACATGGTATCCACAAAAGCTGGCAGATGGCACGCCATTAGCAGAGCAGTTCCCAGCAAAAGAGTGGCCATTTACTCTGACCAACTTTAAATCCAATATTCACAGTGCGGTATCTAACCTATCACCACGCTTAGAGTCGATCAAAGGCGTGAACCCGGTTTACATCCACCCACAAGACGCCTCTTCTGCAGGCATCAAAACCGGTGACGTATTTGCTATTGAAACACCGAGCTCAACCACACATGCGTTGGCGATGGTGATTGATGGCATCAAACCGGGCACATTAGGCTTTGAACATGGCTTTGGCCATAAAGAGCTCGGTGAACGTGCACACTGGATTGGAGACACACAACAACCAGTAAAAATGAAGTCAAACGATGGCGTTAACATCAATGATATTGGTTTAATTGATCCGACGAGAGAAGGCAAAGGTGTGATGCTGGATTGGGTGGTAGGCGCAGCAGCAAGACAAGCACTTCCGGCTAAGATCTACAAAGTCTAATCAGTGATCCAATACCTATCCCTATTCATTCCTGAATAGGAACGCAGCAGAGCAACTTCGTCATTTGAGGTTGCTCTTCTTTTCTAACCTATTCAACGCCAAACCATCAACCCTTCACATCACTTCCCTACATGTTTCTTACCTAGCCCCATCAAGCGTCTATGCTTA
This sequence comes from Vibrio sp. OPT24, assembly GCF_015163545.1. Taxonomy (NCBI): domain Bacteria; kingdom Pseudomonadati; phylum Pseudomonadota; class Gammaproteobacteria; order Vibrionales; family Vibrionaceae; genus Vibrio; species Vibrio sp. OPT24. Next base: position 899,438 of record NZ_JADDYI010000053.1, read on the forward strand.
TACAATCGGTGCCATAAAGAGCCTTAATAAGCAGTTACACCGAGGCGAACATGGCAGTTCCCTTGCACTTCGTTAACGGCAGTTGGATTCGCCTATCGAAATTCACACCAATACCATTATGGTGATTAAGGTTATTAATGTGAGACTTACCTCAAGTTCCAAGTGAATTAATGTGGAAATCCACAATAGCGCGAACATCCAATTATGTCGAAAATGCGTGCATTACAACCAATAGCGACGCCTCATGATTAAGCTGAACATAAAAACTCAAACTCTAACGCTTTGCATCGCTGCTCTGGGAAGCCTTTCTTTATCCGGTTTTGCACAAGCAGCGCCTAATCCAATGCCAGAAGCCGCAGAAACCTGTAGCGGTTGCCACCAAGCCGACGGGAAAGGCATGCCTAACATCGCCCCTATGCTTGCAGGGCTCAATGCCGACTACCTCGAACATCAACTGGTCTTATTCTCAAGTGGCGAGCGTCAAAGCGCGATCATGAAAGGGATGGCGGATGGTGTGTCTGATCCTGCGATTCGTCGTGAAGTTGCCGAGTACTTCGCTTCGCTTCCTTCTTATGAATTCAGCGATTTAGAACAGCGCGGCTCACAAGCTGATATTGATAACCCTTATCGTAAACTGGTATTCCAAGGCGATTGGGACCGCAACATTCCAGCTTGTGCAACCTGTCATGGGCCAAGTGGTATGGGCGTAGATAAGTTCCCACGCCTAGCGAGCCAGCACGCCGACTACATTCAAACTCAGCTCAACGCTTGGAAAAACGGCACTCGCAAGGGTGATGATTTGAACATGATGGGCAATATCGCGGACAAGTTGACCGACGATGAGATCAAAAACCTGTCTTACTACTTCGCATCTTTCCGATACTAAAGGGCTCGCATGAAAACATTACTCTTAATTACCGCAACCCTTGCTTCTGGAATCGCTTACGCCGAAGGTGAGTTACCCGATCGCCAAACCGAACTGCCAGCTGTTGAGAAACCACAAGATAACAAGTATCTGGTGCCACGAGACTTGGTCGATATTCCTGCAGGGGAGTTTGGCGACAAAGTTAAACTGGGTTATTCACTGTTTGTCGATTCACAACAGATGCGCGGTACGTTCGTCGGCAATGAACAAAACTGTGTCAACTGCCACATGCAAGCGGGCATGAAGGCGAATGCAGCACCTCTATGGGGAGCGTATATGGCCTACCCTGCTTACCGTAAGAAAAACGACAAGGTAAACAGCTACGCAGAACGTATCCAAGGCTGTTTCACTTATTCAATGAATGGCCTGCCACCAGCAGTAGGCTCAAAAGAGATGGTCGCGCTCACGGCTTATTCATACTGGCTAGCGATGGGCGGCATCTTAGACAAGAACGGCATGCAAGACACGCCGGTTCCTGAGATCAGCGATGCCGATTTACAAGTCGGAGGAAAAGCAGATAGCTTCCCTCTTCCTGAAGAACTGCTAAGCAAATACCCAATCGATGACCGCAGCAAGTTGGCAGGTCGTGGCTACCCTAAGATTGATAACCCTGAACAAGAACCGTCGATAGCGCGTGGTGAAAAGGTTTACCAAACCAGCTGCCAAACCTGTCATGGTCAAAATGGCGAAGGCATTAAAGGGGCGGATGGCCGATCATACCTACCACCTCTTTGGGGCGAGAATTCGTTCAACTGGGGCGCAGGTATGCACCGAGTGAACACCGCCGCGTACTTCATCTACGAAAACATGCCGCTTGGAAAAAGCCAACAGCTGTCAATTCAGGATGCGTGGGATGTGGCAGCGTTTGTAAACAGTCATGAACGCCCACAAGACCCTCGATACAAAGGCGATGTTGCCGGCAATGCTAAGCGTTACCACAGCCACCAAGGTTACTATGGCAAAGAAGTCGACGGTCATGTACTGGGTTCAAAAGCCTACCCAAGTGGTAAAGAAGTGATTAATGATCACTAATTCGTTTTAAAGAGCAGTAACCGGCTTTCGTGAGTAGTCATGCCTTTCAGTGAGACCGGATAGTTGCTTACACCAGCTATAGCTAAGCTTTACATTGTAAATTGGTTACAACTGGACGAATAAAAAGGAGCCAAATTGTTTAACGATCTGGCTCCTTTTTTGTGTTTGAACGATTAGAAAAATAACTAACCTTGCTGCATCTTCTCCCAAATCGTCGGAGAGCCAATATAGTCTTGAACCGTAGTGATGAATTCTTTAACCAGCTTGGTCTGCTTACGGTGCGGATAAACGGCATAAATAGCCGTATCAGCAGTAGAGATTGGATAGTCTGGAAGTAAAGTGACCAAGCCAAGTTCTTTCATTGAGGCATACAAGTTTGATTGGTCGAGGAAGCCGTACCCTAGGCCATCTCTTACACAAGAGACCATGGTGCGAACATCACTCACCTTATAGTTGCCACGAATCGTTAGGCTTTGGAAAGTGTTGCCATGCGGCTCTTCACTGATACGCAGATGATCGACCGTCATATCGCCATTGGTATAAATTACAGCAGGTAACGCGAGCAAATCTTGTGGCGTTTTAGGTTCGCCATGCTGCTTCACAAAGTCGTTCGAGGCAACCAACATAAAGTTACTGTCGGCAATCTTCTTCGCAATCAAATTCGATTCAACAAGCTTGCTGAAGCGAAATGCGATATCAAACTGCCCTGCGATAATGTTGGCGATCTTGTCGTCCAATGACAGCACGATCTGAACATCCGGGTACTTTCTCATGAACTGCGTGATGATAGGTTGCAGATATTGCTGACCAAAATAGATCGGTGAAGTAATTCGCAGCACACCTTTGGGTTCAGACTGATAGGAATCAGCAATACCTTGGATCTGATTGATGGTATCTTTCAGCACATAGGTTTGCGCGAGAATATCTTCCCCTGCTGACGTCAGCGAGAACGAGCGCGTGGAACGGTTGAGCAGCTGAACACCTAGGTCTTGCTCAAGCTTTTTTATTTGTTTTGAGAGTGATGAGTTGTCCATATCATGCAAGGTTGCCGCTTTGGTAAACGACCCTTGTTGAACCACATCTAAGAACAATAACAACTGATTAGTACTGGGCACTGCGCCTCTCCTGAAATAAAACTCGACTAGCGTTCATCTTTGGGGGTATCCATCACAACCATGGTCGTAATGGATTGAACCTGAGCGCATTCCCCAAGCACATCGGCATGAAACTTCTTATAGCCCGGCAGATCTTTGGTTTCTACCCTCAGCAAATATTCGTTAGCACCGGTAATGTTGTGGCACTCCACCACTTCTTTTTCCATGCTGACATGCTGTTCAAATTCTAGCTGAGCCGATTTGCTGTGGCTCGATAAACCAATCGAAACATAAGCAATAAAGCCGACACCCATCAGGCCATTATCCAGAACCGCGCGGTAACCTTGAATGATACCTTTACGTTCGAGATCTTGTACTCGCCTTAGGGTCGCTGAAGCTGACAGGCCAATTCGTTCTGAAAGCTCGATGTTGGAGATTCTGCCGTCCAATTTAAGCTCTTGCAATATCCTTTCGTCAAATCTATCCATAGGTACTTATTATTGTGCATTTAGTGATAATAGAGGAAATAAAAGCACATAATTGCCTCACTTTCCACCTACTATGTTTCTCAACACGTGAAAGTCATGACCGGTCAGTCACTTCGTTCATTTTATTGCTGGAGAACCATTATGCCTTTAGAACAACTTAGCGCACTTGCCTTGTTTGCGTTTGTCTCGACCTTCACGCCGGGTCCAAATAACATCATGCTCATGACATCAGGTGCCAATGTTGGCTTTGCCCGTACTATTCCGCACATGCTTGGGATAGCTCTAGGGTTTGCCGCGATGTTGTTGTTGGTTGGCTTCGGCTTAATGGGCATTTTCAACGCTTACCCTGTTTCTCACCAAATATTGAAGTACCTAAGCCTGACTTACCTTGTGTACTTAGCAATTAAGATTGCATTGAGCGGCAAAGCCAAAAGCACCGAGGCTTATAAGCCCATGACCTTCATTGGCGCGGCAAGTTTTCAGTGGGTAAACCCGAAAGGTTGGTCAATGGCACTGACTGCGATTTCAGTGTACAGCAGTGGCAGTTCATGGTGGGAGCTTGCGATCATCGCGGCGATCTTTACGCTAGCCAACTTACCATCCGTGACCTTCTGGACGGCAGCAGGCAAACAGCTACAGCACTGGCTAACAACGCCGGTACGCATCAAAAGCTTTAATTACGGCATGGCGGGCTTACTGTTAGCCTCGACGATTCCGATGCTCTAATCAAATAACGTCCTATATTGTGATGGTTAGTACACGAGTACTAGCCATCATTCTCGTTAAAGATACCCAATAATCTCACTTAACCAACGACCAAATAACGCCTGCCCGCTCGGTGTTAACGTCCACACAAACGCTGCTACATTCATTGACACAGTCAGCCAATAAATCGCTCTGAACGGTTGTTTTTGCGTTTTATGACGCAGCTTATCTTGAGCGATTAACGCCCCTAGCCAACCACCAGCAACAGACAAAATGTGCAGGGTTTTCTCAGGCACACGCCAATTACCATTGATCGCTGCTCTCTTGTCCTTTGCGTATACAAAGAACGTCACCACACCGATAACTAAATACCACGCCAACAGCGCTTTCGAACTTTCTACAAACAACACAGACACCACCACCAACACCATATAGGTGATAGCGATTTGAATAGATGAAGACAACATCAACTCCTTTTGGGTAACAGCTCATATACTGTAGCAATTACGCCCTATAGATTTTGATAAGGATGAGCCGTTATTTACCACGATTGGTATAAATAAAACAGCAATTAGGTCAGCCTCCCAATTAAGAGAAAAGCCCTTCCATCCCTACATAACATGATGGAAGTTAAAGGAATTTTAAATATGTACAACCAAAAGTACGCCATCTACCAAGTTTTTACGCGTTTATTCGGCAATAAAAACACCCAGCATGTTCCATGGGGCACAATCGAGCAAAATGGCGTCGGCAAGTTCAATGACTTTACCGACAAAGCGCTATCGGAAATCCGCAAACTCGGCATTACGCATATTTGGTATACCGGAGTGCCACATCACGCCGTCATCAATGATTACAAACACATCGGGATTTCAGACAATCACCCGAGCGTAGTAAAGGGACGCGCAGGCTCACCTTATGCAGTCAAAGACTATTACTCAGTAAACCCAGACCTCGCTGAGAACCCTGAACGCCGTGTAGAAGAATTTGAGTCACTAATCAAAAGGAGCCACAACAACGGTTTAAAAGTGATCCTCGATATCGTACCGAATCACGTTGCGCGTCATTATCAAGGCTTAAATAACCCAGAGGGAGTCAGTGACTTTGGCGCTCAAGATGACATAACACTCGAATATCACCGAAATAACAACTTTTATTACATTCCCAACAGCTCCTTTGAACTGCCAGATATAGCTCCTGCCTTTACCCCGCTTGGTGGTGAACAGCACCCTAACCTACGCTCTCCGTTTATCGAAACGCCCGCCAAATGGACAGGTAACGGCTCTCGCTTAGACAAGCCCAATTTCGATGATTGGTATGAAACGGTGAAAATCAATTACGGCGTGCGCCCTGACGGCTCAAAAGATTTCCCTGAACTGCCAAGTGACTATGCTCAGAGAAATTACATGGATCATTTCCGCTTCTGGGAATCTGTTGATGTACCTAGCTCTTGGGTTAAATTCCGAGACATCGCCTTGTTCTGGTTAGAAAAAGGCGTTGATGGGTTTCGCTACGATATGGCAGAGATGGTGCCCGTCGAGTTCTGGAGTTACCTCAACTCATCGATAAAGATGGAAAACCAAGATGCCTTTTTAATGGCAGAGGTTTATCAGCCGGACTTGTACCGCGACTATATTCACCTAGGAAAAATGGACTACCTGTACGATAAAGTTGACCTTTATGACGGTCTAAAAGACATCATGCAAGGCAAGGCTTCAACGGCAATCATCCCCGATATCCAACATCAGATGATGGATATTGAACATCACATGCTGCATTTCTTGGATAACCATGATGAGCAACGCATCGCTTCCCCAGAGTTTGTTGGCAATCCACATATCGCAAAGCCTGCAATGCTCGTCAGCGCATTATTAAGCAGTTCACCGACCATGATCTATTTTGGACAAGAAGTTGGCGAACCGGGAGCGGAAGATGCAGGCTTTGGACAACCCTCACGTACCTCTATATTCGATTACATCAGAGTCCCACAACATCAAAAATGGATGAATCACGGTGCATTCGATGGCGGATTATTAAACGACAACGAAAAGCAACTACGTCACTTCTATCAGAAGGTAATGAACTTTTCCCTTGAGCACTCTTCAATAACTGGTGATTATCAAGACTTACACCAGAGTAACAACTTGAGTGATTCCGTTTACGCATTCCTGCGCTATGACAACCAAGAGCTCACCATTGTTGCCGCAAACTTCAGCCAGGACGCCACTGAGAGTATTCACTTGAAGATTCCAAACGATGTTGTCCTAAAGCTCAAAATAACTGATGGTAATTACTTGCTAGATGAACATATTGAAGGCGTTCAACGGCAAAAATTCACCATTGAAAAGGGCATTGGTACTTTTAATATCGAATTAAAGCCGCTCGCATCTTTGGTTTGGGTATTATCGTTAGATGAATAACCTATCTATCAATATTAGTTTCCAAGCAACTATTACCTTTCTCGTTGATAATTAACTTAATTTCCGAGTTAAATTAACAGACTCTCAATTCGATACCTTCCTCACATTAATAAGGATGAGCTCTCATCCTTATTATCTACTCCTAGCATCTACGCCTTAGGTTATTAATATCGAATATATGAGCTATTGATCCAATTAATTTTACTTAAACTAAATACAAAGCGTGATACTGACACTAGGTTTCGTATTTTTACATATTAAAAATAACTTTACATATAGCCATCACAAATAGTTGGCCATCATTCGGACTAGGATATTCATCTTCATAAAAAGTGAAATATGGATATTAAACGTGAACAATATAAATATTAATAAAAACGCGACTCTACAAAGTACCTTTAACATGACCAAAAAGAGGAGCTTCAAACGCTCTACTTTGGCTAAAGCGATTTTACCTCTCTTCACGGCAACTTTGATCGCAGGTTGTGGCAGTGATAATGATAGCGACAACGGTACAGAGGCTGGCAACAGTGGCTTGTACAAAGCGGGCGAAAACGAGGTTGTTATTTATTACAAACGTGATGTTGCAGCCGCGAGTACTTCTGGCTCAACCTACGACGGCTGGGGCCTTCATCTGTGGAACGGCGAAGGCTGTACCAGCACTGACCTCGTTGCCATGGGTCTCAGTGAAACTGGAACCGATTGGAACAGCCCTTACGAATACGAGGGTATCAGCGATACCTATGGTGCTTACTACGTGTTGAGAGTGAATCCGGACGCATCTGACCCGCACAAGTGTATGAACTTCATCCTACATAATGGCGATGAGAAAGCATTTGGTAGCGCCAATTCTAAAGTCGAGCTAGATAAACTTGGTGAATCCCAAGGCGTATTCGGTTTCCATGGCAGCAGTGAATTGTATTATGACCCGATTTCAGATCGCCCAGTCAATATTGACGGCCAGAAAGCACATTGGTTAGATACTACCACCATAGGTTGGGAAGCAGCTGATAATGCTGACTCTGTAAAATTGTTCTATGCATTAGATAACAGCATTACCATGAACGACGACAAAGAGATCGTGGGTGGCACTGCAATTGAACTAAGCAAAGACGGGGAGCTGTCCTCTGAATTGAAAGAGCGTTTCCGACACCTTGCAAGCTTACCTGCCCTTGCTATCGATGTGGACGGCAGTACGCTACGTACCATCTTGAAATCTCAGATAATTCTTGTTGCCTACAATACTAATGGCGACGTTACCTCTTCAACTGAGGTTCAAAAGCCGGGTGTGCTTGATGCGGTATTTGCAAGTGAAGATGCTGGTAATGCGATGGCTGAAGAACTAGGCGCTATTGTTGAAGGCAGTGCAGCGACCTTCAAACTATGGGCGCCAACCGCTCAAGATGTAGAACTCGTCCTATACAGCGAAGATCTGCAAAGTTCACAAGTCATTCCAATGACGGAAAGCACTGAAACCGGTATTTGGGCAACTGACGCTGTATCTAATGCAGTCAACAGTTACTATCGTTACCAAGTGAAGGTTTACCACCCAACTACAGGTAACATTGAGACTCGCCTAGTAACCGACCCTTACTCTCTGAGCTTATCGAAAAACTCTGCGTACTCTCAAGTCATCGACCTTGATGATTCAGCATTAATGCCTGAAGGTTGGGTTGGATATAAACGTCCTACTGTAGAGAAAGACGAAGACCACGTGCTTTACGAATCACACCTTCGAGACTTTAGCTTCAGCGACACTCTAGGTAAAAAAGAATGGAACGGCAAATACCTAGCGCTCACAGAAGCAGATCGTGAATCGGTTAAACACCTTCAAGAATTGAAAGATGCGGGCTTAACGACACTACATATCTTACCCGCATTCGATATCGCTACCGTCGATGAAGATGAAGCGAGCCGTGTCGATATTACGGACACCGTTGGTAAGCTATGTGATGTAAAACCTGCTGCCGCCTTGTGTGGAAACGAAGACGAAAATAAGGTCATCGAGGATGTACTCGATGGTTATGACCCTTCTACAGGCGATGCCCAAGCGCTAATGAACGACCTGCGCATGCTCGACAGTTTCAACTGGGGCTACGACCCATTCCATTATACGGTTCCAGAGGGAAGTTATGCGACAGATCCAAATGGTTCTAAGCGTATCCTAGAGTTCCGTCAAATGGTGAAAGCCACGCACGACATGGATCTCAAGCTGATCATGGACGTGGTATACAACCATACCAACGCGTCTGGTGTGAACGATAAATCAGTACTGGATAAGATTGTCCCTGGGTACTATCACCGTCTTAACGTAAACACTGGTGGCGTCGAAAACTCGACTTGTTGTGACAACACTGCGACCGAAAACCTAATGATGGGTAAGTTAATGGTCGATTCACTTAAGGTGTGGGCTGACGACTATAAAGTGGATGGTTTCCGTTTTGACTTAATGGGCCACCAGCCAAAAGACGTGATGGTAGAAGCATTGGAAGAAGTGCGTAAGATCGATCCGAATACCTTGTTCTATGGAGAAGGCTGGGACTTTGGCGAAGTAGCAAACAATGCACGCTTCGACCAAGCAAACCAAATCAACATGGCAGGCACAGAAATCGGTACCTTCTCGGATCGTTTACGTGATGCAGTACGAGGCGGCAGCCCATTTGATGGTGGCGTCGATTCAGAAGGCAACCACCCGCTTCGCTTTAACCAAGGCTTTGGTAACGCAGCGATTGCCAACGAAGAAACCAAAGTTGATCAAGATTCGATCAATGGTCGCTTGCATAACCAAGATCTTGTTCGCTTAGGTATGGCAGGTAACCTCGCAGAATACGTGTTGATTGATTACAAAGGCGACACCAAACTGGGTAAAAACGTTGACTACAACGGCGCGCCTGCTGGCTACACCAAAATGCCTTCAGAAAACATTTCTTACGTTTCAAAACACGATAACCAAACGCTTTGGGATAACAACGCTTACAAGATCGCGGCAGGTACTAGCTCAGCAGAGCGTGCTCGAATGCAGTCTGTATCGCTTTCTACCGTGATGTTAGGCCAAGGCATACCATTCATCCATATGGGTTCTGAACTACTTCGCTCTAAGTCTATGCAGCGTGATTCTTACGATTCAGGTGACTGGTACAACCGCGTCATGTTTGATGGTACTGACAATAACTGGAATGTTGGTTTACCACGTGAAGATAAAGATGGTGCTAACTGGGATTTGATCAAAACCATCATTGGTGACAGCACGGCTGAACCGGACGCAGACGACATTGCGCTGACTAAGCAGCAATTCCTAGAACTACTCAAAATCCGTAGCTCAAGTGAACTGTTCCGCTTAGACACAGCAGACGAAGTCATGAAGCGAGTCGACTTCCGTAACGTTGGCGAAGATCAAGTCGAAGGCCTGATTGTAATGTCTATCGATGACGGCGTGTCTGCGGGCGAAGATCTTGACCCAGCCAATGATGCGATTGTGGCAGTTGTAAACTCAACCAATGAATCTCAATCGTTCAAAATCACAGGTGCGAAAGGCTTTACACTTCACGACGTTCAACAAAACTCCGCTGATAACACAGTGAAAGGCGCAAGCTTTGCCGCTGAAACCTTCACGGTACCTGCATTAACCACCGCTGTATTTGTACAAGTACAAGGTGACGCACAAGGTGTCGGTCTGCCAGTTGATAACTCTGATAAAGATGTGTCTAGCATTCCTCCATACGGTCAAACAACGGTTTACGTTCGTGGTCACATGAATGGATGGGGTGCAGCTGATAATTGGGCGATGAGCTTTGTTGCTAATGGGATTTACTCTGTAACAGGTACTTTGGAAGCGGGGGACTATGGCTTCAAGTTTGCCGATGCTGACTGGAAAACACCTAACTTCGGTTGTGATTCAGTTGAACTTGCTGATGGTTCAATCGACCTTGGTACTGATGGTAACTGCCAATTAAGCGTAGTAGAAGCTGGCGACTACACATTCACTCTAAATGCGATTCATGAGTTGGATGACAGCGTTGAAAAAGCGGTCGTTTCAGTAACCAAGAACTAAGTCTTAAAGCATAGAATTCTAATAACAAATAATAAAACCAGCGAAAGCTAGCCTTTTGGGAGACGTCAGTCTCCCTTTTTTTGTGCTAAATAAACTCCAATCCAAATGAACCACACGATTCTTACTATCCTTACATCGATCGATGCTCTTTGATGAAACGATGCACAAACTGTCTTGGGTCTTGGGTCTTGGGTCTTGGGTCTTGGGTCTTGGGTCTTGGCAGGCCCAATAGCGACTATGCCTAAAACCACAAGCATGATTGGAGATCCTAATGACTTATCGGTACTAAGATAAGTAAAGACTTGGTTATTAACTTATGAGGTTCAAAAATAATATAACGAGAGTCAATAGATAGTGTTATTCGATAGAGCATCGATAATTTAGCGTAAATAGCTTTAGCGTAAATAATTATGGCTACTATTGCTTTCAGCTATTTGGCAATGGGTAACAATGGCTGTTTTAGCCACTCTATCTAGCTTGGTTATTTCGGTCACCTCTCTCACCAAATTTATTTTCCACTCAAATTATATTTATCTAAAGCAATAAAAAAGGACCCAAACGGGTCCCTTATTATCATGTCATTCAGTATTTACAAACTGTTGAATTACTTTTTATTGACAGCTTTTACAAATACTTCTTGCGCGCCTTCAATACCTAATGCTTTTGCTTCATCTAATAAGCTAAGAGCTTTAGGAATATTGTCTTCAGTTACAGCTGTTTGAATCGCATTGTGATAGTAGGTTTGCGTTTCAGGTTGAATAGTATCGATTTTAGCAACAGCAGGTTTAGCATTAGATTCACTGTTTGATGAACCAATTGAGAAGAAGCTCGCTTTATCGATTGTAACTTCTATCTTACCAACGTTAGCATTTGGAATCGGGATATCTTTCACTTCAGGTAAATAATTACCACGGCCTTCCGCGTCCAAACGAGCAGGGTGGATCACATCAGTAAAGCCACCAAGATCGTTTTGATCTGTGTAGATAACTAAATAAACTGATTTTGCTGTTGTCGGTGGGTAAAAATCGTTCTCAGTAACGAGACGGTTCCCCAAGTGCAATCTTGGTTTCGCGTATTCGAAGCTATCTTTACCATAACGCTCTAGCTCACGACCATTTTCGTCATAGATGACCGCATTTGGAACAAAGGCAGTATCACCGATAATGCTCGTGATATTAATTGAATACTCACCGCGGTCTGCAGGCAATTCAATCGCTACTACAGGGCTGTTTATGCCTTGATAGTTTAATACTTGGCTATTTGGTGTCACGTCAAAAATTGCCGAGCTTGGTAGCTTCATAGGAGCAAATTGAAGACCAGTAATCGAGTTAACTTGTTCAGCTTGTGCAACTTGCACTTGTTCGACTACTTGTGCTGATTGGCAACCGGCCAATGCTACACAGCCACTCAACATCAGAGCTTTGAAATACATAACCCTTCCTTTTTTATTTTTTTAAGAAATTTACTAACTTTAATTACCACAAAGAGAACTATTCACCTAGGGAACGATCAACTTAATCGTACATTCCTTAAAAAAATAGCCGACGCAAGCCGGCTATGAATTAGGACAGTTTAGGATTTTAAGCTAAGTGGCTTACCACCAAGCTTCAACTTGGATACCAACAACGAAATCGTTGTCTGCGCCTTGGCCGGTAACAACACCGTTTTCATCTTTAACTTCACCGAATGAATCGTTTTCTAGATCCATCAGGTAGCTACCGTATACGCGAATTTCAGGACGAGCCCAGAAGCTGTCGCCCATTGCCCATGCTTGAGCAACAGTAAATTTAGCGCCGCCAAAGTCAACGTTGTCTACTTCACCAGCGTTATAGCCAGCTTCGAAGATAGTGCGCATTGTGTCGTTCCACTTATACATTGGACGAGCCACGATAGAGTATTGGCTTGAATCATGCTTATCAGTACCTAGGTCTGAACCTGCTAGGTATGCAAGTTGGTGACCCATTTCCCAAGATTCGCCTAGGTTCATTACACCCCAGTTAAGAATACGGTAACCAAAACCATCGTCTTGAGCACCAGAGCGATCATAGTACGCACCTGAACCCCAGAAATTAGCCATTTGAACGCCGTAACCAGCAGTACCTAGCTGAACAACTGTTTGGTTGAAACCATTGCTCATGTTTTGGTGGATAATACCTGTAGCAAGTAGACCATCATCACCATCGTATTTGCCATTCTTGTTTTCAGTACCGAAGTTGTAAACAACTCCAAGCTCTAAACTAGCATCTTCCCATAGCCCGATATTTGCTAGGCGAGCATCAGCCATGTAACCAGCACCATTATCATCTTCGCCATCTTGAATAATCGCTAAAGAAAGTTTTTGGTTACCAACTGAAATATTTTCAATACCGCCACCAGTACCTGATGTATTTAGGAAGTAGAAGTCAGTAATATGAATATCTTTACGTTGGTAGTATGTTTTACCAGCCCAAAGAGTCGCTTCTTCATCGAAAGATAGAACGCCTTTTGCTTTAACAGCGAACTGAGCGACGTTAAAGTCACCGTCTTCCCAGCCATTTGCGCCATCAGCACCAGAAGCGATCATTGATTCTAAACGCCAGGTTTGCTCACCAGTTTTTAGTTCTTCAGCTAAGCCAAACTCAGAATAGTTGTCGTTTTCATTACCTAGACGGCCAATACCATTCTTCATGAATGAAACGTCACCACCATCATTTCCGCTAATACCAGTACCAGCACGCATGTAGCCATTAAAATCTACAGCGAACGCAGAGCCAGCAGCTAACGTAGTTGCCACTGCAGCAGCAATCAAACTTACTTTTTTCATTCTTAACTCCATTAAGGACGATTTATTTTAGGTTTTTATATTTTTGCTCTCTTGCGGCAACCAAAGGCAGTAATGGTAGTCGTAAGATAGAGAGGTTTAGGGTTTCCCCTGATTCGTTTCAACGGGGTCAATATTAAGAGGGGATGACAAGTTTGACTTCCTCCGCCCCTAAGTTAATTAAGGGGGACTAGAGGGGAGTAGAAAATATACAGAATGGTGTTTTAAAGAGGTAGATCACTTAATATAGGAGGAGTAGACAGCACACAGATCTAATTATTCAACATAAGTGAGATCTAGCTCAAATATATAATTTGAACTTCATCGATGAATTATTTTTTTTACCGTAATTAATCTGTGAAGTTGCTTGACCTTATTGTGACAAAGCTTTTTACTTATAGTTCACTGATGTCGATAAACGAACAAGAAATCAAGCAATGACTAGAACGCTCGCTCGCCCTTATCCGCTAGGCGCAACGCTAGGTAACACTGGCTGTAACTTTTCTATTTTTTCTCCTGACTGTAAATCTCTATCTCTCGCGCTCTTTGATGAGAACGATGAATTCACCACTTACACGTTGGAAGATGAATACGCCGATATCAGATATGTGTTTATCGAAGGCATTAAAGCTGGACAAAAATACGGCTTCATTGCTGAAACTGACGATGGCCCAATCTTACTTTCAGACCCATACGCCAAATCAATCAGCGAACCGCTCGATTACGTCACTCCATATACCAATGAAAAAAGCTTTTCGATGGCGAAATGTGTTGTTGTCGATGATGCCTTTGATTGGCAAGACGTCGAAAAGCCACGTATTAGCCGCGAAGAAACTGTTCTTTTTGAAACTCATGTAAAAGGTCTATCTAAACTTCATCCAGCGGTGGAGACTAACGCGAAAGGTCGTTATTTAGGGTTGATTAGCCCTGAAATGCTTGCGTTCTACAAACAGCAAAATATCAACTCTCTACAGCTTTTGCCCATTGCCGCATGCATGCATGAACCACACCTATTAGACATGGGTAAAGTGAACTATTGGGGTTACAACCCATACTTGTTTATGGTGCCTGACCCTCGCTACGCAGAGAAAGATGCCGTAAACGAGTTAAAGACTGCGATTCGCGAACTGCACCGCAATGGCATCGAAGTCATTCTAGACGTGGTGTACAACCACACAGCAGAAGGTGGGGAAGGCGGAACCACCTTCAACCTAAAAGCACTCGATAGCCGCTACTACATTAAACATGGCTGCCATTATGCGAATTTCACGGGTTGTGGAAACACAGTAGATCTCACCCACCAGCCCGCACTCAACTTAGTGATGGATACGCTTCGTTACTGGGTGAGTGAATTCAAAGTCGACGGCTTCCGTTTTGATTTGGCCGCGACGCTGGGACGTGAAGGCGATAATTACAACCCTGAAGCTGCTTTTTTCAAAGCCGTTGCTCAAGATCCTGTGCTCAAAGAGACCAAGTTGATTGCAGAACCGTGGGATATTGGCCCTAACGGTTATCAAGTAGGTAACTTTCCACTAGGCTGGAATGAATGTAACGACAAACTGCGTGATATAACACGTAGCTTCTGGCGCGGTGATCAAGGCTATCTAAAAGAGTTTGCGACGCGCTTAATGGGATCTCGCGATATCTACAGCGCAGCACACTGGCCATATAGACTAACCGTAAACTACATCACGTATCACGACGGCTTCACAATGCAAGATCTTGTCTCTTACAAACACAAGCACAATGAAGATAACGGCGAGAACAACCGAGATGGACACGGTGATAACCGCTCTGATAACTACGGTGTTGAAGGGGAAACCGAAAACCTATTGGTTGTTGCCACACGCGAAAAACAGAAACGTAACTTCATGGCGAGTCTGTTGTTTGCCTTTGGCATTCCACATATTCTGACAGCTGATGTGTTATCTCACACTCAAAAAGGCAACAACAACGCTTACTGTCAAGATAGTGTAACTAGCTGGATTAACTGGGAAGATTCTGAGCGAAAAACTTATTTCAAGACTTGGTTAGCTGAAATGATCTCTGCACGTCAACAATATATGGTGCCTTTTATTAAGGCGTTCAGTGGAGAAAAACGCAACTCGAACCGCATCTTCTGGAGCCGTGTCGATGGCACACTCATGGAGCATGATGATTGGAACCGTTTAAGCTCTGTTGCGCTGCACTTAGGTATTGGCAAAGACGGTGACGAATTGATTTATTTGATAAACCAAACCAACGCACCCGCTCGATTCTCGTTACCGACTGATCGCGACCAAAACTGGGTCACCATTTGTGATACCAACTTACGGAATGTAAAACCAGGTCATGCAGAAGGTGAAATGCTGCTATCGCCGACTTCGATGGCAATTTTGCACTACTCGCCAGATAACACTGATTTGATTGAAGTAAAAGCTAAGCTAGCTTAATAAAACGCCAAAAACCATAAAAGCCAGTTATATTTATAGCTGGTTTTTTTATTAGCTGAATATCACATAAATCATTCTTTTATATGGAATCATTTGCATTGATGTGATGGATGAAACTGTTTAGTATTGCCGTACTATAAAAATGAATCTATAACGTCTTGGATATCATGGCTTTACCTAAAACACTTATTCGGCTTTTCAAACCATACATACTCTTACTAACCGGAGGAATGCTTTATTTAGCTATCGCTCAACTAGAGAAAGTAGAAACTACAGCAACTAACCAATCATCATCAAATATTCGTATCGCTAGTTCCACTATTCGCTCAAATATCGAAGCCGTTTTCGGCAAGCTTTACTTTCTTGAGACCAGTTTAGGCTTACCTAAGGCATCCAGCTTTGATGACAAAAAATTTCGCGAAATCAGTGATAATATCCTAAAAAGAACACCCAATTTCTCAGATATCGTTCGATACAAACCGCAATCTCAAAATTATATTTCCACTCGAGGTCTTCCACTTTCGAGCGAACAAATCGCCGTAATACAATGGCATTCAATAGACAACGTCGTTGAGGATTTCTACATTTCTTCCGTTTATCAAAAGCCTGATGGGCGTTGGGTATTTGCGGTAAAACACACGGTAGAAAGATTGAACGAGGAAATATGGATTGAATTTGACTTGTTGCACACCACGCAGGGTTTAAGAAGCCTTAAAACACTCAGCAATGGCTATGTTTTCGTTGTCGATCGAACAACTGAAAGACTGGTATTCCACCCAGATCCGAAACGTATTGGTTCTAAATCAATCAGCTATCATGCCGGTATCAGCAAGCAACTCTCACAAGGTGAAACTGGCGGGTTACACGAATACTACTACCAAGATAATTTTAAGATATCGGTTTTCGACGCTGACAACAGCTTAAATTGGGTTTTCATCGCGGGTACTGATCGCCACGACATATTAACCAGTTCACACCAATTTACGTTAACGGGCGTGGTGCTAGGCTCACTGCTTCTACTGTGGATTGGGGCAAACTATCTGGCTTACCGCTTAAATGTGTTGTTATCACGACTTAATAAAGTCGATGACCTCGCCAGCTTTAAGCGAGAGTTAAAATCGATACTGGATAGCTTTACGTACCATAAAGGCGTTCAGTTTTGCCTTTATCAGCCGGAAAATCATTCGTTTAGTACCATTGATTATCATGGGAACAAATCAACAGTACACTATGGTCAATCCCTTGCAGAGCGCTTTCCAGAAGACACCATGGTTTACCGAAACGGAAAGTACGCAGATCCATTGGCATGTAAACTCAAGATCCATCAACGTCATTACTGTATTCCTTTACACTCTCGCAAACAGTTGATTGCGATTCTCTATGTGAATGCGAGTTTGCCGATCAGCCAAAGTATTCTGCGTATGATCAGAGATTACACTGAAGTCTCTTTATCTAACTTGTTACTCAACCACCAATTGAGCCGCAAGGATCTGATGACGCAGCTAGATAACAAAAGTAGTTTCAATGTCGCATTAAAAAACTACGCAAGTGAGCCAGAGACCTATGTTGCTTTACTTGATATCGATAATTTTGACCACGTAAACCGCGCCTACGGTGAAGCGATTGGCGACAATATGATAAAGCTCACTGCAGAAACTCTACGTTCCTACTTCCCTAAACCAAGGAGCTTGTGCCTTGCTCGAGTTGGTGGGAAAGAGTTCGCCATCTTATTCAAAGCAAATGATGCTAAAGATGCCAAATTCCAATTGGATCAATGTCGAATTAGGATCTCAGAGAAAACTATCGCTACACCAGACATCACGCTTTCGTTAGGTGTTAGTGTAGGGTTTTCACGAATAGAAGGCGAAAGAGATTCAGCGTTAGCTTTAGCGGAACAGGCGAAACTTATCGCCCAACAACTCGGAAAGAACAGAGTAGAAGGCCATATAAGAGCAGTCGCAAAAGAATCTTAAAGAGCCTTGAAGTCACTCATTGTTTCAAGCATCGACTTCTTAAGCACCTAGGATTTATTTTCTAGGTGCTTTTGTTTTTATAGAAAGTCATTACAATGCGCCTTCGCCACGACAATACCCTATTCCTAACGACACGAACCTTATGAAGCTAAGTAACCGACTGCAAACACTCCATTCTCTTGTCAGCGATGATTACCAACACATTTGGGATTGTTGCTGTGATCATGGATTCTTGGGTGTTCAATTGTTGTCAGACAACAAAGCGCCTCTGATTCACTTTGTCGATATTGTTCCCTCTCTTATGCACGATCTTGAAGGCAAATTAACGCGTTACTTTCCTCAAGATAACAACGTTGAACAACACAAGCGGAGTCAGTGGAAAGTCTATTGTTTAGATGTCGCAGCCATTCCTCTGAATAAGCACACTGGCAAACACCTCGTTATTATTGCTGGTGTGGGTGGCGATCTGACTCAGAAGCTCGTCGACGACATTCATCACCAGCATCCAGACAAAGATATCGATTTTTTGCTTTGCCCAGTGCATCAGCAATTCGAACTAAGAAGCCATTTAAAAGCGCTCAAGTTCGGCCTTGTTGACGAAGTGTTGATTGAAGAGAACCGCCGTTACTACGAGATTTTATTGGTCAGTAACAACCAAGGCGAAAGCGAAAACATTCGACCACTTAGTGAGATATCAAACGTTGGTGACAAGATCTGGGCGCCAAGTTGTGAGCATCAGTTACAGATATCTCAGCAATACAAAGCCAAAACATTACAGCATTATTTACGCATTCATCAAGGCCAAGATCAGCAAGGTAAGCCTAGCGAAGTGAAGCACATCATTGATGCTTACCAAGCGATTTGACTGTAGTAAGTACTAACTCTATCGCTTACCTCTGATACAACCAATTCAATAAAAAAGCCGATAGTTCAATGAACTATCGGCTTTTTTGATGCTATTGGTTTAGTTTAAGCTTACTGCTCTTGTTTCTTATGAACCGCATCGGGCTCATCAAACGTTTCAACCTCACAGGGCGTATCAACCCCATAAACCGTATCAAGATAGTCGTCCTTCTCTTTCCACGTGTTATTCAACCAACTGTGGAAACGGCGTTTAAAGGCTTTATCTTCAAAGTAGTTACCGTTTACGTTCTCATCCATTGGGTGTAATTTAATACGCACGACCACCTTTTTCATCTTACCTTTCAGCATGTCTTCAAATGGAGAAGTCTGATTCTCTGGATAAGCCAAAGTAACATCGACAATACCATCTAAGATCGGACCCATTGCAGACAAAGCAAACGCCACACCACCAGTTTTCGGCTTTAGTAGGTGTCGATAAGGTGTCTTCACTGTCGATAATTTCTCATGGTTGGCACGGGTTCCTTCAACAAAATTCACCAATGTCGTCGGCGCCAACTTGAACTTAGTACACGCCTTGTTAATTGCGTCAAAATCATCATTGCGACGTTCAGGGTTACGAATCAGAAACTCACGTGAATGGCGTCTCATAAAAGGCATATCTAGACCCCAACATGCCAGTCCGACAAAAGGAACGTATAACAATTCATGCTTGAGGAAGAACTTAGTCATCGGCATCTTATCTTTCAAGATAGAAGACAAAATCACAATATCCGCCCAGCTCAGGTGATTAGACATCATCAAGTACCACTGCTTGGTTGAAATGTCCTCCCCCCCTTCGACTTGCCATTCGATATCATTATTAACATTCAACATCCAAAGATTGAGCGAAGCCCAACACCAAAATGTGAAGTTAGCGAGACGAGTACATGACTTCTGCACAACAGGGATTGGAAGAATTAGTTTAATGAGGCCAAAGAAGCTTACGGTAAACGCAGTCATTGCAGTATTGATGGTCACGAACAACACGTTCAAGGCCATACGAAGATTATCAAGCATAAAACACGGCTATATTGAGATCGAAAGCCGCCATTATACGCATCTACAAATTATTCTCTTTAGTTATTGGTGGAATATCCTAAGGGTCGAACCACTCAACAGATCTCGGACATGGCTCACTTAACTCTCAGAACGCTAATAGAAACAAAAAAACACAATAGAGTCTTTTGGACACCAAAATAATCTAGTCTTTCTGACTCAATCAAACCTATATCCCACTAAAGAATTAGTACTGATAAGCATTCTCATTATTGGCATGGTACATGCAACTCCAAAAAGTAAGATAGTTGAGTATCCTTAATGAGATAGCTTCTCTACGTAAAGGTGATGATATGACAGATATTCCTCATGGTTTGGTAACCGGAAAAGTCCTACACAAGATAGAGTGGACCGATCAATTGTTCTCACTCCAAGTCAGTGCACCAGTTTCATCCTACCAAGCTGGTCAATTCACAAAGTTGGGGTTACGCAACAGTGAAGGTGAATTTGTTCGACGCGCTTATTCAATGGTGAATGCGCCAGAACATGCAAAAGGTCATCAACACCTGGAGTTTTTGATTGTTAAGGATCAAAACGGCCAGCTCTCTCCTCAACTCCATCAACTGAAGGTGGGTGATGATGTCTTTGTCGGCAAAGACCCTAGTGGATTTATGACATTGGATGAGATCCCAGAGATCGCAGACGATCTATGGATGCTATCGACAGGAACCGCGGTTGGTCCGTTTATCTCGATGCTCGAAAGCATGCAGATACAACAGCAGAAAGACGCAGGGTTAGGGCCAGAAAAGGGTAAATCGTTCAAAAACCTTGTGCTGATTCACGCAGTACGAACAGAGCAAGACCTGACTTATCGAGATCGTATCACTCAGCTTGTTCAACATTTTCAGGGGAAACTACAGTATGTGCCAATTATTTCTAGAGAATCAGTCACCGGAACATTGCGCGGACGAATCCCAAGCTTGTTACGTGGAGGCGACCTTGAGCGAGCCTCGTCTATCACTATCAACCAAAGACATAGTTTCTTCTATCTTTGCGGTAATCCCCAAATGGTTCGAGACACGAGCGAAGCACTGATCTCATTGGGATTACAAAAACACTTACGTAAAAAACCAGGTCAATTTAGTAGCGAAAACTACTGGTAATAAAGTTAACAAATATTGAGGGGCGATCGTGCACTTGATACGTCCATTACATAAAGTATGAAAGTCTGAGAGGTTTTATATGAGTCATTTACGCATTCCTTCACATTGGAAGATTCAACGTTCAACACCATTCTTCACTAAAGACAACGTGCCTGCCGCGTTAATCAGCCACCACAACACCGCAGAGGGTGTATTCGGTCAATTATGTGTTATGGAAGGTACGGTTACCTACCACGGTTTTGCAAACGCAGATGCGACAGAACCAGAAGTCACCGTGATCATCAATGCCGGACAATTTGCGACAAGCCCTCCGCAATATTGGCACCGTATTGAACTTAGTGACGATGCTCAGTTTAATATCAACTTCTGGTCAGAAAAAGAGACCAAGAAAATGTTTAATACCCGAAAATAAGATCAATTCAATCTGAATGAACTTATGAGCTAGCTACTTCGTAATATGGTTTTCAATGTTAAAAAAGCGAAGGTGAAATCTAATTAACCATAATAATTACAATGGCTAATGGTGATAGACAAGACAAAAAAACTCTAGCACACTGAATAAAGTTATTAATTTGAACCCGGTTTTAGATAATAAAATTTTGGGTCTTCACATTTTAGGTAAGAGAGGAAGCTATGCTCAACATTGCTTTTTTTAGCTCAAAGTCATACGACGAAAAATCATTCGAACTTGCGAAAGGTAAACTCGATGCTGAGTTTCATTTTCACGATTTTCGACTCACTACAACAACCGCAAAAATGGCGCACGACAACGAAGTTGTTTGTGCTTTTGTAAACGATGACCTGTCACGAGACGTGCTTAAAATTCTAGCGCAAGGTGGCACCAAACTGATTGCGATGCGTTGTGCAGGTTTTGATAAAGTCGATCTAGACGCAGCCAAAGAATTTGGTCTACAAGTGGTTCGCGTTCCTGCTTATTCACCAGAATCAGTAGCAGAACATACGGTCGGCATGATGATGTGTTTAAACCGCAAGCTGCACAAAGCGTATCAGCGTACTCGTGATGCAAACTTCTCTCTTGAGGGCTTGGTAGGCTTCAACTTCCACGGTAAAACTGTAGGTGTGATAGGCTCTGGAAAAATTGGCCTAGCGACCATGCGTATTCTGAAAGGTTTAGGCATGAACATCCTATGCTACGACCCATATCCGAATCCGTTGGCTGTCGAACTTGGGGCTAAATATGTTGAACTAGACGAGCTTTACCAAGAGTCTGATGTTATTTCTCTGCACTGCCCAATGAGCAAAGAAAACTACCATTTATTGGATGCGACTGCATTTGATAAAATGAAAGATGGCGTGATGATAGTCAACACAAGTCGTGGTGAATTGTTAGATTCAACAGCTGCAATCGAAGCGCTTAAACAGAGCAAGATTGGCGCGCTTGGCCTCGATGTTTACGACAACGAAAAAGAGTTGTTCTTCCAAGACAAATCGAACGATGTCATTGTGGATGATGTATTCCGCCGCCTGTCCGCTTGCCACAACGTACTGTTCACAGGTCACCAAGCTTTCTTGACTAAAGATGCGTTGTTCAACATTGCCAACACAACGCTCACCAGTGTTGATGCCTTCTTTACTGGTAACACCAGCGGTAATGAATTGGTCGAGTAATAGACTGGTTTAGTAACAGGCTGCTTTAATAAAATATTGTTTTAAAAATAGATTGTTTTCTAAAATATAAAGCCACGCTAGGTCTTAATGAATAGCGTGGCTTTTTAGCTTAGTCCATTATCGAAAACAGAACTAGACACAAAAGTGACAATCTTCAATATCCAAACCATACACGCCTTTTCGGATCGCGATATGCTCTTCCCCAGCTTGGATGCCCATCTCGTAACCTGCATCAAGTGTCACTTGATCCATGGTCAAACGCTTCACCGCGAAGGCTTCTGGCGGCGCAATCACTTTAATGGTCGCATCTTTGGGAGGGTTACGAATGAACTCCAAAGACTGGTTGTAGTTTTCGGCGCGCACAGCCATCGACTCAGCAATATTTGGGAATTTCTTTAACAGCTTTTTCAGCATCCACTGATACCTCTGCGGTTTCATTCGGTAGCTAAGAGGATGAGAAAGAATCACCGTAATGTCTCGTGCGCCGCGACGGTATGCTTCGCGAACCGGAATCGAATCCGCTACACCACCATCGGTATAACAACCACCCGAGAAACACGGTGTTTCGCGGTAAGCTATAGGTAAAGCTGTTGTTGCTTCAACCACATTAGAAAGGTTTTCTGGCTTGATATGATAGTAGTCTGCACTACCCGTATCGACATTTGTGACAGCTGCTATGAGTGGGAGGCTTGAAAACAGCTCACCACAATCGAGTGGATAACGTTGATTGGATTCGTTCCATAACCACTTCACGTCTACTAAGTTGCCACCTTTGGCAAAGCGCGCGGGGTTAAAAAACGTCTTATCGGTTGCCATCGTTGTAATAACATCATAACTACGCTTCGGTGCTTGAGATAAGTAACCCACCAAATTAGACACACCCGCAGATACGCCAATGGCAAAATCATAAGGACGGAAGTCGTCTTGCATAAAAGCATCCAACACTCCGGCAGCGAAAATACCTCTCATTGCTCCACCTTCAACGATTAATGCGCTTTTACTCATCTCAAACCCAACTACTTTATAAATTGATAGGGACAGAATAATCCGCTCAGGCTTAGAAATATAATGGGATAAATTGATAACTTCGATAGGCAAAAGCTATCAATTAAAATAGAAAAAAGCTGCTAGGTGTTCACCCAACAGCTTTTAAAGTTTAAGCATCTAAATCGAATTAGATTAAACCGTTACGAATTAAACTCGCTTACGTCGATTTCAAGCAGTTTACCAATACCTTCACCATATGCAGGGTCAGCTTTGTAACAGTGTCTTAAGTGACGTAGTTGAATCTCTTTTGGTACACCGCCTAAGTTACGAGCGGTATTATCAAACAGTATCGCTTGCTTCTCTGGTGTCATCAGACGGAATAGGTCACCGGGTTGCGAGAAGTAATCTTCATCTTCACGGTGATCCCAATGCGCTGCTGCGCCATCAAGATTCAATGCTGGTTCTGCAAAATCGGGTTGCTCTGCCCATTGGCCTTCATTGTTTGGTTCATAACCTAATGTGCTACCAAAGTTACCATCAACACGCATCGCACCATCACGGTGATAACTGTGTACAGGACAGCGAGGTGCGTTTACTGGGATATGCTGATGATTAACACCTAGACGGTACCGCTGTGCATCACCGTAAGCAAATAGGCGACCTTGAAGCATCTTATCTGGTGAGAAACTGATACCCGGAACTACGTTTGCTGGGTTGAACGCCGACTGCTCAACTTCTGCGAAGAAGTTTTGTGGATTACGGTTTAGCTCAAATTCGCCCACTTCAATTAATGGGTAATCAGCGTGAGGCCAAATCTTAGTTAAGTCGAATGGGTTGTAAGGAACCGTTGCCGCATCAGCTTCTGGCATAATTTGAACTTTCAACGTCCATTTCGGGAAATCTTGATTATCGATGCTGTCTAGCAAATCGCGTTGGTGGCTTTCACGATCATCACCGATCACTTGTGCCGCTTCTGCGTCAGACAAGTTCTTAATACCTTGCTGAGATTTGAAGTGGAATTTAACCCAGAAACGTTCGTTGTCAGCATTGATGAAGCTGAACGTGTGACTGCCGAAACCATGCATGTGGCGGTAAGTCGCAGGGATACCGCGATCACTCATCACGATAGTAATTTGGTGAAGTGCTTCAGGTAAAGAAGTCCAGAAATCCCAGTTGTTCTTCGCGCTGCGCATGTTAGTGCGAGGGTCACGTTTAACGGCGTGGTTTAAGTCTGGGAACTTAAGAGGATCACGAAGGAAGAATACTGGCGTGTTGTTACCCACCATATCCCAGTTACCTTCTTCAGTATAAAACTTCAACGCGAAACCGCGAATATCACGCTCCGCGTCCGCTGCGCCACGTTCGCCCGCTACCGTTGTAAATCGTGCAAACAGATCCGTCTTTTTACCAATTTCAGAGAATAGTTTAGCTTTGGTGTATTGAGTAATATCGTGAGTCACAGTGAAAGTGCCGTAAGCCCCTGAACCTTTCGCGTGCATACGACGCTCTGGAATCACCTCACGATCAAAATGCGCCATTTTTTCTAAAAACCAAACATCTTGAAGAAGTTGAGGACCGCGTTTACCCGCAGTTTGAACATTCTGGTTATGAGCAACAGGGCAACCCGCAGCTGTAGTTAATTTTTTACTCATCATCTATTCCTTATTACCTTTTAGATGCACCATCTTTGTTGCATCTTTACTTCTGAATGGTGGCTATTCATCACACAAAACCACGCAGTAATTAAGGATATAGGATACGCCTGGGCTAAAGTAAAATATAATCGTTTGTATTTATAGTTATCATGGATAAAACCTATCAAATTAATGATCTAAATCATAATCATTCAATATTGACAATAATATTTACAATATAATAATCATGAACTTACAAAACACAGCAAACCAAAGCTAGGCGCAGCCTACCTCGTAGAAGCCCACTATTTTTGAGATATTTTGTGACCTAACCGTAAAGTCGCTGCGATATTTCTTGCCGTTCTTGTTAAGTTAAGCTCCGCCTCTTGTAATACTTTTTCTAAAGTTTGTGGCGATCTTACAGTTCCAAACAAGCTGCTCATTTCGCCGTAAAGCGCTTCTACTTCGGTGCCTAAAGATCCGGCAATTCCTATGGTTGGAATGCCCTGTAAGCTCGCACGTTTGGCAATGCCATAAGGTGTTTTTCCTTGCAGAGTTTGATTGTCCATCTGCCCTTCACCGGTAATCACAAGGTCGGCACCTTTCAACACATCATCGGCTTGCAAAACGTCCAGTACCATCTCGATACCAGGTTTAATTTGCATGTTGAATAGCAAACCAAGTCCCATCGGCGAGCCACCAGCCGCACCATAACCCATACGCTTTTGAACGGATTCACCGCCGTCTACACAACCTTGCGTTTCTGCGACTTGAGCAAAATTCGCAAGCGCCTTATCAAGCATTAAGACTTGTTCAGGTGTCGCTCCTTTTTGCGGACCAAATACATGGCTGGCACCGTTATCGCCACACAATGGATTATCAACATCGCATGCCACAATCAACTCGACATCTGCATAGCGCGAATCCAAACCTGTAAGATCTATTGATGCTAATTCTGCAAGTGCAGCACCACCTCGGCCAAGCTCTTGTCCAGTACTATCTTGCCCTTTACTAACTAACAAGCGTCCACCTAACGCTTGAACAATACCTGCACCACCATCGTTGGTCGCACTGCCACCCAATCCTAAAATAATGCTCTCAGCACCTTGTTCAATGGCTTCTAAGATTAATTGCCCTGTACCAAATGAAGAAGCTATTAACGGGTTACGCTGTTCTGATTTAAGTAAATCCAAACCAGAGGCAGCGGCGACCTCAATTAAAGCCGTTTTCTTAGGATTCTGATCCGACGGTTCTAGCATTGCCCATTCTGCATTGACTGGTTGCCCTAACGGCCCTTCGACTTGGCTATGTCGCTTTTCACCAAAAAGCCCTTGGAGCAATACATCCACAGTCCCTTCACCGCCATCGGCCAAAGGCAAGGTCACATAGTCAGCGTCAGGGAAGATTTCACGAAAGCCCTTTTCGATACACGCTGCCACCGATAAGGCAGATAAAGACTCTTTAAACGAGTCTGGTGCAATAACAATTTTCATACTGAGATATCCAAAAGATTAGTAATTTTGATGAGTGCCCGATCCAAAAATGCCCCTATTGAAGATCAGCAAGCTAATCACTTAATAGGGGCAGTATATAAAGCTATGTAATATTAGTTAGTAACGGCTGTCTTTACTTGTGATTTCTCTTTACTTTTTAGCCACACAAACAGAGCACCTAACACAGCAATTGGTATCAGTGGATCAATCCACGTACCGCCTTTACCAAATACCAGGTTGAGAACCATGATGATGCTTGCACCAATCGCCCATGCGATAGTTGAAGACACAGACCAGATCTTGATTTGGTCTGCAAGTTCAGTAATACCTAACGTACGGTTAATGATATGAAAGTATGAATCATTCAAGTGAGAGAAGCCTACAGGACCTACTGCACAAGCAAGGGCCACGAACACAGGATCCAAACCTAACGTTTCAACAAGAGGTAATGTCATTGTCGCCGCAACCATCATGGACGCCGTTGCTGAACCTTGGATTAAGCGAAGCATAGATGCAATTGCTAATGGTACTAATAATGGTGGAATGCCACTGCTCGCGATCGCTTCTGCAACTTGAGGCCCAGCACCTGATGCTTTAAGTACAGCCCCCATTGCACCACCACAACCAGTAACTACTAATATTAGACCTGTAGTCGATAGCGCATCATCCATAGAGCTAACCATGTCTTTACGTTCGATGTGGCGAGTAAGACCGTATAGCGCCATAAGAACACCGATACCTACAGCCACCACTGGGTTACCAATCAACGAAATAACGTTGTGCATTGCAGTATCACCTTGACCAACAAGCGTATTGATTAGAATGAATGCGATTGGCAACAAAATTGGACCGAATGATAAAAAGTTACTTGGTAGCTCTCTGTCATCTGTTTCTTTTACTTTTTCAAGGTTTGCCCAATCAGCTTGGTTCGTAATCCATGTTTCACCGTTTGGTACGCGGTAGTACTCGTTACCTACTCGGCGAATATAAATCATAGAAAGAAGCATCATAGGGATAGAAACCATCAAACCCCACAACATGTACTCACCTAGATCTACACCTAGAATTCCAGCCACAGCAACTGGGCCCGGTGTTGGTGGCACAAGTGCGTGAGTGATAAGCAAACCAAGTGCTAGAGTCACACCAAGGCCAACCGCTGACTTACCCGTATCTCGTGAGATTGCGCGAACAAGGGAATGCAAAATGATGTACGCAGAGTCACAAAAAACCGGGATAGCCACTAATACGCCAGTGAAACCTAGTGCTAAATCTTCACGGCCTTTACCACAAAGCTTAACAAAGGTTTTTGCCATACGAACCGCAGCCCCAGAACGCTCGAAACACGCGCCCATGATCACGCCAAACGCGATAATCAGGCCAATGCCGCCTAAAACACCACCGAAGCCTGCTTTAATTGCGTTGATCAATTCGGTTGGTGCCATTCCTGCAAACAGACCCATGATGATACTTGCAATAATCATAGCAAGTGCGACTGGGATTCTCGTTTTAATAATCATACCCATCATGGCTAAAATGCCAATTACGATGCCTATCAGTGCTCCATCCATTTTATATTCCTTTTGTCTCTTTCTTCATTTTTATGAAAATTGTAGGGTGGTGCATATAGGTGATATCGGGATCACCTATTGCACTTTATCGTTATGTGTTGGCTTACCTGTAAGCCGTGTTATCTAAATCAGTTTTTACTTTTATGGTTCGTTACATATAAACGCCATTCACACCACGCTATAAATAACTTTTTACCCAGCCAAGCCCCTCTTCTGTCGTGCCTCTTGGGTTATATTCACAACCAATCCAACCTTGGTAACCTGAATCATCCAAAACACTAAATAAGTGTGGGTAGCTCAATTCGCCTTCCGATGGTTCATGCCTTTCTGGTACAGAAGCAATTTGGATATGGCCGGTATAAGCAGCAACTTCACGAATCAAAGTACTTAAATCACCATCCATAATTTGCGCGTGATAAAGGTCGAGTTGCAACTTCACATTTGGCCTATCGACCAACTTAATCAGTTCGACAGCATCACGTTGGTGAGCAACGAAGTAATTAGGAACATCACGGCTATTCAGCGGTTCAATCATCAATTCAATGTTTTGCTCAGCAAACTGGTCTGCCGCAAAACGAATGTTCGATATGAACGTCTCTACGTGTTGCTCTTTAGTAAAACGTTCATCCAGTAGACCAGACATAGCGTGTACTTTTTTACAGCCTAAAGCTTTGGCATACATAAGCGCGTTGTCGACACTGGCTTTGAATTCATCTTCACGACCAGGAATAGCGGCAAAGCCACGCTCGCCTGCATCCCAATCACCTGGAGGCATATTAAAGAGCGCTTGTTCAAAACCAAATTTCTGCATTTTTTCTGAAAGCTCTTCGGCCTCAAATACATAAGGGAATAGGTATTCAACTGCTTTGAAGCCCGCTTGGTGTGCCTTCTCAAAACGCTCTAGAAATGGCACTTCTGTGAACAGCATTGTTAAGTTTGCAGCGAACTTAGCCATTATTTTCCTCTCCCTTTTAAATCCATCACTTCTTCGTCTGTTAGGTAACGGATGTCTTTATCTTTCAATAAGAACGCCAATTTAGCGGTCTCTTCCAGTTCTTCGGCGTTATCCACCGCATCTACAAAATCGGTACCAGTGACTACTGGGCCGTGGTTTGCTAACAAAAATGCTCGATAATCACCTGCTCGTTTTGCCAACTCTTCAGCAATTTTTGGGTCGCCGGGCCGTAGGTAAGGAATCACTGGCAACTCACCAATTCGCATCACGAAATACGGTGTGAAAGCCTTAATCGCGTTGTTACCATCCAACCCTTCAAGGCAAGACAGTGCAGTTAGATATGTAGAGTGCAGGTGCACAATCGCATTGCACTCTTCATTATTTCTATAAATCGCTAAGTGGAACGCGGCTTCTTTCGAAGGCTTCTTACCTGAAATGTGGTTACCATCAATATCAACAACCGACAATTCCTCAGCGATAAGGCGACCAAATGAAGAGCCTGTTGGTGTTGCTAGAAAATGTCCATTTGGCAATTTGATAGATAGGTTACCTGCGCCACCTGTAGCATAACCTCGCTCGAACATTGAACGAGCGAGCGTGACCATTTGCTCTCTTAACTGCTGCTCGTTCATCAAAACTTTACTCATTTGAATCTCGCTTATGAAAAGAATGATTGAGCTTTAGCGAAGAAGTTTTCATCACCAAAGTTGCCAGATTTAAGTGCCAATGAAAGATCACCTTCAACCGACCTCACCCAAGGCACACCTGGTGCGATTTGAGGGCCAATATGAAAACCTTTCACAGCCAAGCTTTGGGTCACTACACCAGAGGTTTCACCACCAGCGACAATGAAGTTCTTCACTCCGTTCTGCTGCAACTTAATCGCTAGC
Organism: Vibrio sp. OPT24; assembly: GCF_015163545.1. Lineage (NCBI taxonomy): Bacteria > Pseudomonadati > Pseudomonadota > Gammaproteobacteria > Vibrionales > Vibrionaceae > Vibrio > Vibrio sp. OPT24. The sequence goes on from NZ_JADDYI010000053.1 coordinate 929,576, forward strand.
TGGCTAAAGAACTGTTCAACCGCATGACTAGAGGCATGCGCGCCATACTCTTCTTGAATAACTTTTAGTGCCGTTGCTTCAGCCGTCGCGTATACCAACGGTGCAAATTCACTTTGAATATGAGTCATCACCCAATCGAATACTTCATTGGCGTATTGATCATTGGTTAAGCAAGCCTTCACATCGATAGCAAAGTGAGGAGCAAGCTGTTTGTATAGCGCAACTTGTTGGTTAGTCATCACTGAACAAGAACCAGAGAATACAACCGTTGGTGCTTTGACTGGGCTACCTGCATGTTTTGCATCACTTTGGTCAGCAAGATGTTTCGTCCAATTTTTAGCAATACCAGCAGCTAGGCCTGAGCCACCTGTGATTAGTTTCAGAGATTTAGCCGCTTGACCTAACGTCACCAAGTGCTCTGCATTAAATGCGTCTACCACGGCGTAGCGACTACCTTGAGCTTTGAGTTCGTTAAGACGAGCGGTAACAGCATCAGAGCCCTGTTCAATCGTTTGAAAGTTAACTAAACCGGAAACACCTGCTGACTGTGCGTCCATCATTCGAACCACACTTGAATCCGTCATTGGTGTAACAGGGTGATAACGCATACCTGAATCACAGAGCAACTCACCAAAAACAAACAAGTGACCGTTGTAAACCGTACGACCATTTACTGGCAATGCAGGGCAAACCATCGTAAATGATTCCCCAAGTTCCGCTAAAAGCGCATCAGTGACAGGCCCAATATTGCCCTCAGCCGTGCTGTCGAAAGTGGAGCAATATTTGAAGTAAAACTGTTGGCAGCCTTGTGCTTGTAGCCATTTAAGCCCGGCAACGGAGTCGGTAATAGCTTCATCAACGGGGCAAGAACGTGATTTAAGGCTGATCACGACCGCATCCGCTGCAACCTCAAAATCACCAGTAGGAATGCCATTTAATTGGATAGTGCGCATACCGTTTTCAACAAGGAAACCCGCGATATCTGTCGCACCAGTAAAGTCGTCTGCAATAACGCCTAATAACATGATTACTTCTCCACTTTTGGTGTGTTAACACCTGGCAGGTCAATGCCTTGAAACACTTTGATCACAGCGCTGTCGTCTTCTTGACCAAAGCCAGCATTACTCGCACTCACGAACATATTCAGTGCTGCACTTGATAGAGGAAGTGGGAATTTCAGGTCTTGAGCGGTATCCGATACCAAGTTCAAATCTTTTACGAAGATATCGACCATAGATTTTGGAGAGTAATCACCATCAACAACGTGCTTCATACGATTCTCGAACATCCAAGAGTTACCCGCTGCGTTAGTCACTACGTCATACATCAGATCTAGAGGGATGTTTGCGCGTGCCGCTAATGCCATCGCTTCCGCGCCAGCAGCAATGTGAACACCTGCAAGTAACTGGTGAATAATCTTCACAGTCGCGCCAAGTCCAACCGCTTCGCCAATGTTGTAGACTTTTGCTGCAGTTGCATCGAGTACAGGAGCCAGAGCTTCAAATGTACTTACTGCGCCTGAAGCCATAATGGTCATTTCACCGGCTTCTGCTTTTACTGCACCACCTGAAACGGGAGCATCAAGCATCACAAGACCGTACTCAGATAACTGAGCTTCGATTTGTTTTGCGTCTTCCGCGGAAATCGTCGCCGATACCATAATCGGTGTATTAGGTCTTAGTGCCGCCGCAAGACCAGTCTTAAACAGTACCGTGTTAACTTGAGCAGCATTCACAACTAATATCAAAACAGAATCAAGTTTGTCTGCAAACTCAACCGCACTTGTCGAGACCACTTTTGCACCATATTCACCCAAGGTTTCAAGCGCTTGCGGATTCAAATCGAAACCATATACATCAAGCCCTGCTCGCACACATGACTTCGCTGCGCCCATGCCCATAGAACCTAAACCGATAACACCAACAGATTGAACTTCATTCATAGCAAGATGCCTTTCACGTAATTGTTAAACTCTAAATTTGTTAATTCTTGTTTATGTTTGTGATTATATGTGAAGCAATCGAATGCGACTTAGTGACAAGTCACACTTTTAACAAAAGTTAACACTTATGAGTAATTTAACCCTTTCGAGGCATTTGATAATGGTAATTTCGGCGACTATCACAGTTCTAATTACTATTTAACAACAGATATTCACAGATATTCACAAAACAGAGAAAGATTGATAGGATGATGAAAAATAAGAACATAGAAGAAGAATCATGATTCCAGCGGAACGTCAGAGAACCATTTTGTCACTATTATCACACCAAGAAGTGATCAGTATTTCTGAGCTTGTAGAGCACCTAGAGGTCTCTCATATGACCATTCGTCGGGATATCGTAAAGCTAGAGACATCAGGGAAAGTGATTTCAGTTTCGGGCGGTGTTCAGCTGACTAAAGCACTTCACAGCGAATTGTCACACGACATAAAGGTAGAACAGCAAGCAAGCGAAAAAGCTCAAATAGGTCAACTAGCGGCTCAATTGGTTCCTAAGTATTCGACTATCTACTTAGACGCTGGAACAACCTCTTTGGAGATCGCCCACCAACTTGCAGGGCGAGATGATCTGCTTATCATCACCAATGACTTCGCAATTGCCGCGTACCTAATGAACAACACACAATCTGAGATTTACCATACTGGTGGCAAGATTGACCGTGAAAATCAATCGAGTATTGGGGGTAAAGTGGCTGAGTTTTTGGCAGGGATGAATATTGATATTGCGTTTATCTCTTCTTCATCTTGGAATCTAAAAGGGCTCTCGACACCTTGTGAAAATAAGGTGTTAGTCAAACAAGCCATTGTTCAAGCAGCTAATTCAAACTATCTGATTTCAGACTCAACCAAATACGGGCGCATCGCTACCTTCCACGCCTTAGATTTAAGCGCGCTTGATGGCGTGATCACCGATATTGATCTTTCGAGTAGTGTGATTGATGAACTTCAAGACAAAGGTATTAAGGTCATTAATTCGTAACGGATCCTCATCAATTTTCAGGCTCACCAACCAAACATTCAGAGCCTGAATAACCCAATTCCAAGAACATTTATTTATCCACTCGATAAAAATAATTTTTACAGTTAAGCGTGTTTATTCATTAATAATATTGTCGTTGGTCGGCATAATAGTCATGAGTCCATTCAACGAGTTAGGTTATGTTTTTCAAGCGCCTTTTGGCATTGGTTTTACCCGTTACTTTTGTATTTTCCGCGCACACCGAAACGTTTAGTGAACGAATGGAACGCATCGAACAAGAAAATGCACTTGCGAAAACCATGACCGAAGCCCAGGTCAAATTGATACAAAAAGTTGTTCAAAGCGAAACCCTTACTGATTTCATCAATCGCTTGAGGCTCGAAGCACTTTCCTAACGCGTACAATAAAAAACATCACCACACACGCGATATAAAGCTTGCCTACCCATAGGCCGATATTGATCAACTGAGTTTCTTACTTAATTAGACGCTGATACTCAGTATCAGAGAGGTAAGGATCGTCAAAGGGGACAACGTTAATCCCCCACACAAACCAAACAAACCAAACAAACCAAACGACACTTCCTGCGAGTAGCCATAAGGCTGGTATTAAAAGTTGCTCGAACACACTTAGCAGTGTGTTCTTGTTAAGCGATATTTAAGCTTTTTTCATTTCACGACCTTTTGATCACAACACAGGGGGGCTCTAAAGCAGAAAAAGTATTAAAGCCTTTTATTCCACTTCCCTTGATGGTCTCGGTCGCAATTTTCTTGTGTATCGTAACTGATGTGCTTATCGATATTCTTCAGTTGAATCCCAACTTGATTGAACGCTTGTTGGATTGCCGCAGAGACACTCTGTTGACCTTCGCCATTTAAGAAGTTCGTTCTATCCTGGTTGGTATCGAATACACAGACAATTTTCAAACTTTGTGGGAATGAAGAGAAGTTGACCGAGTGAGTCACCCACAAAAAACCATCGAAGCCTTTCAGTGTATCTTCACAAACATCATTTAACACATCTCTGATTTGATTCTCGATCTTCTTGTCTGATTTACGCATGCGGCAAAGGTCCTATTTAACACCTTAAAAAATAAGGTTTTTCTGTCAATATTGTCTTAACCGACATTGGACACTGTGGCAGTTTCAAATGCAAAGTATTTATTAGGAGAGTCGGCTAGAAGATATAGAGGAAACGCCTCCTGCTTGATCACTGACAAGGCTATCAAGCATGAGGCGAACATAGAATTGACTAAGACACTAACTCGCCGCGAGATCCCAATCGGTTAATAGCTTCATGATTACGCGCGAGTCTTGATGGGTCGCCATTGGCGCAGCAAGTTGTGTGTCACCTCGCTCAACTGCTTGGCGAATATTACGAACTTGATAGTGGAAACCGTCGCCTTGGGCTGCAACTTTCACTTCACGTGTCGACGTTTCATAGATCTCTACCGTAAACGAGTTTTCTTCGGTCGGTAACCATGGGTTAGTATCAATAGTGATGCAGCCTTTGCTGCCTAGAATCGTGAAGCCATGCTTTAAGCCGTGGTCTTCTGCGGTATGGATTTGTGCGGTGAAGTGGTCATTAAAACGTATCATCGCCGACGATTCACAGATATTGCCATCTTGACCTCGTCGACCGATTGCTGAGATCTGCACATCATCAAACACACTCTCACCAAACTGTTGTTGCGCGACAGAGTGAATCAGAGACATTGGGTAACAACCCAAGTTGTACAGTGCACCCTTGCTCGCAGGGTTAACAAACTGATCAATCGCCGCAACGTAGGAACCTTGAATAGAGCGCACTTCGCCAATCTCACCTGTCGCTAGCTCTTGATGAAGCTTGGCGATCAGTGGATGGTTTAGGTACATCAGACCTTCAGCGAAGAATACGCCCGCTTCTTTCACTGCTTGCAAAGCTTGCTCGGTTTTTTCCATATCAACCGACAGAGACTTTTCACACAAGATAGCTTTGCCTTTTTGAGCCGCTTTAATCACGTATTCGTGATGAACGTGGTTTGGAAGAGCAATGTAGATAATGTCGACCGACTCGTCTTCAATCAAGGCTTCGTAGCTGTTGAAGGTTCGTGTTGGCTGGTACTGTGCAGCAAACTCATTGAGTGTTTTCTCTGTGCGTCCAGCGACGGCATACAATTCACTTTGAGCATCACCTTTAATCGCATCGGCCATTACACCTGAGATAAAACTGGTTCCTAGGATTCCCCATTTCATGTCTTAGATCTCCTGCTCTTGTGTTTTGATAGGTCCACGTTGTGTTTCAAATGCTTGCACCAATTCCGTAATATCACGCTCAATAAACGCTTGGGTATGAGGCATCACAAAGTGCTGATTAATAGCCTCGCGGTTTGCGTATTGCTCAAGCAAAATCACACGATCGCTTTGGCTTTGATCATAGGTCGCAATTGCTTGTAGGCAGCCAGGTTCGCTTTGCATGTCTAGGCAAAACTGCTCGATAGCTTCAACCGCAGCCTCACGTTCAATGTTGGTTTTGATCTTAAGTTCGGCAGTCACAAAGATGGTTTCGTTTGTTTGAGGCATTTCACGCTCTTATTTAAGTTAATTATCGGTTTGCCATTAATATAATTAACCCCTAATAATTGATAAACTCACCTTTTGTTTATTATTTATCAACTGAGAGTGTTTAATGGATAAGTTAACTAGCATGAAGGTCTTCGTTTACGTAGTGGAGCAAGGCAGCTTTCGCAGCGCCGCCAACCACTTCAACCTGTCGGCAACCATGATCAGTAAACATGTCCACCACCTTGAAACGAGCCTTAACTCTCAGCTGATTCATCGCACCACGCGTAAGCAATCTTTAACCGATTCAGGTCAGCTTTATTATCGAGAATGTAAACGAATTCTTGAAGACCTCAGCAATGCTGAAAACCTGATTCAAACCTTGGAAAACCAGCCTCAAGGCACGGTAAAAATAAACTGCCCGGTCACCTATGGAAACAAGGTACTTGCCCCGATAGTGGCTAAGTTCCTCGCAAATCACCCAACGATCAACGTCGAACTCGTGTTGAATAATGACCTTGTCGACCCTTATTCATCCGATATTGATTTGATTGTGCGAATCGGCGATCTATCTGACTCTAGTTTAGTCGCTAGATACTTAGGGGATTATGAGATGTGTTACTGCGCGGCTCCTGAGTACCTTAACCAACATGCAGAAATCCGTGTGTTGGAAGACCTTGCACAACACCCATCGCTTGGATTCAGCTATAGCAGTCGTCGTGATGTGAGTGGTCGAGATACACAAGCGCGGGGTGCGCAAAGCAGTGAATCGCAACTCCTAGCTCCTCAGAACCACCAAGCAACGCATAGCGCGGTGAATAAAGGGCAAGTACGTTTGATGTCGAACAATGGGGATGTGTTGCGATATGCTGCCCTTCAAGGCGTAGGCGTATTGTTACAGCCGACTATCTTAGTTGCCGAAGAAATTGAGCGTGGAATGCTATTGGAGATCTTGCCCGGCATGGCACCGTTACCCAAACCGATTCACTTACTCTACAAGACCAAGCAACTGTCGTTGAAGAACAGAACCTTTGTCGAGTTCTTGTTAGCCGAGCTTTCTAAATAACTAGAGTGATCTGAGTAACTAAGGTGGGCTGCGTTACTAATGGCTTTAAAGCAACGATGAACGCTAAACCATTTGCCAATGACTCATCAAGTGCTTACCAAGCTCAGAAGGAGTAGTGTTATGGACGACCATCTCATCACATTGGTTGAACACCATGAAGTGTTTAAGCTCATCGCATAAGGCGTGAATTAATAATTCATGGTTTTTGATTCGATCTTCAACAACCAAGTTACGAATATTGAGTAAGCCACTCTTCCTATCAACTTTGCAATCCATTCGTGCCACCAGCTCACCCTGCCACAGAATAGGCAAACTAAAGTAACCAAACTGACGCTTGGCCTCTGGCACATAGCACTCAAGGAGGTAGTCAAAGTTGAACAATGATTGCATTCGTTTACGTTGAATCAACAAATTATCAAATGGCGACAGTATCTTTAGTTTGGTTCTAGAAAGGGGTTGATTCAACAGGTCAAAGGCATACGGCAGAGCATAGTAATCAGAACCTTGAACATCCACTTTCAGCACCTGATTATTTTCAAACATCTGTTGGAGTGTTTTCTGAATAAGAGGCTTTGTGTTCTTGAGTAGGTAGCTCATTTCCGACGCTATTCCAACTCCGTTAGCCTCTAAATAACGAGTTATCAGATGCTCGATGTACTCTTGTTCAGTCGGTTCAGAGGTATCAATTCCGCTCGGTAAAACTCGCTCGGTTAAGTCATACACTTTATGAAAGTTCACTCGGCTTGGCACCATTAAATCGCCTTGCATGAACAAGGTTTCCAATGCTTGCTTGGCCGGTTTACCGCCCCACCCACCGGGGTTTGGCCTATCCCCTTCAAAGTCTTTCGCCATCAACGGCCCTTCGCTCTCAATACGTTTGAGAACATGCGCCATCAGGGCATCGTCTTTTTTATACCAATGCTTAAGCTTACCGCTTGCGAATCCACTCTTGCGATGTAGGCTGAATCGGAAGTCACGCATGGGTAAATACGCGGCGGCGTGCGACCAATACTCAAACACCTCTCGACGCTCTAACAGCTTGTCGAGATGATCAAGCTGATAGTCTTGATTACGATTCCACAGCGTATGATGGTGAGCTCGCTGAATCACAGAGATGGTATCAATTTGCACATACCCAAGGTTTTCAATCGCAGACAGTGTATTCGCCAAGGAGCCGCCATTACGTTGCTTTTTAGGCGGCAGCTTCTTAGGTGGCAATTTCTGCGAAAGCAGTACCATTTTTTGCGCCTGAGCGAGTGACAGTGATTCCATGAGATTCAGACTCTAATTGATATCAATGATCGGCTTATGATTCAGCAATAAGTTCTTGAAGAATTTGCTTGTACGTTTCTACCGTCTGAGCACCTGTTACCGCACTTTTACGATTGAATACCACTGTTGGCACCGCTGAAATACCCATGCGTTGCCATTCAAACTCTTGAGCTTGGATTTTCTTCAAGTTATCGGTATTCTTTAGACGCTTCAATGCCTTATTAGAATCCAAGCCAACCGCTTCAAGTTCTTGAGCAATAACCTCAAGATCAGACAGATCTTTTTCTTCTGTAAAATGGGCATGAAAGAAACGTAGCTTTAACTCAGTCTGCTTGCCATACGCTAGCGCAAAGTCGAGAAGTACATGCAGATGACGTGAATTCACCATTCTCATACTTTCATAGAAGTCAAAGTCGAACCCAACCGCTTTACCACGATCCACGATCTGCTCACGTGAACGCTGACTCTCTTCTGCGCTAGAACCGTATTTTCTCATGATATGGTCTCGCATGTTTTCACCCTCTTGCGGCATATCAGGGTTCAGCTCAAACGGCTGCCATTCAAGTTCAATTTGACCTGCCAAGCTAAGCTCAGCAATGGCTTGTTCTAAGTTTTTGTAACCGACCACGCACCATGGGCACATTACGTCAGAAATAATATCGAGTTGAAGTTTATTGCTCATCATCATTCCAAATGTCGTTAGTAAAGTGTATCCAATTCAAAGTGAATACCCATCTTTCTGATTAGACTACAACAAGCTGAACACTCGTTCAAATTTAACTCAATTCAACATTACCTAACAAAAAAGCCAACTCATACTACCGAGTTGGCTTTGATAAAAATATGATTGAGCTTTACCACATTACGCGAGCAGCTTCTCTAGCACTTGGAACACACCTGCATCGATGTTACTTGGCGCACCAAAACGAGCGATCTCTTTCAGCTTAGGGTGTGCGTTTTCCATCGCGTAAGAGTGGTAGCTCTCTTTAAGCATTTCCAAGTCATTTAGGTAATCACCAAAGCTCATGGTCTGCTCGTAAGTGAAGCCTAACGTGTTTTGTAGATGCTTAATCGCCGCACCTTTTGACGCTTCAGCGTTCATCACATCCAACCAAATTTTTGCACTCACAACCACTTGGTAGTTCTCACCGAATTTGGCATCAATAGTTGGGTTCACTTTCTCTTGTGAACCGTCGAAGTGACAGATAGCCACCTTGATGAAATCGTCTTCTACCGCCAGTAAGTCTTCTACTTGCTCTCGGCGATGGTAGTACTTAGAGATCTCCGCCAGAGCACGCTCATCTTTGGTTTCGATGTACGCTGATTTCTTACCACATAGCACTACATGCGCGCCTTCAATCGCACGCGCTTCTTTAATGATTTCTTTGATGGCATCAGTATCAAGTAAGCAGCTGTAGAGCTCTTGGCCTTTGTGCATCACTAATGTGCCGTTTTCAGCAACGAACATCATGCGATCTTTTAGCGGGGAAAAAGTTTCCATCAAGCTGTAGTACTGGCGGCCCGATGCCGCAGCAAAAATGATGTCTTGAGCTTCTAGTCGCTCATAAAGATTGAAGAATTCTGGGTCTAACTTTCCGTGTTCATTAAGCAGAGTGCCGTCCATATCAGCAGCGATAAATTTGATGTTCTGTTGTGGCATTTCAGGGCTTACCTATAAGTAAAGATTAAAGTGTAAATTATGATTTTTCGTTATCTTGTGTAACGGTTCTGCGTTCGATTATATCGCTAGAATAGCCAGTGAATGCAATGCTTTTCGGTAGGCTTGTCTGTTTGAGTCTGACTTTGAATCAAGCTGACCAAATTCACCTCTTACAATAAGTCCTTCGATAAAAGTCATAACCGATTCACTGCGTAATTCGAGTATTGCAGTGTCGACTTCTTCATTACCTCTTAACACATCACGAATGCTATTTTTGAGCCAAACCTTGTGCTGTCGCGAGAGCATCGCAATGTCATCTTCAGACTCTTTAAATTCAGCCAGCGCGTGCATGAACATACAGCCTTTAAAGTCAGGTTGTTCAAACCATGCAAGGTGCCAATCTAACAGCGCATCGAGTTGGTTTTGTAATCCAGAAGTTGATGATAGTGCCGCTTCTAAACTCGACTCGAAACGCTGATGACGCCTTTCTAACACGGCTTCAATCAGCTTGGTTTTCGATCCAAAGTGGCGGTACATGGATGTTTTGGAAACCGCTGCCTCATCTCTAATCATATCCACCCCAACAGCGGTATAACCAAACTGATTAAACAACGATTCTGCTACATCCAGAATCAGATCTTTTTTACTCATCGTTCATCAACCTCGACTCGCTCTGAAATCGTAGAGCTCAATTTCTCGTTGCAAGAAGTGTACAGATCTGTATCATCCAAATCAAACAGTACAGATCTGTACACTTTCAATAAAAAACAGAAAACGAAGAGGAAACGATTATGATCAGCAAACTATCTGGTGGTGGAGCCCTTCCTCCGAAAGCAAGCATAAGCCAGCTTGTTAAAGGTTTTATTGGCGGTACGCTCGGTATCTTAATCTTGTGCTTATTAGCAGAAAGCTCTGGGTTCCCGTGGTTAATGGCTCCATTTGGTGCGACGTGCGTACTGCTGTTTGCGGTGCCAACATCGCCGTTAGCTCAACCTAGAAACGTCATTGCGGGTCACTTTATTTCGGCTGCTGTGGGCTTAATCGCGTTATATGGCTTTGGGGATTCTTATTTGACCATGGCAATCGCTGTCGGCTCATCCATCATGCTAATGCAATACTTTCGTGCGGTTCACCCACCCGCTGGCGCTAATCCGATTGTGATAGCTTTAGCGGGTACCACGCATGTGGATTGGACGTTCTTATTCACTCCCGTATTAGTAGGCAGCATCGCTTTGATTGGTATCAGTGCGCTATTGAATAACAGCGATTCACAACAAAAGTGGCCGTTATACTGGTTTGGTTCATCCAAGTCTTAGTCCATTGAATTTCAATGATAAATATGGATTTTGACATCCAATTTAAAAGCAAATTGAAAGATCATATTGACCCTTATATAAAATGGGCTTACTATTAATCGTCTTTTAACGATTATAGAAAGCGAAACATCAATATGAACGAAACTTGCCCTACAACTGGTGGCTGTGCTCTACCAATCGGACATGGTGATGCCGAAGCTGAAACGCAAATGGCGGCTCTGGCCAAAGCGCTTGCTCACCCGGCAAGAGTTCGTATATTGAGTATCCTTTCAACGCTAGAAAAATCGGGGGGCTGCTTGAACAGCGACTTGGTTAGCGAATTAGGTTTGGCGCAATCAACAGTATCAGAGCACCTAAGAATCTTGAAAACCTCAGGTTTCATCACTGCTGAATCGATACCACCGAAGATGTGCTACCGCATTAATCGAGATAAGATTCAGCAATTTGAGACGCTAATCGATACCATTCTAAAATAGATTCATCGCGCTTAGTTTGTCGAATACAGAACAAACTAAGCGTATTTTTTTGTTTTTAAATATCGTCTTTCGACGATTAACGATATCAACTAAAGAGAAAATATCATGAAACCAAAGTTAGGTTTTCTAGATCGCTACTTAACACTGTGGATCTTTATTGCGATGGGGCTTGGTGTTCTGCTTGGCACCTTGTTCCCACAGATCGAACAGTGGAATGAATCGATGTCGGTTGGTACTACCAACATTCCACTTGCGATTGGCCTTATCTTAATGATGTACCCACCTCTGGCTAAGGTTGACTACAACCTGTTAGGCACCGTGGTCAAAGATAAGAAAGCCATCAAGCTATCTTTAATCATGAACTGGTTAGTTGGCCCAATTCTAATGTTCGTGCTGGCACTGACGTTCTTGGGTGACCACCCTGGTTACATGGTGGGTGTCATTCTGATTGGTCTTGCTCGCTGTGTGGCGATGGTTCTGGTTTGGAACGATATCGGCGGCGGTAACAAAGAGTTCGGCGCAGCATTGGTTGCATTGAATAGCGCATTCCAAGTGGTGAGCTACAGCTTTATGGCGTGGTTATTCATCAGCGTTCTACCACCTGTATTCGGTTACGAAGGCATGATGGTTGATATCTCGATGATCGATATTGCACACAGTGTACTTATCTACCTAGGTATCCCATTCCTAGCGGGCTTCTTAAGCCGCAAAATCCTTGTGTCGATGAAAGGCGAGCAATGGTACAACGATGTGTTTATTCCACGCATCTCTCCAATCACACTGATTGCACTACTAGCCACTATCGTTCTAATGTTCAGCCTAAAAGGCGAGATGATTGTAGAACTGCCAATGGACGTATTGCTGATTGCGGTTCCACTGACTATCTACTTCACAGCGATGTTCTTCATCAGCTTCTTCATTGGTAAGAAGATGGGTATTGAATACGACAAGAACGCATCAATTGCATTCACAGCGACAGGTAACAACTTTGAGCTAGCGATTGCCGTTGCTATCTCCGTATTCGGTATCAACTCAGACCAAGCGTTTGCTGGTGTTATCGGTCCACTGATTGAAGTACCTGTGTTGATTTACCTAGTGAACGTGGCGCTTAAGATGAAAGGCAAGTATTACAACGGTCAAACCGTAAAACCTAGCATCTAGCACTAACAAAAAACTGCATCACACAAAACAGAAAGGCTCACACGTTAAACGGTGAGCCTTTTCTTTATTCAGTTTCGTCCAGTTTACGTTTCGTCCAATAAGCCTTTCAGGGCCTGTTCAAGCCAAAGTAATGCAGGACCTTTCGAGCGTGTTTTAGACAAAACAAGATCAACGGGTGGCGACCATGTTTTGTGATCGAATGAGACATTAATCTCTACTAAACGTTGCTTATCCAACTCCTCTTCGACAAGGTGTTTGGGTAAATAAGCCCAACCAATATCACTGCCGAGCACCACCTCTTTGATAACAATAAAGCTGTTTGACCACCATACCTTTCCGGCAATCAGCGGAAACTGATCCATCACCTTACCTTTGTCTCCCCTCAACATTAACTGACGATGCGGAAGTAAGTCAGAGAGTTTCGCAACACCTGTTTTTGCGAGCGCATGACTTGGGTGACACACAGCAATAAACGGTAAGTGACCGATAAAACATGGCTCAGATCCGACGTCAAAAGCCAAGTTGGTAAACATTAATCCAATGTCAGCCCTCTCTTCGATAATCAACGGATTAACCTCTGTTGTGGTACACGCCACCAGTTCAACTTCAGTCGCAGGGAACTGTTTACTAAACTCACTTAGGATTTTAGATAGGTTCGGGACCAATAATGAATCATCTAATGCAATTTTAATGAGTCCTTCTTCACCGCTCCCCATCGCATTAACCGTCACATTCAGGTCTTCAACCTGAAGCACGATTGCTTTGACCTGTTTAAATAACTGCTCGCCCGCTTTGGTTAGTGAGGGCTTTCGAGTCGAACGATCAAAAAGCTTAACATTAAAATCTATTTCAAGATTACTGATGCCTTGGCTCACCGCCGATTGCACTTTTCCAAGTTGGCGAGCACTTGCAGAAAATGACCCTAATTCAACGGCATACACAAACATTTTTAGCTGTTCAATGTTGTACATTCGGTATCTCCCAACACTTACTATCACCATATGTGATGATAACTATCTTTATATTATCACTTAAATAGATATTATCTAAACAAGTCATTAGCTCATAGAGGCTAGAAAATATAAAGAGAGTAAAAGATGTCACATAAAGAACGCATGTTACACATGGTGCTATTTGAATTAGCAGCTTTGATTTTGATGGCAGGGCTTGCAACTTACATAACTGGGGATGGCGCGGGGAAAATGGCAGGATTGGCACTCGCTATGTCTTTAATCGCAATGGCTTGGAACTATGTTTACAACTACGGCTACGACAAGGTATTCGGAGCAGACCGCAGTAAACGAACCAAGAAAACACGCGTACTACATGGACTAGGTTTCGAACTTGGCTTGATGACAGTAACTCTACCTGTCTTGATGTGGGTCCTGCAGCTCAATTTCTTAACTGTACTGATCATGGACATTGGCCTAGTGGTTTTCTTCGTGCTGTATGCAATTGGCTTTAACTGGGTGTATGACTCGGTTCGGGATTACTTTGTCGCTCAAGGAAAAGTCCGTGCACTAAGTTAATCAACCATTCGATCGCTCATGCTTAGTTCTTGAATGCTCAAGTGATTAACTGCTTAATGCTTAATGCTTAGAAAAGAAAACCAAAAAAACGAACTACCAAACCACATCGGGTTTGGTAGTTTATTCATTTAGACAATATCGCCTTGTTTGTTAACGCTTTTCTAACATATTGAGAACGCTACAAAGTCCACAAAATTTCAGTTTAATAATCCACCATCCACGAAGTACCGTCACAAATCCCAACAGAAGGCTCCTCGTACCAGTTGTGCATTCACTTACATACAGGTAGTTTTAGCGACCACGGAACATATCAATTCGAGCAATGACGTTCATGCGAGCTTCTTTTTCGAACAAAAGTGTTCGGATTAACATTTCAAGTGACTTTAATTAACAAATTTATGCTCAAACGCTCACTTTTAATGTTCGTTTGTTTTCGAGTTCGCAAATATATGCACAATGCACGTGCTAGATAAGCAAAAACTAACAAGGACTCGAACATGACAACAAACAAACACCCTTCTTTATTCGGGCAATGCCTAGCCGAATTTATCGGTACAGGCTTGCTCATATTCTTTGGCGTTGGCTGTGTGGCGGCACTGGTATTAACTGGTGCAACATTCGGACAATGGGAAGTCAGCATTATTTGGGGCTTCGGCGTAGCAATAGCCATTTACTGTACAGCTGGCGTTTCTGGCGCTCATATCAACCCTGCAGTGACTATTGCCTTAGCAATGTTCCACGGTTTTGATAAAGCAAAAGTTGTGCCTTATATCATTTCTCAGCTACTTGGTGCATTCTGCTCTGCGGCATTGGTTTACAGCCTGTACAGTAACCTATTCACCGACTACGAAATTGCACATAACTTCGTACGTAGCAGCCAAGATGCACTATCAACAGCCGGTATTTTCTCAACATACCCACATGCTTCACTTTCTTTCTTTGGCGCTTTTGCTGTGGAATTTGTGATTACTGCTGTTTTGATGTTCGCTATCTTAGCGTTAGGTGATGAGAACAACGGCGCATCACGCGGCGCAATGAACCCTCTACTAATTGGTGTACTGATCGCGGTTATCGGTGGTTCTTTAGGTCCACTAACTGGTTTTGCAATGAACCCTGCTCGTGACTTTGGACCAAAACTGTTTGCTTACTTTGCAGGCTGGGATTTCGCACTAACAGGTGCTCGTGATATCCCTTACTTCATCGTACCAATCCTTGCTCCAATTGCTGGTGCCTGTTTTGGTGGTTGGTTATACCCACGAGTTATCGGTGCTTACCTGCCAATTGAAGGCCAAGGCTGCACCATTCCAAACCAATGTGATACAGAAGAAGCTGAACAAGCTCAAGCTTAATCCCTAAGCGCCCCTACATTTACTAAAATATAAATAACAAGACAAAAAGGATTCTTACCATGACCGAGCAAAAATACATTGTTGCCCTAGACCAAGGCACCACAAGTTCTCGCGCTGTAATCCTCGATCACGATGCAAACATCGTTAGCTCTTCTCAAAGAGAATTCACTCAGATTTACCCGAAAGCGGGTTGGGTTGAACACGATCCAATGGAAATCTGGGCAACTCAAAGCTCTACATTGGTTGAAGCACTTGCTAAAGCCGGCATCCGCAGCGATGAGCTAGCGGGTATTGGTATCACTAACCAACGTGAAACCACCATTGTTTGGAACAAAGAAACAGGCAAACCGGTTTATAACGCAATCGTATGGCAGTGTCGCCGTACAGCAGACATCTGTGAAGACCTAAAAGCGCGTGGCCTAGAAGACTACGTACGTGACAATACTGGCTTAGTCCTTGACCCGTATTTCTCAGGTACAAAAGTAAAATGGATTCTAGACAACGTTGAAGGCGCTCGCGAAGACGCTGAAGCTGGCAAACTACTGTTTGGTACGGTTGATACTTGGTTGGTTTGGAAGATGACTCAAGGACGTGTTCACGTTACGGATTACACCAATGCGTCACGTACTATGTTATTTAACATCAACGACCTATGCTGGGATAACAAACTGCTAGACGAAATGGGTATTCCAGCGTCAATGATGCCTGAAGTAAAACGTTCTTCAGAAGTTTACGGCCAAACGAACCTTGGTGGTAAAGGTGGTACTCGTATTCCAATCGCAGGTATTGCAGGCGACCAACAAGCCGCTCTTTACGGTCAAATGTGTGTAGAAGCAGGCCAAGCTAAGAACACTTACGGCACAGGTTGTTTCCTTCTAATGAACACCGGCCAAGAGAAAGTCACATCTAAGAACGGCCTGTTAACAACACTAGCATGTGGCCCTAACGGCGAACCAGCTTACGCACTTGAAGGTGCGGTATTTATGGGCGGCGCATCAATCCAATGGCTACGTGATGAAATGAAGCTACTGGCTGGCGCAGAAGATTCTGAGTACTTTGCAACGAAAGTAGACTCGTCAAATGGTGTGTATGTTGTTCCTGCCTTTACTGGTCTTGGCGCGCCATACTGGGACGCTTATGCTCGTGGTACGATTGTTGGCCTGACTCGTGGTGTGAACTCGAACCACATCATTCGTGCAACGCTGGAAGGCATTGCTTACCAAACTCGCGACGTATTAGACGCAATGCAAGCTGACTCTGGTATTAAGCTAGCCAACCTACGTGTTGATGGGGGCGCAGTAGCAAACAACTTCCTAATGCAATTCCAATCAGACGTATTGGATACTGAAGTTCACCGTCCTGAAGTAACAGAAGTAACGGCATTGGGTGCTGCTTACCTTGCGGGTCTAGCGGTTGGTTTCTGGGGCAGTATTGATGAGCTTCAAGATAAAGCCGTACTAAACCGTACGTTTATGCCACATCACGATGAAGAAAAACGCAACCGCCGTTACAAAGGTTGGAAACGCGCAATCAAGTGTGCGCAAGTTTGGTCTGAGCTTCACAATGAAGACGAAGGTGAAGACTAGTCCAAATGCCCAGACTAAAACTAAGATACGAATAAACCGGTTATTCGAGTCTCAGTAAACGAAACCAAAAAGAGCACAATCTTGTGCTCTTTTTTGCGTTTCAGTGGTTATTTCTACATTTTGAGCTTCGTTTTTGCGGTTTAGACATGATTCCTTACCATCATTACTTCTCTCTGAGTATCAATTCGAGCACAATAGCGCGAGGTGATATTTAGAATTAAGTGCGCTAAAACACAGCAGCGTGCAGGGAGTGGTAAGTAAAGTGAAGCAAATACCAAGACACCAGCAGATAGTCGACCTGGTTAAAACACAAGGGTATGTGAGTACCGAAGAGTTGGTAGAGAAGTTTGATGTAAGTCCTCAAACCATCAGACGTGACCTAAATGAGCTCGCTGACAGCAACAAAATTCGTCGCTATCATGGCGGTGCAACCATTCCTTTAAGCTCAGAAAACACCTCTTACAACACGCGTAAAGCACTTAACTTTAACGAAAAAGACGTAATTGCGGATGAATTGGTTAAGCATATTCCAGATGGCGCAACTCTATTCGTCGATATCGGAACTACACCAGAATCCGTTGCCCGAGCACTAAACAAAAACCACAAACAGTTACGAGTCGTGACCAACAACATCAATGTAGCAAGTATCCTTCTGCCGAACCCTGAGATTAAGGTTATCTTGGCGGGCGGCGAAGTACGAAACCGCGATGGTGGTATTGTCGGTGAAGCGACACTCGATTTTGTAAAGCAGTTCCGTCTCGACTTCGGTATCTTGGGCATCAGCGGCATCGACTTTGATGGTTCACTGCTTGACTTTGATTATCATGAAGTTCGCGTAAAACAAGCGATTATCGATAATAGCCGCAGTATTTTCTTAGCGGTCGATCACAGTAAATTTGGCCGTAACGCGATGGTTAAGCTTGGTAACATATCTCAAGCGCACATGGTATTTACCAACAAGCAACCACCAGAAGAGATTCTCAACATCCTTAAAGATTCTGCAATACCATTAGAAGTGATCGATACCGCTCGTCCTATGAGCGTATAAATCAAAAAATAACTCAGTGACGCCACTTTCTTCAATGAATCACGATTCTTTATAGAAAAGTTAATAAAGTAAAACTTGCTCGCTGTCACTGTCGCTTCTATGCTCGAATTAGACTTATTTGAACCTCTGCTTTCATAAGCAGAGGTTTTTTTATGCACAAATCACATAAAACGCTCATAAACGAAAATAATAAATGACCGCAAACGAAAGTTAATATAGGATTCAATTATGTTCTAAAATGCTCGTTCGCTCAGAAAGAGGTCAAAACCATGAGTGCTCAACAAAATAATTCAAAAAATAGTACATCTTCCACTTTAGACTTGATCGTGATCGGCGGCGGCATCAATGGTGCGGGCATCGCGGCAGATGCGGCAGGTCGAGGTCTTAACGTTGGTTTATACGAGGCGAATGATTTTGCTTCTGCTACGTCATCGGCGAGCTCAAAGCTAATTCACGGTGGCTTGCGTTACCTTGAACATTACGAGTTTCGTTTGGTTTCGGAAGCACTTGCTGAGCGTGAAGTTCTGCTAAGAAAAGCACCTCACGTTGCACAACCAATGCGCTTCCGTTTACCTCATCGACCATTTTTGCGCCCAGCTTGGATGATTCGCTGTGGCCTATTCCTTTACGATAACTTGGGTAAACGCACCACGCTTCCAGGAAGTAAGACAGTCAACTTAGCAAAATCAGGTCTATTGAAACCAGAAATGAAGACGGGCTTCGAATACTCAGATTGTTGGGTTGATGATGCGCGTATGGTATTGCTCAACGTTCTAGCGGCTAAAGAGAATAACGCAGAAGTGCGTAACTATTGCCGAGTTGAAAAAGCGCATCGTGAAGGTGGAATCTGGCATGTAACGATCCACGACGTAATGACGGATCAACGTTTCGAGCGCAAAGCGAAAGCGCTAGTGAACGCTGCCGGCCCTTGGGTTAAGCAATTCTTTGATGACGGGCTAAAACAGGCTTCTCCTCGAAATATTCGTTTGATTAAAGGTTCGCACATTGTCGTGCCACGCATTCATGACGAACCACAAGCCTACATTCTGCAGAACAAAGATAATCGCATTGTGTTTATGATCCCTTACCTAGATAAGTTCTCGATCATTGGCACTACCGATCTTGAGTACAAAGGCGACCCACGTAAAGTAGAGATTAACGATGAAGAAGTGGATTACCTAATTGATATTGTTAACCAGCACTTCGTACAACAGTTAGCGCGTGAAGATGTAGCTTGGACTTACAGTGGCGTAAGACCGCTTTGTGATGATGAATCGGATTCACCACAAGCGATCACTCGTGACTACACACTGGAATTAGATGCCGAGCTAGACCAAGCGCCACTACTTTCGATCTTCGGCGGCAAACTAACCACCTACCGTAAGCTAGGTGAAGCGGCGCTTAAGAAACTCAACCCTTACCTAACCAACATGGGCGCTCCGTGGACGGCTAACGATACCCTGCCAGGTGGTAACTTCAGCTGCAGCAGAGAACAGCTCGCTAAGATGATCCACACCAAGTACCCTTGGATATCAGAAGCACTGTTACTACGTTATGTGACTCAATTTGGTACTTACACTTGGAAGCTGCTGGAAGGTGCAACGAGCGAAGCTGATCTTGGTATCCAATTCTCAAGCGAAGCACACGGCGTTTATCAAGCTGAGATCGATTACTTGATCAATGAAGAGATGGCACTAACAGACGAAGACATTTTATGGCGCAGAACCAAGCTTGGTCTGTACTTAAGTGAAACAGAGCAGCATGCAGTTTCTAGCTACTTAAAAGAGAACCTTGAAAGCACTGTGGTGAACTTTTCTCAAGTCGGTTAGTTCTTCTAGCAAAACCATCTGCTCCTGAATATAAATAATGACAAAGCTTAGCGCTCCCCACGCTAAGCTTTTTTATTGTCTACTATTCCGATCTAAGAGCTCGATCAGATAAACCTCTCGATTGATCGTCTCCTTCACACTGACTGAGGCTTTGTTCATTCCCCTATTTTCAACAAAAACTAAATAGTGTTTTATTAATCTGCTGGATTATCAACTTTACAAAAGGTTGCTATTC
Source organism: Vibrio sp. OPT24 (assembly GCF_015163545.1). NCBI lineage: Bacteria > Pseudomonadati > Pseudomonadota > Gammaproteobacteria > Vibrionales > Vibrionaceae > Vibrio > Vibrio sp. OPT24. The sequence goes on from NZ_JADDYI010000053.1 coordinate 949,624, forward strand.
TTTATCTCAACGAAACATTCAAAAACGCTCGCGATGTCAGCGCTTTAATAAGGAATCTATTCCATGCAAAAAGTTATCCTGATCACTGGCTCTACTGATGGTATCGGCTTCGAAACTGCAAAAGTACTCGTTCAACAAGGCCACCACGTTTTATTGCATGGACGTAACCCAAGCAAACTCAAAAACGTTGAGCAACAGCTTGTGACGCTCTCGACTGAAGCGAAAATTCAAAGCTACGTAGCAGACTTATCGGTTCTGGCAGAGGTCGATACGTTGGCCGACGAAGTGATTGCTGAGCACGATAAGATTGATGTACTGATTAACAACGCTGGCGTGTTCAACACTCCGAACCCAATAACTAAAGACGGGTTAGATGTTCGTTTTGCAGTGAATACGGTTTCGCCTTATCACCTAACCAAACGTCTATTGCCATTGCTCGGTTCATCTAGCCGAGTGGTGAACCTATCTTCAGCGGCACAAGCGGCAGTAAGTATTGAAGCTCTCGAAGGGGAAAAAACGCTTTCTGATGGTGATGCTTACGCACAAAGCAAACTGGCGATCACCATGTGGACTCGTAAAATGGCAAAAGAATTAGGTTCAACAGGGCCGATGGTTGTTGCAGTAAACCCGGCTTCCTTATTAGGCAGCAAGATGGTGAAAGATGCGTACGGCATTGCAGGCGGCGACCTAAGCATTGGCTCTGATATTCTAGTTCGCGCCTCATTGTCTGACGAGTTCGCACAAGCTGGCGGTCAATACTTCGATAACGACAACAATACCTTTGCTAACCCACACCCAGATGCAATTTATGGTGATAAATCACAGCAAGTTGTCGCTAAAATTGATGAGATCATCGCGGCTACGCTTTCTTAATGACAGCTACGCTCAATTGATTTTCTGATTCTAAGCAAAAAGCCCTGTTTTTCTAATGCATTAGTTTAGAAACACAGGGCTTTTTCTCTAAATCTATCTGACTCTACTTTTGTTCCCAATATGGCGGGTTACCATAATACTCAGAGAAATAATCAATGAAGGCTCTCACCTTTGGTGCAATCAACCTTGAACTTGGGTACACCGCCCAAATCGCAGGTTCTGACGTTAAAGAGTAGTCTTCCAATATTTTAATCAATTGACCGTTTTTCAGTTGCTCATACGCACACCAATTTGATGTCACCGTGATACCCAACCCACCAATAGCAGCATCACGCAGGGCTTCTCCATTATCAGCCCTGAGCGATCCAGATGCCTTAATCGTTTTAGGCCCGTTTTCGGTATTGAAGGTCCAGTTTTCTAAGCCAATCAAACTAATACACTGGTGGTCATTAAGATCTTGAGGCTTGGCAGGATTGCCGTATTTGATTAGATAATCTGGCGATGCGCACACAACACGTTTGTCTCTTGCGAGCTTTCGAGCAATGAGTGTCGAATCTTTCAGTTCAGAGATGCGAATCGCGATATCGAAACCACCTTCCACAAGATCGACCATGGAGTCTGACAGTCTCAAATCGACTTTTAGACCAGGGTAACGATCGAGAAATCCAGGCAATGCAGGAACAAGATGCAAACGCCCAAAAGACGCAGAGGCCGTAACGCGCAATGTTCCGATTGGTGAATCACAGCCCACACCGACTGCCGACTTGGCAGCATCAACACTCGATAACACCTCTTCAGCGTGAGGTAAAAACGCTTCACCTTCTTCTGTTAAAGACACCTTACGAGTCGTTCGGTGTACCAGGCGAACACCTAAATTATCTTCAAGTTTACTGATGTGCGAACTAGCAACCGCAGGAGACAAACCAAGCTCCTGGCCAGCCATACTGATGTTATGTGTGGAAGCTAAACGAACAAATAACTTAAGGTGTTCAATATTCATACGATTACCAATGAAATCTTAAAAATCCTTTGTTAATAGACCACATTACTTGCCAAAAACATAGCAATGTAATATTTATGAACGTTTCATTTTGGCCATATTATTGAACTAAAAAAACTCCCGAAGGAGTTTAACAATTTTAAAACGATGTTATCTCGATCAACTAAGCTACTAAGCGAGCATGCAGCGCGTCTTTAAGTACAGAACGATCATGTTTTAGCTGGTGCATCGAACCGTCATCAATGGGTGAATCTTTCAGCTCAAGCTTACGAATCTCTTTATCAAGGTTGTCGTATGTCTTCATATCTTCAGCAAATCCATCGTCAGTTTTAACAAGCTCAGCAATTTTATCTTTCATTTCAGGAAATTCGTGAACAAGAGAATGATTTTCACCTAGCATAGAAACCTCTTAAGTTGAGTAAAGTGATTGGTATTAAAAACATTTCATTATTAACCTTAGCAAGTGGTTTAAATAACAAATGAGATCCAGTACACAGCATAGAATATAGACAATTCTGATTCAAAAATGTACAGCACCCATCCACAAAACAGATGGATTAGTTTTGAATAAAAGAAAACCTCACGTAATCGTAAGGCTTTAAAGAGGTCTTTCTAATAAGTGGATAGCTAAAGAGGTGTTTCCAAAAAGGAGCTAGCTACTACACCCTCTCGTATCTATTTTATTCATGTGATCATGTGATGATGTGTCAGAGCCCGTCGATTGGCATCCTGCCACGAATAACAGCGTCACAGATAAGATAAGCCATTTCATAATAAATCCTCTTTTGTTCATGACTGAAGCATAGTGCTTATTAGCTTAGATACCTCAGCCATTAACTAAAGTCTTACGCATAAATAAAGCCTTGGTTAATGAACAAAGTATCTTCTCATTAATTAACGACCTGCTTTTGTACAAAAAACTTTCACTCATCCGAATAAAAATCACACAAAAACGACAATAAAGGCTGCATTGAGGTCGAAACGAGGGTCTAAAAACTAGTTTCCAAGCGCTAAACGGACCGCTGCGTCTGCATGGACTGACGTGGTATCGAGCAAAGGAACATCAGTGTGTTGTTGCTGAATCAGCAGGGCGATTTCAGTACACCCTAGAATAACGGCCTCAGCACCTTGCTGGCTTAGCTTCTCTATAATTTGACGGTATACATCACGAGACTCTTCTTTTACTTCGCCTCGACACAACTCTTTGTAAATGATGTTGTGCACTTGTTCTCGGTCGCTTTCATCAGGAATCACAACACCGATACCGAATTTATTGACTAGGCGAGCTTTATAGAAATCTTGCTCCATTGTGAAAGCCGTACCTAATAACCCTACTTTTTTAACACCTTGTTCAAGCAGTATTTGCGCGGTGGTATCAGCGATATGAAGGATAGGAATAGTAATCTTTTCTTCTATCTCAGGTACGACCTTATGCATGGTATTGGTACAAATAAGGATAAAGTCCGCTCCGCCTTTCTCAACCGATAAAGCCGCGTCCGACAAGATGTTAGCCGTCTCTGACCAACGTCCTTGGTGTTGTAGCCTTTCGATTTCATCAAAGTTCACGCTGTACATGCAAATTTTTGCAGAGTTAAGGCCACCAAGATTGGCTTTAACACCTTCATTAATGGATTTATAGTAACTCATTGTCGACTCCCAACTCATTCCGCCGAGCAAACCGATCGTTTTCATATTCCTGTCCCTTTAGATTCCGACTAACCCGATTAAATCGTTATGCGTTGCAAATTTATAGTACGTTCTTGCTTAAAGCGAGCCCATAACACCTTACTCCTTTCAAACCATTCTTTCCAAACCATTGCTTTCAAACCGTTTATTCCAAAAACCTCCGTTCATAAAAAAGGCTCGAATTAAGAACCCGAGCCTTTGTTGCTTTTGACCAACCAAAGTTTTGGCGTTAGTACACCTCACACCAATCTGACTTCATATCGATCAGTGTCCAGTCATCTCTTGAGCTCGCTTCGTCTAATGCTTTGTCGAGTTGCCCAACATGAGACTCTCGGTCGTACTTCCACTCACGTTCGCCATCAGTGTGATGAACAATCATAGCCATTGAGTTTGGTTGGCTGGTTGCCCATTGCATCATCGCTTGATCTCCGTCTGAGTTCCCGACAGCTAGAATAGGCTTTTTACCTATAATATGCTGAATATTCGATACTTTTCCAGCTTTGTCATCGATGGTCAAAATGGAAGAGTCTTTAGTGACCGTCGGTTTACCATCGTTATAGTTGTAATTGTATTTAAGCGCGCTGCCGATAATCTGTTCAGAAGGAATGTTGTAAGCCTGAGGAGCCCATGCTCTCATAAAATCAACGCCTCCTCCCGATACAATGTAAGTTTTAAAGTCATGCTCTTGTAGGTAAATCAGCATCTCTTTCATTGGCTGGTAAGTCAGGTCTGTGTAAGCTTTATTGAAACGTGCATCTTTTGCTACCGCTAACCACTGCTCAACATCTTTTTGGTATTGCTCAACTGTCATGCCAGAATGTGTCGCTAAAATGATTTTGAGTAACCCTTCTTCACCACTGCCAAGAACGCTCTCAATATCCCCTTCTAGTACAAACTTAAACGGTACTTCCGTTTTCCATTCAGGATGCTCAGAAGCCAACTCTTTTACACGATCTAGTGCAAAGGCTAATTGGAAGTAGTAAGGCTGTTCTGACCAAAGCGTACCATCGTTATCGAACACAGCGATTCGATCTTCAATCGCCACAAACGCCTCGGACTCTGTTTGGGTGGCTTGCCCAACAAAATCTACGATAGCGGATTTGCTTTCACCATCCTTCCAAGAAGGCAGCAACAAAGGATCACAATCTTTAGCAAAAGATGAAAAGGAAAAGCTCGATAAAATCACAACTGACAAAAGGGATATTTTCTTCATAGCAACTACCATGTTGTTGAATTGATTATAGGGTTCACTTTCATTCATCCTAGTTTGTCTATCGCGATTTTCCACTTATGGATACTATAACCGATGTTTATGTTGCGATTTGAACAGCAGAAGTAATGCTTCAGCATTAAAATTTTCAGCTCACACAAGATTGCTTTGTGGTTTACCCCAACGACAAATCTCGTTATGGTGATTTGTCATATCATCATAAAACAAGGACTGCCTGAAAATTATGAACAGCACGATTGAGACCATTTTGGGGCACCGCTCCATTCGCCAGTACACGGGCCAACCAATAGAAAAGCAACAACTCGACATGATTGTTCAAGCAGGCCTTGCTGCATCGTCGTCGAGCTTACTACAGGCTGTTTCCATCATTAGAGTCACAGACAACGAGAAGCGCAAGCTGCTAGCGGAATACGCAGGTAACCAAGCTTACGTAGAAAATGCAGCCGAGTTTTTGGTGTTCTGTATCGACTATCAACGTCACGCTAAAATTAACCCTGAAGTGAAAACCGACTTTACTGAGCTGACTCTGATTGGTGCGGTCGACTCTGGCATCATGGCGCAAAACTGCATGTTGGCTGCAGAGTCTCTAGGTTTGGGTGGTGTATATATCGGTGGACTGCGTAACAGCGCACAACAAGTCGATGAACTGTTAGAACTACCACAACACACCGCCGTGTTGTTCGGGATGTGTTTAGGTCACCCGGCACAGCAACCAGAGGTTAAGCCTCGCCTTCCTGCTCACGTAGTAATGCACGAAAACCAATACCAACCGCTAAGCCTAGACGAAATTGCCAGCTACGATGATTCGATGCAGAGCTACTACGCAAGCCGTTCAAGTAACCAAAAGCAGAGCAGTTGGTCACAACAGATCACACAAAAGTTATCTGGTGAGTCTCGACCACACATCCTTCCTTACTTGAACAGTAAAGGACTGACCAAGCGATAAACTGCTCACACTCGATATTCAGAAAGCACAATAAAAAATGTCAGCGCAATATACGCTGACATTTTTTTGTTTATACGGTACTGGTTTTGCTACAGATATTTCTCAATCGGTAGCAATTGTAGAAAACCGGATTGCATTCTTTCCCACTTACCTGTCTCAGGTTCGCTGTCCCAACTTTGCTCACCGGAATACCAATACACATCACCGTCTTCCAGTTCTAGGCGCCAGCTATTATCTTCATTCATTGCTTGTTCAATGGTTTCTGCTAGTTTTTCGGCAATGACTTTATTTTCGATGATTAAAACCGATTCCGTGTTGAGATACGTAGAGCGCAAATTGAAGTTAAATGATCCAATGCTCGCAATACTACGGTCAAATACTACCGATTTAGCATGTAAGCCATAGGCCGTCTCCGGAGCACATTTAGACACATCTTGGGTAGATGCTTCACAAAGATTAGATTCTGGTTTTAGCTCAAACAGGTCGATACCATGATCTAACATGTCGTAGCGGCGACCCGCATAAGCAGAATGATTAGTCACCAGATCATTAGACGCCATAGAATTGGTAAGCGCCTTTATTTCAACGTTGTTGCTACTCAGAGATTGCCACTCATCAAGTTGTCCATCATCAAACACTAGGTAGGCAGACTCTAGCAAGATTTCGTGTTCAGACTTACGTGCTAGATCCGCAAGTAACACAGCCGTTGCTTTAGGTAAATTAGTATCATCTGAGTCGATAGGGACTGGGGGATCGTAAACAAAACGGGCATTGACCCAAGTCATTTGACTCAAGACACTTTTTAACAATTCAGTGCTCGATTTACCGTCTTCTGGCAATTTAGGGTAGTTCAGATAATGCGGAGCAGCGATGTCGTTCATCAATGAAATATCAGGCTGTTCTTCACCACCTAACATATCAACAGGGTAAGACCAACGGCTATTCCAATACTCAATAAAACTCGCTTGGATAGTGGTTACCACAGAGCCCATGACCATCACGTCGCGATCTCGAAAATTGATTTCGTCAGAGAGGTCAAAATATTCATCGCCGATATTACGCCCACCAACGACAGACAAAGTGCTATCTACAGTAAACGACTTGTTATGCATGCGACGGTTTAACCGAGAAAAGTCCCCCAAAAAACTCAACCATTTGCTGAAGCCACGACGTGTTGGCGTTGGATTAAAGATGCGAATCTCAATGTTAGGATGCGCATCCAATGCCGATAACAAACCTTCACGTTCATTGAGGTTAATATCATCAAGCATCACTCGAACTTTAACACCACGGTCAGCAGCGGCTAACAAACGACTGGCTAGGTAGCTACCCGATTCATCAGAATTCCAAATGTAGTATTGAATATCGATGGTATGTTCAGCCGATTCAACCAGTGCCAATCGCTGAGCTAGCGCATCCCAGCCAGATTCTTGTAAGCTAACGGCCGTCGTTCCTTGCTCAACAGACTCAGGTTGATAATCCGCAGCTAAGACCGACAAGACACTGGATGAGGGGAAGGTTTGCGGTTCTGTTGGATGATCAATGCCTTCAGGGAGAGAAGAGCACCCACCTAGAATAGCAATTAAAATTAGGGTTAAACTAATGCGTTGGAGCACGGGCATGTATTGAACTTCCTTTCAACGATGGCTTTCAGGGTGCGCAGCCATTCCTATTTACCTATTGATTATTGCTGCTATTACCTGAAATTTATAGGTAATTATCAAGGATAAATTGAAAGCCCAGCAATTAAAGCAACAAATCACTTCAAATGAGTCAGCCCTAAACAGTATAAGCCTAGTGGTTTTTCGACCATTTCGACGGTAATTTCAGTTCTGTCTTGATTACAGTTCAGTGCTAAAGCGTAGCCATGCAAATAGTCCACTAGCAAATGAAGCGCATTTTCAGTTTGCTCTGAGGTCAGATTTAAAGGGTGTACTACTGCTTCAAAACGTTCGCTAAACACTTCTACAGGACCAAGAGATTTCATTGTCAATAAGGTTTCTAACAACCCTCGATACTCATTCAACACCGGAAACATTGTTCACGCTACATAACGTTTATCGTCCCTACACAAGCCTCCCCTAAAGTAGTACCCTTTATCATATTTCATCCTTAATGGTATCTGGATCTCATGAAGCTTTTAGTCGATCGAACAGGCGAACAATTTTTAGAAATTCTAAATGAATCTGGAGATACACTAACGGTTCAATTCATTAGCAACGAAGGTAATCGAAAGGGTAAGCCGTTCCAAGATAACTTAAGTGGATTATTCCTCACGGGGTGGAAGCCGCGCACCACTTCAACCGCCATCGGATTAGAACGCTTTAAGCAAGGCAAGCTTGAAGATCCCAAAGTGAGTTTCGCATTGCACCAACTCTATCCACTGGGTCGAGACGTAAAATTACCTTCCGGTGATATCGCTACAGTCGCAAGTTACGCCAATACTCATAGCGATGGTTACTATATGTTTGTGCGCCTCAACGATGAGTTAACACGACTCAAGATTACGCCCGATTGGGAACTGCAACCTTCATTCCAGAGGTTGGCGTTACCTTATTACCCAGCCCCAAGAACGAAAGAAGAACTCGATATCATTGATGATTTTGATGCATGGGCGGGCGGATTTTAACGATTATTAGCTTGTCTGGCATCATAAGTTAAACCGTTATTATCAAATTATTTTTGATAATAATTCAAATACACCACTATTTATCGTTTCTAATATTCCTACTATTATTTATTCATCGACACAGGCACTCCGTCAAACAGAGAGTTGCTCAGTGAACAAAGAACAATCCACTATTAAGTGAATGAAATAATAAAGGTAACGAACATGACTCAACTGACTATCATCGCAAACATCGTCGCTAACGAAGACAAAATTGAATTGGTTAAAGCCGAGCTATTAAAACTGATTGATATAACTCGTACGGAAGAAGGTTGCATCAACTACGACCTTCACCAAGACAATGAAAACCCAGCGCATTTCACTTTCTATGAAAACTGGACGTCTCGTGAACTGTGGCAACAGCACATGGGTAATGCCCATCTTGCTGAGTACATGGCAGCAACGGAAGGTTGTGTTGCGTCATTCACGCTCAATGAAATGACTAAAATCGCTTAAATACTGATTCCAAGTTATCTGCTACTGGATAACACGCTTACAATCAATTGATTTTGATTTAAAAGCCCCGCTGCACGTCAGCGGGGCTTTTTCATTTAAGCGTATATAGTCGTCAATCAGCCTTAGTTAGAGCTTTAACCTTGGCTGTATAAAATCAATAAACGCCGAGATACGCTTAGAGACGGATGACGACTTATAGTAAACCGCATTCACTCGCTCTCGATCTGTGTTGGCAAGTTTGTCTTGCTCCAAAATAGGGACTAGGCGCCCTGCTGCTATATCGTCCTGCACCATAAAACCCGATAAACAAGCAATCCCATTTCCAGCTAATGCCAGTTGACGCACGATTTCACCATTACTGGCTGTTACAGTAGGCGGGATATAACTTTGGTTTGGCAAAGGCCAGTGATTAAGCACTTTGTTTCCTGCAAATCCCACAACTTGATGCGAACTCAAATCTTCAGGTTTGGTGGGCAACCCACGCTTAGCGAGATAATCAGGCGACGCTACAATATGAAGCAAACTTTTCCCTAACGGGCGGGCGTGCAGTGTTGAATCGGACAACTTACCGATTCGAATCGCAACATCAGTTCTCTTTTCCAGAAGATCAACGAAGCCCTCGTTGGAAGTGAGTTCCAATTCAATATCTGGGTAAGCCTCTTTAAATGACTGCACCAAAGGCACTAGCTGATGGAATACGAATGGACTGGCGGCATCAACTCTTAAACGACCTTTTGGCAACTCACCGCGCGACACAATTTCTTCTTCTGCGCTCTGGATCACCTGTAACCCCAACCTTACTGAATCAACAAACTGCCGCCCTTCCTCTGTCAATTCCACTCGTCTCGTTGTTCGGTTGAATATTGAGACGCCGAGTTGCGACTCAACCTTACTCACCGAACGAGACACCTTGGCAACCTGTACATCCAACGCCTCTGCCGCCGCAGAAAAGCCACCAGCATCGACGACGGTGAGTACCATTTCTAAATCATCTGAACGGGTTAGCATGATGCTCCTTCACTACTTTCATGTTGTTTAATGTCCTCTCGTTTGTGCTCATCACAGCTCAAATCATCTGTGTCTTTTCGATCTTATTAACTTAATCCAATGATCGGCTAACTCTCTAATTATTGCAAATAACACAAAGGTTATTTGTTAATGATGACATTTTTAACAAATATATTTTACTAGATAATCCCCGCCATCAGACGAAGCGCTCTTATCGCAGTAGCAAGCTGCCCCATGTTATCGCGCTCAATAATCAACACAGAACAGTAAGAGAGATGATTATGCCACTAGCACTATTTGCATTGACGCTCAGCGCCTTTGCCATCGGAACCACAGAATTTGTCATCGTGGGTTTGATCCCCACGATGGCGAGCGACTTGAATGTATCTCTGCCATCAGCAGGCCTATTAGTCAGTTTATACGCACTTGGTGTTGCCATTGGCGCGCCAGTATTAACGGCGTTGACCGGAAAATGGAACCGTAAGCTGGTACTGCTAGGCGTGATGGCCTTGTTTGTCGTCGGCAACTTACTGGCATGGCAAGCACCAGGCTACAACACATTGATCGCTGCTCGTATTTTGACAGGCCTTGCCCATGGTGTGTTCTTCTCGATTGGATCAACCATCGCGACCGGTTTAGTTTCAAAAGATAAAGCAGCCAGTGCCATTGCGATCATGTTTACGGGTTTAACTGTTGCATTGGTAACCGGTGTACCACTGGGCACCTACATCGGCCAAACTTTTGGTTGGCAAGCGACCTTCTTGATCGTTGCTATTCTTGGCCTGGTAGCCCTTATTGGAAGCGCCTTCTTAGTTCCAAACAACCTTAAACAACCGCCAACCGCTAAGATTTCAACGCAATTAAAGGTTCTAACTCAGCCTAGATTACTGTTGGTTTACGCCATCACAGCACTCGGTTACGGCGGTACATTCACAGCCTTTACCTTTCTCGCTCCAATACTAGAAAACGTATCAGGGTTTGATTCAAGTTCTATCAGTTTAATCATGCTCGTTTACGGTGTATCAGTCGCGGTTGGTAACATCTGGGGCGGTAAGATGGCCGACAAAATGGGCCCAATAAAAGCACTGACCGTTATATTCTCTGGCTTAGCGTCAGTACTGGTAATCTTCAACTTTACCGCGGTAAACCCTTATGCATCGGTCGCAACCATACTTGTGTGGGGTGCATTTGCTTTCGGTAACGTTCCGGGACTACAGGTTTATGTAGTGAAACTGGCTGAGAAATACACACCTGACGCAGTCGATGTGGCATCAGGGCTCAACATTGCAGCTTTCAACGTAGGTATTGCATTAGGCTCATGGGGAGGTGGTTTGATTGTCGCAAAATCTGGATTAATGAACACACCTTGGATTGGGGCTATGATTGTCTTAATCGCGCTAGTGTTGACCCGAATTAGTGGTGCTCTAGACAATAAAAAACCAGCATTCCAAGCGACGAACCAATAACTCTAACCAAATAGCAACGATGAAATCTTACATCGTTGCTATTTTCTATCTTGTCTTATCGCAAATAAGAATCGAACAACATAAATAACACATCCTCGATTGAATTAAATTAAAAGATTATTAATTATAATTTGAGTAATAATTTATTATGAATCTTTTTTTGAATTTAAATACCCTTCCATATCGCCCTTCTAATATTGATTCAAATCAATTAATTGCTCAATAAGCATCCATTATTATAAAAAGTGGATTGTTTGTGGATTACTTCACCCAATTGGGTGATGATAAACCTATCATTTAATGACTAATATCAACCTTAGATAAACTCAAATGAAGCACCAAAATATATTCGAGTTATCGCTTGCAATAGGTTAAATGGATTGAGTTATGCAGATATCAGAATTGAAGATTCCACTAGAAAATGGACTTAATAAATCCCCGTCTGAATTCGAAGAAGCGATAAGAAATGGATTAACTACACTTGGAATTGAGCATGTCACATTAGTTATCTCATCAAAACCAGACTTCCCAGCCTTCAAATATATTGATGGTTTGTCAGATGGAGTCTCGCTGACAGAGGTAATCACAGACAATCTAGATGATTATCTCATGTTGATTTCAAAGAGCCGTAAAGGAAAAATTCATCACAAGCTAGATGACATAATGGACAATAGAATATTGGGTCATGACAAGCTCCCTGTCGCCCAAGATTATCTGAATTTCTATAGTATTTCTGAAAATCTACTTTACGAACATGGAATATCAATAATGTTTCATAGTGTCGATGAACTCCGGATTGATGAATTACGCCAGTTAAAATCAATATGTGACATTGCCATCGCTTGGGCAAATTCATGGGTCGCCCACCGTACTATGGTCTCACATTGGCGTAAATATTCTGAGCCAAAAACGGCCAACACGAGCCCGTCTTTGACTAAGTCAGAACTTGATGTGCTTGATCTACTGACTAAAGGATTGAACGGTACTGAGATCGCACAAACCCGTGATGTATCAAAAGAAACGGTTCGCAGTCAGATCAAGAGTATCCTGCACAAAACACAATGTAAAAACCAAAACCAACTGATCTCTCGATTTGGACAAGGGCAGTGGCTCATCAGCCCACCAATACGCTCTGCTTACACCTAATTCGCTTCTGCCGCCAAGGAAGGCTCAAAGTATGCAAAATAATCGACCAGCACCTTACACATGCTTGATCACTCGCAGCAACACCTTGTCGCGAGTGATCAGAGATTTATTGAAACTTTCTTTCCCACTCAATCAATTTCAAGTTATCGAATCTTATTCTGAACTTGACCCTGAGTATAAAGGCGTTGTGCTTTTAGACAGAAGTACGATACCGATGCCAGACAAGTGTGGTGTTTCAATTATCAATAGAAAAGATAAGTGGATCGCCATCAATATTAAATGCAGCGCTTGTTACGATTACCTAAAATTTGGCTTTTTTGGCCAAATAGAAGTGAATCATTTTGAATTTATTCCAAAAGCCATTAAATCTGTTCAAGAGGGAGAGCTTTGGTTCCCTAGACATATTATGGAAAGCTTTATTATTGACCTTTGTATCAGTAGCGTTTCTAAGAAATCCTATTCCATCACAGAAAAAGTAACATCAAAGTTTTTTTTAACAAAGAAAGAGCAAAGAGTCTTTGAATTAATGATTCAAGGTTTTTCAAACATACAAATAGCAAACGACACAAATGTCAGTATAAACACAGTAAAAACACACGCTTACAATGTGATGTCCAAGTTGAATGTACATTCTCGACATGAACTATTTGCTAAAGCTCATGAATTAACCGTTTAAAATTAGCACTCTTTTCATACTTATTTATTCAATATATCACCCCTCGTTGCGAGGTGTATTTTTTAAATCCTAATTACTATGTATTTGTTGTCGGGAATAACAAGAGTAATGAGGGAATAATTATGAAAAAATTAATATTAGCGGTAGCAGTAGCCGGTGTGATGTTCAGTGTAAATAGTTTCGCTGTTGGTGGTGGTCCAGGTGGAACCAAGTTAGAAGCTAATGTGGTTCAATTTGGAGGAGCAACCAATGCTCTTCTGACCAATGCAACGAACACTGATGGCGCACACATTCGCATGGAAGGCACGATTCCACAACGTTGTGTGCTCAACTTGAAATCAGCACAAGCCGGAGAGTTTGTTAATGGTGATATCCACCTAACGAACATGCTGGCAGATAGCAAAAATTTGGTCTCAGGGCTAACAGCCAGTAAACCAATTGCAAGTCTTCGTGCCTGGTGTAACTACGGGAAATCAATGGAAGTCGATATGACTGCCACACCTTTCAAAATGACTCGTTTCGGCATGGCCATTGGTAAAGAACGTATCGATTACACATTACAAGCAAATCAAACCGACATTTTCGATACAAGCAATGCAAGTGATGGTTTGTTTGGTCATACGACAGGTAACTTCCAAGTTAAATGGAGTGGTGAACACCAAAAAGCAAGAATTGCAGAAGTTCCTCTTAGTATCACAACAGAGGGTGCAGCTTTAGCAAGAGCCGGTAATTATCGCTCTACAGTGTATGTGAAACTCCAAGCGAAAACTTGTCACCACATGTGTGGATTTTAGCTCATAAATTAGAGCCCACAAACGTGGGCTCATTTTACCAAGGAAGGGTTTTATGAAAAACATTACTTTATTTATCAGTCTGCTACTCTTCCACGCCGTCGCTTTCAGCTACGAAATTACCCCTATGTATCAAGAAATGAACGAATTTGGAGGAAAGGCTCTCTCAAGCTATACGATCAATAACCCTCAAGACCGTTCACTCCCAATTGAAGTTGTAGTGTATGACGTAAGTTACGATGAAACCGGAGAGGTACTAACACTTAATGAAGACAGTTTTCTCATTTTGCCTCCTCAAATAATGGTAGACCCACAAAGTTCTCAAAAGATTCGGGTGCGCTATATCCCTAGCGATACTCTCACAATGACCAAACTGTACCGCATTGAATTCAACGAACTAGAAGTCGAAGGGCCTGAAGATAGTGACAGTAAAATAAGAACACTGCTTAGTTTTTCGACCTTAGCTTTTGTATCTCCGAACTCAATAAAGCCCACTATGAAGTCCTCGATTAAAGATAGAAACATAGTGGTAGAAAACACAAGCCAAGTTCTAGTGAACTTGCTTCATTCCGTATTCGAACTTCAAACTAACGGCGAGAAAAAAGACCTACCGTGGAGCCAGATTGACACTAAGACAAGTGGTTACTTAATGCCTGGTGCCACCGCTTATTATCCTATTCCAAACGAATTCAAAAAAGTCACTGGTATTGCCATAAAACAAAATAATTAACACTGAACCACCTGCTTCTACACGAGCTTTATTGGGAGGTAACATGAGCCGATATTACACAGTTCTTCTGTGCGTATCTCTATGCTTGCTAGCCCAACCTCACGCCTATTCCGCGGATTGGTTATTTCCATTCCCAATCAACTATTTAGGCTCAACAGTGGGCGATATTGATGCGTTCTCTGATGGTAAAACGATCTCCAAGGTTCATACCATTCAACTGAATACACTGATTGGTTCAGCGCTTACAAGTGAAGTATCAGGTAAGTTATCTTCGTACAAAGATACCTTTATTTCAGTGGAAACATTGAAAGAGTGGGGTGTGTTGCTCTCCTTTTCATCCTCTGACATGTCTATCTCATTATCTTTCGTTCAAGATGCACGAAAAGAGCAAGCGCTAAGTTTCAGCGCACCTTACTCTCCTCCTATTTATTCCACATCAGCCTTTTTCACCAACATCAATAACTTTAACTTTGGCCTATCTGATACACGAGGGGTTGAGACTCAAAATGAAGAACAAAAGTGGAATATAGAGTGGATCTCCACAGGAAACTTTGCTGGTGCGCGGGGAGTTAACTATAAACTGTCAGGCTATTTTGATGATGGCACCAGTGAGGAACAAACTTTTTATCGTGGCGATATATCGGCCTTTATCGACCGTGCAGAAACCCCTTATCGAGTCACTTTTGGCGACCAAGTTAACAGTACTTCAGGCCACCTACCTAGCCAACAATTTGGCGGAATCGGGTTTGAACGTAATTACTCAGCATTACAACCGAATCGCAGTATTCAGGTAGGAGGCACTCAAGCCTTAGTGCTTGAAGAGTCTGCCGACATCGAACTGTACATTAATGGTTCCTACGTGACAGAGTTTCGACTTCCACCTGGACGTTATATGCTCGATAACTTGCCACTGTCTTCAGGTAGTAATGACGTTCGTTTAGATATTGAGTATCAATCGGGAAGACGAGACTCCATTCTCTACAGCGTATTCTACAACTCTAAACTGCTCAAAGAGGGAATATCCGACTTTGGCGTGTATTTGGGTGCTCCTTCAGAAATAAAAGACAGTCACTATAGGTACGATACCGAAAGCTTAATCACCAGTGCCTATTATGACTATGGCTTAACCGAATACTTAACGCTTGGGTTGAATGGCTTTTATCATAAAGATGGATTCATACTAGGGGGGATCTCCACTTTTGGCACCCCCATCGGTAATATTGGCTTTCGACTATCAGGCAGCCAGTCGAGTGAATATGATGAAACCGGTTATATCGCAAGCATCGATTATGCCGCCTCGCTCTGGGATCAAAACAATTACAGCGCCCCCAACTTACGTATCGCGCTTGAATCTTACGATACCTATTCCTATCAACCTTGGACGGAAGAAGGAACGACAGGCCATTCGGCAGCAGTCAGCTATACCTTAGGCATTACCGATGATGTTTACTTATCGCTCTCATATAACCTTGATAAGCAGAGTGGTTACGATACGGAATGGAGTGCAGAAGCCTCAACGTCTTGGTCTTACTCCAATGTAGTGGTCGGTTTAGGTGTTACTCATGAAGAAGACCCAAATGAGGGCATTTCGAACACAGAGGGTATTCTATCTGTTGATTGGACATGGAGTTCTGATGACGGGCAATACACCGCAGATGCCGGATACGCCAGCGATACTGAGATCTTACGAGCAAGCTTTAGTAAGCCAAGTAAAAATCAAGTTGGCCAATATGGCTATTCTCTATCTGCTGATGTCGAATCGAATCAAGGACAGTATCAATTACGTGGTGACTACATAGGCAACCGGGTTCGATATGATGGAGACATCAATTATTACAACTCGAACAGTACCGAAGACACCGTGGTCACCTCGTTTAGACCCAGTACAGCATTCACAATTAGTGACAGCAATCTCTCTTGGTCACGCCCAATATATGGTGCGGCGGCTGTGGTGCAAGTTCATGAAAGTTTAGAGTCGGACGCCCTAATAAACAGCGATGAAGACGCGTACGCAGAAGCGATTTCTCAGCAAGGTTACCCCAATGCTATCAGCCTCTCTACAGCCCACATCACTCAGAGCTTTACTGTAGATGCGCCAAACGCACCTGTTGGTTATGACATCGGCAATTATCTGTACAACATCACCCCAGGCGCTTATACCAGTCATCTCATCACCGTTGGGTCCAATAAATCTAAAACCATAATAGGCAAATTACTATTAGCTAACGGTCAACCGCTTGCGTTAACTCAAGGCTATTTAACCGATCTCGATGACACATCTTATCCATTCTTCACCAACAAAGGCGGAAGATTCGTTATTGAAGGAATAGGCAGCGGTGATTATCGAATCGAAACGATCAACTCCAACGCAACGGGGATCATCAGCATCCCTGAATCAGACGATAACCTGTTGAGACTTTCTGATATTCAACTAGAACAAGGAGCAAACAATGTTCAAAGTAACTCCAATGAAAAAAACTAATTGGCTGCTCACATTATGCATTCTCTGGCTGCCTTCACCATTACTAGCACAGAGTTGCAACGGAGTATGGAGCTTAACCCAACTTAACAATGGTCCGATTGAGTTTGATAAATCGGGATTTGCGAAAATTCAATACGAGCTCAAAAAGCTACGCTCTCAAAGCGGCGAATGTTCATTAAGGTCGGTTCGACTAAAAATTCTCAATACGTTGGACAAAAATGGACCTTATTTCGTCAACCAAAGCCAAACAATGCTTACTTATAATCCCAAAGAGCGAGAGTACTTGCTATACGCAAAATACAATTCTCCGGTCCGTTTTTACTTGGTCGATCCGAGAGCAAAAATTAACTACGCTGCAAAATACACTGTGCCTTTTATTGCCAAGCTCAAGTATGAAGACAACCCTGTATCAACACTAACAAGTACCGCAACTTACAAGATAAAGTCTTTCGTTACTTTTGATTGGTCTGGCCATGGAAGCAACATTCACCGCTCAGCAACAGGATACAGTTGGCAACTCGGTGAACTTCATAGTGGTAAGCGTTATCAAGCAGATTTTATGATCCGTTCTAATTCTCTAACAGAGCTTTGGGTTAAATCTCGACACGGCAAACTGATCAATACCCAGAACCCGGATTGGACGATTACCTATCAACTGACCGTGAATGGGATAGAAGTGTCCAGATTGCACCGCATGACTCCCATAAAAAACTATAGTCGCGGCCAGCACACCATTCCTTTTTTACTCTCGATCACTGACAACACCAACCTGTCACGAGCGGGAAGTTACCGCGATGAATTATATATCCAAGTAAAAGCAATAGATCCTATTTTCTGAAGTAGCGCTGTGACATTTTAACAAAGGTACACCAATATGAATGCTATCAATTTAGCAATGAAACAAAGACATTGGGTCATGGCCTGCTTCGCTTTGGTCATCCTTTGTATTCATATTGGTGAAATCCGTAGAACCATCCATTTTGTTGAGAAAGATCAAACTCACCGAAGCGATCTCATTCAAACGCTGGTTCAAAGTAATGTCGTGCGAACACTGAATATTTTAGGTACTTCTTTAAACTCAGAAGCAACAAATGCCAACAGACCCAATGTGGGTGGCGTTTATTATCAGCCTACGCGACCTTTCTCAAATTCTGACATTAAAGGCATCGCAGAACGATTCAATATCAGTACATCGTCACCTCAATTTCTTGCCATGAAAAACGGAAAAACGACACTTTGGGGATTTAATTTCAATCATCCAAAACCTCATATCAACTTAATAGCAGGGCTCGTGTCGCAGCGGACATCCCTATACCACGAGGCGAATGTCGATCTGCAGCATTACTTCCCAGAAATCAACGGCACGGCCAACACGCTTCTTTTTATAAGAGACAATCAACATCAATACTTTATGCCTTCTGGAGAAAAGATAAATCTAGACTTATCGAACACGCACGCCTTACAACCTCTAGAAGACACCGCTGTCTATGTAAGCAAAGTGGAACTACTGGACGTCATATTTTTCCAATTAAACAATGACAATTCTCGATACTTTCATCTTGTTGAAGTTCCGTTACCACAACTTCGTGCGACCCTTTTTATCTTTGATAATATGACCAGTTCTGTGGCTGAAATAAAGGGAGTGATTCAAAGTTTTGTTGAGGTCATCGCATTGTTAGGGATAGGCTATGTGTTACTGATCGCTTTTTCTCATTATCAATATCGAACCTCAATTGCTTTGGAATCAGATGCATTAACAGGGTTGAAGAACCGCTCTTACTTAGAAAGTGCAAACTCACGCATTCGCGATGCTGGAACGAGCAAAAACAACCGATGTATCGGAGTTATTGCCATTGATCTCGACCATTTTAAACTGATCAACGACAACTACGGACACCATATCGGCGACAACGTGTTAGTTCGGGTAAGCGAGATATTATTAGAAAATGTAAGAAACAACGATGAGTGCTATCGTATCGGTGGAGACGAATTCATCGTCATTCTCAAAACAGAAAGTCAGTCCGATATCATCAAGTTAGCAGATAGAATTCGAGATAAAATCGCCTACGACCCACAGCTCAGAAGTATGATTAAAGGAGGAGTATCAGCTTCGCTTGGACTTGTGGATTTATCGACTGGGCAATCGATTGAAGAGGCCATTATTTCCGCTGACGAGATGTTGTATCAAGCGAAAAACCAAGGGCGCAATTTGGTTCAAAGTTCCCTTATCTAAACCAATGAGTTTGAACAACTACGGCGACAGTTATTGAAGGTCAAAGGAGCGTCACATAGCCCCTATGGTTCGATGAGTTATCGTGATTACACATACAAAAAGACCTACCTGAAATATAAGTAGGCCTTACACTCGAACGAAAATAACGATGTTTACTCGTTATCAATCGCTTTCAGAACCTTACACGGGTTACCTACTGCAACCACATTGGCTGGGATGTCTTTAGTTACCACACTGCCCGCGCCAATCACGCTGTTTTCGCCAATGGTCACGCCAGGGCAGATGATCACACCACCACCTAACCAAACATTGTCACCAACGTTAATCGGTGTGCCAAATTCGACGCCTTCTTCTACTCGGCCTTTCACATCGAGTGGGTGACCTGCGGTAAGAATTTGAACGTTCGGACCAAGTAGGACATTATCGCCAATGGTCACCTCTGCTACATCCAGAATCACGCAATTGAAGTTAGCGTAAAAGTTCTTACCTAACTTGATATTTGAACCATAATCACAATGGAACGGCGGCTCTAAGTGCGCGTTCTCACAGCCCGGAATAAGCTCTTGGGTTGCCGCTTTCCACTCGGGTGTATCAGGAATACTATTGTTGAGTTTTTGAAGCACCTTACGACATTCGATACGTTCTGAATAAAGCGCCTTATCCCAAGCTTGATAAGGTTCACCTGCTAACATCTTTTGCTTTTCTGTTCTCACGTTACTTACCTGTTTTCACATAACTTAGCTATTTTCATATTACTAAACTGCTTTTACATTACTTAACTAATGATGGTCAATTCATCGACCAAAAAACGCAATATCGCACATCTAAATAACAGTGAATAAAGAGTCTTTTCGCTTGATTTAATAGATGCGCAGCTCATCATTTTTTGTAGGTGAAATATGAAATTCAATCAGTACTAATTTAGCTTCGCTATCGAATCACGCAACACCAAGTTTCCAGTAGTACAAACCGATTCAGCTTGTTCGATAGCTCCAACAATTTTCAAGATAGCCTTTAGGGTCATTTGTTCTAACGGCACACTTACAGACGTGAGGCTTGGCGTTAAAAACTCACCCACTTTGCTGTTATCAAAACCGACGATAGAAACATCTTGGGGTAATGAATAACCTAGCTCGGTTAATGCCTTAATTGCCCCAATCGCCATATCATCGTTTCCGGATAAAATAGCGGTGAACGTGGCTTTGTTTTTTGCTAAAACCTGAGCGGCGTGATAACCGCTCTCCATCGTCCATTCGCCCTGAATAACTTTAGACTCATCCAATGTAATACCATGTTTAGTTAACACGTCTTGATAGGCTTGGTAACGCAGCGCACCGGTCGAAGAACCTGCTTTGCCACGAATCACGGCAATATCGGTATGCCCCTGTTCGATGATGTGTTCAACCATCAAACGAGCGCTCTGATAATGGTCTGTGGTAATGGCATTATTGGGCTTCGACGGCATTTCTCGGTTGAGCACCAGAATCGGTGTGTCAGTGCTTTCTATGAGCTTAGCAATCTCATTTTCGGTTAAGCACTGCGGATAAATGATGATGCCCGCACACTTCATATCTAGCAGGAAATTGATCGCCTTTATTTCGTCTTCAGCGCTGTGTTTGCCATCGGTGATCACCAATTGGTGATTCGATTTTTCACTATAAGACGCAGCGTGATACATCAAGGAGGAAAAGTACGGGCCATTGAACAACTCATTGGTGATAACGAAACCGATGAAGTTAGTCTTCTTAGTCGCCAATTGCTGAGCCAACAAATTCGGTCGATAACCCGTTTCTTGTATCGCATCGAATACCTTTTTCACCACATCTGGGCGCACAATGTTCTTCCCATTTAAGACACGAGAAACTGTCGATTTAGATACGCCTGCACGGTTCGCGACATCAAGCATGGTTACCATTGGCTTCTTTTCCTTTATAAAAAATTAGCCGACATAAGCCGGCTAATTCATTGTTAACTAACTATTATGCAGTTTACAAACCACATAACAGTAAGGCGAATCGCATTCTAAATAGTGGCACCGTTAGATGCAATCACACCTTTATACCACTCAAACGACTTCTTGCGTTTGCGTTCCAATGAACCAGATTGGTCATTGTGCTTATCTACGTAAATGAATCCGTAGCGTTTTTTCATCTCACCTGTGGTAAACGACACCAAATCGATACAGCCCCAAGGGGTATAACCCATGAGATCAACGCCATCAATCGCAACCGCTTTTTTCATCTCTTTGATGTGGTCGCAAAGGTAAGCAATACGATAGTCATCATTAATGCTGCCATCTTCTTCAATGGTATCAACAGCGCCAAAACCATTCTCAACGATGAACAATGGCACTTCATAACGTTCATACAGAGAAGCTAAACAGAAACGTAAACCCGTTGGATCAATTGGCCAGCCCCAATCGCTAGACTGGATGAACGGGTTATCGACCGAGTTTTCATGACCGCCGTCCATTGCCTCTTCTGTGGATTGATGAGAAGAAGAATCTAAAGTATTCGACATGTAGTAGCTAAAGCCTAAATAGTCCGCTTTACCCTCTTTTAAGATCTGTTCATCTTCTGGCTGCATATCAATGTTGAAGCCCTTGATTGCCCAATCGCGTTTTGCGTAACTTGGGTAGTGGCCGCGAACCATCACATCCGAGAAGAAGTAACGATCACGCATCGCTTGCTGCGCCAGCATAATGTCTTCCGGCTTTGACGAGCGAGGGTAAAAAGGCACCATCGCACACATCGCACCGATTTGCAGATCTGGGTTGATCTCGTGACCTTTCTTAACCACCAAAGCACTCGCCACAAACTGGTGGTGAACCGCTTGATACATGGCTTGTTGAGGCTTTTCGCATTGTGGAAACTTCACGCCAGAGCACAACCAACCGAAGATGTCTGCCGAGGTGTTCATCTGGTTGTTGATCTCATTAAACGTCATCCAATACTTCACTTTGTGCTGGTAGCGATCCATCACTGTGGTCGAGTACTTAACGAAGAAGTCGATCACTTTACGGTTCATCCAACCGCCGTATTCTTTGGCTAGGTGATAAGGCATTTCAAAATGGCTCAGTGTTACCACTGGCTGAATGCCGTATTTCAGTAGTTCATCAAACAGATCATCGTAAAACGCTAAACCCGCTTCACAGGGTTCTGATTCATCGCCATTTGGGAAAATGCGTGTCCAGGCAATACTGGTTCTGAAACACTTAAAACCCATTTCAGCGAATAACTTAATGTCTTCTTTGTAACGATGGTAGAAATCCACTGCGACTTGGTTTGGATAATTTTCGCCATCAATCACACCATCGGTAATTCGACGTTGTACACCATGAGCGCCTGCTGTTAATACATCAACAACACTGACACCTTTACCATTCGCATCCCAGCCGCCTTCTAGCTGATGCGCCGCAACTGCACCGCCCCATAAAAAATCGTTTGGAAATTCGTTGTTCATACCATTACTCGCTACAAGTTATTCGTGAAACAGATCAGGATTAGAGAGCCTATTGCAGCCCTGAAACCGATTTCAAAATAGAACAAAGATACACCCTGAAACCGGTTTCAACAATAATTAATGGATCTTTTTTTGATCGAACTAAAGACTAATCAAAAGTCAGCGTTACAATCAATGCTGCTCAAAATACTGATCATGCTGTGATTTGCCAAATTGGTCTTGAGTTCCTGGGTAGAACTGAACGAGCGTCTGATCCGCTAGTGTGAGGTGAATCCAACCCTCCTTAACTCTCAGCCAATTGGTGCCGCTGGTCTCATAGACGACAGGAAAGTTGCCCCAGCCTGACTCTGATACCTGCAGCTCTTTAAAGCGGTTAATCGGGGTTAGCTTATTGCTGTCGAAATTTGCGTCGGCATAGACTGATAATGGCTCGATGGCATCGATTAGCTTAAACGTATAACAGCTCACAGAGGCTGAAGTGCGATCAAACCACTGGTAAGGTTGCGCACCGATTAAATCGTAGACCGTACAATCATTGAATTGAATCGCCCACTCTTGGTGAGCTTTAAAGCCAAGGTAACCAATGGGTTGTGACGAGTCAGGCTTCGCACCTGGCTTCTTCTCATACACCAGAGCTGAGGTAACACATCCCATAAGCCCAAGACTAAAAAGGAAAGTCAAAATACGCTTCATCATTGTAATACCTCAGTTCCGTTAGTGAATTAAACGCTATTCAAGCGCCTTCTATTAAACGGTAAGCTCCAAGCGATTACCATCCGGATCGAGTACACAGCTCTCATAATAGCCATCACCTGTTCTTCTTGGGCCATCTAAGCGCTCATAGCCATCTTCGACCAAACTTTGAGTCAGTGCATCGACCGCTTGTTCAGACCCTAGTGAAATCGCCATATGAATGAAGCCTGTGAACTGATCATAGATGTCGTCTTTCGATTCAGGGACAGAATCCATTTCCATAATCTCTAAACGACTTCCAGTTTCAAATGAGAGGAAGTAGGAAGAAAACCCTTTAGTTGGGTTGTGATATTTTGAGTTCGATGTCGCGCCAAAATAATCTTCATAAAATAGCTTCAGAACTTCAAGTTGTTTGGTCCAAATTGCGATGTGTTCAATCTTCATTTTGTTTGCCTAAGTTTGATGTCTAACGCTAGATTACTCATCAAATAAGGAACTATAAACAGAACGAAATTCATCGAAATTGTTCCTGATTAACGGACTCGATTTTATGTCCATAACTGCACAGTATTGGTATCTATGTTTGTGTAATAGTTATCTTTCCTCCATAGTCGGGTTTTACACATTCTGAGATATAAGCCGTGAACTTTCTAAAATTAATAACTCTCGCTGCGATATGGGGCGGTTCGTTTCTGTTCATGAGAATTGCCGCTAATCCATTGGGCCCAGCAGTGTTAATTGAAGCAAGAGTACTGTTTGCAGCAATCACGCTAATGTTGGTGTCTTTGTATTTAAGAAAAAAGCTGACGTTCAACACTCATGCTAAACACTTCTTTATTCTTGGGCTGTTTAATACCGCAGTTCCCTTTTTACTGTTCGCTTATGCCGCGCAAACACTTAACGCTTCGACCCTAGCCATCTTGAATTCTACCGCGCCAATATGGGCGGCAATCATTGGTGCGATATGGACTAAAACAGCACTCGAGGCGAGAGTTCTAGTAGGACTTGGGATTGGGGTAGCGGGAGTAGGAGTACTCGTTGGTTGGGATGCGATAAACATTGGCCATGAGGCTGTACTTCCGATTTGTGCTGCGGTGATGGCCGCGTTTAGCTACGGAATAGCTTCAAACTATACCAAACAAGCACCTAAAGTTGAGGCATTCAATAATGCTCATGGCAGCATGTGGGCTGCGGTATTGATCGTGTTGCCGTTCATCTTTTTCATTCCTATGAGAGAGGCTCCGGATCTAACTATTACCACATCGGTTATCTTACTGGGCGCGGTGTGTACTGGACTTGCTTACCTGCTTTACTTCAATCTAGTTTCTGAACTCGGCGCACCTTCAGCCCTGTCCGTTACCTTCATCATTCCGGTATTTGGTATTCTCTGGGGTAACTTATTCTTAGGTGAAGCAATTGGCATCAATACGATTACTGGTTCAATTCTGGTAATCACTGGCACCATGTTAGTGACAGGTATGACACCTTCTAAGATGATAGAGAGCGCAAAACAAAAACGTGCTGCGAGAGCTGCTCGCTAATCAGTGACCAATGAACCCATAACACCTCAACAATGCATGCTTGAACCGCTATAAAAGCTAATCGACAACAGATAATTGATCCACGGCTAATCAGCCATGTATTGTTGAATCTTGTTCCTCAACCACTGATGAGCAAGGTTCGACTCCGTTCTTTTATGCCAAATCATATATTGCTGCATCGGCAACACCTCAAACGGTTGCTCAAGCACTTGAAGTTGGAATCGCTCTGCAAATTGGTTAGCGAAGTCACGAGAAGTACTACCAACACAATCAGAGCCAGAAACTAACACACACATCATCATCAATGAATCACACTCAGAACTCACTTTTCTCGGTTTGATAGCCTGCTTAGTAAAGTAATCTGCAGTGTACAGACGAGAGCGACGCATCCTAAAAGTCACATGCTTTTCATCGTAATATTGAGCTTCAGTGACTGAACCATCAATTCTTGGATGCCCCTGGCGAGCGATCAACACCAACCTATCCTCAATGACTTGCTGATTCATGTACCCATTAACTTGTGGGTAGTGGATATCGATCGCTAAATCTGCTTGCTGCATACTTAAACTCTGAAGCAAATCTTCTTCGTTATTCGGTACCATATTGAACTCAATAGAGATATTTCCAAGAGTATTATCTTTTTCTACAAGAGGTTGAAGCTTGGTTAAACCTATCTCATTAACCAGAATTCGAAACACATGATGTTGTTGATTATCGAACTGTTGCAATGAACTTACAGCGCTTGAGATTCCGTCTAACGCAGGTTCGATTCTAAGTGCTAATTGCGTTGCAGCATTCGTGGGACTGATCCCTCGCCCCTCTCTGATGAAAAGATCGGTGCCTAACTGAGACTGCAATCGCTTGAGTGCGCCACTCACACCCGGCTGTGTCATACCCAGAGACTCAGATGCCAAAGTTATCGACTTCAACCGATACACTTCTAAAAACACATTCAGCAAGTTTAAATCTAACTTTTCAACGTCACTCACAAACGAACTCCTTATTAACAAACCTTTCTATCTGGCTACTGGCTACTGGCTACTGGCTAGAAAATCACACTCTAAATTCTGTTTATCACTAAAGCTTAGCTTATACATAACATTTCGTGATGTATTAACTAAAGTTTACTTTATTTTTTGCTATGTTTTACGGCCATATAATCCTCTCAACGAAACAATTCCCCGAATTGAAGAGGCTCTAATGACAACTTCACGCACTTTCAAAAATGCTTCACTGTTGCTTGCAATCTCTCTAGCGTTTCCTGCTATTGCTGCAAATCATGACCATGCACACTTTAGTGACATTGGCGACCAAGGTGGCAAAGACGCGACTAAAATGACAACACAAGCCAACCAAGAATTTGCGAAAACGCTCAACTTCTCAGACACCCGAGCGTTCGACAATAACAACAGAGGTCTAATCGCAAGCTTCGACCAAGAAACAGGCGACATCATCCGTAACAGTTTCAACTTTATCGAACCAAGTGTCACAAACGCAGACAAAGCACCTGATTCAGTTAATCCATCATTATGGCGCCAAGCAGTACTAAACCAAGCAGCTGAAGGTTTGTATGAAGTTGTTCCAGGTAAGGTTTACCAAGTACGAGGTGCAGACTTAGCGTCTATTTCTTTCATCCGCAGTGACAATGGTTGGATCGCCTATGACGTTCTTCTCACCAAAGAAGCAGCCGCTAAATCACTCAAATTCTTCAAGAGCAATGTGCCTGATGGCGGTGAACTGCCTGTTGTCGCAATGATCTACTCACACTCACACGCTGATCACTTTGGTGGCGCAAGAGCGATTAAAGACGCTTACCCAGATGTGAAAGTGTACGGTTCGAAAAATATTACCAAAGAAATCGTAGACGAGAACGTATTGGCAGGTAATGCGATGTCTCGACGTACTGCTTATCAATACGGTGCTACGTTGAACCGACATGAACACGGTATTGTTGATGCGGCATTATCGAAAGGTCTATCAACAGGTCGCATTACTTACGTACTGCCAGACTACGAGCTGAACCATAACGAAGAAATTGAAACGCTAGTTATTGACGGCTTAGAAATGCAATTCATGGATGCATCAGGCACCGAAGCGGCATCAGAAATGGTCACTTACATCCCAAGCATGAAAGCTCTTTGGACAGGCGAACTGACCTACCAAGGCATGCATAACCTGTACACGCTGCGGGGTGCAAAAGTACGTGATGGTTTGAAGTGGTCTAAGAAAATCAACGAGATGCTAGTGACATGGGGCGAAGAAACAGAGGTGCTGTTTGCTTCTCATTCAGCGCCAGTTTGGGGAGAGCAAGAGATCTCTGATTACCTAAAAATGCAGCGTGACGCGTACGGCTTTACTCATAACCAAACACTGCGCCTAGCGAATAATGGGGTGGTTTTACAAGACATCGGTGACGAGATCTACAAAGTGATGCCAGACAGTATTCAACAATCTTGGCACACCAATGGTTACCATGGCACTTACTCGCACAACGCTCGCGCTGTGTATAACATGTATCTTGGCTACTTTGATATGAACCCAGCCAACCTAAACCCGCTGCCGATAGAACCAGAATCGGTGAAGTTTGTTGAGTACATGGGCGGTAGCGACGCTGTGATTGAAAAAGCACAGCAAGATTTCCAAGAAGGTGAATACCGCTTCGTTGCAACAGCACTGAATAAGGTGATTCAAGCTGAACCAGAGAACAAAGTTGCACGTGGCTTATTGGCCGATACTTACGAGCAATTGGGTTATCAATCAGAAGGTGCAGGTTGGAGAAACATCTACCTAACGGGCGCTCAAGAGCTTCGTATTGGCACACAGCCGGGCGCACCAAAAACAGCATCACCGGATGTATTGGCTAACATGACCATTGAGAACTTGTTGGATTACTTAGCGGTAAAAGTGGATTCATTGAAGGCTCAAAACACGCCATTTACGATGAACATTCAGTTACCTGATGTGAAAGAGTTCTACTACGTTGAAATGTCTAACGGTAACCTGAACAACATTCAAGTATCAGACCTACAAGATGCAGATACTACACTGATCATCAACAAATCAGATGTGTCTGACATCGTACTGAAGAGAACGACACTCAATAAGCTGATGGAAGCAAGGCAAGCAGGTGTGAAAGGCGACAAGTCGTCTCTTAACAAACTATTGTCTTCTCTCACTGAAGCTGATACCTCTTTTGAGATTGTGCCTCGCCCGAACAAAGGTGAAGAAGTCGACGCTGAGCTATACCAAGATTCAGCTGTACACGCTCATTAAGGTCTAAATAACAGCATTATAATAACGTCAACGAAGCCAATATAGGCTATCACAAGGCTAATACCGACCAAGCCTCAGCTAATTCATTTAGTTGAGGCTTTCTTATCAAAGAATAAAGCAGTGCTTCATTTCCTATACTTTCCAATCAACTATCATAAAGTAGCAGCACCCAGGCGGTCTCTTTATGGGCCTCTGTATTGTCATATTTCTCACTTACAACACAATTCATACCCTTTCTTAGTCCCAGCATGTGAACCAATAGAAATTTTGTGCGGTCAAACTTTGTTATAAAAGTTGCACGGACAACGTTTCAAAGGAAGAAAGATGCAAAAAAAAATCATGATCACAGGCGCGACAGATGGTATAGGTTTAGAGACAGCAAGAATGTTGGCTCAGCAAGGACACCATATCCTGATTCATGGACGCAACCCTGCGAAACTGAATAAGGTAAAAACCAGTTTATCCAGGCTCTCTAAAAACGCAGTCATCGAAAGTTATATTGCTGATCTATCTTCCCTGGCAGATGTAAAGGAACTCGCACAGCAGATCAACTCAGCGCACAAACAACTTGATGTACTGATTAACAACGCTGGCGTTTATAAGGTAGATAAGATCACAACTCAGGATAATCTAGACGTTCGATTCGTCGTTAACACGATTGCCCCCTACCTACTCACACAATTACTACTTCCACTTTTTGATTCCTCTGGTCGCATCGTCAACTTATCTTCAGCAGCACAGGCCCCTGTAGATCTTGATCTGATGACCAGCTCAAACGCAGGAGAGTTAGATGGCCCTATTTATGCGCAAAGCAAGTTAGCCCTCACAATGTGGTCTATCAGCCTCGCTCACAAAATCGGAGCTAACGGACCATCGATTATTCCTGTCAATCCAGCTTCATTCCTTGGCAGTAAATTAGTCAAAGATGCCTACGGGTTGGAAGGAAATGACCTAGGTATTGGTGCTGACATTTTATCTAGAGCGGCATTGTCTGATGAGTTTTCCAACGCTTCTGGGAAGTATTTTGATAATGACTCAGGGCTATTTAAAGACCCTCACTCTGATGCTTTAGACACAGATAAAAACCACAAACTGGTGACCACCATAGACCAGTTGATTGCAGAACACCTCTACTCTCGCTAGCCAGATACAAGGAGTGTTCCATATTTAGGAGCGCTCCAAAACCCCAAACTCACCGATATCTTGACGAGAGAACTTCATCGATTGTTTAGGTAAAATTGAAATGGTTCCTCTCCCAACAAATTGGCATAGCGTTAACGAAATAACGGCATTACGCATGCTTGATGAAAGCTTGGCTTAATTGCTGAAAGAGTGAGTCTACGTTGGGGAGGGTCGTCAAATGCGCGGACAACGGAGTATGAACCTGCGCATCCACCACAGTTGGATTCCCGCAAATTTGATTATAAAAATTCACGGGCTCAACGATGTTCTCTAGGTCTACATCTAACAAGATACAAGCTTGAGAAAGTACGATTTGGCCCCCCCCTTGTTTAAGCAATACACGTTGCGCAGTACCCACTATTTTTTGTTTATTGATATTGAGGTTGTAGTCACCATCACAATAAGAGCCGGGGGTTGCGTGTACATCCACACCAATACCCAGCTCTTTAAAAAACTGGGTTAAGACATCGCATAAATGTCGATACGCTGTTTGGATGTTGTAGGCTTCATCACGAGGCCAATGGTAAATGTGCGACAGATTAATGATCCCCGGCAGTTGGGGAACGGGAGCGCCACCCGTTTTTCGAGAAGTGAGTTGCCAGCCTTGTTCCGCGAGTTGCTTTCTAGACTCTATCGTCACTGGCCACTTTTTACCTGCGGGTAAAACGAGCGTTGGCGTTTTTGCTTGCCACAGCATTAAGGCTTGTCCAATCTCACTCGCCTGTATTTGCTGCAATAATTCAGCTTCTTTTTCAAACACACGATCAACATCAATGTGCGGGTAACGTACGAGTTTATTCGTTAACTTCAATGCACTTTTCCTCTACAGATTGTGGTGACTTAGTATTTAGCGTTCTGGGATGGTTGATGAGATAAACATACCTTTGAAACCCAATGCAGCATAGCACCAATTACCCCTCCAGCCCTTTTTCCTTTAATTATTGAGATGTATTGATTTAGCTAAACTACTTCCACTTTGATGGCTTCTGTCTGACAAGGTTGTCTGATATGGTGGCGGCAGAACTTCAGCAACTGTTTTAGATAGTATTAAATATGAAAACACTAACCATACTTGATGGCGGCATGGGCCGAGAACTCAAAGAAATTGGCGCGCCATTCTCTCAACCGCTTTGGAGCGCTCAAGCTCTGATTGAAGCCCCTGATCTTGTTAGCCAAGCGCATCAAAATTTTGTCGATGCTGGCGCTGAAATCCTGATCACCAATAGTTACGCGTGTGTACCTTTTCATTTGGGTGAATCGCTCTTCGAGCAACGAGGTTTTGAACTAGCAGCGCTATCTGGCGAACTGGCGAAGGCGGTTGCTGATAATGCTCCTCACACAGTGAAAGTTGCGGGCGCGATTCCACCGCCGTTTGGCAGCTACCGACCAGATTTGTTCAAGGTAGAAGAAGCAGCACCAATCATTCAAACGCTTTACGATGCTCAAGATCCAAACATCGACCTTTGGATAGCGGAAACGATTTGTAGCCTGCAAGAATTCGACTCAATTCACGCGGTACTCAAGCACTCACATAAGCCGTGTTACTACGCATTCAGTTTGGAAGATACCAAGGGCGATTTTGCGAACATTCGCTCTGGAGAGAGCGTAGCGGATGCCATTAAACTTGCCTGCCAATCAAACGCGAAAGGCATTATGTTTAACTGTTCAGTGCCTGAAGTGATGGATCAAGCGATCATTGATGCAAAGAAAGTGATTGATGAGCTAGGTAGTGGTTTAGAAATTGGTGTCTACGCCAATAACTTTGCACCTATCAGCAGCGAACATAAAGCAAACGACATGCTTCAAGAAATGCGTGAACTGGATGGTCAAGGTTATCTAACTTACGCCAAACGTTGGCACGCACTGGGCGCGAATATCGTCGGTGGCTGTTGTGGCATCGGTCCAAAACACATTCAAGTTTTGGCGGATTGGAAACGTTCCATACAGAGCTAATAATAACATCACGACAACAATCTAGATAAATAGAGAACAGGTTGAGAAATCTGTTCTCTATTTGTATGTGGCGTCTCTGAGTACACTGATACAAAACAACGATTTGGAGCAACTGATGAACGACATGCAACGAAAAATTAAATGGGGCATCGCAGGGCTAGGCAACATCGCCAATCGATTCGCAACCTCTGTAACAGAGCACTGTCTGCGTGGTGAACTTTATGCGGTTGCCGCGAGAGACCATAAACGCGCAGCCACGTTCGCGAATAAATTTGGTTGCGCTAAGGCTTATGACTCTTATGAGGAGATGGCGAATGATCCAGCAGTAGAAGCGGTTTACATCGCCACCGTTCACCCATACCACCAGCCACTTGCCGAGTTATTTCTAAAGAACAATAAGCACGTATTGGTCGAGAAGCCAGCTTTCACTAACCTTGCTGATTGGCTTGAGATGAAAGCTCTCGCGAAACAAAATGGCGTGATGCTGCTAGAAGCGATGAAGACCGTGGTGTTTCCCGCGTATCGTGAGCTCCAATCATTCTTGGTCGACAACAACATTCAGATAGACTCAATCGAAGCCAGCTTTGGTAACCATCACGACTATGACCCAGAGTTATTTATCTTCAACCCAGAGTTATCAGGTGGAGCAACGCTCGATGTTGGGGTCTACGGGCTTTGGTTCTTCTACGACCTGTGTCGAACTCTGAGTGTTAACCCTTCAAAACCTCAAGTAGAGGTGTCATGCCTGTATGAGGGGGCGAATGTTGATACCGATGCGTGCTTTACCTTCTCTGGTGGTATGAACGGTAAGATATCGGCATCAACGGTGCAAAACCTTCCCCGATCAGCACACTTGACTGGGCCCGACACTAAGATCACCATTCACGAAAAATGGTGGAATCCGGCCTTTATTGAGATTGAACATCAAGGGCAGAAGTCGACCATCAACAAACGAGTGACGGGCAATGGATTCGAGTTTGAAATTGACCATTTTTCAGAGTTAGTCCTTCAAGGCAAAACTGAGTCCGATATCCTAAACCCAGAGATAACCTTTCAAGTGCTCGATACGATGGAAAAAGCACTCATTGACTCTGGCTATAAACATTTAACTCAACCTCGTCGTTAGGAAAAGCAAATTGGGCAACCTTAAGCGCAAGCTTGAACTGTATGAAAAGATATTTCAGGCTTTTGGGCCAGGAGTATCACACTGTCAGATCAACCAACTGGCCACGCTGCTGCATGTAAGTGAACGTCACGTTCAAACCTTACTCAAAGTAATGACAGCACAAGGTTGGATTGAGTGGCAAGCAAGCTCAGGCCGAAGCAAGAAAGCACAACTGATGTGTCTGGTTGAGCCCATTGAGGCGTGTTACCAATACGCACAAACCCAAGCCGATACGGGCAACATAGAACAAGTGTTTAGCACCTTAAGCTTCAACGGCCGCAATGCAGGCGCAGAACTGCAAGCCTTTCTAAACAGCGCTAATCAATCTGCGCAGAACGTCGCGTACATTCCCTTTCACCGAGAACTCGAAGCACTTCATCCTCAACGAGTGCTTAGACGCACCGAACGTTTCTTAGTGATGCAAGTTTGCCAGCGCCTAACCACCGTTCAACACGGCAAACTCAGCGGCGATTTGGCGTATCATTGGCAACCTAATCAAGACGCTACGCAATGGCACTTTCAAATTCGCAATGGCGTTCAGTTCCATAACGGCAGAACACTCGAACCTCAAGACATAGCACGCAATCTTAACTCGCTAATTCAAAGCAAAATATGGCGTCGCTGCTATCAGCATATTGATGAGGTTTCTGCTTCGGCTGGTAATGTGGTTGTCGTGAAGTTGAATCAACCGGATTGGCATTTACCGCGCTTACTTGCCAGAGTTGAAGCCTCCGTATTTGATCACTCATCACCGACTGATAGGCTGATTGGATCTGGCGCGTTCTCACTAGACATATTCTCAAGCAAGATGTTGAGATTAAGCCGTAATAGCACGTATTCACACAGCACTCCGATTCTCAATCGAGTCGAGTTGTGGGTCTATCCGGAATGGGCACAGAGCAAAGCTTGCGCTCAAAATCAGGTGTGCGTAAAACTGCCCGAAAAGACGGTCACTGTGTGTGGCGATGACCATTCTTCCCAACCGGATTTCGGCTCAACCTTCTTCAAGATTCAAAGCCCGATGTTGTCGAAAACCGTTCGTGAATTCACTGTTGAAGACACCTCTGAATGCCAAACCCTTTTCGAGCAATTGTCAGTATCCGGCGACAGCAAAACCAACGTGAAATATGGACACTACCTAACTAACTACCTAACTACCAAAGATGTCGCGCTATGCAGCATTATTGATGAGAACGACACCTTCACTTCGTGGTTAAGCTTTTTCACTCGCTTTCCCTTTGAGGACTTAGCACTGCCTACTGAGATGATAGACAGAATCGAACAAGGCTTAACCTCAATAACAAACCAGCCCAACTTTGAGTTAGCGATGAATGCACTGTTGGAACTCAAGCATTGGTTGAATGACTCTGGGGTTGTGGTTGAGCTCAAGCAAGAGGCGTTCAACTTAGAGGTTTCTGAAAAGATACACGGCGCGCAAGTAAATGGATTCGGTTGGTGCGAACTCGACCAATTGTGGATTAGCCACTTCTGAGTAAGACCTGAAAGAAATCATTGGGCACAAAGACTTATCTTTAACATTCAGCTGCCAATAGCGTCATTATCAGGTGCTAAAGTAATATAGACATGAGGCTAGGCTAAATTAGTCTCAACCAAGGTAAGCTTGAGAACAGTAAAAACAAAATAAGCTCAAGCTAAATAAACCAGTGAGAAGGTAAACCATGACTCGACACTTAAAAGGCCCATTATTGTTTCTTTGCGCGCTCTCTTTTAACAGCATGGCGAGTACCCAATGCGATGCGCTTATAGGCTGTGAAAAGAAATTCTGTGAGATCGAATATCAAATAAAGAAGGCTGAGCAGTACGACAATCAGTACAAAGTGGAGCGATTAACCACAGCGTTGAAAGCGGCGAAAGAGAACTGCACCAATGAAGGTTTGAAGGATGATCTGCGTGAGAAGATTGAATCCAATGAACAAGATTTAGCTGAATACCAAGCCGACTTAGAAGAAGCAAAACAAGACGATAGAGCGGATAAGATTCGAAAATATGAGGGTAAGATCGAAAAAGAACTGCGTAAAACCGATAAATTGAAGCAAGAACTGACTGAGATCCCTTAATCGAAGCTAGATACAGAAATGGTCTCACTGCTTTACTGCTTAGTTAGACCATTTAGAAAATACCGCTTTATGGCAACCTCAAGAACCAATCTAGCCAACGCCAGTCGTTATTATCCCACCAGCGCCAATTCAGACTCTTTATAGATACGGTTGGCCACGTTGTATGCCGCAGGCAAAGTTAGGGTCTCTTTGCATCTGCGCTTAAACTGCTCGACTTCAATCGTTTGTTCTTCTAGTAAATAAAACAACTCACTCAAGTAGTTAGCTTCAAACACAGCTTGACCAAGTGGCGTGCATTCATATCGGCTCGACTCTTGGTAACCAATCACCGTCAGCACAGATTCTGGCAACTCCCAGAACTTAGCTATGGTATAAGTCAGACGAATAGAGTAGCTGTTCATCAGGCGCTTCAACGCTAACGAGTTAGGCGGAACA
Organism: Vibrio sp. OPT24; assembly: GCF_015163545.1. Lineage (NCBI taxonomy): Bacteria > Pseudomonadati > Pseudomonadota > Gammaproteobacteria > Vibrionales > Vibrionaceae > Vibrio > Vibrio sp. OPT24. Next base: position 984,798 of record NZ_JADDYI010000053.1, read on the forward strand.
GAAGGATCTACATGCTTGAAGGCTTCAACCATCATTTGGAAAATGATCATCTTGCCTAAGTTGCGAATCAACCCAACAAAGTACGCCGCCGCTTGATCTTCTTGAGATGAAGAATCTTTCATCAACTCCTTAGAAAAAGACGCGGTTTGAACGCTGTGATTCCAAATTTTCTCACCGAAATGACGCCAGTAAATATTGTTGCCCGGCGTGAAGTTCTTCATGTAGCTATTCACAACCCCTTCAACAAGTCCTTGAGAACCCATATTTAGGAATGCTGTTTTTAGGTCGGTTACCTGTTTTTCACTGCGTTTGTAGAAAGCACTGTTAGCCAGTTTAATTACATCGGCAGCCATACTCGGCTCTCGCTCAATTACTTTCAACAGAGCATCTACATCAAATTCGTCACTCTGTAATTCTGCCATTAATGTGGTCACAGAGGCTGGCATCACTGGCAATTCATTAAGCAAGGCTTTTGGAGAGCGAATCAAACGTTCGATCTGACAAGCAACAAAGTCACTAAACGGATCTGACTCCGTTCGCAGGCGAGACTCTCCAAATAAGTAATCAAGAAACTCAGCATCGTGCAAGCTTATTGCTTTATCAACAATGAGTGATGGTTCATGAGCCGATGAGGACGGAACAAAAATAGAAGAATGAGATGGTGCAGTGCTTTGCTCAAGAACGGAATCAGAAGAAACGCTTTGTTGAGAGACACTCTTTGATGAATCATTTTGCTTACTTTGATTAGAAACAAAAGGGGAAAATAGTGCCTGCAATACCCTTTTAAACATCAATACGGCTCCTAGATGGATATAAAACAGATCGGGATATATAACAGCAGTGATTATTGCACAGATAACTCATAAACCACACAGTGATAAATCAATCACTTATTTTTTAGCTGTATAAGATCAGATACTCACAAGCCTTAAAACCAGACCCACCTCTATTTCACCTTCTCCCAAACGAAAAGAACGAGCAGGTAACATGTACTCGTTCTTGCCTATATTTGAACCGTGAATCTCTATAACGTTAGCGTTGAGCCACTTCCAGAACAATCTTGCCGACGTGCTTTTTTTTCAAGAATTCCTCTTGTGCTGTATGAATATCAACAAGGGAATACGACTCCGCAACTATCGCGCTAATCTGTTGTTGTTCAATTCGATTAACTAAGTTTTGAAACACTTCAGGCTCCAGCACAGTACAACCGAAGAAGCTTAAATCTTTCAAATACAAAGTTCGTACATCGAGCTCGACCATAGCGCCACCAATTGCGCCAGATACGGCATAACGGCCATGGGGTTTCAGTACTTCAAGGAACTGAGGCCACTTGTCACCGGCAACCAAGTCGATAACCACATTGACGCTGTTTGCGCCTAACGCTTTAACCAGATCAGCATCACGAGCAACCACTTCATCAGCACCCAATTCAAGTAACTGTTGGTTTTTACTTGGGCTAGTAATGGCAATAACATAAGCGCCACGAGCTTTGGCTAGTTGAATAGCAGCCGAGCCCACACCACCCGATGCGCCAGAAATAAGCACGCGATCACCTTCGATTACGTTGGCACGGGTTAGCATATTTTCTGCGGTCGAGTAAGAGCACGGGAAAGACGCTAGCTCAACATCCGACATGGTGCTGTTCACCGCATAAGCGTGTTTCGCCGCCACTTTGGTGTATTCAGCAAAACCACCATCGCATTCCGAACCGAAATACCATGGTTGTGGTAAATCTCGTCCGTACACTTCAGTCAAACAAGGTTCGATAAGAACACGCTCTCCAATGCGATCAGCAGAGACTTCATTGCCGACCGCCACGATGAAACCACATACATCAGCACCTTGGATGCGAGGGAACTGCAACGCTTCACCCGACCAACTTGCGTCGTCTGAGTCATCACTTTTTGAGTACCAGCCGATTCGAGTGTTGATATCCGTATTGTTCACGCCCGCAGACATCACTTTGATCAACACTTCATTAGGTTCTATTTCAGGAACAGCGATATCTTCACGGTAACCAAGCATTTCTGCTCCGCCGTGTCCTAACATCTCTACGCCTTTCATTGTTTTTGGTAATTCGAATTTCATCGTGTTTCCTTGAGTAATTTTGTCACCATATTCTGTGCTGATGTAACGGCTTCTTCGCCTAATACTGGCCACGCGCTTGATACACCTTCATGAAGTAGAAAAAGCTCTGAAGCAAGATCATCTCGTTGACTCTGCATACCCAGAAGTGTTTTTACTTCTCGTTTATGTTCAGTAACAGCTTGGTTAATTATCTCGTTGTCAGGAAAAGCCGCCATCGCATTCATCGACATACAACCGTGCGGCGCATACTCTTCCATCCACTGTTGTAACTTGTTGAAGATATCAAGCATCGACTCAAGGCCACCTGCAGGTACATTTTCTAATAGAAAATTTAGGTAACGGTGATGACGGTGCTCTAAGGCGCCCACTATCATCGCCTCTTTCGATGGAAAATGTTTATAGAGCGTACGTAGGCTGACATTACACGCCGTTTTTAGTTGAGCCACACTCGGCTCAGCAAAACCTTGTTGGCTAAACGCCACTTCAAGACTTGCTGCAATCTGTTCTCTTAACATAGTGCTCTCTTAATACTGAATACCAATCGTAGTAAGTAACAGGGATAGGTAGAATAACTGCTCTACCCATATGGTAGAGCGAACATTCTACCCATGTCAATGAGATCTTTTTGTTGTCCTGTAAAACAAAAAATCCCGTATCCAATTAGTAGATGCGGGATTTCAATTATCAAAACCACTAGATTATTGCTTAGTCAAATTAGGATTCAATCAGTGTTAAAGAATCTAAAATGCCTTTTCCACTGTGGATCCCGCCTTCATTTTCGCTGGCTGGCTTACTGCGGATTAAATAGCCCGCGTAGCCGTCAAGTTCGGTCACTGGCCTACCTTGGTAGTAAGCGGTAAATAGACCGACTTCGCTGACTAGGTCTGTCACGAGTGTTTGTTGAGTGTCTCTCACCGCAATAGTTGGCATATCTCGCTCATGTGGGTACAAGCGCTGCATGAGTGTCCACGCGTCGTACTCTTCTGGCTTAAGTCGACTAAGTTGCTCGCTGATATCGTCACCGAACACACAATGGCCGCCGCCCTCACCTTGGTTTTTCAGCACCCATTCTTGCTTATCAGCTTGTGTGTTAAACCATTCAATCGACTCGCTGGTGATTGGTTTCATATCTGCTAAAACACTTTTCACCAATTTAGCTTCTTCTAGCGTTAACCCCCAACGAGCGTATTCTGATACAGGCATCATGGTTAGGAGCATCTGCATGGTTTTACTGGTTGCTAGCTGTTGGCTGAAGGTAGCATTCACAGCGACATGGTGTTGTTCGATGAACAAACGCGTCTGACTTAGCGTGTCGCAACAAACGGATTCATTAAGCTCAGGCGCCCAGTAGTCTGAATACTGATAACCCGCTCTTAGGTACACAACATCGACTGCACCAACATCTTGCAAAAGCAGACGTTGGTTATCGCCCGTTGAGAGCTGAGAGCTCAATTGATCGAAGGTACGGCGAACCGTGCGAACACCCTGTTTTTGTAACTCAACTTCAAGTAGGTGTTGGTCATAAACATTGTCTTCGTTCTTCTGTACCACCATCAAGGAAATCGGTTTGCCTTGTTCATTGAATTCCGCTTTAACTTGCTTTGCAGCACTAGCGATACCATAAGCCAACTGGGTTAAGCCTTGGTTTTCAGCCGGTGTTGCTGACGGTTCTTCCAACCAATGGTTATAAACGTTTGGCCATTGGTTTTGCATGAATGAGTGAAATTCTGTTGCACGTTGACCAAACGGAGCCATCCCTGCAGCAATACCATTAAACTCAATCACTTTTGCACCGTGTTGGCGATCGTCCATAAAATCAGTACGCATCAACAACAGTGGCTGACGGGCAGGATTCAAGCGCTCATCCACACTGCCATGGGCTTGTTGATGCAACTCCATCAAGTGACCAAAGAACGGATCGGCTTGAGCCATATCGCTCAATGATGACTGTAAAAAATCATGATCTTCCGACACGTTACTGATCAACTTAGTGATAAGCGGAGTGACTCGGCGCAAGTGATCATAAACCTCGCGCTCCATTGTCATTGGCGCAATACTGAAAGGACAATGCCTCGCGGTATTGTCAGACTGACGAAAAGCGACACCGTGCATGATTGCCCACTCACACGCGTCTTCAATAATTTGTTGCGGAATCAATGACGTTAGCATTGGATTCATTTTGGTTTCTCACTATTAACTCAGATTAAGCACTCTACTAAGACGATGCCCATTCTAGAAAGACGAATAAAAACGAAAAATATTTCATTTCTTTGAGTGTTCGAGTTAATGATTCACATCTGGGTATCTTGGGTCTTATTGACTATCAGGTCTCGAAGCCATTTGTGACTTGGTTCAGAGTCAAAGTAACGGTGCCAAAGCAGAAACAAGCCACCGGGAACTAACTCAATAGGAATCGGCTTCATCACCAACTCACCACTCTCAATATAGTCACGAACCGAGTTGTACGGATAACACATCAGTAAATCGCTTTGTTTACACAGTTTTACTGCGCTGGTGATGTCCGACACGTTGGCGGCTTTATTGATTTGGAGCTGTTTGGCTTGCAAAATTTCAAGTAGCAGCCAGTCGCCAACACCACCGGTCACTAACTGAATATGACGATATTTAAGGAAGGCTTGCAGGTTCCACTCTTCTTGAAGCACTGGATGATCATTTCGCATCAAACATACAGAGTAATCTTGCAGCAATTCGACATGGTTTAGCTCGGCAGGGATATTTTGAATATGGGTACTCGCCCTTTCATCGAGCTCAAAAATCCCAATCCCAAAATCGACCTCACGCTTTAATAAGCGCTTAAAGGTTTCGCTACTCCAAGTCGTGCTGTTTACCGTAATATTCGGCGCATCTGACAGCGCGTTAGGCATGAATTTAGGGTAAATTGCGGTATAAGCGGTTTCGACAAGATCGATATTAAAAGTCCGTTCACTGTCTTTTGGCTCGAAAATATCCGGTACAGTTAGCTGCTCAACTTGCAAAAGAATTTGATGAATCTTAGGCGCAAGAGAAGTCGCTTTCGGGGTTGGAAACAGACCTTTTGACTCGCGTTCAAAAAGAGGATCATCAAACAAAGCTCTGAGCTTGGTGAGCTGTTTACTTACCGCAGACTGACTTAAAAAGAGTCGCTCTGCCGTTTTACTCACACTGCGCTCTTCAATCAGAACATGTAAGCAAAGCAGCAAATTCATATCGCATTTAAGTAAGCTTTTAACATCTACCATGATATTCCCTAAATTCAGGTTAATGATGATTATTTGTCACTTTAAATCATATCATTGTCTTGGTAAATTTAGTGTATGTGAGTTAACACGCTCAAATAATAATAGAATTAAGGATTACTCATGGATTTTCTAGCACTACCAAAGATTGATTTGCACTGCCACCTAGACGGAAGTGTTCGCCCAGATACGATTATTGACCTAGCAAAACAGTACAATATCGAACTACCTGAAGATCGCGACGCGGTTGTTCAATCTCTAACGGTGCCAGAAGATTGCAAAAACCTAGATGAGTATCTAGCTTGTTTCAGCCTACCATTGCAAGTAATGCAGACTGAAGAAGCAATTGAACGTATCTCTTTTGAGCTTTACGAAGACGCTGCACTAGAAAACGTTAAGTACCTAGAAGTTCGTTTTGCACCGATTCTGCACGTAAACAAAGGTCTATCTCTCGATGCAATCATAGCTAGTGCAGTTAAAGGCATGAAGCGTGCTGAAGAGAAATACGACATCAAGGGCAACTACATCATGTCTGTACTTCGTATGTTCCCTAAAGACTCTATCAAAGACGTAATCGACGCAGGCCACCCTTACCTAGGTAAAGGTGTAGTGGCGTTTGATATCGCTGGCGGTGAAAAGCCAGGCTTCTGTGCTGAATTCCCAGAATACACGCAATACGCTCTTGATAAAGGGTACCGTATTACCGTGCACGCTGGTGAGCAATGGCATGGTCAAAACGTTTACGATGCAGTGACAATGCTTGATGCTGAGCGTATCGGCCACGGTGTTCACATCCAAGGAAACGAAGACGCATACAACATCGTTAAAGAGAAGCAGGTTGCGCTTGAAACTTGCCCAACAAGTAACGTTCAAACCAAATGTATTCACAAATTTAGCGACCACCCAATTGCTGAATTCAAGAAAGACGGCATCGTTGTCACTATCAACACAGATAACCGCACTGTGTCGAACACCACTATGACCAACGAAGTGAAGCGTGTGTGTGAAACTTTCGGTCTAACAAAAGAAGACTACGCAGAGATCTACAAATACTCTGTGGAGAGCGCTTTTGCTTCAGACGAAGTGAAACAACACCTAATGGGTTTCGTTAAGCAAATCTAATTTAACAAAGCGCGCCTTTTGCTGAATAGCTGGGCTCACTTAGCATTAGTGCTTAAAGGCACAAAACAGGAAGAGAAAGGCTTAGGCTTTTCTCTTTTTTTATGTCTGTATCTCCGTATTCTAATACCCATGTTGACTAGTGAGATGCAAACAATGAAAACAGAACTCCAAAAAATGCTATCCGGTGAAATTTTTGATGGCGCAGACCATGAGATAGACCACATGCGCACTCACGCGAGCAAGGCTCTGTCAGACTTCAATCAATGTTCAGACGATACTCAGCAGCCAAGCCTTCAAGCTAATCTATTTGGGAAAGTAGGCAGCAGCGTTGTCCGACCTCCTTTTCATTGCGAGTTTGGTAAAACCATTGAGATCGGTGACAACACCTTTATCAACATGAATGTTGTCATGCTTGACGGCGCCAATATCAGAATTGGTAACAATGTATTGGTGGGGCCAAGTGCTCAATTTTACACAGCCTCTCACTCATTGGATCACCTCAGTCGCCGTAAGTGGGAAACGTTTTGTCTACCTATTACAGTCGAAGATGATGTCTGGATTGGCGGAAACTCGGTGATTAACCAAGGCGTGACGATTGGTGCTCGCTCTGTTATCGCAGCGAACTCTGTGGTCAATAGTGATGTGCCACCAGACTGCTTATACGGAGGCACGCCAGCCAAGTTGATTCGACATTTGAATACTGAGCAAAGACGATAGCTAACTGCTCTCGGAGCAAACAAAGCCACAGCGAACGCTGTGGCTTTTCTTCTATATGATTGTTTAATGATGATAATGCCCTTCCCCCCTATCAAAATTCGTAATTTAGCTACACTTAGATAGAAATAAACTCATGATAATTTTTTCGAACAGATGTAGCTCCAACGTCACCATGATTGGGAAAGCCAATGACAAAACACCAAGCTTTGTTACTCTCCACAGCGACCTTCTGCTCTATTTTCATATGTAACTCTAGCTACGCTGGCTATGCGATCGTATTACCAGGCCAGCATGAACAAGGGATTAACCTGCAAGGCTCTGCTGTATCAGCAGACAACGTGGTTGATTGGGAGATCGATAATAGTGACTTAGTGTTTGGCGCTTTCGGCAATAAACGTGATAACGAAAAAGTTAAAACTATCGGCTATATGTACAACCAAAAGTTAGAGCTGAATTCAGGAGAGTTGGAAAACGAAATTAGAAACACGGCAGAGAAAAACGGGATAGATTACGAAGATTTTTTTCTACACTTTGCAGAAGACACCATTCTAGCTGAACTCGATACTACACACGGTGACAATACGCTATTAAACCGTAAGCCTATGATCATTGGCTATACCGAAAACGAAAAGCATGCGGGTTATGCACTTTATCAGCAGCCGCCTTGGAATGCAGATGTATTTGAACATTTCGACAAAGGGGGCGCACTCTACATTTACCATTCGGAGAAATTCGATAGCTTAACATTCGAATTTTCGCGCTTTGCGCAAGGCGGAGAATTCCATATTGAATACCCCATATCGATGAATGATCTAGGCCAATCTACGGCATGGGCTCACTTAGAAATAACTAATGATCACACACACAATATGACTCAAAGCCAAGCGGTAAGCTGGCGAGTGCCCTCTGATTGGGTCAGAGCAACAACTCATGATAGCAGCGGCCAGAGTTACGGTGGTGGGCAATATTTTGGTTCTACATTGGTGAGAGATGGCGGCCGTTTATACGTTGTCAGAATCCGTTGGCAAGGCAACTCAAGTGATATCCGACCTCGCTTGAATCGAGTTCAATTGAAAGACAGCTTCCAAAAAATCGCTGCCAAAGACCTTCTATCTCAGATCACAAATACGAATTCAAGATCTCACAACGAAACAAAGCAATGGCGAAAGGTTCGTGGTTTTGACCAATCGGCGGATCTCAATCAAGACAACTATTTATCCCCTTATGAATATGAAAACAGGAACAACAAATCAGCCACGGCTCGCTTTCGTTGGGAATCTCGCGTGATCCCATTCGGGCGAATGTGGAACCAAAACTCATCATGGGCGCTGACCAATTTGGCCAATCCAAACCTGTTAATGATTCTACAAAATTACTATTCCAAAACCTGGGAGGAACAAGGGCTGGCTGGGGCCTACAACGACGATACCAATAAACTCATTGGCCGCAATCAATTTGAGGTTTATTCCGGAGGAACCGTCTGTGAGCTTGGGTTTATCGTAGGATCTGTCGAGGCTGACAATGTCTACAAAGAGCAATTCTCTGCTTTTCTGAATGGTCTGCAGATTAACCAAGATAGACCCTCAATAGGTCTCAACATTGGAACAGCAAACCTTTATGGTCGAAATGGGCAGGCACACTTGATTAAAGCTGGAGACCTATACTTTCGGGAGCAATACTTATTCCCCTCTACCGGTTTTAGCGGCTTTAACGGGTTGTCTAAGTTTTGGGATAACTCAGCACTTGCCTATGCTGGCTCTAACGTTATATTTCAGGCCACCACTCGCTTTGGACGAGTTCAGTTCCTAGGTAACAATCAGGACAATTGGCAACAAGATCAATATTCTAACCTCGTAATCTATTACCTCAACGCTCAACCGACACATAGCTATTTTAATCAATGGAGTGGCAGTTATGTGTATGGAAGTGGTAACACAACTAAAGATAATTATTGGAAAAGTGGTGTACCAAAAAATATCGCCTACCAACCAACGGAGTTACTTAAGATAGAACTCGGCAATCCAACTAACCAGATTCCTACTCATTTGAAACCGATTCCTTTGATGATATCGACCTTAAACCCTACCCCCAACGACTACACCATAATTGGCGATTCAACTAACAACCACATCATGCACCCAGCGCTGCCAAACGGTATGGTTCGACTGTTACCAACCTATACCTATTTCGCTTATCGAACAGATGAAAACGCAGTGGAAGGCGGCCCACAAGAAATGGTGGTCGCACGTGAGTTTGAGCATGGTCGCGTACTCTTCCGCACCGATTTCTACGGCAAAAATCCAGACTTCTATTCAGCGCCTAAACTCAATATTCCATTAAAAAAACCCATGAGGCCGGTCGATACAAATGGCAACATTGGAGACTATGTGAAAGAAGTGACGCTGAGTGGTTATCAAGGCTTACTTCTGCTCTACTGACCTTTATGAGCATTCAACCTTGGATGTCTTAACTGTTCAAAAAATACATTCACACAGACAAGTAATGGGACCCCTACTAACATTCCCATAGAGCCCCATAGCCAACCCCAAAATACAAGCCATACAAATAAAATCAGCGGATTGAGACTAAACCTTTTCCCCAGTAATGTAGGAGTAACCAATTGGCTTTCTATCAAATTAATCGCCAGGAAGATCGCAGCGACCGTCAATGCGTAGCTAAACGACTCAAACTGTATAAAAGAGACTAAAGCAAAGCACGTAACTGAAACCATCGGGCCAAGATAGGGGATAAAATTCATTAAGCCTGCAAAAGCGCCCCAAAGGAAAGGGTCTTGCAATCCCATCATATAAAAAGCAAAGCCAACAGTGAGTCCTAAGCAAACATTAATGATGGTGATGGCGCCTATGTAACGAGACAAATCCTTTTGAACAACTTTAACCAATTCAACAGCTCTACGCTTATCTGAAAAGCATTCAAAAAGAGATAAGCTTTGAGAATAAATTTTTCGACCGTAATTCATCATGAAATACGCCATAAGAAACGCAACCAACAACTGAGTAACAATGGTTGGTGTTGTCGTAAGCACTGATTCTATAATGGAAAAAGCCGTGTTATTGGTAAGCCCATCATTGGTAACAGTACTACTCATGGAGAACCCGGTGGCGTCAGTTAAGCGACTGTTTTGAGTAACCTCACTCACTTCATTAGATACATTCTCAACCAACATTGGTAATTTTGACCACCATTGCTGAGCGGGCTCACTCAACATATTCAAACTAATCACAACAAAGCCAATAAAACCAATAAGTACAGCCATTACGTTAATGACTCGAGGGATACCGAAGCGAGTAAGGTAGTTAACTAGAGGGCTACATAGCAAAGAAATAAAAGCACCAAAGATGATTGGCAACAAAAATGGCTTGGCGATATGTAATGTAAAAATAGACATCATGAGAACAGCAAGGAGCATAAAACTAGTTTGCAACACACTTCGTTGTCTAAGAATACTGTATTTTTTTGATGTCATTTTATTCCTATGAGTAGGAGGTCTTGTTTTTGAGGCTTCGTCAATTTGAATCAGGCACTCGATACCGTCAGCCAACACTAACTTGAATTAAAAATGATGGTTACTTAAGTAAATTAAGTATTAGCGATAGCTGTTTATAACCAAAAACAGACGATTTAAAACGATGAGTTCGATTCAAAATTACAACACCAAGGCCTGTGATGCCAAGAGCATACAAGGGGTGCTTGTGAACAAACTCTTTTCCTTTGTGACGAATAAGTCCCATACAAAGTGCAACTTGACGAGCTCTACTTCTCCCCTCAAGTCTTTTCATTTGAATCTGTCTTTGTCGATTCTTGAGTGCTGACATGTAACCCCTCCTTCAATTGCTCTTTCGTACATTCAAAACCTATAAATTGCTTTAAGTAACTAGAACGAAGTACCAAGCATATTAGAATCAAACCGAGTGTGAATATAAACGCGCCGTAACCCGCTAACAGATTCAAAGTGAAGTAGTAGATCACTACTCCAGCACCGACGGCGATACTAAAAAGAAACAGCGGTAACAACGCAACAAAGAGGAGCTGAAACACAAGACGCTTTTTAAATGCATCAACACTATTGCGAAACTCCAATAAGAAAAGCTCTAAGGTCGATTGAGACCATTGCTGGGTATGTGTCTGTAATATAGCTAAGTCTTTCCACAATCCATTTAACTCAGAAGCAGAACGTTTAAGATCATCCACCTTACGATCGCTCGATTTATCATTGGCAGAGTTTACTGGATCATTTTGACTATTTACCTGCATAACGGTGCTCTCTCAATTGCGATGTTGATATATGGCTATTTGATTAACTTCGAGACAGCCCAACCAGCGAGAAACGCACAGCCAACACTCAATAATGGACGCTCTTTAATGATGTTTTCCGCTTTCTCAGACGTGTTCTTCACACTTTCAGAGCTGGCCTCGAGAGTTTCATGGACCGCCTCTTTCACATTTTCGATAACTTCTACTGCGGCCTCTTCAGCTTTTTCATAAGTTTCTTCAATTTGTTGTTTGGCTTCTGAATTTTTAGCGTTTGACTTTGGCATAAGTTTTCTCCTTATTTGATTATCATAAGCCAGAGAATAATATTAATACTATTAATCTCTAGCTACTTTAATAATCAATGCTAGCATCGTGCCAACTTTCACAAGTACCAGAATAATTGAAGATAAGCTCCCATATCATTAATAAATGGCATTAATCAATGTAATAATTTCACTAGAAAACATCTATTAATGTATTTTTTACAAAAGCAAAGTAAAACCTTAGACGAAACAATCTGAATATAGGGTTATTAATTGGCATAAAAAATGCAATAACCAAATACAGCTTAGAACCAAATGAGGATTCATGAGAAACCAAAGTATATTATCTATTGTTAACCTGATAAAAAGTGGAAATATTATTTACGAAAAAGCGATATCCAACATAAGAAGTGAAAAGATGGCAAAAAATCTTTTTGATATCTACACGGTAAAGAAATGTGCAGAGTTAAAGTTACAATCTTTAACTTACTACTCAAAAATACATCAAGAACAGATACCCGCTAGTTATACGATAAATGCCAGAGAGCGCTGTATTGAAGCGGAAGATACAAAAGGTAAAAACAATCAAGAGCTCTATTTAAAGCACCTAGAAGGTGTCGAGACAAAGATCATTTCCGACATTGAATCACTGCTAGAAACTAACCCTGATATAGAAGGGAGAAGAAGATTAAAAGTGGTAAAAAATGAAATGGAATCATGTCGAGACCAAATACACAACATGCGTCAGAATTAGTTATTAGCGAATGATGGTTGGAAATCAGAATCAAAGAAAAGGCTTATTTTAATTATTATAAATCAACTGAAATTATAAATACTACTGAGATAAAAAGGAGTAATGATATGTTGTTTAAAAAGGACAATGATCCCCTTGAGGTAATTCACTATAAAGGCATAGAAAAAATACTATGTACATTGAAAGATCACTACTTCTCATGTGTTGACCTAATTGAACAGAAAGCACATGGGAACATTGCAAGAGCTGCAAATCGATTTATAAAAGTTGAACGTTCATTAATAAACGAAGTAAACACCAAGTTCTGCATTAACAATGAAGTTAATGACAATGACATATTGAGTCAGCCCCCTGAGTTAATTGTTAGTTATAACGATATGTACCAGAGTAATTTAAGCCTAATTTCTTACCTCAAAAACACTATTAGAAAGTTTAACAATCAACATATGTCTGCTTTTTTCTCCTATTGGGTTGCGGCGTTGCAAGTTGAAAATGATGAGATAGCAAAGCATTTGTAACAGATATAACCCATCTAAAATAGATACGATTAATTAACTTGAGAAGAGAATCAAAGCCTACAACACAATCATTAAACAGTGGGAATAATCTAGGTTTAATTCTGATCTAATTCTGGCATCACTCAAAATAAAAAGCGTCGAGGCATATTGCCTTGACGCTTTTTTACGAGAGGGACCGCTATGTTATTCTAGGAAGCGTCATCGACAGCCCCAGTCATCATTCTAGACAGATTTTTACCGCCTTTGGGATCAAAATCAAGTGTTCTAATCGGAAACGGTATTGTCATTCCAGCCTCTGATAATGACTCTTTAACCGCTATAATACCGTCGTGCTTTGCGTCCATATAACCAAAACCTCCTGGGTACTCAATCCAAAACCAAACCAATAAGTTAACGCTACTATCAGAAAAGCTTGAAGCGTAAACCGTCGTATCTTCTTTCCGACTAACATAAGACTTTTGGTTTATCGCTTTGGTTATCACCTCAGCGGCTCTTTTGGGACAGTCTGAGTAGGAAATCCCCACAGGGATCTCGACCCTTCTTCGTCCTTTTCGACTGTAGTTCGTCAAAATATTTCGGAAAACCATCTTATTGGGAATCATGACGTGTTGACCAGAGAACGTTTCAACCAGTGTATTTCGTAAGTTTATTTTGACTATGGTACCCATGACATCGTTGGAACCAACAACATCGCCAATTTTAAAAGGTTTACGAATACTCATTGTAATACCTGAAATGAGGTTCTCAGTCATATCTTGAAAAGCAAAACCGATAGCTAAACCTAGAATACCGGCACCGGCAAGCAACGATGTAACCGTACCTTGGAGCCCAACAAAATCTAACGCGACAAAAAATCCAATAGTAACAATGGTAACCTTAACAATAGAAGCCAGTAAGTTAATGACTTCTTGAGAGTCGACAACTCTATTGCTCAATCTTTTAAACAACTTACCGCTTATGTTGGCAACAAAGATAAAAATAAGAAACGTAACAAAAGCAACAATCAGGTTAGGGATAAGTTTAATTGCTTCAACTAACCAATGCTCTAACTTACCCTCTATCAGATGCTGAAACTTCTCTAAGTTAAAAGAGAGATTCATTTCCATGGTGTCTCCTTCTTATTCAATATGCGGATTATTCAATACATTCATGGAATACAAACCGTTAAGGCTTGCTTATCAATACTTATCTCCAGTGAATCAGCCGAATACCTCTCTCCATCAATCACGTATGAAATAGGTCGGTCAGAATCAATTTTAACGAGCTGTGCCGAAGCATAAGTAAAGTAACTAGCTTGTTCTTTCGCTCCGAGACTCGATAACAACAGATCAGATAGAGCGATAGCTCGTTTACTAAGTGAATTTGTATTTTCCAAATAGGTAATATGCAGCTTCCCATCATCCGGCCTAGGAGGCTGTCCCCCTTGAGCAAGCACAGTACTAAAAGGGGAAGAGTTCGCCACGACCAAACTTTGTAGTTTCATACTTTGTGATGGTTGGTCATCGATTGAAATTTGAAAGTGTTGATTATCGTCGGTGATTACTGCATTGAAGAACCCAGTCAAATACGCGAATTGCCCTTTTTCATTTTTTTGTTCTCGATGTGCGTAATCGATCATCTGTTCTTCAAACCCAATACCAAGAAGCAGTAATATTGGTTGTTGATTACAGAACGCCAGATCGATTCTTTTTGAGTTGCCCGATAAAATAGCCTCACACGCTTTTTCAACAGGCGATATTTTCGAGGTCAATCCATAAAGCATATGACATAGAGCGTTCGCGGTACCCAAAGGTATAATCCCGAGTTGTGTATCAGTCTTCCTAACTTGCCTTGCGACTTCACTAACCGTCCCATCGCCACCTGCAACGATAATATGCGCAGTATTCCGGTCTTTGGCCTGCTTAGCTAATATTTCTGCTGATACTTCTTGGCTAGTAAGAAAAATATCTAAACTGTACTTTCTTGTAAGTTCACGAATAACCTGTTGTTCATTCGCCAACCATTTACCACCACCTGCAACAGGGTTGGCAATAAGGCAAGCTTTATGGCCAAGAGTGAGCAAACCTTTATCACTGATTGCTTGAAGTGTTTTCAGTTGTAGATGGTTCAATTGAGCTGTACTTCGCACGTCGTTAATACTTTTCAAGACCTGCTCTACAGTAAGTGACGGATTTTTTGCTAAAAGATAGGCAGCTACGACAAAGACAGAACGTCCTCGACCGAGAGCACAATGCACAACAACCGATCTAGATTGATTGATTTGGGTATCGATCCAATTTATAGCATGTTTAAGCTTATGCATTTTAGGGACTTTATGATCAAGAACCGGGGTGTTTAAATAGCGAAATTGATCACCGGTCATTGCACTTTCTAAACCAGAAAACTCAGCTGTAACATCTACAATACAATGGATGTTTTGAGATTCTAAGAACGATAAATCTGAAGGGAACAAACGACGAGATACATATAAACCTTTTCCAACCTTCTGTATTGGTTCAACTTTATCTCTTTTAATTGCCCATGCATTGTACAGTCGAACACCTAAGAAGAATGGAATGAAGATCCATCTAATCCACCACACTATTTTCCCATCGCTAGTCTTCCTAAATATTGACGGCATATCGAAGATGTAGGCAACACTAACGATGAACATCGACAAACTACACCAGGCAAAAACACCACGGATTATTAGCTGTGGTATAAGAGCAGCAGCAAAAAAACAAGCTATAGCAAGAAGCATATAATATTTAATAATAAACATGTTACGCCTTAATTTATCCGTGAATTTAAATATATTTATCCGTAAATTTATCTATCTCTAAATTAAATAAAAGAAGGGCTCAAGAATGAGCCCTTAGCTTGATAACAAAGCAGTTTTATACTTATTTAAAGAATTTGATTACTTCGTGATTCAAGCAACCTCTTTTTCATATTTACGAGCTAATGTTTCTTTTTGTTCAGTATCTAAGACTCGACCTGCGGTTTGAAAAAAACGCTGCTCTTCTTCTTCTAAATGATGTTCAACCTTATCTTTTAATGTTTTCATTAAAACAAGCCAAGCTGGTGAAGACATCTCTGTATCATCGAGTTGAGCGAGTATTTTGTCGATTCCATGATGTTCAGCGATTCCATGTCTAGTCATGTCAATGGATTGATCACTCTCGATCAAAGGTGCATAAAAATGGCGCTCTTCTGCAATCGCATGCTTGGTTAACTCATTCTTAAGGTTAACATAGAGTTCTTGCCTAGCTTGTGTGTCTCCCGAAGTTTGGAGTAACGCATCCATCAAAAGTCGTTGCTTTTCATGACTGTCTTTGAGCACATCAAATATATTTTTCATGTCTAATTCCTACTTCATTGGTTTACTTTTATGAGGATTTTGGCATCTCATTGCACTCTAGATGACAGTTCTAGCAATCTTCATCTTTCGCATCTAAATGCTCTTTAATATTTTCACAGCTATCTTCTATTGCGTTTTGAGTATCCTCTACAGCCTCATCTACATTTTCCCCGGCTTGTTCCATCGGACCTTCATCACTACATGCCGCAAGTGCAAATGTAATACCCACAATAGTTAAAAAACGGTAAGCGTTCGATTTGATGTTCATATAAACTCCTAATGTTTGTTTTTATTCAGCAACATAATTACCACTGAAACCAGTAGTGATATTGCAAATATATAAAATATGATCTTTGCTACTGTCGCAGCAGCCCCAGCGATACCACTAAATCCCAATAGGGCGGCAATAATTGCGACAATAAAAATATTAGCGACCAGCGAATCATCGTTATTCCCCAATTTTTAATAAATTACCAATTGTAGAGAGGTTAAATAATATTTAATTTATCCACCACTTTCTCTACATTCGGGGTATTATTTGCTATAGATAAAGCTAAGTCGTGTTCACTGCTTGATGAAACTGAACCTTTCAAGATAACCACACTGTTTTCGGTTTTAACTTGAATATCGCTACCACTAACATTGGTATTCATTAATAAACGAGTGATTACCAGTGTCTTTATGTGAGCATCAGTCAAAGCTTGTACGGCTGCGGGTGTTTTTTCTTTGTCTTCATCAATCACTGTAAGTTCGTTTTTTACAGACTTAACGTCATCTAGGCTTAGCACTAACTCTTCTGCCAAATCTTTCTCTGTTTCATTTTTAACCGAGCCAGTTAAAGTAACCACTCGATTTTTAACGTAGGTGTTGATGTCAAATGAGTTTAAATTAGTATTCAGTAATAAAGTCGTTTCTGCTTTTCCATCAATCCACGCATCGAAAGTTTCTTTTTCCCACATGCTATTAGCAAAAACAGTTGATGAAGAAGTTGCAATTAAAGTAGCTAATAATATTTTACTTGCAGTATTTCTCATTAATTATCTCCTCTAGTTAACTGACACTTGTACAATTGCAACCAGCATGCCAACTTTTTAACTGACTGAAAATAAAGGATTTACACTTTAATTTTGAAAATTTACCATTGGTAAAATAATCGGAGGTGTATTAATTACACGAGTATTTTGTAAAAATTATCATCAATGGAGATCCTAGAATAATTAATATCAATACTATTAATTAGCCACTTCTACTATCAGTAATATTGTAACTACATTTAAAAGGTGGCGTATAGTAAATGATAGATTCGTATTTGAAGGACATCATGTTATTATCAAGGTCGTTTTCTGTCGTACAAAAAGAGAGTTAAATCATGTCATTACCGACACTGTTTATAGAGTTAAAAGATGAATTATTGCGGTCTAAAATAAACTCTCTAGATGAATTATCAAGCTTTGAAATAATTCAAAGTACTATGGATGTTCATTGGATTGACAAGCTACAACAACTGCAACCAGATACTGCTATTGTTGAAGTCTCTCGATTTACTAACGATGATTTTAAGTCCTTATCGAGTGCAACAGGATTGGACGAAATGGACTTGATTATTATCAGTACAGGTACGCCAAACAAAAATTTAGACATGATGATGAACCATGGCGCAATCTTCCATTATAGAAAGCCCGTCGACATGCAAATATTGGAAGATACCCTTGCAGACTTCAGTCAATACTTCCTCCAGAAGCAGGAAGAAGGGCGTAAAGTGTCCACCAGCGATTTAGACCAGTTCGGTATGTTAGTCGGTTCTTCTAAGCCCATGCATAAGCTGTATCGAACTTTAAGAAGAGTCGCGAAGACTGACACCAATGTTTTGATTGTCGGCGAAAGTGGGGCAGGTAAAGAATTAGTCGCACAAACGATTCACCTTGCCAGTGATCGTAAAAACCAACCTTTTATTGCGATCAACTGCGGTGCTATCAGCCCTGAGTTAGTTGATAGTGAATTATTTGGTCATGAAAAAGGCGCTTTTACAGGGGCGAATCGCACACACCAAGGGGTGTTTAGGCAAGCAGAAGGTGGCACATTGTTTCTCGACGAAATCACCGAAATGCCACTTGAACACCAGGTCAAATTACTACGAGTTTTAGAAACAGGTGAATATCGCCCTGTAGGCAGTAATGCAACGAGTATCGCTAATACTCGAGTCATTGCAGCGACAAACCGAGATCCACAAGTCGCTATTGAAGAACAGTTTTTGAGAGAGGATCTCTATTTCAGGTTGGCTCACTTCCCCATACATGTCCCTCCATTGCGTGAAAGAGGCGACGACATCGTCGGCTTAGCAAAACATTTTATTGCTCATCGCAACGCAAATGAAACCACTGCGAAGACCATTTTCACATCAGCGCTTCAAAAAATATCAGCCCATGCATGGCCAGGGAATGTCAGGGAATTAAAACACTGTATTGAAAGAGCTTTTATATTGGCAGATGAGACGATTAAAGATGAACACCTAATTTTTGATACTCCTCCTTTAGAAACAGGGACTACCGTTGAGGATATGGTTCCGGCGGGTGTTTCTCTCGAGAAGATTGAGAAAGCGGCGATTATCAATACGCTCGAAGAAAATGAAGGCAACAAAAAGGAAACAGCACAAGACTTGGGAATCAGCATCAAAACGCTTTATAACAAGCTCGATAAGTATCAAGAGTAGTAATACTCATATCTGATGTTGCTATGTGAAAGGTGAAATAACCGATAACCGAATACTTAATAAATCACCGATTAATTCAAGAAAGTACAGTATCAACACAAAAATCATGTAACGTTTACCGCATCTGTGTGATCAAAATAGATACAGGCGATCGTTAATTTGCAGTTGATGTTTTGCTTTTCCATGAAAATTTAACAGTGGAGGGTGAGCCCTCCACTGTTAAATTTTATGCTGCATTCACCGATGTCTCGGTTCTTTTATCTTGGTCAAAGAATTCTTCATGCAACGCGCAAATCGCTTGTTGATACTTGTCATCACTCACAACAAATTGCACATTTACGTTTCTCATAGACGAATGTAATGCAATAGGCGTAACACTATGGTTCATCAAAGCCAATACACCATTAGCGAGCGTTTTATTGGTATCAATTTGAGAACCGATCGCTGAGATTATAGCGACCATTCGACCTGAAATAGATGCCTGAGGGTAACGTTTCTCAGCCTTATAAGACACCTTGTTTAAACTCTCGGTGCTACCACCTAGATAATAGGTAATAGAATTGGCGTTCATCTCTTTACCAATAAGGTTCACTCTAGCATCTGCGATAATCTCCATTAACTCATAACTAACATTGTCCGCCTTACCGACCATTCCCTGGTCAAAAACATGTAACGCATATACCTTCTGTTTTCCGGCAATGATCTCAATGTGATTCGTGTCTGGTCGGTAATCAGAAGAAATCAGTGTTCCCTCATGTTCTGGCTCGAAGGTGTTTTTGATTTGCAGTTCTATGCCACTTTCTCGTAACCCAGCAGCCGCATTAGAGTGAATAGCTTCCATACCAAGGTTAGCCAGTTGATCGGCAACATCATAATTAGTTGCCCCAATCGGTTTAACCGAACCTACACCAACGACTTTTGGGTCAGCCGAACTAAAGTGATACTCCTTATGGATGATCGCCAATGATGCCTCAGTAATAGTAGCGATACGACTAAACGTCATCTCACTGTAACCACGATCATAAGTATGCATCAAACCTTCTTTGCAATACGCATAACCAGTTACTATGGGAAGCTCCTCAGTAACATCAATGTCAGAGAAAGCCTCTCTAATCGTATCGTCCAAACTTTGAGGGGTTTTGTTGTCCCAACCAGAAAGGTCAACAAAGGTCGAATTTATACCAATGTTTTTTAATTTAAGAGCCGTGTTGTATGCACTATGTGACTCTCCAATTGAAGAAAGAAACTCTCTAATCTGTGGTAAATAATGTCTCAGTGAAAACTGTCCGTATTGGCACGTTTCAAGAATGTTAGTAATACAGTTTTTGGCTTCTGAAATACGAGACCGGATGAACTTATCTGCTCTCATACGATTCATTGGATCCGCAAAAATATGCTCATTGGTCAATAGCATGCGGCGTTCAATATAAGATAGAGCATCCTTCCACGAATCGTCACGCATCGCTATCAATTGATAGACACCAGGCTTACCTGTTTTTTTACATTCCAACAATGCATCCGTCATACCGCTGTAAGCGGACACAACAAAGATTCGGTTATAAGGATTTTGAGGGCGGAGAATAATATTGTCGAGCACAGCATCAAATGCTGTCATTGATGTACCGCCGATTTTTTCTACGGTAAATGTCATAAAAGACCTTTTGTTCTTGAAGAGATTAAAGACTAAATAATAGGGAGCGGGGTGAGATATCACCCCTGAATATATGGGTTAATCAACGAGTGGATAAACGCCGTTTTCATCGTGTACTTCAGCGCCAGTAATTGGTGGGTTAAACACACAAGCCATTGTCATTTCTTTGTTTTTATATGCGCGTAAATAATGCTCATCATTCTTATCTAGGATGTACAACGTACCGGGTTTGATTGGGTAAGTTTTACCACCAACGACTTCAATCTCCCCTTCACCACTCATACAAAACACAGACTCCAAGTGGTTTTGGTAATGGATATGTGTTTCTGTCGCTTCGTAAATTGTTGTGATATGAAAAGAAAATCCCATATTGTCATCTTTCAATAACATGCGAGTGCTTTCCCAGTTATCCGATACAATACGTCTTTCACTATTACGACATTCATCAAGTGTTCTAACAATCATTTTACTCTCCCTATTACGATGCTTTCTTGAAATGCTTGGTTGCTACCACTTCAACTGAGTCTTCGAAAATAGTTAAACCTTGCATCAATTCCGATTCTGAAATGGTTAATGGACAAAAGAACTTCAAGATTTCATCGTTTGGACCTGCGGTCTCAATTACCATGCCCTTGTCAAAACACACTTTTGCAATCTCATCAGCTGTGTTCCCATCTTTACATTCAATGCCAATCATCATTCCGCGTCCCTTGCGTTGAACAAATAGCTCAGGGAAACGCTTGAGATTGCGTTGAATGACATCATCGACCATGCTTGAGCTACGTTGAATATGATTTTCAAAATCATCATTTGACCAATACATTTCTAACGCTTTAGCAGCAGTAATGAACGCATGGTTGTTACCACGGAAGGTGCCGTTGTGTTCTCCCGGCTCCCACTTGTCTAGTTCAGGCTTTAATAAAACCACAGCCATCGGTAAGCCATAACCACTTATCGACTTAGATAGCGTAACGATATCTGGTTTTATACCTGAAGGTTCAAAGCTAAAAAACGTTCCTGTTCGACCACAACCGGCTTGAATATCATCCACAATAAGTAGGATATCGTGGGCTTTACAGATTTTGCTTAACTTCTGTAGCCACTCATTTGAAGCGACATTTAACCCACCTTCACCCTGAACCGTTTCCAATAAAACGGCAGCAGGTTTATCCATACCAGCGGAATTATCGGTTAACATCGTTTCAAATAATTTTAAACCATCGATTCCAGCGTAACCTTCAAATGGCAAACGCGTAACGTTGTTGAGATTTGAGCCCGCACCTTGCCTGTGGTGTTGGTTGCCTGTAGCAGCCAATGCACCCGCCGTACAACCATGAAAACCATTGGTAAATGCAACAATACTGCTTCGACTTTTTACTTTTTTCGCCAACTTAATCGCTGCCTCAACCGCATTTGTTCCTGTCGGGCCGGTAAATTGAACTTTGTAATCTAATGCTCGAGGTTCCAAAATAAAGCGACTAAGAGCTTCTAGGAATTCAGCTTTGGCTTCTGAATGCATATCCAAGCCATGTGTAATTCCATCCATTTCAATATACTCAAGTAAAGCTTGCTTAAGTATTGGATTGTTATGACCGTAATTGAGAGATCCTGCTCCAGCAAGAAAATCGAGGTAACGATCACCTTGTTTTGTTTCAAGCCAGCAGCCTTTTGATTTAGCAAAAGTGACTGGAAAACTATTCGAGTATGAACGTACGTTAGATTCCTGCTTTTTAAAAATATCCATGATAAGGCCGTTATTTGATTCCTATAAGTTAATGATTATTTAAGGGGTATTCGATACAAATACTCAGTATCGTGCAGCCCTTTAAAATGAACATTTTCATCTAAGAAAGTGGTCACTTTTCCAGTGCTACTATTTTTTGCGTCTAGCTTTTTAAAGAGTGCCCAAGACGCTTGATTTGACTTAGTAATGGTTGTTTCAATAGCTTCTATACTCTTCAGCCACTCTCGACGAAGTAAGCTGTTCAACATCTTGTAAGCTAAAGAGTGACCTCTAAATCGAGGAGCAACTGCAACTTGCCAAATAAAGAGAACATTAGGCTCACTCGGTTTTTGATAACTCGAGATAAAGCCCGCAAGCTCACCTTTGTTCTCAACCAAAATACAAGTTTTACTAAAGTGAGTGGATTGCAAAAAATTGCAATATGACGAGTTGGTGTCTAGTGGTGGACATTCTGAAATCAGTCGATAAATGTCGTTGCCATCTGAAGCTTTGGGCTCGCGAAAACTCCATTCTTCACTCGTTTTTTCTATCACTTCTGGACACAACACCCAAGGCGCTGATGTAATCATACCGAGAAATTCCTTTGAACTCTAATTAAATTCCTTTTTATTATGAGCATTTACCCCCTACTAAGATCAACACCTTAACTTTAAAAAACAAAAATTAGTGATCTGTGTCACATTTAATAGCGGTCAGCATGAATTAAATAATACTTTGAGTTCTAATGTATTTGATCGGTGGAGATCTTAAGAAAATGTCTTTAACCGAATAAGCGTCAAAAGAAGGTTAGAGTCATTAGTAAATTATGTGCTCAGATTGCCAATCAAGCGGCATAAATCACCAACACTCTCAGTGTTGAACATTCTATCGAGTAGATAACAACGCTTCGAATGGCAGTGACTCGCTATCCACTATTAAAATATCGGCCTCAAAAACAAAAAAACCTAGCGAGAGCTCGCTAGGTTTCTTATCTAACATATCGATGAATAATGAACTCAGAGGAAACGAGTCCAGAAATATCAGCTTGGAAAAGGTTTACTTCAAGGGATCATTGTCAGGCAATGCTTTATGTATCCATAGCGCCAGACGCTTTTTAATGTTTGCCCCATCAAGCTTACTTTCTGGTAACGGCGTGATCTGATTTACTTCAACAAGAAACAAGTACACCGCTTTGACCTTTATTGGTTGAGATGAATGTGGCAAATCAAAACCTTGCAATTTAGCCATTTTAAAACCGACCTCAACTGCTTTTTTCACTAGTTTATCTTCATTAATGATCTTCGCGGTTTTCGACATATTATCTCCATCACCTTTCCGAATAAGCATTGAGTATACCAAACAGAATGGTAGACAAGATTACCGTGCTCTCAAATCGAAAAACTCTTTCTGATAAATAGAAAAATTTGATCCACTGGATAGGAGCTTACTCGAATTTATTTTACATTGAATACTGATAAGCAAATGGGCTCTTAATCATACGTTCAATAAATGAGATCCTTAGTCAAGAAACTGAAAATGGTGCAACATTTGGCTTACCATTCTAAAGAATACGAAATATTATGGTTGGTATTTAAATGATAATTCTTCATAGACAGACCAATAAACCACTGTTATTTAACTAGTTTTATACTAAGCTGACTGAGATCATATTTACAGTCACCTGTAACGAAAACTTATTTACAAAACACTCATTAAGAAAATAGAATAAACCCACTAATTTTATAATGGTGTTAAAAATGCGTTACCTTTGGGCTTCATTCTGTCACAAAAATCCAATCCTCGGACGAATCGTTCACATCACGATTATGTTAGTAGCGTTAGCTTCTCTCGTTACCCCGTTAATGTCGACTGACGCTACAACTATCTTAGTGTCGCTGTGTGTCGCTTTGGTATGTATTGTGCTTTTTGTTTTCTTCGCACTCAGCGACAAAATGCGTTCAGGTATGCATTAATCACGGCCTTAAGTGTCAGCAGTACGGACAATGAATCAAATGTAAAAACGCCCAAAGTTGTTCGCTTTGGGCGTTTTCAGTCATTGGGCTTTATTTATAGCCAATCCAGCTTACACTAATCGTAATCATAGATTGATCATTCAAGCTTATGAAAAATATCAATAACCACGTAGAATTTTCAACTGACGAATTTGACTGATCGAAGAGTTCAGACTTGTTCTCAGTTTGTCCTACATCACTTGTGATGGCTTGTTGAATATTATGGGTATTCAGAAACAGAAAAGATCAATCTGGCATCACTACGATACCCATACTTTCAAGCAGTTGCTCTTGCTGCCACGCAACAATTTTAACGCCTGTTGTATCGACTTTTCTTGGGTCTAACCCTTCTAATTCAGCATGGCATAAATTGGCACCTTGCATACTGAATTGCCCCCATACGTCTTCCGAGAACACACCACGGCTGAGATCAGACTCTTTCAATGACGCGCCACCAAGGTAAGTACCTATCCAACGATTCTCAAATAACTCACACTTCTCTAAACAAGCTTGTTCAAAATTCGCGTATGACAGGTTACAACCTGTAATATAAGCAGAACAAAAATACATTCGATTGCTGACTTGGTTAGCAAAATTAGTGCGAGTGAAGTTCGCCCCTTTCAAATCGCAATCACGTAGCTCAATACCATAGCAATTCGCGTTACTAAAATTCGCCATCGCCAACTGGCAATTCTGGAAGCTTGCATCTCGTAAGTCGGCAATATCAAAGTGGCATCCCTCAATATCGCCTTGCTCAATAAATTTACAGTTAATGAACGTTGCATCACGTAAGTTCGAACGTCTGAAATCACAACGGATAAACGTGCAGGCTGTAAATGTAAGCTCTGATAAATCTTGCTGAGCAAAACTGTGCTGATGATAAGTGCTGTTATTGGTGTCCATTTAGCCCCCTAAAGAAATTAAGCTAAGACTACCATTGCGATCTCAAGAAAACACCAAATTAAAAACCAACAAAAACAGTAACTTAAAATACCCTGATTTAGCCATTTTAAGGCACCAAACAAGCCCTTTAAGGTTGTTATTTTCGATTTATAGGATGTGCTTATCTTGAAAAAAGTTTTGTCGCTTAGAAGTGCCAATAAGAGAAAATGTTACTTTGACGGAACGAGTCAATTATTGACCGCGTCCTAACGCGCTAGACTGGACGGTTGGTATGTTGCTCGTTACACTATTCCTCATTCTCAGCATAAAGAGTAAGAACAATGAAAGACATGCGACAAGCTATGCTCGATGCAGGGTTTAGCCTTATTAATGAACACGGGTTTGCTGGTGTTGGCCTGATGAAAATCATCAACCAAGCGGAAGGCACGAAGGGTTCTTTTTACCATTACTTCAAATCCAAAGAACACTTTGGTGAGATCCTTCTTACTAACTACTTTGATGAGCATCTCGCTAAGCTAGATGACTTTTTAAGTGATGAGTCGCTTTCTCGTCGTGATCGCGTTAAAGCCTATTTCGAATTTTGGTGCGCGTCGAAGTTGACTGAAGACTTCAATATTCAGTGCCTTGTGGTAAAACTAGCCGGAGAGGTAGCAGGAACAGCTAATTCGTTACAATCAACCATGGCAGAGGGTTCAGAAAAGATAATCCTACGTATGGCTAAGCTATTCGAAGAAGGCAATGAAGCGGGTGATTTCAATATCGTAGATCCTGAATCACTATCTCGCACGCTTTATGGCTTATGGCTGGGCTCTACGCTAATGGCAGCGATGCAGCGCAACCGTTCGATTCTCAACAATGCCATGGAAGAGACATTGCTTGCGATGAGTTCAAAAAATTAACCCGCTCCTACACACTAAAAGGCTCGCTTTATATAGCGAGCCTTTTTGTTTTTCAGGCTTGTTCTTTTTCTACCTAGGCTTCAGCTTATCACGTGATCGATTCGATTATCCCATCCGTGGCGCTAAGTTATTGGCTTTAAGCAAAGCATTGAGTACTGGGTCGATATGTTGAAAGAATTTGAGCCACCCTTTACACAGGTAATTTAGCCCAGCCTCACCATCACGACTGTTGATAATTCGGTTCTTAGGGCACTCGCCATGACAAGCAAATTTGAACTCACAAGTTTGGCACTGTTTGGGCAACGACTTTTGCTTCGCGAATCCAAAATTTTGCTGAGCAGGCGAAAACGCTAGCGTCGATAGCGGCTTCTCATGAATATTACCTAACTGAAACTCAGGAAAGACGTAATGATCGCACGAATACACATCGCCATTAGGTTCAATTGCTAACCCTTTTCCACAGATCTCACTCAAGGTACACATGGTGCTTTCTCTGCCCATCCATACTCCGACAAAATTTTCAAAGTACGGCACTAATATTTGTCCAAAATCGCGTTCGAACCACTCATCAAAAACCGTCGACAGAAACTCTCCCCATTGCACTGAATCGACACTCCAAGGTTCAACCTCGCCTGATACGGGAATGATCGCTTGTTGGTTGCTCAACCATTTATTGTTGGTATGAGCCTCACGCTTATCGACCACAGGAATAAACTGCAATTGCTTCGAACCCACTTCATCACGCAGAAAGCGATAGACCTCTAATGGATATTTTCCTGTCACATCATTCACGCAGCTTAGGGTCGCGAACTCGACGTTATGCAGCTTCAAGTAGCGAATGCCACGCATTGTTTGAGAAAAAGTGCCTTTGCCTGCACGGTTGGTCCGGTAGTGATTGTGTAAGTGCTCTGGGCCGTCAATGCTCACACCAATGATAAAGTCATTCTTTTTGAAGAACTCACACCACGCATCATTCAGTAACGTGCCGTTGGTTTGAAGGTCATTGCTAATCTTGCTGTAGCTAGGACAATATTTTTTCTGCAGCTCGACGACTTTTTGAAAGTACTCAATCCCCAACAAGGTAGGCTCTCCACCGTGCCAAGAAAAGATAATTTCAGGCGTATTCTGCCCTTCTATGTACTGCTTGATATAACGATCTAACAGAACTTCATCCATCGTATATTGAGAGCCTTTTGGGTATTCAAGCAGCTGCTGTTTTTCTAAGTAATAACAGTAGGTGCAACTGATATTACACACCGCCCCAATCGGTTTTGCTAGCGCTTGAAGCTTGCTGTGTGCTTTGCCATTGAACTGCGGAACTGAACTCAAATTTGATAGCGATAATGTCGTCATGAAAAGTGCCTCGATGTAAAGTTATTGTATTAGCCAAAACAATTCGTAATTCCTTTACACGGTGTTCATCGGCCAACCAAGCTTAATGGCATTAGGTTGGCCGAGTGGTTTTTTTCCTCTATTTCACGTTTTCAAACGGGTTCCACGCTTCGTCAACTGGGACGATATTTTGCGCTTTTTCGTATTCTTGATATTCAGCGACCATTTCAAGGAACAGATCTGGCATTTCATTTCTCAAGTCATGTTGCTCAGCTGGATCTTTCTTGGTGTTGTATAGGTGCCACTCACTGTCGCCGCCCATTCCCGTAGAAATTCGGATAATCTTGTAATCACCTTTAAGCAAAATCCCGCTACCAAACAATTCAAATGGAATCGCATTGTTGGCACTGTGCACGTCTGCCGTTTCCCCTTTGAAGTAAGGCAACAAGCTCACACCACTCATCGGCGCCACTTCTCGACCTTGATATTCCGTTCCTGGATGATCGACCTCTGCAATCTCAAGAATCGTGGCTGCAATGTCCTTCACTTGGGATAAGTCATCTGTCTGAGTTCCCGGTTGCAACGCATCTTCAGCGGCTAAAAGCGCTTTGGCTGGCTTAACGATAAATGGCACACGGATACCGCCCTCTGCTGTGTAAGCTTTGTACCAAGATAGGCCACCAGTTGAAGCGCTTGCCCACTCAGGACCAAGTGACACACTGGAGTTCGCCTTACCTAAGTTTTCAGTCGAATTATCGAAATGATGAGCAGTCCACGTTCGGATCAAATCACTGATATTTTCACCGGTAATATCCGCCGCTTCTGGGCCATTATCCGCTAGGTACATGATGTAAGTATTATCGTATTCCCCGATTTCTTTCAGGTAATCGACTATCTGACCCACTTGCTGGTCCTGCATTTCCATCATGCCCATCGCGACAGCCATTTTCTTGCCGTACCACTTTTGTTCTTTCTCAGAAAGCGAGTCCCAAGGGCGGCTTAATGCGTTACGATCTGAAATATCGGCGTCTTTTGGAATCACGCCCATCTCTTTCATGCGTTGGAAACGATCTTCTCGAACAGAGTCCCAACCATGCTCGACGTAGTAATCAACTTTATCTTGATAGGCAGACTCAGGCGCTTGCAATGGCAGGTGAATACCGGTGAATGGGACGTAAGCGAAGAAAGGCTTACCGTCGTCTTTTTTGCTGTCGATCATCTTGATGATCTCGTTGGTGTAAACTTGGTCTGAGTACTCGCCTTTGTACTTGTCCTCAACCACTTCACCGTTACGGTAAGTTGGCTCAACTTCGACGCCGGGAATATCCCCTTTTTGCAGCGCATCCGCTGTCGCGGCATTTTTGGCCGGGAACATCATATCTCGATTAAAGTGATTCGAGCCGCCCGCTAAGATACCGTAACTCTCTTCAAAACCTCGATCGTCAGGTAAGAAACCATCGTCGTGCCCCAAGTGCCATTTCCCAGAGAGGTAAGTGTTATAACCACTCTCTTTAAGCAGCGTTGCGACCGTAACCCCTTTCTTGGTGAGGTAACCTTCATAACCCGGCTTGCCAATCGCACCCGGATAGACAGCATAGTCGAAGGTGCCTAGCCCAACCTCGTGGCTATTTGCTCCGGTTAACATCATAGAGCGCGTTACCGATGAGGTTGGTGACGCGTGAAAGTTAGTAAACTTAACCCCCTCTTCAGCCAGCGCCATTAGGTTTGGTGTATTGGCTTCTGAGCCATAAGGCTGAGTATCGGCAAAGCCCACATCATCGCCAACAATGACAACAATATTCGGTTTTTCTGATTCTGCGGCCAGAGCAGCACTGCTTGCCGCGGCCATTGCAGTGAAGACTAAAGATTTCTTGAATGTCTGCATAAGACGTTCTCCAATTTCTGTGATTAACTTTTTCAGTAATTAACTTTTCTGCGAATAACTTTTTCTGAGGCTAACCTTTCTGTGATTAACCTGAGTTAGGATTTGAATTAGTGCGCGGCTTGCGACATCCAATGTAATAAGTCGAGCGCGGGGTCATACTCTTGAGCTGCTGCCATGCCAATCCAGGTGACAGCCTCCGCTTGGCTGGCTTGAACGCCACTTCCAGAGATATACATCAACCCAAGCTGTGTTTGAGCTTCAGGGCTACCGTTATTGGCTGCGGTGACGAACCACTCCGCGGCTTTTTCATCATTCTGTTCTACGCCATCTCCGCTCAGATATAAGTAAGCGACAGAGAGCTGGGCATCCAATTGCCCTTGGTAAGCTTCATCCAACAGTTGCACGACATCTTGATGCTGCTGTACTTGATCATTTATGGCTTCATTCTCAAAGCTCTCGCTTCCAAAGCTTGCCTTGGCAAAAAACAGAACAACCAAAACACCCGCCAAAATCACGGTAGTTAAACGTTTATTGAGCATTTATTTCCTCCTCGGGAATAAAGTTCACGACGTCCCTGTTGAATGAATTAGGTGAAAAGTAGGAATGGCGCGATGATGCATAAGCTTGATAGCAATACGTTTTCAATTTTCATAATTGGCTCTCGAGTAATGATTGTTGAGTGAATCATCGACTGAATTAAATGGTCATAACATTCAGTCGATTAAGACAGAGACTTAAATCGCTTTCTCTATGATGGTTTCAATCGTCTGTTTCGAGATTGGGTAGAACTGAAAACAGATGTCTTTTTCAATCGCTTCTGCAATGTTGCTCTTCTCTTGCTCATCAAAGTCCCAGCTGCTGAAACGCTTCATCGCACCGACACTGGTTTGGAAGTTATTTAAGAAATCCAACACTCTCTGGTAAACCATCTCATCGGTTCCCGTAGTGTCGACAGAGAAAGCTTGAGCTAACTTCGCCGCATTCGGCATGTAGAACTCTGGCAGTGCTTCAATCACAACCGGCATTAATACCGTGTTGGCATCGCCATGTGGAATGTGGCTAATCGCACCAAAGGCATGAGCACAGTTGTGAATCGGAATACCGCCCAAAGACGAATAGAAAGCAGAAATCGCCATGGTGCTTGCTTGAAGAAGGTTGCCGCGTGCCGTTAGGTTTTCTGGCTCTTTCAATGCCAAGGGTAAGTTTTCAACAATCAATTTTGCAGCCTGAATACCGTAAGCGTCGGTGAATGCATTACTCATTGGCGAGACAATCGCTTCAACAGCGTGTGTTAGTGCATCCATGGCGGTAGAACGAGTCAGATGATCAGGCAGATTAGTGGTCACCGTTGGATCAAGGATCGCGATATCAGCTTCCAATCCAGACGCGACTAGACTTGCCTTAATGTTTTCATGTTCATTGTAAAAAACAGCAATCGGAGAGGCTTCTGCGCCCGTGCCAGCCGTTGTCGGAACCGCAATGTGTGGCACTCGAATATCTTCATTGTTTGGCCACACATCCATATGACCGCCGCCCGCAATCACCGTACGGATATCATCTATCTGTTTATGAAATGCGTATTTCACACCTTTAGAAGCATCAATCACACTGCCACCACCAACAGACAAGATCGCATCAGCATTGACGCTGTTTGCAAACTCAATGGCAGCGTTGATGTTGTCGCAAGTCGCGTCTGGCGCGATATCGGTGTACACACCAACAAGTTGAACTGCTTGTTCATTACCTGGCTGGTTCACCTTTTCGTTTACAAACAACGCCGAGAACTGCTCAACAAAACCAAGAGACTCCAAGCCTTTATCAGAAAAGAGCACGACTCTTTGCGCACCTAAGCGACCAAAAAGAGAAGGGATATTTTCAATGCCATTCTCTTGAGCATGAACAATGGTTTTAAGTTGAAAGTTAAAATTATTGGTTGTCATGGTATTTACCTCATTTCTAGTTGATGACTAAACAATAACCAACACAAACCGGTCGGTCTAGAGTGTTAATGTCAAAGATATGTCAATTAAGATCTTTATGGATCATTGCCCCAAAACGAAAAAAGCCCGCAAATGCGGGCTGTAGTAATAAGTTAGTGAGTGATCATTAAATAAGTGTCATTGACTCACCATGAGCAACTTATTAACTATTAACTATTAACTATTAACTATTAACTATTAACGAAGATGAGCTGGCACCTTGCTTTTGTCTCTAGTGAGGTAGTAGTACAGGTAAACTAAAGAGTAGACAGTCACAAATCCATCGAGCGCAAACACACCGCTCCAACCGTAAAACCACTCATAATCGTTGATACATACGTTGTATAAGAATATGCCCACAAACATCGACTTCTCAAATGCACTGTAAATCATAGTCGAAGTACGCAGCGATTTGTACTTCGCCGAGACCATCAACAATATGCCGATACAACCGACCATAACGCCCCAGTGCTGATATGTACCCATCAAATACGTGCTACTTTCCAACATCGTATCGTTGTACGAGAACAACGTCTGCATGCTCCAGTCCGGTGCCAGAAAGGTGGAAAAAGCAGTGGCAGTCAAGAATCCCGTGATCATCAAATACGACTGTATGGTTCTTTCAAAAAAACGTTCCAACATAAATAGCCTCTTATATAAATTTTTAATAATGAATAACGTAATATCAGGTATAACTTACTTGCCTAGCATGCTCATCACAGCTGCTTTTAATTCGTTGTCTTCTCTTGAAAACAGATGCTTAACTCGATGATCTAAGCCCGTTTCCAAAACTGTTTTTGCATGAGAGAAAGTCAGAAAACCTTCTTTACCGTGATAATTACCCTGCCCTGATTCACCAATGCCACCAAACGGCGCATCATCAACGGCTAAATGGAAAACGCAGTCATTGATACACATTCCGCCGGAATGAACTTGGTGCTTAACCTGACCCTGTAAACTCAAATCAAAGCTCATCAGGTAGAGTGCTAACGGCCTTGGTTTGCTATTGATGACTTGGAGCGCCTCTTCGATATTGCGATACGTAATCAAGGGTAATAGTGGGCCGAAAATCTCTTCGTTCATCACCTTGGATGACAGGCTTGGTTCAACAATCAGGTGCGTCACCAAGCGGTGGTTATCTAAGTCCATCGCTTCGTCATGGCAAGCGACGGTTCGCGTTCCAGCTTGTCGTTCTTCATTCAACAAACCCACTATCCGGTCGCATTGACGAGGATTGATTAGGGACGTCAAACTCTCGGAATACACCCCTTCATCGAATAGCAATTGGTACTGTTTTTTATACTCTTGAATGAAAGATTCAACTTTCCCTTCAGGTAGCAATACATAGTCAGGAGCCACACACACCTGCCCGTTATTGAGGCTCTTACCATAAATGATTCGCTCAACCGCGATATCAATTGGCATGTCTTCTGCAACGATAACCGGTGACTTACCGCCTAGCTCTAGCGTGACTGGAGTTAGCGTGTCAGCCGCTGACCTCATCACTTGGCGACCCACTTGGGTTGACCCCGTAAACAGAAGATGATCAAACGGCAATGCCGAAAATGCGGCTGCGATTTCTACCTCACCTTCAACCAAGCACACCTCATCAGCATCAAAAACTTCCGCCAATAGTGCTCTTAATACTTGATTTGTTTCTGGGGTAAATTCGCTCATTTTTATCATTGCGCGATTGCCTGCCGCCAGAGCCGATATAAGCGGGCCAACCGACAGCATAATTGGAAAATTCCACGGGGCAATGATCCCTACCACGCCTTTAGGTTGATAAACTACTTCAATACGAGAAGTTGAAAGCAAAGGGCCCGAATGACGAATCGAAGATGTCGACCAATGAGGCAAACACTCAATGCTGTAATTAATATTCCCGATGCAAGGCAATATGTCAGCCACCAATGTGTCTTGTCGACTGCGGTGACCATAGTCCTCACTTACCGCGACACACAAACGGTCTGTGTAATCGATGAGAGCAGATTTCAGCGCAAGCAACTGTTCTATTCTCACCGGCACAGTGGGCATCGGATCATCTGCAAAAGCGTCCTGCATATTCTTCAACGTCTCTGTCATTTGTGTAGCCGTCAATTCATGTTTCATACATCACCTCGTGGTTAATATAAGCACACAATAATCCAAAACAAACCGGTCGGTCCACAAGTTTATTGTCAGAGAATCGTCAATACGTTTTTGAATACCAGAAAAGAGGCATTCAAAAGCTGGGAATAGATCAGGGGCGTTTAAATAAAAATACGTAACTAATAACTGAGGGATAATTAGAAGATTTTGAATGGCGGGATCAAAAATGGCCGCTGAATGCGACCATTTGATAATTCTTTAAGTTTTTGTTTTAAATATACAATTTAAAACTAACGTTAGCTCTTGGCTACGTTCGCAATGCCTTCAAGTTGAAGTACTGGAGCAGCATCGATATCTTCTGCGTTCATCATAGATGAGACTCGCTGCATCGAAGAAAGCAGTAAACTTTGCTCCCACGGCTCAAGGTTTTGGAATTTTTTCACGAAGTTATCTTGTAGCGGCGGTGGTGCATTGCTCAACAACTCTTGACCCTTTTCAGTCAGGTTTGCGTGTACTTTGCGTCGATCAGATTCACTACGTACTCGTTGTACATAGCCGTTCAATTCTAAGCGATCGATGATTGTAGTCGTGGTTGCTTGACTCACATTAGTTTGATTAGACAACTCTTTGATCGTCACATTACCCATCTCTTGGATTGCTCTCATTAAGATTAATTGAGGGCCAGTCAAACCATACTCTTTACTCAGCTTTTTCGAGTGTAAATCGATAGCGCGAATAATTTGGCGAATAGCGACCAGGATTTCGTCATGTTTGTCCAAGATGCAGACCTTTGTACTAATATACTGTGAGTGGATTTACAGTATCGAAGCAATGAAATGTCCTGAACTCTTGAGTCAGGTGCGTTCGAATTACACTGTAAATTGATAAATTACTTCATTAATTTTCCGCATTGTACTGATGTTCATACTATTCTCAATCTTTTCTATGCATCTGAATCTGCGCAGACCAACACTTTTGCTCAATAAGAGCCGATTTTTATTTATATAACAAAGAAAAAAGTAACCAAAATCACAAACATTGGTAGAGAAAAAGATTTTATAATCAAATAGGTAGAGAGATTACCATTGTCTCACTACCTATTTTATCTCTTAGAGAACAAATTATCTCAACTCAAACCATTAAGCGGCATTATTAAGTTGAAAATTACCTGTAAGAGCGCTGTAAAACTCACTGTTGTCCAAGATCCCGACCAACAGATCGTCTTCGACAAGCAAAATGGGATGATTGCTGATCTGTTTCAGCTTAATGGCATCACGCATACCGATCTCTGGGCTTGCCACCACAACACTCGACGCGTTGATTGCGGTCAAGTCATCAGACTCACTCCACTTAACAAGAGCCAAAGCGGATTCACCTTTTACAGATAAAATACCTTCATTCAGTTCAATCCATAGATCTTTTGCATCACAGATCTTCCAACTGTCATTCTCTTGTGTCAATGATCCAAGAGGCTGCATTAATGAACGACCTTTAAGTACGTTCAATGGGTTGGTGTGGGCAACGAAGTCTTTTACGTATTCGGTTTTTGGCGTTAATACGATCTCTTCTGGTTTTCCGTGTTGGATCAGTTGACCCGATTCCATGATCGCAATGTTGTTACCAATTTTTAACGCTTCATCAAGGTCATGGCTCACGAATAAAATCGTTTTATTAAGCTTGCTTTGCAATGTAAGCAGTTCATCTTGAAGCTGTGCTCGAATCAGTGGATCAAGCGCGGAGAAAGGTTCATCCATCAACAGAATGTCTGTGTCCATCGCAAACGCTCGCGCCAAACCAACACGTTGCTGCATACCGCCAGAAAGCTCATGAGGGAATTTGGTTTCCCATTCAGCTAAACCAACCATCTCTAACTGTTCACGCGCCTTTTCACGACGAACATCTTTGGCTACGCCTTGCATTTCAAGACCAAATGCCACGTTATCTAACACGGTTAACCAAGGCATCAGTGCAAACTTTTGAAATACCATTGATACGCGGTGAGTACGTAAGTGACGAAGAGTCGCTTCGTCACATTGCTCGCCTAAGTCCACCAGTTTATCGCCATCTTTGATTGCTAAAGAACCTCGGCTAATTTCATTCAAACCGTTTACAGCGCGAAGCAGTGAAGATTTACCCGAGCCCGACAAACCCATCAATACACATATCTCGCCCTCTTTAACCGTCAACGACACATTATCCACACCAACAACTTGACCAGTCTCATCGATAATCTCTTGGCGAGTTTTACCTTGGTCTAGAAGTTCAAGTGCTTGATTGGCTTTATTACCGAACACGACATCAAGGTTTTTGATGGTAATCGCGTCCACTGCAGTCTGCTCTTGAGAATTCGCTTTATGTTCTTGAGGTACGGCTTTGCTTTCTTGAGACATAGCGTTATTTACTAAAGACATGATTAAGCTTCCTTCTGGTTTGGTGTCTTACACAAGCGATCAAGAATAATAGCGACCAGTACAATCGCCAGTCCGGCTTCAAAGCCTTGTGAAATGTTCACTGTGTTTAGCGCTCGAACCACAGGTTTACCCAGGCCGTCAGCACCAACAAGAGCCGCAATCACTACCATAGAAAGTGATAACATAATGCACTGCGTTACGCCTGCCATGATGCTTGGAAGCGCGGCTGGAAGTTCTACTTTTAACAACAACTTCATGCGGCTTGCACCAAAGGCTTTACCCGCTTCAATCAACTCTTCAGGGACTTTAGTCACCCCCAAATAGGTCAAACGAATCGGCGCGGCTATCGCGAAAATAATGGTCGAGATTAAGCCTGGAACGATACCTAAGCCAAATAGAACCAAAGTCGGAATCAGATAAACGAAGGTTGGAACGGTCTGCATTAAATCTAAGATCGGGCGCAACAGCGTGTATAGCCAAGGACGGTGAGCCGCCATAATGCCAACCGGTACGCCAATTAATACGGAAATCGTTGTCGCCGCAAAGACGAGAACAAAGGTTTCCAGCATTTCTTGCCAATAGCCAAGGTTGAGGATCGTCAGAAGCGCGGCGACGACGAAGATCACCAAAGACAGTTTGCGATGTAGATACCATGCAAGGGCTGCCGTAATAACAATAGGTAATGCAGGAGGCATCCACTTAAATACATCGACTAAAAACAGAATAACGGTTTCTAAAAAGATAGAGACAGCGTCAAAAAAGCCTGCTGCGTTGATTGTTAACCAGTCAACGCCAGCTTCCATCCATTGTCCGACAGGGATTTTGTTTTCCGTAATAAAATTCACAATATTGCCTTTCATTATTGGTGAGCCGAAGCTCACCTTTATTATTTATGTAGCTGTTGAGATAGGTAGAACTAAGCTTTTACTTGCTTTAGGTATTCAGTAACGGCTTGAGTTGCTGATTCACCTTTATGTGTTTTTACGTTGTCTAACCAAGCTTCAACTTGTTGTGGATTGTTGATTAACCATTGTTGAGCGGCTTGTTCTGGCTTAGCTTTCTGGTTAAGAATCTCTTCCATCAACTGGTTTTCCATCTCTAGAGTGAACTCTAGGTTTTGCAGAAGCTGCCCCACATTTGAACACTCTGACAAATAGTTTGAACGAACGTTGGTGTAGACATTCGCACCACCATAGTTCGGGCCAAAGAAGTCGTCACCACCAGCAAGGTATTCCATTTCAACATTACTGTTCATTGGGTGAGGAGCCCAACCAAGGTAAACAATCCATTGGCTGCGACGTGCCGCACGCGATACTTGAGATACCATGCCCGCTTCACTTGATTCCACTAGGCTGAAGTCTTTCAAGCCAAACGCGTCAGAATCAATCATTGATTGGATTAAGCGGTTACCATCGTTACCCGGCTCGATACCGTAGATACGATCTTTAAATTTGTCGGCATGTTTTGCTAGGTCTGCAAAGCTTTTTACACCTGCGTCGTATACGTACTTAGGTACAGCTAATGTGTATTTTGCACCTTCAAGGTTGGCACGAACTGTCTCTACAGTGCCCGCTTCACGATACTTAGCAATATCGCCTTCCATGGTTGGCATCCAGTTACCTAGGAACACGTCAATGTCACCATTCGCCATTGAAGAGTAAGTCACCGGTACAGAAAGTAGGTCGGTTTTGGTTTTGTAACCAAGGCCTTTTAATAGTTCAGAAGTAACGGCGGTTGTTGCAGTAATGTCTGTCCAGCCCACATCAGCAAAGCGAACGTTTTCACATTGTTGTGGCTCTACTGAAGCGTTAGCGTAAGCACTGAACGCGAATGAACTGATGGCTAATGTTACTAATGCCGTTTTTGTAGCGGTCTGTTTATGTTGAGTCGTCATAATGATTCCTTTTTATCTTTCCTTGTTCTGCCCTAACTCATACTAATCAGGGCAATTTTGCTGACTTTTAACTAATTTTTGTTGTTACTATTTTTATTATTACTGATTTTTCTATTTTCTATTCAATAACAGAGACTTACACTTCTCTTACTGGTTTATCTGTTCTTTGCTTGTCTTCCCACTCAGGAGCAATCCACACTGGAACATCCTGCTCTTTAAGCATCGGCTTACCAAGAATCAAATCGGAAGCGCGCTCGGCAACCATAATGGTTGGGGCGTTCAAGTTTCCATTTGGAATAGTTGGGAAAACAGACGAGTCGACAACACGCAGATTATCAATACCGCGAACACGGCACTCCTCATCAAGCACTGCCATTGGATCGTTATCAGCCCCCATTTTGCAGCCACATGAAGGGTGATACGCGCTTTCAACGTTCTGCTTAACCCATTCATCAATCGCTTCATCGGAAGTAATATTTAGACCAGGCTGAATCTCTTCGCCTCGGTAAACGTCCATCGCAGGTTGAGACAAAATCTCACGCGTCAGACGAATACAATCGCGCCAATCTTGGCGGTCTTGCTCGGTCGAGATGTAGTTGAAAATGATCTCTGGCTTGGCATGCGGATCAGCCGAAGTGATCGCAACCGTACCGCGACTTTCAGGCTTGTTAGGCCCAACGTGAACTTGGAAACCGTGACCATCAAAAGCCGCTTGACCGTCATAACGCATAGCTGCTGGTAGGAAATGGTATTGAATATTCGGCCACTTCAATCCTTTGCGTGAACGAATAAACGCACATGATTCAAAGTGGTTAGTAGCACCCAAACCTTTACGAGTCAGAATCCATTCCGCGCCAATCATGCCTTTGCTAACTAAACCAAGCTTACTGTTAAGCGTGATGGGTTCGTTACAGTGGTATTGGAAGTACACTTCTAGGTGGTCTTGTAGGTTTTCACCGACGCCACTGAGTTCGTGTTTCAGCTCTACACCAGCCTTTTCAAGCACGGCTTTCGGGCCGATACCAGAAAGTTGCAGCAGTTGAACAGAACCGATAGAACCGGCAGAAGAGATCACTTCTTTGTTCGCGACCGCGACTTGAGTATTGCCTGACTTTTCAAACTCGACACCGACTGCTTTCAGACCTGATTGGCCAGTTGAGTCTTGTGCTTCAAGTAAGAAACGGCGCGCCACGATGCCCTTCTTCAAGGTCAGGTTTGAACGCTTCAATGCTCGACGTAGATAAGCGTTAGAGGTTGAGGCTCTCACTCCCTTGTCTACCGTCATATGCATGGTGCCGAAGCCTTCTTGCTGGTAGCCGTTATAGTCTTGTGTTTCCGGGTAACCAGCGTCTTTACCTGCATCAATGAATGCTTGGTAAAGCGGGTTCAGATCCATATCGTTACCGTTACAAGTGCCTACTGGGCCATTGTCGCCACGGTATTGATCGCCACCTTTGTTCCATGATTCAGCACGGCGAAAATAAGGCAAACACGCTTGATAATTCCAACCGGCAGCACCCTCTTCTTCCCACTGGTCGAAGTCACAAGCATGACCACGCACGTAAACCATGCCATTGATTGATGAGCTACCACCTAACACTTTGCCGCGTGGGCAGTGCAGTTCACGTCCATCAAGGCCTGGCTCTTGTTGAGTCTCAAACTGCCATGCATATTTTTCAGTATTCATCGGGTAGGAAAGCGCCGTTGGCATTTGGATAAAAATGCTCTTATCCGTACCACCCGCTTCCAGTAATAAAACGCTATGTTCACCGCTTTCCGTTAGCCTATCCGCTAACACACAGCCGGCCGAACCCGCGCCGACGATAATATAATCGTAGCGTTGTTCCATATTTTAAGTTCCCTGAGATGAGTCAGTGAGGCTAGCTCTTTTAAGCTAGCCTGTTGAATTAAGTTTTACGCGTTAGGCATAAGGGCTGGCGTAATCGCCTAGCTCAATAAGAATGCTCTTCGTTTGCGTATAGTGGAGTAGAGTTTCTGGGCCATTTTCACGACCAACACCCGAAAGCTTGTAGCCACCAACAGGCATTTCTGCAGGTGAGTCACCCCACGTATTAACCCAACAAATACCTGCCTGCATTTGATGAATAACACGGTGAGCACGAGAAAGGTTTTGCGTGAACACGCCAGCAGCCAGGCCGTACTTAGTATCGTTAGCACGACGAATCACATCGTCTTCATCAGTGAACTTCAACACCGACATTACAGGGCCAAAGATCTCTTGTTGGACGTGTGGCATGTTGTCTTCGCAGTCCACAAACACGGTTGGGACAACAAAGTTGCCGTTCGCTAGCCCGTTGTCAGTCACTTGATAACCGCCAGTCAGCAATGTTGCGCCAGACTGTTTTGCTAGCTCAATCGCTTCAAGAACTTTTGAAAGGTGCTCTTTAGAAATCAACGCACCAATTTGAGTCTCCATGTCCATTGGATCACCAATGATCAGTTTTTCAGTGCGTGTCTTAAGTTGGTCGATAAAATCGTTGTAGATGTTTTCGTGTACATAAACACGAGTACCATTGGTACACACTTCACCTTGGGTGTAAAAGTTTGCGACCATAGAAGCGGAAACCGCATCACCCAATTTCGCATCATCAAACACGATCATTGGCGATTTGCCACCAAGTTCCATGGTCACCGATTTAAGCGTCTTAGCGCTATCCGCCATCACAGCCTTACCAGTGCCGGTTTCACCTGTGAAAGACACTTTAGAGATGTCTGGATGAGCCGTTAGCATTTGGCCGACACGGTAGTCACCCTGAACCACGTTAAATACACCATCTGGAAGGCCTGCTTCGGTAAATATCTCAGCAAGCTTAAGTGCCGTTAGCGGGGTTTCTTCGGAAGGTTTGAAAATCATCGCATTACCCGCAGCCAATGCCGGAGCCGATTTCCACATCGCGATTTGAATTGGGTAGTTCCACGCGCCAATACCGGCACAGATGCCAAGCGGTTCACGACGAGTGTAGAAAAATTGAGATTCACTAAGGGGTTGTTGATCGCCTTGAAGTGTAGGAGCGAGGCCTGCGAAGTATTCAATCACATCGGCACCAGACGCTACATCTACTTCAATCGCTTCTTGCAGTGGCTTACCCGTGTCAACAACCTCAAGGTTTGCAAGGTCATCATTTCGAGCTCTAAGTATCGCTACCGCTTTCAAAAGAATACGACTGCGTTCCATGGCCGTCATTGCTGACCATACCGCAAATCCACGTTTCGCAGATTCAATAGCGCTATCCACGTCCGCTGAAGAGGCTTGGCCTAACGTTGCGATAGGTTCGCCGTTTGCCGGGTTGATACTATCAAAGGTTTCACCAGACGTAGCTTTAACCGCTGCGCCATCGATGTATAACGAGTTCATTTCCATTTGAGATTCTGACTTAATTATTGTTATTAGACTCTGCTGGTCTATGTGTGAGTATTTATCGTTCAAGTACTATGATTGCAATGCGACGACCACGTTCTATGCGGTGTTACACGAGTAAAACGTCAGTTGTTTATCAAGATAATCATTGATGATGGCACGAGCCTTTTGAGCATCGATACCTTCAGGGTTTAACGTGCCTCTCAGCCATAACCCATCAATCAGAGAAGCAATCCCGTGAGCAACGAGATCCGCCTGTTCATGACTCAAAATACCTTTCAACTCAAGACGCAGATGTGAAATCAAACGTTTTTCATTTACACGCTGTAGTCTCTTCAATTGTTGGTCATGCATTGAATAGGACCAAAATGCCAACCATGCCTTCGCGACTTTATTTTCGGCTTGGTAACCTTCGAAGTTACCATCGATGATCGCGTTTATTCTCTGTTGGTGAGCATCAACAGGAAGCGCTTTTAGTGAAGTCGTGATGGTGTTGGATAATTGGCGAAGGATTTCACGCATCGTCTCTTCGAGCAGACCGTGTTTCCCACCAAAATAGTGATTAATGATACCTGTAGACACGCCCGCTTCTTTGCTGATCAACGCAATACTCGCGGCGTGTAAACCCACTCGGTCAATCACCGTCATGGTGGCTTGAACAAGCTGTGGTTTACGTATGTCAGGCATCCCAACCTTCGGCATTTCTCAGTCCTTTTATTTTATATTGAACGTTCAGTTAAATATAAAATGACAGAAATTTAGTTAGGGTTCAAATGATTATTTAAAACAAACTCGTAACAATACAGCATTCAAAACAACAAAAATCATTATAAAACAATAAATTAAATATCATTTAGAGCACTAACGAAAACAATTAAAGATTTGAGGTGTGATAGTTATTGGTCGAAAGTTTTTAGCGAAAAAGAGTAAAAATCAATCAGGTTAACGATATTTAGAACCTCGAGTAAAAACCTTAAAGTAGTGTTTGATGCAGGAAGGATATAAAGTGAAAAAGTGCATAAAAAAAGGTTGATAATGACCAAACCATTATCAACCTTTACGGAGCTTTAAATCTAAAGCGATGAATCTACCTAGGCTCACTCAATACGTGTAATGAACCCATACTTGTCAGAATCGGCCTTTGTCATCCAGTGTTCACCCGAAGCAGGGGCAGAATCTAAAGTGAAGATGTAGAAGTCGATCCCTTTGTCTCCCATGACCTTTTTAAAGTAGGTCGCTTGCTTGAGATGGCTTTCGTTGGTGTATGGGAATTCTTTAGCTGTTTTATCACCCTCAGCCCAGCTATGAACGCCCACTTGCTTATTAAGCTCAATGGCTTTGGTGGTATCTGCTCGTTGTAAAACTCGTGGGTTACCCGCCGCGAACAGATCCGTGCCGCCAGAGAACACCGAACCCGTTGGAGTAACGATTGTGGTCATATTGTTGCTATTGATCATGCGACCGGTGTACATGTTGATATCATCATCAGCACTGCCACCAATATGGTTATTAAATTTCAAGATCATTTCACTGCCTGGGTATAGCTTAACGATATCGAAAAGCTGCGAATAGGTTGTAACCCCAAGAGTAGAAGTAATTCGCTCAACAGCACCAGTGTTCTGGAGTACATCACGGTAAAATGCGTTAAAGGCAAATGAAGTAATGATAGTGACTTTGTTACCATTTTTAGTTTTGCTCAGAATCGTAGAGCCAAGACTCGTCACGTATTGCGACATCTCATTGTGATACTCAAGCTCAACCGCTTTTTTACTGGTCGCGCTCGTTTGAATTAACGTAGTTTCATTAGAAACAGAGCGCAACGCAGTACCGCAATCAAAGGAGTCATAAAAATTACCCTCACTGTAAATCGCACAGTCATCGACTCCTGCATCAGGAAGATACAGATCAACGCTCTGACCTAGGCGACTTGCTAGCCTTACCACTTTTTGCTTATCACTGATGTCTTCAGCAAACTGAATATTTTCATACAGCACACCATCGTAGGTGAGTTTCATGGATTCTTGGAGATCTTGCCTCTCTTGATATAACTCACCCAATTTAGCCGATGAAAATACATAATCGGCCTTAGGTTTCATTTGCACTTTGTTTGCCGCTTTACCCGAGTTAGAGCTTGAATTACAGCCCGCTAAGAGAATCAAAGGTAATGCTAGTAAAATCTTTTGATAGTGGTTCATGCCATTTTCCCAAAATATTTGATAGGGAAATTCTATTATTTAGCTCTCGAATTATCTGTCTTGAGAATGTAAGAGTATGTATGTTCTTTTTGAACATTGTTTTTTATTTTCCTATTAATTTCATATCAGCATTGAACTAGCTTAAAAAGTGTTTAATCATTCATCTCAGGTATTTTTCGCGAAGCAATTAGACTCAATATGCAATAGCGATTAATTACTAAACAAGGTTCACTCACGTAATCTCGTATAAGCTAAACACACGATAAGGCTGGGAATGGAATGACAAAACCTAAAATGATCATCGTGGAAGACGATTTGAAACTTCAGAAAATGTTGCAAGACTACTTTGTCGCGCAAGATTTTGATGTATTGGTTCTGGACGATGGCAGTAATGCCGCGCAAACCATTCTTGCCGAACAACCTGACATCGTATTGCTGGATTTAATGCTTCCTGTAACCGATGGGCTGACAATCTGCCGACAGACGCGTACGCACTATAAAGGTAAAATCTTGATGCTCACCGCTAGCGATGACGACTTTGATCATGTCGCTGGTTTAGAGACAGGGGCTGATGACTATGTCACCAAGCCAATCAAACCAAGAGTTTTGCTAGCAAGGGTCCGTTCACTATTACGCCGTCAAGAAACGGTGGCTCATTCAATTGATGACTCTGATAACCTTCAATTTGATCAACTCGTACTGAAAAACACATACAAGAAGTGTGAACTTGCAGGTGCTGTTTTGTCACTCACAGACAGCGAGTTTGATCTACTTTGGTTGTTGGCAAGCAACCCAGATACGCCGTTATCACGGGACTATTTAACCCAAACACTGCGCGGGATTGAGTATGACGGGATCGATAGGACAATTGATAACAAGGTTGTGCGTCTAAGAAAGATACTCGGTGACGATCACACACCAGCAGAGAAAATTCAGACCATTCGCGGGAAAGGTTACTTATTTGTTTCGACC
The DNA here is from genome assembly GCF_015163545.1 of Vibrio sp. OPT24. Classification (NCBI taxonomy): domain Bacteria; kingdom Pseudomonadati; phylum Pseudomonadota; class Gammaproteobacteria; order Vibrionales; family Vibrionaceae; genus Vibrio; species Vibrio sp. OPT24. The sequence goes on from NZ_JADDYI010000053.1 coordinate 1,029,147, forward strand.
GCCTGGCATTAACCTCGCTCAATACGAGCGTAATGAAAGAGAGCGATTATGCGACGTATCTATTTGGAGTCCCTGCTTGGGCTGTTAGTTTGCTTTATGACCGGCCTTGTTGCCTACGAAATTTCTGTCTACCAGCTCAATACCGACTACGAATATGTAATGGAAGATTACGAAGCGACGGCCCACCAACAACTGATAGAAAACATCGCTAAAAATCAAGGTCTTGAAGCAGCTCAACAAGCGATAAATCAGTTTGTCGAAACCACACGAAATAAACTGGTCATGTTCAGTCCAAAAGATGAAATACCAACCCCCGTTTCAGAGTTCTTCAGTACTAACCCGAATACCTTTATCTTTCACGATGATGAACGAGATCTATGGTTTCGCCTCACAGGCAGTGATAATACCTACCATTACTTACCTGATAATGAAGCGTTCGTTCGGCAAAAAATCGAGCTTGAAGATGATCTCATTTGGTTGTTTTTCCTAGCAAGCTTTATCTTATACGGCTTATGCCACCTAGTTATTATTTTCCGACGGGTCAAAAAACTTGAATACGCCACCCTACGCTTTGCGGAAGGGGATCTCTCTTCACGAGCAGAGACTTCAAGCGGCATAGCCATTGGCTCACTCAATAAATCCTTCAACCTAATGGCTGACCGTATTCATCGCTTAATTGAGAGTAACCGCTCACTTACTAATGCCGTTGCTCACGAGCTACGCACGCCAATATTTCGTATCCAGTGGCAAGCTGAAATGCTCAAAGACACGCCGCTCAATGAATCGCAACAACACACCGTTGAAAGTATCGTCGAAGACACAGAAGAGATGGAAAAGATGGTCGACGAACTGTTGTGCTACGCCAAACTTGATAGCATTGGCCTCGAAAACCTACAACAGCCATTAGAGATAAGAGACTTTCTTGAACATGCGATGACACGCTGGAACAAAGATACAGAACTCAACATCAGCTTATCACTGCCAGAACAACCTAGCTCGATACTAGCAGATGAAACGCTGCTTAACCGAGCCTTAGATAACCTAGTACGTAACGCAATGAAGTTCGCGCGTTCACAGGTGTCGATTGAGGCTAGCGTGCATCAAGATCAACTACAGATTGCGGTACATGACGATGGTGATGGCGTGGCACAAGAACACCAAGCTCGCCTGTTTGAACCTTTTTACGTTGGCGACAAAGCGCGTAACAAAGCCAAGAGCGGCCATGGTTTGGGGCTTTCTATCGTCGATAAGATCTGTGCTCAACATAACGCAACCGTGGAAGTTGGCCAGAGCCAAACTTTAAAGGGAGCCGTATTCACCATTACCATTCAGATATGTAATAATTCGGCTATGTAACGATTCAGCTGACAAACCCATACAGTAACTACAAAACACCTCTGGAATAATGTTCAACATCGGTCGGGAGATGCTGTCTCCCAATGAACTTATTGAGTCTAGATAATCATGACACTGTCGTTTATGGCTTGTCATTACAGCACTGCTAAGTAGTAGCAAAGTAGACCGTTACTCGTTAACTCGCACTTTGTTAGCAGTTGAAGCCATGGGCTTACTATCTAAATTCCCAATCATTCTTAAGGTATTTTTATGAAAAAGTTATTGTGTGTTTTAGGCGTTATCTCTCTAGCAGGTTGTTCAGGTATTAGTCACAACGATGAAGTTTACACTGCACACGCTGAAAGCTTCAATATTGTGGGTTTCCAAGTTCCTGGTAACACTCAAGATCGTGCAATGGAATTAGTGCCAGAAGGTGCAACGGTTGAAACAATTCGCTCAACAAACTCTGATACAAGCTCTGTTATGGGTATCATCAACCGTATTATCGGCATCGACTACGTTCAAGTGGGCGGTAAAAAGCAATAATTCTTAAAAAAACAGCAACTTGATAAAGCTTGCGTACCTTTAAACGCTAGCTTTAGAAAGCTGAAACAATCTAAGCCAGTGACTATCCGTCGCTGGCTTTTTCATACCACTTATTTTGTGCTCTGTGCTAGATAAAGCTCCACTTGGCTAACTCTCTTGTAACTAACAATTCAGAAAATAAGACCAAAAGTCGTCAATTCCTTATCAAAATTTCCTTTAAATTCGGCTTAATAGTCTTTCGTTCAAACTGAACTCCCCAAATCATTGATCCTTCCATCAACCCATCGCACGTAAATTGCGGCACAGTTCAATTTTCGCAAAAAACTTAATTCTCTTGAAAAATAAACACTTAATAAAAGTGTCATCATTTTATAAACAAAAAAGGTGAATTGGTTCAAAAATAAACAGAAATGATTACTAGCTGTAAATGTGCAAGATATAAGTTTCATGAATAAAAGCGATCATTGCCATGCTACTAATTAATCAGATCGAATGATGTGAATTATTTGTAATGAGTTTGTTACTTTCGTCTTTGTTTTTACATGGAAAGAGAAAATAACAATGAAAATAAAGAAACGTTTAGTTGCCGTTGCTATAGCCAGCGCTATGTCTTTGTCTGTGCACGCAAGTGAATCCGTTCAAATCAATCAACCGATCAATTTTACTAACTTTTCTGGGTTAAATACTCAATTAGGTGTCAGTAATGCCTCTAGCTTTGAGATGGTAAAAGAGGTGAGCCTCAAAAAGCGTGGTATCTACAAAGTTAAGATCCAACAGAACATCTGGGGAACACCTGTTTGGGGGCACTACCTAAATGCCACCCAAAGTGTCCAAGGTGGCGCACTCAAGTCTGTTCAAGGCAACTACCTTAAAACGTCGACCCTAGAGCGATCTTTTGTTAAGCCATCGATCAACAGCTCTCAAGCGGTTGAGCTTGCGAGTAAAGATCTCAAGGTTCAGGGCTTAACCAGCAAATCTTTAGACAACGTCCAACATGAACTGTTTATTTATCAAAGTTCAGGAAAACAAGGACATGACAAAACACGCCTAGTCTACGTTGTCTCTTATCTCGTTGAAGGCAGAGAACAGCCGACTCGACCATTCACCATGCTTGATGCACATACAGGCGAAGTTATCGACCGTTGGGAAGGTATTGCTCACGCACAGATCGGAACAGGCCCCGGTGGTAACGAAAAAACAGGCATTTACGAATACGGTACCGACTACCACTACCTTGATGTGGTAGAAAATGGCACAGAGTGTGTGATGGAATCGGAAAATGTTGTCACCGTTGACCTAAATGGTGCGACCGATGGCGACACCACGTATAGCTATGAATGTCCTCGTAACGAACATAAAGAAGTGAATGGAGCCTTCTCTCCGCTCAACGATGCACACTACTTCGGTAACATCGTGTTCGACATGTATAAGAACTGGTTCGACACAGCGCCACTCTCTTTCAAACTCATGATGCGTGTTCACTACGGTAACAACTACGAGAATGCATTTTGGGACGGCAAGGCAATGACCTTTGGCGATGGTGAAAACTTCTTCTATCCACTTGTTAGCCTAGACGTGTCAGCACACGAAGTGAGCCACGGTTTCACTGAGCAAAACTCAGGTTTGGTTTACGCGAATCAATCCGGGGGTATGAACGAAGCTTTCTCTGATATGGCGGGTGAAGCGGCTGAATACTACATGAAGGGCACCAATGACTGGATGGTCGGCCGAAATATCTTCAAAGGCGAAGGCGCGCTGCGTTACATGGACGATCCATCACGCGATGGTTCTTCTATCAACAACGCATCCGAATACTACGATGGCTTGAACGTGCATTACAGCTCAGGCGTGTTCAACAAAGCGTTCTACCACCTAGCAACCACACAAGGTTGGGACACCAAGAAAGCCTTCGAACTGTTCGTGTTAGCCAACCAAATCTACTGGTCTGAAAACACCGATTTTTGGCAAGGAGCTTGTGGTGTGAAAAACTCAGCAACTGACCTTGGTTACAGTGCCGAAGATGTGGTTTCTGCGTTCAACTTAGTCGGTGTATCACCTTGTGGCGAACCGCCACTTCCACCAGAACCGGAATATCAACGTCTTGAGAATAGTGTTGAAGCCGCAGTCGCTGGTGAAACGGGTTCGAAAACTTACTTCGATATCGAAGTACCAGAAGGCCAAGACAAGCTGACGATTGATCTTGCTGTGTCTACTGGTGACCCGGATATGTATGTCGGTCTAGATTATGCGCCAAGCTCTCAAGAAAATATTTGTAAGAGTGAAACCGTGACAGACGAAGTGTGTGTGATTGAAAACCCAACCGCAGGTCGTTACACGGTTAACGTTCTAGGTTACTCAGATTACGCAGGTGCAAACCTAACAGCATCGTACGAATCTGGCAATGCTAACGTACCGCCAGTTTCTTCTTTCGAACACACGGTTGTAGGCAAAGAAGTAGAACTGCGCAGCACAAGTTCGGACAGCGATGGTCAGATCGTCTCTTACCAATGGAATCTAGGCGATGGCAACACGCAAACAGGTGAAGTGACTCGTTATACCTATGCTGAAGCTGGCGACTACGTGGTTACCCTAACAGTGACTGACGATGCAGGTGTTGCGACATCAACAAGCAAGTCGATCACGATTGAAGGTGATTCAGCGGAAGGCTTCCCACTAAAACTGAAGTTTGGTAACAAAAATCCGAACGGCAAGGCTCGCGTTAAGCTGACGTGGGATTACGACACCAACGACTACTTCGTGATTAAGCGTAACGGCAAGAATGTTGGTGCGACAGACTTCAACTCATACGTAGACAAGTTCCGTCACAACGGCACAGTAGATGTGGAGTACCAAGTGTGTACCTCAAGCGATATCTGTTCAGAAACCAAGCACTACCGTTTCATTAAAGCACAGTAATCGATAGCAAATTCAGGGCTCCGCAAGGGGCCCTTTTCGCGGTTATCTGTTTAGAAAATGAAACATCCACGCACTAAAAAAAATCACACCAATCAACACAACAATACTCACCATAAAAAGGACGACAAATGGCTATTCAAAAAAGCATGCTAGCTTTGGCTGTACTCGGAGGTTCTTTAGCCTTAATCAACAGTACTTCGGCTTACGCATCCCTAGGAATCACACCACCAGCGAACGAAGAAGTTTGGATCACCACCGATGCTGACGCACAGCATATAATGACTCAACATGGCGCAACAGTTTACCCAAGCGTGACGGGAAACAAGCATTCCATCGTCGCGAAAATCAACGCAAAACAGCTGGCTAAACTCTCTAGCCACATGCACGAAGAAACCCACCGCTGTGGTGGCTACATGGTGCATGAAGACAAAGCAAGCGCACTCAAAGCCGCAGCGATGCCACTGACAATGAGCACCTTCGAAAAGCCGGTGATCAGCCATCAAGACACAGTGAACGACCTACTCGCTCAGGTCGAGCCGAACAACATGGTCACGACCATCGAAAATCTAACCAACTTCACCAACCGTTTTTATACTACTTCTACTGGTGTCGCTGCTTCAGATTGGCTTTTAGATCGTTGGGAATCAGAAATTAAAGACGTACCGTATGCGTCTGCACGCCAGATCACTCATGCCGAATATCCGCAAAAATCCGTTGAAGTGACACTGCTTGGCGCTAAATATCCTGAAGAGATCGTCGTTGTTGGCGGACACCTTGATTCGACTGTTGGATCTTGGACAAGCGAAGGCACCATCTCACCGGGAGCCGATGATGATGCGTCTGGTATTGCGACCGTAACTGAGTCGCTTCGCCTGATGATCGCCAGTGGCATTCAGCCCGACAAAACAATTAAGTTCTATGGTTATGCAGCAGAAGAAGTAGGGCTGCGCGGCTCACAAGATGTCGCCAACGCTTTAAGAGACGAGCAAGCAAACGTTGTGTCGGTGTTGCAATTAGACATGACCAACTACAACGGTTCAGCGCACGATATCACCTTCATCACGGACTATACCGACAGCAACCTAAACGCCTACTTAAGCGAGCTGATCGACACCTATGCCAGCGACATCAGTTACGGTTTCGATGATTGTGGCTATGCCTGTTCTGACCACGCCTCTTGGCACAATGTTGGCTACCCAGCCGCCATGCCATTCGAGAGCATGTTCAATGATTACAACCCAAACATTCATACTCAGCACGACACGCTTGAGAACTCCGATCCAACAGCGACACATGCGACCAAGTTCGCCAAACTGGCCATTGCTTACCTTGTCGAAACCAGCCTTGATTCGCCCGTTGCAGGCTCTAAAGAGCTGCAAAATGACGTGCCTGTTGAAGGGCTTACTGCAGGATATGGTGAAGAGCAGTTCTTCACATTTACAACGGAAAGTGCAGGTCAGTTAACGGTGACATTAACAGGCTCTCGTAGTGGTGATGCGGATTTATATGTGAAACACAATGGTACAGTATCGAAAACAAGCTACGATTGCCGCCCATACCAGAACAGTAGCAACGAGCAGTGTGTATTGAACAAGCCAGCGGGTGAATTCAACATCATGGTGCGCGGCTACCGTAACTTTAACGATGTCACCATCGTCGCTAACTTTGTTCCTGATTAGCTTTAAGTTTAGTTGCTTGCTAACCACTAACCCGAGCAAACACGGCTAAAACCAAAAATCCGCAAGTTCGATCCTAAATAGAATGGAGCTGGCGGATTTTTTATCATCTACGCTCTTCACTTGCTATGAACAGCCCTGTTCGAACAAACAAGCCATTAGTTTAATTCACAGTTAAGACGTTTTTTTGATCACCTTGCCACAAATGTATTCACCAATCGGCATTGCAGAGGTCGCTGCTGGCGATGGCGCATTACACACATGCAGGCTTCTTGGGCTTTCTGCAAACAGGAAATCATGAACCAAGGTACCATCTTTGAGCACCGCTTGAGCGCGTATGCCTGCTGGGTAAGGTTTGAAATCTGACACCGTAATGCTCGGGCAATATTTGTTGACCAATTTTAGATAGCCCGGCTTCCACCACGAGTTCTTAAGCTCGACCAAACCGGTTTTCAGATTATTCGCAGTCACTTTCCAAAAGCCCGCAAATCTCAACATCTGCCAAGTGTCCTTAAAACTAAAGTTCAGCTTGCCATAGCCTTCTCTCTTCCAACCTTGAACTGCATTTGGCCCTACTGTTACGGAACCATCAATCATACGTGTTAAGTGCACCCCCAAGAAAGGCAGTTCTGGGTCAGGGATCGGATAGATAAGGTGATTCACCACCTGGTTGTGTTTCGCGTCCAACTGATAATACTCACCACGATAAGGCACGATTTGAAAGTCGGTTTCAATGCCAAGCATGCTAGTCATTCTGTCGGCCATCAAACCAGAACAAGTGATCAAGAATCGGCTGTTCAGTTGTAGAGTTTGACCATCTACTTTGCACGTTAACTGTACTTCATCTTCCAGTTCATCCGCCATGATCACTTCTGTGCCTAGGCTGAGCTTGCCACCCGCCTCAACAAACTCTTGAGCCATTACTTCGGTCACTTTTTTGTAGTCGACGATACTGGTGGTTTTGACATACATCGCGCCCAAGCCCGTGATGTTAGGCTCGGCAAGTTTCAGTTGCGCTTGGTCCAACAAATCGACATCAATGTCGTTATCATGACAACGTTGATAGAGCGCATTCATGCGCTCGACTTCCTGCTCATTGGTTGCGACCAACAACTTACCGCAGTTTTCGACAGGGATATCGTGTTGGCTGCAAAAGGCGATAGTTCGCTCGACGCCACGCCTACAGAAATCCGCCTTTAAACTGCCTGGAGCATAGTAAACGCCAGCGTGAATCACACCACTGTTATGGCCAGTTTGGTGCTGCGCGAAGCCACGCTCCTTTTCGACTAAAAGGATACTTTTATCAGGGTGAGCTTGCTGTAATTGCCATGCCGTCGACACACCAACAATGCCACCACCAACGATAATATAGTCGTATGTTGAGTTCATAATATTCCTACATTCAATCCTTTAATTATAGGGAAGACGCGACAGTGTTAGATCCGGTTTGAGGTAACTTTTTTTCCTCACTTTCTGATTCCTTTTTCACTTGATTTGCATCGTATTTACGACCGCTGTAGATGAAGATACCAACAAAAATGGCAACACATACCAAACGGATCACGACTGAAACATCAGGCCATACTAGAGCTACACCTATCGCAACCAACACTACTCGAGTAATAATATTAACTTCGCTCTCTAAATAACCTTCAATCGCCGCGATAAACGCGTAAGTACCAATAACAGCAAAGCCACCCGTGACTAACACGGAGGCCACATCCCAACTTACCAAGTTAGTGTAGGCAATCAACAATGGTACTAAATACAAGCCTTTGGCGATCTTCCATGCCATTAAGCCCGTTCTCATCGGGGGTGTTTTAGCAATGGTTGCAGCCGCAAATGCAGTTAAACAAACAGGCGGAGTCACGTTGCTGTCTTGCGATAACCAGAAAATAATTAAGTGAGCCGAAAGCAGTGCAAGGCTGATAGCTTCTAAGCCAAGGCTCTGTTCAAGCAGAGTTTCCACAAAATCAGCAGGAACTAACGCAATCATCTCTTTCGCCGTTTCCAACGCCATCGGTGCGTTCAATAGATCAAGCTTATCTGGCGCAGCCAACATAAAGATGGCTTTAGCTTGCTCAGGAAGCTGCCCTGACACCAACAAGTCGAGCAGTTGACTTTCAGCAATCAATTTATACAAGGCAGGAGCAGACAATGTTCCCAACACAATATAAGCCGCCGTTACTGGTAACCCCATACCCAGAATCAAAGACGCCAGTGCGATCAACGCAATCATCACCAGTAACTCGCCATTCGCCCAGCTGTTGATCATCAAAGAGAAGGTGTTACCAATTCCCGTAGTGCTAATGACATTAACAACTAGACCAATACCAACTAGTAACACAGCCGTTGTCGCCATGTTTTTTGCGCCTTGAGACAAAGCTTCAATGATCGCTTTCGGTCCCATTTTGTGATTTTTAGAGAACCATGATGCCACCACCACAGAAAGAATCGAAATACCCGCAGCGTAAGTCGGCGTAAAGCCTTGAACGAGCAAAGTCACTAACACGGCCAATGGGATCAGGTTGTGCCAGCCCGATAGCAATACCTTTAACAAAGGTTCACAGCCAGAGGTCACCTTTTGTACACCACTACGCTTCGCTTCAATACGCACGAAAAAGGCCACTGACAAAAAGTAGATAAGCGCAGGAACAAAGGAAACCGCAATAATATCGACATAAGGGATCTGCGTGTAAGAGGCCATGATGAACGCGCCCGCACCCATCACAGGTGGCATCAACTGCCCGCCAGTGGATGCAGCCGCTTCAACACCTGCCGCGAAACGCGAAGGGAAACCAGCCTTTTGCATCAAGGGAATACTGATCACGCCCGTCGATACTGTGTTTGCTACGCTCGACCCGGAGACAGAGCCCATCAAGCCGGAGCCAATAACGGCAATGAAACCAGGGCCACCAATCACTTTGCCCGCCGCGGCACGGGATACATCAATAATGTAGTCGCCGACACCAGATCGAACTAAAAATGCGCCAAATAAGATGAACATGAACACGAAGGTCCAACTGATTCTTGAGATCGAACCAAACATCCCTTCTGATGAGTAAAAGCTTCGATAAAGTAACGTCTCAAGGCTTAAACCCGGAAAATGAAAAATACCGCTGGTCCATTGTCCCCAAAGCACTACATAACTTAAGCACACTAAGATAAGCACTGGAATGAACCAGCCCATAGTGCGTCTAATCAGCTCAATGACGATGGCAATCGCCAAGATAGAGAAAAACCAATCACTGGCGATAAATTTTACGCCTCGGTCATACAACGCATCTTCGGCAAAGGGAATGTAGATAAGGCAAGCTAAAGCAGCCAAGGCAATCCCAATATCGATAGCTAATGCTATTTTGCTTTTTTTAAGCGAGACATGGGCGGGATACCAAAGTGCGCAAATGATTGCGAAACCAGCGAAATGCGTCGCCGAAATCCAAAGCTCTGGCAAGGTAGATAAGGTATTAAACCAAATATGTAGGAGGGAGAGTATCACTCCCATTGTCGTTATTGCTTTGCCTACCCAAGGGAAATCTGTTCGGGTAGGCAATTCGAATTTTTTCAGTTCCTGCTGCAGCGAATCGCTCATAGAAAACTCCTGCTCTCCACAGCCAAACGCGCAGAGAAAATCCATAAAGTAAGGTGGTGCGTTTTCACTTCAAATAATCGAACGAGCCGGAGACGATCAAATCAAACAAAGTAGCCGAAACAGATGAAAACGCACCAAGCAATTAATTAACGCGAATATTCAGTTCACGCCAAATAGCGAGTTAAAGATAAATGGCTAATCGAAGACAAAGGGTTAGTCGACGATCAACTCAGAAGGGATTTCTATACCCACTTCTTTATAGTAACGAGCAGCACCTGGGTGAAGCGGAACAGGAAGGCCTGCGATCCCTTTCTCAAGTGCCATTGCTTTGGTTGCTTTGTGAATACCTTGTAGGAAAGGTAGGTTTTCATAGATAGCTTTGGTCAGTTGATACACATCTTCTTCAGAAATGTCTTCACGAACCGCTAGGAAGTTAGGTTGGGCAATCGTAGTAATTGGTTTATCGACACCTGGATAAGTGTTTGCTGGGATCTCATACTTGGTCCAAATATTGTAATCACCATTCGCTTGTTTGATTTGTGCATCGGTAAACGACAAGATTTGAATATCTTCACCCAGTGCTGCAAAGGCTTGCGTCACCGCACCAACAGGAACACCAGCAGGCGTGTTCATACCATCAATTGTGCCATTTTGTAATGCGCTCGCACTGCCACCGTAACCCATAAAGGCGAGTTTAAATTGTTCTGGGTCCACGGATAAGCCTTGCATGATTTGACGACCTGAGTTTTCAGTCCCAGAGTTCTTCTTACCGATAGAGAATTTCTTACCGTTTAGGTTCTCTAGATCGCTTACCGTACCTGTTTTTGCTAGATCTGAACGCACAATAAAGTGTTCTACGTTTTGCCATAACATGGAAACTGAACGCAGTTGAGTTTGTCTGCCAGATTTCTCATATGGCCCTAAACCCTGCCAAGCCCAAGCACCATACAAACCTTGTAGAATAGCGAACTGAGCTTCGTTCTCGTTCAACAACTTTACGTTCTCACCCGAGCCCGCAGAGCTGATAGCCGCTAAAGAAAAGTGCTGCTTAGGCGCAAGCTTAACTTTACTCAATGTCGCTAAGGCCACACCTACCGGATAGTAAGTACCACCCGTTGAGGCCGTCGCTAAAATATAGCTGCGATCTTCTTCAGCTGACGCATGACTGATAAGGCCAAGAGAAGCCATTGCTATCGCTAAAGTTTTAACTAGCTTGTTGTATTTCATTGTTACTCTCCATGTAGGGTTATTCACGTTATATTTTTGTTAACAACAATCACTAGATAGCAAGCACAATGCCAGTTTTTAAACTACTGTTTTTATTGTGATTTATTTTAAAAGCCACCTAAAGTAAGCCATTTTTTGCTTATTTCACTACTAATGAGTAAGCTATTTTTTGCTTATCCAAAGCCGCAGTTAACATCCCCTTAAAGGTGGTCAGGTCACATCATGTTATATTTATGTGATCAATGTTTATAAAGTGATAAATATACGCTGAGCCATTTATTGCTCATCAATATCCAATAAACACGACTGTCAAACCGATCATTGAGAATCGACGTAGTCACTTCGATTCAACCCATAACGCACCATCTTTTGGTTCAATGTTCGACGAGGTAAATCCAAGTCTTGCATAACATCATTGATGCGTCCCTGATAACGCACTAGCGCATCATGAATCACTTTCCGTTCAAAGCTCTGCACTTGAACCGCCAACGGGATGCCTGCCGCTGTGGACTCTGTGACAGAATTAGGACGACACGCCAAAATATCACCAACGGTCAGGCTTTCATCCAGCGCAAAACGAATCGCAACATTACGCAGTTCACGCACATTGCCCTGCCATGCATACGACAACAAGGCATAGCGATCGGCTTCACTGGCCGCTCGGGTTTCGCTGTTCGCTTCTTGAGTGAAGTGTTCAAAAAGGATAAGAGCATCGTCTTCTCGTTCACTAAGAGGAGGTAAATGCAGTTGAGCAACGTTCAAACGATAGAAAAGATCTTGGCGAAAGTCAGGATGATTTAAAAGGTCGCATTTCGAAGCTGAAACTATTCTTAAATCAACATGTTGCTGTTGATTACCACCGACACGTTCAACAACATTGTCTTGTAAAGTACGTAGCACTTTTACTTGCATCGACAACGGCATACTTTCTATTTCGTCAAGAAAGACCGTACCTTTGTCGGCAAATTCAAGCTTACCAATGCGTCGTTTAGCAGCACCAGTAAATGCCCCGGCTTCATGACCAAACAGCTCGCTTTCAAATAGATTCTCTGGAATCGCACCACAGTTTAGTGGCACAAAAGGATGAGGTTTACGCTGACTAAATTTATGTAAACAAGAGGCAACGAGCTCTTTCCCACAGCCAGTTTCACCATAAATGATCACGTTGGTATCAATTGAAGCGACCTTTTGTATTTGTTCTCGTAATGCACACATCACTCTGCTGCGGCCAATCAGAACTTGTTCAATGCCCTTCAGGTTATCCAAATAGCTTTGACGATTTATCCTATCTTGACCACTTTGATGTTTATCTACCGCTTCCGATACCGTTTGAGACAAACGCTCTGGATCGAACGGCTTTTCTATAAAATCATACGCGCCTTGCTGTAATGCCTTAACGGCCATATCGACATCACCATGTCCGGTGATCAAGATAACAGGTACTTCTGGCACCAAATCTTTAAAGCGACTTAACAGTTCAACACCATCAATATCAGGTAAGCGCACATCGCTAATGATGGTCTGAAAATCACCTTCCACGACCGCATCTAACGCGTCTTGTCCAACCTCAAATGCGGTGACATCGAAGCCTGCCAACTGCAACCATTGGCTGGTTGCTTGACGCACAATTGCATCATCTTCAATCAAAGCAATACGTTGCATGATCTCTTCCCATCGCTTACACCTAAATAATATCGACCACGGTATGTAAAAAAGCCGCAGACTAAAAGGAGCTAGCTCCCACTTTGAATAACACTCCTTTAACAGTTTTATAATGTTTGCTAGCTTCAATTTGTTCCAGATTCAACCTTCCATGTGGTAATAAAACGCAGCTTTTCAACTCAATAATTTAAAAAGGATTTAATCAAGAATGGTTAACAAAAATCGATATTGGTTGTTCCTGTTTGCCTGTTTATTGATTGGTTTAGTTCAAGTAACTACCAAAAGTGGCATAAGCCAATGGAAGCTAGAACAAGCTCAGCGTTACGCAGAACAGCGCTTCCTTGGATACATTGCCGAAGCAAGACGCACGCTCAAACGTTTTTACTATTTGCCTTATCTCGTGACGAACGATGAAACCAGCGTGCGTTTTATTGATGGTGACATTCGCCTCCAAAAACACATTAAAAAACAGCTGATTCAGTTAGACAAAGCGGCTAACACCAAAGGATGGTATCTACTCTCTGCAAACGGTGATTTGCTTGTTTCTAGCGTAGAAAGGAACAAACTCAGTAAAAAAAGCGCCAGCACTATTGTCGCTAAGATCCACCAGCAAGGCGGTGCGATCTCCCTAGTAACCAAAAATAAAGGCGTCACACCCGATTATTTTATTGCTGCACCCGTTTATCGAGCATCCGATGTGGTAGGCATTGTTGCAGTACAAATTGATTTATCATTACTGATCGACCAATGGTTTGCCGATGGTGAAGCCATCTTGTTTCAAAACCCTCGCGATCAGTTTTTTCTATCGAGTGATCACCGATTGAATGCAGATTGGTTCAATGAAAATTTCACTTCACAACCGCTCGCTACAAAGCGTGAGCTATATGACCAAACCCACATTCGCGTATGGCGACTGAAAGATAAAGATTACCTTATTCAATCCATAAAGTTAGACGACCTGAATTGGCGCTTAACCTACCTAACGCCGTTAACCAGCCTAAACCAAACCACAAGTTGGATAAGTTGGAGCGTCGCAGTAGGTTGTCTGTTCATTCTGTTATTGCTGGTTATTCTTTATCAAAGACGTCAGAAAAAGCTCAGCAATTTACGAATACAAAAACTCATCGAAGAGTCGGAAAAGCGTCTGTCTGGGATGATCAATAAAACGCACGTTGGGCTAGTGCTGATCGACAAACATGGTCATATCCATGATATTAACCTCATGGCCAAAAACTACTTCTCACTATCCGATTCAATGATCAGTAACATCAAAGCTTGGCAGTTATTTGAGGCAGGCAATCCAAATTCAACCACCTTGCAGTTGCTTCAGAACCTAGAGCAACACCAAGAACTGGCCGAAATAACCAGCGTCGAAACCATGGCAAGACGCAGCGATGGTAGCTACTTTCCGGTACTGTTTTCTATAAGTGCCTTTCCTTGGCATGCGACCACTTATTATCTGTGTACCGTGATCGATATTAGTAAGCGCAAAAAAGCAGAAATTGCAGTGCAAAACGCTAATAAAACGCTTCAACTACGTGTAGAAGAGCGAACACAAGACCTGAAAGACGCACAACAAGAACTGGTTGAATCAAGCAAACTTGCCGCACTAGGGCGGATGTCGAGTGCGATCACTCATGAGCTTAATCAACCGCTTACTGGTCTAAAAACCCTGCTTTCAAGTAATCAACTACTGATGGAAAGAGGCGAGACCAAGATGTTGAAAGCGAACATGGACTTAGTGATGAGTCTTATCGACCGAATGGCAAACATGACCAGCCAATTGAAGTCATTCGCCTTTAAAAGACTTGAAAAGCCATACCCAGTGTCACTGACAGACGCACTGCAAGAAACCCTACGCATTCACCAAGCCGATCTCGAAAACGTCGATATTCGAGTACGAATCGCCTCCAATATTTCTATGGTGATGGGTGAAGAAGCCAGGCTAAGCCAAGTTCTTGGAAACCTGATTCGAAACGCAATAGACGCCACTCAAAATCAAACACCCGCGACCATTGTTATCAGCGCACATACCGATCAACAACGCGTGATCATCAAAGTGCAAGATAATGGCTGTGGCGTATCAGAAGACCAACTCGAAACCATTTTCGAACCCTTCCATACCAACAAAAAGATGGGCGAAGGCTTAGGACTCGGGCTGGCTATAACAGCAAACAATGTTCGGGATATGCAAGGTACCTTGATAGCGAAAAACAACCCAGACCAAGGCATGACATTCACGTTAACGCTACAGAATAGTGATAGTGCGTAGTTACTAATATGACTCAAAAATTACGATAATTGACTCGTATATATTTTAGCTTATTAAGAGAGTACATCTTGGTAGGTATTCGTGTCTGACGCATGAATCGGTTGAGCAAACAGTGACTAAAGTATCAACGAAACAATCAAGCAAGAACCTAGACATCAACCGCACTCTGTTCAAAG
Organism: Vibrio sp. OPT24; assembly: GCF_015163545.1. Classification (NCBI taxonomy): domain Bacteria; kingdom Pseudomonadati; phylum Pseudomonadota; class Gammaproteobacteria; order Vibrionales; family Vibrionaceae; genus Vibrio; species Vibrio sp. OPT24. The sequence continues at coordinate 1,044,549 of NZ_JADDYI010000053.1, forward strand.
GGCAAGACGTTGAAACCGCAGCCAGCTGGCTGCATAGCACCAGACAAATCATTGCTGTCGGTATAGGTGGCGGTTCGACAATCGCCTCTCAAGAGCCGTAACACCGACTGTTTCGATTAATCTAACCAACCGAGGCTAAGATAAACTCGACTCGTACCTCAACAGATAGCTTAGGCACTTCCACCAGCTGATAACCAAACTGATTATAGGCTGTCACCATCTTTTCATAGGTGGCGATCGCTTCATCAAAATCTTGCTTGCGCTCTTGGTCATTGATGAAAATCGAATCCCATGGCGGGAAGATAAATACCTTGCTGTTGTATTCCAGTTCATTACAGTTATTCATCAAAGGCTCTGAAATAGGCAACGTTTCTAACAAGCTGTAACCGTATGAATCTACGATGCTTCTATCAAAGAAAACGAGTTGCTCACTTTCCTCAAACGCTTGGTAATTCGCTAACTCCTCTCGCACCATTTCGTCACGAAAAGCCACTTTATCTAACCACGGCAAGGCTCTACCTTGTTGCTCGACTTGTTGCTGAATCACTTTACGTCCAACTTCTGGTGCGCAGCGATAGCCCAGACTTTTCAAAGCATCGATGACTGAGGTTTTTCCAGATCCCGGCCCTCCGGTAAATACGATTAGATTGTTCAAATAAACCTCTTCAAAATGGAAAGTTAACGAATCGGACCTAAACGAAACCCAAGTTAACGAATTAAGGATAGAATGAACTTAAATTCTGGTGCACGACAATCTTTCACTAGCTCGTATAAGCTCATTTCCAATCCTGTGATTTGGATACCAGCATCGGTTAGTCGACGGATTGCCAGCCCTTGTTGAGTGCGGTTCGCGAGCTAATACAATCACTAACCACTTGAACCTTGAACCCAAGTTCCAACAAACCCACTGCGGTTTGATAGACACAAATGTGAGCTTCAATACCACAAACCAACCACGTATCCACATCTTTGGCTTGCACTGCCTCAACAAACTTGGGCTCGTTACACGCGTTGAACGTAAATTTTTGTATCGGCTTAGCATCACTCAATAGGTCATTAAGTTCGTCGACCGTAGCACCTAACTTCTCAGAATTCTGCTCCAAGCTAACAATTGGCAGCCCCAAAACCTGCACGCCCTTAATCAACTTTCTACAGTTAGAAATTAGCGTATCGCTCTCATCGACGAGGAACGCTAACTTGCCTTGAACATCCACAACAACCAAGCCTGTCTTTTCTTTGATTAGCATTACTTTTTCCTTGTTATGGATGAATCAAACGCTTGGGTTTATCAAAAAAAATCACCTACAGCGCTAGTGAGCCATTAAAAAATATTTTTATTTCAATAGTTTAGTATAAAAATCCAATCAAGGAAAAATTAAAAACATCGTTTTATTTAGCAAATTTAACCATTTGTCAATATATGAATTTTATTTATATACAATATAACCGCGCAAAATCTCGTTAACTATTGAAAACTCTAGAGCCGCATATAATCGCACGATGAATGAGAAGATAGGTTTCATTTCTGAGGGTTTTACAGATCAAAAATCAGCGATACCGTGACTTCCATCACAGGATAAGTAAACAAGGTATTATCATGAAAAAATCAGCATTAGCACTCGGTTTAATTGGTTTAGTTTCACTTCCAACTTTAGCAGCAGGCACTGATGGAGGTGCCTATCTCGGTGGTGGGCTTAGTGTCTATCAAGGCTCAGACACAGACGGTGCGCCAAGCCTAGATTCAGACGGAATGGGCTACAACCTATACGGCGGTTATCAATTCAACCGTATCGTTGGCGTGGAACTTGGCTACAACGATTATGCAGACTACAAGAACAGCACAGACAAACTTTCACCAACGTCTATTTCTGTATCAGCTAACCTCGGTTATACGTTCGACAACACCATTCGTCCATTTGTACTTGCAGGTTTAAGCTCGGTCGACCTTCATGCAAATAGCGCAGCAAACTATGATGACGACAGTGGCACTGGCTTCCACTTTGGTGTCGGTGTTGAATACACACCAATTGAGCACTTAACACTTCGCCTGATTTCTCAAGCGGATGCGGTAAATGTGGAAGACAACTATTCCTTCGGAAGTAACGGCTCATTCAAAAGTGATGATCACACACTTGCGTTCAATAGTGTTAGCTTCGGTGGTTCATACAACTTCTGATGTGCTCCCAGTGATTACATAGTAAGTAAATAACCAAAATTCACTTTGCTGCTCTGCCCTGTAATAAGACAGCACAGTAAAGTGAATTTTTGTTTCTATGTAACGATTCAACTTACAAAGCCATACAGTAATGAGTAAAAAACTCAGGGATAATTGTCAACAACGGTCTAGAGGCCACAAACTAAAAACGATTAACAATCGATAGTGACTGACAATCACATTTGAAGACATGACAGAGTGAGTAACAAAGATGAACAAGATAGCGAAATCAGCATTAGCACTAGGTTTAATTGGCGCAGTTTCTCTTCCAGCTTTAGCAGCAGGAACTGACGGCGGTGCTTACATTGGTGGCGGACTTAGTATCTACCAAGATTCTGATACAGATGGTCAAGGTAATTTAGATTCAAATGGCATGGGCTACAACCTATACGGCGGTTACCAATTCAATCGCATCATTGGTGTTGAGCTTGGCTACAACGATTACGCAGACTACAAAAAGGGGGCAGCAAAACTGTCGCCAACATCTATTTCAGCATCTGCAAACATCGGTTACACGTTCGACAATACTATCCGTCCATTCGTATTGGCTGGTTTAAGTTCTGTTGACCTAAATGCAAACCAGAGTGCTGGTTATGATGACGACAGTGGTACTGGTTTCCACTTTGGTGTCGGTGTTGAATACACGCCAATCGAACACCTAACACTTCGCCTAATTTCACAAGCAGATGCGGTGAGTGTTGAGAACGACTACGGCTTTAAGAAAGAAGACAAAACACTTGCCTTCAACAGCATTAGCTTCGGTGGTTCATACAACTTCTAATGTGATTGAATTACATAGAATAAGCTAAATATACTAATTCACTTTGCTGTTCCACCTTGTCATGAAGGTCACTCAGTAAAGTGAATTTTTTGTTTCTACACGCCCTATCGCGTCATTTCACTTTAGCCGGTTTATCGCTCTCCATCACTTCCTGAGCTTTATGCATTGATATTAGAGCTTTCTTGGTAGCGAGACTAAAATAAAGGGACAAGAGACGCAGGAAAACAAGACAATGAATCTACCGCGCTTAAATATGTCGATAAACAAACTCCCTTTCGTTTTGGCATTGTATTATTTACTTGTCATCAACCTGCCGATCTCGCGCGAGTTATTCAATATTCTTAGTGCCTCAAAAGCGGAAAGTATTGGGTTCATAATCTCAATTCCCTTCTTCTTTCTCGCTGCATTCAACTTTATCTTTCAAGTTTTTAACTGGCCGATATTCGCCAAGGCCTTTTTCATCTTGTTACTGCTTACTTCCTCTCTGGTCAGCTACAGCATGTTCAGCTATGGCATTTTTGTTGACTATGGAATGATAGAAAACGTTTTTGAAACCAACAGTGGAGAAGCCGCCAGTTATTTAAGCCTATATTCTATTTTCTGGTTTGTTTTGATGGGTGGTATACCATCACTAGTACTTTTATTGACGAACCTTGAAAGAGAGTCTTGGAAAGATTTTGCTATTTGGAAATCGATAGGATTATTGAGTTCGTTAATCGTCATTGCCATTATTGCAGGGCTATTTTACAAAGATTACGTATCGATTGGCCGAAATAATTCTCATCTCAAGAAGATGATCATTCCAACGGAGTACGTGGCATCAACCGTTAAGTACATCAATAATACTTATATCAAAGAGCCAATCCCGTACCAAGAAATAGGCTTAGACGCACAGCTAAAACCAGAAACTAAACAAGCAGAAAAACCAACCTTATTGGTGTTTGTTCTTGGTGAAACAGCACGTGTATACAACTATCAATATTATGGCTATGAGAAAGAAACCAATGCTCATACCAAGCCCTACAATCCGATATTTTTCTCTGATGTTCAGTCGTGTGGAACGGCCACTGCAGTTTCTGTTCCGTGTATGTTTTCTAACATGAATCGCAGCAACTATGATCGCGACAAAGCCTACAACCAAGACAACGTAGTCGACATCATGAACCGCGCAGGGATTCACTCTATTTGGAGAGAACATGATGGTGGAGACAAAGCCGTTGCGCACCGAATCAAAGAGATGACTCTCGTCGCCAAAGACAGCGACCCGCTATGTAACAACGATGTGTGTTACGACACAGCGATGTTAGAGAGCTTTGAGCAAGATACCCAAGATCTTAAGCAAGATAGTATCATTTTCTATCATATTTCCGGTTCTCACGGCCCAACTTACTATGAGCGTTATCCTGAAGAACATAGGAAATTTATGCCAGATTGTCCACGTTCTGACATCGAAAACTGTACCAAAGAGCAAGTCCTCAACACCTACGACAACACTATTTTGTACACAGATTTCTTTCTCTCACAGGCTATTAAGAAGCTAGAAAAACTCACCGATAAGTACAATGTCGCGCTGATGTACATTTCCGATCATGGAGAGTCATTGGGAGAAAATGGCGTCTACTTACACGGCATGCCTTATTCATTAGCACCGAAAGAACAAACCCATGTTCCGATGATTCTATGGATGTCTGATGACTTTGCTACAGAGAAAGGGCTCAGTGACACTTGCTTGCGTAAAGAAGGAAAGGAACAGAGCTTTTCTCACGACAATTTGTTCGATTCATTGCTTGGCCTGATGGATGTACAAACCAAAGAGTATAGAGAGGAACAAGATATCTTCGCACCGTGTCGTTAGCGCTTTTGCTTATGTAAACCATCGGAAAACTCGAGTTGCCTGAGCAAGCTCTCCTCAACTCTCTCTCAAAAGAAAAGACCTCGGTCTTTTCTTTTTTTTCGTCGCTAACATGGGACCAGAGTGCTAATTTATAACGACGAAACAATGAGCTACATTTATTAGGGAACGGTACTTATAAATCCGAGAACTCATAAGAGTAACTTCTCTAACCAAACGTTCTACCAGCACTTGTTATCTCGGCTCTCGTTCTCTAAGAAAATAGAGCTAATATAGGCACTTAAATCGTGCTCTAATATCGATGGTTTCGTCATATCATTAAGGACAGCGAATGGACGCTTTCATAATTTCAAGCTGGCAATTTTCAGAAGGTGTGGCACATGAGCACACCACCAGCCCAGCCCAATTCGAGCAATCAACTTGGTATCATTGCCAAAGAGATGCTGACGGTTTGAGAGAATGGCTCCACAGTAATACGGTTCCAAACGCCATCATCGATTCACTACTTACCGATGACACTCGTCCTCGATTTGAACAATTTGGGCACGACTGCTTTTTAATGATTCTGCGAGGCATTAATCTAAACGAAGGTGCCAACCCTGACGACATGCTTAGCCTACGTATCTTATGGTACAAAGGCACTTTAATATCGACACGCAAGGTCCCTTCAAAAGCGGTTAGCAACCTAATATCTGATCTCAAACAAAGCCAAGGCCCGACATCGTTACCTGATGTATTACTAGGCATGATCCGAGGAATCAACCATTACATATCAAGCTTCTTGACTCCCGTTGAACAACTGATTGATGAGCTAGAGTCTGAATCTCATCACGATATTAAGTCCATCAATGCTCTGCATTCTAGGCTACTCAGACTAAGACGCTATTTGAAGCCACAGAAATACGTTTTCGAGGATTTAATGAATGACTTACCAGCCCCGCTGAGTAAGCACAACAGTCATATCAAAAACAGTCTTGATACCATTTTGAGGATTAACGAATCCGTTGAGTTCTATATCGACCAGATTAATGTGTTTTTGGCGAGTAGAAGTCAGCAACAAGCTGAAAAAATGAATAGAAATACATACCTATTTTCTATCATTGCGGGTATTTTCCTCCCTGCCGGATTTTTCACCGGTTTATTGGGCGTCAATATTGCTGGAATCCCAGGAACAGACAACCCTGTGGCATTCCCGCTGTTTTGTATTGGACTGTTGATGGTCGTTGCGATTGAAGTCGTTATTTTGAAAAAATTAAGGTTTATTTAATGGTTGAGTTTTTGCAATCCAATATGTGGCTTAAACAAGTGGGTTTAGGTTTACTTCTTATCACTGTGTATTGGGTGATAAAACGCTTGGGGAAAAATTGGATAGAAACATTAGCGGAAAATAAGCGCGTCGAATTGAAGCGAAAGCAGTTCGTGATTAAGTGTTTCAATATCTTACTGTTTCTGCTCTTCATCGCAGTGTTTACGATTGTTCTTAACTTGGGTTTTGGTGATATTTCGCTGTTCTTGTCATCCATATTTGCGGTGCTGGGTGTCGCTTTATTCGCGCAATGGTCGATTCTAAGTAACCTCACAGCCAGCGTACTAATATTTTTCGTCTTCCCTTATCGCATTGGCGACAGAGTAAGAGTCGCAGAGAAAGACGAAGATATCAGTGGCGTGATCATCGATATCACCATGTTCCACGTTATTCTTCGACACAGTTCGGGCAACATCATCACCTACCCTAATAACCTGATCCTACAAAAAGGCGTGATAAAGGTACTAGTTGAGCCTGAGTTAAAGAGTGAAACTGTCGATACAAAACTCATCAAAGCTGAAAATTCAAAATCGTAAGATTTATAGACTCAACGAACCGACCCGTAAGGTATTAACAGTGCTTAGTTCAAAACCGATTGCAGAGTTTAGTGACAAGTGACTTGCTAATAAAAAACATTAGAGAGAAGCTTCAATAAGGTAAAAAGTCTGACACCCGATACTTACGCTAAACGGTGGCTTAACCATTGATGTTTATGGTGGAGTGAGATCGGAGTAACCACTCTTTATCTATAACGAGCACTCTGTCTATAACGTACACCTCTGTCTTTTGTGTCCCATTAGCCGCAAGTTTTATTGAGTTTAGATTTGCGACTAAATATACTGGAGACACCATCATACGGAGGATAAAAATGAATAATAAAAACAAACATATAGTTTTAATTCATGGTCTATATATGCCTGCGTTGATCATGCAATATCTGGATAGGAACTTCAAAAAACGTGGCTTTACAACGCACAAGTTCGCCTACAACTCTCTGCGTTTTCCTTCTGCTGCAAAGCGCCTTAATCGCTTTATAAATGCGCGGTTTGATGAGCATGATGAAGTCTACTTCTTTGGCCATTCACTCGGTGGCTTACTGATTCGCCACTACTTTAAATTCTACCAACCCAACTTTGCAGACACCTGCATTATTACCGCAGGTACACCTCACAATGGGGCAACCATCGCTAAAACACTGTCTAATCATGGCCTCGGGTTTATATTTGGTTCGAGCAAAATGATCTTAAGTGATGGCTTAGGTGACTATGATATCGACGTGCCGATAGGTGTGATCACTGGCACCTACGACGCTGGTGTAGGAAGAATTGTGTTAGGCAAGAATCCAGGCGATGGCACGGTCACACTCGAAGATGCGAACCTAAGAGGCGCTACAGACACCTGTGCTCTCAAGCTCAACCACACAGCGCTCGTATATTCGAAAGAAGTGGTCACTCTCTCTGCCCAGTTCATAGAGCACCGAGCTTTCAAAGCTGCCTGATTAGCTGTTTTTCGCTTTCTTGGGTTCTAGGTTTTTATAGCTAAAAGCCAAAAACTAAATACACTCCCTTATAAAACAAAAATACCACTCTACAGATAGAGTGGTATTAAAAGATTCATTACTAGAAATAAGCAGCCAGCTACAAAAGATTCACTCGTGTTGGCAAAAACACTTCACCCAACATGCATCTAACCGAACCACCACCAATGTCTTCAATCGTTTTTACATTGAATGGCAGCAGTTTTCCGTGTGTCGAAAGCTGGGCTAACTGCGCTGGAGAGAATGCATCATAAGCAGATTGAGACATTGCAATCACCTTATCGCCATTCACCGTTTCGAGTTGCAAAATATTGCCACAGAATCGGTTCATCTGGTCAATTGAAATAGAGACAACCTGCTTGTCTTTAGCAAGAGATTTCACCACAAAACGACGCTCAAATTCAGGAATCACTTCATCACAGATCACGCAGAAGTTATCACCAATCGCCATCATCACATTGGTGTGGTAAATCGGCTGACCAGACGGTAATGCCGTTTGGAAGGAAACTACGCGCGAATAACCAATACGCTTCGCATAATCTTCTAATACTTCACGATCGCAACGCTGAGAAAGCGCTGCATAGATCGTCTTATTAATATGATCGATCACCATCACACCAGTGCTCTCTAGATAGGAACCTTGGTCAATATACGACTCTAGAGACTCACTGTGATTAACAATGCGGCCAGAGGCTTCTAACGCTTCAATAAGAGCATGTGGCTTAACTTCATGCTGGCGGTTCTCACACGCCATAGGAAAGGTGAATAAACTACCGTCACTGCAAGTGCTAAACCAGTTATTGGGAAAAACCGCATCAGGGGTTTCTACACCCAATTCAGGGTAATCAAACTCTACAACTTGCACACCTTCTTTACGCAACGAAACCACCATAGCCTTAAATTCGGCCATCGTTTCTAGCTTCACCTCGGCTTCAGTCAGATTCACTCTGTTCTGAAACTCATTATCACGCGCAGTTTCTTCGTTAAAACGAAACTCTTTTGGTGGCACCATAACAACGCAATTGGCGTTTTGAACACTACTAATGTGAAGTGACTTTTTGTGTAGGTTTAACATCTCAACCGTCCCTATCTTTTATCTACCTCAGAATTGTAAACAACTTGTTACGACAAGATTCACTGAAAATAATAATGATTTGAATATTTATCCCAAACAATTACTGCAAAAATCAGTTTATTCCGCAATTTTTACTGCAAGATAACAGCACATCAGAAAGAACCAACTGTTTGCATATTAGTTAGAGAAACTGATGAATAAATATCCCAACGTCATTCTCTAGCTTGGCTCGAGTTTAGGTTACAATTTAATTCATTTAACGTTAGGATTATCACCGTTGCATAACAATCAATTACGTTTGAAATAAGCCTAACTTTTCCAGTCCGTATCAATCTAAAATAAGCGTCGTGAAAGACACTCTTTGAACCTTTCCTGCGTCACTTAAAAAGAACTAACAACGAAAATCTATCTAATGAGGTCATACTGATAAGAACTCATTAGCACTTATAAAATTTCAAACCAAATTTATAAAAACAAGCTTCACGACGATGCAGTTGCTAATAGATGCATTAGTTATAAAGGGAAATCTATGTACAAGAAATTTGAAGGCTTTACCGAAGCCTTTCCAAAGGGAGAGCCGATACAACCTCCCACAGGAATACTGGCGTTTTGTCGCCACTACACTCGAGGCTTTGAAAAACCATTAATCGTGCTCGGATTAATGAGTATGACCATCGCGATCATCGAAGTTGCACTGTTTGGTTATATGGGGCAACTGGTGGACTGGCTATCAACAAGCAACCCAGACACCTTTTTGGCCGACAATAGATCCACTCTGATGGGGCTTGGTGTTTTGCTGTTGATTGTGATGCCAATATTAATCAGTGTTTACTCGCTATTGCTTCACCAAACTTTACTGGGCAACTACCCAATGTCGATTCGTTGGCTAGCACACCGCTACCTTCTAAAGCAAAGCTTGTCATTTTATCAAGATGATTTTGCCGGGCGTGTTGCGACAAAAGTGATGCAAACATCGCTCGCGGTGCGTGAAACCGTGACTAAAATGGTCGATGTGTTCGTCTATGTGACAGTTTACTTTACGGCGATGTTATTCATGCTCGCGGAGTCAGACTGGCGCTTAATGGCTCCAATGCTAATTTGGCTATTCATTTACGTCGGTATCCAACTGCACTTTGTCCCTAAGTTAAAAGATGTTTCTTCCGAACAAGCCGATGCTCGTTCACTGATGACAGGTCGTATCGTCGATAGCTACACCAACATCGCGACGGTGAAACTGTTCTCGCATAGTAAAAGAGAAACCGAATACGCCGAAGAAGGCATGGAAGGCTTCCTTGATACTGTGCATCGTCAGATGCGCTTAGTTACCGGCTTTAACATCTGCGTTGAATTCGCTAACTACCTATTGGTGTTCAGCATTGCTGGTATCTCTATCTACCTATGGCTAGATAACGCAATCACGGTCGGTGCGATTGCCATTGCTGTCAGCTTGGCTTTACGTATTAACGGGATGTCTAAGTGGATCATGTGGGAGATCGGTGGTCTGTTTGAAAACCTAGGTACTGTGATTGATGGTATTAAAACGCTATCTAAACCTATCGCTATCGAAGATAAAAAAGACGCTGAACCACTTAAAGTTCCGCAAGGCGGCATCCACTTCGATAACGTGAGCTTTAACTACGGTGAGAATAAGGGGGTGATCAACAACCTAAACCTCAACATCAAACAAGGCGAAAAAGTCGGTTTGGTTGGCCGTTCAGGTGCGGGTAAGTCAACTCTAGTTAACTTACTGCTACGTTTCCACGATGTAGAAAGCGGCCGCATCCTAATTGATGACCAAGAGATCTCGAGCGTTACCCAGGATTCGCTACGTAGTAACATCGGTATGGTGACTCAAGATACTTCATTGCTTCACCGCTCAATCAAAGACAACATTCTTTACGGTCGACCTGAAGCATCGGATGAAGAAGTGTATGCAGCCACGAAGCAAGCGCACGCGCATGAGTTCATAGAAACGCTCACCGACCCATTTGGTAACGTTGGTTACGATGCACAAGTAGGTGAGCGTGGTGTTAAGCTTTCTGGTGGTCAGCGTCAACGTGTCGCTATCTCTCGCGTCCTACTAAAGAATGCTCCACTGCTTGTTCTAGATGAAGCAACTTCAGCACTCGATTCAGAGGTGGAAGCCGCCATTCAGGAAAGTTTGATTGAGCTAATGGAAGGCAAAACGGTCATCGCGATTGCACACCGTTTATCAACGATTGCAGCAATGGATCGTTTGATCGTACTCGATGCAGGTAATATCGTAGAAGAAGGCACGCACCAACAGTTGATTCAACAAAATGGCATCTATGCTCAATTGTGGAATCATCAAACGGGTGGCTTCATCGCAGATGATCTTGAGCAAGCGACCAACGTTTAATTTATGTGCTACTTTAAAAGTGCGGCGTGTTTCACACCAATTTGTCAATTACTGGTAAATTACACATAGCAGAATGTTATGTCGTAATTATATAATGACATTAACGGGACAAGACGCTTCGCTTGCGCGTTCTGGAATAAGGCTAGACTTCGGGGGGAGGCTAGCCTTTTTTATACCTGTTCAGCTTCGGCCCTTTCTCATCTATTCTGTCTGCACGATAAACTTCGTCGATCCTTTTGTTTTTTTCTTGGCGTTTTTTTCTTAAAATGCGCGCAATACGCAATATTCTTTCGAGAGATCAACCATGAACAAAAGTGTCTTAACTAACGTAATAGCGTTATTACTACTTGCTAGCGGCTATGCGACGACCAACCAATACTTACTTTATGCAGGCCTATTTGCCTTTTCTGGTGCCATCACCAACTGGCTTGCAATTCACATGTTGTTCGAGAAAGTGCCCGGTTTATACGGTTCTGGCGTTATTCCAGCGCGCTTTGAAGAGTTCAAGGCGGCCATTAAACAACTGATGATGGAACAATTTTTTACCGAAAGTAACATCGACCGCTTCCTAAGCAGTGAGATGACCGGAAAGTCGCTGAATCTAGAACCCGTGATTAAGAAGATCGACTTTAACCCTGCATTCGATTCACTGGTTCATGTTATCGAGAACTCACAGTTTGGTGGCATGTTGGCGATGGTTGGCGGCACAGAAGCCCTGCAGCCGATGAAAGCGCCATTTGTAGAGAAGATGCAAGAGTCAGTAATTGAAATCAGCAAGAGTGACTCTGTAAAAAATGCCATCAAGGATGAACTTGAATCGCCTGCAATGATGGATGAAATCAAAGAGAACATTGAAGCGATCATCGACCAGCGTTTGAATGAACTAACACCAAAACTCGTGAAAGAGATGGTTCAAACCATGATCAAGAAGCACCTTGGCTGGCTAGTGGTTTGGGGCGGTGTATTCGGTGGTGTGATTGGCTTAATCTCTGCGGCCATCACGCTGTAAACTGTCTATCAGTGCTAACTCGATCGTTTAGCCGATATATCCGCACTCAATAAAAAATGGAAGCTCAATAGCTTCCATTTTTATATCTGAATAACATTCGCTACAGCAACGAGAAACTGCCGAGAATTAACTAGAAAGCCCCTACTTTAAGGTTGATAATAGCTCCGGATTCACTCCAAAACCCTTTTTATGTTCTTCAATCACCACTTCACTGCGTGTCTGAATCACTCCAGGTAATGTCCCCAATTTAGTAGCCATAAACGCCTGGTACGCTTTCATGTCTTTTACCCGCACCTTGATCATGGTGTCAAAATCACCAGACAACGAATAGCACTCTTCAACTTCAGGCATCAATTCAACGGCCTGAGCAAATTTATCAAAAATCGAAAAGCTGGTTTGATCGAGTCGAATATGGATAAAAACTTGGACATCCAGCCCCAACTTTTCAGAACATAACTCAGCGTGATAACCCGTTATGTACCCCTCTTTTTCCAATCGCTTGAGTCTATCAGAGCAAGGGGAAGTGGTTAGATTGACCTGCTTTGCCAGCTCGACCACGGGCAAGCGCCCTTTCATATGCAGAATTCTTAGTATCTCTTTATCGATACGGTCGAGTTGATGCTGAGACATAATATTCCTTAAACATTCTAAATTCGGCTCAGTATATTCTATAGTGAGGGCTATCAGACAAAACCCCGCTCACACATTTAAAAAACTAAATACACTTGCGTTATTCACATTAAATATAAATCAACAAACACCAATAACAAGCCTTATAAATCAGTCGTTGACCATTAACAAATTATTATAGAAATGACCTTAAGAACAAATAAGTTGAGCTAGAAACGAAAGAAAGGATATAGGTCAAAGTGAATAATATGACTATCAAAGAGAAAGGATGACTCTATTATGAAAACACAAGAACTCGCATACAAGCCATACGGTATTGGCCCATGGACACACGTTACCGTTTCTAAAGATGTTGCTCAAGCACTCGCAAATGAGTACTCAAACTATGGGTGGGAAGTGAAGATTGATGGCTGTGCCATTGAAACAAAGCTGACACTCAAAGCCGCATAGAAACGCAAAAACCTCCTATACGGAGGTTTTTTGATCTAAGTTAGTAAGCACTTACTATATGTTAAGCCAAACCAACTTGGGGAACAGAACTTGCCGTTTCGCAACGACAGTTGCACGTTCGACAGAAGTGCTGAGTTTCCATATCGTAATACAGGTTTCCACTAAATAGCTTTGACGTCCATTGCATCATACGGCCAGAAGCTGTCTCGGGCTCTGATTCACAACGTTTCATTATAGACTTATGTAGTGTTGTTTTTTTACATCCTTTGCAATAGAGATCAGGCATACCTTTGTCCTATAGGTCTTTAGTGGTTACTGACAATTGACATATCATGTCCAATTCGGTTCCACAATTCACCGAGCTAATAACAAAAGTGAGCGCCAAGTTCAAAAAATAGCCATTTTTCTCTTCTATTTTTTGACATCAAACGTCGTAAAGATATTTCCTCTTTCATTTATCACCCACTAAAACCTAGTTTCAATTTACATTGTAAACCTCAAAACTACGTTGCACTTTAGTCGAATTAACACATAATTTTATAAATTACAGCTCAGCAATATCCTCTGGCTTAGTACTCCATTTCAGCACAAGTACAATGATAGAAAGTACGAATAAAAAACATATCGGACAGAGTCAATGTTCATTCAGATCTGGCATAAGCCGTGTGAGGCGATGGATCTGACCGCTCGCATAGGGTTTTAGTGTTTGGACATATAGACCAGAAAGAGGTCGAAAGCATTAGGGAAATAGGCAAAAAAATAGAGCCACCGAAGTGACTCTATTATTTTTAGCTCATGTTCTTTGCTAATTCACATCTGTTTTACAATGTAAATTAGTCTAGTTCTACCAGATTCTTCTCGAACTCAGCGTGTTGCTTCTTCACTTCGTCTTCTGGCTCACCCGTAATTAGGCTCACGATAACGATAGAAAGAGTCGATAGGATGATTCCTGGTACGATTTCGTACACATCGAACCAACCGCCCGTGAACTGTTTCCAAAGTACGATAGTCACACCACCAACCACGATACCCGCTAGAGCGCCGTTACGGTTCATGCGAGACCAGTACAGGCTCAATACGATAGCTGGGCCAAATGCTGCACCAAAACCAGCCCATGCGTAAGACACAAGGCCAAGTACTGAACTGTCTGGCGTCATCGCTAGCACAAGTGCAATAAGAGAGATCAGGATAACCGCGAAACGGCCTACACGAACAATCTCTTCTGACGTAGCATCTTTCTTCAGAACTTGCTTGTACAGATCTTCTGCCATTGCAGATGAAGAAACAAGAAGTTGTGAATCAGCAGTACTCATGATTGCCGCTAATATTGCAGCCAGTAGGATACCTGCGATTACTGGGTGGAACATCGCATTTACAAGAAGCATGAAGATCTTCTCGCCATCGTCTAGCTTAGGTGCGCCAGAGTTAGTCACATAGATCAGACCAACAAGACCCACAAGCATTGCACCAACCATAGACAGCGCAGTCCAGATAACCGCAATGCGACGCGCTGTTGTTAGATCTTTATTGCTACGTGTTGCTTTGAAACGAGCAAGGATGTGTGGCTGACCGAAGTAACCTAGACCCCATGCCGCTAGCGAGATGATCGCGATTGCAGAAAGAGGCTCGCCCTTCGCATCATTCCATAACGTGAGTAGCTCTGGGTTGATGTTGTGTAGGTCGCTAGATAACTGACCAAGGCCGCCATTCATTGCTGCGATGGGTACAATCAATAGTGCAGCAGACATTAGCAAGCCTTGAACTAGGTCAGTCCAAGATACCGCTAGGAAGCCACCAAACAGGGTGTACGAAACCACACATACCGTGCCGATAATTACCGCTGTTGTGTAATCTAGGCCGAATACCGTTTCAAATAATTTACCACCTGCTACCAAGCCTGAACTTGTGTAGAAAAGGAAGAATAAAAGGATAAAGAAAGCAGAGATTGTTTGAATCAGCTTAGAGTTATCGTTGAAGCGGCGAGATAAAAACTCAGGCAACGTCAGCGACTCTGTTGTAATACTGTAAGTGCGTAGACGTTTAGCACTGATTAACCAGTTTGCCCAAGTACCCACAAGTAGGCCACCAGCAAGCCAAAACGCTTCAAAACCAGCAGCATAAGCGTAACCAGGCAAGCCAAGTAGCAACCAACCACTCATGTCTGATGCACCCGCAGAAAGTGCAGCAGGCCATGGGCCTAACGAACGACCACCTAGGAAGTAGTCAGTAGAGTTAGATGTACGTTTGTAAGCAATAACACCGATCGCTAGCATCATAATTAGATACGCAATGAACGTCGTCGTTATTGCAAAACTGTTTTCTATCATTTGATAGTCCTCATTTTGTAGAAAGCCTTCCATGCCTAATTCAATGCAAGACACTCACCGTAAAGGCGAGCGAGTGCATTGAGTTAGGTATTGAGGCTCCAAAGCACTCATGGAGAAAACCAAAAGTCCTTAGAGCCAATTTTACTGAAGGTTAGTGAGCTTCGCTTCCAAGTTCGAGCAAGGTCGCGTTACCGCCCACAGCTGTTATATTTATAGTTCGCGTACGCTCGGTAATGAAGCGCAGCGATAGGTGTGGATCGTTAGCAACATTCATTGCATTCAGATCCGTTTCAGCGACTAAACCGACGATGGCACCGTCACGCTTAGCAAGCTGTAAATTAATAGCTTGTGCCGTTTGTGAGTTACCGACATAACCCACACTTCGTACATCGCAAGACAACAACTGTTGAGAAGCGTCATACGAGGCAACCTGCACCAAGTTAGTTGGCAAATTAGCCGACTTAGCTGCATCGGCAACTAAGGTATTAAACTGCACATCATCACTACACAATTGAACGCTGTTACCTGCTAATAGTGCAGCAGTAATCAGAGCCATTGCCGTTTGTAGTGCTGGCAGTTTGTCTTGGCAATCATCAACAATTACCAAAGCCACACCACGACCTGCAGCATACAACTCATTGGTTTCGCCCGTTGGGCCTGCCATAAGGTGATGCTCCGCAAGTAGTGCTGACGCTTGTTCTAGATGATAAGTCGCCACTGCAGCCAAAGGCGCAGATTGACTTTCAATCTCTGATTTCAATGCAAGTACCTGAGCACTCTTATAATCAAAATCGGTCAGATTCCATTGTTCCCACGCAAGCAATGCATCAGAAAAACCTGTCACTTGATGAACCATGATACTGCTCCTTATGCCTTGTCTTGTGATTGCGAAAAATGAACATCAGTAAAGCGATATAGGTAGTGAGGACCACCTGCTTTAGGGCCTGTACCTGACAAACCTTGACCGCCAAATGGTTGAACACCAACAACAGCACCTACTTGGTCACGGTTTATGTAGCAGTTACCCACGCGCACGTGTTTTTCGATCCAACGGTAAGTTGTCTCGTTACGGCTGTGAATACCCATAGTTAAGCCAAAACCGGTTTGGTTAATTTGGTCTACCACTTGCGCTAACTCACTCGCCTTGAAGCGAACGATGTGCAGTACAGGGCCAAACTGTTCTTCTTTCAAGCAACTGATGTCATCGATTTCAAACGCACTTGGTGGAACAAAGTCACCATGTTCACAATCAGAACCCAATGTAAGTTGAGCGACTTTTTTCTGTGTTTGGGTCATATTTTTCAAGTGAGCTAACAGCTTTTGCTTCGCTGTTTGATCGATAACCGGACCAACATCCGTTTTATGAAGGTATGGAATACCAACACTCAGTTCGTCCATTGCACCGTGAATCAGTGCAATTACGCGGTCTGCAATGTCTTCTTGGATGTAAAGCACACGCAGTGCAGAACAACGTTGACCTGCAGAAGCAAATGCAGAACGAATCACGTCACGAACCACCTGTTCAGGCAGTGCAGTACTGTCGACGATCATTGCGTTCTGGCCGCCGGTTTCCGCGATAAACGGAACTGGCTTAGCGTTACGGCTTGCCAATGACACATTGATGCGTTGTGCTGTTGGGGTTGAACCCGTAAAGGCAACGCCCGCAATGGCATCGTGGCTGGTTAGCGCACTGCCGATCTCAGCACCACGACCAGGTAGAAGTTGAATCGTGCCAGCAGGGAAACCCGCTTCATTCATCAGTTCCACCGCGCGAGCTGCAATCAAGCTTGTTTGCTCAGCAGGTTTCGCCACAACCGTGTTACCCGCGACGAGTGCCGCTGTAATTTGGCCAAGGAAGATAGCGAGAGGGAAGTTCCAAGGGCTGATACAAACGAACACACCACGACCTTGTCGTGAAGCGATTCGAGTTTGGCCGTCAAAACCTTTTAGTTCGAAACCTTGCAGGTTGTCCGCTTGTTTTGCGTAGTAACGACAGAAGTCGACCGCTTCACGTACTTCATCAACACTGTCGTGAATTGTCTTACCCGCTTCTTGATGACAAATCGCCACCAATTCAGCAAGGTTGTCTTCCATCAGGTCAGCCAACTTCTCAAGCGCAGCCGCTTTGGTTTCAACCGAAGTCGCGTTCCAATCAGCGAATGCTGCGTCTGCACCAGTGATCGCTGCGGAAACATGATCAAGGTTAGCGAAAGCCACCTGACCCACATGAATACGACGATCGTAAGGTGCGGTGACTTGCTCAACGTTCTGATCTGCCTTGATCATGCTTTCGGCAAGAGATTCACCGTTTATCACAGGGCCTGCAGTCCATTGATTGTTAAGGAAAGACTTAACCTGCTCTTCAAACTGGTGAGCTTCACTTTCGATATCAATGTTCACACCGTAAGAGTTCTTACGCTCAGGGAATACCGCTGGCGGCAGAGGAATCTTAGTGTTGTTCAGCGTATCAAACGCAAGAAGCATATCGACAGGATGTTGAGTCAGCTCTGCTACAGGGCAACCCGCATCAACTAGACGGTGTACAAACGAGCTGTTTGCGCCGTTTTCTAGCAAACGACGTACTAGGTATGGCAGTAGATCTTTGTGGCTGCCAACCGGTGCGTAGATACGTACCGACTGTTGGTAAGCTTCCATCGCATGGTTATAAAGAGAATCACCCATGCCGTGTAAGCGTTGGAATTCAAAATCTTTATGTTCAGTCATCACTGCAATTGCAGAAACCGTATGAGCATTGTGGCTCGCAAACTGCGGGAAGATATTGCCACGAACACTTGGGCTCAGTAGGTAACGTGCACATGCAAGGTAAGCTACATCTGTCGCTTCTTTGCGTGTGTAAACTGGGTAATCAGTAAAGCCAGCTTGCTGTGACCATTTGATTTCGCTGTCCCAGTACGCGCCTTTCACTAAGCGAAGCGGGATTAAATCACCCTGCTCTTTCGCCAAGCGGTTTAGCCATACTAGAACCGGTAGTGCGCGCTTTGAGTAAGCTTGAATAACCAGACCAAATTTACCCCAACCTTTTACAAGATCGGTACGGTACAGTTTTTCGAATAATTTTAGAGAAAGCTCTAGGCGATCCGCTTCTTCAGCATCAATCGTAATCGCAACATCAAGCTCTACTGCTCGGCGCAATAACTGCTCTAGCGTGTCGCAAAGTTCTGTCAGTACGCGGTCTTCGTTCGCTACTTCATAACGTGGGTGAAGTGCGGAAAGCTTGATAGAAACAGACGGTGCTGGGCTCGATTTTGAAGAGACGTATGTGTCTCTACCTACGGCTTCAATCGCCATTAGGTAATCTTTGAAGTATTTGTTTGCGTCTGCAGTAGTCAGTGCTGCTTCACCTAGCATGTCGTATGAGTAGGTAAAACCTTTGTCACGCATAGACTTACCGTTCTTTTGCGCTTCAGCAATGCTGCGGCCAAGAACGAATTGGTGACCCATCACCTTCATTGCTTGGTGCATCGCTTTACGAATTACCGGCTCAGAAAGCTTATTCACTAAACGGTTAACCGCTTGACCAGCACTCTGCTCTTTAGATGAAAGTCCAACCACCTTACCCGTTAGCATTAGGCCCCAAGTGGATGCGTTAACAAACACTGAATCAGAATTCTTAAGGTGAGACTTCCAATCCGCAACGCTTAGTTTGTCGCGAATCAGCGCATCAGCAGTAGCTGAATCAGGAATACGCATTAAGGCTTCCGCCAGACACATCAGCAAGATGCCCTCTTGAGTATCTAAGCTGTATTCAAGCAACAGTGCATCGATCATCTGGATAGAAGTCTTATCCGCACGGATAGCTTCGATCAATGAGGTCGTTTTGGCTGTGATCTGCTGCTTTTCAGATTCAGAAGGGGTAGCTAGTGGCAGAAGTTGCTCTAGCCATTGGGTTTCATCCACCATATATAATGGTGAGATAAGCGACCATAGATCAGTAAGCGACTGCTCATTGAATTCTGGCTTTAACACATCAGTAGCTGTAAACATGCGTTTTCCTTAATCTCACACCCGGAATTAGCCCGGGATCTCTACAATGGCTGCAGTGTATGTAGAGTATATAAGGATTACTTGTCAAAAACTCCGAGTTTTTTGCTAAAAACTCGCTTTATTAACAAAACAAACACAACGTCACATATGAAACTTTAAAATAATATGCCGTTTTGTTTCACTATTTAACAGAAATTTTCTTTTTGTATTGAGATGGTGACATGCCTTGAAGGCGTGAAAAGGTATGAGTAAAGGAAGATTGACCGGAGAAACCAGCCAGTTCAGCGACCTGACCAAGGCTAAGGTTACCTTGTTCGATTAAACGACGAGATCGGTCTATACGCTTACCTAACACATACTGATGTGGGGTGATTCCCATTTGATCTTTGAATAGCATGTGGAACTGGCTTTCACCCAGGAACACACTGCCTGCAAGTTGGGCCACAGAGATCTTGTTCGCAAGGTGTTGCTCGATGTAACGATCCAATGCTTCAAGATCAAAACGCGAGTCTTTAATCGGAGTTTCGAATGCGGATATATGCCTTTGCATCAACGCGATCACCGTGTCATTGCATGCTCGACTCAGTAACAAATCATCAGGGCTCGACTGCATTTCTTGCACCAACATATGGATAAGCTTTTGAATTTGCGCGTCTAATTGAAAGTATACGTTCGATGACTCTAGCTGGTTAATCTTCTCTAACATTAGAGGGTCATCATCGGTTGGCACAGGCATATTGAGTACGAGAATATCCGACTGACCAACCACGCCACCGAAAGCATGATCAGAGCTCGCCGTTACCACACAACCTTGACCGGGACCAACCAAATTCCCTTTACCTCTGACTTCAAACTCCGCCTGACCTTTTAAGCCAATCACCACCTGCGAATAATGATGCTCGTGGCAATCCATATGCGATGGCAAAGTGATGATCTCAGCCGGGCGAGGGCCCGTAAGACCTAGCGGGGACAGGTCTAGGTTTGGAAAGGGTAAAGGTTTTGGCATAACATCAAAATACTCAGGTCGACATAGTAAGAATAATACTCTGAAATCTGCATAAGATGAATTTGTAAATGATCATGAGAGTCATTTCCTCGCCTTAAACAAAAGATCATTGTCGGAGATCGTCTTGATCATGCCTCCGGAAAGATGATCAAGAGTGTACAAACTACGGTCATTGTAAAACCAATCGTTCCGGCGGCTTCAGTACTTAAAAGCGAGCAAGTGCAACAAGGTGCAATGCATATCTAAAATAGATGTATTTTCACCACCACATATAGAAATAATTTTCTTATATAGCTCAAATAATTTAGCTTTAACTTGTAAAAAGTGTATCCGAAGTAGCGAAACTCGGCTTTTGAGTAGATTGGGTGACGATAAAACGGTATAAAGACGGGTACTGTGTTAATTGCTAATAACTAGTGACTCACAACTAGGAAGTAGACACTTTATTAACGAGCCAATTTCAATCTATAAGTTGCAGGGACCTATGACTAACTTTCGAATTTCAGCGCTTTTACTTGCGCTATCCCCACTTTGGGTATCTGCATCGGTATCCGCTGAAGAACTGAATCAAGTCGATCCCGTTTCAGCTATCGATGCAAAGCTAACAGAGAAAAACTCAGATATTGAGCGTATTTCAGCAACCCAGGTATCAGCGACTGAAAACCTAAAACAACTACAGAACCAAAACAGTAAGTTGTTGCGCGAAGGTGAAGAACTCAAGGCAAAACGTAACAGAGCCAAGTCTGTACTCGACAAACAGTACAGTCGATTACTGGAAGATCCAGAAACTGATTTGGTCTCTTTTCAGAAAAGCTACCAAGATGCTTGGGCGGCCGTTAAAGAGAACCAATCGTCTCAGTTAGACAACCAACAAGCGATGAACGAGAGTGAAATTCACCTTTCTCAAATCAAGCAAAAGCAAGCTCGCCTGAACAATGAGCTGGCTAACTTAAGAGAATCAAAAGTTGAAGCTCGCGTAAAACGTATTGCAACAGAACTCCGTGAAAGTGCCGTTCTTGAGACCAGCTACACCACGACATGTGCATCAACAATGACACTGGGAGAGTGTACTGCTCAAGGCAAGTACTTGACCAATCAAAAAGCCGTGCAAACGTTCAAAAGCCAATTACTTGAGCAGCTCACAGAAAGCGCGCTAGCGAAGCAAAACTTACAAGGTGTTCAGCTGAATATCCATGTTCAAGACAGCCAAGCAATCAAGAGTGGTTTCTCTGGTAACAACGCTTACTTCGTGCAAATGCAGGCTCAGCTTCAAGCAAAACCGGAAGCGGTAGCAGCGTGTAATTTATTGAACGTTTCAACACGCTACTGTTTAAAGGGCAGTGATGTTGCCGTGGCTAAAAAGAGTGATAAACAGTGGGCAAACGTGATGGTACGTTCTGATCAGTACAATGATTCAGTGACGATCAACGGCATTAAGTACGGCAGCACACCGATTGAGGTTGCACTCCCAAGCGGTCGTCACCAAGTGACTATTTCAAAACAAGGTTACGAGTCTTACAACCGCACAGTTACCATCAACGGTAGCGACACTATTTGGGTTAAGCTTCTTCCTAGCAAGGAAAGCTAAGTCCAGTATGAATAGCTCAGCGCTCTAATTAAGATAGCCGTGCCTATTTCACAAAGCTGAATGAATACTCGCCATTTTGTTGATAGTTATAAAAAGTAGCTGCAAACGAAATGGCGTGTTCGTTTAGATTATTCGATTAACCTAATTTACGATTGAAGTAGCCCAACATGCGCCAAGGTTTTCCCACTCTATTATTTGCACTTGCCCCTTGCTTAATGACACCAGCTGTTTTCGCTGAAATAATACCACCAGCAATCACAACATCTGTCACCGACATTGAAAGCTCACTCTTCGAAAAGTATACCACTTTAACGGCTGTCGAGAAGAAGCTGACGGACAAACAAAACCAAGTCGATAACCAAGCAAAGCAAACGGCAAATCTAGCCAAGTTATCCACTCAAGCTGAGCAAAAACTCGCAGCAGCGAAAGCTAGTCTAGAACAAGATTACACCCGCATGATTGACGAGCCTGACTTCGACATCTCGCCGGCTCAAAACAGTTTCCAAAACGCTTGGAAAACTGTAAAAGAGAGCAAGCTTGCTATTTCAGACTCAGAACAGAAGCAACAAGGCTTGGTGATGGAACTAGAAGCCATCCAAGCAGAAAAAGCGGCTGCTGAAGCTTCAATCGCAAACCTCAATCAAGATAAACTCAGAGCAAGAGCTGAACGACTAAGAAACGAGATCACTCAAACCAAAGAGCAAACGGTCAGCTTTACCAACCGTTGTAGCAGTGACATGACACTCGCGCAATGTGCAGACCAAACGGTGACCTTGGCACTTCAAAAAGCCGTTAAGCAATTCCAGCATAGCTTGGTAGACAACGCGACTGAATCAAAAACAGTGAAAGAGCACCTATCGTCTGCTTCGCTAAACATTCACGTTCTACAACACAAAGTGAAATCTTCTGGTTTCTCTGAAGATAGCCGTTACCGAGCAGTGATTGCAGCGAACTTAGAGACTCGCCCAGACAAAAACACACCTTGTCGCTTGCTTGGTATCCAGTCATCAAACTGTTTCACACAGAGCGATCAACAAGCCAATGACCAGCAAAAAGAAGTCGCTTGGGTTAACTTAATGGTTCGTTCAAACCAATATAATGACAAGGTATCGATTAACGGCGTGGACTATGGCAGCACACCGGTTGAAGTAATGCTACCAACAGGCCAACACATGGTCACAATTGAGAAAGAAGGCTACCTCTCTTTCCATCAAGAACTGAAAATCGCCCGTGATCACAACCTACGAGCGGTATTACAAGCCAAACAAAACTCGCTGAATGTCGGTACCAAATTTGCCGACCCAATGGGAAATGACACTCCAAGTCCAGAAATGATTGTGGTGGGTTCAGGCCGTTATTTATTGGGTGAAAACAACGCTAAACAAGTGACGATCAAACAGCCATTTGCATTAGCAGCGACACCAACTCGCGTTCAAGATTTTAAAGCGTTTGTTGAAAGCACTGGCTACCAGACAGACGCAGAACTGATGAACACCTGCGATACCTTCGTTAATGCCGAGATCACAACGGTTTCAGACAATGACTGGCTGAACCCTGGCTTTAAGCAAGCTGATAACTCACCGGTAGTTTGTGTTAGTCAAAGTGATGCCAAAGCGTATACTCGCTGGTTATCTAAAAATACAGGCTATGCCTACCGTTTACCAACACCACAAGAATGGGAAGCCGCAGCAAGAGCAGGCCAAGATACTAACTTCTGGTGGGGCAATGAATTCCTTTCGGGTAAAGCCAATACCGGTTGGGCTGGCACACCGTGGTCAAACATCAGCACCTCTCCAGTTAAGTCATTCTTACCAACACCTACAGGCTTCTACGATATGGTTGGCAACGTTTGGGAATGGACAACCGTTCAGAAAGGCTTGGCTAAAGGTGGTGCGTGGAGTTTTTCACCAGAAGAAGCAAAAGTGTTTAACGAACTGTACGTGCCAACGTCAACGGCAGCAAACTACTTAGGTTTCAGAGTATTGCGCGAACTGTAGCACTCAATAACCAACTCAATAGTTTCTAATATTTACGCTAGGCTCTCAAATATCGCATTGAGTTGTATTTATGGGGGAATTCCCCCCTTATGCACAAGCATTCCTAGGAGTAAATTTATCGATAGAGTAGTAAGTCACTCTAGGTATCTAGCTGATACCTTAGGTTAATTTACATGACCCTCGTGAATTAATCTGAAATCTTCTACATGTCGACAAGACATATCTTGTCTTTAGCCAGCCCTTCTTCAGGCTGGCTTTTTTTCGGCTATTATCCAGTCACTTCGATCACCAATCACTCTTGATATATACAGTAAACCAACAATTCGTTTAACTATGATTCAAGCTCTATTTATCTCTCAGGATTCAGCCTCTAATTGCCATTGCAGCGCTATAAGAAACTGATATCATTAACATACTTCTGCTTACGAGATAAAACCTTGCCAGAGTCACTCAATGCCATACATCGTTCTTTATTTGAACAACTCCCAGGCTGCTGGGGCTGCAAAGATACTGAGTCGGTTTTCGTTTACGCGAACCTCGCCTACAACCAATTGATTGGCTTAAAACCCAACGAGAGTTGCACTGGCTTGACCGATTTCGATATGCCGAGTCAAACCACTGAGTGTGCGCAAGATTTCAGGGCTCAAGATAAGCATGTGATGGAAACACGCACTACCCTGAAGATTCTTGATATTCACCCCTACCCAGACGGACGCTGGCACGCGCATATTTTTACCAAAACCCCTTGGCTTGATGCAAACAACAACGTACAAGGCACGATCTTCTACGGTCAAGAACTCACTGACACCGCAATTTTAGAGGTTGGTCATTGGGTTTGCCAGGCGACAGGTGCCAAAGATGGTCAGACATCCATTGCAGGTTCAACGCCACGCACATCTAAACTCAAAAAACGACTGACTTCGCGAGAATCAGAAGTGCTATTTTTGCTGCTGTTCGGCAAGAAACCGCAATACATTGCATTAACGTTAAATATTTCAATTAAGACTGTCGAAGGCCATGTCGCCAGATTGAAGCAAAAATTTGATGCGAGCAGCAAAAGCCAATTGATTGAGTATGCATTGGACTCGGGGTTGGGCTCAGTGATCCCCGAAACCCTGCTCAAAAAGCAGATTTCCGTGGTTCTGCACAGCGAATGAGCGAGAGTCAGACAAAAAAATACCGTTGTTTGATGTGTTTAGTCACCAAATCAACGGTATTTTTAAAGCAGTTAATCCGTTAGCAAATCTATAAAACAGATTATGGCGCTAGGCGGTCAATGTCCCAGCTGTTATCTTGACGTGAAAACAAGAAACGGTCGTGTAAACGGTGTTCGCCACCTTGCCAAAACTCAATACTATCAACGCGTACTCGGAAACCACCCCAAAATGAAGGCACTGGAATCTCTCCTTTCTCGAACTTCTGCTTAAGCTCTAAATACTTACCTTCCAGTATTCCGCGAGCTGAGATTCGGCTACTTTGCTTACTTGCAATGGCAGCCAATTGGCTTTCTTTCGGGCGAGATGTGAAATATTTCATGTTCTCCAACGCGGTCAGCTTTTCAGCTGTACCTGTGACATGAACCTGTCGCTCTAGAGGATGCCAAGGGAAATGCAAACTAATTTTGCTATTGTGCTCAAGTTGGTGTGCTTTACGGCTACCTAGATTGGTATAGAAAACGAAGCCATCTTTATCAACATTTTTCAGCAACACAATTCGTTGGAATGGCTGACCATTTTCGTCAACTGTCGCTACTGTCATTGCAGTAGGATCCGTCAACTTAGCTTCAATGGCTTGTTCTAGCCATTGATTGAATTGGTCAATTGGGTCTGCGGCCAAGTCTTTGCGTCTCAATCCACCCTGAGCGTATTCACGACGAATGTCTGTCAGTTCCATTTGGTTGCTCCTTTTGATTTTTTTGTGATTTTGCGCCGTAATCCTTTGAAACACAAGTCTAAGCCTTGGTTTTGTCTTACAGAAGGTGCTCTGTGTTAACGAGATCTCGGTACGCTAACCGTCATATTGATAGTCTATATGTAAACTGATTGTAACCTGAGTTTATAGTGACTAAAAAATCGTCCAACCTAATCACACCTTTTGTTTTATTCTCACTAATATTGGGAGCTGCAGGGCTGACTGCAACTCACTTTCTTGCCGTACAATTCCAAGAGAAAATCGTTACTCAGCAACTCAACGAAGCAGCCAACAAAGCGAATCTGCAAATCGACTCCGAGCTGGATAAGTTCAAACAGATCCCCGATTTACTCAGTCATGACCCACGCCTGATCTCTTATTTCACCTCATCACCACAAACCGACAAGATAACCGTAACACAGCTTAATAAATTGTTGTTTGAATGGTCGAACCAAAGCCAGGCTGACACCATTTATATTCATGACCGAAGCGGCACAGTGGTCGCTTCCAGTAATTATCAACAACCCCGCACATTTGTTGGAGAAAACTTCTCGTTTCGCCCTTACTTTGCCTCTGCAATAAAGGGCAACAACACACAATACGTGGCGCTCGGTGCTCGCTCGAATGTACGAGGCTATTTCTTATCCTCGCCACTGTACACCGATAAAGAAATAGTCGGCGTTATCACAGTAAAAGTAAGCTTAGAGAATCTCGAAAACATCCTAACCAGCGATGATTTTGAGATCGTAGTACTCGATTCCAACCAAGTGGTCTTTCTGTCGAACCAAACTTCGTGGTTGTATCATTCACTGTTGCCATTAAGTGAACAACAACAAACAGAGATAGCGACTCAGCGGCAATACGGCCAAAGTGAAATTTCGATCATCGAAGACTTTCGATCGGCAAAGCTTCAACAAAAAGCTAACGACACAATCCTACCTAACGATCTTCAACCAAATCAGATTCAAAAAGAACTCGTCTCCAATCAGCTGTTTCAACTTGGTGCTTTCAACCTATATCCTGCCCCTATTAGCAATAATCAGTATCAAGTCGTTGCGCTAAAAGAGACAAAAACCGAGCTGCTTAAAGTGCTACAGATCGACGTCATCTTTATTATCATCTATAGCTTGGTGATGCTGATTGCTTGGTCGTGGCGTCAAACCTACATTGCGAAGGTCGCGTTAACTCGACTCAATGAGAACCTAGAACAGACCGTTGATAAACGAACTCATTATTTAAAGCAATCTAACCAACAGCTCCAACAAACCATCTTTCAATACCAAGAGTCACAACTGAAATTAAAGCAGACCGAACAAGAGTTAACTCAGACGGCTAAGTTAGCGGTATTGGGCGAATTGTCGGCTAGCATTAATCACGAAATCAACCAACCACTTGCAGCGCTGAGAACTTACAGCGAGAACAGCTTGAAGCTGCTTGAAATGAAACGAACAGATTTAGTCAAAAGCAACCTAGATAAAATGATTGCTTTAAATACATCAATTACTGAGATCATCGCGCGCCTCAAGGTCTTCACCCGCAAAGTCACCAAGCAAGAGCATCACGTGGCAAACTTGCATCAAGCGGTCAATAACGCCACCAGTATTCTCAGTGCGCTGATGATTAAGCAAGGCATTACACTGAGGTTAAGTACAATGCCGGATGACATAAATCTAGCCATTCACCCAACTGAGCTAGAACAAGTGTTGGTTAACCTGATTCACAACGCGACTCAAGCACTTCAGCAGCAGGCTATGGAACAGTCAACTCCAAGACTAAAAACCTCGGGGCAAAGCATCTTAGAAGAGCAAAGCTCCAAGCTAGAAGCTTTAGACATACAAACGATCCCACAAATTGGAGTGGAATGGCAGCGCAAGAATGACACCTGCCAGCTGATCATATGGGACAACGGCATAGGTATCTCTAAAGATAAGCTTGAACAGCTCTTCGACCCATTTTTCACCACCAAACCAGAAGGCTTAGGGCTTGGTCTATCGATCTCGAAGCGAATCATTGAAGCGTATCACGGCACGATTAACGCAGCACAGTTAGAGCCGTCAGGCATGGTATTCTCGTTAAATATTCCACTCTATAAGAATCAGGGTTAGTTCCCTTGTTTTGTTTACTCACGATTATGCCAATTTCACACCATTGTTAAGGACTCGGCTTTTGCACTCTATGCCCAAACTCTATTTTGTCGATGACGAACCCGCGATTAGGGACTCTGTAGAACAAGCCATGCTCATAGAAGGCATCACTATCGTCTGTTTCCCCAATGCCATTGAGGCATTGAGGCAGATCGACGTCGCGCAAGCAGGAATCGTGATAACAGATATTCACATGCCAGTAATGGATGGCATTCAATTCACCCACAAGCTTTTGAGCCATAACCCCAACTTTCAAATCATCGTGCTCACAGGACATGGTGACGTCCAAACAGCGGTATCTGCGATGAAATCCGGCGCTTATGACTTTCTAGAGAAACCTTTTGTGGTCGACGATCTGCTGACAGCAGTAAAAAAAGCAGCAGATAAACTCGCATTAGTTGAAGAGAACAACCTATTAAGAAAAGAATTGGCAATGCAAAATCAAGTAGGGCCAAAACTGATCGGTCAATCACCAGCGATGCAGGCCTTACGCCGTGAGTTAATCACTCTGAACTGTAAAGAAACCCCACTACTGCTGTTTGTTGGAGACATAGGAACAGGAAAAAGAGTTACAGCGCAATACACCCATGATTTACACAGTCATCACACAGCAGAGCTTTGTCCAATCGCCGCCTTCAATTTACCACGCAGCGATGAAGCGACATTTCAGCAGTTTGTTTTACAACTGTTCCACAAATATCAAGGTGGAACGATCTATATTCATGAAACACAAGCACTAACTCAAGAACAGTGGCTGTGGTTGGCACGTCTAAAACCCATTCTACTTCGTGAAAATTCATGCAAGACCAATGCAACTTGTATCATTATCGCAACCACAATAGTTCCTACTACAATTACCAATGAACTACGTCGATTTAATTTACTACCTTTGGCGCAAAGAACAGAAGACATTGGCTCTTTGTTCAAACATTTTGCTCGCGGTGCGGCAAGTCGATATCAGTTACCACCGCCTGTTATTACTGAAAAAGAGATTCAACGGTTAATTGCCACTCATTGGAGTGAAAACATTCGACAACTTCGTCAACATGCCGAGCTCAGAGTACTAACGCAAATCAAGCAGCCACCGCTCGACAGTAATGAAGATGATGAGCAAGTTGGTGAGAATAAGCTTGATGTCAGCATAGAAGAACAACAGCAGTCACTAAGTCAGCGGACTGATAGCTTTGAACAAATCATCTTGATCGAAGCACTACATCGCCACCAAGGACGATTAAAAGAGGTACAGCAAGAGCTGCAAGTATCGAGAAAGACACTGTATGACAAGCTAAGAAAGCACCAACTTGATAAAACGGATTTCAAAAATCGATAAGAATTAAAAAATATATAAATTCAAAGATTTAAAGGAGCAAAATCTTAACATTTATCAAAAGTAAGAATACACTCAATAGGCTTGCACTTTTATTTAGCGAACAAGGACTGTTATGAGTCAGAAGAATTTCAGCAAATTGAACGAAACCGAACTTGAGTACGTCGATGATAAGACAGCGGCGCTGCTCCTCAATACGCCAACCAGTGCGCGTATTATGCTATGGGTGATCGTTCTGTTTTTTATTGCTGCTATTGGGTGGTCTGCATGGGCCGAAATCGACAAAGTCACCGTTGGCCAAGGCAAAGTCATCCCCTCCTCCCAGATTCAAGTGGTGCAAAACCTTGAGGGCGGCTTGGTAAAAGAGATATTAGTTCGAGAAGGTCAACAAGTTCAAAAAGGTCAACAGTTGCTCTTGATCGATGATACTCGATTTCGTTCTGACTTCCGAGAACGCGAACAACAAGTCGCCAACTTAACCGCCAACGTTTTAATGCTTTCCGCTTCCTTTAACAGTGTCGTGATCAATGAAGAGTTCTCGGTCGAGAACTGGAAAAAAAGTGTCCTTCTAGACTACGGTAAACTTGCCTTCCCACCCGCACTTTACGAGCTTCAGCCTAAATTGGTCAATCGCCAAAAAGCAGAATACCGCCAAGATTTGAACAACCTAAAAAACCAACTTTCCGTTTTTGATCAACAAGTTGAACAGAAACAACAAGATTTAATTGAGATAAAAGCACGTGTCGATAACTTGAGACAGAGTTATAAGTTTGCTCGCCAAGAACTAGACATCACCAAACCACTTGCAGATGAAGGGGTAGTACCAAGAATTGAGCTACTCAAGCTTCAAAGACAAGTGAATGATACTCGTCGAGAATTGACCTCTAGCGAGCTCAAAATCCCTCTCCTACGCTCAGCGATTAAAGAAGCGATGCTAAGCCGTATCGATGCCGCATTGAGCTTCCGCTCAGAACAACAGGAAAAGCTCAACCAAGCGCAAGACAAACTCTCAGCAATGACAGAATCTTCGGTTGGGCTTGAAGACAGAGTAAATCGGACAGTGGTGGTTTCTCCTGTAACTGGCACCGTTAAAACGCTTGGTATTAATACCGTGGGCGGTGTTATCCAACCGGGTATGGACATCGTAGAGATTGTACCGACTGAAGATTCTCTATTAGTCGAGGCCAAAATCGCCCCACAAGACATCGCATTCCTACGCCCTGAGCTGCCCGCCATTGTTAAATTTAGCGCTTATGACTTCACTAAATATGGTGGTCTAGAGGGCGTGCTAGAACACATCAGTGCCGATACTACCCAAGATGAAGAGGGCAATAGCTATTACATCGTGCGTGTACGTACCGAGAAATACAGCTTTGGCCACAATGAAGAGCTACCTATTATTCCGGGTATGACGGCTTCAGTCGATATCATAACCGGCAAGAGAACTGTGCTTGAGTACATGTTGAAACCGATCCTCAGCGCTCAAAATAACGCACTAAAAGAGTAAGGACGCTTGATGGTTTACAACGTCTTTAAACACTCGGAAAACAGACAAGAGCAGAGGCTATGAAGTCTCAATTTTCGCTCTTGTTGTTAGTCCTTACCTCTTTTACCTCTGGGGCGCTGAACAAGAGCGACCAACGATGGATAGATGCCGTCTCTGAAACCTATGGGGAAAGAGCCGGAAAGCGAGTCGCAACATGGCGTTCAAATATGACGTCATACGATGGATTGAGTGAAAAAGAGAAACTCGAGTCTGTTAACCAGTTCTTTAACCAAATGTACTTTGTCGACGACAGCATACTTTGGGGAAAGAACGACTATTGGGCGACACCACTGGAATTTTTGGGAAGCAACGCCGGTGACTGCGAAGATTTCACTATCGCAAAGTACTTCTCTTTACTTGAACTAGGCGTCTCAGATAAAAAATTACGATTAGTGTATGTAAAAGCACTTGAGCTAAACCAATTCCATATGGTGTTGGCATACTACTCAACACCCAGTGCCGAACCACTAATTTTAGACAACTTAAACCCTGAAATAAAACGCGGCTCCAAACGCAGAGACCTGCGACCGATATACAGTTTCAACGGTAAAAACCTTTGGTTGATCAAGTCGGCAGCAGGCAGCGGAAAGCTAGCAGGGAAATCTTCACGATTGAGCTTATGGAACGACTTACGTTCTCGTGAGCGCTCTCTTAAATTAAACAAACCCATTATCAATTACGATGAGTAGGTACAATGACTTTATATAAACAGCTTGTGGTCGGGATGGTTGCAGTGTTCATATTGCTGATGACGTCAGTTTTTATGATCGAATTCAACACCACCCGTGGATACTTAGAAGAGCAGCAACGCTCTGAGGTAAGTAATACCATTAATACTGTTGGACTGGCTCTCGCCCCTTACCTAGAAGAAAAGGACAAGGTGGCTGTAGAGTCTGTTATCAACGCCCTGTTTGATGGCAGCTCTTACTCTGTCGTACGATTGATTTTTCTCGACAGCGGTGACGACATTCTTCGCTCATACCCAGTAAAACCAACAGGCGTACCAGAGTGGTTTACCAACCTTAACCTGTTTGAACCGGTTCATGACCGTCGCGTAATTACCAGTGGTTGGATGCAACTGGCAGAAGTCGAGATTGTAAGCCATCCAGGCCCAGCCTACGATCAACTTTGGCA
Source organism: Vibrio sp. OPT24 (assembly GCF_015163545.1). Lineage (NCBI taxonomy): Bacteria > Pseudomonadati > Pseudomonadota > Gammaproteobacteria > Vibrionales > Vibrionaceae > Vibrio > Vibrio sp. OPT24. Next base: position 1,076,769 of record NZ_JADDYI010000053.1, read on the forward strand.
AGCATTTACGCGCTTAGTGACCATATTTGGAGCCATCTTCTTGCTGGGTTTGGTCTCTATCTCTTGGATCCTTAAACGAGCACTGCGTCCTCTTTCATTGATCATTACCAAAATGGATCAAATCGCCAAGAATCAGTTTGGTGAACCATTGGTTCGTCCGAAAACAAAAGATTTGATCTTAGTGGTTGATGGAATTAACCACATGTCGACACAAGTTGAACAGGCCTTTAAGAACCAAGCGAAAGAAGCGCAGAAGCTACGTGAACGCGCTTATATCGACCCTGTATCTCAACTAGGTAACCGCGCTTACTACATGTCTCAGTTAACTCAGTGGTTAGAAGAGTCAAGTTTAGGTGGTTTAGCGGTACTAAAAGCCGAGTTTATTAGTGAAGAGTACGATGAAAAAGGTTATCAAGAAGGCGATGCATTGGTACACCAACTTGCCGATCTGCTGCAAGCTTCGATTTCATCGCCAGATATAACTATAGCTCGAATTTCTAGTGACGAATTTGGCTTTATTATGCCAAACATCGACGAGAGCGAACTTAAACTCGTCGCGAGCAGTATCGTAAACTGCATTCAAAACCTAGGTTCAGATCCAACCGGTATGGCGAATCCACACATTGCACTTGGTGTTACCTACAGTAACAAGAGAAAAACCAGTACCGAAATTATGTCGCTGGTGGATAACGCATTATCAAATGCGAAAGCAAACCGCGAGCTAGCTTACGGCTACGTAACAGCTGATGACCACGGTGCAGTGATGGGCAAACAACAATGGCGCATGCTGGTTGAAGAAGCGATCATCAACGACCTAATGACTTTCCGTCTGCAAGCGGCGAATAACGCTTTTGGCAAAACGTATCACCAAGAGGTGTTCTCTGCGATTGAGAAAGAGGGTGTTCGTTACGGGGCTAACCAGTATCTATACGCACTAGAACAACTTGAAATGAGCCACATTCTCGACCAATACGTTATCGAGAAGATGATTGAGAAACTGAATGCAAAAGAGGTGACCAGCCCAATTGCTATCAACATCTCACCGAGCAGTATTTCTCAACCAAGCTTTATCCGTTGGATTGGAAATACTCTGGATCAAAACGCTTCTATCGCACACTTGCTTCACTTTGAGATTCCAGAAAGTTGCTTCATCAATGTTCCACACTACACGGCGCTATTGTGTAACACCATTCGTAACGCAGATGCGGTGTTTGGTGTCGATAACTACGGCCGTAATTTCCAATCGCTCGATTACATCAACGAATACCGTCCAAGCTATGTGAAGCTCGATTACTTGTTCACACATAACCTTGATGACGAAAAACAGAAATTCACCTTAACATCAATCTCTAGAACCGCTCACAACCTAGGCGTGACAACTATTGCGTCTCGAATCGAAACTCAGACTCAATTAGACATTTTGTCTGATAACTACGTAGAAGTGTTCCAAGGCTTCATTGTTGATAAATAGTTGTAAGGGTTATATCACATGCAAGATCCACTATTGAACTCATTGATCTACGTTAGCCGGTATTACGGGTTAGCTAACTCGCCCGAAGCGTTGATCAATGGGCTACCACTATCTGATGGGAAGCTAACCCCTTTCCTATTCCCTCGTTCAGCTGAACGAGCAGGATTAGTGGCGAAAGAAAATCGTTGCGACTTAGAAAGTATTCCTCACCTCATTCTACCTGCTATTTTACTTCTCAAGCAGGGCGAGGCATGCGTTCTGAATAGTATTGATTCAGAAAAACAAGAAGCAGAGATCATCACAGCAGAGAGTGGAATGGTGCCGATCATCATTCCACTAGACGAGCTGAAAGAGCAATTCATCGGTCGTTACTTCCTAGTAAAAAAACAGTTCCGTTATGATGAGCGCTCACCAGAAGTCCTAAAAACACGTAAGGGTCACTGGTTTTGGAGTACGATCTGGGAATCTAAAAACATCTATCGAGATGTGTTGATTGCCTCTATTCTGATCAATATATTCGCGATTGCTGCGCCAATGTTTACTCGTTTGGTATACGACAAAGTAGTACCTAACCTCGCATTTGAAACCCTATGGGTATTGGCGAGTGGTATTTTTGTCGTCTTCCTTTTCGACCTGCTTTTAAAATTAATGCGAAGTTACTTTATTGATGTCGCGGGTAAGAAATCCGATATCCTTATTTCCTCTAAGCTTTTCAGCAAAGTGTTAGGGATTCGCATGGAAGCCAAGCCCGCTTCAGTTGGCGCTTTCGCAAAAAACCTGCAAGAGTTCGAGTCTATTCGTGAGTTCTTTACCTCTGCAACTATTGGTTCATTAATCGATTTACCATTCGCGTTGATGTTCCTTGCTTTAATTTGGTTAATGGCAGGGAACCTCGTGTTTGTTCCTGTTGCTGGTGTAGTAGTCCTGATTATCTACGCACTGTTAATCCAAGGACCACTGCGTCGTACGATTGAAGAAGGGTCACGTCTTGCTTCTCAAAAATACGCGAACTTAATTGAAAGTTTGGCTGGGTTAGAGACGGTTAAACTGTTCAGCGCGCAAAGCCAATTTCAGTTCCGCTGGGAAGAAGCCGTTGCTCATATGGCAAACTGGAACATTAAAAGTCGACGTATCACCGACAGCATCCAAAACACTGCTGGCTTCGTTCAACAAAGTACCAACGTTGGGATGATCATTTTCGGGGTGTATCTCATCGCGGAAGGTGAACTCACTATGGGTGGTTTAATTGCCGCAACCATGTTGAGCGGCCGTGCCATTGGCCCTCTTGTTCAGTTGTCGCTGCTTTCGACCCGCTATAACCAAGCGAAATCATCAATGACTTTGATTGAACAAGTGATGTCGATGCCAGACGAGCAAGAAGAAGGTAAACGCTACATCCACCGTCCTATTATCCAAGGCCATATTGCGCTAGATAAAGTAACGTTTCATTATCCTGATTCTCCAGTTGCTTCTATCAGAGATCTCACCCTAAACATTTCTCCGGGTGAGAAAGTTGCCATTATTGGTCGTATTGGCTCGGGTAAGACAACGCTGGAACGCCTGATTATGGGCCTGTATAAGCCCACAGAAGGCCATGTACGCATTGATGACACCGATATGGAACAACTGCACCATGTCGACGTACGACGCAACATAGGCTGTGTTCCTCAAGACAGTAACCTATTCTATGGTTCAGTGAGAGACAACATTACATTAGGCCGCCCTCTAGTCGACGATCGTGATGTGATGGATGCAGCCAACCGTGCCGGTGTTACCGCCTTTACTCAGCAAGATCCTGCAGGTTTAGAACGTCAAGTCGGTGAAGGCGGTGCTTTGCTCTCTGGTGGCCAGCGTCAATCGATCGCCATTGCCAGAGCATTCCTAGGTCGCCCGCCAGTACTTTTATTAGATGAGCCAACCAGCGCCATGGATAATCGCTCAGAGATGCACATCAAGCATCAGCTGAGTCAATTGCAACCAAGTGAGACCCTAATCCTTATTACGCACAAGACTTCGATGTTGGATATTGTAGACAGAGTAATTGTGATGGAAAAAGGCAGCATTATCGCCGACGGTCCAAAAGCACAAGTTCTATCAGACCTCAAGCAAGGCAAAGTAAGGGCTGCTAGCTAATTGGAAAAATGAAACGAATTTAAACGCGAGTAGAAATAGAAAGGGGAGCATTAGCTCCCCTTTCTTATATTTGCCGCACACCTAATTAGCCACTCAACAAAACCAACCAATCAATCAACTAATTAACGCCAAATCTCTTGGTTACAGAGCGAGGTCTTCTTGTTCCATTTTAAACGAACACTGGATCTCATATTGGTTAAATGAGAACACGCTGCCGCCGTGGGTTCGCTTGGTTGTGACTGTCTCATCACCAAACTGAATCGTAACTCGAGTGTATACCTTTTCATGAGCCTCAACAGTGCATTCAGCAAGGTTGGTTTCAAACTCGGCTTCGAGTGTGTCCAAGTGTGATTTGGTATTCTCAATCGCGAGGTTATTCTTTTCTCGTTGCTGCTCTATTTCTAGTGCTTCAGCCTCAGTTCTCTCGGCTTTTGAGCGTTTCTTAAATTCAAGCTCTTGACGAATCACTTCCATGGTTTGCTCTTGAGCGTGCTTATAAGTTTCCTTTAGTTCAACAATCTTTTGTCTATATCCATCGTAACGTGCAAATCCATGGACCTTGGTCGCGGTGTCTCCCTCAACGCCTAAGAACACACATTCCACTTTGCCGCCTACTTTAGCTTCGCCCCCACTGAGCGTTCCGTGTTTCTTCAAAGAATCCATGACAATAAGGTTGTTGCCACAGCGAATGTCGTTACTCATACTGTGTACGCCAAGTCGGATGTCATTCGCACTTTGCAGCTCTGCATTCTGCGCATAGCTTGCTGTTATAGATCCTTTCGTAAATACCTTACAACTTTTTGGCTCACCCTCTTTTGTGGTGTGGCCGATAATGCCTTTAGCGACTTTAATGTCACCTTGAGCCTGAACTTCGGCCGACTCGATAAAACCACCAACTGTAATACTCCCCGTCGCCTTAACTATCATTCCCGGTTCTATGTTTCCAGAGACAAACACATTGCCTTTAAATTTAACGTGGCCGGTGGATACATCGACGTTGCTAACACACAAGGCGTCATCCACTTCAATGGTTCGATCTTTAATGATGGGTAATCCGGGGTATGAAGCGAGGAGTAAATTGGGATCATCAGGGGAAATATAAGTGCCTTTTCCGGGCTTAATCAAACTGTCTTGTCCGGGAAGAGGCGGGATAACTCGACCTTGGACCGTAAAACCAGCGATACCTTTGGTGGCAGGAGTGCGCTTCATTAAGTGATCATTTTGACCAACAGTAATGGTTTGCCCTAAGTCTCGCATATCAATTTTGCCTTCGTCTTTACTACGTGGCTTCAATACTTGTCGCGTGATATCTTCAACTAACGCGGCAAACTTAGCGTCTTTACCCTTTACCGGTTGTGTACCTTTAGCAACCGGCTGAATAAACTTTTCACCCGGTTTCAGCTTGCTACTCATCATCAATACTTTTCTGAGCGCTAACTTATTAATCCCTTTTGTTATGTGTGCCAGAGCTAAGCAGTGAATGATGTCACTACCAAGCAGTGGTTTACCATTATACGGCCCAGTAACCACAAGACTCGCGAGCATCTCATCATCAGACAGTTCGACAGCAACACTTGCATCACGCACCTCAGCAATCAACATACCGTCGTACGCTTCACCTTTTCCTTCTTTAGCAAGAGTCACAAAGCGCAACACCTCTTCTTCAAAAAGAAAATAGTTAGACGCGCCTAACGTTTCCAAAACTGATGGTAGTGGCTTGTTGTCGAAGCTTGCGTCGACCACAACTCCCGATGGTAGACGAGCAACTACTTGTTGCTTGTCTTCTGACAATGTAACGATGTTATCCCACATTCGAATTGAGTATCCCTAATGACTCAGTTGATATTCAGTCTATATAATTCGTTCAGACCTTAGAATCTCCGCATTTGAATAATCAGCGTCACATCACTTACTTTCGATCTTGCAAAGCTGACTCATAAATAAGACTTACCCATTTTATCTTCAAATTCGTATTTACAAAGGTTGAGTGGGATGTCTTTCGCCATTTAAAGTTAAACGCAATGAATAGTGAATCAGCTAAATTCAAACTAGTTTAGCCAAAGTATGATTTAGTGATAGCAGGAGAAAATTGAAAATCAATGATATAAATGAGTCTGGGGATAATGGGAAAGGTTGGGAATCAATATTGAAGTTCAGTTTACAGTGTAAATTCGTCATTCTAATTTACACTGTAAATCCAATTCAAAAACCAGCTACGCTATTTACACTGTAAATTGGATAATAGGACACCGACATCTTGTCTAAATTGAAGCTCTGCTCGCTTACGTCCAACAAGGCTAAATTGTTCAACACATGTCCCCCACTCTTTCTGTTGGACCACTTTCGCGATAACTAAGTCAGAGACAACGAAACTAGCATTGCCCACAAGCTCTGATTTAGTTGTCTGAATTTGACAAGCATTACTCAGCAAAACCAGCTTCAACACACTAAAACCAATGCTGTCGTAGCTATTGCCACCGTCGACATAGTTCTTGAGAAGTTGGATTTCGAACTCAGAAATCGGATTAGAAATATTGGGGAGTAACGCTCGCACCATTTCAGTTTCAAGCGAGACCAAAGAGCCGGACACCAAAAAACAGAAGCTACTTTCGAAGTGATGTTTTAGCTTACTGATCCAGTGTTGAGCTATCTTGTTAAGTGGCTTAACCATTAACACAGAGTGACATCCACTTGCCTGATCTCGCTGGTGGCCAATATGGACAGGTAAAAATTCATTATCTCGCCAAAAAGAAATCAACTCACTAGTCGCACCAAAGCTCGTCGCCAGATAATCGGTTTGTTCCATTTGCTCAGACAACTTAGCCAGCATCCAACTGCCGATGCCCAAACCTTGATGTCGGGATGAAACAGCAATTCTCATCACTCGAACGCAACGATTCGTTGCCGCTTGTGCACAGCCAAGTTGATTTGCCAACAAAACCGGAGCGAGATGACCTTGTGGTCTTCGTTTCCCAGTTTGGATTTGAAGAATTAATTCATCACCCAAACCGCCCTCTTCCGTCACTAACACACAGCCTAAACAGTTATCTTCCTGCCAAGCCGCGTATAAGTGAATAGATGGGTTGTTAAGGAACTGCATTAAGTCATTTGGAGACGTCTGATAATGAGCATCGACCAACAGTGCGAAACATTGTTGAAGTTTTTCAGGGTAAGCAAGACCATCTTCTTTGGACAACTCAACCAAGTTAAGATGATTTATTCCATTTTCTGCAAAACTAGCTAGCTCGTTAAAAGCTGAGTCATTAGTTGATAAGTCACTATTCAATAGGAAGCAATCAAACAGCCAACGTTCTAACGGGTCATTGTTATTCCAACGAATAGGTTGTTCAAGTTTGTAGCCTTTCCAGCCTGGGCGATACTCAGAAAGCCAAGCTTCAAACTTAAGTCCAAAACCTCTCCCACTTCCCTCATATCCATGAACAGTGGTCGAAAAAACCATGCGGTGATAAATATCGACCATAGATTTAAGCATCGGAACAGGAATAGCCGCAGCCTCATCCACCAAAAGTAAGTCACAATCTGGATTAGATTTAAGTAACTCGTCTGGCGCTACAAACCTTAGGCTTCCACCTTGATAGCAAATATAGGCCGCATCAATAGCTTCGCAAGCATCGAGTCGTTGGCTTGCGTGAGAAAAAACTGGCTCAATCGCTTTCATCGAAGGCGCGGTAACAATAATGTTTAGACCAGGACGCTCAAGCAAAAGTTGCGCTGCGGCGATACCCAATGTTGAGCTTTTTCCACGACCTCTATCGGCAGTAAGAATTAAGGGACGCTTACGGTGTCCAAAGACTACTTTTTTAACTAAATCTACAGCCGTGTTTTGCTGTTCAAATCGGTCTACTTCTTTTTCGGTTTTTCTCTTTTCTGGAAGTGAGTTACCCGCTTGAATCACATCTACGGATTCATTGCTCTGCGAAACTGAAAATAATCGGTCAAAATGCATTTTCAACCAACGTTTGCCTAAATCTGAATCCAACCCAGTTTCAGATTTACCAACACTTGGCGGCATCACCAATAATAAACCGCCCCCCATTAACGACCCCAATGCAGCACTGAAACCATTCGCGTCAAACTGTTCTCTAAAATCACAAACAAGAACTTGGCATTCGCGACCAAGTAGCTTCTGACCTTTTTTTACTGGAGCATGAGTCACGTCGTTAAGCGGAACGCCACCAAGCTGAAAAGTAGTTTGAGATTTGGCGTTTTCAAGAAAGGCGGAAATAGCCATGTTTTGCCAATTGAAGTCACCATCAAAAACAACGCCGTAACGGTGATCATTATGTTGGGCAATATCGGCAAGAGTATGGAGAAAAGTATTGGTTGGGTTTGTCATAGTTAGCGTCCAGATTCGTCTGAACACAGTTTATCACAGCCAAATAAAAAGCCGCATAAAGCGGCTCTAGAGTAGTGATGGAAAGCAGTCGACTTAATCGAGTTTAGCTTGAACGAACGCTAGAATCTCTTCCATTGTTGCATCATCCACTTTCTTAAGGTTTAGTGCTAAGTTCAACCCCTTACGGCTGTATGATGCACGACCTTTAATAAGCTCAACTTTTGGAGATGCTTTCTTCGCAGGAGCCGGCGCCAATTCAAGAATCCAACCTTCCAAAGTTTCTGTCACGTCTTTCGTTAAACGAGTGACCCCTTGAGCTTCGCTACGCTGCCATACAAAGCCTTCTGAAGCATCACACTTCGCTAGTAATGCTTGCTGCTGTTCGCTAGTCAAACCACCAAATTGTTTGTGTAGTTTAACAATTGTAGGACGACCAAGGTCGCTCACATTTGGGTAAGCTTGTAGCAATTCAAGCGGTAAAGCAGCCGCTTTCAACGCACCACTCACCAAAGCCTCGCTGCACTGGAACATTTTCGCTAGTGCTTTCTGGTCTTCAGCTTCACCTTTATCCAGCTTAGCTTGCATCTCTTTACCTTTCTCATACAGAGAAAGTGGTTTATGAGCATTAGCAACGTCTGATAAGAACTTAGCGTGTTCGCCATTAATGTTTTCAGCAACATAAATTAGGAATTCTTTGTCGGCCAAAATACATGACATACGACGACGGCTACCGTCAAGAACTTCAATCTTACCGTCTTTGTTCTTACGACCAACCGCTGGATATTGCTGACCACGCTCTTTTAACGTTGTAAGAACGTCAGAAAGCGCATGTTCATTTAAGAAAGATTGCTCACGTGCATTCTCTTCAAAAACAACCGTTCGAGTCGCAACTTCAGCTGCTGGAATTCGAACTAATTCAAATGAAACCAAATCTTCGCCTGCAACAGAAAGCTCGATGACTTGAGCCTGTTCTTTAGCAGCAGTTTGCGCTTCTTGCGGCGTTGCTACGCGACGTTTGTTTGCTTTACCAAATAGCTTCGCATTTAAGTCAGATGTTTTAATTGCCATTGTTGTTATCCCTGATTAAGTGAAGGCCAGTTGCTATGTAATACACGCTCTAATTCTAGAGCACTTTTTTGCACGGCGTCTTGAGCGACAGCTAGCGTTTTCTTACCGCCCTCAAAATCGCTCACCGTAAGATCGAAAACCGTACTGTAGGTATCTGCACAGGTTTCAAATGCACGGCTTCGTGGAATGGTTGCCATCATTACTTGGTCATTCAACAGGTAATTCATTTCAGTTAAAACAGAGACCTGCTTCTTGTTGTCATCTTCAAACATGGTTGGCATTAGACGAACAAACTCAAGCCCTTTCCAATCTTCCGGGAACATCTCGTACACGGTTGGTAAGTGCTGAAAGAAGTTAACGGTTGAAGCCCAGTCCAAACGCTTTGCAGCACATGGAATCAAAAGTGCGTTTGATGCGTACATGGCATTCCAAACTAGAGGATCTACGTGCGGACCGGTATCAATCATGATCACATCAAAATCATCGGCGATTTTGTCGATCAGTTTCTCTTTTAGAAGGCGAACGATATCAAGTGACTGGTCTTGCGACAGGCTTTGCCACGCTTCAGCATTAAACATCGCATCTTCTGGGAACGCAGAAATGGTCTTTAGGTTTGGATATTGAGTTGGCAATAGTACATTCTTGCGCAGAAATTCTAGGTCAACATCTTGGCCTTCAGGCACATTGTCCAACATGATGTCGACTGCAGAATAGATACTGTCGTGTTCTGCACCACTAATTTGTGGGTTTAAGAACAGGCGCAAAGAACCTTGTGGGTCTAAGTCGATTAGACAAATACGGTAACGCTTATCTAAATTCAGAGACAAACACGCCGCTAAATGAACCGCTGTCATTGATTTACCCGTACCACCCTTTTGGTTTTGTACGTTGATAATCCACGGTTTATTGTCAACATGCTGCTTGCGTTGATGGAACTTTGGCACCTCAGCCGCGTCCATCAGCATATGAGCTTCGGTCAATGAAATCGAGTAATGATTGGCGTTGTTCTTGGTAAATTGATGACCGTCCGCTTCAAGCTTAGTAATAGCCTCATCCAATTTTCGACGAGTTAAGCCAGAACGAGTCTCCATCATAGCTTTAGACATTGGAGGGAAATGTTCATCACTTCGCTCTTCCAAAATAATCTCAATTCGGTCAGCCTGAACTTGTTGAGTTTGTTCGGCTAGCTGATAGAGCTTATCAATCGTTTGTTCTCTTTTCATTGCCAGTTTCCGTAATGATTAACCAAGTACAAATTGTACAGCGATTAACAACAAACACAACAAAAACGTGAACATACATTTATGAGTAAAATCACATAAAATAGACTGAGTTTTTACAATTTGATGAAACTTAGTCTTAGATGAACACAAAAACATCCATTTTTGTCACCGATAACAGTGTTATTTCTACCTTACATTTTAAATGTTACAGCATCACTTATTTACAATGTAAATGGAATTTCAGAGAAAAAACTTCGGAACGATTGAAATACAGCCGTAGATTACGGTTTGTGTGATTTGCATTAGAAATTGACAGATTTTCAACCAACAAAGAGTAAAACCTAAAAAAGAGCTTGGTTAATAGAAAACAAAGCGAAGATGAGACGTCACTAAACAAAAGAGAATTGAGCCTCAACCGGAAGAATGATCATGGTATATATAACACGTCAGAAAATTGATAAGTCCATATTATGAAGCATGATCAAGGTGTAAACTCATCAATATTGATCCGTATGAATGTCCGTTCGAAATGATCAACCTCCGGAAAAATGATCAAGTAAATATCGTTCCGGAAGCATATAAATTTATAGCTAACTTACGGACAAATGCTTTTGCAATGGGGATTCAAGCTCTATAAGGCCTGATTGGTTAGAAATTCAATCGACACAGAATGAAAATGCAGAAACATGACAATTTCATGATCATGCTTCCTGATTTATTATGTTGCGAGCTAAAAGTGCCCAACCACTGACGGTGTGACCAATCTCGACCAATTTTTAAACATAAAAGGGGAGCAACGATATAAAAGCCCCATTACTTGATCATTGTTCCGATGAATTGGCTGTCAAAAATATCCACATTGGCGACTTAGAAGTGATGAAGAGGTGCTTGAAGAATTGTGGACTGTGGATAAGCTGTACAAGCACAATGATCATGCTTTCGAATCAATAATGATCATGCTTACAATCACTTAATGATCATAGTTCTGAAGTTCTGTGATCATGCTTTCTTAAGTTTAATGATCATAGTTTCGTGCTCTTTATGATCATGCTTTCCAAGTGGTTTTTTTTTAATTATTTAAATTCAAATACTTAAATTAGAATTTGCACACAGATCATTAGATCACTTAATCATTTAAGATCATATTAATCAAAAAGATCAGTTATTTAAAAACCAATAAATTCTCTTTCTTTATGATCATTCTTTCTTTATCATTTTGGAACTATAGTGAAATTACGGTTAGTGTGATACGGATCAAAAATGAAACCAGAAGAGAAATTGTTAATTAAGGCACGAAGCCACAAAGATGGTCATTTATTTGAGGTATCTGAAACAGCCGTTGAATGGATAGAACAATATCAACACTTCAAAGGTGTCACTAAAAGCATAGTTGAGCTTCTTAACCTAATTTCACTACGCGGGTTTAGTAGCAAAGACGGATATGTTTCTACCACTGAGATTATCGAATCAACCGATGGTCAAGTAACTCGAGCTGCTTTGCAACAAAGGCTTAGAGCCGCTGTAAATATCGGTCTTTTCAAGCAACTTCCAGTTCGCTTTGAAGAAGGTCTTGCAGGTAAAACTATGTTGCATCGCTTTGTTAATCCAAACCAATTAATATCGGTATTAGGTGCTACTAGCTTAGTAACGGAAAGCGTTAAGCAAAATGAAAAACAAAAACGTTCTAAAGCGCTGGCGCAAACCAAAGTAAACAAACGTTTATTGAATGAACACGGACTCAATACCCCGCCAACGATGAAAGACGAAGCGGATCAATTCATTGTTTCGCCAACCAATTGGGCAGGGATTATTGATCAAGCGTTAGCGCCACCAAGAACGCGCAAGAGCTACCAAAAATCGATGGTTTCGATCTCTGGCACTCGAGCTGTGATCGAGACACGATCTTCTAAAAATATTATGACGGTTGATGATCTGATGACGTTATTTGCGTTATTCACACTTACTGTTCAGTATCATGATCATCACCAAGATGACTACCATCTAGACGCAAAACATACCCCGAACAAAACACCGCTCTACATTACGGATATTTTGTCATTACGAGGCAAGAAGGACAGTGGTCCAGCTCGTGACTCTATCCGCGATAGTATTGATCGTATCGAGTTTACCGATTTCCAACTTCATGAACTTACTGGCCGCTGGCTTAGTGAGAACATGCCAGAAGGCTTTAAGAGTGATCGTTTCCGATTCCTAGCGAGAACCATTACCGCGTCGGAAGAAGCGCCTACAGAAGGCTCTGACGGCGAAATTCGCATTAAACCGAACCTATATATCCTAGTCTGGGAACCTTCGTTCTATGAAGAGCTTCTAACCCGTGATTATTTCTTCCTATTCCCGCCAGAAATCCTGAAGCAGCATACCTTGGTTTTCCAAATGTATTCTTACTTCAGAAGCCGCATGGCACGTCGGCATACGGACTGTATGTTGTTGAGCGAACTCAATCAGAAACTAGCTCGTAACATCGATTGGCGTCGCTTCTCGATGGATCTGGTACGTGAACTCAGAAAGTTAGGTGAAGTCGGGGATCAAGAAGACACCTTCTTAGTGAACTTGTGGGGTTACCACTTGACGATCACCTCGCTGATCGAAAAAGGAAAAACGACCGATTACCAAGTGGATATCAAGTGTAACGTGGAAGAGGTATTACGTTACTCAAGAGCACGAACCACTAACGCCGGTAAGCGCAATATGGCACCAACGTTACCGAATCCACTTCGTAATGAGATGGTATCTAAGCAGAAGTTAGAAGAGCTGTCTGAGATTATTGATGGTGAGTTTGAACCTATCCAACGTAAAGCACCGTCACCAAGAGGTAAATTGGGACGTCGAGTTAAACAGCGTAAACACTCTGTTGAGATAAATGCCGACGAGATCATGATAACTCTCTCTAAATATACCTCTGCAGAGGCCCTGGAGCGCAGTATAACGGCTTTATCAGCAATGACAGGGCACTCACATGCCTCAATCAAAGAAGAGTGCTCTGAGCTTATTGAGAAGCTTGATTGGCTGAGAGTAGGAGATGAGGTCATCCCATACGAAACGTTGAGTCGATTGATTGAGTTGTATAACGACCGTGATAGCACCAGCAACCGACACTTGTCGATTGAACGTTTGATCTCAGGTTTGGCTGTGCGTCGCAAAGTATGTAAACAAGTTCACGAAGGCCATTTGGACGAGAATGTATTCCTAGCGCTCGATGAAATGGCGATCGGCCATTAGCCATTATCCGTTTCCCGCAAGCAGTAAGCCCGTATTGATGGTCGATGAATGGATAGGTTGAACACATTGGGTGTTGATTAAAATCGCACCTAATGCTGACAAATTGATGACAATGTAACGCATCCAGTTGATTATTATTTATCCCGAATAGACAACCTTTGTCCTTTCTTATGATTAATAGATTGGCTCATATTTTGTTACATCATACTGAATAGATTTTCGCGAGTTCCTGAGGGACTCGCTTTTTTTTGCCTGAAATTCAGCTAATCATTAAAATTCAATAGCTTAAAGAATTAGATACTGAAGCATGATCAAGGTTAGATCATTCTTTCTGTGGATCTAACTCTGATGAGATTCTGATTTGATGTTTGATCGTGAAGGGCTTGATCAGTGGAGGTGACTTTGAATATTACCTTGATCATCGTTCTGGTGCTGATTTGCCATAAAACGCACATGCGATTCGATCAGTTTTTCTGACTCTTCTTTCCAGCGCGGTTCTTGTTGTTGGTTAGTAAATTCCAAAGCCAGTACACATAAATGCTGGAGCCGCTGCGTACACCACTCTTGCAAGTCAGGCTCTGATTTTGGATCGCATGACACGGCCTGCAGCTTGCTATAGGCAAACATCAGGTATTGATAGGCCTTTTCTTGATTGTGCGAACCACCAGCCTCGTTTGAGAGCGATGATACGCTTGGTGCTGCAAACTTTGTTGATGTCGTCAGCGTTACGTCTTTATGTCGATAAAACGTAAAGATTCTCAGGCATCCGTCTAGCCAACATGCGATGCCTTTGCTCTGCTCGTTCGTGATCAATGGCCCCCAGAGTGCATCTGGAGGCGTTAAGATCAAAGGTTCTAACCGGTCCACTTGATCATGCTTTCGGTTTTTGTACCAATCTCCGATCCGCTCTAACCAAGTGTCTAGTTCATTCATGCAATTTTATCCCATTGTTTTACAAAGTGATTATTGGCAACTTGTTTGATTTTATGCTGTATTTCGCTGCTCTGATCTCGAATACGATCAGCGTCTATTGAATAGTTTGGCTCATTTTTGACGAGTTCGCCAAATGGTAGATTGGGATCGGGAACTGCAGAGATCAACAACTAGTGTAAGGGTGTTGTGGATTGGTCAAGATCGACTGAGTTGATCCCCATTCGACGATCTGCCCTTTGTGATGACGTAGTACATCGGCAAATTGTTCTTCGATGGTTAATACAGGGTATTCCAGAGTTCATTGCACTCTGGAATACCATCGCAATCTCACTCCAACGCAATGTATTCAAGCGGTTATCCGACAAGCTCAATAGGTCTTGCCCTTTAAACAGTATCTTTCCCCCTGACATGAAAGCCGGCGGCTTTGCAGGCGGTTAATGGCAAATGCGATAGTGCTTTTGCAACAACTTGATTCTCCGGCTAAGCCGAAAATTTCGCCTTGGCCTATGCTAAAGCTAACGGATTTGACCGCATTGAAATCACCGTCATCGGTGATGTAGTCGACACATCGATTTTTTACTTCAAGAAGAGGTGTATCTGAATTTTCCATAGACATGATTGATACTTAGTTATGATATTGATAACCATTATCATTAATATGTGTTGGATTTAGTGGAAGCGACGAGCACGAAAAGGATGAAGTGCCTCGAAATTTATCTTGGGTTATTTCACGAATTTCCAGCAGAAGAGAAGCATTGAAAGAGGGGAAAATGAGAGTTGGATCAAACCACATTTCTTATGGGGAATCTTTTAAATGTAATTGCAGAAAATGGCTTTGGCAAAGTTTAAATGAGGCATTTATTAATTAGCTTTGTGAAGCGTCGGAATCATCACATTTCAGTACAGAACTTCTTAACAACCGAAATAGCATTTGCTACAGATTACCTGTCCATTACATGGTGCTTTTCGGAGGAAAACATGTCCATTAATTCTATCAACCATGATGAAATGACAAATATTGCAAATAAGTGGGATGCTGAAGAAGAAGTATCTTTCAAACCAGAGAAGAAAATGAAATCTGCTGAAGCTCGTCGCCGTATCGAGGCTCTAAGAGAAATTAGAGAAAGCGGTTTGAGTCTGGAAGAGGCGAGGGAGTTAGGTCTGATTCACTAATCATTCCCATTGCATTTAAGAGGGTGGTGCAATGCCACCCTTTGATTTATAAGTGTTTTTATGATTTTTCTATGTCCAACTCCTAATATGGATGATTTTATTCCTGCCTTTGAAACCTGCCTCGTCTTTTTAATATGCCTTCTTTCTAACTAAATATACGCTCAAGACATACTCTTGAACTAAGTGGTTTGACAGCAATATTCAACGCCACTAATTTTAAAGTTAACGCAAAAATATGCGATGTCGTTGGTAAGGAGAAAGCTATGTCTAATTCTGTGGCTCACGCGAAAGAGGTGCTGTTTTATGAACCTGAAGATCCAAACGGATACCTTTCAAACTTTGCAGCTTGTCCTATCGAGGTTGGTGACCATATTTGGGCTACCAGCGAACATTATTACCAAGCGATGAAGTTCTCCTCTCAAGCGTTACGCAATATCATTCTCGAAGCCAGAACGCCCGCAGAAGCCTTTTCCTTAAGTCGTGATTATGAAGACCAAGTACGTGAGGATTGGTACGACATTCGTGTTGAAGTGATGGAGTTCATCGTAGCCGAGAAGTTCAGACAGAATCCGCAGTTTGCTTTGTTTCTTACTAATACGGGTGATTCAGTGATTAAAGAACATTCTCACAAAGATAGTTTTTGGGGGGATGGGGGCGATGGAACTGGCGAGAACCGTTTGGGCGAGATATTGATGGCGGTGCGACAACAGCTGCGTACTCAGCCATCACATTTGACCGATTACTGTATTTGACCGATTACTGTATCTGACCGCTTAGCATTAACCTATTCGTCTATTGGATTTTAACTAAACGACTTGTCGTCACCAAAACTGAATTTTAAAGGCCGCTCAGCGAACAGGGCGGCCTTTTTCTTGGGAAGTTGACTCAGTGTGAGTAAAAGTACAAAAACGCGTTACCGCGTCATACTGGCGTTGCAAAGATAAATAAGTGCCACAGGGCTAGTGAGGTCCTATAACTTGATATAAAACTAATATAACCAACTGAAGCTATAGATAGCTTTGTACGATGTCTTCGAGCTGGCCATCGTCTTTCATTTGATCAAGACGCTGGTTAATGAACGTTTGCAGTTTAGGATCCATCTCAGGGTCAAATGCCAAATGGATAGGGTAATTATTGATCACTGAACCAAATTCTTGCATCTGATAGTCATCGATACTTAACTTTTGCTGATTTAGGTTGTATTTAATTCTCGATTCCATTTCAACAAACACGGTATCGCCTGGCGCACGATTTAGTACACGAAACGCTGCTGTATAATCTTTTACTCGAATTTCGTTGAGCTTACCTTGCTGGATATAAGGTTCTAGGTTCGGATACTCGAAACCTACAAGCAACACAACGGCTTTTCCGTTTAGATCGTCAATAGTATTAAACTCAAATGGCTCCTTGCCGCTGCTGAGTAATACATGTTTTACATTGTAAATTGGCTCTTCAGACAGATTAACCGACTGGATGTTTCCCCAACTAGGGCTGCCGTAGGTTACCCAGTTTGGGTTTTCTCTAGCATCGAGCTTGTCGATCATTCGATTGAAAGGGTAAGTGTGGTAGTTGATCTCGTATTGGCTGTCGTCGAATACCGCTTCAACAATATCTGAAACCATTCCTCTGTGAGATGACCCGTCAGATTCGATTTGAAAAGGTTGCGCTTGGCTCGCAATAATGTAGTAGTGAAGAGGTTCGCTTGCAAAAGCATAACTGCTTGAAAACAAACTGACTATGGATGCAACGATAAGATGTTTTTTCATAACCTTCCCTAGTTATTTGATGAATGACTACTATTATACTAGTTGAGTAATTGTAGTTTGCTAGGATAACAATAATGGTAAATTTTGTATGGTGAAAAAAGGAAAACGCTATATTGGACTCTCTCGACAATTGATCGGGTCAATCATTGCAATCAGCACCCTATTTACAGTCATAGTGACAGGTCTGGGTTTGTATGTGGAGTACCAAAATCGAGTTTCTTTTATCAGCTCTCAGATCGAACAGGTTAAAGCAGGATACCTTTCTGGCTTAACTTCTAGCTTGTGGGTGGAAGATCGCGACCAATTACTTGTACAAGCTGAAGGCATTTCCCGTCTCCCCTCTGTGAGCTACTTGTTGATTGAGAGCCCCGATGAAAAAATCGTAGAATTAGGGCAACAGACCTCTGGTCAGTCTTATTCCCAATCTTGGGAAATGGTGCACCAAATGGGCGGCATTGACTTCCCATTGGCGACGCTCACTGTGCAGTCTGATTTAAGCATGATCCTCAATGATTTCGAGGAGAGAGTTCTCTTATTGCTTGCCTTCGAAGCGGTTAAAATTTTCTTGCTGTCTGTGGTGTGTTTAACCATTGTTTATCGCCTGGTCGTGAAACGACTAATGACTATGTCTTCTCAGATCAATGAACAGCAGGTTGAAGACAATAAGCCACGTTTTCTTACCCCTACAGAATCTGCCTATCAAGATGAGATCTCGACACTAGAGTCTAGCTACAACCAATCTATTGAACGAATTCGTCAGCAATATCAAGAATTGGAAAAAGCTAAAAACACCGCTGAAATCGCTAACCGCAACAAGAGTGAATTCCTTGCCAACATGAGTCACGAGATCCGCACCCCAATGAATGGGATTATTGGGTTGTCATCATTGCTCTCTGAAATGGACATGTCGAAAGAGCAAAAAGAGTATGTCGATATGCTCAACACCTCTTCGCTTACTCTCCTTGATCTAATCAACGACATTCTCGATTATTCGAAAATTGAAGCGGGTCGATTAGAACTGCAACAAGAACCGATGAAAATGATGGGTATCGCTGCTGATGTTGAATCGACCTTCAGAGTCAAAGCAGAGCAAAAAGGACTGAGGTTCCAGTTGGCGATAGATCCCAAGATTCCAACCATGGTCATTGGTGACGGTACTCAATTAAGACAAGTGCTCAATAATTTAGTGGGTAACGCGATCAAATTCACCGAACATGGCTATGTCACGCTATCCATCCATTTAGAGCAAGTGATAGAACCTGAGCAAAAACTAAGGATGAGATTTGAGGTTACTGATAGTGGCATCGGTATTGCGGAAGACAAACAAAAATCAGTCTTCGATAAATTCCAACAAGCCGACGGCAGTACTACCCGTATTTACGGAGGCACAGGGCTAGGTCTAACGATATGCGATAAGATTGTGACCTTGATGGGCAGTAAACTTGAGCTGACCAGTGTCGAAGGCAAGGGGAGTACATTTTACTTTACGGCTGACTTTGATCCGTGCCTGGATGTTGATGAAAGTAATATTGATTTCAATAAGGTCTCGGTGTTATTGGTGGATGACAGCCAACTGAACATGCGTATCACGTCGACACAACTGCAGTCGTTCGGCGTTACCTCAGAGTGTTGTGAGACAGCAGGTCAAGCAATAGAGCTGGTTTCAGAGTCTGTGGTGAAGTCATTGCCTTATGATCTGGTGCTGATTGATAAAGTGATGCCAAACGTTGATGGTTTTCAGCTTGCCAGAAGCTTGATCGAGCGCTTCGGTAAAGCGTGCCCTAAATTGGTCATGATATCGGCTGACCCACGAAAACAAGATGAAGTGCGTGCCAAACAAGTGGGCTTTGTTGCCTACATTGCTCGCCCTTATCAAGATAACCAGCTTAAATGGACGCTGAGTGAAGTCCTCGTAAGAGCGGCCGATACTGAAATATTTACTTACTCAAACAGAGGTGAGGTTGCGTTCAAGGACAATGAGCCTGTTCCATCGACTAAACCTGAAGTTGTTGTTAAAGAAGATCTACAGCCAGAAGCGGCCAAAGCCTTGTTTAGCGGTAAAGTATTGGTCGTTGAAGATTCTAGAGTGAATCAACAAGTGGCCAAGATGATGCTCAAAAAGCTAGGGTTCGAGGTTGATATTGCAGACAACGGTGAAATTGGGGTAGAGAAATTTAAGGCTAATGAGTATGAGATGATCTTTATGGATTGCCAGATGCCAGTTCTCGATGGCTTCGAAGCGACTAAGCAGATCCGAGTACTCGAAGAAGATTCTTCAAAGCATATTCCAATCGTTGCGCTGACGGCCAACGTTGTGCAGAGAGACAAGCATTTATGTTTTGATGTCGGTATGGATGAGTTTTTACCCAAGCCGGTAAATCAAGGCAAACTGAGAGAAATTGTCGAAGGGTTCTTATCTAAAGATAGTGAATCGACGAGTAAAAATGAGCAGAAGATTGTTTAGGTTAAATGCCTTTGAAGACTGAGTATTGGGTTAAAAGGTAATAAAAAAGGTGGTCGAATAGACCACCTTTTTTGATTCAGAGTGTTTGAAACTAGTCTCTGTCGATGGCGAACGGCGACCATGCTTGGCGAGTCGGCATCACTTCAACGCGGTTGATGTTGATGTGATCAGGCAGCGTTGCTATATAGAACATCTGCTCTGCGATGTCTTCTGCCGAAAGTGGTGTGGTGCCTTGGTAAAGGTTGTCTGATGCCATTTGGTTACCCTTAGTTCTCACTAGAGTAAATTCTGTTTCTGCGATGCCAGGGGATAGGTCAGTCACGCGCACGCCAGTACCTTGAAGGTCACAGCGTAGGTTGTAACTAAACTGTTTTACAAATGCTTTACTTGCGCCATACACATGGCTTCCTGGATACGGCCATTGCCCAGCAATTGAGCCTACGTTGATGATTGAGCTACCCGCACCGCTTTCAATTAACTTCGGAAGTAGAGCATGCGTGACATTGACTAATCCAGTGACATTCGTGTCGATCATAGTGTGCCAATCTTTTAAATCCACATCAGGTGCGCCTTCCGGTGCCAAGGCTAAGCCTGCATTGTTAACCAGCGCTGTAATCGATGAAAACTCAGCGGGTAGCGAATCAACTGCTTTTTTTACGGCGTCTGCGTCTCGAACGTCGAGTTGAATCACATGTACAGGCACCGTCAATTCTTCCTTTAAGTCGAGCAACCTTTCAATACGACGACCCGACAATACGAGCGACCAATTGTCTTCTGCAAAGCGTTTTGCTGCTGCTTTACCAAATCCGGATGTCGCCCCTGTAATGAACGCTATCTTATCCATAAGTAAATCCTTCTAATTTGAAATTAACATAAGTAGTGCCATGCCGATAAGGATCGGCGCGGTCGTTGTTTTTGCAGGCAAGTTAGGTACTGAGATATACAGTTTCTGCCCTAATAAATTGCCAATCACAGCCGTCGGAAGTAACCATAAGCCTGTGGTAAACGTGTTTTGGTTGAATGCACCGATCCAAATAAATCCGCTTAATGAAACAGCAGAACTCAACAAGAAAAATACAATGGCGGTTGCTCTCTGCTCTTTGGCTTCAATAGTGATATTCATTAAATACGTCACTAACGGAGGCCCGCCAGAAGAGGCCGCGGTCATACTGAAACCGGATATAGCTCCTGCCCAAAATGCGTGCCGATGGTGTAACCATGTCAGGCGAAAATCCAAAATAATCAGTGCACCAGCCACTAAAGACATCATCGCGATAAAGGTCTTCAAGCCTGATTCCGATATCGCGCTAATGAAATACAGCGAGAAAGGCACCGCAACCAACATGCCTATACACAGCGGCGCAATAAGCCGGATATTAATGGTGGTTTTACTTCGCTTGAGCAGAGGAAAGGTACTTAAAAAATCCAACAGGATAGCGATGGTTACTGCTTGCAATGGTGAAACAATAAAGCTGAGAGAGAGTGCTGCGATAATCGCAAACCCAAACCCTGAATAACCTCGAATTACTCCAGCAAGCAGAATCATTGTCATCGCCAATCCCATTTCCACTCTTGCTCACCTCTTTGCTTTTGATATTGCTGCTGCGTTAATTAGCGTTCGATGAGACTTGTCTCGTCTGCCTTTCAATCTATTCACACCTAAGAATTTTGAATAGAGCCAGATCGACGATTGGATTGGGTCAGGCTGTTGTTTGGATCGGGGACGAGATTTGAGCTGATTCACTGGCCCAAGATTTTGTTGAAACTGACACTATGAGCTTCGCCCTGTTTGGGACGAAGATTATTGCATCCGATAGCGCAACCTTTTCAATCTCGTGTTTCGCGTCTTTTATTCTCGAAGATGAGTCAAGCACGAGCGGTTGTGAATCTAGTGTTGTTTATGGAGACGATGAAATGGAAGTATCAACAGAACAGCTTGTAAACCAAGATATTATCGACCTCGACAAGAGCGTATTTCATTCTTGGTCGATTCAAGAAGCGGCTGAGCCTATCGCCATTGCTGGTGGGCAAGGGTGCAAAATGTGGGACTACGAAGGTAAAGAGTACCTTGATTTTAGTAGCCAACTGGTTAACACCAACATTGGTCATCAGCATCCACAAGTGATTAAAGCGATTAAAGATCAGGCTGATTCATTGGTGACCGTTGCCCCTGCGACAGCAAACCTCACTCGTGGTTTGGCCGCTAAACGTATTTTGTCTAAAGCACCAAGCACGTTTAAGAAGGTGTTCTTTACCAACGCAGGCGCAGATGCCAACGAAAATGCAATTCGTATGGCAAGACAGTTCACAGGACGCGATAAGGTGCTTTCTGCTTATCGCTCTTACCACGGAAATACCGGTACAGCGATTGCGGCGACGGGCGATTTTCGCCGTATTCCAAACGAGTATAGCCGTGGGCACGTTCACTTCTTCAATCCATTTCTCTATCGAAGCGAGTTCAACGCGGCGACTGAGGCAGAAGAGAGTGAACGTGCCCTGCAGCATTTAGAGCGAGTGATTGAATGCGAAGGGCCAACGGCGATTGCGGCTATTATTCTAGAGACCATTCCGGGAACAGCGGGATTCCTCATTCCGCCAAAAGATTACCTTATTGGTGTGCGTGAGCTTGCAACTAAATACGGCATTCAATTGATCTTTGATGAAGTTATGGTTGGTTTTGGTCGAACGGGTAAGTGGTTTGCGTTTGAACACTTTAATGTCGTGCCGGATCTTATTACTTTCGCGAAAGGGGTTAACTCGGGTTATGTTCCAGCTGGTGGTGTGGTGGTCAGCGAACCGATCGTTGAGTACTTTAAGTCGAACTTCTTTATGGGTGGCTTAACGTATTCTGGTCACCCTCTAGCGATGGCTTCGATCGTTGCAACGCTCGATGTGATGGAGCAAGAGGGCATTGTTACGCATGCTGATAATGTCGGGAATAGCGTTCTTGGGCCGCTTCTGCTTAGTCTTCAAGAGCTGCATCCTATGATTGGTGATGTGCGCGGTAAAGGGATGTTCTGGGCGCTTGAATTGGTCGAAGACCGAGAAAGTAAAACGCCATTGAGCAATGAGAAAATGGGTCAATTGAAAGCGGAGCTAACGAAACGAGGCCTGCTAACCTTTATTGTTAATAATCGTATTCATGTAGCTCCTCCTTTGGTTATTCAACCAAGCGAGATAAAGAAAGGCGTTAAGATCATTGACGACGTTTTGTGTGAGCTTGCATCTTAATTTTTCAATCGGATAACCAGTAACGAAACCAAGGCACTTTGATAAGGACTCCCCATTCTTGTTTAAGTGTCTGGCTTTTAGATTGTTATGTCGATCCTAAAAAGAGCATCAATTGATGCTCTTTTTTACGTCATTCTCTTTTTAAGTCATGCTCATGGATAGTGTCGGTAAACAGCCCTAAGTGATGCTAAATCTTCATTACTTCAGACAGCTCTTTGATGCCGGGAGCGATCAGATCTTTATCGATGGCGTGAAATCCTAATCGGAAATAAGAGTTGGGATCATATTCTGACAATGATTCATAACCCGATTCCGTTTCGGTATTAGTCATAAAGTGTGAATACCCAGTTTCAATCAGTATCCCTTTCTGTGCGGCTCGTGAAGCCAGTCGTTGGCTGTTAATGTGGCTCGGTGTTTGTAGCCATAATGAGTTGGCTTGCTCGCTTTGTGCGAGTCGTTTGCAATCAGGTAAATACTTTAAGACGGCATCATTGAGCAGTTTCCAACGCTGACGCGTGTTCTCTCTGAAGCGTCTTACAAAACTGTCGTAGTAGCCTTGTTCAATAAAATGCGCGACTTCCATTTGAATACGGCTTGGTGCGTGTCGATACATTAACCGTCGCAAGATTCTTAAGTCATAAATCAGCTCTTCGGGTGCCACGATGTAGCCTAATCTCAAGCCGGGTGCCAATAGTTTGGAAAAGCTGCTGACGTAAATGACTCGGCCATCTTTATCATTAGCTTTAAGTGCCGGTTTGGGATTCCACTCAACGTTGCACTCGGCATCGTAGTCATCTTCGATAATGATGGCATCATTGGCCTTTGCCATCTCAAGCAACTGAGTTCGACGTTCGTCACTCATGGTAACCCCAGTTGGCGCTTGGTGGCTCGGAGTGACGTAGAAGTGGTCACACAGCGAAGAGTGTTCATTGAGCTTTAACCCCTGCTCATCCACTTGATGAGGGTGTAACTGCGCACCTGAGAGATTAAAAATATGGTTTGCTTCTTTATAGCCGGGGTTTTCGACGCCGACTCGGCTTTGAGCATTCATCAGTAAAGTCGAAAGCAGATAGAGCGCATTCTGCGAGCCCATTGTAATTAGGATTTCATCACTTTGAGCGTGGATGCCTCGTTGTGGTAGCACCCGTGTGCGTATTTGTTCCACCAGCATATCGACGTCTTTATCAACTTTGTCACACAGCCAGCGGTGGTCATGAGGATCTGAGGTCACTTTTCTTGTCGCTTCTCGCCATTGAGCCAATGGAAAGTCATTGATTGAAGGCTGGCCAAAAATAAATGGGTATTGATAGCAACTCCAGTGCGACGGTTTGACTATTCGTGGGTATTGACTTAATTGCAGCTTCACTCGTTTGCTCCAATCCGGTGCATTGTTGCTGTCTGTTGATTCAAAATGATCCAAGCTAGAGTCAATTTCATCGCTCGGATTTTGATACTTTTCTGATAAATAATAACCACTGCGAGGTTTACTTATCAGGTAGCCATCGTCGAGCAAACTGTCGTACACCAAGGACACAGTATTGCGTGAAACACCTAATTGGCTAGAGAGCTTACGACAAGATGGGAGCGCTTGTTCAGCCGGAAAAATACCATTCAATATCGCCGTCACCAAATAGCTACGTACTTGTTCTTGCAGGCTTCTTTTGGAATCAAACTCGATGAAACAATTGTGATTTATCGCCATGAGATACAGTCCTTATTCTCAGTGAACCTCAGTCCAATTTGTATAAAAGAGCAAGAAATGAGCCAGAGTTCATATCAATTCTCAACGGTGATTTTTTACTCTGTCTCGAACCCGAAATTTGATCTGTCTTTTATATGAAAATGGCTCTGTCCCAACCTGAAAATTAAATTGGCTCTACGTCTTAGATGCATTCCGTTCATAAAGTAAAGGCAGGCAAATAATCTCGATAAGGAAAGCACATGAGACAGGGAATGACGATGAAGGCATGGGTTTCAACGGCGGCAGCAACCGTTGTGCTGGGTTGTTTTGGTGTTGCACAAGCATCAGAACTTTCAGCCATTGAAAAGCAAGGCTTTATGAAAGTGGCGACAGAAGATAACTACTCACCATTCAACTACATTGACCGAGGCAAGCCTGCGGGGATCAATAAAGATTTGCTTGATGAGCTGCGTGAATATTCAAAGTTCGATATTGAACAAGAGATCTTACCCTGGACAGGGTTGCTCGCCTCAGTATCTGCGGGTCAATACGATGTGGCGCTAACGGGCGCTATCGTGACAGACGCTCGATTGAAGGTGTTTGATTTTACGCCGCCTATTGCCTCAGCACAGCATTATTTCTTAACCAGAGCGGATGCTGACGACATCAATACGGTGTCGGATCTAGACGGCAAAACGGTGGGATTACAAGCGGGTAGTGCTTTGTTAGAGCGACTGCCAGAGCTCGAAGAAATGCTCGAAGCACAAGGTAAATCTTTAGGTAAGGTCGTTCAGTACCAATCGTACCCAGAAGCGTATTCAGATTTAGCTATTGGTCGAATCGACTACGTCATCAACAGTGTGGTCTCGGTTAACGAGGTAGTGAAATCTAAGTCTAACGTCTTTAAAAAAGGTGAGGCGGTATCTGGCCCTGGTTTCGTAAGCTGGCCTGTTCCAAAAGAGAGCCCTGAGCTATTGGCTTACCTCACTGAGTTTTTCATTCACCTAGAGCAAACAGGAAAAATGGCAGAGTTGCAGAAGAAGTGGTTCGGTGAATCGTTCGAGCATCTTCCTTCGGAAGCCATCACTTCAGTAGAGCAGTATCACAAGCTAACAGCGGTCCAGTAGATCAGTAAGCACGCGCTGGCACAAACAGTTAACCGCTGTTTGTGCCGATGACAAAAGGGCTAGAGCGATTTTACCCATTTGTCATTCGCGCAAAAGCCTATTGCAAGAAGTCGCTTTTTAAAGAGGTCGTTTATGGATTATTACGCTTGGGAACAGTTGCTACAGGGCGCGTGGGCTACAGCATGGATATCGGCAGTCTCGATTGTATTGGGTGTGGTGATTGGGCTAGCGATTGCCTTAATTCGAATGATGAAAATCCCATTTGTCGATCAAATGCTGGGCATCTATGTCAGTTGGGCAAGAGCAACACCTCTGGTGACTCTGGCTCTGTTTATCTTTCTTTCGTTTCCCTCATTTGGCATCAATTTAGACAAACACGTTTCTGCCATTTTAGCGCTTACACTCAACACCTCGGCATTTAATGCGGAAATTTGGCGCAATGCCTTTCTCAACTTTTCAAAAGGGCAAATGGAAGCAGCCGAGGCTATTGGTATGAGGCGGCTGACTTATTTTCGCCGAATCATGTTCCCACAAATGGTGATCATGAGCCTACCTGCATTGGTCAATGAAATGTCGTTCTTAATCAAAGGCAGCCCTGCCATCGCGGTGATTGGTATTGTTGATTTAACCCGTGTCACCAACCGAATTGCAGCGGTTACCTATGAGCCACTTGGGCCAATTCTGTGTGCGGGTGCCATATACATGTTGATTATTGGCGTGTTGGTGAAATTGCAAGCTGTGGCTGAAAACCGAGCTACTTATCTACAGCAATAAGTGCATACATCTGTTAACAGCAGCAGTAGTCGCAGTTTAGCCGTTATGATTACTTGGTCAGAAACACGATTTATCTGCGTATTGAAGTGCTATCTCGTGGGTAAATATAAGGAGTAAATATGGAAGAATGGAATATTATCTGGCAACAAAAAGAGCTGTTTGCTTCTGGTTTTGTGACCACGTTTTATCTTTTTGTCTCGTCTTCAATCTTGAGTTTCGTCATAGGTATTGGTTTGTTGTACTGTCTCGAAAGCTCGAGACTCGGTGTTAAGTACACCATCAACAGTTTGATCGGCATTATGCGTACCTTACCGTTTCTGATCTTAGCCTACCTGCTCTATTACGGTTTACCTCAGGTTGGTATTCGATTGGACGCAGTGACAGCGGGAATCATAGCGCTCAGTCTCTATCATGGTACGTATTTCTGTGAGATTTTCCGCGGTGTGCGTAAAGGGTTAGAGCCTGGTTACATCGAAGCAGCGCACGCTTATGGCTTTTCTAAGCTGAAAACCTTCACCCGAGTCATCACGCCCAACGTGTTATTTAAGTCGGTTCCTCTGATCACTAACCAACTCATTATCTGCTTAAAAGACACTGCATTTCTCAGCATTATTACGGTCGCTGAAATTACTGCGGCGGCTAACAGTATTCAATCCACATATTTTATCCCATTGAATGCGTTCATCATTGCTATCGCGCTCTACTGGGCTGTGAGTATTGCACTTGAAACCATCACCAAACGAATCCAAACCAAAGTTGAACTTAGAGGGCTTAGCCATGCTTAAACAATCAGAGATTATTGAAACAGAAGCACCGATTAACCCCTCTTTGGGAGTGAGTTTGGAAGTGATTGAGTGTGAGCCACTATTGGAAGAACGAGAGACGATCATCAGCGTTGAAAACTTGTCGAAGCAGTTTGATGGAATCGAAGTACTGCGAGACATCAACCTGACTATAAAAAAAGGCGATGTGGTGAGTATTCTCGGCTCGTCAGGTTCGGGTAAGTCAACACTATTGCGCTGCATGAATTGGCTAGAGCAGCCAGAGCGCGGCACGATTTTTATGGGTGATGAACGCATTGGGATCAACTCTGAAACGGGTAAACCACTCAAATACAAAGAGTTAGCGAAACTCAGAGAGCGCCTTGGCATGGTATTTCAAAGCTTCAACTTATGGCCGCATCTCACCGTGTTGCAAAACGTGATGGAAGCGCTGGTTCATGTTAAGAAGATAGCGAAATCTGACGCAGAGGAGATGGCTCGTAAGCAACTTGATAAGGTTGGCATGTCTCACAAGCTAGAGAGTTATCCAAGTATGTTATCGGGTGGACAAAAGCAACGTGTCGCGATTGCTAGGGCGCTCGCGATGGAGCCAGATGTATTGTTGTTTGATGAGCCAACTTCGGCGCTCGACCCTGAATTGGTCGAAGAGGTGTTACTGGTAATGAAGAAGCTATCGCAAGAGGGTTACACCATGGTAGTGGTGACTCATGAGATGGAATTCGCGCGTCAGGTGTCGGATCAAGTAGTATTCCTTGAGAAGGGGATATTGATTGAGAAATCCAACCCAGAGAAGTTCTTCACTAACCCAGATTCACCAAGGGTTAGACAGTTCCTCAAGCTTGATTCATGAACTAGATGATTCACATCACCTTAATGTTTGACCGCTAAATCCTAAACTCCGACTGAATCAGTCGGAGTTTTTGTATGTGTGGGGTTCTTCTCTCAAGCAGGCACAGCATTACCCAATGCTATCAATATGGAGCACCACAGAATCGGGTCGCCAATATTCCAGCTCGCAGTCCATTAACTCGCCATCTTGTTTGTAGTTCACTCGGCAGATCTTAAGAACAGGCTGGCCCTCAGCCAAATTCAATGCCTTGGCGACATGGGCAGGGGCAGAGGTAGGGACCACGTCAAAGCGAGAGCGTTGGGTCTCGTAGCCGTATTTTTCTCGGTAGATACCTGTCAGCGACATAGTGAGGTTTTCTGACAACACCTTTTCAAACAGTGCCGCTTTCAAGACGTTTTCAACGAACAGCACCGCTCGGCCATCAATAAAGCGTAGTCGCTCAATCACGTGTATCGGCGTTATCTGTTCTATCTCTAATGCTTTGGCGTAATCGCCCGCGGCCATCTCTGTGCGGGTGCTCAGCAGCCTTGTTTCTGCAATACGATGTTGTTCGCGAATCATTTGGTGAAAATGAGAACGAGACAATGGGTTGTAGCGAATTCGTTCGGGTGATACATACCAGCCACGGCGCTCTTCTCGGTATATCAGACCTTCGGTTTCTAATGACACCAATGCATCTTTGAGCGTGATTCGTGTGGTGGAAAACAGCTCGCTGAGCTCTCTTTCCGATGGCAGTTTTTGCCCCTCGGTGAAGATGCCTGATTGAATCTGCTCTCTGATGCTCGCCTTAATTCTGCCTAGCTGTGTCCCTGATTGCCCTGTTGCCAATGTTCTCATTACTGATCTAGTCCATAGGTTCGTGTGCTCAATAAGGTAAACCACGGAGTTAACAGGAATGTGACAGTAAACAAAGGCTTACTGTCATATGAGTGAAATATAACTGCCACAGAAATGCATCTGAACTGTCAAATAAGTTGCGCGAAAGCGTCACACTCCGGCGATAGCATACAAAACGAACTTACTGACCTAGTCCAGAGGGATAGAGACAATGAAAACTTTGCTTAGCCGTTCAACTGTATCGCCAGCTAAATTAATAGGTGCAACATTAATAACGGCAACACTTTCAATGCCAGCGATGGCGAAGGATGCTGATCTTGAGTCACTGGTAAAAGCCGCTCAAAAAGAAGGTGCGGTTTACAGTGTGGGTATGCCAGACAGTTGGGCAAACTGGAAAGGCACATGGGCAGACCTGAAAGCAAACTACGGTTTGAAGCATCAGGATACGGACATGAGCTCGGCACAAGAGATCTCGAAATTTGAAGCAGAGAAAAGAAACGCAACCGCAGATATCGGTGATGTTGGTTTCGCATTTGCACGTGTCGCTGTGAAAAAAGACGTAACACAGCCATACAAACCAACCACTTGGAATGACATTCCAGATTGGGCAAAGGATAAAGATGGTCACTGGGCTCTGGCTTACACCGGTACTATTTCGTTCATTTCAAACAACAACCTTGTTGAAGATGCACCAAAATCTTGGAGTGACTTACTAGAAGGT
This sequence comes from Vibrio sp. OPT24, assembly GCF_015163545.1. Classification (NCBI taxonomy): domain Bacteria; kingdom Pseudomonadati; phylum Pseudomonadota; class Gammaproteobacteria; order Vibrionales; family Vibrionaceae; genus Vibrio; species Vibrio sp. OPT24. The sequence continues at coordinate 1,106,600 of NZ_JADDYI010000053.1, forward strand.
GACTACAAAGTAACAGTCGGTGATGTAGGCGTAGCAGCGCAAGCAAACAACGCGATTCTAGCGGCTGCATTTGCTAACGGCGGTGACGAGTCAAACCTAAAACCAGCGATTAAATTCTTTGGTGAGCTAGCGAAGCAAGGTCGCCTATCTTACACAGATCCAAGCATCGCAAACCTTGAAAAAGGCGAAGTGGAAGTTGCGATCATGTGGGATTTCAACGCATTGAACTACCGCGACACGATCGACCGTGAGCGCTTTACGGTAAACATTCCACAAGATGGCTCAGTGATTTCTGGTTACACCACCATCATCAATAAATACGCGAAAAACCCGAACGCGGCGAAGTTGGCTCGTGAATACATCTTTAGTGACCAAGGCCAAATTAACCTAGCAGAAGGTTACGCACGTCCAATCCGTAGCAGCGTTACGCTACCTCAATCAGTACAAGACAAGCTGATCTCGAACGAGCAATACAGCAACGTGCACCCAGTATCTGACTTCTCAGCATGGGAAAAATCAGCACGTCGCTTGCCACGTCAATGGCAAGAAAGCGTATTGATTCACCAGCAATAACCCCGCTTAACACGCCACCTGTAATGGGTGGCTTATAGTAACAAGCAATAGAGAATAGACCATGAGCAATAAGGTTATCCTTGTTGTTTTAGATGGACTGAATTATCAGGTAGCCCGTGATTGCATGGGCTACCTGAACGGCCTTCTAGAACTTAGTGACTCGAAAAACAGTAATCACAGCGTTTCCCAAAATCAACAGGGCACTTCGCAAATCATGAGCACGCAAAAAAACAAACTGCGCGCCACTCTTTACCCTGTGCAATGTGAATTGCCGTCAATGTCACGCCCACTGTATGAGTGCATTTTAACGGGAGTCCGCCCTGTCGAGAGCGGCATCGTTAACAACCAAATCGTGCGTTTATCGAATCATGAGTCGATCTTTAGCTTGGCTAAATCGCAAGGTAAAGTGACGGCTGCAGCGGCCTATCATTGGGTGAGTGAGCTGTATAACCGAGCGCCATTTGATGCTGTGCGTGACCGCTTTACCAACGATGAGACCATGAACATTCAACATGGCTGTTTCTATCACTGGGATCACTACCCAGATGAAGCCTTGTTCTTGGATGCAGAGCACCTGCGCGTCACTCATCAACCTGATTTCTTACTGATTCACCCAATGAACATTGACGACATAGGACACAAGCACGGGCTGGATTCTCGCCAATACCGCAACAGTGCACGTGGCGCGGATATCTACCTGTCGAATTACCTTGAGAAATGGGTAGATGATGGTTATCAAGTGATCATCACCAGTGACCACGGCATGAACAATGACTTGTCTCACGGTGGCATTCTGCCCGAAGAGCGTGAAGTGCCATTCTTTGTGATTGGCGATAAGTTCACACACCAAGAATGTTCAGTGAAACAGACCGACATCTGCGGCAGCGTCTGTCAGCTACTCAACCTTGAACACGATAAGTCTTACACTCAGGAATTGTTGGCCCTATGAGCAGTTCTGTAATCACGCAGAGCGATGGCTCTGCGCTTCAACCCAAAACCAAATCTTGGTTCAAACGCTTCAAGCCCGCTTTGTGGCTTGCGCCTTTCGCCCTATTTTTCTATCTGTTCCAACTGGCACCTATGGTTTGGGTGCTGATCAACAGCTTTTTCTATGACGACGAACTCTCTCTCGAAAATTACGCTGAAGTGTTCGACTCTGCCTTTATGATGCAGGCTTTTGGCAACAGTTTATGGTTGTCGATTTGGTCGAGCATTGTTGGCTTGGCGATTGCGACTCTGCTGGTTTCTTCACTGCGCCGCGTTGATTCTAAAATCCGCGATGCGGTGATTGCGTTTACCAACATGAGCAGTAACTTCTCAGGCGTGCCTCTGTCGTTCGCCTTCATCATCATCCTTGGCACCAACGGTGCTATCACCTTGCTGCTTAAGCAGTACGGGCTATTGGGTGATTTCGACCTGTATGGCAAGTGGGGCTTGCTGGCGATTTATATCTACTTCCAGATCCCATTGGCGGTGTTGTTACTCTATCCAGCGTTTGATGCTCTGAGTGACGACTGGCAAGCTGCCTCAGCACTGCTTGGTGCGAAAACTTGGCAATACTGGACTAAAATTGCGCTGCCTGTGCTATCTCCTGCCTTGTTTGGCACCTTTATCATCTTGATTGCCAATGCGATTGGTGCGTATGCGAGCGTGTATGCGTTGACCTCGGGCAACTACAACGTGATTACGATTCGAATCGCGAGCTTAGTATCGGGCGACTTGTTCCTAGAACCCAACCTAGCTGCCGCAATTTCCGTAATTCTGATGGCGATGCTGGCCTTCATCACCGTGATTAACCAATGGCTGATCAGCAAAAGCTACGTAGGGAAGAGAAAGTAATGAACACCGTAGATACTCGCTTTCATAAAACGGTTGTCTATTCGATTGTCGGCATCATGATGATCCCGATCTTAGCGACCTTTATCTACTCGATCTCTTCTCGATGGGGCGCAACGATCCTGCCGGATGGCTTCACGTTAGATTGGTATATCAACCTGCTGACGGATCCTCGCTTCTTGCAAGCCTTTGGTCGTTCACTGTTTATCTGCGTGGCGGCACTGTCATTGAGTGTGGTGTTGGTTCTGCCTGCGATTTTCGTGGTGTTTTACTATTTCCCGAAACTCGACAAGGTGATGAATATCCTTATCTTATTGCCGTTCGCAGTGCCTCCTGTGGTGTCATCGGTGGGTTTACTTCAATTGTATGCAGACAGTGAAATCTCACTGATAGGCACGCCGTGGATTTTGATTGGCACCTACTTCACTATCGCGTTGCCATTTATGTATCGCGCGATTGCCAACAGTTTTGAAGCAATCAACCTGCACGACTTGATGGACGCTGCTCACCTGCTCGGCGCAAGCACCACTAAGGCATTTCTATTGATTATTCTGCCAAACCTTAAGAAAGGCTTAATGGCGTCGCTGTTCTTGTCGTTCTCGTTCCTACTGGGTGAGTTCGTGTTCGCCAACATCTTGGTCGGTACACGCTACGAGACACTGCAAATCTACCTATACAACATGCGTCAAACCAGTGGTCACTTCACGTCAGCCCTTGTGATGACGTACTTCCTGTTTATTTTCTTACTGACTTGGTTGGCAAGTCGTTTCAGCCAAGGAACAAAATAATGAGCTATGTAAATGCGAAAAGCCTCACCAAGCGTTTTGGTGACAACACAGTGTTTGAAGACATTGAATTCTCAATCGAGAAGGGCGAATTCATTACTCTGCTTGGCCCGAGTGGCTGCGGTAAATCAACTCTACTGCGTAGCTTGGCAGGCTTGAATCCTGTTGATGGTGGCGAAATCTGGGTGAATGGCGAAGAGATTACTCACCAAGTGCCGCAACAGCGTGGCATCGGCATGGTGTTTCAATCTTATGCGCTGTTCCCGAACATGACGGTTGAAGGCAACATTGCGTTTGGTCTCAAGATGAAAAAGCTTGCTGCCGATGAAATTAAACGCGAAGTCGCGAAAGTGATTGGGCTGGTGGACTTAACGGGCAAAGAGAAGTTTTACCCGCATCAGCTATCAGGCGGTCAGCGTCAGCGTGTCGCTTTGGCAAGAGCCTTGGTAGTTAAACCACGTATCTTGTTGTTGGATGAGCCGCTTTCAGCGCTGGATGCGAAGATCCGTAAACATCTGCGCCAACAGATTCGAGACATCCAAAAAGAGATGGACCTGACCACGATCTTCGTGACTCACGATCAAGAAGAAGCGATGATCATGTCTGACCGTATCTTCTTGATGAACAAAGGCGAGATCGTGCAAGCCGGCACACCCGAAGAGA
>NZ_JADDYI010000053.1:1110504-1119802 GCF_015163545.1 Vibrio sp. OPT24
TCTACACTCAACCTGCCAATGAATTCGTTGCTGGGTTCATGGGCCACTACAATGTGGTGCAAGCGAACAAAGCCAAGCAGCTGTTCAACATTGAAACCGAATGGAAGGTGGCGATTCGACCTGAATCTATCTACGTTAAAGAGCAGGGTCGACAATATGGCGAACATATCTCTGCGCCAAAAGCCGGTACCATTCGCAACCACCAACTCTTGGGTAACGTGATTCGATATCAAGTGGACGTTGATGAGTGTGAATTAACGGTCGACCTACTTAACCGCTCCTCTGAACGACTGTTGGCAAACGGCAGCCAACTTGAACTCCTGTTTAACCTTAACGAAATTCAACCTGTGAGAGCCTAAGATGTTCAAACCTTTGTATGTATTTGATATGGATGAAACGCTGATCAATGCTGACGCAGCGATGCTTTGGAATGAGTTCTTGGTTGAAAAGGGCATTGCCACAGCGCCCAACTTTATTGAAGAAGATAAGCGCTTAATGGGTCTGTATTCGGAAGGCAAACTGAACATGGAAGATTACCTCACGTTTTCCATGCAACCTTTAGCCGATATGCCAACAGAGCAAGTCACAGCATTGGTCGAAGAGTGTGTTGAGCACTATATTTTGCCTAAACAGTTCAAGCAGTCGAAACCTTTGATTGAGCAGCTAGAGAATGATGACATCGACATGTTGATCATCTCGGCTAGCGTCACTTTCCTAGTAGAAGAGGTCGGTCGCAAGATTGGTATCGAGAACGCACTCGGTATCGATTTGGTCGAAAACCAAGGCCGTTTCACGTCTCAGATCTTTGGCGTACCAAGCTACCGTGAAGGCAAAGTAACGCGTTTGAAAGAGTGGTTAGACAATCAAGAAACCAACTACTCAGATATCCACTTTTATACCGATTCAATCAACGACTTACCTTTATGCGAACACGCGGACTTTGCTTACTTGGTGAATCCATGCCCTCGTTTGAAATCACTGGCTGATCAACCGAATTGGTCGATTCTCAACTGGGATTAACGCTGATCCCATCTTTGAATTATGTTCGCTTTAGAACGAAAAAGCCGCTGATGAAAGCGGCTTTTTCGTTCGTATTATTCTATTTCTAGTTTGTAACCTATCCCGTAAATGGATTTAATGTAGTCACATTTTTCATTTATCGAGACCATTTTTTTACGTAAGTTTTTAATATGGCTATCGATAGTGCGATCACTGACCACTCTTCTATCGTCGTAGATTTTATCAATCAATTGATCGCGACTATAAATGCGGCCAACATTTTGATAAAGAAGGTGCAAAAGCCGAAACTCAGCTGGCGTTAAACTTAGCTTAATACCACATAGGACGGCGGTCATACTCAATTCATCAATATCAATGGCGTTCGTTGCTGACGTGGCTTGGGGCTTGTTGGAACGGCGCAAAATATTTTTCACCCTCACGACTACTTCTCTCGGGCTGTACGGCTTACATATATAATCATCTGCACCCAATTCAAGCCCAACGAGTCGATCGATCTCTTCGACCTTGGCTGTCGCCATAACCACAGGGATGTCACTGAACGTTCTCAGCTCTCGATAAATATCCAACCCGTCTCGATTGGGTAGCATTAGGTCGAGAATAATGAGTTTAGGCGATGCTTGTTTTACCCAGTCAATGACAAGATTACCATCGATAATATGATGACTTTCAAGGCCAGAGTGCTCTAAGTACTCACACAGTACACTTGCTAATGCAGGCTCATCTTCGACGACTAAGATCACGATTTTATTTCCTTTGGTAACGCTATGATGATTCGTAGTCCACCCAATTCTGAGTGGTCGGCAGTAATGTGTCCTTGGTGCGCTTCAACGATATTTTTACAGATAGATAAGCCAAGCCCAGAACCGCCACTTGAGCGACTGCGCGATTTATCAACGCGGTAAAGCCTCTCAAACAAACGCGGAAGTGATGCATCAGGTACACCTGGATCACTGTCTTCAACGTTGATAATAATACTATCACTAATGTCGGTAACATCTATCGATACATGCCCATTATCGCTAGTGTATCGTGCGCTATTTTCCAACAGATTCACAAACAGTTGTGTCAGTAATCTCTCATCACACGAGGTAAACAGTGGGGCTGAATGGTCATAGTGCTTTGTTAATGTGATTCTTTTCTGTTCTAAACGGATCGAGTTTTGAACGATCACAGAATCAATCAGTTTATGTATATCAACGTTGTTTTTAACATTGAGGTTAAATCCGATGTCATACAGGGAGAGTTGATGAAGATCCTCAACGAGTTGACCCAGTGTGATGATTTGTTGATGTAACGAGTCGATATATTTTGGCTCAGGAGATCGGATACCGTCTTGTAGCGCTTCTAGTTCACTTCTTAGCACGGTGATAGGCGTTCTAAGTTCATGTGAAATATCCGATAACCACTGTTCTCTAAGTGTTTTTTGTTTTCTTAGTGTTTCGACTACACCGTTGAATATTCCGATGAGATCGGACAATTCATCATTGCCGCTTTTTTCAATGTAGAAATCGAGATCGCCATTTTCGATAGATTTGGCACCTTTCGACAAAGCACGCAATGGTTTCAAAAATCGCCTAACAAGAAATAAAGCGATAAGGAATGAAAGCAACACGGTAATCGAAGCGATAGTGCTTACATGCGTCGTTTGTTGTTTGAAAAAGCTTTCTGCCAAAGGCCCTGATATTTCATCCATCTGGACGATGGAGATATACCCAATCACTTGATCATCCCGTGTTATTTCGACTAGTGCTTGATGCTGACCATCTTCAAGGTGATGTAGGTTTTCAGGAGGTCCAATTATAGCTCGCCCGTTTTGATCTAAAATGTTGAGTCGTTGCCAAATAGGTTGAAGATCTGGCGCTTCCGGCTCTCTTAATGGTGGTGGCGATGGGTGTCTGTCACGAGCATGTGGTCGTGAGGGGCCACCAATGCTACTGGCGATTAAATGTGGTTCACGTTCTAGCCGCCTCCACTTTTCGGAAGGTGAGTAATATTGCTTTAAGTTATTGGCGAGTTCTTGAGCTAGGGCAATCTCATTATTATTTGTGAAATCTTGGAGCCCTCTTTGAAAACTGGAGTTAATAAAATAGGTCAGTACAAAGAGCATGGTCACGCATACCATTAGTATTGAAACAAACAGTTTAGTGAAAATTGATATGCGCACGTTCTCTCCAGAAGTTAAAGTGAATTAGGACAGTAAAATGAATTAAGACAAAAGTGAGTTAAACCAATATTAGTCACCAATCGTGTGGGAAATGTGGACATTGATTTCTTTATTCATCTTAGGCCATGTATAAGCATCTTTTTGTTAGAAACGAATAGCGAGCTGACAGGGTGCTATACCCCATCAGCTCGCATTGAATTATCACTATTTTTGGATAACCCTCTAACAATTATTGACGTCTTGGTGGTGGCGGCGGAACTTCCTCTTCCGATAGACCACCGCTTCCATCTGCGTCTAGTTTGTCAAAGTCATCGGCGAGTGGACCTCTGAGCTCTTCTAATTGTAACTCGCCATCACCGTTTGCATCCATTTCTTCAAAACTTGGCATTTCTCTTGGACCTTCACGGCTTTCAGCACACGCTTGAAGCGCGAATGTCGATGTCAGTAAAAGTAATGCTGTCGTGATTTTTTTCATAATTTAATTCCTATTCGTAACCAAATATAAGTGTATTTCTTTGACGCAAATAGGTTAGCGATCAAATTAGCAGAGAAAATGGATAAATCTAGGAGATGAAAGTTAGCGTTTAACTTTAATAGGGCATCAGTTCATCAGCCCATCAAGTCAGGTTGTTTAAACCTCCATTGTTTCTACATAGTTTCCACATTTTCTATTTTTATCCTAGTCCATTATTGAACTCATGAATTTAATGCCTTTAGCAATAAAGGCAGAAAGCTATCGTTGGTATTGAAATGGATTATTTTTTAGGAGCCGTAGAATGAAGGCAATGGTAAAAAAATCAGTCGTTGTCTCTTCTACGTTGTTGGTTGCTTCTTATAGTAACGCTGCTCTTTATAGGGTGGTTTTGGAGGAATCACCAGTAGAAACGGAATCGGTGTATGGGGTTGCAGTTGAACCAGAGCTTGGTACAACGGATTGCTTTAGTACCAGTTGTGGTGACACCGATTACGCATTCGCAGGGGAAGCTCAAAATGCAGAACCAGGTTTTTCCTTTAAAGAGGAGGTCCCTTTTGGTATCGATAACACGTTCTACTATTTGGATTATGACGATATCTATAGCTACTGCACAAGTGAACTTGGCTACGCGACTTGTGAAGCTTGGAGTTCTTTGTTGTGGTATGGCGATGAGGATGCAGGCATTGGAGGCTTGAGAAATGAGCGTGATGCATATTACGAGCTGAGCTATCAGACGAATTCCACGGCTTTCTATGACTCTTATTCGTTAAGTGATATCCCTGATGTTGGCAGTAATCCACCTGATGTGAGCAGTTATAGTTATTCCTTTGTTGATGGAACAGAGGAGAAGGTGATCACTAAAGTTGACGAGAATGGTTTTGTTCTTGGTAACACCAGCAGTGGTTATTACAGCTATAACAACCAATATATTCAGTTGTATAGGCAGCGTGGTTACTACGATACAGGCACTGAATTTACGGTTCTCCAACCTGAAGCCGATACCAGCATTACGATCAGCGATGCTGACGGCGAAGCGAATATAATCTCCCAAATGGGAAGAACGATGGCTTTTGATTCTTTCAGTTATGGAGGAGAAAGCTATGTGGTCGGAAGTGCGTCCGTTGCGACTTTTTATTACAGTGATGAGTATAAAGATTATGATTCTCCGTACACATCCGACAGTGATGCAGAGGATCTAGATAATTGTATCGATGAAGATATTGAGCCTGCTTTATATCCAGAGTGTCAGAACTTTGCTTTTGCTAATCGAGCTTTTGTCTGGAATATAACCGATGCGAATGGCCCCAATGATGATGGAAACCGTTTCTCAGTATCTGATTGGGAAACCAGTTCGACCTATTACTCTTACAACGATGATGAAGCTTCAGCACAGGCGAGTGTGAGGGCTGCAACGATTTCATCTAGAGGGACATATAGCTCTTATCCTGTTTTAGTTGGTTACAATACAGAGCTAGATGATTCTGATAACTTTCTTATGCAGGCTGCTGTGTTTAGGCCAAGCAGTACGTCAAATTTCAGCGTTTCGGAAAATGCTTGGACGACGACATTTATCGCTAATGCGACGGTAGAAGTGAGTGATTCATACATTCACAGTAATTCTGTCGCAACAGATATTAATGAAAACATGATGGTTATTGGTTATGCAAAACGAGATGGTGATTATCCGTCGGATCGTGTGTCTGACAATCGTATGTTTGTCGCTGATGCGAATGACACAACGCCAACAGCTACATTCTTCGCAAGTTTAGGTGAAGACATTTTCTTTGATAGTGCAGAAGGAAAAGCAAGTGAGATCAATAATTACAATGAAATTGTTGGCTATGTTGACGCAGAAACTCACTCTGAAGTAGACGGCCATGAAAGGAGGCATCGCGGCTTCATTTTTCCTTACAACGACATTGGTACCGATGCTGATAGACGTGCAAGATATAATGATCAAGCTTGGTGGTTAGACGACCTAACTAACGGTGGTGACTACAGTGATGCCAACAACCACTTTAGAATATTGGACGCAACCGACATTAATGATGCGGGTGTTATCTCAGGGACGGCAATACAATGTTTTGCGAGTGAAAGTAGCTCCTCTTCTATGGCTTATGATTCAACCGCGCACTTTGCATATTGTAATGATGGAGTAGGTGACGAGAGGGTGGTGGCTGTGAAACTTATCCCGATATCTGGAGCAACAAGTGAAGACATTGCTGAAAGAAGTGATGATAGCGCTGAAGATGTTGAACGTAGTGGTGCCGGTACCGGGTTATTGGTGCTTATCAGTTTGATGTCCGTGCTTTCAGTTCGCTTGAAAAAATCTCGTTCTGTGATTACCTAAATTGATGACGTGCTCACGAGATAAACAACCTCTATTTGACCATCAACCATCAATCATCAACCATTAAAGTAATGGGTTAGAGTTGATGGCTCACCCTATGAGAATACCATTGGGATATGAAGCTTTTTAAAAGAGCATCACCTGTTTTGTGATGCTCTTTTTACGTTCAACATACACTTATCTCTTTCTGCTTTAGCCCATAAAGCTCAAATGTAACAATTCAATAACATTCCTTCTTCTTCTGTAAATCAAACCACCACCTTTCAATCCCTTGATAGCACTCACTTTCTTGTCTCGATGGTTTGTGTGTAACAAATATTTTACAAGCTGACAGGGTTTCATCGAAATTGCCCATTTTCCTCCACCCATTCCATTATCTCGGCTTGTGGGCCAAATTTAATTAAGGACAAAAAATACACAACACCAATAGGTACAAGGAGAAAGTTCATGGTGGAGTCATACAACCCGCTTGGCACAGATGGATTCGAGTTTGTTGAATACACGGCCGTTGACCACAAGGAAATAGAGCAACTTAAAGCGCTGTTTGTGTCACTTGGTTTTGCTGAGATCGCCAAGCACCGTTCAAAAGAGGCTTGGCTGTATCGACAAGGTGACATCAACTTTATCGTCAATGAACAGCCTCACAGCCAAGCGGAAGCGTTCGCTAAAGTTCACGGCCCATCGGTGTGTGGCATGGCGTTTCGTGTCAACGAAGCAACAGCTGCAATGGAGCAAGCGTTTAAGGGTGGCGGTGAAGAGTACAAGACAGAAATAGGGCCGATGGAGCTTAGCATTCCTGCCATTTACGGCATCGGTGAAAGCCTGCTCTATTTTGTGGATCGCTACGGCAAGCAGAGCATCTACGACGTTGATTTCCGATTCTATGATGACGCGCAAGAGCGCATGGCGAAAGCCGGCGTAGGCCTTTATGAGATCGATCACCTCACGCACAACGTGAAACAAGGCAATATGGATCTGTGGTCTGGTTTTTATGAGCGTATCGGTAACTTTCGTGAGATTCGCTACTTCGACATTGAAGGTAAGCTGACAGGCCTTGTGAGCCGTGCCATGACCTCACCATGTGGCAAGATCCGTATTCCAATCAATGAGTCTTCAGACGACAAATCACAAATTGAAGAGTTCATTCGTGAATACAACGGCGAAGGTATCCAACACATCGCGCTTGCTACGGATGACATCTACAAAACGGTGAAAACCCTGCGTGATCGCGGCATGGACTTTATGCCAACCCCAGATACCTACTATGAGAAAGTTGACGATCGTGTAAAAGGCCACCGGGAAGATACCGATCTGTTGCGTGACCTACGCGTTCTGATTGATGGTGCGCCGACCAAAGACGGCATCTTGCTGCAAATTTTCACACAAACGGTAATTGGGCCTGTGTTCTTTGAAATCATTCAGCGTAAAGGTAATGAAGGCTTTGGCGAAGGTAACTTCAAAGCGCTGTTTGAATCGATTGAAGAGGACCAGATTCGTCGAGGAGTATTAGACGATGCATAAATGGATCTCGTTTCCTCATCGGGAGGGTGTGTGCTCTAAACAAGCGCACGCCGATTTTCCCGAAGAGGCAATTTATGAGCGAGAGGCGGGCCGAAGTGGGTTCTTCGGCCCAGCGGCTCACTTTCATCACCAACATGCCCCAACAGGTTGGTCGGAGTGGGAGGGTGATCTGCGCCCTCGCGCTTTTGATTTCACGCTGGTGGAAAAAGCCAGCCAGATAACGCCTTGGGCTGTGCCTCATCTTTTGCACAATGCGGACTGCAAAATTCGTGTGTGGCGCATGGACGAGAAGATGGATTTCTTGGTGCGTAATTCCGACGGTGATGAGCTGCTGTTCATTCATCAAGGCAGCGCCGATCTCTATTGTGACTATGGTCATCTAGAGGTGAGTGAAGGGGATTACGTGATGATCCCGCGCTCGACCAACTGGCGTTTAGAGCCAAGTGAGCCTATGTTCATCTTGATGATCGAGAACACAGATGCGGCTTACTCCCTGCCAGAGAAAGGCATGGTCGGTAATCACGCGGTGTTTGATCCTGCTGTGCTCGACATCCCTTCTATCAATGATCAATTCCGCGTTCAGTACTCAGAAAATCAAACTCAGGTTCAGGTAAAACGCCACGACAAAGTCAGCGTTATTACTTATCCGTTCAATCCATTGGATGCAATTGGTTGGCATGGCGACCTAGCTGTGGTGAAAGTAAATTGGCGCGATATCAGACCGCTGATGTCACATCGCTACCACTTGCCACCCTCTGCGCATACAACGTTTGTTGGCGCAGGCTTTGTGGTGTGCACCTTTGTGCCACGCCCGATTGAGAGCGATCCTGGGGCGTTAAAAGTGCCGTTCTACCACAACAACGATGATTACGACGAAGTGCTGTTCTATCACGCAGGTGACTTCTTCAGTCGCGATAACATTGAGGCGGGCATGGTGACCTTCCATCCGGCTGGGTTTACGCATGGGCCTCACCCTAAAGCCTTTAAGGCAGGGCAAGCGCACAAGAAGAAGTTTACCGATGAAGTGGCGGTGATGATCGATACTCGCCACGCGCTGCAGTTCTCTGATGAACTCGATAGCGTTGAGAACAAAGAATATGTCTACAGTTGGCAAGAGAAGTAAGGGGCAACAAGGATGAAATTAGCAACCAAGAAAAATGGTACTCGCGATGGTCTGTTGATGGTCGTGAGTAGAGATCTTAAACAGTGTGTGCCAGCGACGGAGATTTTTCACGCGATGCATTTGGCGCCAACCATGCAGGTAGCTTTGGATAACTGGGACAGTGTTGCGCCTCAGTTAGAAGAATTATACACCTCGCTTAATACTGGGCATGTGATAGGCAGTGAAGTCTTTGCGCCTCAATATTGTGAATCGCCTCTGCCACGCGCTTATCAATGGGCAGATGGCAGCGCGTATGTAAACCACGTTGAGCTGGTGCGTAAGGCTCGTGGTGCTGAAATGCCAGAAAGCTTTTGGGTCGACCCGCTTATGTATCAAGGCGGCTCAGATACCTTTATTGGTCCTCGTGACAATATTGAATTTGCTAGTGATGATTGGGGTATCGATTTTGAGGGCGAAGTCGCCGTTGTCACCGGAGATGTGCCAATGGGTGCTAGCGCTAAGCAAGCGCACGATTCTATTCGTCTGCTGATGCTGGTGAACGATGTGTCGCTGCGCGGTTTGATCCCGGCAGAGCTCGCGAAGGGCTTTGGTTTCTTCCAGTCTAAACCCTCTTCAGCGTTTTCTCCGGTTGCCGTTACACCTGAC
>NZ_JADDYI010000053.1:1119856-1402206 GCF_015163545.1 Vibrio sp. OPT24
GAGCTAGGTGAACAGTGGAAAGGCAGCAAGGTGCATCTGCCACTGACTTCAACCTACAACGACACATCTTTTGGTTGTCCAAATGCAGGTGTGGACATGACCTTCAATTTCGCTGAGCTGATCGTCCATGCTGCGAAAACTCGTCCACTGTCGGCAGGCACAATCATAGGCTCGGGCACGGTTTCTAATAAGCAAGGGACTGACCACGGCACCTCAATTGCCGAAGGCGGTGTGGGTTATTCATGTATTGCCGAAGTGCGAATGATTGAGACGATTCGTGATGGTAAACCGTCGACTCAATTCATGTCGTTTGGCGATTCGATCAAGCTTGAGATGTTTGATGCAGCGGGTGACTCCATTTTTGGTGCGATTGACCAAAAAGTGAGCCAGTATCGAGCGTTATAATCCACGTAATAGGGTTTCAGTATGAGCGAGAGCATCGTGAACAAGAACATTTTACTTTACGGTTACTGGCGCTCGTCCGCAGCCTATCGAGTGCGTATTGGATTGAACCTAAAGCAACTCAACTATGAGTCTAAATCGGTGCATTTGGTGCGTAATGGTGGCGAGCAGCATGACCCACAATATCGTGAGCTCAACGCCAGTGAATTAGTGCCGGTGCTGGTGGATGGTGACGTTCAACTCAATCAGTCACTAGTTATTTTGCAATATCTCGACGAGCACTATTTATGTGTGAGTAGCCCGGAAGTCTCGCTGATTCCTGATCAAACACCACTGCGCTATCAAGCACTGGCGATGGCTCAGGATATTGCGATGGAAATTCATCCTCTTAATAACCTGCGCGTGTTGCAGTATTTGGAGCGAGAATTGTCATGCGGGCAAGAGGCTAAAATGGATTGGCTTCACTATTGGATGAGCCAAGGGTTTTCAGCGTTAGAAGAGAAGCTGGCCAAACACCGAAAAACACACGGTGATTCGGTGTATAGCCTCACTGATTCGCCTTGCATCGTCGATATTTGCTTAGTGCCGCAGGTGTATAACGCGTTGCGCTTTGATGTTGATATGTCGCCGTATCCGCTGATTAACTCAATTGTCGAAGCGTGTAATCAGTTACCCGCTTTTATTGAGGCGATGCCAGAGAACCAAGCGGATGCGAATGTACCGATGTGAACGAATGGCAACAATTTACGGCTAATTTCGACTGCAATACGATACACCACAAATATCTAAGATGTGTCTGACGTAGTGCTAACAATTTTCATTTCATTTGTAATACAATTAAACATCTTTAAATCAACGAATAAAATGGCTATGAAATCAGTTCTATGTTTTGGCGATTCCAACACTTGGGGATGTTCCCCAGACTTACCGCGTAGATATAACCGTGCAGAGCGCTGGACGATGTTACTTCAATCAAAACTCCCTAATTATGTCGTGATTGAAGAGGGTTTAAACAGCAGAACAACCGTTTTAGATGACCCTTATGAAGCAGGAAAAAAAGGGCTAGATTACCTTTTACCGTGCATAGAAAGCCATCACCCCGATCTTGTTATACTGATGCTTGGAACCAATGACCTCAAATCTCGTTTCAATTTGACTGCCAGTGATATATCTAAAGGGGCTGCAAGACTCGTTCAACTGATACAAAACTATCAACACGGTTTTATGACTAAGCCTGCTGAAGTCTTGCTAGTGTCACCTACTCATGTCCTTGAAGTGAATCCATTAAAAGAGGGTTTTACGAACGCTGAAGCTAAATCAAAGCAGCTAGGACACTATTTTAAACTTCGCTCCCAAGAACTGGGTTGTCATTTCTTTGATGCTGCAACCGAAATCCAACCTTGCCCAAAAGAAGGTATACATTGGCAAGCATCTCAGCATGAAAAGTTTGCTGAGATACTAGCAAAGCGAATTCCCACCATCTTGGAAACCGCTGTTTAGTTATAGCTGTAGGCTTTTCCGAGGTTAGAAAGCCTTATGTTGGTATTTCTAGTCATCCTTTTGCTTTGATATTTTTCGTCCTGGCAAACTATGGTGAGGGTTAGATTGAACGCCGCGGGACAAAAGCTTGTTAAGAAGCCAATAGAACTAAGGTGATGCGAATAATCTCTGCTTCTACAAAGTATTCGAATCACCTAAAAGTAACGATCAACTTTACTCATCCGCTACGCCTTCCACTACCTGTACTTAAATAAGATTCTTGGTATTAAGACGGAACAACCAATTTGTCTACAATGTAGCAATCTATATTGGTAGTGGCAGCAAGGCGTATGAGTTTTGCGTCACGATATTCAATGTCATTATCCCATGCTAATGCAGCTTCTCTACTTGGGAACTGAATGATTACTTTCATTTGTAAACATTGCCCCGACAGTGTTTGACCTTCACTTGTTGCGACCAAAATCTCACCACCATGCTTTGCAACCGTGTTAGCAGTGACATGATTTAACCCAGGGTTGTATTGCGCATAAAGTTCTTCATCCGCAATATCATAATTAACTACATAATAAGCCGTCATTATTATCTCCAATCAACCCGCTATTTGAGTGACAAAGTTCATGTACTGGTTCATATCACCTACCACGGCTTTCTCCATTAATGCCCCAGTCACTTTCGAATAAGGTTGATTAAAGTGGATATCCCAAACATCCGATTCTTTTCTCCAGTGTTCATACACGGCTAACGTGTCGTCATTGCCATTAATGGTAAACAAATCAAACAACAAATTACCTGCCTCGGTGCGAGTGTGTTGAATATGCTCCTCGAACTGGGCGATTAGCGCTTCACGATGTTCCATTTTTAGTTTGAAAATGAAGAAAATATTAAATTTCTCATCCTCTTTATCTGCTTGCTTTAAGGCCACAGGCGCAGGGGTTGTTTCACTAAGGTTCAAAACCATCGCAGGCTCAACCAAAGCAGTTTCTGTCAGTTTGATGAGTTTTTGAGTGTGTGCCTGCTGTAAGTGTGAATCCAAAGCCTCCTGATTAACCCAACGGTCGTAGGCAAAAAATAGATTCGAATCTTGGTTATCAACATAGATTCGCATCTCCACATTGCCAGTTTCTTGGCTACTCGCCAGTTGGTGCTCCAATAGCTGTTGTTGAAATTCGTCTTCGTATTCTGGCTTTACTGTGAACTTTACAATTTGGTTAATCATTACTCTACACCTTGCTAGATTTTTAATTTTAACTTCAATGACTTATGGGAACTAAACCGTTACGATAACTTTACCTACGGTTCGGCCAGTTTCGACAGCAGTGTGCGCCAGAGCTAAATCTTTAAACTCGAAAATTTGAGATACGTGTGGTTTGATCGAGTTGTTGGCGAGCATTTTAGAAATTTTTGAAGCGTCTTCACCGTTAGATTGAACAAGAAGCGGAGTAATCTTTAAATTTGATTCAAACGCAGTTTTTTGCATGTTATCTGAAGGCTCTCGAATAGTAATTGAAACGAGTTGACCACCAGAACGCAGCACTTGTAGCGACTTTTCAGCGTTTTCTGGACTCACCGTGTCGAACGCTAAATCAATATCATGAAGTACTTTTTCAAAGTCTTGCTCACGGTAATCGATGTGCTCATCTGCACCAAGTGACATCACAAAATCCTTATTTCGAACCGAACTTGTCGAATAAACATAAGCGCCCATCTGTTTGGCTATTTGAACGGCAAAGTGGCCCACGCCGCCAGATCCCGCATGAATTAGAACTTTATCACCTTGGTTTACCCGACCGTTTAATGCCTGATAGGCTGTCATGGCAGCAAGTGTGG
The DNA here is from genome assembly GCF_015163545.1 of Vibrio sp. OPT24. Taxonomy (NCBI): domain Bacteria; kingdom Pseudomonadati; phylum Pseudomonadota; class Gammaproteobacteria; order Vibrionales; family Vibrionaceae; genus Vibrio; species Vibrio sp. OPT24. Next base: position 1,123,586 of record NZ_JADDYI010000053.1, read on the forward strand.
TTGCTGCTGCATCGATAAAATTAACGCCCTCAGGTATTAATGCGATATGTGATTCTGGAGAGGCAACATACTCCGCATACGCTTTACCATTTCCTGGAAAATTCACCATACCAAAGACGTTATCACCCACTTTGAAATTGGTGACGTTTGCACCAGCTTCAATCACTGTGCCTGCAATGTCCCACCCCAAAATGATAGGACGCTCTTCGCCATACAAATCAAGTAACGCTTCTTCTGCATACTTCACTTTGGTATCCGCAGGATTAATGCTGATGGCTCGAGTTTCTACTAGTACTTCATTGGCTCTAATTGTTGGCTTTTCTACGTCGTGCAACTGTAGGTTTTCAATGCCGCCTGCTTGATGAGTAATAATTGCTTTCATTGGTTTGTCTCCGTTGGTGAATTCGTAAATGATTATATATATGCCATTATTTGGTATCATCTAGCAGATTAAGGAAAGACTATCCTTAAATTCGGGATTAATAGAGAGGCGGATGAAGTGAACTTTGATCTAAAAACTTTAGCGTTATTCTTACGAGTTGTAGAAATAGGAAAAATTGGACGTGCTGGCGAAGACTTTGGGCTTTCAACGACTAATGCCAGCCAAAGAGTCCAACAATTAGAAGCGGAGCTGGGCGTAAAACTGTTCCATCGCTCAACAAGAACCATCACATTGACTCATGATGGTGAAATGTTTCTACCTCATGCCAGACGCATTGTTGACGATGTTGAAGAGGTGGCAAATGTCTTTAAAGGTAGCGAAAGCAATGTTCAAGGGCGATTAAAAGTGGCTGTATCAGCTTCATATGGTCGACATTACATTGTTCCCTTTATCCCTGAGTTACTCGAGCTGTATCCTAATCTTGAATTGGAAATTGACTTTAACGATAAAACCGAGGATTTAATTGAGCATGGCTACGACTTAGCCTTCCGTATTGGTAACTTGTCTTCAAGTAACCTGCTAGCGAGGCGACTGGCTGACAATCCAATTATGCTAGTTGCTTCACCAGACTATATTGAAAAATATGGTGCGCCTGAAAGCCCAGAAGATTTACTCAAGCATCGATGTTTGCCCTTGGGTCATGCTGTCGATTGGGCGTTTATGAGTGCTGACGGGAAAGTACACAAGGTATCTGTAGCAAATCCGATCTCCTTAAACTTAGGGGATGCGGTCAGTGATCTTGTTGAGTCTGGTATGGGGATTGGTATGGCTTCTTACTGGCATGCAGGGCCTTCGTTAAAATCTGGTCGAGTGATTCAAATCCTTCCGGATTATAAGCTTGTGAACGACACAAAAATTTGGGCGGTACGGCCACCTGGCAGAGTTTTACCCGTTAGAGTTAAAGTATTCTTAGACTTTATTGAGAAAAAAATCGTAGATACCAATAAAGTGAGATACGGGGATTTACTGATGTAGTTTGGCTCTTACCTAGAGCACACTAAGACTATTTCTGAGACTCATTAGAATGTAAATGAGCCGGTCAGAATTCGCCCAGAACTAGATATAAGCGAGGCACCTAAATTCCTAATACTGGTTAGCGCTTAGTCGTTAAACCAAGCAACAAGATGATCGATTAAAGCTCTGATTCTTGCGGTTAAATGTCGGTTCTCGGGATATACGGCGTATAACCCCATTGGCTCTACTTCCATCTCTTCGAAAAGCAACGTTAGCTCACCTGATTTGACATGGTTTTCGACGGCGTAATACGGCCCAATTCCGATACCTAAACCACCACGCGACATATTGGTAATTGCCCTTGGTGAGTCTGCATTGAAAGTCCCAGACACTGGGCAAGAGACGATTTGGCCATTGAGGTTAAAATGCCAGTTTTTCGAATCAGTAGAGCTACGAAAAAGCAGGCAGTTATGATCGACAAGTTCTTCAGGATGAGTAGGTAAGCCATTGAGACTTAGATAGTCTGGGGAAGCAAAAAATACCACTCGCATATCTTTCAGCTTTCGTGCCATTAAATTTGAATCTTGCAGCTTACCAAATCTTATTGCAATATCGACGCCCTCTTCCACGACCGCAATATGGTTGTCTGACAGGCGAAGATCGACTTTTACTTCGGGATGCTGCTTTTGGTAGCTTAGCAGCGGTTCTATCAACTCTTTGCTTCCAAAGCCTGTGGATGCTGTTAACCGGATAGTCCCTGAAAGTTCTTTTTGACGGTCTTGTACCAAGTCTTCGAGCTCATCAAACTGCTCTAGTATCGGTTGACAACGCTTATAGTAAGCTCGTCCCGTTTCGGTTAATGTCACGCTGCGTGTAGTTCGATAAAAAAGTTGAGCATCCAATCTCGCTTCAAGTTGACGAACATACTTACTTGCTAGCTTCGTACTCAGATCTGATTGCTTTGCTCCTTGAGTAAAGGATTTTTGACGTGCCACATTAACAAAAACCCGCATCGCTTCAATAGTGTCCATAAACTCCCTTTCTCTGCTGACCTCAGAATTATGATTATCTACAAAATGTACATTATTATTGTATATATGGGTAGATTATAACCTATTAAACACCTTATATACTCCTAGCATACACAATCAAACCAGTCCGTTTAGGAGGCTACAATGTCACATGGTATTCGAATCTACAGTTTTCCATTATCAGGCCATGCACACCGTGTGGAACTTTTTGTAAGCATTGCCAATATTAAACACGAAATTGTTTATGTTGATCTTCCATCAGGAGAGCACAAAAAAGAACCGTTCCTAACATTAAACCCTTTGGGACAGGTACCGGTCATTGAAGACAATGACATTGTCATCAGCGATTCAAATGCCATCCTCGTTTACTTGGCGCGCCGATATGCTCCAGACTTTCTTCCTTCGGATCCTATGCTAGAAGCTGAAGTGCAAAAGTTCTTAACACTGGCCGCTGGTGAAATAGCTTTTGGTCCAGCTGCTGCCCGTCTAATTACTGTTTTTGACGCGCCATTCGATGCTCAGTTTTGTCAAATTGTTGCTGAAAAGGCACTTACCAAACTCGATACTTTATTGGCTAACAAAGACTTCTTGGTTGGTGGTCGACCAACCATTGCGGATATTGCCGTCTACTCATATGTGGCTCATGCACCCGAAGGTAACGTGTCGCTAGACAAGTACCCGAATGTACTCCGTCTGCTAAGCAACATTGAGAATCTTGATGGCTTCAAAGCGATGCCTCGCACAGCTGTAGGGCTCTATGCCTAACACGGCTATTTCGCGTGAGAAGCGTTACGAGGCACGCTCATAAATAGACGATTACACGATCTGAAAAGTGACATCTCTCCCTTTTATAAGGGAGAGCTAATATGCTGGTACGAGTAGGGACGTGATAGATCATCGTTCATTTCTATCGACAGGCTGTTTGCCCGCACATGCTGGACAGCACCGTCAGTTTTTTAATTAATCACCATCCATGACTAGCACGGATTCAGCTATAAACATGGCTTTTTTCGGTAGAAAGCCTCGATGGTATTAAAGCTCTGAAGCAAGCAAATTAACAACGAAAAAATAAGGGATACTATGTCTTTTTTATCTTATCATCCGGGGGAATTAGCAGCCCAAGACAAAGCGGGAACAAGAGGCGCAGCCGCTGAACTCGCTGCCGGTAAGCGCAGTGCCCTTAGCTTTTCTTCTAGTCATGATGCATTTTTGGCAGCTCAATCATTTGCCGCTTTAGCAAGTGTTGATATAAAGAGTCAGTCTGTGTGGGTAACCCCTTTGTTCGGCAAAGCTGGTGATTTAACGGCTACCTCAGAACACGAAATTTTAATCTCCGCAAGTTGCATCCCAAACTCTGAAATACTTAAATTTATTGAGCCTGGCACGCCTCTTTCATTATTAGGAATTGATTTAAATAGAAGAATAAGACATCGCATTAGCGGCACTTCGCTAACTTCAATGAATCAAGAGAGCCGTGGATTGAATTTACAAGTTGAGGAATATAGCCCCAACTGCCCTAAATACATTAATCGTAGACAAATCATCCATGCATCAAATGAAGCGTCTGCCTTAAACAAAGATGCAAAGGCAGTAATCCGCACTCAGTTAACTCCTGATGATCAAGCGTTTGTTCGGACAATCGATACTTTGTGGATCGGCAGTTACGCACCTAATGTCGGTGCTGATTGCAATCATAGAGGCGGGCAACCAGGTTTTATACGAGTAATATCACCATCTATCATAGAGTGGCCTGAGTATCGTGGTAATGGCATGTTTTTTACCTCGGGTAATTTGGAATCCTGTGATAGAGCTGGAGTTACTTTAGTAAATTTTGAATCAGGTAGCATGATTCAAATGACAGGCCGAGCAACTGTAGATTGGGCACACGATGGGAGTTATGAAGGTGCTTCAAGGAAAATAGTCTTTCACATAACAAGTCTTATCCGAACAGACAATGTTACCAGCCATCGTTGGCAACGCTTAGATTACTCTCCTTATAACCCTGTGGTAGCGGGTGCAGAAATCTTAGATTCTGAAACTGAATATCCGCAAGTGGCAACGTTGGCGAAAATTGTGGACGAAAGCGAGCATGTTAAGACTTTCCGCTTTGTGATACCGCGTCGTATTGCTTTTCTGCCTGGTCAATATGCTACTTTTGAATTTTCCAATATTCCCGATGGTGAACCGCTTGAGGTACGTACTTGGACTCTATCGGAAACACCTAACAGTATTAATGGCGACAATACATTAGATATTACGGTGAAGCGTGTCCCAAATGGGTTGCTAACGAACTGGTTACACGACCATGCGGAGCTCGGCATGCAAGTTAAATTGCTGGGTGTTCAAGGCGAAATGACTGCAATTCGATTGGACATAGAAACGCAAAAACCGGTCGTTCCTAAACATTTGCTGTTACTGAGTGCTGGCATTGGTATTACGCCTAATCTGGCGATGGTTCGTGGTATCGGCGCATTTTCACTACAAGACCAAACCAATATTACTATGATCCACATAGAAAGAGATGAAAAGCACCTCATTAGCCAATCAGAATTATTACGCCGAGCAATGAATTACCCTAGTTTCAATTACATAAATATCATTAGTAGTCGTCAGGGGCGGTTGACAGAAGATGCACTGGAAAAGGTGGTGCCGAATGCGGCTAGCCAGCAAGCCTATATATGTGGGCCGACTCAATTTATGAGGGATATGACTGAGTACCTAGTTTCAATAGGCGTCCCAGCAGCACAAATTTATACTGAAAGTTTTGAGTTTTGAATTTAGCTGTTCGAGGTTTGAGGCACAGATGGTTGGACAACCGATTGGAACAGCTCAAACCTTGATTGATAATGACAGGCTCGTGCTGATTAGCCCACTTAGATAAATCGAATACGAAGATCAAAAAAACTCCGCGGCGTTAAATTCCACGGAGGACTTTTTATTTCTAAATCATGTTCTTCTAGGTCTCAGCGCTACAGCGAAACAGCACGCTTTATCTCTTCTAGAACCTCGGCGTTAGCGATTGCTCCGAGGTTTTCTACATCTTTGCCATTCACGACCTGCTTCACTGCCAACTCCACCAATTTACCAGAGCGTGTTTTTGGCACGTCGCTGATCGCAAAAATCTGGCTTGGTACATGCCTCGGTGAGCAAGAGGATTTGAGTTTACTTTTGATGGCTGTCAGTAAGTTATCATCTAAGCTCACACCTTGCTGCAGTTGAACGAACAGCCATATTTGCTCATTGCGGTCGATGTCTTTGCCGACTGCTATCGAATCAACAATGCCCTCAATGGTATTCATTTGCTGGTAGATCTCGGCAGTACCAATTCGCACGCCACCAGGGTTGAGAGTGGTGTCGCCTCGCCCGTAGAACAGGTAGCCACCATGTATGCTCTGTGCGACTTCATCACCGTGATGCCACACATTATCAAACCTGTCCCAGTAAGTGCTGTGGTAGCGCCCCCCTGTGTCATTCCAAAAACCAACAGGGAAGTTGGGTAGGGAGTTTGTACACACGAGTTCGCCACGTTCGTGATTGACCTTGTCACCAGAAGAGTTGAACACCTTGATATCGATTCCAAGCCCTGCCTGTTGGCACTCACCGCGATACACAGGCGAGATCGGGTTACCCAATACAAAGCAGCCACAAATATCCGTGCCGCCAGAAATTGAGGCTAAATGCAGGTCTTGTTTGATGTGTTTGTAAACGTAATCAAACTGCTCTGGGTAAAGCACGGATCCCGTCGAGCACAGTGTTCTCAAATGAGGAAGCGAGTGACTGTCTATTGGCGAGAGTTCGGCTTTCTCAATCGCCTCTAAATACTTGGCTGAGGTGCCAAACAACGATACATTCGCGCGCTGTGCCAAGTCCCAAAGTACATTGGTTTGCGGATAAACCGGGCTACCATCAAAGATCACCAAACAAGCCCCGCTGGCGAGCGCAGAGACGTGCCAGTTCCACATCATCCAACCACAAGTGGTGTAGTAGAACATGCGATCGTGTGGCTTAACATCGCAGTGAAGTTGATGCTCTTTTAGGTGATTGATGGTGGTGCCACCGACAGAATGCACAATACACTTGGGTTTGCCCGTTGTGCCAGAAGAGTAGAGTACAAACAGTGGTTCATTAAAGTTCACACGAGTAAATCGAAGAGGCTTTGGTTGATAGTGACTAATGATGTTTATCCAACTTTGGATTGACACACCATGTTTAACTTTGTTCTTCTCCAAATTGCTCTTCTCTAAATCATCACTTGGCTTTAAATAACCGATCTGACACACCTGCTTTAGCTCGGTTAAGTGTTCGATGATTTCATGGTTCTTGTCCGTCATATCGAACGTTTTGCCATTGAAGGTGTAGCCATCACAGGTGAATAGCACCTTAGGTTTCACTTGGCCAAATCGTTCAATCACACTCTCTACGCCAAAGTCGGGAGAGGTCGATGTCCAAATCGCCCCTAAGCTAGTGGTCGCCAACATCGCTATCACGGTTTGCGGTAGATAAGGCGTATAAGCAGCAACCACATCACCTTGTTGAACTCCGTTATCAACAAGCCATTGTTGAACGCTAGAGACGCCTTCACTTAGGGTTTGCCATGTATAACTCTGTTGTTCGCCACGCTCATTCTCAAACCAAATAGCACGTTCATCCGGTATCTCATGCGCCAAGCGCAGCAAATTTTCGGCGTAGTTTACTTGCGCATTCGGAAACCAAACTGCATCGCGATTCGATTTAGGCTGCAGCCAGCGGCTCTCGCCTTGAGTTTTGATGAGCTCTCTTTGTGCGTTATCAATACTGTTCTGCGAGCCCACCATTCCACAAAACTGCCAAACGTTCTGCCAAAACGACTCGGGATGTTCCACGGACCATTGATGGAAATCCGTGTAGTTTTGTAATTCCCGTCCGAGTACGCCCTGCTGAGCAAGGCTATCCATGAATTGGGTTAAGTTGGCGTCTGCGATGCGCTGCTCGCTAGGTTGCCAAACTGGCTTATTGCTTTCGTGCATTTATTTGCCTTTAACAAAAAGTTAACGTTTTCAGTCTGGTATTTAGGTTTTACAAAGTCAAAAGATCAGCAAAATAAGGGGTTGTCGGAATTGTGTAAATAAAATGTTACACGATCGCCTGTTTCGAAAAGTCGCGCAAATTGGCGGATATAACGAGTGGAGATAGGCTTAAAGTGAGACATTCGAAAGGAGGTGTGTAATGACTCAATATCATTCTAAGCCCGTGAGCCAAGAGGGATGGGTTGAGTGGAGCCTCGAAGAAGACGCTATTTGGCACGACTTGGTAAAAAGGCAACTGGACGTCATTAATGACTGTGCATGCGATGCTTATTTGCATGGCTTGACCCTGCTGGATCTGCCATTAGACAGAGTTCCCCAGCTTCCAGAAATAAATAAAGTTCTAATTAAAACAACAGGTTGGCAGGTTCGGCCTGTGCCTGCGTTGATCGATTTCGACCGTTTCTTTGATTTGCTCGCCAATAAGAAATTCCCAGTCGCGACATTTCTGAGAACGCGAGACGAGTTCGATTACTTACAAGAGCCCGATTTCTTCCATGAAATTTTCGGACACTGTGCCATGCTCACCAATATCGATTTTGCGACATTCACTGAGCATTACGGAAAACTAGGCCAAGCAGCAACACCTAAACAGCGCGCCTATCTTGCCCGTTTGTATTGGTTTACGGTCGAGTTCGGTTTAGTAAAAGAAGGCGATAGGCTGAAAATCTATGGCGGCGGCATTCTTTCGTCTCCGGCGGAAACCATGTATGCGCTGGGAGCGGATTTGGCCGTTCGTGAGCGGTTTGATCTGCAAACCGTATTAAGAACACCTTATCGTATCGATATTATACAACCGAAATATTATGTGATTGATAAGCTGTCTGATCTCTTCAAAATCAGCCAGGAAAACCTATTGCAGCAAGCTGATCTAGCGATAGATGAGGGATTATTACCACCACTTTTTGAACCTAAGGAACCAACACATGTTGAATGAACAAAAATGCGAAGCCTGCAGTATCGACGCGATTGCCCTAAGTAAAGACGAACAAAAGTCTTTACTGTTGGAGTTGTCTGATTGGCAGATCATCGAAAGAGACGGCACCCCACAGCTTGAGAAGGTGTTCAAGTTTAAGAACTACAAACAAGCATGGGCATTCAGCAATAAAGTGTCGGAGTTGGCAGAAGAAGAATTCCATCACCCTTCGATCTTATTGGAGTGGGGCAAAGTCACTGTTACTTGGTGGAGCCACTCAATCAAAGGCCTGCACAAGAATGATTTCATCTGCGCCTCACGCTGTGATGTGCTTGCTGTGAGTGAATAGTATTTTGGGTTAGGGGTTACTCTTGCAACCTTATGTGGTGTTATTACCTCATTATTCGGCTCTTAAGGTGAGCTGAATAATCACCTTAATCAACTCATGGTATGAGTTGAATAAGCGATACTTTCGTATCATAGGGTGTAACTTCTCCCAAACTAGCTTGACCTGCATCAGTGACTTGCCGCTTTCTCGTCCTACAACCCCCACTATTGCTCATAGTATTGGTTTTATGAGGCTGCTCTATGATATATTTCTCGGCCAAGTGTATTACAGACGAAGGCTAATAATGTCTATCAACCTTTCACTCCTTCCACCCAGCGAGAAAAATAAAATCGAACTGGATAAGCAGGCATCGTTTCTTGTATGGAAACTGAAGCAAGCGAAATGTGGCCCTGAAGCCATTGTTGAAGAAGCAATGAAGCTAGGTGATCCAGAAGAAAAGGCTTGGTTTGAACAGTCTGTAGAAAAATACAAACGGGTAATGGGTGTCGCATAAACGCAGACAAACCTTACCCAGCAAAGCTGTAGAATTGAAATGACACAGTAATTTGCTAGAATTTGCTCCGTTAACTGAATCAGAGAGAAGATCCCGATGGGAAGAAGTTTTGAAGTGCGCAAGGCCTCAATGGCGAAAACTGCAGGCGCAAAAATTAAAGTTTATTCTAAATACGGTAAAGAGATTTACGTACTGGCTAAGAACGGTAGCTCTGACCCAGACATGAACCTACCTCTTAAGCACCTGATTGCTAAAGCGAAAAAAGACCAAGTACCAGCTCACGTTATCGAAAAAGCGATCGACAAAGCTAACGGCGGCGGCGGTGAAGACTTCCAACCAGCTCGTTACGAAGGTTTTGGCCCAGGTGGCACAAGCGTAATCGTTGACTGTCTAACAGACAATGGCAACCGTACTTTCCAAGACGTTCGCCAATGTTTCGTTAAGACTGGCGCGAAAATCGGTGTTGAAGGTACGGTTTCTCACATGTTCGCTCACCAAGCTGTATTCCAGTTTAAAGGCGAAGATGACGAGATCATTCTAGAAACGCTAATGATGGAAGACGTAGACGTGACTGACGTTGAGCTAGAAGACGGTGTTATCACTGTATTCGCTCCAACGACAGAGTTCTTCAAAACGAAGACTGCACTAAACACTGCGTTCCCAGAGCTAACTCTAGACGTTGAGGAAATCACTTTCGTTCCTCAAACGACTACGCCAGTTGCTGAAGAAGATTCTGAGAAGTTCCAGAAGTTCTTAGACATGCTTGACGACTGTGATGACGTTCAGCAGGTTTACCACAACGCTGAGCTGTAATCTTTACAGTAACAACAGTTATTAAAAAACCGAGCCTAGTGCTCGGTTTTTTTATGCCGTTTATTCAGAGATAGAAGAACTTAAAAGTGTGACTCTGGATGTTGGCTGTTTTCTTTGTTTTTGCTTGCAGGCCGAGATTGATCGTTGTTTTCATTTCCCGTATTTGTTCGAAACTACCGGACGAATTTCCCTTGATCATCGTTCCATATTGGCGACATGATCGACCTAGTTGAGTAACCCATTTAGTTCATCATTTCCGGTGAAGTTGAAGTTTCAGGTAATGGGGTCGGCATCGTTTTAGCTTTTGGCTTGCAAATCCATGCTGCGAATTTTCGAATCAATGGCAGTACGGTTAGGTTGAGCGTGAATGCGCAAGGCCAAGCAATAAAGAAGCTTTGCAGCCAAATCGACGGCCATTCGTGGCTGAATCCCATTTTATAACCTGAGATAACTCCAGACATAATCGTTGCCATGGTCAGGGAAGACAAAAGGGCGGTGACCCAAAATTGTTTATTGTTCATGGTATGTTTCTCCCGTGATTTTCTGTTGTTGATGAGATAAGGTTACATATATCCATTAATGAGAAAAATAGGCACATATAGAAGTATGAATTCCATATTTGGAAACATTGATGATCTGTTCTTATTCTGCGCAGTGGTTGAAGAGGGGTCTTTGCTTTCAGCATCGAAACGTCTGCAATTGCCTGTGTCGACCATGTCGCGTCGGTTAACCGCCTTGGAAGAGCGCTTGAGCATCCGCCTTCTGGAAAAGAAAGGACGAGAGCTGGTGGCCACCAAAGACGGTGAGGCGGCCTTTGCAGCGCTGAGCAGTGGTATGGAATCTTTGCATCAAGGGTTTAGTAGCCTGCTTGAAGAGCGCGATGCGATTCAAGGCAAGATAAAGCTCGCGGTGCCTCATAACTTCTATAGTGGTTTTCTTCGGCCAACGGTTGAGCAATACCTCACTCAGTATCCGAACGTGCAGCTCAATCTCATTTTGAGTCAGCAGCAAGTAGTGCCTGAAACCGATCGTGACTTGTTGATCACGTTTAAAATTTCCGACATGGACGGCATGATTGCTCGACCACTGTTTAAGGCCAAGCATGGCTTTTTTGCGAGCCAAGAATATTTAGATTCTCGTGAAGAGATTAAAAATCCAGACGATCTCGAGCATCAAGAGTGGATTAATGTCGATGATGTGTTTGATATACCGCTCTACAAATCCGATCGCTTAGAGCAGATGGTGACGATTAAACCCAAGTTCATCGTTAATGATATTTATGCCGTTGCGGCCGCAGCGCAAAAGGGGTTGGGTATCGCCTCACTGCCTTTTCGCCATGTTTCTCCAAAAATGAATCTGATTCAAGTGCTGCCTGAGTATCATCGGGGTGATCGCCAAGCGTATTTAGTGTACAAAGAAAGAAAATATCAGCCGAAGGCTTTGACTTTGCTTATCGACACGTTGATTGAGAGCGTTCAGTCATTCCATCACGATGAGCTGAGTTAAATAAAAAGGAGTAAGAAATGAAAGTAAGTTTTATCGGGCTAGGCGTAATGGGGTTCCCAATGGCAGGCCACCTAGTCAAAGCCGGTTTTGAAGTGACGGTATTTAACCGCACTCACAGCAAAGCATTAGACTGGGCTGATAAACACCAAGGTAAAGCTGCTGAGAGCGTGGCTGAATGTGTAGCCGAAGCTGACGTAGTATTGGTTTGTGTCGGCAACGACGACGACGTGCGCAGCATGACGACCAGTGAAACAGGCGCTCTGGCCGCAATGAAGCCAAACGCGATTCTTGTTGATCACACCACAACGTCTGCGGTTCTGTCTGAAGAGCTTGAAGTGGCAGCGAAGAAAGCGGGTGTTCGCTTTATGGATGCACCAGTGTCTGGTGGCCAAGCGGGCGCAGAAAACGGCGTATTAACCATCATGTGTGGTGGAGAACAAGAGCTATTCAACGACCTTCAACCTGTATTTGAAGCTTACGGTAAGTCGTCAGTTCTAATGGGCAAAGTCGGCCAAGGCCAACGCGCGAAAATGGTCAATCAGATTTGCATTGCAGGTGTATTGAACGGCCTATCTGAGGGCTTGGTACTTGCAGAGAAATCAGGTTTGGATATCCCAACTCTGGTCGATTGCCTTAAAAACGGCGCAGCTGGCTCATGGCAGATGGAAAACCGCGCGACCACAATGGCGCAAGACAAATTCGATTTCGGTTTCGCAATTGACTGGATGATCAAAGACTTAGGTTTCTGCCTAGATGAAGCAGAGCGTCAAGGTATCCAATTGCCATTGACGGAAAAGACCAACAACGCATACAAGGCATTGTCTGCTGAAGGACAAGGCCGCATGGATACGTCAGTATTGATGAAAGCTGTCGTTGAAGAGACGAAGAAGTAGAAGAAACAAAGAAATTGTCCCAGCGAATAAGCAGTAAAGCTTCGTTTAGATAATTAAAAATAGCCGCTGATTAGCGGCTATTTTTGTTTGTGTGAACTTAGGAATGCAGTGAAAGCGTTGGTTCTGAAACTCACCATCGAACAAAACCTTGTCACAAATCTCATATCTTAAGGTGAGCTCGGAGCATTTCCGAGAATGTAAAAACTTTTCCCCCTACAAAGTCATGTCTAATTTTACTCATCCCCCTAAAAATTGTTCCCGACGCCTTCTGATGGATGGAGTCCATCGCTAGAGATTGGTTTGGCCTGTATTGTTCGTTAATAATTACCGCATAAACCAAAACACAGATTTACTCTCTACCTAATTAAGGCTTCAAATCATGACAAAACCATCAAAACTCTTTACCAGTATCGCTTCTGCTTTGGCATTGACCGCTAGTGTTTCAGTATGGGCTGATGAGCAAGATTTTAGTTCGATGCAAATGCAAGGCGTCGAAAAAGTGGATATTCAAGTTGATATAGAAGGTGCTGCGCAACGCTTATCGCAAGCGGTTCAGTTTCAAACTATCTCTAACCAAGATCGCAGTGATTTTGACGAGCAGGCTTTTCGTGACTATCACCAATTTCTTGAAGAATCGTACCCATTAGTGCACAAAACACTCAAGCGAGAAGAAGTCGGTGACCCGCGCCCTTTCAGCTTGATTTACACGTGGAAAGGTAAAGATCCATCACTTGCTCCCGCTATTTTTATGGCGCACCAAGATGTAGTACCAATTGCAGAAGAGTCTCGTGATGAGTGGAAAGAAGAGCCGTTTTCAGGCGCGATTAAGGACGGTTATATCTGGGGTCGTGGCTCATTAGATGACAAAAACCAACTTCAGGCGCTGTTAGAAGCTACTGAGATGAAGCTAAAAGAAGGTTTCCAGCCTGAACGTACCATTTTGTTTGTATTCGGCCACGACGAAGAAGTGGGTGGGCCAGAAGGTGCCAAGCACGCGGCTGATATCATTGAGCAACGTTATGAGAAAATTGCGTTTGTTATGGATGAATCTGCTCCTCTTGTCCCAGGTATATTTCCTGGCATCCGTGAAAACACGGCATTAATCGGCATTGCTCAAAAAGGGTTCGTTAGTCTAGAGATTGCTATCAATGGTGTTGGTGGTCACTCATCACAACCGGGAGAAGAATCGAATATTGTCGCGTTAGCAAAAGCAGTTGAGAAAGTTGAAGCAGCGCAATTCCCTTACAAAATTCATGATGCGGTGAGATACCAATATCGATACATGGGGCCGGAACTCCCAGAAGCGCAGCAACCACTGTACAAAGCCGTGGCCTATGGCGAAAACGACACGGTGACGGACTTAGAGAAAAAATTTATTGATGTGATGTCTAAAAATGAGGTTACTCGCGCCATGCTTCATACTACAACGGCGGTTACTATGTTTAATGCTGGTATTAAAGACAACGTATTACCGCCAGCAGCTACCGCAGTTGTAAACTTTAGACCGATGCCGGGTGACACTCCTGAGGTGATTATCGAACATGTGAAGAAAGCGATCGGCGATGAAAGAATGACCATTCGTGATATCTCAGCATCAACGCCTGCAACCAATGTTGCGGATCCTAGTGGTCCAGGTTATGCCATGTTAGAGAAAACGATTCGCCAAACTTGGGGTAATGATCTGATTGTTTCACCGTTCTTTGTTATTGGTGGTTCAGACTCTAAACACTTCCAAGCGCGAGATTTTGCCCCTGATGTATATACAATGACGGCGATACAATTAGAAAGCGTAAAAGAATTCGAAGGCTTCCACGGCGTGAACGAACGTATCTTAGTTGAAGAATACGGTCGCTCTATTGGGTTCTTCTACCAACTAATGGATAACCTCGAAAGTTTGTAATTTAAATATTATTGACTCATATAAAACGAGACGATGGCTAAGATTTTCTTAGCCATTTTTTCATTAGCCCTTGTTCTAATAAGAAAATATTGACATGAAAAATACATTATTAATGGTTATGGCTTGCTGTTTTAGTTTGTTCACACAAGCTGCTGAAACGATATCTTGGGAGTCATTAAGACCTGTGCAGAATCAGTATCAGGTTCTTTCTCCTGGGAATAAGGCGCTACTTTCTGAGATTTACGCCTACGAGGCTGTTCAAAAAACTCGTCAGTTAAGTCCAATGGAAAAAGATGGATACAATCAACGTGTGGTATTGGCTGAACAATTTGGCTTAAACGTACGTGAGCTGCTTGTACAAAGAACACAACAAACGAACGATATTGTTCCCGACCTTAGTATTAACGATATGAAATTAGCCGGATTTTTAGTACCGCTCGAAATGGAAGGTTTAATAGGAAAGCAGTTTATATTGGTGCCTACCGCAGGGGCTTGCATTCACACACCTCCCCCACCTGTAAACCAAACGATTTTAGTCGAATTTCCAGAAGGCCATGAATTACAAAGTTTATACACACCAGTATGGGTGACAGGGAATATTAAAACAGGGGCGGTTGATACGTCGGTTGCACTTTCTGATGGCAATCAAGATATTCAAACTGGATACGTCATTGATGCGTCGGATATTGAGCTTTACCACTAAATCTGTTCAACGAATTTAGAATATAAAATGGTGACTAACGGGGGAATCGTTAGGTTCAATCGGCTCACTATGTACCGTCTAACTCACTTATCTTCATGCTCCCCACTTCGATCTTTGATGGGGGCAATCCATCGGAGGCGATGAGGTGTTATTCCGTTTTCCTTATACCGTATCTGTATTAACAAAGGCGACTGACTCGCAGCTTTTGCATGCAGTCCGCCCTACAGAACTTATATACCAATAGGAAAACCAATATGAAAAGCTTAATCGCTATATCCATAGTAACGGCTCTGTCGGCAGGCTCAGCGTGTGCTAATGAGATCGTTAATGAATCATCCACAAATGTAGATGTTTACAACACTCATGACTTTTTTTTGAAAAAAGGCAATCGAGTTAAACTTCAGTTTCCTATCGAGCAATCCAAGTTTGCTTGGCAGAACCTAAGTCGTTTCTACCCTACCGCTCAAATAGAACGTGATGGGCCTGTCTATCAATTCCCATATCAAATTGACCAAAATATTGGCGAAATATCAGCGACTGTACACGGTGAAAGCAAGACTCTAAACGAACATCTCAATTCCTATCCTGTCGATGCTTTTCTTGTTGTTAAGAACGGAGAGGTTGTCTTTGAGCGTTACAACACGATGCGAAAAACAGACAAGCATAATTGGTTTTCAAACTCGAAAATTACAGTAGGTATCGAGCTGGCTAAATTGGTCAACGAGGGGCAAGTTAACCCAGGAGACCCTATTTCTAAATACATTCCTGAATTAAAGGGATCTGACTGGGACATGGTATCCGTTTCTGATACTGCAAATATGGCGACAGGCTTGAACGCAACAGAGCATGATGAGCCAGAGGCAGACTCACGTATAAACCCAGAACAACCTTGGTTTAAATGGGCGGTTTCCATTGGCGTGTTTGAAGGTCAAGGCAACCAAAGCCCACTTGAAGTACTTGCTGAAATGAAGCGAAGAGCACCGGGCGGAAAAACATTCGAATACAATTCAATTAATACGTTTGTTCTAGCTCGGCTTATTGAGAACGTTCGTAACTTACCCATGAATGAGATTGTCAGCCGTGATATGTGGCAGAAGATGGGGGCTAATAATGACGCTTATACTGTCGTTTCTCCACAAGGGGGATACCCTTTAATGTTTTTCTCAATGAATACCACAATTGAAGATATGACTAAATTCGGCATGTTACTTACTCCGTCCGCCATAAAGTTGGGTAATGGTGGAGTTAGCAAAGAAGTCATTACGTTAATTCAAGACTCTGGTAACTCAGAAGCTTACGGTGGTGGTTATGTTGGCAAGATGATGGAAAACTCTTTCTACAACGACACAAACATCAAGAATGGTTATCAATTTGATGCAATCTTTGAGGATGGCGACTTATTCAAGGCAGGTGTTGGCGGTCAAGGTGTGTATATTTCACCAGAAAAAGACTTAGTTATATCTTTCTTTTCAACCAGTAACGGTAAAAACCAAGAAGAAACTTATGCTCGTGAGATTGCGAAATATTTTAGCCGCTAATTATGCACGGTGATTACCACCTAATGTGACCAATCATTGATAGATTTGAACATTGAATAAGTTTTATCTTTTTTGTAACGCCAGTCGCCTGACTGGCGTTTTTTGTTTGCTGAGTTTGGTTATTGATTCCTTGCGAGCGGGTGATTAAGCATCACGAAACCTTTAGGTTATTTATCTACAGCACTATCCATTATCGCTGTAGCAACACTGTTATGCGTTTTAGGCTCGTGGTTAAACACCGATGTCAGAGCCTAAATAAGTTTACGTCATCATATAGATACGACTTGTTTGAGCTTCTTCCCGTTACTCATTGCATTCAGACGATACATTCGCTCCTCTTACCCTATACTCATTGGCAATACACGTAGGGTTAGGATGCAGTGTAAGTTAAGAGAGGCTTCGTTTGAATTCACTTATCTTGATGGGTTTAGGTATGCACTAGCAAACGTAAACAGTTAGATATCAATCAATAGAAGCATCGAATTCGCTCGCTGGAATAAGGTTTTGAGTGTTGAATCAATACGGGATGTAGATGTACTTGATAGAGATAGAGATAGAGATAGAGAGTCAGTTCAAGGTAAGGCCGAACTGAATAGTAAATCGTGGCTATTTTAATAGAGAAAAGTGAGAGGATGTAAGAGAAACAAAATTTAAAAAAGGCGAATCTCTCGATTCGCCTTTTAACGTATGATGGTTTTTGATCGTTTTAGAAGAATACTTTGTATTGGAACCAAACCACGGTGTCGTCAATGTCTAGTTTTTGATTGGTTGATTCCATGCTTCCATAAGTATTTTCAACCTTGACTTGTCCCCAACGTGTTTTGTCTGCCGAAAAAGGAGTTGCTGCCAGTAGGGTGGTTTTAACAGTACTCGTTTCAATATCACCATCCATGTACGTAAATTCTGGGTAGGCTGCAAAATAAGTACCATCGGCGCCTGGCTTCCAAACTGCATAAGCAGCAGCCATACCACCTACGATACTATTGTCTGTAACACCAAAGGCATTTGTTGTGCTATCTGAATATTCACCGCCCATTACTGCTGCACGGCCAAAAAAGGTCAGAGAGTCGATTGGAGTTCTGAAAATAGCGACACCACCTACTGCAGCAGTAGTAAAGCTTGCATTATCAATGATATCTAATGATGCGGCTACGCGAGGTGTAATAGCATTATTTATGTTGAACACATGGAAATATTGAGCTCGGCTGTCTTTATATTTACCTTCATTATCCATCGAACCTTCCAATGTGAACATAGACATCTGTCCGTTGTCATAAGCGTATGATAGTGCTCCTGATAGTTTTAGGTCACCTTTGTTATTGGTTGCAACATACATATTAGAGCTGGCACGAGTCATATCGGATGGATCGACTTTTTGAGTATCATCGCCAGCAAATGCAGAAATAGAAATGGTAGCAAGTAAAGCAGTAGACAAAGCGGTCATTTTTAGAGTGTTCATGGTACGTTCCTGAGTTATTTAAGTTAAGTTGCCGAAGCAATGACGCAACTTTACATAAGGTTTTTAGACTCATTAACTCTCTAGCGATGGGCTCGAACCATCGCTGCCATCCAAGCAGCGTCAGGAAAGGGGGTGAGCTCGGTTTCTCGTGGTGAAAAATATATCTATTCG
Organism: Vibrio sp. OPT24; assembly: GCF_015163545.1. Lineage (NCBI taxonomy): Bacteria > Pseudomonadati > Pseudomonadota > Gammaproteobacteria > Vibrionales > Vibrionaceae > Vibrio > Vibrio sp. OPT24. Next base: position 1,141,817 of record NZ_JADDYI010000053.1, read on the forward strand.
CCTGTTTAAAGTGTATTTGGGAAGATATTTTGAATTGAAATTAGAGCGTGATGATAGAAATGTGTTATTTGATAAGAGAAACAGACGCTGTATTGGTTAATGTAGACTCTGGTGGTAAGATTTATTATCGAATATGAAGACTCGCAGGGCATGATATGAATTTTAGTCTTGAGCAACTAAATACTTTCGTTGCGGTATATGAACAGCAGGCTTTTAGTAAAGCTGCGATAAAATTAAATAAGCACCGAACAACGGTTGCACAAGTCATCACGAGTTTAGAAGACCAGTTAGCGATTACTCTATTCGATAGGTTGAGCCGCAGTGTTGAACCCACTGAAGATGCAGTTCTCCTTTATCATTACGCAAAGCAAATTCTAGAGCAGGCTAAAACTCTTGATAGATTTGCATTAAGTCTTTCATTTGGCGGGCTAGAGTCGGTGACGATAGCCTATGCGAGCTTTTTACCTCATCACGTTGTTTCTAAAATTCGTCGACAGCTTTATGAAGACTTCCCATCCATGCGCGTTAATTTTTTGGTCAGAACGAAACCAGAAATAAAAGCAGGGATCGAAGACGGAAGCATTCATTTTGGGATTGTGAATATATACGAAAGCAAAGTGATTAATAGTATTGATTTTACTTTTTTGGGGAATATGCCTTTTGTTCCATTTGCTCATGCAGGAAGTGAATTATCGGCTAAGCCCTCAAACGAAACGCTCTCAAAGATGAAATCTTTACGCCAGTTTGTACTCAAATCTATGGTCGATGATAAAATGACGGAGAAGGTTGTTGTTTCTTCAAAACATGAATATGTTGATCAATTAGCGGTCATTGTTAAGCTTGTCCAAGATGATTTTGGCTGGGCTCTTTTACCAAAGTCGATAATTGAATCTGAATATATGACTGAGAATTTGGTAGAGATAAAATGTGACGAGATCAAACAAGAAATAATGGTTCCCATATCCCTTTGGTGTCCACATTCAAAACAGATTGCTCAGGTAAAAAAATCGATCATCAAGGTCGCTGATTATTATATAAATAAATCAGCGTACTAAAAAACGGACACTGTATTGGGATGAGTTCATCAGGCTATAGAAGTATTGAGCTTGATGAGCTATCTATTATGAACTCGTTTAGGGCACTTTGAGTCATAAAGCGCCAAGAGTTAAATATTGGACTATCCAAGTTCTGGACATAAATGAGCCAGTAAATTTCCTAAGTTAGCAATTGACCAATCACTTTTTGTATGGGGGAAAAAACGGGGTTTTGGAAAGCTAGTATGATGAATAAAATCGCGTCACACCAGTAAAAAGGTTTGGTCTAAGAGGATTGAGTAAACCTAATTTAAATTAATGAAAATATTATTGAATTTGTCTAAGTCAACAATCTCATTATCTTCAATCCATAAAAAGAAATTACTCTGCCACCTCTGAGTTTTCTTTGCTGAATCGGAAAAAACTTTAGATTTTAACTCTCCACGGCTTGAAGTCCACGGCGGAAAAACTCTGAAAGCCATTTTCCCTTTAGCTTTGTTTGAGGTTACAACTCCCTTATTAACCAAAACAGTTAACGGGAAGATATAAATACCTCTCTTCGATATGTCGCAATCACTAACCTCAACAAAAAGATAATCTAAATCATGTTCTTCGTAAGGCATCGTTCTTCTCGGATCGGTACTATTTTCATCAGGTCTCTTCCATATTGATAGAAAATTACCTGGTCTATCTGGTGTAACATTTCCCTTTCTATAAAGTATTTTTTTTCCATCTATTGAGAACTCAAGAGCTTCATACTTACTATTTTGAGGATATCGATCTAACACGACGGGACTGGTTAACTCGCATCCTTTAGATATGAAGTTATGACGTATAAACACACTTACCTGATTAAGATACTTATACTGAGACAAAATGCTCCCCCTTCAAAAAATTCGATCCAACATAGTACACGTTAATGAGCCGTTATCTAATGAAGAAAGCCACACAAGTAAAAGAATCAGCACAAATGAAGGTTCTGGACAGAAACAAGCCAGTGGTTTTGCTAAATTAGCATTTAACGGATTATGTGAAGTATCAATAACAATTCGAAAGTCTTTACCACATAATAAAAACAACTGTTCAGCCGCTTTTATCACGCTCTTCTCTTCGTACACAATCACAAATCCCTTCAGAAGGCTTCAAATCCCTTTCATTTAATTCAAACCTTATTATTAGTCGTTCTAATAATTAAGATAATCACACCTAATTGTTATAAGCCTCAATGATGATTATTCTTCTAATCAACCGATTCGTACTTAAAGGTTAGAAAATGAAGAATACTCTTGTATCACTAACAATCACCGCTTTATCGCTTAGCTCTTTTTCTGCAGCTGCTCAGGTTGCTGAGTTACCAACTGGCCAAGTAGGTAACGTTACTTCAGTAATGAAAGTCCAGCCAGTTCTTCGTATGGGGTATGGCCTTGAGCATGAAAGCCCATTGAGCAACGTGCATCTGCTCTCTGGTGCGCCGTATGCACCAGTGGTTATAGAACTGGATAAGGGGCTGATTGTTTTCAGTACTGGTGATGATGCGGATGAAGGTGCTCAATATCGTCAATATATTCGTGCGAACATCAGTGATAAACCTATCATCGCAGTGTTCTATGACCATAACCATTACACCAAAGGGACGCAAACCCTGCTTGATGGGGATAACGCTGAAATCTACGCTCACCCTGATCTACATAAGATAATTTCTGCACGAACTGGTGATAGTCAATCAAATACTGAGATCCCAGAAATGGCTCCACACCTTCTTGCACGCGCTTCTATACATTACGGAAACCACGCAGATAAGTCTGGATCTGACGCATCTATTGTACCAAGCAACATCAAATTTGGTGCTGAGAACGGCTACTTAGAACCAACTCAAATCCTTGGTCATGGTGAAAGCGTAACTATTGAAGGTCTCGAGATCCAAGCATTTATTCATGATACCGACACAAAAGATACTTTGACCTTCTGGATCCCAGAATACGAGTTGATTGTTGATAACGTCGTTTGGCCTTTCCATAACATGTACACACTTCGGGGCGATGCTTATCGCGCGCCTCACACTTGGTTAGGTGGTCTTCGTGACATCCGTGATCTTGAGCCAGAAATCGTACTCAATGTTGGCGGCGGAGCAAAAGCTTTAGTTGGTAAAGAGAACATACAGCAAACCATTAATGCTGTGCTTGATTCTCAAAGCTATGTTTATGATCAATCTATTCGCCTAACTAACTTAGGTGTTGCTCCTAATCAGATCCATCACCATGTAGAGATGCCAACGACATTTAACGAGCACCCATATGTGAACAATATGTATGGTCAATTTGATACATTCTTTGCTGCATTCCCAGTGCGAAACCACGGTAATTTCTCTGGTCACCCTGATGATCTTCACACCATGGAAAAAGTAGAAAAGGCGCACCGCCTAATCAAACTATCCGGGGGCGTAGATAAAGTTTATGAAGCTTGGCAAACCGCGATACAAAAGGGTGAAACCATTTGGGCTAAAGAGCTATCAACAATGCTTTACTATAATGCGCCCGATAACGACGTAGCTAGACAAGCACATGCTGATTCTTTGCGAAAGTTAGGTCAAGAATCAGAAGGCCTGATAGCTCGTAATTTCTACATGGCAGGAGTTAAATCTCTTGAGACAAGCGATTCTGATGTCAGCTTAATGGCTTCACCATCGGCTTCTTGGGTAGCAAGCGATCCTGAAACAGCAATAGATTATCTACGTACGCGATTGAATCCAGCAAAAGCGGCGAACATTAGTGGAAAACTTGGCTTTATCGTCGATGGTAAAGAGATGCAGCTTGAGATGCGTAATCGTGTAGCTGAGTTCTCTACAACCATTGCTGATGATGCTGAAGTAATCAAGATCTCTGGTGAAAAGCTTGGTCAGTACTACGACGGCACTATTGCTGCTTCTGATATTGCTTCTGGGAAGGCTCTAGAGCTTCTTAGCCACTTTGATGAGTACAAGCCAGTAACTATGTATCCACGTAGTTTTACTCACCTGCAATAATCTAATTAACTCTTTATCAGAGGGTAAGTCATTACCCTCTTTTTTATCTATTTGCTCATATTTTTAGTTGAGGTAATCATGTTTAAGCACATCTTCGCTGGAATTTTATTACTAACTTCAAGTTCTGTTTTTGCTTGTCTGTTTCATGCAAAGCCATCGGATCTTAATACCAATATTCCATCAGGTTCGGACTGGACCGTCTTGAGAGCAATAGAGCAAGAACAGAAACAACAGCTGGAGTCGATTGCAAAGCTAGAAGGAAGCGCGGGGTTCCAACGCGCTACATGGTGGCTAAAGTTGTTGTCTCAAGAGCTAGAAAATCAGGGGATTTCCCAGACGTATATTTATCTTGCTGACGTGGGTATGTGGTCCTACTACAATCCATCTGGCACTACCAAGATGTCTATTGAAGTAAACCCAAAGGGAGAGTTCACCTACCTAGTTATTACGCAAATCGCGTTATCAAATATCTTGTCAGGAAAAATTAACTTTAACGAGGCTAAGGAGGCTCGACTGGTGTTTTCCGGCTTACAGCACATTCACTAAGAACATATCTCAATGAGTTTAGATTTTACCATCTCACGCATTTCAGCATGATCAGAGTGATGCTTAAATCTCTGATGGTAAAGAATATTTAAAGGAAATTCTAACTCAGCACCAGAAGGGAGATTCATCACCAGTAGTCCCAATTTGTCTGCCCAGCGTTTGGTAACAGATTCCCTAACTAACCCTACATAATCAGTTTGAGCAACTATCATACAAATAGAGTGTGACGAAGAGACCTCCATAACGACATCCCTTTCCAAATCTATACCATCTTGGGTCTCAACTTGGTTTTGAAAGATCGACAATCCGTTGAATTTTCTCTTGTATCCGATATGGGACTCTGCAGAAAACTCGTCTCTAGAAATGGTGCGACCCGAAAGTCTTGGGTGTCCTTTTCTACAAATGACTTTAAACTTTTCGGTACAGACTGGCTCGCTAATAAAAGAACGATCATGTTGATTAGTAAAATCGATTGCCAAGTCAACCTTCTGCAAGCGAAGATCTGTTAGTAGCTTTTCATGTAGGGTGGGCGGTAGCTTGAAAGTGGTTTTGGGGAGCTCTCGAGTTATTTGCATAAGGTCTTCTGGACAATAAGCAATAAAATGTTGTGTTGTTGAAATGGCATTGTGAATAATATCCATTCCGCGACTACATTCTACGGCCAACTGATCTGCAGCTCGCGTACAACTCATCGTCCGACCAGATTTAACAAACAACTTTTTTTCAAGTGATGTCTCAAGCTTTTTGATGGACTGACTGACAGCTGACTGACTGACTCCCAATACTTCTGCCGCTTCTGTAAAAGACTGGTGTTTATGCACCATTAGAAATATATGAATAAGCTTTAAATCCATAACCAGCCAATAAAAGTGGATTGAATACATCTAACATAGCCCGAATAAACATCTATATCTAGAAAAACCTTATGAGCATGACCATGACCAAATTAGCTATCTAACTTACATTGATATCAGATATAGCTGGCGGTCAGCAGGTGCCTCATAAATGCTTCCTTGAACTCGCAATCGGTTTTATATTTAAGATTCTTGGCCTCAAACAGCATTGATAACTTCCCGCAAGCTGCGTAGCTCAGAAAGAAAACGCCTTTTATTAGCCGTACTACACGTATTCGTAAAACTAAGTCATGAGACAAACCAACCTAGAATATGCTCAATTGATTTTGGCACACTTTGGGGCACTTTCGAGTTACAAAGTGCCACAGGTAAAAATTCTACCTGAGAAACTTTTGGACAGGAATTACTTAGAGCTTTTACTTAATTTGATAAAATAGGAATAACTTCAAGTATGGTAAATAACGTGACTCAGTGTCCCAAATTGCTAGAGCGGATACCGAGGTTCGCCTTTATTCCTTATAAAAGGTACACCTTTGTAGATATATTTTGCTCTCTGAAAATTCTTTCATGTCATGGCAGACACTTTTTAAGTGTTCATAAGCATCCACTTTTCCTACGAAAAAATTATGCACTAAGCTCACCTTTCCATTCACCGACATAGGGTATAGGTATGATGAATAATAAAGATCATTATTATTCAGTTCTATTTCTACGATAATATTCTCAGCTTTTAATTGACTTTGATCCACCATATCAATTAATGCGGGCTTCGCATCATAAAATGAAGCTGTTATTGGGTTCAAATATGTAGACATCAATGTGGCATACATAACCGTAATTTCTTCAACCTTGTTTTTATCAAAGTCACCACTAGCTAGAAATTTGAACACATACGCTTTCGGATTTGAGTGAAATTGGCTAGAAATAAGGCAAATTGAAGCTGTTTCCCCTACTTTTTCACAAGATAAGCTGTCGTATAACTTGGTTTGCGTAATATTTAGGGTGTCGCTGTTCTCAGATGCAGATGTTGGAAAAATCAAAAGCATACACAAAAATATCCCAATTAACTTTAAAACTTTCATAATTTACTCTCATTTCTAAGTATTGGATCGATACTCTTTTTAGTTATTTGTTCAAAACTTCTAACATTCATCCACCTAGATTTCTTATTAACAACTTTTTTATGTACTATTCGCTCACATGTAAACTGAGGCTTATCAGTAATTATACGTGGCCAATCATAACGTTAATCATACTCATGCTCAATCTAATGCCCGTATTGCCTAGCGCCTAGGATGTGAACATCAGAAATTTCCGAAAGTTTCCGTATAACTTCAGAGGATTCTGAGCACGATTTTAAACCTGCTCACATCCCAAAATGTATGGTCTGCCCCTCTTTTATCTGATTAGATTTGGTAGGGAAAACGCACGCCCCTTAATTTCGTAGATTATTTGGTCTAACGCATTTCGGGGCAGAAATGAGTTAGCTCTGATTAAGGCCTGAAATGGGCAATATCAGATTATGTTTTGATCCATCCATTTTATTCTTTCGCTACTCTTTCTTTTTTGAATTTTCCACTCACGCCCCAGCTCAACCATTCGCTCCTCGTAATGACCATTCGTCGCATTGATAAAACTGCATGACAAATTCTAGTTAACCTTTCAACGTCAACATTTGAAAGGGATTAGAAATCATGGCTACTTCACACTCATTTAATTCAAGCTCTACCACTTCTTTGCTTAAGCGTTCATTTTTGATTGCACTTGTTTCATTGGCACCTACTTTGGCGCAGGCCAACCCAAGTTCAGACGTGCTCGATATCTATAACCAAGCCGCGCAAGGCAATGAAGACTTGGTGGAAGTGGCTTACGAACGCCTGAACGACACGCTACAACAAGATGGTGCTACGCCACTGACCTTGGTTTACCTAGGCAGCACAGAAACCCTGATGGGGCGTGATGCGTTTTTACCATGGAACAAGATGAAGTATGTGGAGAAGGGCTTATCAACCATTGATAAATCACTGGTGCTGCTTAAAGACGAAGACCAACCGATTCATGAGCAACCTCTTGTTCAAGGGTTGCCGGATTCTTACTTAACTCGCGCCATGGCTGCGGTGACTTACACCTCTCTGCCAGACATGTTTAACCACTTTGACCGTGGTTATGACCTGTTCCTCTCGTTACTCGCGGAAGATGATTTCCAGCAACAACATTTCGCAGCGACATCCTGGATTTACCGTTACGCCATTACCGCATCGCTTCGTGCTGAAGACTTCAAACAAGCACAAGTGTGGCTTGAAAAAATGGAAACTGCTGATGCTGGCAATATCGAAACTATGACTGCGAAGGCGCTCATTGCAAATGCTAAATAACGGTTTACTAAATCTCATTAACGAGCTGGTCTTCAGAGGACAATGAAATGATCGAATTTAACAGTATCGGCAAAGCGTATGTGACTGGTGGTCAAAGCGTAGATGCACTCAAGGGCGTTGATGGTCAGATCCAACACGGTGAAATGGTGGCGCTATGTGGGCCGTCGGGTTCAGGAAAAAGCACACTTTTGAATATTCTTGGTTTATTGGATATGGATTATCGAGGGCAGATTAATATTGATGACCAACCGTATCCGACAGAGCAAATCGCCGCTGCACGTTTTCGTCGTCAGTCGCTGGGTTTTGTGTTTCAGCGATTCAATCTGGTTCCTGTGATGACTGCGCTTGAGAATGTCGCTTACCCATTGATGTTGAACCAATGCTCTAAGCAAGAACAGCAGAGCAGAGCGCAAGACATGTTAGAGCGTGTTGGGCTAGGGGATTACGTTAATCATCGTCCAGACAATTTGTCTGGAGGTCAGCAACAACGTGTCGCGATTGCCAGAGCACTGATCCACAACCCAAGCTTAGTGATTGCCGATGAGCCGACCGCGAGCTTAGATAGCCACACTGCGAACCTTGTGATCGACATTATGAAAGAGCTTGGTCACGAAATGAGTACGACTTTTATCGTCGCAACGCACGACCCAAGAATGGCGCAGCGTTGTGACCGAGTGATTGAACTTATCGACGGACAATTGGCTCCACAAGCCACAGCAACAGAGACGATCTCATGGGCAAGTTAACACAAAGAATGAGCACGTTTTTACTTCCAACTTCGGTGCGTTTGGCGTGGCTTAATCTATTAAGAAATGGTCGACGTAGTTTGTTGTCGGTGTTGATCATCGCCATTGCGGTATTTGCACTGACCAGTGCTGGTGGTTATGGGCTTTACACCTATGAGTCACTGAGAGAATCGACTGCGCGTGATACTGGCCACCTTACTTTGAGTACGCCAGGTTATTTTGAACAAGATGAAGACATGCCGCTGAGCAATGGTCTGGATAACGTACAAACGCTAACCAAGAGCATTATCGGTGATAGTGACGTGCGTGGTGTGCAGCCGCGAGTCTATTTCAGTGGTTTGGTGTCTAACGGCAGTAAGTCGACCATCTTTATGGGAACGGGTGTCAATGAGCGTGAGTTCGACATGAAAGGCCCTTTCCTTGATGTGCGCAGCGGGCAAACCCTGTCGGATGTGAAATCCCCAAGATACGATAGCCAAGAGCCACAAGTGATGCTGGGTACTGACTTGGCTCGTAATCTTAAAGTTGCGGTAGGAGATTGGGTGACTCTGCTCGCTACAACAAGTGACGGTGCTTTGAACGCTTTTGATTTTAAGGTGCAGGGCATCTACTCGACAGGCGTGCCAGAGTTGGATAAGCGTCAGCTGTATGTTCATATCACTGCCGCTCAAGAGCTTTTGGCCTCAGACAAAGTCAGTACCTTATCGGTGTTCCTATTTGAAACAAGCAAGACCTCGACCGTTCAACAACGTATCCAAACTGCTTTAGATCGAAATAGCGCTAGCCAAAGCGAACAAGGATCAGAGATCGAGATCACTCCATGGCAAGATCGCGCGTTTTTCTATACCAAGGTTAAAGATCTTTACGACCGGATCTTCGGCATCATGGGTGCAGTGATGGCGTTGGTAGTGTTTGTGTCGTTGTTTAACACCATGACCATGTCGGTGACCGAACGCACTCGTGAAATTGGCACCTTGTCAGCACTCGGCAGTTACCCTTCTGAAATCGTGGCGGGTTTCTTAAAAGAGGCGGGACTACTGGCGGTGATTGGTAGCATGATTGGCGCGCTAGTGAGTGGTTTAGTGTCGGTGTTATTGCTGGTGGTTGATATACAAATGCCACCACCTCCGGGTCGAACCGAAGGTTATCCACTCAACATTTACTTCTCATTGGAACTGGTTGGTTACGCCACTTTAGGTGTGCTGACGATATGTTTGCTGGCTGCTTATTTCTCTGCTCGCAAAGGCGTGAATAAGCCAATCACGGAGGCACTCGTTTATGTGTAAATTAACTCGTTCATTCAATATCTTGGCTTGCGCGTTGGGCTCTGTTTTGGCTCTGGTTCTAGCATCGACACCAAGCTGGGCTGTCGATTCACAACAAGTCACTGAGATGATTGCCAAAGCGGATAGCTATCGCTTGAACAGCGAACAGGCGTCTAAGGTAGTGTCTTTGGTGGCGCTATATCAAGACGAGCAATTGGATAAAACGCGAGAATACAATGTCTACACAAGGCCAAATCGAGAGTCATTAGTCGTCTTTAAATCAGCTGTTGAGGCAGGTCAAAAGATGCTGATGATTGAAGATAATTATTGGTTACTGATGCCGAAATCGCGCCGCCCAATTCGTATCACACCAATGCAAAAGCTATTAGGTGAAGCGTCGGTTGGCGATATCTCGACGCTGACTTGGAGCGAAGATTACCAAGGCGAGTGGGTTGCCGATCAGCAGGTTGAGATGCCCAATGGTGAACAGCTCGATACCCATCACCTAAAGCTCGCGGCGAAAACTAAGGGTGCCAGCTATCAATCGATTGATCTGTGGTTAACGGCAGACCGAGCGTTTCCAGTTAAAGCGGATCTGTATCTGCGTTCAGGAAAGCTGGCAAAACAAGCTTGGTTTACTGAGGGCGTGCGTGATGGTTTACCCACAGTGGTGTCGATGACCTTGCTCGATAAGATTCAACCAAGCAAGAAAACCGTGATTGAGTACCGCAAAGTGATTGAACAAAGCTTGGAAGACAAATATTACAACCCTGCTTATTTATCGCGTAACAGTGTTTCTGGTCTGTAGGTGGACGTCATGAAAGCGCCCAATCGCCGATTCCACATAAAGTCTTCAATCACTACTTTGCTTGCTTTGTCTTGTGTGAGTAACACGATTCAAGCAGACGATCTGAGCTTGGCCTGGGATTGGCAACTGAGCGCTGAGTCGGTTGAATCGCGAGAATCGCCATTCAGTCCTTTAGCATCAGATAATCGTCAGTCACTCAATGGTTTGCTGGATCTAGAGGTTGGCTATGGCAATTGGCTTGGCCTGTTTGCCGTGAAAGCCAACGATATTCTAAGCAACAACCCTCAACAACAAGACGCGAGCTTTGAGTCTGAATTCATTGTGCGTGAGTTGTTTTGGCAAGGTGGTGTTGAGATGTCGAATTCAGTAATCGGTGACCACTATCTTGATGTGACGCTTGGTAAGGTTCGTTTGGATTGGGGGGTGGGTTATGGCTATCGGCCTTTAGACATCATCAAACCTTATCGCCAAAATCCTGTGGGTATTGTGGCTGAAGAAGGGGCGGGAGTCGCCTCGGCGTCACTGTTCGATATGACGGGCGAGTGGACATTGCTTTACAGTGATTCGTCATGGACTTCCCAAGATGTAAATGAATTCGAAAAGCAGAATCAGCAACAAGGGCTTGGGATACGTCGTTATAACTTAGTGGGCGATCACGAATATCAATGGGTCGCTTATTACGATGATGTACGCCACGGCTTGCTCGGGGCTAGTTTGGTTTCGGTATTAAACCTCGCGTGGGAGTTTCACGGTTCTGTGGTTTATCAGCGACAAAGCCTAGGCTACAGTCAGCCGAGCTCAATGCTTAAACCGGTTTATCTAGAAGAGCAGGGCGAGGCTTATCAAGCGTTGGCAGGACTAACATGGGCCAATGACTCGGGGCACAATGTGGTTCTGGAATATTGGTTTGATAGCCGAGCTTGGAGTAACTCTGAATGGCAAAGTGCGATAGAAAGTGCAGTGTCTTTGTCGGTTAATCCGATGACAGCTTCGTTGGCAGGTTCTTATGCGCAAGGCTATCAGCACGCCAATTTAGTTCAACACAACATCATGTTTCACTGGTCTATGGATTCGACACATGGCTGGCTTGAAGATATCACGCCGACATTCGACGTCATGTTATCTCCACAAGACGGCGGCTTTATTGCAACGCAGTGGCTCAACTATCAGGCTTTAGATAATGGTAATTCATCGTTGGATTTGGAACTTGCTGCACGCTTTCTAGAAGGTAAAAGTGATTCTGCTTACGCCAACTTACCTGATAGTCATATGATTCTCTTAAATATCAAAGGACGATTTTAATGAACACTTCTTCAAACAGTCGGTTTTCATGGATTAAAAGCTTCGCGTTCACCACGCTATTTTGTGTTCTTATTGCGATTACAACCCATACGATTTGGGGCGGTGGATTAACGGTTAACCTGGCAATCAGTTTTGGCTTTGGCTACAGCGCGGTGGGTTCTTCTTTCATGTTGGTTAAGTTGTTCAAGAGAACATCCCGAACGCTTGAAGTGGGGATCTCAATGATGTTCGCGATGACGGTTGGTACCTTGAATGCGCACTACTGGTTGAACGGATATTTCGGGGCCAATATCTCGGACCTTAAATCTGTGGTGTTGCTCGGTGTGATTTTCTGTTCGGTTTGCTATTACTATTTCTACACCCGAGAGCAACAGTTACGTGCCGACAACGAATTGGAAGTAGCCAAACGTCGTCAGGCCGATCAAGAAAAGGTGGTGGTGCTAAGCCAGCTTAAGCAATTGCAAAGCCAAATTGAACCGCACTTCTTGTTCAACACACTTGCGACCATCAATGTATTGATTGAGAGTGACAGCTCGAAAGCCAAGTTGATGCTCGAAAAACTGACTAACTTGTTGCGTGTGACTTTGAAAAACAGCCGTACTGAGCAATCGACCATCGCACAAGAGGTCGACTTGTTAGACGCATATCTTAATATCCAAAAGATACGTTTGGGTGAGCGTTTAGCGTTTTCTATTGAAACACACGAGATTAGCTATTTGCAGGTGATTCCCCCGTTCTTGATTCAACCTTTAGTCGAAAATGCACTCACGCACGGCATCGAGCCCAAAGCCGCAGGTGGTAAAGTGAATATCTGCATTACTCAACAAGCACAGCTGCTAAAAATCGAAGTTTCAGACAATGGCGCTGGGCTAAAAACGCCTTCTGCGAATACGGGGCACGGTGTTGGGTTGAGCAATATTCGTCAGCGAATAGAAACTCTTTACGGTGAGAAAGCTAGCCTGACGATCACTGAGCAAGCTGAGGGTGGGGTGGTATCGACGATCTTATTACCGCTCATAAGCGAAACTGGCTCCGAGAGCGATGAGCCGAAACTCTAAGAACAGCAACTAAAAACAGACGATTTACAGTGTGAATTTAAAGGAATAATAATGACTAACCCAGCAGTAAAGCCGAACGTAACGGCAATTATCGCAGACGATGAAGCACTGTTAAGGCATCACCTAGACAAGAGCCTTGCTGAGGTTTGGCCTGAGCTAGAGATTGTCAGCAAGGCAACAAATGGATTGGAGGCGATGCAGAGTATTCAGCAGTTTGAGCCTGATGTGGTCTTTCTTGATATTCGTATGCCGGAGCTGGATGGTATCTCGTTGGCGAAACAATTGAACAAGCTAGATTCGCCGCCCTTGGTGGTTTTCATTACCGCTTATGATGAATACGCAGTTAAAGCCTTTGAGCACAATGCGATGGATTACCTGCTTAAACCGATCAATGAAGAGCGCTTACTCGCTACCTGTAAGAAGGTGCAAGCGCGTCTGTCGAGTAACCAAGCGCAATCAGGTATTACGCCAGAACAACCGAATATCACGGCGTTAATGGCTCAGCTTCAACAGTTATCACAATCGACGTCACAGCAAATGCTGTCTCCTTCTCAATCTCAGAAAAAGCATCTCACTTGGCTCAAAGCCAGCGTTGGGGAAGACATCCACCTTATCGCCGTTGATGATGTGGCTTACTTCAAAGCGGAAGACAAGTACGTCTCGATATTCAAAAAAGGCCAAGGCGGTTCGTTAGAGGAGTTTATTCTTCGCGTATCACTAAAAGAGCTGATCGCCCAGCTTAATCCTGATGAGTTTTGGCAGATCCATCGTTCTGTCGTGGTGAAAGTCTCGGCCATTGATAAGGTGAAGAAAGGGCTCTCAGGTCAAATGTCGGCGTATGTATCAGGCGAGAAGCTACCTATTAGTCGAGCGTCGCAAGCTTTGTTTAAGGGTATGTAGAGAACTAGCTTAAAGGGATGTAGCCATTGATTTTAAAGGGACGTAATAAGTTCTTATCAAAACGCCATTTTAAACGAATACTGTCGATTTTTTATAGCGCGTGATGGTTTATAAAATGAGGATGCAGATCACAAAGATATTCATCGGGTTAAATATTAAATAATAGTCATTAATTCAATCTGTATATTGTCGATGAATGACATTAAGAGGTTGTTATGAAAATATATTATTTAGCGACGGCACTATGCCTCACCTTAGTTGGCTGTAGTTCAACATCAAATATCACCGAAACCTTAATCCAGCCGGATCCGGCATGGACATCAGGCCAGCTAGAAAATGGTCTTACCTACCATGTTTATCCAGATCATGAAGAATCCGTATCTGTTCGGTTAGTCGTGCACGCGGGTTCGTTCCAAGAAACTGACCAACAAGAAGGTTATGCTCATTTCTTGGAGCACATGGCATTCAATGGCAGCAAGAATTTCTCTCAAAATGACGTGATTCGCTTATTTGAAGATGCCGGCGCTAGCTTTGGTGCTGATATTAATGCTTATACCTCTTACCAAGAAACCGTATACGAATTAGATTTACCAGATAATACACAATTAGAGCAGGCTTTAACCTGGCTGCGTGATGTCGGTGATGGCCTTGAAATCGCCGATACGGAAGTAGAAAAAGAGAAAGGCGTTATTATTGGTGAATTTCGTTATGCACGCTTAGATGATAAACCATTCGCAGAGCAGTTCTTCGATCACTTTATAGAGGGCAGCCAGTATGAAGACCAAGATGCATTGGGTTCCAAAGGAGCTGTGCTCAACGCGACTTCTCAAGGGATAAATAGCTTTTATCAGACTTGGTATCAGCCCCAAATTGTCGAGGTGATTGTCTCGGGTGACATTGACAAAAAAACGGCTATTCCACTCATTGAAGCGAAGTTTTCTAGCTGGGAACGTGGTGAAACACCAAAGCCAGGAAAACAAAGAATCATAAAGTTCAATGACGGTGATTATATCGAGTATGCAGAAGGGGAAACCCCAAGTATTTCTTTGATGATCAACCGAGGTTCAAGCGAGATAAAGACTCGCGAACAACAGCATCAACTTTGGCTCGATGAAACTGCACAACAACTGATTCGACAACGACTCAACACCAAGTTCAATGACGCGGCCTTAGCGACTCAATGGGTGGTGGCTGAACATTACTCAATGGAATATCAGCGCTATTCATCGATCAGTGTTGGTTTCCCTGTTGGTGCGCGTGAGGTGACTCAACAAGAGCTTATCGCGACATTGGCATCTCTACGTGATTATGGTGTCTCTGAAAGTGAGATCATCAGCGAGCAGAACTATTATCAAGACTTGCTCGATAATGTTGAGGTCGACTGGGACAACATGGACAGTGCTCAACACGCTAATCAGAAAACGTTGGCTTTAGTGAACGAGCAAACCGTGCAATCACAAAGAGACTATGAAGCGAGCCTTGAAGAGTTTGTCGCGAATCTCGATCTTGAAGGGATTAATGCCAGTATCAATGCCTTGCTTTCTAGTGACTATTTTTTAGTGGTAGGGATGAGTGAAAGCGAAGATAAAGTTGCGGTTACCCAAGCTATCGATAGCTTAAAAGCAACCTATAGCGAAGCGGGCGCCAAACCTGTGCTTGCAGTGACCAGCAGTGCTTTTGCCGTACCGAGTTCTCAAGGTGATATTGTGTTGGTCGAACAGATGTATATTGACCCATATGTTCAAAAGTGGACGCTCAGTAATGGTATCGATATGTGGTATCTGCGTGATTCTCTTGCTGGTAATGAAGTGGGTATGTACTACACAAGCTTAGGGGGCAAGGCCGTTTTAGACTCAAGCTTATATCCAGCGACCGAGTTGGCTCTTGCGGCTATTGGTCGAAGTGGTGTTGGCAGTTTTACAGGAACGGAGCTTGATGCGCATCTTGATCGTGAAGATATTAAAGTTTATCCGTTCATCGAACCGACTCGCCACGGCGTCGAGTTTAAGATCAAAAAGAGTGGTTTAGCGGAAACTTTTGCCGCACTCAACGCGATCGTGACATCAGTGAAAGTATCACCAGAGCAACTAGCGGCGGTTAAGCAAGAGTTCATTCAAAACCGAGAATCCTACCTAGCAAGCCCAGCTGGTCAGTTCGCCTATGCAATGAACAAAAATACTTATCAAGCAAACAGCGATCATGTGTTGTTAGACGGAAAAAGTGTTGAAGCGGTTTCCGTTGAGGATGTAAAGAATGTGCATCAGCAGTTATTCGGGCAATTGCGAAGTAACCAACTGGTTATGGTGGGCGATATTGATCCTAGTGAACTGAAACCTTTGGTTCGCCAGTACTTGGCTTCTATTCCGTTGGAGAAAACCGCTGCACCTGACTTTAACGTCGCGTACAAGCACCCTTCCAAAGCGCGTATTGATTTGGCGGTTAACAGTGCCAACAGTACTGAGTACATGCTAAGAGTGATTGCGGAGCCTTCCGTTAATACTGGAATGGTAAGAGGGCAAACGGCGAAAGATATCTTTATGGAAGATCTGCTACAACGCGTGCTTTCTACTCGTTTAGATGCGTACATTCGTGAAGATTTAAGCCTAGATTATTCACCTTATTCTTACTATGTATCTCAAGATGGAGAAACAAGTCATGATTGGTTTATTGGTGCGATGATCGCCCCTGAAAATACTGAACAGATAGAAGTGGCGATTGATAAAGTGGTTGCAGACCTTTTGAAGGGGGTCTCACAAGATGAGGTTAGAGCGGCGGGCAAGCAATTAGAAGCGGATTTTACGCCTTTAGATGCTAGCACTGTTGACCAAGCATGGTTCGTGTCTCGTTATCTTTTGCACGACTATGGCGTAGCAGCTTTGTTTAACGTAAAAGCGACGATTCGCTCAATTTCTCGTGAAGACATGAATCAACTTGTGCAGCGTATATTTGGTGAAAACAGCCGTAAGGTTAAAAATATCATGCGTCCTAAAGCCTAAAGCCTAAAGCCTAAAGCTATAAGCAAACAGAAAGACTTAACTCAAAGCCAAGCATGCACTGATGCACTGCTTGGTTTTTTGTTTTTTTACATTATTCATAACATCAATGTATTAGGTGTTGTTGGCCGCATTTAAAGGCATGTAGTTCTAAATGCGAGAGCGCTTAATCGGTTGCTTCGTATCATTTTCTAAAAAAATGTTTTAAATCAAGACAGCGTTTCATTTGTATTGTAAATTGGCGATCTACGAGAATGTTGTTTGGATATTAGATTGCTTAAATTAGGTACCCGATTAGTCTTAATGTTGTTTTTACTGAGCTTTGGCTTAGTGAATTCTAACGGCTATTCGTTCCCTTCTAAGCCATTCCAAATCCACTCCGCTCAAGAGCAGCCTTCGCAGAATAATCTTTGTAAACAAGCTGCTGCGGATAATCCGTCGAGCTACATGGAATGTGATCAGGTTCAGTTTGACACTGCGTCTTTAGGTGATAGTTCCAATTATCACGACACTGAATCGAGTCTCCAAGCGGTAACCTTTAGACGTATGCTCAGCAACGAGCAAGAAAGCGTGGCCGACCTTGAGCCTGCTTATCATCTATTGATCGACTTCTCTCCCCCATCACTACTGGCTTCTCTGCTCTTCAACACGCCGATGTTGGATACTAAGCAGCATTGGACCAGCATTGTGAGTTCTCCGTCCTCCCGGCTTTCGGGGTGGAAAGAGGGCAACATCCAATACTCGCATTTCCGAGAACTTCTTAGCTAATCGTTTGACCCTAAATTGGTCGTCTCGATGGTCACTTGTGCCCGTTGAGCTCGCCAGTTAACCAAGACAAACATAGCGACATCAGCTTTAGCATCATTACCGTTCAATCAGCTTGTTCTGGTTTCGGCTATCGCTCGTGTTCGCAAAACATCAGTTATACCAATCGTAGTAAATGACTGGTCACCCAAGCTGGTTAAAATGCTCGAACACTGCTTTTTTTCGGCTCTATTTTTGAGCTCGTATTTACGGTGATTGGTACAAAGAAGAGATCTTGACTGTGAAAAAACGCATTCCAAGAAAACAAATTAACCACTACTCAAAGTGGAAATACGTGGTGCTTATCGCCACCATCATTATCATGATTCTAAGTGCCTTACCTTCTTGGTTTGGTGAGGACGCCTCGGTTCAAATCAGTAACCGTTCTGAGCAGACGATCGACGCCACTCAAGTGACGCAATACCTTGCTAGCGAAGGCATTCAAGCGACATCAGCCTTTCAAAAAGATAAACGCTTAGTTGTGATCTTAGAAGATGCAGAGCAGCAAGCGAAAGCCAAAGAAGTGCTTAATGAGCGCTTCCTCGACAGCGCAACCGTTGCTCTAGCGATGGAGCCAGCTGCACCTAAATGGCTAACTGATATGGGTTTTGCGCCGATTCAACTAGGTCTTGATTTACGCGGTGGCGTGCAGTTCTTGCTAGAAGTGGATATGGCACCGGTTTATCACGCGCAAGCTCAAGCGGTGGTCGACGAGATCACTAGCGAAGTGCGTTATGCCCGTGGTGAAGTGGTGAACAACCAAGTTAAGTTTAATTTCCGCACTGATGCTGATTTTGAACAAGCTCAAAAGCTGATTCGTGAAGAGTTCCCACAATGGCAACGTGATCGTTCAGATAAATCGCTAACGTTAACCCAATCTGAAGAAGAGCAAAGAACGCTACGTAACCTAACGGTTCAACAAAACCTGCAAATCATGCGCAGCCGTATTGAAGAGTTAGGCATCACAGAAGCATCAATTCAACGCCAAGGTGAAAGCCGTATTCGTATTGAACTGCCGGGCGTACAAGACCCTGCAGCAGCGAAAGATGTGATTGGTGCAACCGCATCACTTGCTTTCTATTCTGTGTACGACAACCCAACGCGCAGCACTCAAACGCTGAAGGACACAGACGGCAACCGCGTGGTAGTCGACCGCAAGGCTGTGTTGAGTGGCGAACACATTATCGATGCTCGTAGTGGCATTGGTGAGATGGGCAGCGCAGAAGTAAACATCACACTGGATTCTTCTGGCGGCAAAAAAATGTCTGAATTTTCTCGCCATAATATTGGTAAGCCAATGGCGACTGTTTACAGCGAATACAGCCGTGATAGAGCAGGCAACAGCAAGCAAGACAGTGAAGTGATTAGTGTAGCAAACATCCAATCTCAACTGGGTAGCCGCTTCAGAATCACTGGCGCAGGCAGCTTGGCAGACGCACAAGAGCTTGCGTTACTGTTGCGTGCGGGGTCATTAACCGCGCCCGTTACCATCATTGAAGAACGTACTATTGGCCCATCTCTGGGTGCAGAAAACGTAACCAACGGCTTTGCTGCTCTGGCGCTTGGCTTGGGTCTTACTCTGACGTTTATGGCGCTATGGTATCGCCGCTTAGGTTGGGTCGCGAACTGTGCATTGGTGGTGAACATGACCACATTGTTTGGCTTGATTGCCTTGCTACCAGGTGCGGTATTAACCCTGCCGGGCATTGCGGGCTTGGTATTGACTGTCGGTATGGCGGTAGATACCAACGTGCTTATCTTCGAGCGTATTCGAGACAAGATGAAAGAAGGGCGCAGCTTTGCGAGTTCTATCGATAGTGGCTTTGACAGTGCGTTCTCTTCTATTTTCGATGCCAACGTCACCACCATGATTGTTGCTGTAGCCCTATACACCATTGGTAATGGACCGATTCAGGGCTTCGCTCTGACACTGGGCTTAGGTCTTCTAACCAGTATGTTTACGGGCATTTTTGCTTCACGAGCGATCATCAATTTGGTTTGGGGGCGTGACCAACGCCACGATGTAAGGATTTAAGCATGAGTATTTCAAAAATGACTATTTCAGACCGCTATTTTTCAAACAGCAATATGACTCGCCTTCGTAAGGTGATGTCTATGATCTCTATTGTGCTGTTCATGAGCTCTGTGATGCTGGTGGCAGTAAAAGGTTTTAACTGGGGTTTGGACTTTACAGGCGGTGTAGTTGCCGAGGTGCAACTCTCTGAACAAGTGACTAAAGACGCCTTAAAAACAAAACTCGACACGGCTTTCCAACAAGACGTTCAAGTGGTTGGTATGGCAGAACAGGATCGTTGGACGATTCGTTACAGCCAACTGACAGATACTCCACAGCCAAACTTAGTGGATGCATTGACAACGGTTAGCGACCAAGTGAAAGTGCTCAACAGCAGCGTGGTTGGCCCTCAAGTAGGCCAAGACATGGTTGACCAAGGTGGCTTGGCGGTATTGGTGTGTTTCCTCATGATCATGCTGTACTTGAGTGTACGATTTGAGTGGCGTTTGGCACTTGGTGCGCTTGCCGCGATCATCTATGACGTGACGCTCATCTTGGGTCTGTTCGCTTTTACTCAGTTTGAGTTCAACCTGACGGTATTGGCGGCCGTGCTAGCGATTCTCGGTTACTCATTAAATGACTCGATCATCATCGCCGACCGTGTACGTGAAATGCTGCGCGGCAATCCAAACGGTGATACTGATAACCTGCTTAACGAATCGGTTAAAGCGACCTTCTCACGCACCATGGTGACTTCAGGTACAACGCTAATCACCGTATCGGCACTTTGGCTACTTGGCGGTTCTGCGCTGCAAGGCTTTGCAATCGCATTGGTTGTCGGCATTGTCAGCGGTACGTGGTCTTCAGTGTCTGTCGGCATCACACTGCCTAAGTTATTTGGCCTACAGCCTTGTCACTACCAAGTGAAAGCGCCAGTGGAAGTTGAGGGTGAGTACCCTTAGTCAAGCTAAGCTAGCTTATGCACGGTAGGCCGATTTACTTACGCTATTAACTGAACCCAATAATGAAGCCCTTGAACTTACTTAGCCCCCTAAGTAAGTTCAGGGGCTTTATTTTTTATATAAGAGTCAACTGGTTAGAGAAAAGTGAGCCTATTTCAAAAAACGATGGA
This sequence comes from Vibrio sp. OPT24, assembly GCF_015163545.1. Classification (NCBI taxonomy): domain Bacteria; kingdom Pseudomonadati; phylum Pseudomonadota; class Gammaproteobacteria; order Vibrionales; family Vibrionaceae; genus Vibrio; species Vibrio sp. OPT24. The sequence continues at coordinate 1,162,670 of NZ_JADDYI010000053.1, forward strand.
TTGATCAGGCAAGCCCTCATGATATGAAGTATGTTTAGATGACGTTAGTAGAAATGAGGCAAGGGAATGGAATATCGACATCAATGTCATGTAGGCGACCATGGTGATGCACTGAAGCATCCAGTATTGAGTGCACTTGTTCAGTCATTAATGCAGCAGCATTCACGCCTCAATGTTATCGACACGCACTCAGGTACAGGGTGTTATGACCTCACCACCGCACCAAGTAATCATGCAGGTGAGTTTGCTGAAGGGGTCGGGTACTTGTGGCGCAATAAGGCTTATCTTCCTCCGGCATTCGCTTCTTTTATGTCGGTACTGGAATACTACAATCCGAATCAACTTATCTCTTTGTATCCGGGTTCTGCCGCCATCACTTACCAACAAGGTCGCAGCCAAGATAGCTTCTATTTTTCAGACATTCAGCAAGATGAAGCTGATTTACTGCAAACTAATATCGATAAGTTACAGTGTAACTTGGGTGTTTCAAGCAAGCTTACGATTAGCGCAGGTGATGGGCTTAAAGCGTTACCTGATGACGTAGCTAAACATGACAATCATCATCTGATTGTTATCGACCCACCCTATGAAACCGATTCAGAATATCTCGCGGTGATTGATGCCTTAGTTAAGGCATATCAGCAGTCGGAGAAAGTATCTGCACTAATTTGGTACCCGCTCTACACGGATGACAAGAGCTCACTGATTTTGAACCACTGTGTGACCGCAGTGAAAGATGGTTTACTGCCAAGTCCGATTAAATCGGAGCTTCGCCTTCGAGATCCTAAGGGTGATGATCGCCTGATCGGTAGTGGTTTACTGTTGTTCAATCCACCACAAGGCATTGCTGGGACAGTTGCAGATACGCTCGATTATTTACACAGCCAACTCGCGACCAATGGTGAAGGGTATTGGCAAATCAGAAGTCTATAGCTCTGATTTATATGGGGTTTATGATTACTTTCGAGATGTGTCTCACTAAATCGCTAATTTTTGTGTGGTTTAAATTGACCAAACGCTAACTTTTATCGATTGATTAATTGCAGTGAATCATTTAAAAATAGAATATCAATGCGCGCAAGTGCATAAAGGCTCATAAGTTAAATAATTAGTCTAAGATTAATATCAGATTGTGGTTTACCCCCTAAACTGCATAAGGCTCGCACTAGTCACGCGAGCCTTTCTTTTGCCTGAAGGAAATGTTTCTAGTGGTTAGAAACCATCATCTCCTCCAAATTCACTACAATGCTGGGTAATCGGTATAGCCTTTTTCGTTGCCGCCGAACAGAGTGGCGCCGTCGAGATCGGATAGTTCGTTGCCGTTTTGTAGGCGTGATACGAGATCTGGGTTAGCTACGAATGGGCGACCAAATGCGACAAGGTCAGCGTAGCCTTTGCTTAACACTTCTTCGGCGCGTTCTGGTGTGTAGCTGCCAGCGACGATGATTGTGTTAGAGAATAGTTCTCTTAGCTCGACACGGAAGCTTTCAGGTATCACAGGCGCGTCATCCCAATCGGCTTCTGATAGGTGCAAGTAAGCGATGTCACGCGCTTGCAGCGCCTTTGATGTCTCTAGAATCGTTGGCACGATGTCTGGGCAGTTCATGTCTTTGAAGGTGATGAAAGGAGCTAAACGCACACCAACTTTATCGGCGCCGATCGCTTCAATCACAGCATCGACCACTTCGATTAGGAAGCGAAGTCGGTTCTCGCGGCTGCCACCATAGTTGTCGGTGCGCTTGTTTGAATTGGTGCGTAGAAATTGATCGATGAGGTAGCCATTGCCACCGTGGATCTCGACGCCGTTGAATCCTGCCTCGACAGCCTTTTTAGCTGAGTTAGCAAAATCTTGAACAACGCGATCGATATCGGTTTGGGTCATTTCTCTTGGTTGGATGCAATCGACCATGTTGCCATTACCATTCTCATCAGAGATCCAAACCTGAGTTTCTACCGGAGCCAGTGCCGAAGGCGCGATTGGCAGTTCACCTTTTTGGAAGGTTGGATGAGACACGCGCCCCACATGCCATAATTGGCAGAATATCGCGGCACCTTGCTCTTTTGCGGCTGTGGTTACTGACTTCCAACCTTCGATTTGTGCATCGGTATAAACGCCGGGTGTGAATGAGTAACCTTGAGAATCATCTGAGATTTGCGTGGCTTCAGTGATGATAAGCCCAGCACTTGCGCGTTGTTGGTAATAGGTTGCCATCATGTCGTTTGGCACGTTTCCAGGTTGGCTAGTACGAGCGCGCGTCATAGGTGCCATAACCACGCGGTTTTGCAGTTCTAGGCCTTTTAGTTCTGATGTTTCGAATAATTTGTTCATGGTCTCTACCTTTGTGAATTTTTAGCTGCTGTGCCAATGCCAGTTTGAGAATGAATTGGCATTTTGAAGTTTCTGAGTTCTTAAATTACTTAGCTTCTGTTGGTGCGAATATTGAGTTGCTTTGTGGTTTTCCGTTTCGGTTAGCTTTAGCAATCAAGAACAAGCCGATGAAAGGAACGACAACGGCAGTGAATGGAATCATTCCTGCGCCTAGTTGGCTGTCGAGTACCATGCCGCCAAGGAAGCCACCGAAGGCATTGGCCAAGTTAAAGGCTGAGATATTCGCGGTTGCTGCTAGCTCTTGGCCTTCGCCACCGTGATTCATTACTCGAAGCTGCATAGCAGGAACGTTCGCAAATGATGCAATACCAAAGACAAATGCAGCTGCAACGAATAGGATTTTGTTGTCTACAACAAGGCCAACCACTACTAATGAAACGATCATCGCGATAGCCCAAAACATCGATGCTTTGCCTAAATCTTTGTCAGAAGAGCGGCCGCCCAAGGTGTTACCGATGATTAAGCCGACACCAACAATCACTAAGATCCAAGTGACTGATTCTTGACCGTAACCCGTGATGTGCATCGCGATAGGCGCAAGGTAGCCGTAAAGCGTCATGAAGCCAGACCAAGCAAAAGCGGTGATCGCCAAGCTGATGAGAAGCATTGGATTTTTGAATGCCAACAGCTGAGTTTTGATGTCTTTCGCTTCGCTGTGACCTGAAGATTTTATTGACGTTAAGATTGAAATCATGGCGATTGTGCCAAGTGCTGCCACGGTAAAGAAAGTGGTGTACCAACCGAATTGCAAGCTCACCCAAGTTCCTGCGGGAACCCCTAGAACGTTAGCGAGTGTTAAGCCAGCGAACATCTGACCAACAGCACGACCTGCCATTTTCTCAGACACTAAATTGGTCGCGACAACTGCACCTATGCCATAGAAAGGACCTTGCACTAAGCCTGCGATAACGCGGCTTGCAAGTAGAAGTGGGTAGCTAGGAGCTAAGGCTGACAAGATATTGCCGATGATGAACAGTGCCATTAAGCCAATCAGTACCATCTTCTTGTTAAAACGTGCGAGGTAGATGGTTAAGATAGGGCCACCAATAACGATAGCCAATGCGTAAGCACTGATTAGGTATCCGGCTTGACCTTCGGTGATCGAAAGGGATGTGGCAATTTGTGGAAGGATGCCTGCGATAACAAATTCAGCCGTACCAATAGCGAACGCCGCGAGTGTCAGTATCCAAACTTGGAATGGGATCTTTTCTTTATGGATCGCTTCTGGTTTCATAGTGAAGTACCTGTGTTAATTCTTGTTTGTTAGGACGTTTACATACACGCCCTAACGATTGTTCTTTGCGGAGTGTTAACCGAGTAGAGCACCGCCATCGATGTCGATGATTGACCCCGTTACATATGGGTTGTTAATCGCGAATAAATAGCCCATTGCGATATCTTTAGCCTCTCCGACTTTGCCTGCTGGTAGGTTGTTTTTCGCGTTGTCGTACATTGTTGAACGAGCTGAGTCATCCATATTTTTGTAGGCTTCAGTCATGGTAAGGCCGGGGCTGACGGCGTTGACTCTAATCGGTGATAGCTCTTTCGCCAGTACTTTAGTCACGCTCTCTAGTGCGGCATTAATCGCGGTTTTTACGTAAGTACCAGCAACCACTTTGCGTGACAGCATGCCGGTTGTGAGTGTGATTGAGCCGTTTGGAGTCATGTAACGTGCGGCGTGCTTGGCTACGTTTAAGCTTCCCCAAAACTTTGTATCAAATGCTGCTTTTGCGTCTGTGATAGCAACGTCTGTCACTTTTCCGCCCGGAGCGTATGAGCCTGCGGTTATTACCAAATGATCAAAGGCACCAATTGACTCAAAGTAAGCACAAATTGACTTTTCATCTCTGATATCGAGGCCTGTGTGTCGACTGGCAATGTGTACCGTGTTTTCTTCGTTTCTCAATTGCATTGCTAATGCTTTGCCGATACCAGATGTGCCACCAATGATGACAAAAGTGCTCTTTTCTTGGTTCGCTAGTGTGTTGCTCATGGTCTGAATTCCTGCGTGTTCTGCTGATGGTTGTCATTATATTTGTTCGACTAAATTTGATAATTGGCTAAAATATAAATTCATTATTCGGTTTAAATGAACAATAGGGCGAGAGCACGAATAGCATGGATAAGTTTTCAGACATGGCGATGTTCGTCAGTATCGTGAAACATCAAGGTTTGGCTGCTGCGGGACGTGAACTGGGTTTATCACCCGCGACCATGACAGCAAGGCTTCAAGCACTTGAAGAACGATATGGTGTGAAGTTGTTGAATCGAAGTACGCGCCATGTGTCTTTGACCGACTCTGGAGAGCTGTATCACAAGGCGTGTTTGGAGATTTTAGACAACGTCAGTGAGGCCGAAAACCTGATTCAAAATGGCGTCAAAGAAGTTAAAGGTCCGTTAAAGATTGCTGCGCCAAAAGACATCGGGAAACAGTACATTCTTCCTATTTTGACTGAGTTTTGTCAGCAGTATCCAGACGTTGTTCCCTACTTGTATTTGAACGATAACTTATCGAATATCGCTGAATCAGGCATGGACATCGTGATCCGCTACGGTGAATTGGTTGACAGTAGTTTGATCTCTAGACGCTTATCACCAAGCCGACGAGTGCTATGTGCTTCACCAGAATATCTCGCTAAACACGGCACGCCGATCAAGCCACAAGATTTGGTTGATCATGCGTGTCTGGCGATGCTTCGCAGCAACGAAGAACTCAAAACCTGGCACTTCCAAGATCATGACATGAAGAAGGCTGTGACGGTGGTTCCCAAGCGATTTTCGGATGATGGCGAAGTGATCCGTTATTGGGCGCTACAAGGAGAGGGGATTGCACTGAAATCCATTCTGGATGTGCAAGATGACATCAATAATCAGCATCTTGTGACGTTACTTAACGGCTACATGAAGAACTTCAATACCGCGATGTCTGTGTCCAGTACCGATTTGAATGTGGTGTACATCAGCAAGAAATATCAGCCGAAACGTATCCGACTCTTCTTAGATTATCTTCTTGAGAACTTCAGTGGTTTGGTCGAAAGATCAGGTAAAGAGTAGACGCTTACCTACGTATGACGGATCTCTCGAACTCAGCGTCAGCTTACGGACAGAGATCATCGTTCTGGTTATGATACCTGCAACATAAGGACGTGATTGGAGAGAGAAATGAAAGTCGTCGGTAACACGGTTATCCAACCTTTTCACAAAGCCACCTGCCACTGCGGTGCGGTGGAATTAGAACTCAGCCTACCTAACGGGATCGAAAAGCCGCGTCGCTGCGATTGCTCTATCTGTCGTCGTAAAGGCGCGATAGTTGGCTCTGTGGCGCTTGATGGGATTAAGGTTCTGAAAGGTGCTGAGCATCTCAAGCTTTATCAATTTAATACTAATACGGCTAAGCACTACTTCTGCTCGAACTGCGGTATATATACGCATCATCAACGCCGTTCTAGCCCAAATGAATACGGGTTTAACATTGGTTGTTTGGAAGGGGTAAACCCTTTTGATATTGACGATGTAGTGACCAACGATGGTGTCAATCACCCTGCTGATCGATAAGATAAACATTAAAAAGGAACAGTTCTATGTCTGAATACGGTGCGCTCATTCGTTGGCAAAAAGCGGAAGATGAAGTCTTTAACGATAATCAATACAGCCGCGGTCATACGTGGGAATTTGATGGCGGTGTTACTGTGCCAGCTTCGTCTTCTCCCCATGTGGTACCACTGCCGTTTTCGGTAGAAGAGAATGTTGACCCAGAAGAAGCCTTTATCGCGGCACTTTCTAGCTGCCATATGTTGACGTTTTTGGGCATTGCCGCAAAGCAGAAGTACGTGGTCGACTCTTATGTCGATGCTGCAATTGGTGTGCTTGAAGAAGATGAATCAGGCCGCTCATCGGTTACCACTGTGACTCTACGACCTCAAATTGTGTTTCTAGGCTCTAAACAACCAACCGCCAAACAACTCAAAAAACTTCATCACCTAGCCCATAAAAACTGCTTTATCGCGAACTCTGTCAAAACAGAGATAAAGGTAGAAGTGTGAGTTTAATTTTTATCTCATCATCTTATTTTCTAAAAAGTTTCGTCTTTCTGGCTTCACCATCGTCTTAAGGGTATTAATGCAATTCAGTTGATTGTAAAAAGACCGAATATACTATTTGAGGGCACCTCCATGACAGCGTTTAACAGCACATCTAACTATGGTGAAAATGCGTTTATAAAAAACAAACCGCAGATGCTACAGAATATTTATAACACCACAGATGTATTCCCATATTGGATTGCTGATATGGACTTTCAGGTTGCAGAACCTATCACTCAAGAGCTGAACCGATTGGTTGAACGTGGTGTGTACTCTTACGAATTTAGTGAGCAAGAGGTGTTTGAAGCTTTGTCTCAGTGGTATTCAAAGCGTCACGGTGTGAGCCTTTCGGCTGATAAATTTGTTCAGGTCCCGGGAGTGCTATCAGGTATTGCACTGTTATTGCGTCAATTTACCAACGAAGACGATGGCGTGCTTATCCACACTCCGGCATATCATCAGTTTTCTAACTTGGTGAATAAAGCAAACCGTCAGGTCGTGCAAAGCCCGTTGTGCAGTGATAAACAGGGTTACCAAATTGATTTCGCTGGTATGGAACAACAAATCATCGAGCAAAAAGTGAAGGCGATGATTTTCTGTAATCCACATAACCCGACTGGGCGCGTGTGGACATCTCAAGACATTGAACAAGTCATCGAGATTGCTAAGCGTCATGATGTATTGATCATCAGTGATGAGGTCCATTCAGACATTATCTTTGAAGGTCACGCTTTTACGAGTTTAACCAACTTTGATTACGACAAGGTCATCACCTTAATTGGATCTCCGGCAAAAACATTTGGTATGCACAGCATCTCAAACGGCTATGTGTACACCAACAATGATGAGCTATTTGAAGCGTTCAAAACCAATGTGGTCGCGATGTATCTTGATCACGGGAATGCATTCAGCACGTTTGCAACCGTGGCGGCCTTCGAAAAGGGTGAAGAGTGGTTAGATGGCATGTTGGTGTACCTGCAAGACACGGTTAAGTGGATTACCGAGTTTACAGAGCAACGTATTCCTCAATTAAAAGTCTTTCAGCCGCAAGGCACCTACCAAATGTGGTTTGATTTCTCAGGCTTAGGCTTTTCGGGAGAAGAGCTAAAAAATGTGGTGTTTGAGCAGGCTAAAATGGGTTTAACTCCAGGTGATTGGTTTGGTGCTGAAAGTCCTAACTTTATGCGAATGAATATTGCGACGTCACGCGACAATATCGAGCAATCATTTAATGTTTTAGCGGACGCGATTGATGGCTTTGAGCGAGGAAGTCATACTCGTTCAATTTGTTGTGATAGCGGTGCTTCAAAAAGCTGCTGCTGATATCGATCGTTAGTCCTAAAAAACGAAAAATCGCCAGGCTGCTTAGTGCACCACTGGCGGTTTTTTTGTGTCTGTGTAATCCTACGTGCGGTTTATTGAGTAACAGTTAAAAAGTTCGGAGAGATAGGTAGAGAGCTTTTGAATGGTAGGAATGGATTGGTTATCAGAGAGTTATGTTTAGCGTCCCATTGAATAGTTTTGTACATCGTGTGAGTGATAAGAGCCAATTGATGGCCAATGCTGCAGAGTGTGGATGTCAGTTAAAACGCGTTCGTCGTTCGCGTAATTGGATGTTGGTCGCTCAAGAGCGTCAGCTCGTTGAGTTTAAAACGATGTTAACCCACGAAAAAGACGGTTGGATAGCGATCGCAATCGACAAAGTACTGCCTAAACCAGTGGTATGTTTGGCATCTCTGTTGGTCGCGACACCCTCAATGACTGTGGCTCAGTTGATTATGGAATCTGGATGTTCAATGGCAGAGGCAAGACGTGCTATTGATGAACATGAAGGACTGTAGGCATATTCGAATCGTATGAAAAGAGATTTGCGGTCAGCAAAAAGCCTGTAACGATATTACGTTTTTCAACGCAATATCGTTACAGGCTTTATCATTTGTGTTGCAGTTAAGCCGTAGGGCTTACAAAGCATCTACTCGATTAAGAGTTAGCCACTTTTACACGAATCGTGTTTTTGCCAAGCTTTGACATGTTTAGCTTGTTTAGTGCTGCTTTAGCTTCTTCGTGCTCTGGCATTTCAACAAAAGCAAAGCCTTTAGATTCACCAGTTTCTTGGTCTAAAACTAGGCTGCACTCTTTTACTGAGCCAAACTCAGAAAATAGAACACGGATGTCTTGCTCAGCAGTAGAGCGTGATAGGTTACGAACTAGAAGTTTCATAATAAACCTTGAATATGAATTTACGCCGAGCATTGTCGCACACTTTCATGCTCACCCTCACAAATAATTACTCGAATGTAACTCTTTAGCTATTCGCTTCTCTGTTTACGTGTTAGCCGCGGTTTATTGTGACATCTGAAATATACCCATGCTCAGTGCTGGTTAACGCCTGTTGCAGCATCTGAGCGGCTTCTGTAGCTGTCATAAAGCTTGAGGTATCCATCGCTTTGCCACTCGTTCCCCAAAACTCGGTCGCCATTCCTCCAGGATAAACGGCAACGATTTTCATCGGGTGACCTTTTAGTTCCAACCTAACCGATTCGATAAAGCCTTTTACTGCCCATTTGGCCGCGCAGTAAGTTGATTCTTCCGCTTTTGCTCCTTGCGCTGCGGTCGACATTATTACAGCTATGGTGACAGGTTGCTCTTTGTAGCGTTTAACCATTTCTCGAATCAGAAAGATTGAAGACTCGATATTGTTTTTAAGCATATCGCTGATTGTGGTTGGGTCTTGCTGCTCTATCTTACCGAAGTATCCACTGCCTGCGCTGTGAATGACCAGTTTGGGTGTTTCAGGTAACGCATCCAACAAATCGCTTACTGATTGCGGGTCACATAAGTTACAGGTTTGGCTAATGGTATTCGCTGGCAGAATTTTCGCCACTTCAGCTAAACGTTGCGTGTTACGACCTGTAATGGCTACGCGTTGAGCGTCTGTTGTAGAGCTCGCATATTGTTTCGCTAGAGCTGCACCTAATCCGCTGCTTGATCCGGTAATTAAAATCATACTGTCTTAAATTTGTAGAGTTGATTCGAGATAGTAAGGGGCTAGGCTGAGTTTTTCTGAGATCTATGGCCAAAGTTGACGGATAGCTTCGTTGATAGTCTTTACGATAGATCGAGATTACAGAATAGTGAAAGTGGAGGAGCAGAATGATGAAGCAGAGCTAGAAAGTAAAAACGCCGGCATTGAGCCAGCGCTTTTGAGTAATCAGCCGTGATTATTCTTCGTCGAACTGTTTGATCGTGAATGCGTCTTCGATTCGGTTTAGTTCTTCTTGTTCTTTAACTCGCTTCTCTTCTTGAAGCGTTGCTCTCGTTTCGTTGAAACGTTTTTTCTCTGACTTAGTCAGGAATTTTACAGCTTTTTTGTTGGTCAATGCGTAAGCAACTACGTCTTCGCCTTTTTCTCTGCGGTCGTTTACGCGTTGTGAGAAACGTTCATTGTCGCGAGCTTTACGCTCCGCTGAGGTCAACTTGCTCATGCTTTAAAGCCTTTTCAATTAATCATGGTAGGGAATCTACACTTAGCGAAACAAATAGGAACTGCTGTGTGTGAGTCTAGCCTATTTGTGTGCTGGTGGCGCATCTTAGCACAGAGACTTGATGTTGCAGATACGCTATTCGAGGGATTAAACAAAACAGCCTACAATTTAATGTTGTAGGCTGTGGTTTTTGTAAGGACTGGATGGTGCTTGTTGGCTTATAGGAATGTCAGATAAACTCTGTTGAACCTAAAATTGGGTTAATCAAATCTTCTCAATGTATAAGATCACTTCACCAACTTTGAAACCGAATTTGGACATTTCAGTTTTGTTAAATAAGCGTTTTTCGTCCATTAAGAACATCCAGTCATCCAAGACTACTTCATAAGTGCTGCCGTCTACTTCAATTTCTAAATCATATTTCCAATATAGAGCTGAACCTTGAGTTTCACCATAAGCGGTACCAACTACGTCATTGGCCGTTCCGGTATACGTGTTTTCTCCGGTCTTGATTAGGTTCCATACTCGAGTTGAACGCTCGCCATCAGCGAAAAAAAACCACTCTTTGATTACTCCGTTATTACCCTCCCAAGTGGCGATGAGTTTGACATCAAAGCGTCGCAATAAATCGCCCGAACGGTCGAGAACCATGCCATAGGCCTTAAGTTCACCGTTGAAAAAGGTTTCAAGCTTGAGCTCTGGAGTGGTGTTTGCGTGATTATCTAAACTCGCCGAACCGCAGCCGACTAGCCAAGTGAGTGACAAAATAGCTAGGGTGAATTTTAATATTTTTGTCTTTGGATTCATTTATTCAAACCTAAAAGTTGCTTGCGTAGAAGCGGCTCGGATGTGTTTTCAGAGAGCCAAATCGCCAGAAAGGCCTCGCCAAATTGTTTGTCTTGTATGGTGCCGATAGGTTGTTCATCGAAATAAAAACGGCTCACATTATCTTCAGCGACACGGATGGTTAGGGTGCTTCCTTCTTCAACGTTCGGCCACATTGCGTATAACGGTTTCAACCAACGCTGAATGTTACTGCTAGAGTAACCAAGTTTACTCCACTGATCTTTGGTTGCATTTACTAAGTCTTGACTATCAATAGATCGATAGTACTCAATTTTTAACGCTCGCTCCGAATTAGAGGGTGTGGTGTAGAACTCGGCCGAGTAAAGTGTCCAAAACAGGTAACTCATCTCGCCTTGACCACGCTTATTCAAATCATCGACGGCAGAAGCTTTCGAATTTCCGGTAAAAAGGAGTGCAGCGCAAACTAACGCTAAGGCGATTAAGCTGAGCAGTTTATTGTTAGTTTGCGGGTTTGACCGGTTTTGAGAGCTGGTTTGAGCAAACGAGCCTGGATGAATACGAACGCGACTGCTATCGCTCTCTGGTCTGAACGCTTGCGTCGGTTTGCGTGAATAAGCCATAAATCACCTCGTTGTTGCCATTTTAGGTTGGACCAAGTTGGAGTAGGCGGCCACCAGTAAGGGCAACAAAATCCCCCAACTTATTGCAAGGGCGGCAAGCACCCAAGCATCTGGCCAAGTAGTAATGAGGGCACCTGCTTTGATACCTCCCCAATAACTACTAGTACCTGCTACGAACCCTATGACAAACAAGATCACTTTCGAGCATTTTAAAAGCCAATTTAGGCTGTGATTGAAACTGATTAAAAACATGATCCACAGGCAAATAAGCCACACAGGAAACCAAGATTGATTAGCAATCTCTGAGTCGACTGCAAACACGCCGAAATGAAGTAAGAAGCTATCAAGCAACAGCCCTAACGGTAATAAAGCGAGTATTTTGAGGTCGCTTCTGCGGGTTGGAGAAAGAAGGAAGTGAACCACCACGATCAATGGGGTCACGAACGGGGCTTGCGCGGTAAAAAACGCACTACAAACCCAGGTCGCTTGAAACAGAACGAGATTAATAATCCAAAACCGTTTCATCTTTCGCTCCAAAGTAACGAGGTTTTCTTGCAACTAAATGGTGAGTGCTGATTACTCGCTCTTTGAATGCACCTTCACAGTAGCAGAAATAGAAGATCCACAAGCGCTTGAACTCTTCTGAATATCCGAGAGATTCAAGTTCGTCCCAGCTGTTTTCAAAGGCGATGTTCCAATCGCTTAGCGTTCGAGCGTAGTGCAAGCCAATATCATCGATCTCTTGAACCACAAGATCAGTGCTGGTGGCAAGATGCTGAGTCATGACTGAAACAGAGGGTAAGCAACCGCCAGGGAATATGTATTTCTGAATAAAGTCGACGCCTTTGCGATATTTTTCATAACGACTGTCGGCGATGGTAATCGCTTGAATTAACATTTTTCCCGAAGGCTTTAGCAGCGAAGAACACTTTTCAAAGAAAGTTTGCAGGTATTCATGACCAACGGCTTCGATCATTTCAATCGATACGAGTTTGTCGTATTCGCCAGAGAGGTTGCGGTAATCCTCTTTAAGTAGGGTGATTTTGTCCGTTAAACCGAGCGCTTTTACTCTCCGCTCCGCGAGCTCATGTTGCGCATCTGATATGGTGGTTGTAGTGACATGGCATCCGTAATGTTGAGCCATAAAAATAGCTAAGCCACCCCAGCCCGTACCAATCTCAACGACACTGTCGGATTCCGATAACTCTAACCGTTCACAAATGGTCTTCATTTTGTTCTGCTGAGCTTTAGATAAGGTCTCCGCTTCCTTGCTGTAGATAGCCGAAGAGTATTGCATTGAACTGTCTAAGAAGCGTTCATAGAGTTCGTTGCCGATATCGTAATGTGCGAGTATGTTTCTTTTAGAGCCTTGTTCAGTGTTCACATTCTTACGACGCAACAACAGGTTTTTGATGCGAGAGATCCACTGAGTTTTGTCGTCTAGTTCGTCAAGCTGCGCTTGGTTTCGAGCCATGATCTGAATAACGTGTGTGAGGTCAGGGCTTGTCCATTTACCGTCAATATAGGCTTCTGAAGCGCCGATACTACCGTTGATGACAACGTCTCTAAAAAAAGTAGCATCATGAATGACGATTTGACCTTTGAGGTCTGCTTCTCTGTCGCCGAACACTGAATGTTGGTCACGCTCAATCACTTCAAGAGTCGCAAATTGCAGACGCTCAAGAACTTTGAATATTAAAGCACGATATTTACAGTTGCTCGAAACAGCAACGGCTTTAGCTTGATGTTCAATATTGTTGTTTTGTTTTGCAAGCTGTTCCATGTCAACCTCGCTGAGAACTCATTCTAATTTTTCGGCCAACTAAAATTGAGTATTGCTCGTCGGTTTGAGATAACTCAATTCTAATTGCCTTGTTGTCATTTAATTGCTTTTTAAGCGCTTAAGATGTTGAATCTGGGTGCGCTATAAACGGTACCTTTTTCAGGAATAGTTTGAGAGCCTGATAATAAATTCCCATCACGATCTTTATCGTCATTGCCGGAACTTTTAATAACGTCCGTCTAATATTTTTCTTCGTTACTGACTGTTTCGTCAGTGCTAGTGTTGCATCGAAAAGCTTATCGTCTCGGCGGCTTTCGATGTGTACTAATGTCCGTTTCGCGGGTGGCTTAATTTTCCAAAAGTAAGTCATGTCTAAATCCATGAACGGCGAAACGTGAAACTCTTTCTTAACTTTTAATTCTTGATGCATGTCGATGAGGTAATAATGTCGTTGTCGCCATGGTGTATTACTCACTTCGGCCAACATGTATTTGCAATCGCCAGTATCGTCATAACAGAAAAAACAGTTGATTGGACTGAAATAGATACCTAGACAACGGCACTGGGCTAACATCGTTACACGATTTGAATCTGACCAAACTCCACCAAGTTGTTGTACTTTGGAGGCTATACGTTGCTTGAGTGATTTTGGTTCATCATTCGTGAGATTTTCTTTTTTTTCAGCGAGATAATCCGATTCGACAAAGCGAATCAGGTTGTACCACTGAGTCCCAAACAGCGGACTGCGCGCTGTGGTTTGGGGCAATTCGTCAAGATCTAACCCCATCATGTAAAGCTGGTAGCTAAACTCGTGTGTGATATCACCAAAACGGCGATGTCTGACATTACCCCAATAGATACCGCTGAGCTCTTCACTCTTTTCGGATGCGATGCCCATTTCGGGTGTTAAGGTGTGAGTGTTCATAGTGTTGAACTCGTACTCAAATCTAAGCCAAAGCGTTTGGTTACATCGAGAGCACTGTGGACACCATCTTCGTGGAACCCGTTATACCAGTACGCGCCGGCGAAGTGAGTCTGGTTTTTGCCACAGATCTGTTCGCGCTTGTGCTGAGCTTCTACCGTGTTCGAGTTCAGTACCGGGTGATGATAAACAAAGCTGCGAATGATTTTTTCTGGGTCGATGGCTTCGCTTTGATTCAAGGTGACACAGAAGGTGTCTTGACTTTCGATACCTTGCAGAATGTTCATGTTGTAAGTGACACAGGCTGGCCTTTTACTGTCGCCATCCAACATGTAGTTCCAACTTGCCCAAGCCAGTTTTCTGTCTGGCAATAAGCGAGTATCTGTGTGCAGAACTACTTCGTTACGGCTGTATAGGATCTCCCCTAGAACCTGTTGTTCTTGCTCTGTCGCATCGCCGAGTAAATGTAGCGCTTGATCTGAGTGACATGCAAATATCACTTCGTCGAAATTTTGAGTGCCGCCATCTTTGAATTCAATCGTTATACCTGATTCTTGGCGAGTCACTTGCTTAATCGATGTGTTCAAAGCGACGGGTTTGCTCAAGCGTGAAAGGATAATTTCCACGTAAGAGCGAGAACCCTTAGGAATCACATACCACTGAGGGCGATTCGCGATATCTAATAGTCCGTGGTTATAGAAAAATTGAATGAAGAACTTAAGCTCAAACTCTTCCATCTCTTTTAAGCTTGTGGACCAAATAGCGGCACCCATTGGAAGAATATAGTGCTGGCTGAAAAAATCTGAAAACTGGTTATCGCGTAGGAAAGTGCCAAGGGTTACATCAGGCGTGAATTTGTTACTTTCGAACTGAGCTTTACACAGCTTGTTGAACTTTAGAATGTCGGAGACTAAAGACCAGAACTGAGGTTTGAAAATGTTGCTTCTTTGAGCGAATAACGAATTAATGCTGTGGCCGTTGTATTCAAACTTAGTCGTCGTGTTATGGACGCTAAAGCTCATCTCGGTTGGTTGTCTTTCTATGCCTAACTGCTCAAGCAGTTGGTTAAAGTTTGGATAGGTTCTGTCGTTAAAAACGATGAAACCAGTATCTATTGAAAACGCCGTGCCTTGATGTTCAATATCAACCGTGGCGGTGTGACCACCGACGTAGTCATTTTTTTCGAAAACCGTTACGTCGTGGTGTTTATCTAATATGTGTGCGCAAGTCAGTCCAGAAATACCTGAACCTATAATGGCGATTTTCTTCATTGTTATACCATCCTTGAAGCGAGTTTTTGCCAAACTGAAGTTGGAAGCATTCTGAGTAGCTTCATCAACATAATGAATCGTCTTGGGAAATCAATTTCACTCTTTCCTTGAGCAATACCTTTTACAATTCTCTGAGTTGCAGCTTCGCTACTAATAATCATAGGCATAGAGAAAGAGTTTCGCTCGGTAAGTGGTGTCTCAACAAAGCCTGGATGCACAATTGAGACATGAATATTGTGTTTTGCTAGGTCAACCGACAGGGTTCTTCCTAAATACGTCAGTGCCGCCTTTGAAGCGCCATAAGCTTCTGCTCTGGGTAGAGGGAGAAAACTGGCGCTTGAGCTGACTAGTACCAAGCGACCACCAGGCTTAATGTTTTTTAACCACGACTTAAGCGAATAACCGATTGATATCAGATTAATATTGATAACACGTTCGAATAGCTCGGCATCAAAGTTAATTGGGTCATCAATGTATTCACAGTCTCCGGCGTTCAAAATCAACAGGTCGAGAGGTTCATTTTGGTTGAGTTCTGGGAAATTATGGTAATCAGTTAAATCAAAACAGAGTGGCGTAATTGACGGATGGGACAGGTCTGTCTCGTGAGAATCAACGAGAGCCTGTAACTTTTCCGCGCTACGTCCGCAAGCGATGACTTGATGTCCTTGCTGGGCATAGTCCTTGGACAGTGATTGGCCGATACCTGAGGTCGCGCCAGTAATCATAATACGCATTAGCGGCTCGCTCTTTTCTTGATGGATTTGATCGCGCAGCCTAACACTGGGATATGTTCATATAGCATAGCGCCAACGTCGAGATAGTCTCTGTGATAGACCACTTGATCGTCGAGCATTTTCAGGTGGCTGTGCCCTTGCACTTCGATTGGTTTTTGACCGTTCAGCTGTTTGTGAGAAAACTGCATGGTCCAATATACTGACGCTTCATTATTTGCCTCAAAGGCGTGCTCGATATGAAAGTTACAGCTTGTCACTTGTGTATAAATGTTCTCAAAATAATGGGTTAGTTCATCAATTCCGCTGACGTGATGCAGCGGATCTTGGAATTCGACATCAGAGTGATAAACCGTTCTTAGTATGTCGAAACTGTCTGTTCCGAGTTCTTGATACATGTTGAGAAAGTTATTAAGCCAGAGAGAGTTATCCATAATCTACACTCTAATTATTTGAAAAAGGCTAAGGCTCTCAATCGTGCTTCTTTGTGTTCAACGATGGGTTGCCAGTATTCACTGTTTATTCCGTTTTTCTTGATGTAGTCATGCGGGAAGTGCACATGCTTATCCGGAATTTTTTGCAGCTCTGGTATGTACTTACGAATAAAAATTCCTTTTGGATCAAACTTTTCGCTTTGCGTGATTGGATTGAAAATTCGAAAGTAAGGTTGAGCATCACAACCAGTGCTCGAAGCCCACTGCCAGCCACCGTTGTTCGCACTAAAATCGCCATCGATAAGGTGCGACATAAAAAATCTCTCTCCCCAGCGCCAGTCAATCAACAGGTGTTTGGTAAGGAAGCTCGCCACCACCATTCTCAATCTGTTGTGCATCCAACCTGTCTCAACCAATTGACGCATTGCCGCATCAACCAATGGATAGCCAGTTTTACCTTCACACCAAGCTTTGAAACTTGGGTGATCTTGATACCAATCTAAGCCATTATATTTCTGTTGAAAGTTAGCACCTTTAACCAGTCTAGGATGGTGGAACATTAAATGCTTGTAAAAATCTCGCCAAATCAATTCATTGAGCCAAGAAAAAGCGGGCAGTCGAGTATCAAACAACAAATCGGGCTGTTGTTGAATCAGCTGAATCGCTAGCCAGCGCGGACTGACCGCACCAATCGTTAAGTATGGCGACAGGCCAGAGGTTCCTTTGATCGAAGGAATGTCTCTAAATTTGCCATAGTCGTTAACTTTGTTGGCTA
The DNA here is from genome assembly GCF_015163545.1 of Vibrio sp. OPT24. Lineage (NCBI taxonomy): Bacteria > Pseudomonadati > Pseudomonadota > Gammaproteobacteria > Vibrionales > Vibrionaceae > Vibrio > Vibrio sp. OPT24. The sequence goes on from NZ_JADDYI010000053.1 coordinate 1,179,969, forward strand.
AGAAGTTTGGGATCACGCTATTTAGTACATCTTGGCTTAGTGGCCAACGATCTGAATCAACACGCGGAAAGTCAAAGTCGTACTCATCAGAAAGCTTATGAGGAGTAAGATCGCCAGACAACTGGGTGTTAAGACGCTCGGTCTGTGTAGGCTCTGCTTGTATGATTGGAGCTGGGCTACACTGGATCCCTTTGACTTGCACTTCTTTTAACCAGGCGTTTTTGAATGGCGTGAAAACTTTGAACATCTCGCCTTGTTTATTCAAAACACTGCCCAAGGGAAGAATGGTGTCGCAGTCGGTCATTTTCAGTTTGATACCGCTAGCGATTAAACGTTTGTCACGTAACTGCTCGTCTACTTCAGGCTCAGAGTTAGTGTAAACACACTTGGCATCGAGCTCATTGTATAAACGAGTGAGTTGTGCGGCTTGGTCGTCAAAGTCGGTCGCTTTCAGATGCAGCAAAGTTATCCCAAATTCAGCAAGCTGCAATTCAAGTTGCTTGAGATGGCGATAAATAAAATCAGCTTTTATTGGTGCGAGATCATGTTGTTGCCATTGTTGCGGGGTTGAGATGAAAACGGCGTTAGTTACACCGTTTTCAACTGCCGCGACGAGCGCTGGGTTATCGTGAATCCGCAGATCTCGTCTTATCCATAGAATGTCGCTCAATATCCGTATCTCAGTTTAAGTTCTTGTGGATGAGGGTTCAGGTAAACCTGTGATTCTAAGTACTCGTTTGGGTATTCCATCAAGTAGTGGTTAATCAAGGTTAATGGGACTAACAGAGGAACTAGCCCTTCTCTGAATGATGAAATTTGATTGGTGAGTTCTTGTTTGTGAGCGCTGCTCAGCTGTTTTTTAAAGTAACCTTGCAAGTGATGCAAAGTATTAGCGTGGCTACCGCGATTCGCGTGATGAGATAATGCGGTCATCAACCCTTCAATGTATTGGTTTGCTAATTCATCAATTTCAAGTTCATTGCCAGCTAGCAATTTGCCAAGGCTCTTGTACCCTTCAACGTGGTGACACATCACCAAATACTTGTGCGCACTGTGGAATTGAATCAATTTGTGTTTGGTAACGCCCTCGTCGACAAGATCCAGCCACTTTTGATAAGTGAAAACTCGTGTCATGAAGTTTTCACGTAGAATTGGGTCGTTGAGGCGGCCATTCTCTTCAACAGGAAGTAAAGGGTTACCATCCATGATTTGTTGGGTGAACATGCCGACACCTGTCGATTCAGAACCGCGACCGTGGTGGTGATAAATCTTTACTCGCTCCATACCGCAGGTAGGACTTTTTTGGCAAACAATGAAACCAGCAATGTGCTGATTGGCCTTCGAGTAGTTTTGTCCGAACTCGATAAGTTCGTTGGTCACATCGCCTGAACCATCAGGACGAGAAACATGGATGACGTCATCTAACATTCTTGTTTGGCGAATAGTAGGACGAGGCGTTGGAAGGCCGATTGCCATTTCTGGGCATACAGGTTCTAACTCAACATAATCTGCAAGATCATCTGTACAAAAACGAGAGCGTTTATGACCAGTATCGAAGCGTACTTTGTGTCCTGCAACACATGCGCTGATACCTATTTTAATTTTCTTTTCCATTGGCCAACTCCTTTGCTCTTGCTCTGAGCTATTTATTATATTTCAACATTGCTAATCGTACTTACTGAGCCAAGTTGTTTTCAAGTCTCAATATTGTCGATGTTTTAATCCAGTGATATTAACGATTTACAGGATGGCTTAATGCCATCCTGTATATTTATAGCGTGCAACTGGATTAATAGATATACCTGCCGAGTGGATTGAATAACTGGCTTACACCTTTTGTGAAGTAAAGCGCATCACTCGAAACAGTCAAACAAACACAACCTTCTTTGGTCGCTGGTTGATGAGTATGATTACCGTCCAACCAGATGAAATCACCTTTGTTGTAGACGCCCATTTCATCTTCGAAGCTACCTTCTAAAAGTAGTGTGATCTCGAAGCCCTTATGAGTGTGGCAAGGTACCTTTCCATCTTTGTCGATGTGTAACAAACTCGTGTGGTGTGCCTCGTCATCAAAATCCAATCTCGCTCGCGAAATTTTTCCTAAATTCATCCAATCTTTTCTTGTCACCGAACTCAATGCTCTTGGAATAGTGAACGTGGTGTCGGCGATGGTTACTTTCTGCAGTTCAGGTGTCACCTCAACTGATTGAGATGGATCGGATGTTATCTGCGCTATAGCTTCGAAATCAAAATCACTATTTTCGGACAGGAATTTTTCTATATCCAAATCTATTTCTTCGTTAGAGAATGATTGATCTTCTGACAACACGCGTTGACCCGATTCTTCTGCATAAAAAACATTATTTGCCGCTTCTGCGGTCAATTGATTTACTTGTTGCTGGCAGTGTTCACACAGTTCAACGTGGCTTGATACGATCAAGGAAACTGAATCGGCTAGAGTGCCATCGACAAAGTCTTTCAACATTGCTGCGTTTGGATGATGTTTAATCATGACTTTGGTCCCCCATGTGAACCTTGAGTTTGGCTAAAGCGAGTCTTAGTCGCGATTTCACTGTTCCGAGCGGAACGCCGAGTTGTTGTGCGAGCTGTTCTTGAGATAGCTCCTGAAAATACACACCTTTGACAATCGTTTTTTGAGCTAGAGGCAGCTTCTCAATTTGAGTCATTACGTGACGACTCATCAAATGATCACCAAAAGGCAATTCTTCATTCTGAGACTCGGCCACCATCGCATCAATTGGCCAAATGTCGTCGGCGATCGTTTGTTCTGCTTTTGCTTTGACCTTTCTCAACATGTCGAAGGCAGCATTTCGCATCACGGTGTAAACCCAAGTGGTCGCTGCACCTTTCTCTTGGTTGTAAAGATGTGCTTTCTTCCACACATTGGTCATAGTGTCTTGAACTAGCTCGTTAGCCGCGGCTTCGCTACCTAACTTGTTAATGCCAAAACGTTTTATCTTCGGAGCGAAGAATTTGAACAAACAGGTAAAAGCCTGCTTGTCTCGGTCTGTACCAACCAAAATTAGCCAGCTTGAGAGCTCTGTAGGTACTTTGTTGTTGGTAGGTGAGTTATTGTCGGGAATAATGACTTGCTCCTTGCCTATCCCTAAACTTCTGCTTTCCACTTGCATAGCAAATTACCGCTGTTCGAATTTGATTGGCATTACGTGGTTAAAGAGGAGAGGGATCACTTTTAATTAAAATAATTTCTACTATACAAAATTATAGTGAATAAAAGTGTTTATTGCCCCGTAATGATTTGATTCAAAAAAGGAACTAGTGATGGAAAGCTGGTTGGCTCAGTGAATTTTGTTTTCTTTTCTATAGGGATAGGCATTATCTCAAGCAACCGAGCGCATATCCATTGTGAGCTCTCAAAATCAGGGGTCGGGTAGAGGTTTCTGATTGAGTCGTGGTCGCGAAACAGTTGCACCAAGAACGCTGTTACCACATTAGGGACTTTGTACTCAAGCTCAGGCCAGTGAGGCATTGAACTAAATCTACTCTTAATTAAACCGTCTTGAGAACGAAAAGACGAATGAAGTTGGACAAGCTCTTGTCCCTCGACATCGATTTCTAAAATTTGATCATCAGACATATTGAAATCGACAATAGAAACTTTTGTTCCCCAGTAACTATGGTGTTCTGAATTTGAATTGTCTTGAGTGGCGAGAATAAAACCATCCCCCTGTGCCGCTTGAGCGACCATGGCAAGGTACTTAGGCTCAAAAATGCGTAATCTTTGTCGGCCTCCAGGCAAAAGAAAGATGGGGAGAGGAAACACGGCGAGTTCTGGAGAAGACTTTACAGGTGTTTCTAATTCGTCTTTTGTCTGTGTGGTCTTGTTGAGTGAGTTCGGCACATAGTACTCCTTAGTTCAAATTTAATGTGAACAGATATACGGGGTATTTCTGGTGTTCGATCAATTTGTTGTAATGAGTACCTCTGAGCGTTTCTAGAATAGCTACTTTACTGAGGTCTGATCGATATCTCACGGAGGAGTGACTGAGTGAAAAATCGAACCCTATGTTTTTTGTTGCACCTGTTCATAAATTCATTGATTTAACCTTCTTTCATTGACGTCATTAGGTAATATATGAACAAATAGTAAGCGAGTGGATAGCAGCCAAGCGGTCCTTCTATCTAACGTTCTTCTTTACCTAACATCACATCAAAGGAATGGTCATGATTGTTATTTATGGTATCAAAGAGTGCTTAAATCCAATTAAGTTGCAGCTATCTAACGTGTTGCAGCAATGCTTAAACAGTGAGATGGGGTTGCCCGATGACAAGCGAGCCCATCGGTTTGTGCCGTTGGAAAGGGATGACTTCTTTTACCCAGAGGGTAGAACCGACGCATACACGGTTATCGAAATCAACATGATGGAAGGTCGGGCGGTAAATACTAAAAAGCGTCTGATTAAGAAAATATTCTCCGAAATAGAAAAGCAACTCTCTATCTCTCCTATTGATATCGAAATCACCATTAAAGAGCAGCCATCGCACTGTTGGGGATTCCGAGGAATGACCGGTGATGAAGCTCAAGACCTTAAGTATAAAGTAAAAGTCTAGATTTAACCCTGTTTGATAGCGGCTTCAGAATTGGTTTCTAGGCCGCTCGCTTAACTCTAACTCTTTTGTAGAACTTTCGGCTTTTTGTCTCTTTAGGTCTTTAACTAACCCTCACTACTCTCTTTCAAATACTGATGCCAATTCGCGTTAATCACATCGAAGTGCTCCACGCAGAACTCTTTTCTATTTTTTAGGTAGTCATTTTCCACGTCATCGAGTAAGTTTTTATAAGCTTCAGGGTCGCTTCCATATACTAAACACAGAGTAGAGAAGTAACGTTGGAGATCAAAGCTGTGTTCATCAATGTATTCACCTAAATCGTAATATTCAGGACGGTCTTCTGACTCGAAAGCAAACATGTCAGCGGCACTAATTGCGGCATCTCCGCCGTGTTCTACATAGTTGAGCAACATGATGGTAGCGAGGTTATCAACGGCGTCCTCTTCCTTCCCCAAAATAGCAATTTTTTGATCTTCTATGTAAGCATGCCCAGCTTCGTGCAGTAGGGTGTGAAGTAAGGTATCGATAGCTCCAGTTTGTGCCGTTTTCCCGTACTCTTTTTCGTACTGATTCTTTTCAAAGTAAGTTAACGATTCAGCATAAAAGCTATAAGGGATGAGCACTTGATGCGTTTGTGGATCGTAGAGTGGACCGTCTTCGTTGCCATATTGAATGGTTAATGGGTTATTAAACATGAAGAGCTGATTGGATAGGTCAATCACGGTGTCGTTGACGCCACTAAGTTGAATCTCTTTTTTGATCTGTTGTTCTGCCTCAGTCTTAGGTGTCGAGTACTCAACAATAAGGTTATCAGGTAGCGTATTGACACGGGATGTTTCACTAGACACATAAGTTGTGGCGAACACAGAGCCAATGGCTAGGCTGTAGGTTAGTGCTCGTTTCTGCACGAGTTTAATGAATGTCATCGTAGATCCTTATGTGGTTGGCACTAAGTTCTTTTTGCCGTTGGATTTTTGGTGAGTGGCACAGACGAGTGAAACATCACTTATCGAGGGTTAATCTATTCTAGAATGATTATCGAGTGGTAATCAGTTTAGGTTATCTTTGATTCGATTGGCTATTTGTCAGATAAATTTCGGTTCAGGTAAAGCCTTGTGCTATACTCCGCGCCCCAATCCGAATTGGCTTGTTTAATCTTAGGAAATTATTATGAGTGTTAAAAACGAACTTCAACAAATTAACAACCGTCTAGACAAGTGTCGCAACAAGTTAGCGGCTGCTAAAACTCGTAATGATCGTCCTGTTGTTCGTCAATTTGAAGATGAGATTAAGAAGCTAACTAAGAAAATTGCCCAGCTTAAACACAAAGAAAGCTTCGATGTGAATCAAGAGCGTAAGTCGCTGATTGATATGCCATTTAGCCGTGAAATTACAAAAGCTGAGCAAGCGGATATGGGCAAATTGAAAAAGTCTGTAAAAGGATTAGTGATTGTTCACCCAATGACGAAGATTGGTAAAGAGCTTCGCATTGAGGTTATGACAGGGTATGCCCCGAAAAAATTCTAATTACCAGCAATGGTAATAAAAAAGGAGCTAGCAATGGCTCCTTTTTGCTTTTTTAGGTATTCAAAAAGAGATTGAGCAGCAGTATCATTGCTGTCGATTTATACTTTTGGAGATTGATTGTTATCACAAAACCGTCGCTCTCTACTTAAAAGTTAACGTACTACTAACATGGTACGGAGTGAACGCAGCAATGCGCTGGTTTTCTCATCCACAATTTCTTACCCATTCTCATAGCACAGGTAGAGCAGCACACATAATTACAGACAAAACCAGACTCATTAGGGAAGATGAGCACGCAAAACAATAGAGGTTATATGAATCAATTAATTTCAATAGGGCCACTAGAATCTTTCCTAATCGCAATTAGCGTTTTGTTTCTAGGTCATTTTGTAAATGCAAAGCTACCGGTTCTCAAAAAGTACAATATCCCTGAGCCCATCGTCGGCGGTTTGATCGTCGCTTTTGCTATTACTGCCCTACACTTCAACGGCGTTGACCTAGAGTTCTCTTTGCCATTGCAGAACACCTTCATGTTGATGTTCTTTGCGACTGTTGGCCTTGCTGCTAACTACACCCAGTTGATGAAAGGTGGTGCAAAGGTGTTTCTGTTCTTAGGGGTCGCTTCGATTTACATCATTATCCAAAATGGTGTAGGTGTGACATTAGCCACAGCCCTTGGTCTTGAACCTTTGATGGGCTTGATTGCAGGCTCTATTACGCTATCTGGCGGTCATGGTACCGGTGCAGCTTGGTCACAGACGTTTTCAGACACATTCGGTATTGCCAATACTCTAGAAATTGCGATGGCTTCAGCCACCTTTGGTTTGATTATTGGCGGCATCATCGGTAGCCCTGTGGCCCAAAAGTTGATTGATAAGAACCAACTTGAATCTGAATACGGTACTGGCACGCAAACGCACGAACGCTTCCCTGAACTCGTTACTTACAATGAGTACGAAGAAGACAAAGTGACCGCGAAGAAGGTGATCGAAGTATTGTTCATTCTTCTTATCTGTATCACGGGCGCGAAATACCTAGAGCAGTGGGTAGCGACCTTTGAAATTTCTTGGTTGATGATCCCTGACTTCGTTTATGCGTTGTTTATTGGTGTATTCATTACAAATGTTTTTGAAGTCACTAAGCTGCATAAAACCGATAGCGAAACGGTCGATATTCTGGGCACGGTGTCATTATCACTGTTCTTAGCTATGGCGCTAATGAGCCTTAAGCTTTGGAACATCTTTGACCTTGCGATTCCGTTCTTGGTTATCCTTGCGGTTCAGGCTGTGGTGCTGGGTATCTTCTCCTACTTTGTGACGTTCAAAGTAATGGGTTCTAACTACGACGCAGCGGTTATGGCGGGTGGTCACTGTGGTTTCGGCCTAGGTGCAACACCAACAGCGGTAATGAACATGGGTTCTTTGGTGAACCGATTCGGTCCGTCGCCACAAGCCTTCATGGTTGTGCCAATCGTTGGTGCCTTCTTTATCGATATCGTTAACCTGATCATCCTTCAAGGTTACATCTCGTTTATCGGTTAATGTTCGTCCTTGCTTAAATGCGATGAGCTAATCGCACCAAGATGAATACAAGAAAGCCAGTCGATTGACTGGCTTTTTTATTGTCTAGCATATACCGAACTTATAGATTTTATCTTATGTCGGTGAACTGGTCTGTAGTTCTTTAAGCAGAGGAAATGCTGCTTTAGTGTGTTCCCCTGTGACAATGAATCCGACGAGTTGGTTTGCCTCATTAAAACCTTTGGCGACAATCCCTTTTGGATCAAACCGAGTCTCCCAACTCTGAGCAGTTTGAATATCACGGCCTGCCAGCTGAATCGGATAACTAGGCGTTTTCACTTTAGTCATAATATGCGGCAAGCTTAGCTTTCCTTCACCCGTAGTGAGTTGTTTCGCCAATACGTTGGCCGCTAATATCGCGGGTTGCAGGTAAGCCATTACTCGTCCTTGAATTTCAGCACAATCCCCAATGGCATAGACATTTTTGATGTTAGTTCTCATTGCTTCATCAACGATGATACCTCTGTTCACTGCCATTCCTGTCTGTTGCGCGAGTGCTGTATTTGGCATTAACCCAGCTGCAGCGATGACCACATCGGTTTTGATTAATCGAGAAGAGGTCGTTTGTAACCTTACTCCGTCAGCGAGATAGGTGGCATGGCTTACCATTGCATCCGTCTCAACTGTCACACCGGCTTTACGAAGCTCTCGTTCCAGTTCTAGGGAGATAAAAGGTGGCACCAAACTACCTAATAGATAACTTGCTGGTTCAATGACCGTGACACTTTTCCCCGCCGTTTGAAGGTCGAAAGCTAACTCGACGCCAATGAGCCCGCCACCGATAACGGTGATTCGTTGCGCAGCGTCGATCTGAGCTTTGTGTTTTTCGAACTCTTCCAAGCTATTGAGAGTAATCGTTGCCTGAGCACTCAACCCCTCAGCAGCAGGTATGAAAGGCGCTGCCCCGGTTGCCAGCACTAGTTTTGAGTATGGGATGATATCATCGCCAGCGACAATAAACTGTTGCTCGGTGTTAATCTCGTTTACCCAAACGTTGGTTTTAATGACAACGTTATGCAGCTCAGCTAATTGTTGAGCAGTATTGATCGCAAGTTGCTGAGGTGTTTGAGCTTGACTGAATACATGCGAAAGATTCGGCTTACTGTATTCAATACCCGCATCAGCAGTGACTATTGTAATAGCGATATTTGGGTCAGTTTTACGGATCATCTTTATGGTTTGTAAAGCAGCGAAACCAGCGCCCACAAGAACAATGTTGTCCATATTACTTCTCCACAAACACTTCTTTGCCTAAATGGCATTCTGGGCAAAGGAAGTCATCCGGCACTTGTGCCCAAGGTGTTCCTGGTTCAACGCCTTGGTAGGGTTCGCCCAATTGTGGGTCGTACACCCATTCACAGACAGTGCAGCGCCAGCAAGTGCAATCTGCGCTGTGGTTTGGCTGGCCTTGAACTTGCTCGGGCTGTTTCTCAAGTTGTTTTTCGACGAGTTGTTGCTGATCGAATTGCTGCTGATCGAGTTGCAGCTCGTCTGTGTCAGCGAGCGCGACTGGAGTGCTCGTTGGCGAAGGCGCGGTTTCAAGCGGTGTCACATTACGTGATACTTGCTTTGGTGCGCTGACTTCGTCTGGATTCACACGCCAAACCTCGGCCAGTGTCATACCATAATCAATACATTGACGAAGTGCGTCTGTATCTGGTTTCCAGTGGATATGCTGAGGTGCGCTCACTTCGAAGTTGGCTTCACGTAAGCGAGCATCGATGCGTTTTACTGCGCCGCCAGTCCACCCTGAAGAGCCAAATGCTGCGGCTCTTTTTTCTGCAAAGCGCAGGCCGTGTACTTCTTCAAGTAGTGCGGCGATTTGCGGCATCATCACATTGTTCATGGTCGATGATCCAACAAGTACGCCCTTTGAACGGAAGATATTGGCAAGGATGTCATTCTTATCGTGCTTAGAGATATTGTAGACTTTGATGGCTGTTTCTGGGCTGCCTTTACGAATACCCTTTGCGATCGCATCTGCCATCATGCGAGTGTTATTGGACATGGTGTCGTAGACAATGGTGATACGATCTTCTTTGTAGGCTTTTGACCACTCGTAATATTGCTCAACGATTTGAGTCGCATTGTCACGCCAAATACAGCCATGAGAAGTAGCAATAACATCGATTGGCACGCCTAAACTCAAGACTTCTTCTATCTTCGCTTTCACCAAAGGCGCGAAAGGCGTGAGGATGTTTGAGAAGTAACGCAGACATTGGTCATGTAGCTCTACTTGGTCTAGTTGGTCATTGAATAGGTTCTCGTCGCAGTAGTGTTGCCCGAAAGCATCGTTACTAAACAGGATTTCATCACCGGTTAGGTATGTCGCCATTGAGTCTGGCCAGTGCAGCATTTTCATCTCAACAAAGATGAGTTGCTTACCGTTACCGACATCGAGCGTGTCGCCTGTTTTAACGGTTCGGAAGTTCCAGTCAGGCTGGTGGTGATGGCCAACAATAGAGTTTACACCAGCTTCTGTGCAGTAGACGGGTGTGTTCGGAATTTTAGCCAGTAGCGCAGAGAGGGCGCCTGAGTGATCTTCTTCTGCATGCTGACAAATGATGTAGTCGATCTCGTTGATATCGATTTCCATCTCTAGGTTTGCAAGGAATTGTTCAGTAAAGCGATGATCGACAGTATCGACAAGCACCGTCTTCTCTTCACGGATCAGGTATGAGTTATAGCTCGTACCTTTGTTCATGTGGTATTCCTTACCGTGGAAGTGCTCGGTTTCCCAATCGTGGACGCCGACCCAATGAACATTTGATTTAACGTGAATAGTCATAATGATAATACCTTATTTAAATATCTGATCTCATCATTGCATTTGGTGTGCCATGTTTTTAAGTAATTGTTTTTAATTAGGTTAATTTAATATCGGCAAGGGTTTGTGTCATTATGACTTTTTTATATTTGTTGTCTTAATAATCCTTTAGTGTCATTTTAACTCGCGCGAAATTGTTCTAGGTATTGGTATGCTTATGGATAAAGATAGATGAAACTGAGCCTCTATAAATATGACTAGTTGATTGGGAAAATCAGTAGCAGATACAAAAAAGGCCAGACAAGTGTCTGGCCAAAATATAAGGCAGTACGTTTAAGCATATTAAATGTAGTCATAACTAAAATTGGCGTTATAACTAATATTGGTTTTAAAGCTAAAATTGGTTTTCACACTAAACTAAATGAATGGTTCATTTAGCAAGGTTGTTCGTATCAACTAGAGAGTTGTTACAACTTGATCAACCGCTAGACGCGCTTTTGGTTTACCGTAGTTATAATCTTCGCCATCTTTGTGGTAACCAATCGCCAATGCAACATCAACAACATGACCATCTAACTCATCGGCAAATTCTTCACTGATCATTTTTGCGTCTACACCTTCCATCGGTGTTGAAGCGATGCCAAGACGAGCTAGCGTGTGCAGTGTATTACCAAGTGCGATGTAAACTTGAGATTTAGTCCAATTGCCGTTAAAGCCTTCTTCGTCTGTGTTCATTTCAGCGAATGCGTAAGCACCTAAGAACTGCTCGTACATTTCAGCGGGTAGGTGACCAGAACTGACTTCTGTGTCAGCACGTTTTGCGAATTTTTCTTTAGTGTACTTAGGGTCGTGAGCAAACAAGATCGTGTGTGACGCTTCTTTCGCATGTGGTTGGTTAAACTGGAACATGTTTTCGAAAGTATTGTGGAAGCGCTGTTTTGCTTCGTCACTCTCAATGATGATGAACTTCCAAGGCTGAGAGTTGATAGAAGAAGCTGACAAGCGAAGAGCTTCTTTGATTACTTCCATATCTTCTGCTGATACACGTTTGTCGGCATCGTATTTTTTAGCAGTGTAGCGAGTGTTCAAATCTGTGATGATTGGATGAGTCATGTTGGCTCCTAATATCTATAAGAATAAATGTTGTAGGGTTTAATGTTCAGTGACGTCAACAATAAACGGACAGCTCAGTTAAATCGAAACCTTTTATAAAGTCGTTTAAATGGCTATCGAACATGCCCCAAATACCGAATTACTGTAGTAGCTCGAGTCGATGGGAGTAAGATAATAGAAGAGTCGCTTGAGAAAAATAGCGAACATATCAAATCACTATGGTAGTTAAAGTCCATAATAAGCGAATTAATGTGATCTTGATTAGCTATGGTGTGCGAGTTTCAGTGACTTAATACGCCTTTATTCCATATTCACGCAATAATGGCGGTAATACCTTGTCGAGATTGGGAATATCTTCTGGGCAGATTTCGATTAAACCAAAACCATGCTCCTCGTAAATTTTCTTAGTGGCAATGCGCTGGTCTTGATCTATTGACCCATAATCCGTTCCCCAGAACTGAATGTACACCTTGCCAGTTGGCAGGTAGAAATCGCTCATGACTTCTTTTGCGATTGGGAGTGGACGTTCGTAGGCGTGGACTACTCCTGCCATATAGAGCCAGTTATCTATGATCAGCTCACCTTTCGACCTAACATAGTGTCCGTCCAAGCTTCGGTGTTTTGCTTCGAACTTCTGACGAAAGCTAGAAAACGAAGCGTCGGTAGAATGGCTTTCGGCGTCGTGACCTAAAAATTCGACAACAGATTGCTTTAAGCGCTTATTACGCACCAAAGAGTCGTGCCACACCACAAACAAGTTTTTTGTTGCTTTATCTTCTCTCTGTTCACCACCGGCTTTTAAACCCGTAGAAGTCACATGCCAGCCATCTTCTTCTTTGGTTATCCAACCAAGCTCATTGAGTAGCAGGTTAATTTTCTTCGCGCTGAGTTGAAAAGCGTTGCCCAACTGAGTCGCGGTTAGCGTTTTACCAGAGAATGAATCTAAGTCGATGAGCAGATTCTCCGGCCATACAATAAAGATACCAAATTTTTTGTGCTCTACATATTCCCCTCCAAAACTTTCACCGCGCTCAGTGAGCACCCAACGTTCTTGCGATCGCACTATATAGCCAGCACTTTTTAGATCACTGAAGAGAGTTTTAGGTTCCACCCCTTTGTGTTTGGCGAGTGCTGATGTGGAGATTTTTTCTGGCATAGTTTTTCTCAAATAGCAGAGCAACCTGCTGGTTGGTGTTGAAGGGGAATTAAATAAATAGCATTTGAGTAGCTAAATACCATATCACATCCATCTAGTGTTCACTGCAGCGCTCTGGCCTGTAGTTTTAATAGTGCGCTATGTCTCATTTCATTTGAAGCTTAGGTTTTGTTTTTGTAATTAAATTACAAAGTCAAGTTTTTGGTTCGTACTGATGCATATGTATTGAGCATGATACGCTGTTATTTTGCTCACTAATTATAGATTTTAGATACCCTATTTTATTAAGTGTGATATTGATCACTATTTATTTTTAAGTATTACAAAACAAAATGTGATCAATATCACTCGATAATGAGTGTTATTCCCATTTACATTGCTTTGTAATTTAAATTCATACCATTTTTGTGATCTAAGTGGCTATCGATAACCCGAAAGTGTTTTTTGTGTGTGACCACTGTCACTAAAATTGCCTCAAGGTGCATTTTCGAAATGTTGTGATACATTTTAATCGACTTTTGAATAAACACTTTCGGTCATTTGACCAACCAATACACTACGGGGTTCTACCTATGTTATCACCAGAAGCAAAGATTAAGGTTCAAAACTTTGGTCGTTTCTTATCCAATATGGTAATGCCAAACATCGGCGCATTTATTGCGTGGGGTTTCATTACTGCACTATTTATTCCAACAGGTTGGTGGCCTAACGAAACGTTAGCATCAATGGTTGGTCCTATGATCACATACCTACTACCGCTATTGATCGGTTACACCGGTGGTAAAATGGTTGGCGGCGACCGTGGAGCGGTTGTTGGTGCAATTACAACGATGGGTGTCATCGTTGGTACAGATATCCCTATGTTCATGGGTGCAATGATTGTTGGTCCACTAGGTGGTATCGCAATTAAGAAATTCGATGAAGCTGTTCACGGTAAGGTGAAGAGCGGTTTCGAAATGCTAGTGAACAACTTCTCTGCTGGTATCATCGGTATGATCTGCGCAATCATCGCGTTTGTCGTGATTGGTCCTGCAGTTAAGATTCTATCTGGTGGTCTTGCGGCCGGTGTTAACGCAATGGTTGAAGCAGGTGCTCTTCCTCTAGCTTCTATCTTTGTTGAACCTGCGAAAATTCTTTTCCTAAACAACGCAATTAACCACGGTATCTTCTCTCCACTAGGTATCCAGCAATCTGAAGAGATTGGTCGTTCAATCTTCTTCCTAATTGAAGCTAACCCAGGTCCTGGTTTTGGTCTTCTACTTGCTTACATGGTATTTGGTAAAGGTAGCGCGAAACAGTCTGCTGCTGGTGCATCTATCATCCACTTCCTAGGTGGTATCCACGAGATTTACTTCCCGTACGTACTGATGAACCCACGTCTAATTCTTGCTGTAATCGCAGGTGGTATGACGGGTGTATTCACTAACGTAATGTTTGATTCTGGTCTTATCTCTCCAGCATCTCCAGGTTCTATCTTCGCAGTTTTACTGATGACGCCAAAAGGTTCTTACCTAGGTGTTGTACTTTCAGTAATCGCTTCAACCGCTGTGTCTTTCATCGTAGCTTCAATCCTACTTAAGACTTCAGCTCAAGGTGACGACGAAGATTCACTAGAAAAAGCATCAGCACAAATGAAAGACATGAAAGCGTCTTCTAAAGGTGCGGTATCAGGTGCAAACGTGAACCTAGCTAATGTAGAAGCTGTGTACGTAGCGTGTGATGCGGGTATGGGTTCAAGCGCAATGGGTGCTGGTCTACTACGTAAAAAAGTAGAAACAGCAGGCCTGAACATTGTGGTAACTAACTATGCAATCAACAACCTACCAGCTGATTCGCAAATTGTTATTACACACAAAGACCTAACAGACCGTGCACGTAAAACCGTACCAGGTGCAATGCACATGTCTCTTAACAATTTCCTAGATGGCGCTGTATATGACCAGTTGGTTGTAGACCTTGTAGAAGCACAAAGCGGTGAAGCGAAAGTAGTAGCACCTGCGGCAGCGGCTCCAGCACAAGAAGGCAACAAACTTGCTCTGACTAACGACAGCATCTTCCTTGGTCTAAAAGCGACTCAGAAAAAAGACGCGATTAAGTTTGCTGGTGACCAATTAGTAAAACTTGGCAATGTGTCACCTGAATACGTAGAAGGTATGTTTGCTCGTGAAGAGCTTGTGTCTACTTACTTAGGCGAGTCTATCGCGGTACCACACGGCACAATCGAAGCGAAACAGTACGTACAAAAAACCGGCATCGTTTTCTGTCAATACCCTGAAGGCATTCAGTGGGGTGAAGATGAAGATGATATTGCGAAGATGGTTATCGGTATTGCAGCACAAGGCGATGAACACAACATGGTGTTGATGGCTATTACCAATTCACTTGATGACGAAGAAGCAGTGGAATGCTTACAGAACACAACTAACCCAGATGATGTTCTACGTATTCTAAACGGAAATTAATACGCTCTAGTCAAGCTCCTGAGTGAAGGAGGCCGGTGTCCCCCCACTGGCCTCATTTTCGGTCTTACTCTTTATCGGTTTAATAAAGATTCAGTCTGTATAGCTTACTGTTTAATGCCTAGAACCTAATTGGAAAGGGCATGTTGTTGAGTAGTTAGCTATCTAGATTCAAATATTTATAAGGTCTAAAATTATGAAAGCGTTACATTTTGGTGCAGGTAATATCGGTCGTGGTTTCATTGGTAAGCTTCTTTCTGATGCTGGTATGAAGGTTACGTTTGCAGACGTAAATGAAACGGTTGTTAATGCGTTAATTGAGCGTAAAGAATACCCAGTAAAGATTGTTGGAGAAGAGTGTGTTGTTGAGATCGTTAAAAACGTAACAGCAGTGAACTCAGCGACAAGCGCTGTGGTGGATTGCATTGCTGAATCGGATCTTATTACAACAGCGGTAGGCCCAACGGTTCTCAAGATTATCTCTAAATCTATCGCGCAAGGCATTGAAAAACGTGCTGCTGCTGGTAACACTGCACCAATGAACGTAATCGCGGCAGAGAACATGGTTCGTGGTACTAGCCAACTTAAAGCTGCAGTATTAGAGCACCTTTCTGATGAAATGAAAGCCTTCACTGAAGAGCACATTGGTTTCGTTGATTCAGCGGTTGACCGTATTGTTCCACCGGCAGAAGCTGGCGAGACAGACCCTCTAGCAGTAACGGTTGAAACGTTCAGCGAATGGATTGTAGATCAAACACAATTTAAGGGTGATATCCCAAACATCCCAGGAATGGAATGCACTGATAACTTAATGGCTTTCGTTGAGCGTAAACTGTTTACTCTTAACACTGGTCACCTAGTAACGGCATACCTTGGCGTTCTTGCGGGTCATGAGACAATCAAAGACTCTATTGAAGACGACGTAATCCGTGCTGAAGTAACAGCAACAATGGAAGAGAGTGGTGCTGTACTTATTAAGCGTTACGGTTTTGATCCTGAAGCTCACGCTGCATACATCCAAAAAATCCTTGGTCGTTTTGCAAACCCATTCCTACGTGATGAAGTAGATCGTGTTGGTCGTCAACCAATTCGTAAGCTGAGCCCACAAGATCGCTTGGTTAAGCCACTGAACGGCACATTAGAATACGGCCTTCCAAACGCTCACCTAGTAAAAGCGATTGCGGCAGCGTTCCATTATAAGAACGAAGATGACCCTCAAGCGGTTGAACTTCAGGCAATGTTTGCAGAAAAAGGCTTTGCAGAGACATTAGCATATTATTCTGAGCTGAATAGTGACTCAGAAGTTGTTAAACTAGCGGAACAAGCTTATCTAGCATTGAAATGATAAACCACCAAAGTGCCACTCCTGTGGCACTTTCTTATTGCCGAGCCGTTATGCCAATACAAACTAATCATGAAACAGAATTACTCGAAGCACTTTCCGAGGCTGAGAGTGCTGGCGCTTGCCTGATGGCCGCTTATGATGCATTGGATGATACGGTAGATTCGGTTTTAAAAAATATTTTCAAGAAAGACGATACTGCGATTAAGTTCGTTGTAGAACCTCTTCTCAATAGTGGCGGGCCGCTAGGGGAAATAATGATACGCGGAAAGTTGCTTCTGGGGCTTGGCGTGATCAGTAAAGAGCTTTATGACGACTTAGAGATTTTCGTGACCTTAAAAGAATGGGCGAAAATACAGGGTGATGACACCAGTTTTACTGAAGTGGATATCATCTTTGAGCTAAACAAAGTACATGCTATTCAGCGTATTATGCCTATTGAATACGACCCTGAGATGGTGAAAACCATGTCTGGTCCAATGTTAGAAATGTTCTTGGGTCGACATAACCAGAAAGTGAAATCCACGATCGTTTTGGCTATTACAGACATCATTAACACCTTGTGCCGAGATAACGCGCTGAGTTCTTAGTTTTTGCTATTGAGTTCATAGCTTGAAGCTTTCGCTTGAGCTTACACCTAAAGTGTTTATCTAGCTTTAATTCGTTTTATCCATCTTAGAATATACCGTCATTGCGGTTTCTCTTGTTTGAGAAATCGCTTTTTTGTTTCTGTAGCCTGTTTAAACGAGCTTGTCGCTCTATTATCGATCCTGTTACTCACCTCCTCAAATTGCAGATACAAAAAAAGCCACATTCTGTGGCTTTCTCTATTCAAGACGCTCTTTCTATTAAAAACGCCTTTTTATTCAAGACAATCGATTATAGGTCTTGGATGTTTTCAGCTTCTAGCTCTTGGAAGTAGCGTAGAGTCTTAACTTTTAGCTCTTGTTGAGCTGGCTCATCAGCAACGATGATAGCTTTACGGTGCATCTGTAGAGCGGTAACAGTCCACATGTGGTTTACAGAACCTTCGATAGCCATTTGAAGTGCTTGCGCTTTGTTGTGTCCTAGAGAAAGGATCATTACTTCTTCAGCATCTAGAAGAGTCGCAACACCGATAGTTAGTGCGTATTTAGGCACTTGGTTAATGTCGCCATCGAAGAAACGAGAGTTCGCGATACGAGTGTCTTCAGTTAGCGTTTTGATACGCGTGCGTGAAGACAGAGAAGAACCTGGCTCATTGAATGCGATGTGACCGTCGATGCCTACGCCGCCCATGAATAGGTTGATTTTACCGTATGAGCGGATTTTCTCTTCGTACGCTGCACAGTGTGCATCTATGTCGTCAGCTTTGCCATCAAGAAGGTTGATGTTTTCAGCTTGGATATCAACGTGGTTGAAGAAGTTCTCGTGCATGAATGTGCGGTAAGACTCTGGGTGGTTAGGGTCGATGCCAACGTACTCATCCATATTGAATGTTACAACGTGCTTAAAGCTTACTTCACCAGCTTTGTAAAGTTCAATTAGCGCAGCGTAAGTAGTTAGAGGTGTGCTACCAGTAGGAAGGCCTAGTACAAATGGACGCTCGGCAGTCGGAGCGAATTTGTTGATAGAATCTGCGATATGACGAGCAGCCCATTTACCTACTTTTGCTTTGTTGCTTAATGGAATAAGTCTCATTGATTTTGCCCCTAGAAATTAAATTTTATAGTGTTCTGAAACATTAATTCGCATTATAAAATAAGTTGTCGTGTTCTGCTATTGTTTTAGGTCAATATTTTACTTTTTTCATTGTATTTGTGACTAGATCTCTCAGAATTGCATAATTATTGTATGGATATTTGGTGGCGTTAAACAAGATTAATACGTTTGTCATATAGCATAATATTGATTCAATTCAGCGTCTGAAAGGGTCGATAAGCTTGATTTGTTTGTGTACTTCGATGCATTAACAGGCCGCTAGAATAGAGTTCAGGCAGAAAAATAAGGGTGGTAATGTAGAGTGATATTGATTAAAGAAGGGGGGAAGGAGATAAACGTAAATTCTACAGTGATGCAAGTACCGTTGAGATTATGCCTGAGTCGAGGTGTCTCGGTGCTATCGTTATGAATTATTTATATATATTGGTAAAACCAGCCGGGTTAGCTAAACTTAACTGTTGCGAAGGTAAAGTGTGTTGAAGGCAAAAAAAAGCCCAAAGTGATGAGGTATCACTTTGAGCTATTTTACTAATCTTCTAACACTAACTCACTTTCGTATTCTTCCCTAGGCACTTCACCGCGTTTGCAGCCGTTTAGGGTATGAAAGCGACGGCGTCCACGAGCTAGTTGAATGTACTTCAACCAAACACGCTCTAACTTGGACTTAGCCTTATGAGGGTGAGATAGCACTTTAATGAAGTGTTTTTCTTCAGCATTGGTTGGTGTGAGTTCACCAGTTTCAAGTGCAAGCATAGTGTCACCAAACAAGGTTAGGATTTCCTCTTCTGAAAGAGTAAAATCACCTGACTTAGCGAACCCTCGTGGGAATTTAATGGTGTCATAAAAACGTTTTTTTCCGTGTCGGAATTCGGTCTCAGACATATCAGCCTCAGTAATGTGGTTAGATAGAAATTAGTGTTTATTGTTCACGCGAAAATATTGTTAAAAGGCAAAAATAGAAAACAAAACGTTTTTGCCTTTACGATAAACAATCCTAGATCGGCTAGTTAGCAGATTTATTACAGAGATGTATTTGATGGATGTGAAAGTATTTAGAACCTTTCTTGAGGTTGCAAGGGTGCGCCATTTTGGGCGTGCAGCAGAAAATTTGTATCTGACACAGGCGGCGGTGAGTGCGCGTATCAAACAGCTAGAAGGCTATTTTGATACTCAGCTCTTCATTCGTGATCGCAATAACATCAAGCTCACCTCTTCCGGTGAGCGTTTGATTGGTTATGCGGAAGTGATGGTGTCTACCTTACAACAAGCTAAATTTGAGCTGTCGTTGGAGAGTGGTAAAGCTTTGCAGTTAACACTGGGTGGTACACCGAATATTTGGGATGCGTATCTGCAAAATTGTTTGAGTGTAGTAACCGATTCTTTTGGTGGTTATGGCTTTATGGCCGAGGTGATGGGGCGTGAGCAACTCAACCGAAATTTACTTGAACGCACCTTAGATATGGCTTTCGCTTTCGATCAGATCAAAGCGGAAGAGTTGAACTGTAAAAAAGTCGCTGATTTGGTTTTGGTGTTGGTATCAACGCAACAAGATGATCTGGAATCTGTATTCCAACATAAATATGTTTATGTCGACTGGGGAACGCGTTTTGGTTCTGAACACGCCGAGCGTCACCCAAAAGTGCCCGCGCCGTATCTACGTACCTCTACGGCTCGTATTGCCCTTGACTTCATTTTGGAGAAAGGGGGGAGTGCCTACCTACCTGTATCTCTGGTTGAACCTTTTATTGCTTCGGGTCAGTTACACAAGGTTAAAGGGGTTGAAGACTGGTATCGCCCTATTTACTTGAGCTACCGTAAAAGCAGTACTTCAGTTGACGCTATCATGCAGGTTGAGCAATTGGTTAATGAGATTGACCCATCAACGGCGTATACGCTTCAACAAGCAGCTGAGCAAGCTCCAAACGCTTAGTTTTAATTTCACGATGTTTTCATAAAAAATGGCTCCTTGTTAAAGGAGCCATTTTTGTTTTTAAACCAGCGAGAACTTTATTTTTAAATCCGAGATCATCCCATTCTTTAAAACATAAATATTTTCTAAATCAAAGATAAGCTCTAAACCAAATCAAAAGTCAGTTCTAACCCACATAAAAGAAGTTAAGCCTGGTCAATGTGCCTTATTTGGCGGAACTATAAGTTCATTAGATTCTCGATTGACTCTTCAAGAGAGCGAGACATGTACGAATGGATTTGATTTCCATCGGTAGCATCAATTTCGATCATAGAAATTCCGATGTCGGCTTGATCCTCAAGGTAACTGAGAGATTGCTCGACTGATTGACTGGTGAGAATTTGTTGGTTTGATAACACAATTCGACACGTATGAAGATCCATAGCCTTTTTCCTTTTTATCCAATAGGTCTCTGCATCTTAATGTGCTAAGTACCAGTTGTTGACGTTGTTAGAAGTATCCCTTCTACCTATTAAAAATAGCTGAATTGAGTGAAAATAAAACTGTTTTTGTGATTTATTTAACCTTCACTTCCGAAAGTGGCTAGCGGCAATGGCGGTTCGCGGTAGACTTTTAGTTATTGGAAAAAGAGCAGCCGTTAATTAGAAGAGTATGACATGTTAAAAAATATCAATAACAACAGTGTCTTAACTACTGAGCAGTGTAGTTTGGCTCGCTACTCTCGAGATGCTCGGTTTGACGGCATGTTTTTTACCGCAGTGAAAACGACAGGTATCTTTTGTCGACCTATTTGCCCGGCAAGCCCGCCCAAAGAAGAAAATGTCGAATACTTTTCTCATCAAGCTCAGGCTTTGAAAGCGGGTTATCGTCCTTGTTTACGATGTCGCCCTGATAGCGCACCATTCTCACCCGCGTGGAAAGGCGTCGAAACAACGTTTTTGCGTGCTTTACAATTGATCGATAACGGTGCTTTGAATTCAGGCTCAATCGTAGAACTTGCGGCTCGTTTGGGTATCTCAGACCGCTATTTACGAACCTTATTCGACAATTACATCGGTGTGTCACCAAAGCAATACAGCCTATATAGCCAGTTAATGTTTGCGAAGCAGTTACTGCACACCAGTAGCATGAGCATTACTGATGTCGGTTTTGCGAGCGGCTTTAACAGTACACGCCGTTTCAATGATGCCTTTTTAAAAGAGCTGAAGCTCTCACCAAGCCAAATCCGACGCTCTAAACCCAGCAACTACCTGAGTAACCATATCCAACTTTCTTTTCATGGCCCTTTAGATTGGGAGCACCTGTTGGGTTTTTATCGACGAAGAATGATTGAAGGTCTGGAGGGCATCGGTGAAAACTATTATCAACGCACGGTGAATGTGAATGGTTCTAAAGGCTGGTTCAAGGCCACCTTAGTAAAAGAAAACCGCTTAGATATTGAATTTGAGTTGGACGATATAAGCCAATTAAGAAGTTTGATTGCTAACATTCGACGTATGTTCGACCTTGATGTCGATATTGCCAAGGTTGAGGCTTTTTTTATGACCATTGATCCTAACTTGGTTGCCAAGAGTGGTATCCGTATTCCTGGCGTTTGGAGTGCTTGGGAGGCTGGTGTAAGAGCGATTCTAGGGCAGCAAGTCTCAGTAACAGCAGCGATCGGCCAACTCAACTTACTGGTGCGAGAGATTTCTGGTACGCATCAAGCTTCTGTTTTACAAGAGTTGGCTAATTCCCAAGAGTGCTCTGAATTACAACAAATTGCTTATGCATCTGAGAAAGCGTATTTCCCAACACCTAAACAAATAGCTGATGCTGATGTGAGCTTTTTAAGAATGCCGGGAAGTCGTAAGGAAACTTTAAAGCGTTTTGCCGAATACATGGTCGACAACGAAGCCGAACACCCTTCTAAGTGGATTGACCTAAAGGGCATTGGGCCTTGGACGATTCAGTACGCGCTGCTCAGAGGGTTAAGTGAGCCTAACCACCTGTTGATTAGCGATTTGGTGGTGAAGAAGTTCATTGAGCATCGCTCTACGATTAATACAGAGAGTGTTTCGCCTTGGGGAAGCTACGCCACGTTCCACTGCTGGAATCAGTCTTAAAATAAAGAGTGCTCACAAACATCTACAATACACAAACATCTGTAGTACTAGGCTAGGAGATATTATGACTAACCGTTTTACTTATTATGAGAGCCCACTGGGAACCGTGACTTTACAGGGGAACGATGAAGGGCTGCTCGGTCTTTGGTTTGAAACATACACAACCAAGCCAGATCAGTTAGGCGTTCGAGATGATGACTTTCCGATCTTTGAATTGGTTGCCGACCAGCTCAATCGATATTTTTCTGGCGAAGCCATTCAATTTACTGTGCCGATCTCAGCCAAGGGTACACCGTTTCAGCAGTCGGTGTGGCAAGCTCTCACGACGATTCCATACGGTGAAACCTGGAGCTATGCACAATTGGCTGATGCGATTGGCAATCCGAAAGCGGTGCGTGCTGTTGGTCTAGCGAATGGCAAAAATCCGGTGTCAGTGATTGTGCCGTGTCACCGTGTGATTGGTAAAAATGGCAAGCTGACCGGGTATGCAGGTGGTGTCGAACGAAAGCAACGCTTATTGGTTATCGAAGGAAGGGAACAGGAGTAGATAGGTTCTGTAGAGAATGTTGATTGGGCTTTATCGAGAGTGCATTGCTTTTCATGGTGCACAAATTGATATTGAGTACTAATGCCATTCATTGATGTATCGATTTATGGTTAAAAACTCATGGGCTAGGGACGTAAAGAGTGACTTTACAATAAAATTGGCGCTTTCTGGAAAATACTAGTTTAGTTGCATACTATTTAACTATATTCTCCAAGCAAGGATGCTCAAATGAATAGCCGTTATTCACTTATATTCTGCTGCAGTAGCGCATTATTGCTAACTGGCTGCTTAACCGACACGAGTCGCCCCTTCGAAGTACCACAGCTTGTTTTGTTCAAAGGCATGTATGAGAACGCTGAGAATGGCAGCTATTTAGTGTTCGAATCGGGGCAAGTGACTTATCAAACTATGGGTAATACCGTTACCCGCACGTATCGTGTCGAAGATGATTTGATCAACATTAAATTAAATTCCGCAAATAGTCGAGTTGACCCTGGATTGGTAATGCGGATTCAACATCAAGGTGCGGTACTCACCTGCAACCGCTGCCCAGCGATGCAACTAAGCAATGTCTGGACAAGGGTTGAGAAGCCTTTGGGCGAGTTGTCTAATTAGAAAAGAGCGCTGTTAAGCCATAAGTGAGCGACGATACTGACGGCATAACCTATCATGATCACTGGCATCCATTTTAAGTGCCCAAAGAAGGTGTACTTCCCATGCGCTGCCCCCATCAACGCCACGCCTGCTGCACTACCAATAGACAACAAGCTGCCCCCAACACCTGCAGTTAAGGTAATCAATAGCCAGTTACCTATTGACATCTGTGGCTCCATGGACAGCACCGCAAACATCACCGGAATGTTATCGACAATAGCAGACAAGATCCCGACCATGATGTTGGCCCAAATTGGGTCCCATTGGTTGTACATCACACCAGAGGCAAGCTCTAAGTAACCTAACAAACTCAAGCCGCCCACGCACATTACGACACCGTAGAAGAACAATAACGTGTCCCACTCGGCATGAGATACCCTACGAAATACATCAAATGGCACGACTGAACCTAATCTCTTAAGCGCGCCTTCGTCTTTGTTAGCAATCGCCACCGCTTTTTTCTTAGCGAGCGAATTGGGCAAGGTCTGGCGTAGGTAATACCCAAAGAACTGGAGGTAGGCGAGCCCCATCATCATGCCCATTACAGGAGGGAAGTGAAGCACGGCGTGGAAAGCGACCGCGGTACCGATTGTCATGATGAACAAGAAGACGATTCGCCTTGCGCCACGTTTTAACTCGATGTGTTGGTGCACAGTATCGGGCTGAGTGGTTGGAACAAAGTAAGACATGATCAGTGCTGGAACCAAGTAGTTCATCACTGAAGGAATAAATAACGGAATGAATTCGGTAAAACTGACATGTCCAGCCTGCCAAACCATTAGTGTCGTGATATCCCCAAACGGACTGAATGCGCCGCCGGCATTGGCAGCTATCACGATATTCACACACGCGAGGTTAACGAATTTTGGATTAGAGCCTGCGACCTTAAGAACCACAGCACACATCAATAGAGCCGTGGTGAGGTTATCGGCAATGGGGGAAATGAAGAATGCAAGAATACCTGTTAACCAAAATAGAGACCGGAAATTGAACCCTTTGCCTACCATCCACGCTTGCAATGCATCAAATAACCTCCTCTCTTCCATGGCACTGATGTACGTCATGGCCACGAGTAGGAACAGCAGTAGTTCAGCGTATTCTAGTAAGTTATGTTCAAGGGCTTGTTTGGCCACTTCGACAAGGTTGTGTTCTTGGTAAGTGAAACCAATGATAATCCAGATTAAGCCAGCTGCCAGTAACACGGGCTTTGACTTTCTGAGCTTTAGGTATTCTTCCATCATCACCACTATGTAGGCGACAACGAAAATGGTCAGCGACAGGTAGCCAGCAAACGAGTTGGTTAGACTGAGCGATTCCTCTAGCTGAGAAGTGGAAGCAGCTGCTACCGTTGAAAAGAAGAATAGAGAGAGAACAGCTGAAAGCTGGATACCTAGCATGGATTACGCTCCGAAGTTAATAAGTTATTAACACGGGTAAAAGCGTAGACCTAAATAAGCATGTGGGGTGTGATAGATATCTTAATAATTCAATAGATTATAGTGAAAAAGAAAGACGGTGGCGAAAGTATTAGCTTTGATGGATACTCCTGGCAACTCAGGCTTAGCATTGATTGCGTCGCTTCAAAGTACTGATGCTGGCGCGGGGCGATCGTTAACTTCTTCTCTTCAGGTACAGTACTGTTCACCCTTCCAGTTATGGATGGTTATTTGGCGGTAACTTCGTCAATTGGCCTAGCGGTTGCTGTGATGTTTATCTTCAAGTTTGTTGGTGCAATACATGGGACGTATCATGGGACCAATTGGTATTGAAGGTCGCTATATTCCAGTGATGATCGCGATTTCAGTATTGAATGCGTTTGGTGCGATGTTCTTGATGAATATTATTCTATAACTTTTGTAGAATGACAGTTCTCGAAACTTTTTAGGGTTTATGGTAAATGAATTGCCAATGAGACTTTTCAAACGCTAAAAAAAAAGGAAACCCCGTTTGGCTTTCACCAAACGGGGTTTATTCTTTTTGTAGCCATCCTGCTACTGCGCGTTACTAATTTTTCAATAGGTAACTGGTGCTCCCTGCATCATTCCTTGACGTGGCTAAATCCTTTAACCTATCCAATTCGTCGCCTTCCTAGCGGTGTCCTTGCTAACTCGTCATCCTGGCGAGTGGCTCTATCCTAGAGGAAAACTTCCATGCTGATCACTCATCCTAAGTCATCAAATCTTCGTCCTGAAGATACCTAATCCGTTAGGCTTTTTCCTGTTCCTGCCAACTCCCTGTCGACCTGTGTATTAAACACTTTGGAGGCTTTGCTCGCAATTGATGGTAAGAAATAAATGAATACGCTAACTGAAATAAATATGCGTAGATTCATACAAAACAAAGGGTTGGGTTTGTTTTTTAGGTGTTTTCTGCGAAGCTTAATTGTGATCTCTTACGTTACATGTAAGAGATCTCTTACATATTTTCGGGCTCAAATATCATTTTGCATTGACTGCACCAATGAATTGATGGGTAATGTATGACGAATTAACACCAAGTGATAGGGAAACATAATGGTTACAGCACTTTACGCAGCCTTGCTGACGGTCGTCATGATCTGGTTAGCGATCGAAGTTATTAAGCAGAGGCGAGCGAACCTGGTCGCTTACGCCGATGGCGGTGTTGAGTCGTTGCAGATAGCACGCTCGGCACAAAGCAACGCAATGGATTATATCCCCATTACAATTATCTTGATGGGGTTCTTAGAGATGAACGGAGCCAATGTTTGGTTTATTCATGTACTGGGCGTGGCTTTTCTTTTGGGACGTGTGATTCATGCTAAAGGAATTCTAGCGGAAAATTTTAAGGGTCGAAAAGTGGGTATGGTGTTAACGCTTATCTGCATGATCTCTTTGATTGTCCTAAACTTAGCTTACCTACCTTTTGATAAAATGTTCTAGGGAGCATTATGGTATTACGCCTTCCTCCTGCTTGGGCAATTGTCCTTGCAGGTCTGATACTCAACATCATGGCGATTGTTATGTCGAGCTTGGTGTTAGATAAACTTGAAG
The DNA here is from genome assembly GCF_015163545.1 of Vibrio sp. OPT24. Classification (NCBI taxonomy): domain Bacteria; kingdom Pseudomonadati; phylum Pseudomonadota; class Gammaproteobacteria; order Vibrionales; family Vibrionaceae; genus Vibrio; species Vibrio sp. OPT24. The sequence continues at coordinate 1,206,454 of NZ_JADDYI010000053.1, forward strand.
CGGAAAAAGCGGAATACAACGATCGCAAATACGGCAATGTATATTCGATACAACTAGCCTGGAATACGATCGAAACCCTAGAACGCAAGCGTGAAGCCATTCTAATTCACCTTGATAAACGACCAACAGAAGTGGCTCAACCTGCGACAGTTCTCAATGAAGCGTTGCGCGGCCAGCTCAGGCGCTGGGTGAGTGATGAAGTGCCAACGATTTCGTTGGCTAATTTACCCGAGATTATGGTGTTGATAAACCGTGCTCAAGAAGCACAACGAACACGAATCGACGATTACTATTTGGATAACCTAACCTTGGTTGAGTTAATACAAAGGCTCGATGAGAAAATGGCTTTCTACAAGAATATCGCGCTTTTTCTTCAGGTATTTGGTTTAGCACTGATCTTAGCTCGAGATCTGGCAAGAAGGCCTTAGTGGTTTGCTTTCCACTATTGGCAGTTATATAGCTAGCGAGACTCGCTTGGCAGGTGAGGGTGTTGCTGGCCTTGGTATTTTGGTAGCTGCTCTTTCAACCCTTTAAACGTACTCAGTGCGCTGCCGATCGATAACTTGTTCATCAACCAATTTGGTAATATCCCACCCGCGTTCGCATACGCAGTATAGGTAATGTAGGTATTGCCATTGGTAAGTGGTTGCAATGTCCAAAGTGCGTCCACATCGTAGATTCGAATATACCCTGATTCTTTTGCCAAATAGTTCGAAGCATCCTTAATCGATAAAACAAACTGTCCATCTTCGACGCTGTACTGGGAGTAGGTCACCATATCTCGATTTCTAGCAGGCCAAGGTGCTTTAAACTGGGTGTAGACGATGTTTTCAGTTTCAGAAATTTGCATTAACACTTGGCTTTCAGATACATTGTCTATCCAGTTCGGCACATTGTCGCTATCTTCCAGCAATAACAAAAAACCAGAATAACTGGTCGGTGTTTGCATTTTCGCTCGTATTTCTACCAAGCCTTCACTATGTGGCCTCTTATCAATGACGATTCCATCTTCGCTTTTCACAAATTGCCATGGGGCGGCATAGGTGAGTGTTGATAGAGTGCAAAGCCCGAGTGCAACAATCCTAGCTAATATCATTATTCTTCCTGAAAAAGAAAAGCTTATTTGTCAGAAGTATAGAGTAAAAATGAATTTGATTCGTGCTGAGGGCTTTATGCTTTTCTCTGATTTGAGTGTCACATCGTTGTTTGTTGTGGTGTCACCATTAGTTGACTACTTATCCATAGTTAAATCGTCGACATGAAAACGGAAGCGTTCGGTCGCTTCCGTTTTTATTAATGGGCAATGGATAAACGTTGAAGGCTAAAATGAGTAGTGGACAAATTTATAGGCTAAAACTTGTCGACTAGAGCTTATCGACTAGAGTTTATAAGCTTCGACAGTTTTGATCGTCGTCCAGTTACTGTTGGCATCTTGGATAAATTCTTGTGTATCTTCCAACCATCGTTTTTGTACAGATTTGTCCAAGTTCAGATATAGCTTTCCATCTTCGACTTTCCATGCATTAGGGTCGGTCTCAAACTTCTTGCCCATAGCTACACCAAAGGCACAATAGCCACCGTATTGAGGCGCATAAGCTTCAGGGTTAGTACGAAACTGATCTCGGTTTTCACTGCTTGCGAACTGATAAATAGCGTTCTTATAAGTTGCTGTGAATTTTGATGAGCCTTGAACGGCGCCCGAATCAGTAAAGTAAGCTACTGGGTCATAGCCTTTGATCGCTATGTCATTGCTATCAACGCTCATGTCGATATCTGCTGCCATTAGCGAGAAGCTGGTACCTAGTAACGCTACCATTAGAGTGAGTTTTTTATTGGCTGGTTTGATGTATGACATAACAATTTCCTTGTCTTCTTTGGTTATCTTGTTTGAATAAATTAGCCCACTAGTCCGGTCTATAGAGGGACAAAAGAACTAAAAAGTAAGCGAATCGTTCGGAGGATGCATGGATCTGCTGTCACAACTAATGGAACATTTCTCGATACGTACTGGTGTTTTTTACTCTGGAAATCTGTGTGGTGTATCGTCATTCAAGCCACGACAGGGTAAGGAAGGGCATCTTCATGTGTTGAGCGCGGGGAAGCTGACCTTATCTCGTGCTCACAAGGAAAGTAAGCAACTTTCACAGCCTTGCATGGTGTATTTGCCTAACAGCACGCCACATGCGATTGAAGGGGTGGGGGAGGGGGCAGAGTTGGTGTGCGCGAATGTGGAATATCGAGCAGGGCAGATGAATCCTTTGTTGTCTGCTCTTCCTGATGTGATAGTGATTCCGTTTGATGAAGCACCTAACTTAATTCCAGTGATCGAAGTGTTGTTTCGGGAGTCGAGCCAAGAATCGTCAGGCCAACAATACTTAATGGATAAATTTAGTGATGCATTAATGGCTTTAATTTTCCGTCATCTCATTGAACAACAGAAAATTGATAAAGGGCTATTTTCAGCTCTTGCCCATACTCGACTCGCTCCTGTAATGAACGCTATCCACAGATTGCCTGCTCGTCATTTGTCGGTTGCGGAAATGGCATCATTGGCTGCGATGTCTCGCACTCAATTTATCGAGGCATTTAAGAGAGAGGTCGGTGAAACGCCCGGAGATTACGTACAAAAGTGGCGTATCTCAGTGGCTCAGTCTTTACTGTTACAAAGTAAGCCAATTAATTGGGTGTCTGATGAGGTTGGTTACAGCAGTTACTCTGGCTTCTCTCGTGCGTTTCAACATGTCTCTGGTATATCACCACGTCAATGGCTAAAGGAGATCGAGGGATAACGGTGAGTATCAAATGAAGGTTGTCGATATTTATCTTAGGTTTGTGTAAATATTGAGGTTTGTGTAAATACTTATGATTGTGTAGATATTTAGATGGATGTCGATACTTGAGTTAAGTAAAAACTGCCAGTGACCATGGGTTAGTGTTTTCACTGGCAGATAAATATTGGGAAGAGAGTTTAACGTTTCCGGTGAGATGGCTGTTAGCGAAGCAACCAGCGTTGCAGAGGTGTCTTTTCGATACCCGAAACCAACATAAAGCTCAGGATAAAGGTGCCGAAGAATACAGTGATATCTTTACCGATCTCTGTGATACCTAATATTCCACAAACATTGAACAGCACGATAATAACTAACAAATGGCTGACGTAGATGCCCAACATTCGGTTTGAAATAGAACGAACCCATGCGTAGTTGCCGATATTTGGATTGGCCAGAAGCCACATAAATACACCTACGCCCCATAATGTGGTTCCAAACAAGAAATCATTCATGTTAAACCCGACATCAAAGTTGGTTAGCCATGCAGCTTCGGCAAAGTGGATGAACATGCCTATCGCTAAGAACCCCAAGGCCTTTGTTGACGACACCTTCCATTGATGTTGGCGAATCAGGAAGCCTAAAGTCACCATCAGTGTGCTAAAGAATGGGCCGTTACGAGTGAAGAACGGTGCACTGAGGTCGGTTAAGCTTGTGTAACTGCCTGCCAACACACCATATACGTAAAGTAGAATAGCCGTTGGTAATAGCAGTTTGTCGAGTTTCATCTCAACCATTAAGGCGATGATCAAAACAGCGAACATTAGAGCAGGAAGGAACCATAAGTGAACTAGTCCGCCCTCTAAGAAAGAGTTGAGCGGGGTGTTCATTAGGAAGCCCCAGTAACCTTGGCGTTCGCCTAAGTAACCCAATTCTTCAACCTTAGCGAGGTTGAATGGCATGACCAGACAGATGATGCTCCATACCAACCAAACTTTGAGTAGTGGTTTGGAGTAGTTGATGAAGGTTGTCCAAGGCGACGCTGTGAGTTTAGGTTGGATCAGATAGCCGGAAATAAGAAAGAATAGCGGCACGGCGAAGCGCGCGGCTTGGTTAAGAACATAACCAATCCATGGCACTTCATTGATTTGCCAATAAGTCAGTGCCATTTGGCCATGTAAACCAATGATCGCCAATATAGCAATCACTCGGCCCAACTCGATACTGGCAATGCGTTGTGCAGGCGTATGTTGAACGGAAGACATATCAGATCTCTAAGAAAAATTTCGTAAAATCTAACAGTCTTTATGGCGAATACGTTAGTCCTAAATCAAGGCTTGCGGCCTTAGTTTTAAGGCTTGTGTTGATTATTTGAAGCCTGTCGCAGCTATATTAAATTCATTGCAGTGAGTGCGAATATACCAAGCGTGCAAGTGATAAGAGAAACGACAGTCGTTAGAGCGATAATATTGGCGGCTAAGGTAGAGTTTCCCCCCATCGCTCGCGCCATTACGTAACTTGCGGCAGCGGTTGGCGCGGCGCTCATCAAGAAAATAAGACCAAGATCTAATCCTCTAAAATCGAAGAATATAGCAACTGAAGTAATTAGCAGCGGAGCCAAGACCAGCTTGTATCCCGTAGAGAACCAGGTGGGGCCCTTATCTTTTTTCAGAGATCGTATGTCAAGCGACCCTCCAGTGCATAAAAGAGCCAGTGGTAAGGTCATATTGGCAAAATATTGTCCTGCATCCGACACCATTTTCGGCACTGGAATCGACAGTAAGTAAAACAAGACCCCCATTGCGATAGAGATAATCAGAGGGTTTTTGGTCAGTGTTTTAATAATCACTTGAACGGCTTTATCACCAGACTCTTGACCCTTCGGAGTGAGTGCGATAACCGCCTGAATGTTGTAGAGAACGGTCAGTGATGCGACATAAAGAGCTGCGAGCGCAACGCCGTCGTTGCCGTAGATGTTTGCAACATAGGCGAGTCCAATAATGGCGGTATTAGCTCGAAAGCCACCTTGCACTATTACGCCTTGGTCTTCTGGTTTTTTAAAGGCTATTTTCGTGCTTACCGTGGTAAATATGAAGAACACAAGGTTCGCCACCAAGCCAAAAATAACGAGCTTGCCGCTAGCCGAAAAATCGTGGTTAGACTGAACAATACTCAAAAATAGCATTGCTGGTAGAGTGACCTGAAAGACGACCTTTGATGCGACATCGATGAAGTTGTCATTGATCAAGCCGATTCGCTTGAGCATCACACCAAGAAACAGCATTAGACAGATGGGGCCTGTTACTGACGCCGAAAACGCAAACTGTTCCCAAAGTGTGTTCATTATTTTTCCTTTGTTGTTTAATTGAGTCGTTACTTTTTGAATAACTGAATAACTGAATAACTGAATAACTGAATAACTGAATAACTTGGCGCTGCTTCGATCAATTTTTACTTCGATCAATTTTTACTTCGATCAATAGCTGCTTCGCTCAATATCCTTTGAATACTGTCGCATTTTTCCACAATTCTTTGATAAGAGAAATTAAATCCCTGCGGTTAAGCAAAAAACTTTGAAAAAAAGTACGAACGTGCTAAAAATAATCATCAGATTTATCATTGGTGAATAATGAGCAAAGGAAAGATAACCAAAGAGTATATTTTGAGCCATGCATTCGCGCTTGCGAGTGAAAATGGTCTCGAGAGTTTAACGATTGGCGAATTAGCCAAGCAGTGTGGTATGTCTAAGAGTGGATTGTTCGCGCACTTCAACTCTAAAGAGAACCTACAACTCTCTGTGCTCGAGTATTCCAACGCCATATTCACTGAAAGAGTCATCACGCCTGCAAGAGAGTTGGGAGATGGTGACATTGAAGCGAAATTGAAACAGCTGCTCGATAATTGGCTGGGTTGGAATCACTCGTTTCAAGGTAGCTGCATGTTTATTGATGCATGGAAAGATGCAGGCAGCGAAACGTCTGTGATTCAGAAGGCACTGCAGAAAACCATTTCAGTGTGGATTGATTACTTGACCATTCAGGTCGCTAAAGCGATCGAGAGCAAGCAGTTTAGAGTTGATTTAGAACCTAAACAGGCAACTTTTGAGTTATATGGGCTTTATTTGAGTGCTAACTTGTTTTACTCCTTACGAGGTCAGCAAGCGAGTCACACTCATTTCTGGAGTGGCGTAGAACGTTTAGTAGAGAGTTGGAAAGCGGTTTAGATTGCAGACAAGTTTTACTCGAAAATCATTTTATTCGTAAAAAACGTAAGTTTTGCTTTAGTAAGGCTGACCACAATTTTATAGAAGTGGCGGTAAGTGATAATAAATTACCGTCATTTTTTAGATAAACAAATAGCACGGTCGTTCGATTTCTGGGGCCGAGCTCTATCCGCCAAGTTGTATGGCGAAACAAGGACAGGTCATGAGTGACAAAATCTATTTTAATACATCGAACAAATTCAGTTTTAAGCGCAGCTTAATTGGTGCCACGACAAACCTTCACTATATTCTAGCGCCTAGCCATGCGAAGAAAACAGCACGTAAATTGCTGCTGACTCCAATGCGCACCGAGCAAAAGAATGCCGATCCAAAAGGTTTGATTAAAAGTGAGATCAAAGGTCGTGACGGTGTATTGAAGACATACTCTCTGGGTACTGGACCGGTTTGGGTGCTTACTCATGGTTGGTCGGGGACAGCGAGTCAGTTTTTCCCTCTCATGGAACACATCGCAGCCAAAGGCTTTACGGCTTTGGCTTACGATCACCCTGCTCATGGTGGCAGTGATGGTGTACATGGTCATATTCCAGCGTTTGTGAACGGTTTAGAGGCCATTCTAGATTCGGTTGGTGAAGTGGCAGGTTTGGTTGGCCACAGCATGGGCACTGCTTCTGCGTTGGAGTGCAAGCACGTTAAATTGGAAAACAAGCCAATGTTGCTGATCGCGCCTGTGTTGGATTACCTAGAAAACCTATTTGGCAGTGTGGCACGTTCTGGTTACTCAATGAAGCTGTTTGAGGCGGTTGTAGGTGAAGTGGAAGAGCAGTTTAACTACCCAATTCAATCAGTGGATCCTTATGGTAAATTAGCGCTTCGCGAATCGCAGACGATCATTGTTCATGATGAGAAAGACAAGTTCACTAAGTTTGATGTCTCTCAACGTGCTGCCAATGAAATGGATCGCGTCACCTTGATTGCCACTCGAGGCCAAGGTCACGGACGAGTGATGAAGTGCCCGCAAGTATTTGAGAGCTTTGATAACTTAATTGGCTAAACCCAACGAGCATACTTAAAAAGGTCATCAGTATAAAGATCGTTAGCTCAAGGCTAAGAAAATATAAATAAAAAGGCCAATCAGACATTCTCTGATTGGCCTTTGCTTTTAGGGGGTTAGTGGGTGCTTAGCTCGTGTTGAGCTAAATCCCATTTTAGTTAGCACAGCTCGCAGGGCCGATCTCTTTCCAGACGCCCCATTGGCCTGTCGTTGTTGGATCTTCACCGGTTGTCCACCATTTTGCTTCCCAAACCTTACCAGCTTGAGTCACTTGGTCGCCGCCAGTGTAGACTGCACTTGAATCCCAAGCGTTAGTACACGTACCGCCACCTGTGGTTTTCTTAAGAACGTTCACTGAAGTAGCCGCTACCGATGTATCAGTGCCATCGCTGACCGTTACAGAGAAGTTCAGCGTCGTATCTTGCGTGTATTCCGCCGCGACAAAGCTCACTGAAGAACCTTGAATCGTAGCATCAATACCAGCAGGCACATCCCACGTGAAGGTCAATGTATCTTGGTCAGCATCGCTCGAAGCCGAAGCATCAACCACCACTACGTCACCCGCATTAACTTCAGCTGGAGCTGAAACAATCGCAACTGGTGCTGTATTGACTGGACCTGTGTCCTTAGGGGTTACTGTTACAACAACGGTGTCAGTTGCAGTCGCACCTTCGTTATCAGTTACCGTTAGGCTGAACGTGAGTACTTCTTGTTGAGCGACTTCAACCACATCGAAGCTTGCAACTGCAGCATTCGCGTTGGCCAGAGTTACGGCTGTTCCGCTTACTTGTGACCAAGCGTAGCTTGCAATCGTGCCGTCGCTGTCTTTTGAAGCGCTACCGTCTAGAGAAACAGAAGCTGGGCCTTCAACCGATAGATCTGCGCCCGCTGCTGCGGTTGGTTTACGGTTTACAGGATCAGTAGTTCCACCTGCAAGACCTTCATGCATCGCGTTCAGGATATCGCCGTTATCCGCATCAATTTCCCAAGAGAATAGACCCGCAAGGCCAAGGCTACGAACGTATGCGCCTTTTGCTTTTACTGAGCGATCATCATCAAATGTGATTAGCTGACCTGAAGTACGGTTCCAAACGTAAGGCGCTTCTGCCATTTCGTCGTAGCCATATTCAAAGCCGTTGATGCCTTGGTTGTTTGCACCAAGCATGTTCGCTTTAATGCCTTTGTAATCGATAACGCCATCTTCCCATACACCCTGAGCAGAGCTGCCGGTCAGTTTACCATTACCTACGCCAGTCATTGGGTCGCTTGGATCTGAAAGTGATGATGGTAATACGCCTTCCCAACCACGACCGTACATCGCTGTACCAACCACAAGTTTGTTCGCTGGAACACCTTGCTCAAGCAGCAATTGGATGCCGTTGTCTGTGGTGTAAGCAGGGCCCGTGTACTGTTCGCCATTTTCATCAAGGCCTGTGCCATCACATTGCCCTGGGCGCATGAAGTTACCGCAGTTGAGTGCTGTTTGGTGACCTAACACGTTGTTCCAACCGCCGTAGAAGTCGTAAGTCATCGCGAAGATGTAATCCATGTATTGGATAGCATCGCCGTAGTTCACGTCTTCAATCTTGTCGTGACCAACACCGATCGCTGATGTTAGCTCGTAAGTACGATCGTTTTCAGCTTCTAGCTCATCTAGCATAGCGCGCAGCTCTGCCATCAATACAATATAAGCCGGGCCATCATTTACAGGGTCACCGAGATCGGGCGCAGCACCGCCTCCACCGGGGAATTCCCAATCGATATCCACACCGTCATAGAATTTCCATGTGTTGAGGAATGTTTTAACCGATGCGACGAACGTGTCTCGGTTCGCTTTGGTTGTGAAATCGAAGAACGGGTCAGATAGCGTCCAACCACCAATCGATGGAATGATTTTTAAGTCTGGATTGCGCTGTTTTAGCGCCATCATCATTGCGTAGTTACCCTTGATAGGTGAGCTGTATTCGTGCCCTGCTTGAGGGAAACTCTTCTGGAAAGCCGCCCAAGGGTCATGAATCACCACTTCGTAATCGTTAACGCCCTGACAGGCTGTCATGAGTGCGTTGTAGCTGTTACCGCCTACTGATTTCACTGATTCATTAGGGCCACAAATTGGGATGAAGCCATAAAGGATGTGGGTCAAGTTATCAGCGGGTAGGTTATCGACTGTGTAATCACGGCCATAGATGCCCCACTCAACAAAGTAAGTACCTACTACCGTGTTTGGATCTGTGTTGTATGACTTGTTGTTCGGGTCCACATTCATCGAAAGTGGCGCTAAGTGTGAGCCATCGGTATCTGCGATTGTGATCTGAGCGGGTGCACTCTTGGCACAGCCTGTTTCGTCACACGCTTCGATTTCCATCTGAAATAAGCCGCCTTGGCCGTATTCGAATGAAGCTGTCGTTTGGCTGCCAGTTATAGGGCCAGTGGCCACTTTAACGCCATCAAAGTAGATGTTGTAAGTGTTTCCTGACGTTCCGCTCCATTGGTTAAATTTAACGTCGACCTTTGCTTTGTCGTGATATTTAACCATCTGGTTATAACCAGAAGTCGTTTCCATCGCGAGTTCAATTTTAGAAAACTGAAGGTTGTTGGAACCGTACATATCGATGCTAGGTGCTGTTGGAGCGGCTAATGCTGTACCAGATAGCGCTAGAGCAATGCTCGCAGCACAGGTATTTATACGAATCATACTTTTTCTCTCATTCCTTGAAGGTTACGAGAACCAAATGGCCCCATAAACGGCTCCAGTCAGTTTTGAAGGAGCTTCCCAGTCAGTATTCGAGAGAGTTTTAATTTTATAACTGAAAATAAATCCGTTTTCGATGGACAACTAAAAAATAGTATCTCGTTACAATTCTGTTGCTTAATGAGTGAGAGGCTGAGTCCATGTTTTATAAAACAAAACAATGTTCAGTATGAAAATCTCACAAGTGAAAATACACAACATGAAGTTATGAAAATATGCGACAAACTATGGGAAAATATCGTGAATTGAAGCGGCATCACAGAACGAAACGTGTTGGGTGTGAGGCTGATACGTGGAAGATAGTGCTAATACTTGGGAATGCAAAGAGTGTTGCTAAGGGTAGTATCACTAAGAATGCATTACCTTAGAGGATACCGTTGTAGAAGTTATCTTTTGAATTGCTCAGCTAATGAAGCGCGTCGTTGTTGCATCACACTATGGGTGTCACCTGCTGCTGTATCTTCGTAGCCTTCTTTAATGAATTGTTGAGATGGCACACTGGGAAACAGTCGCTTTAATCGAGGCGAATCATAAGTACCACTGATGGTGTAAATTGTTGGCCCAGATCCTGTGTTGATGGTGACAACTTTGCCATCAAAATCAAATGAGGTAGTAATGAGGCGATGGTTCATCGTGACGCCATTATCGGAAAGCGTAAGGATATCGGTATTGTAGGGTGGAGCCCCGATCTCTATCCAAGTGCCATGGACATTGCTTGGGCTGACTGACTGTTGGTGAGTTTGATAAGCAAAATACCCTGCCGTGAGGGCAACCATCAAGCCGGCTAATAGAAAGCCGTAGAACAATAATTTGGCAAATATATCTCTGCTTTTCGTGGGATTTTTTGCCATTATCTCTTCATTGATCTTCACGCACCGTCGGTCAGTTTATAAACTAAAATCTTAGTTTGCAAAGATTCTTATGATAGTTAGAAGCAGGATCGAATGTTCTAGTAAATTTGGTTGCGTTCGCTATTTTTGGCATATTTACGTCATCAATGAAAATGGTTCTCAAAAAAGCTTAAGCTATGCGTATTTATTTCTTGTGCGAAAGTCATGAATTGGTTAAAACAATTACCACATAACTTACGTATAGGCTTATTTGTTGAGCCCAATGCATGCAATTTGAAGATAACAAGGAAGTACGATGATTAAAGAAAACACATATTTTGACGGCGGCGTTAAGTCGTTAGCGTTTAACCAATCTGGTGCGGACGTTAGTGTTGGAGTGATGGCTGTTGGTGAATACACGTTTGGTACAGCGGCTCCAGAAAAGATGACCGTTGTTAAAGGTGCATTGATTGTTAAGCGTGTTGGTGATGATGATTGGACGACATACCAGTCTGGTGAGTCTTTTGACGTTGCTGGCAACTCTTCCTTCGACCTTCAGGTAAAAGAAGCGACAGCTTACTTGTGTGAATACTTGTAACTAGGTCTAAATTCGTTCAATCAGGGTATCATTTGTTTCTGCTTGGACAGAAAAAACCACGCTCTAAGAGCGTGGTTAAATAAGTGATAGTAACCGGCAGTGGATAGTGTCACTTGTTTCGCAGTCATCAAATGGACGACCAAAATTCGTTGTTTGTTTCAAAACCTCTTCAACATCTTTCTCAAAGCTCAAAGCTCAAAGCTCAAAATCAGTAAGTCTCAAATACGCCGTTGTTGTAGTCCTGAATTGTCTGTTCAATCTCTTCCATCGAGTTCATGACAAATGGGCCATAATGCACAACCGGCTCATTAATCGGTTCACCAGAAAAAATCAGGACACCAGAATCTTCTAAGCTATCCAAAGACAGCAATTCAGCTTTGGTGAGCAGTGCAAGTTGGCCTTGGTTGACGACTTTGTTATCGATCTTAATACTGCCTCGGTACACGTATGTCATGGCATTATGGTTAACATCCGTCCTTAACGTCACTTTTTGTCCTGAATGCGCTCGCCAATCCACAACGCTTAATGGCACGCCTGTCGTTTGTAATGGACCTTGTGTTTGTATAGTTTCTGCGTCAGCTGGGTCATGCAGTTTATACCCACCGGAAATAACTCTCAGTAAGCCGATTTGTTCGTTTTGATATTCTGCAATGCTGTCACTTTGAAAGTCATGGTATTGCGCTGGCTGCATTTTGTGTGTTGCTGGTTGGTTTATCCAAATCTGAAAACCGTGCAACGCGCCTTCTTCCATCATTGGCATTTCACTGTGAATCACACCACGACCCGCGGCCATCCATTGTGCGCCACCGCTGCGAAGCTCACCGACATTACCCAGGTGGTCTTTGTGTTGGAAATGACCTTGAAGCATATAAGTGAGCGTTTCTATACCACGGTGAGGATGTGGAGGAAAGCCGCCAACGTAGTCTTTGCTTTCATCCGATTTAAGTTCATCAATCATCAAAAATGGAGAGAAACGTGTGTTATTAAAACCAGCGAGTCTTTGGATTTTGACACCATCTCCATCTGAAGTCGCATGTGCTGAAATGACATGGTCTACTACTCTTACACTCGTCATTTTGATACCCTCATAAACTTGAATAGCTGTAGTTTATGTAATCTGATTGAAAAAGAAGATGGCATAGCGTTGAGTGACTTATTCGAAAATTTTGAACAGGTAAGAAGGTGAAATTATGTCTATACTTGAATAGGGTAGACCGCCAAGGAGGCCGCTATGGCAATACAACCAAAGCATGGCGATAGGCAAGGTCGGATGGACTTTGAAAATGATTTTACAACAGAGCAGAGCCACCGCTTTACAGCTGTCGCAAACAGTGCGTTTAAACGTCGTGTGAAAAAACGCGAGATTGAAGCGCCGTTTATGCAGTCGGCCAAGCAAGCTGCCTTTAAATCGGTAGTGAGGCCCAGAGGTAATAACCCGAACCGAACTCGACAAGTCGTATGGATCATTGTGATTGGATTAGTGAGCCTTTGGCTTATGTATATGGCAGGCTAAGACATTTAGCAGTATGCGATATTAACGGTTAATGTTGATGCGTTTTTAGCAGAGTAACGTTGTTCCCTTCCACCTTCGCTTCAAGACAGTCTTCAAGCTTGGATTCATCAGATTCTGAGCAGACTAATTTCGTCGAGAATTCTTCTATCAAGTTTGAAACCGGGTTGTCGTGATAATAAGCATATCGGTTTTTCCCTGAGTGTTTAGCAACGTACATCGCCTTATCCGCACATCGAGTTAATTCATGTAAATCGGTAGCATCTTGAGGGTATAAAGAAACGCCGACACTAAGAGTGAGTTCTTTGATTCTCTCATTGGTTTGGCAACCGCTCTCAAACAGTCCGCATATCCGCTCTAGAATGCCATCAAGATCTTTTCGAGTTGGAATATCATAGAGCATCAAAACAAACTCATCGCCAGCAAACCGAGCGATGGAATAATCGTATTCATGATTCTTTCTATCTCGAGTGCGTAGGTTGTTACTCAAACGATTCGCAAAATGCTGCAGGACACTGTCACCAACATCATGCCCATAGTTATCGTTGATGCCTTTAAAATCATCAATATCGAGAAAAACCAAGGCGGTAAGTGAATGTTTACTATCAATAGTCGCAAGCTTTTCACTTGCCCAACGTTCAAAACTCCAACGGTTGGCTAAGCCCGTGAGTTGATCTCTGTAGGCTAAGTCCTCTATCCCTTCTTTGTATAAGCGCTGAATGTAGTTTACCGCTTGTGTGTAGTAATAAGCGGAAGTATGGCAAACCAAACTCATGGTAAATAAGCTAAGAATAAAGCGATGAGTGCTATTAAATGGCAAAGAAAAATTGCCCGGCAAGGCGGTAATTAAAGTGCTAATAAACACGCAAAATGAGGTGCTGAATATGATGCCAATTCTGAAATCATTAATAAAAATCACTGCAGCCAAAATAGGGTACAACCAAAGAATTCGATCAGGGATGGCATTGCTGTACAAGAATAAGATAATGCCTTGAACCAACAGTACACAGCTCAATATCAACTCTGAATATTGAGGATTGTTAATCTTTCTTACATAAATGGCGTTTGATACAGCGATAAAAGCAAAACACAGTTCGAAAATCGACAGTACGTAATGCTGACCTTGGAAATAAGCCCAAGTATAAAAGATGAATAGAGACGCAGCAGTCAGTGAAAATGAATGGACAATTTTTTGTTTGCGGGTGGATCGTATGTCCGCCATTTCTTCTAGGTGTCTTCCGACTGGCCTGTTCATGTGATTTGTGCCACGAATTTTGATGATGGTACTAATACTAGGTTAAATAATAGGCTTGGCGGAGCTTAGGAAGTCTATTTAATGTGACTACTATCAAGGTTTTATCTTAAAAGTGAATCAAGCCAATATAAAAAGTGATGTATATCACTAACGGTGCAGAATAACCTTGTCGAGAACCATTCAAAGAGCAAGCTGGTGGTTGCACTGGATTATTACGTGCTTGCTTTCTAATGCTTTACTCAACATAGTTTATAGATAGCTAAATGTTTATATAACCCTAAATTTGATAGAGGATCATTATGTTAATTACCTTTAGTTGCAAGGCTCATGCTAGCGTCACGATGTTTGGGGAGGTAGGCCTTCAGTTCATTAACATGCTTGGACACAGTGGCACGATACCTGGTGCTATTGAGGCTTCAGAAGTCCCTCAAGCATTGAATAATTTACGTATTGCTATCGCCGAAGAGCAAAGTAAGCCGGTAGAGCAAGATAATACTGATGACGACAATGAAGAAGAGATTGTTGAAGCTCCTGTCAATATCGGCAGTCGAGCTTTTCCGTTGGTCGAACTATTGAAAGCTGCAATCAAAGAAGAGTGCGAAGTGATGTGGGAAGACGGCAGCGGTAAGCTTTTGTAGGATGATTTAATACTGAAAAGGTAGAGTTTAATATCATTGAAGTTTTAATTTATATTGCATAGTTGAACATAGGTTGACTAATGAAAGTAAACTGAAACAATAAGTTATATTTATAAACGCATCTTGAACTGAAGGGTATTTGATGGGCTTCTATTTCCGAGCACGTAGCTACACTAGTTTAGTTGGCTCTCTTTCGTTGGCCGTTGTTTCAGCGCCGAGTATGGCTGATATATCAACAACGCCCGTCATTGGTGGTGTGTTTAGCTCCAGTGAAGTGCTAAAAAATCAGGTGCTTTCAAGCCTAAGTTACTCTGCCAAACTCACTCGTGATGCGGCTCTTTTCACGATTGGTGGCGTTACATTAGATGCGTATATTCTCGCTCTCCCTTTAGATGTCAAAACAAAAGCCAGAGTCGTTGCTCAGTTATCTAACCCGACGTACTCAATTCCTTTGGGTTATTTTCTCTATAGTTATTACGACCGCTATTCAGGCTTGGGCAGTGAAGATGTATTCAAATCTTACTTGTCGACGGTTTATGATGAGCAGGCATTAAAGGGCTTTGAACATAGCCTCTATCATGTTGGAGATAAGCCAACCTCAGAGCATCATGAGGCAGATACCTCGACTGAAGCAACGGGGCATCATGAAGGTATTCGTATCGATGAACAGTTCATTGCCAACATGGTGGTTATCTACGATGCGTTATTCGAAATTGGTGTTTGGCAGGATATGGACACGCTCCCTGCGAATTACATCTACTTAACCAATAGCTCTGAAGATCTAGCGATCATTGCTCAGATTCAACCGATCATCGTTGATTTGATCGATAAAGCGGCATTGGGAATGGATGACGGCGATATGAAGTCTGCAATGTTGGCGATTGCAGAAGATGGTAAACCAGAAAACGCTGATAAGCCGAATAACAAAGCACAAGCTCTTACCATCACGCTTATTGATTTTGTGCGCTTAAACTTGCTGAAAGCCTACCGCCAATTTGTGTTTAAAGAAGAACGTGCAGCAGCGCTCGATGATTGGATGCAGCAAGCGTTTAGTGACCAGCCTGATGCGCTCATTCAGTTCTTAGAATCCCAACAGAACAAGCGCTTTGCGGTCCAAGTGACCGTCGATGGTTTACAGCAAGGGTTGATTGAGGGGTTGGTCGATGAAAGCGCGCCATTCATCTCGGTTGCTTACCAAAATCATAAAAACCGAACGCAATACAAACCTAAGTTAGAAACGGTGATTGAGCCTGAGCATCAACAGCAGGTGAGGTTCATGGAAGTTCTGTCTGAACAAACCTACCGTGATCCGAATTATCTTCCGTTCTTCAAAAAACTCTATCAAGAACATCTAGACAATATTAGCCGAGTGGGTATCTCTTCAACTCCCACAATCAGCGTACGTAACCTACCGATCATTAAAACGGGCGCGAAAGTATCAGGGCAAGGTGGCACTGGTATCCCTAATTTCCACTTTGTTGACCGAGAGATCGACCGAGCGTATTACTTCTTTGGTAATGATGCCCTGCAGTTGGATGTGTTGATGGCAAACAACAAGGTGCAGACCATGTTTGATCGCCTTGATTATCTGAAAACGTTGAACTGCAACGCCCAATACGATTGGAATGCTCACACGACTTACGACGGGCTAGTAAACCTAGGTTTGGGTGAGTCACTGCGTGATTATGGTGAGAAACGCTGCGTTAAAGAGCTTCAAGAACGTTCAGAAGTCGAAGTGGTTTTGCAAGAAAAGCGTCAAGCCTTGATTGAAGATATTGAGGCGTATCAGTCTATATCTGGCTTTGATTTTTTCACCAAGTTTTCAAAGAGAGCTCAGGTTAAACAGTCGATCACTCAGTTTGCCGAGTTAGATGGAAAAGGGATGCCGGATTACACCTTGGTTTATAACCCATGGCCGGATCACTTCGCGCACTTTACCGGTCCTTTTAGTGACGAAATTCTGATGCCGACTGGAGAGCTTAACCGACTGGACTATTGGATTCGCCAGATTGAAGCGACCTACCGCAGTGCAGGCGTTTACGATAAAACGCTATGGGGCATGGCTGGGGATCATGGTTTAACGCCGGTGTTCTACGCGCTCAATCCCGAAAAGCAGGTATTTGAAGGCTTACAAGCAGAGCTAGAGTATCCAATTGTGGTGAAGAAGATATCTTCAGACGAGGGTGAAGGGCCTAAAATCACCAATGCTCTAAGCTACCCAAGCTCGAAGGAATTGGATGTGGTGGTCGCCTCGACTGCCGGTGGTAACTTCATGATGGACTTCTTTAATTCGGCTCAAGGGTGGCAGGTTCAGCCTGTTTACCAAGAACTCACGCAGTGGTCTCCGATTGCAGCGCCACCTGGTCAGAATATCAACATCATTAATCAGATATCGCAACGCTTACCTGAAACTCTTGATTATATGGTCGTAAGAGAAAGCACATGTGACCAACAACGTTGTGCGGTTCGTGTGATTGGTAACCGAGATTTAAAACGAGTCGACGAATTGATTACCCGCGAAGGTGACAAGCTTTTCTACGAGTCGCTAGAAGCAAATCGAGCGCCAGTTTTACTTAACACACAAGAGCTTAATCCTTATCTCAAGAGACCGAATCAATCTGATTTCGCGCTCTACTCTCAATTAGTTGAAAAGTGTATTAACCGAGCGATGAAGGTGGATGTCACTACATGGTGCAGCAGTGCGCAGTGGACAGAGTTAACCCAATTGACTCCTAGACCAGATTCTGTCAATCAACTAGCCAATATCTACCTTGAAGATAGAGCGGGCACGGTTAACCTGTTCCCGAAAGCTGGAATTGGTTACAACACCAAGGTACCGGGTCGTCATGCTGGTGAAGACTATTTAGAGAAGGACGCATTCATCGGTTTCTGGGGCTCGCCAATTGGTGAAAACTCACAGCCATTAAAGATCGAATCCAATGGCTCGTTAGCGCCGACGCTTTTTGAATATTTAACCGGAGAGGCTGTAGTCGAAGGTGAGAATGGTTGGGGGTATCCGTCGTTGATTGAGAAGTTAGATATTTCAAGCGCGCACTAAAGTAAACGCTCTCTACCTACTCGCTATCTGTATTTTCTCTATGGTTAGCGAGACTGAGAGTTAGCTAGGTTGAGAGCCATCCCCACAAAATCTTCATCACTATCATCAATAACCTGATAGCCAAGTGACTGATAAAAGCGAATGGCGCGGGTGTTATTTCTAAAGCTCGACAGAGTGACTTGGTTTCGTTGCTCTTGATGGGCTTTTTCGTGGATGAGTGACATGACTTTTTTACCAAGAGATTGATCTTGGTATTGAGGGGAAATGATCAGCAGATGAATATGGTATGCGTTGTCATAAGGCTTAAAACACACAAGTCCAATCTTCTCTTTTCCTCGGTATACCCAATGAAACCAAGAAGGTTGGTAGTCGTTTAATAGGCGGTTATGTTGAAATTCGTCATCCCAGCCAAACACATTGTCGACGTGTATGAAAAGCCCTTGCTTAACACACGCAAACAGTTCTTCGAATTCGAGATTTGAAATGAGCTGGAATTGCATATTCTCTTCTTTTATTGTCACTCAGCTTCCTTATTAAACGCTTTTGAATAAGCCGAATTAGCTTAGATTTTCGATGTTATGAAATCAAAAAGCCATGCGTAATGCATGGCTTAAAATCTGGCAGTAAGAACGTTGTGATTTAAACGATCTTAAGCGCGTGATGTCGAGTAAGTTGCTTATGTAGCGAGTCTTTTAATGCCATGCGTTCTACTTTGAGGTTATGCATGCTGTCGTCATCGATTGGGCTGCCAGAAATTTCTAGTTGGCGGATGTCGTAGTCGAGTTGGTGGTATTTCTGCATGTCTGCTTTGAATTTTTCGTCGTCGTGGTTGAGCTGAACAATGTCTAATTTAAGATCTGGGAAATCTAAGATAAAGGCATGGTTTTCATTGAGCATTGGCACTTCCTCTCTAGTCGTATTACTAACAGTATAGAAGCAATTTATCGAAAGAAATGTGGTTCAAAACACAAAGCAGTAAAGCGATCAGAAAAGGGCTCAAACTCGTGGAATGGTCCGCGAATTTGTGCCCTTTTTAATATCTATCGTTATACGTTTATAACTTTAGGCCTATCGTATGAGGCTTACTTCGCTTGCTTGCCAGAACGTTGCTGTTCTTTGAGCGCCAGCTTTTCTTTCTTACGCTGCTCAATAAGATGAGCGGCTTCGCCACCTACGTGGGTTTCGCCACGG
This sequence comes from Vibrio sp. OPT24, assembly GCF_015163545.1. Classification (NCBI taxonomy): domain Bacteria; kingdom Pseudomonadati; phylum Pseudomonadota; class Gammaproteobacteria; order Vibrionales; family Vibrionaceae; genus Vibrio; species Vibrio sp. OPT24. The sequence goes on from NZ_JADDYI010000053.1 coordinate 1,225,328, forward strand.
GCGTTAGAAAGTTGAACTTGCTTTTCACGTTCGCGGAAACGGGCTTTCTGCTCGTCGCTGTGCTTATCAATACACTTAGGGCAGCTTACACCTTTCTCAAAGTGCTCAGACGCTTTGTCTTCATCTGTGATTGGCAGGCGACAAGCGTTACACACGTCGTAACCGCTCTTCTCTAGCTGGTGGTTTACCGCAACACGACCATCAAATACGTAGCAGTCGCCTTCCCACATGCTCTCTTCTTCTGGCACTTCTTCTAAGTACTTCAGAATGCCGCCTTCAAGGTGGTATACCTCATCAAAACCTTGCTCTTTCATGTAGGCTGTTGATTTTTCACAACGAATACCACCCGTACAGAACATCGCGACTTTTTTGTGTTTCTTAGGGTCGAGGTTATCTGCCACGTATTGAGGGAATTCACGGAAGGTTTCTGTGTTTGGGTTTACAGCATTTTTGAATGTACCGATATCGACTTCGTAGTCGTTACGAGTATCAACCAAGATTACATCTGGATCAGAGATGAGGTCGTTCCATTCGTTTGGCTTAACGTAAGTACCGACAACATGGCGAGGGTCGATACCTTCAACGCCCATGGTTACGATCTCTTTCTTGAGTTTCACCTTGGTACGGTTGAATGGCTGTTCTTCGTTGAATGATTCTTTATAAACAACGTCCGCTAAGCGAATGTCTTGCTTGAACCATTGAAGAAGTGCATCGATAGATTCGCGTTTACCTGCAACAGTACCGTTGATGCCTTCACTCGCAAGTAGCAAAGTACCGCGAATTTTGTTGGCTTCTAGCACTTCAGTTAGTGGCTGGCGAATTTCTTGGTAATCATCAAGTGCAACGAATTTATACAGAGCACATACAACATATTGAGACATGGTTTTTCCTTTCTGCGAGCTGGAACGTAAATCCAGAGCGTTTACCTGTTATTCGCCATAAATGTCGATAGAGCGACGTTGTGTCGTTCTCAGTCTACAACGGTAGGCTTATTAAAATCAGACGCAGTATAACCAAGGCGGTGTAGGACAAAAACCAACCAAATGTAGGGCTATTTAGCATTGCTTATTGTGTGGAATTGCGGGTGTTGAAAGGATATTTATTTAATTGGCTTGAGGTATTTGAGGTTCATTGAACGTTACGCTTTGAATTTATGTAGTACCTCATTTCTATGAGTTGGTGTTCTCCAACGATTTCTACTTCACGGATAAACTCAAAGCCAAATTTTTCGTAGTAATTCTTTAAGTATTGATGGGCGTGAATTTCAATGACTTTGGCACCCTGTTGAGTCGCATGTTCTAGAAGTGCGGCTACCATTTTAGAAGCAATACCTAAACCTCGATACGATTGCAAGACGGCAACACGAGCCATAATGGCGTGTCCGCAGTCATCAATATATAAGCGAGCGGTTGCTACCAGATTTTCAGCATCGGTGACTAAGACGTGATGCGATATTGGATCTAGGCCATCGAGGTCTAAAACTTCAGGGATAGCTTGCTCTACAACAAATACTTGATTGCGAATGAATTGCGCCTTACGTATGAGATCTGGGCTGTTGCCAACGGTCACTTCCATTTGATTTTTCCATTTTGCCTAACGAATGTGATTAAACATAACATATTGAGGACCAGCAGCCCCTCCAAGATAGAGTACTTCCGAATCTTGGAACCCACCTTTCTGATAACAAACCTTGGCCGCTGGATTCTTACAGTTTACGGTAAGATAAATAGAGTGGTAGCCGCTGTAGTGTATGGCGATGTACAGTACTAATGCTCGCACAGCGCGTGTACCAATCCCTTTTCCTTGTTGGCTTTGGTCTATGACAAAAGTTCTTAGGCCGATGGCGGTGTTCGGGCAAAAGTCATAGTTAGATGCGTAATCCGTGTCGATTTTGAAAAAGCCGACGATGTCATTGTCTAATCTGATGACATGTAGGTGGGTAGTATCGCTAGCTTCTGCTAAAAACTCTTCCGCTGTACCTGCAAACTTAACTTGTTCTGGAGCTAGTTGAATCGATTTTATTGCCTCGATATGTCTGTCGGCTAATTTTTCAATTCTAATCATCTTGGGTCCTTATTCCTATACGAAATCAGCCAGTGTTAAGTCTCTGAGTTGAGAATTAACACTGGCTGAATCGTTATTGCTTGAACCGTAATAAGCTTATCAATCAATAATCCAAGCTGTCTGTACAATCAAGATCATGCTTGGTTAAGTACTTCTGCTAAGCGTTTCACCGCTTCGGTTAATTCTTCTGGATTTGCATTGGTGAAGTTTAGGCGTAGCGCTGCTTTTGCTTCATCGGCCTTTGGATAGAATACTGGGCTTGGCACAACTGCCACGCCATTCGAAAGCAGAGTTTTAGCCAGTTCGAAGGTGTCGCAGTCTGGGATTTCAACCCAAATGAACATCCCGCCATCTACGTCTTTTAACACGCAATCTGCAGGCAGTTTTTTTTCTAGTTCTGAAAATAACACTTCATAACGAGACTTGTACAGTGTGCGAATGTTTTCCATATGTACGTTGAAGTCTTCATGTTTCAGAAGACCGACAAGCAGCGCTTGCATAGGTACACTTGAGTGTAAGTCAGCGCCTTGTTTCACTTTGATCAGTGGCTCAAGGTAGCTGCGCTTACCTGTTACCGCACCAATACGTAAACCTGGCGATGCAATTTTAGAGAATGAACGAAGAACGATAGAGTTGTCAGGGCAGAACGAAGAAACTAACGGCAGTTCTGTACCTGTGAAACGTAGCTCACGGTATGGTGCATCTTCAATGAATGCCACGTTGTATTTGATACACAGCTCAGCTACTTTTTGACGAGTTTCTGTTGCCCAGCACACCCCTGTTGGGTTGTGGAAATCAGGCACAGCATAGAACATCTTGGGTGATTGCTGTGCAAAGCACGTTTCCAGTTCGTCTAGGTTCGGGCCAAATTCTGTTTGAGACACGGTCGCAATTTTTGCTTGAACGAGGCCAAACACCTGCATCGCACCTAAGTAGCTTGGCGCTTCCATCACAACCACATCACCTGGGTCGACATACGCACGCGCAATCAAATCCAAACCTTGCTGAGAGCCAGTACAAATCATTGCCGTGTGTGACTCTGGCAATTGGTAGCTTTGCGTTAGGTGCTCAAGCAAAGGGCCATAACCAGCAGTCGACCCATATTGGAAAACTTCCGGCATGTTCGCTAGGTCTTCTAACGTTGGCTTCATTAAATCAATAGGGAACGTTTTCTCATCTGGCAAACCACCGGCCAATGAAATGACATTTGGATCGCTTGCGGCCGCGAGAATTTCTCGAATGTAAGAAGACTGAATTTGTTGCAGTGATTGTGCGATTTCCATTTGTTGTGTCTCGTCATTTTCGTTTTTATTTTATGGTTTGATATTACACGGCAATTGTAAAAAACAGCGTGTCCATTTATGCTTATAAACATGTCCATTTATGCTATTTAAACGATGTCGCGACAACACATATCTAGAATCAATGATGTTCTGTTCTATATTCACCAAGACATCAGTCAGCCTTTGTCGGCCAAAGCGCTCTCTGAGATCGCAGCTTATTCCGAACAGCATTTTCATCGTACTTTCAAAAGTGTTGTGGGGGAGTCGCTGCACCAATACATTCGACGTACCCGAATGGAGTATGCGGCTAATCAATTGATGTTTGATACCACGTCGTCAGTGGTAGAAATTGCCAACAAGTGTGGCTTTAGTTCGGTGTCTTCGTTCAGTCGAGCATTTAAGGCGACTTTTAATATGTCGCCGGGTGAATGGCGTAAACACGACTTACAAATAGCTGAAAAACCCTATCTGAAAGATCCTGAAGTGGCGGCGGGCTATTTGAATGTGGCGCAGAGAGTGTTACCTGAACCGAAGATCGTTGAAGTGCCTGAGCGCATGGCTGCCTACGTTCGACATATGGGCTACAACCGCTCTATTCGCAATGCTTGGTTGATACTGAAAGCGTGGGCGAACTCTGAACAGCGTGATTTTTCGAGTCAGTTCGGCTTGCATCACTCTAACCCTGCCTGGGTCGAAATGGATCAGTGTCGTTATGTGGCATGTATTACGATCGATGAACCGATTAAGTATCGCAGTGTTGTGAATCAGATGGTGATTCCAGGTGGTTTGCATGCCGTTTTTCGACTTAATGGCCGCTATGGTGAACTGCTACCACAGATTAGTATGGTGTTAGAAAAGTGGCTACCTACGTCTGGCTTTAAACAGCGCTCTACTCCTGCGTATGTGCACTATCATCAGAATCATTTTCTCAACAGTGATGAAGTTTTTGAACTCGATTTTTATCTTCCGGTGAGCTTCTACTAACCGACCTAAAGCTACCTATTTGGCTCGCTAGCGTAAATTCACTTAATCGATGGTTGTGCTGTTTTCTTGAACCAGACTTTGCTCTTTTGTTGAGAAAAATTAGCACAACTAATGGCAGCTAACGATTCTATGCAGGTGAACTAAGATAAAGGTGCTTTGTTGATAATTTACCCCAGTAAATGATGACAACGTACGGATTAAACGATAGCATCCCGTTCTAATTGCAAATAGTTCTTAATATCACTCGCTAGAATATGACCATTACCCACAAAGATTATCTAAAAATCGCTTTCCCTTTCATCATCTCAACGGTGACTCAGCCTCTGCTTGGCGCGGTGGATACCGCCGTGATTGGTCAGCTTGGCATCGCTGAACTGATCGGTGGTGTGGCGATTGGCACCATCATTATGAACACCATGTATTGGTTGTTTGGCTTTTTCCGTGTCAGTACGACCGGGCAAAGTGCGATGGCATTGGGTAAGGGCAGTCGCTCTGATTTAGCGGGTAGCTTGATGCGTCCGTTTGTGCTGTCTGGTTTGGTGGGTTTGATCTTTATCTTGATACAACCGCTCATCTGGCAAGGCGCAATGTGGGTGATAGAGCCTGAAGCCAATGTGGCCGAGCACGCGCACATCTATTTTAGTGTTTTGATTTATGGCGCACCTTTTGTTCTGCTTAACTACACCATTATTGGTTGGTTAATGGGGCAGGCGAAAGTCAAAGAAGTCCTTTACACACAAGTGTTTGGTAACGTGTTGAACATTGTTTTAGATGCGGTGTTCGTGCTTTATTTCGACTTGGGTGTCGCCGGTGTGGCATACGCAAGTTTGATTGCACAAATCACCACCTTTGTGATTGGTATGACGCTGGTGATGAAGACCAGCAACATCTCGATCTCTGAGTTCCTGCAAGGCTCGAAGATGACCAAGAAAGACCTTTCGACAATCATCTCATCAAATACTGACCTACTGTTACGCACGATCTGTATCTTAGTATTTTTTAACATGATGGCGCGCACAGGCTCAAAGTTGGGTACCGATGTTCTGGCTGCTAACGCAATCTTGATGCAAGTAACCTTTATTGTGAGTTACATGTTTGATGGTATTGCCAATGCATCGAGTGTGTTTGCGGGTAAAGCGGTTGGTCAGAAAAATGCTTCGATGTTGGATCGTGTATTAAGACTCAATTTTCAATGGACGGCCGGTTTTATTGTCGCACTGACGTTTTTGACCTTGGTATTTAAAGACAGCATTGTTTTCTTGTTTACTGATATTCCAGCGCTAGTCACTCTGTACCAAGAGATGGCACCGTGGTTGATTGTGTTCCCGCTGGTGGCTGGCTTTGGTTTAACGGTTTACGGCATCTTTACTGGAACAGGAACTACACGTCCGGTTCGAGACTCTAGCATCGCTACCTTGACGGTATTCTTGGCTGTACAGGCGTTTTCGGTCGATTTGTGGGGCAATCATGGTCTGTGGTTGGCGTTTACTTTGTTCTATCTTGGGCGTATTGCCTTCTTGTATCCGTTCATCGCTCAAGTTAAGCGGAAATGCCTTCCAATGACATAAGTAATAACAGCGACCACAAAGCTGAGGTCATATAGAATCATTACGAAAGCGCCTGACTGTTTCTTGTAGTTAGGCGCTTTTTGTACCTAACGGATTGTGACCATAGATGGTTTCACAGGCAATTTTTTGCGATCCGGTTCAATGTTCACTTTTCATCATACAGGCTTAATGATAGAGTTGTTATGTTATAACATCTACTTATGAGTACTTGCGTGAACGCCCCACTTTTGTCTGTTGACCGATTAACGATCAAAACCTCTTCGAGAACACTTTTCCAAGATATCCACTTCGATGTGTATCGAGGTGAGCTGCTGGCGATCATGGGCCCATCAGGCATTGGTAAGTCGATGCTTTCACGCGCGATTGCAGGTTTTCTGCCGGAAACGGTTGAGGTTGAAGGTCATATTTCTCTGTCTGGTGAAGCGGTATGTGGTTTGCCTATGCTGCAAAGAACCGCAGCACAACGACCTGCGGTTATCTTCCAAGACGCCCTTCAAGCATTGAACCCTCTCGTTTCCATTGAAGGCCAACTCAGTTTGGCATTGACAGGCACTCGCACTAAGCTTAAATCGCAAGACAAAACCAAGCTCACCGAATTGCTAGTACAACTCGGTTTCCCTAATCCAGAAACCATCTTGCCGTTATACCCGAGTCAAATCTCTGGAGGGCAACGTCAACGAGTGTGCATTGCGATTGGGTTGCTGAGTAACGCCGATATCATCATTGCAGATGAACCAACCAGTGCGTTAGACCCCGTGACAGAGCAAGAGATACTTAAGCTGATTCGCAACAATGTTAAACAGCGACAAATTGGTGGCCTGCTTATCACTCATGACCTGCACAGCGCGCTCGCGTGTGACAAGTTATTGGTGATCGATGATGGCGGAGTGGTGGCTTATGGCGCACCAAAACACGCGCTTGAATCGAGCTCTCACGCTTTCTGCTGTTCATTGAGAGACCTAATCGCATGAGCTCGACCTTATCATTAAATTCAGAAGTCTCGCCGTTAATGCCAGTGATAGATTCAGAAACACAAACACCGATTGAGATTAAGTTCGAGAATGTCGGTGTGCATTACTACTCAATACCAAGTTGGTTGGGTGGTAAGGCGTTCAAAGCACTACAGAACATCGACCTCGATGTTGAAGACAAAAGCCTAGCTATTGTTGGACGTTCTGGTGCCGGTAAATCAACGCTGATTGAACTGCTGTTTGGCCTTAAAGAGCCGACTGTTGGCCAAATCAGTTTGTTTGGTCATTTGCTGCCGATTCGTAATAGCAAAGCGCAAGCCGCAGTGTGTCGCTTGATTCAATTGGTGCCTCAAGAGCCACACACTAGCCTTAATCCTTACTATACCGTTCGACAGATCTTAGCCGAGCCGCTAAGCAACTTAGATGTTTCTGGCAACCATGAAAGCATTATTGAAGAGACGCTGTTGGATGTGGGCTTACCTGCCACTTTGTTATCACTGAAACCTAATCAGCTTTCTACAGGCCAAGCTCAACGTGTGGCCATTGCTCGGGCGCTTGTCGTTAGACCCGCAGTGTTGGTAGCCGATGAACCGACCGCCAGCCTTGACCCGGTGAACCGTCAAAGGCTGTTAGATTTACTCAATTCATTGAAAAAGAAGCGCGATATGCGCATCGTTTTGGTGACACACGATTTAGGCGCAGCAAAGGCGCTTTGTGAAGAAGTTCTGGTTCTTGACCATGGCGAGATGGTGGAGCATGGACCGACACCTCAAGTGATGAGCGTACCTGCTCATCCTGCTACTCAGTTGCTGATTCAATCTCAGCCACTTTCGAAATCTACTTGTTAATACAACCTTATTTATTACGAAATACAGCTTATTAACAAAATACAGCTTATTAACGAAGCACAGCTTACAGAGAAAAATAACTATGCGTTTTAATTCAATCAAACTAGCCTGCGCTCTAGCGCTGGCTCTGCCTTTGACGGGCTGTTTTGACTCTCAACCAGAGTCGAGCGATGCGGCGGTCAAATCTGAAATTCGTGTTGCGATGATGCAGCCACCAAGAACAGGTCTATCACCACTTTCTGATGACGCGTTCAAACTATCGCGTTGGAGCACGGCTGAAACGCTAGTTAACCTGAGCCCAACTTCAGAAGCTGAGCCAATGCTGGCAACAGATTGGAAACACGTTGATCCACTGACTTGGCAATTCACGGTTCGCCAAGGTGTTAAATTCCACGATGGCTCTACATTAACGGCAGAGTCTGTTGTGAACTCACTACAGAAAGCGTTGGAAGCGGCACCTAAGCCACGCATCCTAGATGGCGTAGAGCTAGAAGTGAAAGCAATGGACAACTACCGCGTAGAGATCAAAACCAGCTTTGATGACCCTCTTCTACCAAGTCGTTTATCAAGCCCTCAATTAGCGATTCTTGCAGCAAGCGCGTACCAAGAAGATGGTCGAGTTAGTCCAATGGGTGCAGGTACAGGTCCGTTTGAGTTGACTGAAATCAACGGCACAACTAGCGCGAAACTAAAACGTTTCGATGGCTACTGGGGTGAAAAAGCGCAAGTTGAATCTGTGATTGCTGAATACGTTCCTAACGGTTTTGCGCGCGCTGCAGCTCTAAGAACAGGCACGGCAGACATCGTTGAAGCGGTGCCAGTTTCACAAATCGCGACCATTGATCCTGACCTGCTTTACGAAGTAGCAATGCCTCGTACCAATACGCTTTACCTAAACAACAAGTCGGGTGTATTTAGCGATATTAACTTACGTAAAGTAGCGGCTGCTGCGGTAGACCGTGAACAAATCGTGAATACCGTTTATGAAAACCACGCGGATATCGCGCAAGGCCTATTAGGTCCTGCACTTGCTTGGGCTGAGCCGCTCCGACCTGAAGGCCAAGCAATCGACAAAACGCTAAAAGCAAACGGTGAAAGCATTGTTATCGGTACCTTTACCGACCGAGCTGAGCTTCCAGAAGTGGCAGCGCTGCTTAAACAGCAACTTGAAGCGGCTGGTTTCAAAGTTGAGCTGGATATTCGTGAATACGCTCAGATTGAAAACGATGCACTGTCAGGCAAGTTCGATGCGTTCATCCTTTCTCGTGCAACCGTTCTAGATTCTGGTGACCCAGTGGCTTACATGATGAGTGACTTTGGCTGTAAGGGTTCATTCAACCTTGGTCAATTCTGTTCTCAAGAAGTAGACCAAGCACTGACTTACGCTGATCTGCAACCACTAGGTGCACTGCGTCAGCAAGCGATCATCGAAGCTGAGCAAAAAATCCTGAACGACTTCGCTGCTATTCCACTGCTTCACGAACGTGTGATTCAAGGTGAGAGCGAGCGTGTAAGCAATGTAGTTCGTGACCCAAGTGAACGTCGCTTGGTTGATCAAACGACACAAGTTAACGCGGCAACACAGGTTAACTAAATAAATGCTATCTGCTGAAACTCTGCGTCGAACCTTATTTATCTTGACGCCTTGGCTATCAAGAATCGCCTCACTGATCGTGGTGGTGATTCTTGTTGGCTTGATGCCTGACATTGCAGGCATCGACCCAAGCCAATCCATCCTGCGTGCGAGAGCGGGGCAACAACACCTGCTTACGCCTGAAGCTTTAGCGGCGGTACGTGCTGATCTTCAGCTTGACCGTTCGGCAAGCGAGCGCCTGATCGACTGGGTAGGAAGTGCCTTTTCGGGTGACTTAGGTAAGTCATGGATCGATGGATCTTCGGTTGCATTAGGCATTCAAAAGACAGCGTCTACGTCTTTGTTTCTGATGTCTAGCGCATTGGTGATGACTTTCGTACTGTGCGGTGCAGGCTTACTGGCTACCTTGCGCAGTTGGAAGAAGGGCAAACTAGGGCAGAGTTACAGCAGTTTAAGCACCGTATTAATATCCTTACCAGAGTACGTTGTTGCCTCGGTATTGATACTGGTGTTCTCTATCTGGTTAGGTTGGCTGCCGCCGTATGGTTGGCAAAGTTGGCAAGATATTTGGCTACCAAGTTTAGCGCTCGCCCTACCTGCCAGTGGCTTGTTTAGTCGCCTACTCAGAGACAGTTTACAACGCGTTTTAAATGAACCTTGGGTGATCACTTGGCTCAGTGCCAACGTTCACTCCAACCAAATTATTCGCTTTGCGATGAAAAGAGCGCTAAGCAGCCTGATCCCACAAATTGCAATGATCGTTATTGGCTTAACGGGTGGTGCGGTCGCGGTTGAGCTTATCTTCTCGATTCCGGGTATCGGACGCATGATTCTTGGTGCTGCTAAGGCGCAAGATCTACCTATGCTGCAAGGCGGCTTATTAGTATTGCTGCTGTTTTCGATTGCCGTGAGCAGCATGAGCTTGTTTGTTCAGCAGTTGATTCTTAGTCACAGCCTGAAAAGCGGTAAGCTCATCAGTAGTCACTCTTCGTTTCGTTTTACGCAGAGCCGAGCTAAACGTGTTACTGCTTTTGCGATCTTCTCGTTCCTAATTACTATCGTAGTTTGGGCAGCATTTCGTGACCCATATACCAGTCAATTTGCTCGCTTAGCGGATCCAAGTTGGCAAGCTCCATTGGGTGCGGATGGCATTGGTCGAGATCTGTTAGCGAGAATCGGTTCAGGTATGGTTTCGACCTTCCAAGCCGGTATGTTGGCGACGTTTTTGAGTTTGGTGACAGGCATTATCATGGGTTTCAATACCCGCTTTAGCCAAGGTCTTATCGAGATAACTAAGGGTATCCCTTACATCATTGCAGGGTTGCTAGTTGCGGGCTTAACGGGTATGAATCCGAACAGCGCATTAATCGCGATAGTATTGGTATCTTGGGCGCCATTGGCGGCTCATTGCTCAAGCTTGATAGTGGAAGCAAAGGCTCAGCCTTATACTCATCTCGCGCCGCTGTGGGGCACGAGCAAGCTGAGAATCTTCCGTTTTTATCTGTTGCCTTACGTATTGCCACCGTTGCTAAGACACGCGATGTTGAGGCTGCCGGTGATAACACTGAGCCTGACCTCGCTGAGCTTCATCGGGTTAGGGGCCAAACCACCTGAACCTGAGTGGGGTTTGATGATTGCAGAGAACCTGCCATACATTGAGCGCGCACCATTAGCAGTAATGGGCCCAATTGTTGGGCTGATTTTATTAGGTGTGGCCATTAATATGATGTTTGATGATTAACGAAAAGAGTCGGTTGCTTAAGTTTTCGACGGGTGATTGGATTGGGTATTCGATTTAGTATTTATGTTGTAATCTTAGGCCTGCTTTTTGGAAGCGCTTTTAGCGCTGCTCGAAAGTTAAACAGACCCTAGTTAAGTGTAAAGGATTCAACATGTATCTCGTTTTGTATTGCCACAATATTGGTATGACCGATTTTTCCTTCTTTGAAACGGAAGACTTTGACAAAGAAGATGGCTATATCGTAAGAGGTAAATGGCCGAACGAGAAAGCGTTTCGTGACTACTTAACTAAAGAGTTTGGTGACATGATCGAATTCAAAGTGATCGACTTAATCGCCAAAGGTGCAGAAGCAGAACACTACTCACCAGAGGAGTTGATGAGCTTATCTCTCTAACTGTCAGCTCGTAACAACTAGCTAAATAACGTTTTATCAAACGAATAAAGAAATGGCAGCCTGATTGGGCTGCCATTTTTTGTTTTAAGCTAGAGCGCATCGCTCGGAGTAAGCGCGAAGCTATTGCGCCACTTCGTCAACCAAGTACAAGATTGATTGATACGGAATGCCACTGTGATGTGATAAACCAATCTCACAGGTTCGGCTGTTGCTGAATCCGCGAGTGCAGTTGCTCGGCACTTGTTCTTTGAGTGGATGTACTGCCGCCTCATTCAGCTCTGGTGTGGTAAAGCCTTTATCACCCGCCCAACCACAACATTGAATATGCTCTGGAACAATCACTTCTTCGGTACAGGCTTTAGCAAGGTTTAACATTGCACCTTCTAAACCCATTCGGCGAGAGCTACAAGTGACATGCAGCATCACTGTCTCTTTAAGTGGCTCAAATGTTAGATGTTCAAGCAAATATTTGTTCACAAACCCTGTCGGCTCTAGCACCTCTAGTGGCTTGGTGAATTGCTCAATACTGCGTTTGGCACACGGGCTGGTGTCCATTAGTACTGGGTATTCACCTTGACGACTGGCTTGCCATAGCACTTCTTCCAACTGCTGAGCCTTCGATTGAGCTAAGTCGGTCATGCCTTTGCTGTCATAAGGCATACCACAACATTGGTCATCGAGCTTCTTCGGAAGAATAACCTCAAATCCGGCTTTGTTAAGCAAAGACATGGTCACTTCAGTAAGAGGGCGTTGGTCGCCCGCATCACTCTGCTGTCCCATGGTGCGACTCGCACATGAAGGGAGGTAGACCACCTTCTTATGATTGCTTGAGGATTCTGCCGTCACTGGTGATGAGACTAGCGAGTGGCTATTGGATTGCGGCATCTCAGGCATCCAAACGGGTGTCGCGCCTTTAGTCATTGAGCGTAGGCCGTTGGTTAGCTTGCCGACGGTATTTGCGCCTAGTACTTTGCTCGCCACTTGGTTGGTTTTGAGGCCAGCCTTGGTCAGCTTGGTGGTGGTCGAGAAGTGATCTGCTGTCCACTTAGCAATTGGAGTGAACTTTTCATATTTAGCGATACGAAGCTTCTTCACTAAATCGCCAGTGTTGATGCCTACAGGGCAACGCTCGGCACACAGGCCTGTTGCGGCGCAGGTATCAATACCTTGGTATTCAAACGTCTTCTCTAGCTCGCTTGCTTCTATCTCTTCTCCTGCCGCACGACGGCGTTGTAGCTCGCGATATAAAACAATACGTTGGCGAGGTGATAGAGTCAGCGTACGAGACGGACACACAGGCTCACAGAATCCACATTCGATACAGCGGTCGACAAGGTCATCAGCTGCAGGCATCGGCTTTAGGTCTGTGATGTGGGAATTTGGATTGTCGTTGATGATAACGCCGGGGTTGAGTAGCCTTTCTGGATCGAACAGTGCTTTGATCTGTTGCATTAAGGCATAGCCATCTTTGCCCCATTCCAATTCTACATAAGGTGCCATGTTACGGCCCGTACCGTGTTCCGCTTTCAAAGAGCCTTGGTATTTCACAGCGACTAGCTCGGCAACGTCATCCATGAATCCGCCGTAACGGTCGATCTCTTCTTGGCTATCGAAGCCTTGGGTAAACACAAAGTGCAGGTTGCCTTCGAGGGCGTGACCAAAAATGATCGCTTCGCTGTAGTCGTATTTGTCGAACAACTCTTGCAGCTCTCGAATACCATTAGCGAGGTTTTCGACAGGGAAAGCCACGTCTTCAATGATAACGGTCGTACCGACTTCACGCACGGCGCCAACTGCTGGGAACATGCCTTTTCGAATGCCCCACAGAGTCGCGACTGTCTTTGGATCGGAAGTGAAAGGCATCGATTCAACAATCGTGTATTCAGTTAATGCGTCCAAAATTGATTTACATTGTAAATCTAAGTCCTGCTGGGAGCTGGCGTGTGATTCAACCAAAATAGCCGCAGCTTCTAGATCCAAGCTTGGCATAAATGCAGGCATACCCGGTTTATCAGCCACTGAACGCAGTGCTCTGCCATCCATCAATTCAACGGCAGCAACGGGTGTTTTTGATAGCGTAGTAACGGCTTTACTTGCTTGTTCGATGTCGGCAAACACCAAGAGGGCCGAAGCTTTGTTTGGGTGTTCGATAACCGTGTTGTAGGTGATCTCTGCGATGAAGCCTAGCGTGCCTTCTGAGCCAATCATCAGGTGTTTGATGATCTCAATTGGGTCGTGGTAATCGACCAATGCATTAAGCGCGTAGCCAGTGGTATTTTTGAGGCGGTACTTGTGGCGGATTCTGTCTGCCAGTTCTTGATTCGAGCTAGTCTGTCTGTGTAAATCAACAATGCCTTCAAATAGCGCTTTGTGTGATTGCTTGAACGCCTCGACGCTGGCGTTATCTGCTGTATCAAGTAGGGAACCATCACTCAATACGATTTTCATGCTCTCGACGGTGCGATAAGAGTTTTGCGCAGTACCACAACACATGCCACTGGCGTTATTCGCCGCTATACCACCGATTTTACAAGTATTGATTGAAGCTGGATCTGGGCCGATTTTACGTTGGAAAGGGGCAAGGTATTTGTTGGCATCTGCGCCAATCACACCGGGCTGAAGAATGATCTGATTGCCGTTATCGACAATCTCGTGGCCTCGCCAGTCGTCGGTTAGAGTGATGAGTACCGAGTCTGAAACGGCTTGCCCTGAAAGGCTAGTGCCCGCGGCGCGAAAGGTAAAATGAATGCCCAGCTCGCGACAGCTTTGAATGGTGAATATGACTTCTTCTAAGTTTTTGAGCCTTAGAACCATTTTCGGCACCAAGCGATAAAAACTCGCATCGGTGCCGTAAGCCAAGCGCTTTGCCTCTTGAGTGACAATGCGTTCCGTTTCTATTTTTTGAGCCAGTATCGCCTCAAGCTGCTGATAAGCTTGTGCGTCTATTACTCGCTCATGGGATGTGTTTGTCTCCATCTTTGCTTCCTTGTGCTTCTTATTTGGCACTGATTTGTTTTTAAACGGTGTCACAACGGCAGTGGAATTGCTGTGACACCGATTGAACTTCAGTCGAAGTAGACCAAAGCATTAGTTTGAATCTAAATCAGAATCGTGGCGGCTTAATCTAGCCCTACCAATGATTCACGGGTTAAGTCTTTGATTGTCTTAGCGCCAGTTAGAGTCATCGCAACACGCATCTCTTTGTCGTACAGGTCGAGTAGGTTCTCAACGCCTGCTTGTCCTTGTGCTGCTAATGCGTAGACGAAAGAACGGCCAAGTAGGGTGCAGTCTGCGCCCATCGCCATCATACGAACTACATCTAAGCCAGTACGAATACCAGAATCGACCAAAATCTTAGTGTCGCCTTTTACTGCATCTGCAATTGCAGGTAATGCTTTAGCACTTGATAGAACGCCATCAAGCTGACGACCACCGTGGTTTGAAACTACGATACCGTCTGCGCCAAATCTCACGGCGTCTTTTGCATCTTCTTCATCAAGAATGCCTTTGATGACCATCGGGCCGTCCCAGAAGTCACGGATCCACTCTAGGTCTTTCCATGAAATAGATGGGTCGAAGTTGTCACCCAACCAACCGATGTAGTCTTCCAGTTTAGTTGGAGAACCTCGGTAAGTAGAGATATTGCCAAGGTCGTGCGGTTTACCTAACAGGCCAACATCAACGGCCCAGCTAGGATGACGCATAGATTGAAATACGCGGCGTATTGCTGCATTTGGGCCACTCATTCCTGAGTGCATGTCACGGTAGCGAGCGCCGGGTACAGGCATGTCTACCGTAAAGACCAGTGTTGTCACGCCAGCCGCTTTTGCACGTTCCAATACGTTCTTCATGAAGCCGCGATCTTTTAACACGTAAAGCTGGAACCACATTGGGCGTTCAATCTTAGGTGCGACTTCTTCGATTGGGCATACCGATACGGTCGACATCGTAAAAGGGATGCCCTTGTTGTCGGCTGCTTTTGCTGCTTGGACTTCGCCACGTCGTGCGTACATACCCGTTAGGCCAACCGGAGCTAATGCAATCGGCATCGCCAGCTTTTCGCCGAACAATTCGGTTTCTAAATTTAGGTCCGACATGTCATTAAGTACACGCTGCTTGAGCGCGATCTCTGCAAGATCGGCCGTGTTGCGGCGTAGGGTATGTTCTCCGTAAGAACCGCCGTCAATGTAGTGAAAAAGAAACGGTGGTAATTTTGCTTTTGCTGCGGCGCGGTAATCAGTCGATGCGGATATGATCATAATTTCAGTCCTAAATTCTTGGGATGTTGCCCTTCTGTGAGAGCTTGGCTTGGGCTGCTTGTTATTCTTGATAAAGTGGCGTTAATACCCGAGGGTGTTGATGTGTTTTAGTATCCATTCCGAAACTCATCAACTGTCTTATTAGACGGTGTTGCAGTCGGGGAATTGAGTATTAACGCCAAGTGCTTTTGTAACGACTTATGGTTTACATAAGTGCGTCTGTCATTTTGAAGCCGTAGATAACCACTAGGCCGATGATTCCTGTCATTACTAAGTAGTAGAACGTTGGGATGATAGTCTTACGTAGTGTTGCGCCTTCGCGTCCTAACAAGCCTACGGTTGCCGATGCGGCTACCACGTTGTGAATCGCAATCATGTTACCTGCTGCAGCACCAACGGCTTGCAGAGCAACAACCACAGCACTAGAGATAGACAGTGTTTGTGCTACTTCGAATTGGAACTGGCTGAACATCATGTTTGAAACGGTGTTCGAACCTGCAATGAAGGCACCTAACGCACCAACTGTTGCGCTTAACGCTGGGAATGCGCCGCCAACTAGGTCAGCTGCAAAGTTTGCAGTGGTTACTGGCATACTTGCTAAATCAGCGCCGTTAACACCAGAGTTAATGAAGATACGCACCATTGGGATGGTGAACACCAGTACAAAGCCTGCGCCAATCAGAGTCTTGCTCGACTCACCAAAAGCTTTAGCTAGTGGTGTTGTGCTGCGTGATTGCATGAGAACAGCAACCAGTGCGACGAATACCAAGATACCGCCAGGTAGATACAGAGGTTGAATCGCAGTGCTTACGCCTGTCTCGCCTAGGATGTTGCTGAACGAAAGGCTAACGCTCTTAAGCAGGCCTTTGAACTCAGGGCTCACACGGCTAGCAACTAGAGTGACAGCGAGCAGCACGTAAGGTGCCCATGCCATCGCCATGCTCATCTTTTTATGATCTTTGTTGTCGTCTAAATCGATCTTCAAAGAACCTAGCCATTCTGCTGGCCATTTATCTTCGCTTTCAAAATCCCATTTTGATTTAGGTACTAGGAAGCCACGTTTTGCTGCCGTTACAACAATTGCAAGGCCAACCAAACCACCAATTAGTGATGGGAATTCAGCGCCAAGGAAAACACCTGTTAATGCGTAAGGAATGGTGAAAGCGGCACCTGCGAACAGTGCGAACGGTAGGATATCAAGACCTTCAGTCCAGCTCTTGTTCTTACCGAAGAAGCGAGTCAGCATCATCGCCATCAATACAGGAATCATCACACCAACGCAGGCGTGGATGATCGCTACACTTGACGTAATTTGCTGTAGATAAGCGTCCCATGTTGAACCATTTGCAATCAGGCTTTCACCAATGTTGTGCGTATCCAAACCTTTGTTTACGCCAACAATGATAGGTGTACCAACCGCGCCGAATGATACTGGCGTAGATTGAATCATCATACCCATCAGTACCGCGGCTAATGCTGGGAAGCCGATGGCAACCAACAATGGAGCGGCGATTGCAGCGGGTGTACCGAAGCCAGATGCACCTTCAATGAATGAACCAAAACACCAAGCGATGATGATCGCTTGTACACGACGGTCTGCTGATATGTCAGTAAAGCCGTTACGGATGGTGGTGATAGCTCCGGTGTGTTTCAAAGTGTTTAATAAGAAGATGGCGCCAAACACAATCCAGAGAACCGACACGGTTATGCCGAAGCCTTGGAATACTGAAGCTAAGACGCGAGTGCTAGACATATCCCAAGCAAATAGGGCGATAGCAACGGTTAATGCAAATGCCACTGGCATCGCTTTTTTTGCTGGCCAGTTAAGGCCAACCAGCAGAATAGCTGCAACAACTATTGGCGAAAAGGCCAATAGAGCTAGTAGGGTTTCACTCATGGGTACTTCCTCGTACTTGTTTTCAAACGTTCATGTTTGAAGTGAATAACACGTTATTAGTTTTGTAGGTGTAATCTGAATCTCGAGGATTCAGTTGTTGTAATTAGAGTCGCTTTATTTGTAATCGATGTGATTGCAAAAGCTGTTTTTGTAATTGTTTTGTTAATTTGGCGTGAATTTACCCCTTTATTTTTTATTGATATAGGGAAATAATGAAAATAATTAATTCCAAAATTGGCATAATCAGATGCGAGCAGACGATTTGATCCTGTTTTCACAGGTCGTAGAATTGGGCAGTTTTAGTAAGGTTGCAGAGCAAAATAACCTTACAAATTCGGTAGTTAGTAAAAGAATTGCACGTTTGGAAGAAGAGATTGGCGTGCAATTATTGTATCGAACCACGCGTAAATTGACGCTTACCGAGGCAGGTAAGGCAATGCTACATAGCGCCAAAAATGTGAAGCAGGCGGCTCAAGAGGCTATGGACGCAGTTTCAGGCTTTGGTGAAAATGTCAGTGGTCATATCAAAATGTCAGTGCCTACTATCTCGGGGGATTTGATTCTTGCAGACGCTGTTGCCGAGTTTTGTAATATGCACCCAGGTTTAACGGTCGATATGTCTCTAAACAATCGCTTTGTCGATTTGGTTGAGGATGGTCTCGACTTGGTCATTCGAACCGGTTATTTGGAAGATTCCAGTTTAATTGCTCGTCATATCCTTGATTCGCAATGGGTGGTGTGTGCTTCTCCATCTTATATCGCCAAAAACGGTAAGCCGATGCAGCCCAAAGATTTGGTGGATCACAACTGCCTGCAATACGCTTATCAAACAACGGGCGCTAGTGAGTGGCAATTTCTACATAGTAAAGATGGCTTTACTGATAACGACAAATACATAGTGCGTGTTTCAGGCTCTTTTTCTACCGATAACGCGACAGCACTGCGTAAAGCCGCGTTGGGCGGTCATGGTGTTGCGTACGTGCCGCGTTGTCTGGTGTATCACGATATTAGAAATGGGCAGTTGGTGGATATCTTTCCAGATTTAGTTGGCAAGAAGCTCGGTATCTATGCGGTGTACCCCTTTACGCGCCAGCCACCGAACAAGATTAAGTTATTGATTGAACACATCAGAACACGTTACCTGACGATTTCACATTATTTTTAATAAGGATCACGATGAGCTATTTAAAAGAGTATCAATATCCAATCACCAACAAACAGATCGTCAGCGATGACTATTTTAGCCAGATAATCGAAGACCCGTATCGTTGGTTAGAAGACGACAGAAGTGATGAAACCGCCCAATGGGTGGAGAGTCAAAATGAAATCACGTTCGATTACCTTGCTCAAATTCCGTATCGCGCTGAATTGCGAGAAAGGCTGGCGAAAGCGCAAGACTATAAAAAGAGCTCGCAGCCGTTTGTACGAGGAGATTACACCTACTTCTATAAGAACGATGGCTTGCAGAATCACAGTATTCTCTATCGTCAGAAAGAAGGTCAGCCGATGGAAGTATTCCTAGATCCGAACACTTTCTCGGAAGATGGCACTACATCTCTGGGTTCGGTGTCGTTTTCTAAAGATTACAGCCTAGTGGCATACAGCATTTCAGAGGGTGGTAGTGACTGGCGTAAGATCTTTGTGATTGATACTGAGACTAAAAAGCAGCTTGAAGCCGAAATCACAGACGCTAAATTTACCGGTATTTCTTGGTTGGGTAATCGTGGCTTTTATTACTCTAGCTACGATAAACCAGACGGTAGTCAGCTTTCAGCTCGTACTGATCAACATAAGCTGTATTTTCATGAATTGGGTACCGAGCAAGCCAGCGACAAAGTGATTTTTGGTGAAAATAGTACTGAGCAACATCGCTATGTTTCGGGTTACACCACCGAAGACGACCGCTATTTGATCATTCTAGGGCAAGAGTCGACGTCGGGAAATCGCCTGTTCTATATCGATTTAAACTCACAGGAACAATCACTGAACACGCTGATTGATCATGTTGATAGCGACACTTACCTCATAGATAATCGAGATGAAGTCTTTATTCTGTATACCAATCTCGATGCGCCGAACGGCAAGGTGGTGAGCTTTGATAATCGCAGTAAACAGTGGCTTGATATCATTTCCGAAAAACCACAACCATTAGATATCAGCGCAGGTGGCGGTTACTTATTTGCACATTACATGGTGGATGTGGTGTCTAAGATTGAGCAGTTGGATTACCAAGGAAACATCGTTCGTGAAATCCACTTACCAGGTCTCGGAACGACCAGCGGCTTAGGTGGAAAAAAAGAGCAAACTCAGCTTTATTACACCTTTACCAACTATGTAACGCCGCCAACGATTTTCTCTTTTGATGTTGAATCAGGCAGCTCTGAAATCTACCAAAGCTCTGAGTCTCCGTTTGAATCGGACAAGTTTGAGTCTAAACAAGTCTTCTATACCTCGAAGGATGGCACTCAGGTACCTATGCTTATCTCTTATAAAAAGGGATTAGTGTTAGATGGTAATAATCCAACTATGTTGTACGCCTATGGCGGCTTTAACGTGAGCCTAACGCCTTCTTTCTCGGGTACGGTGGGCAGTTGGTTGGAATTGGGAGGTGTGTATGCAGTGCCGAACTTACGTGGTGGTGGCGAATACGGCAAGGCGTGGCACAAAGCTGGCACTCAGCAGCAAAAGCAGAATGTGTTTGACGACTTCATTGCCGCAGCCGAGTTCTTAATCGCAGAAAAGTACACCAGCCGCGACAAGCTGGCGATTCGCGGCGGTTCTAACGGTGGTTTGCTGGTGGGTGCTTGTATGACACAAAGGCCTGAGCTTTTCCAAGTGGCTCTGCCTGCTGTTGGGGTGCTAGATATGCTGCGTTACCACACCTTCACGTCTGGTGAAGGCTGGGCGTACGACTACGGTACATCAGCGCAAAACAAAGAGATGTTTGAATACTTGCTTGGTTACTCACCCGTTCACAATGTAGTACATGGCACAGACTATCCAGCGACTCTGGTGACGACCGCAGATCACGACGACCGCGTAGTACCAGCGCACTCTTATAAGTTTATTGCTGAATTGCAAGATAAGCATAAAGGCAGTGCGCCCGTCATGATTCGTATTGATGTCAATGCAGGCCATGGTGCCGGAATGCCGTTGAGTAAAGCGATCGATCTCACTACTGATATTTATGCATTTACTCTGTTCAATATGGGGATAGAGTCCATAGATTCACTTTAGCGAATACTTGATCTTAGATAATTAGGTATTTGACTCAGACCAAAAGCCCTCAAAATCTACCTTAGATTTTGAGGGCTTTCATATATATGAAAATCAATCAAAATTGCACCCTGTTCTTGTCTCTTTACCACACCCTTTTTCGTGATAGTGGCCACCATTACTGATGAAATGAAAGCGATTTCAAGCTGTATTATTGCGAATTTCTACGTCTATCTACCTGATTGTAAATAGATAACTATATCTGGTGATAACTCTAAAAGTTTCATGGCATTTGGGCTGATTTATCAGTGTGAACAGCAACTAACTTTTCAACGCTTTCATTGCTTAATATTTCCCTGTTCGATGAAAACTCAAAAAAATAATAGGGAAATAAAATGCAAAAATTTAAGCTTTTGCCAATAACAGTCGCAGTGGCGGCATCGCTTGCTTCACTCTCTTCTTTTGCTGCTGATACTGATATCGAAGCATTAGAAAAACGAATTCAAGAGTTAGAATCTAAGGTTGTAGAAATTGATTATGTGAACGATCAACAGCCAGCAGTTTTGACTCCAGACACGAAAGTGCCAGAAGGGATTGTATTCTCTGGTTACGCTCGTTACGGCGCACATTACTCGGATGGAGACAATCGCTATGTTGAAGTTGGTAGCTCAGGCCGCTCTCTTGGTCGTTTAGGTAACGAAGCCAACGGCGGTGAGTTTCAATTAGGAAAAATTTTCCAAGCAGATAGCGGTGCGAAGTGGGACGTAGTGCTCATGCTTGATGATTGGAACAACGATCAGTGGGGTTCTTCTGGCGGCGTAAACTTGAAGAAAATGTACGCTGGTGTCACTAATTTCGTTGAGAGCCAACCTGAGCTATACGCATGGGCTGGTCGTGATTTCCATCAGCGTCCACAACAAGGTTTGAACGATTACTTCTGGATGTCTCACGATGGTCAAGGTGCGGGCTTTAACAACTTAAACCTTGGTGGCATTAAGCTAGACATGGGTTTTGTTGGTGCGGTTGATAGCGAAGACGGTGCTCTAGGTAATGATTCAGGCCGTTATGGTATTACGTCGAAACTTCACGGCATCAATGCTGGTATTGGCAACCTAGATTTGTATGCTAACTATGGTTTCGCGTCTGAAGAAGCCGATACTATCGGGAATAAAGTAAGCGATGAAAATGCATGGCAAATCGGTGCAACTCTTGGCTTAGGTGATTCCAACAAGTTAGTTGCTAAATACGCTGACGGTGCTGATAACTCAGTATTTGAGTTAGCGGGCGATAAGCAAGTTATCTATGTAAGTTTAGAAGGTAACTACGCAACGAGCGATCAATTCATTATTGATTACCTTATATCGTACAAAGATATCTCTGGTGACGATGCAACAGAGCAGAGCGAATACGCTGGTATAGTTCGTCCACAGTATCAATGGGATGACACGCATTCTACATGGTTAGAAGCGGGCTACGCGATGGAAGATCGTGATGATGGTTCTGAGAAAAACGGTTGGAAAGTCACGCTATCTCAAAACGTATCACTTGGTGGTCTACCTTGGAGTCGTCCAATGCTACGTTTCTACACAACAGTGGGTGATGTGGAGACTAAAGGCACAACTGAAACGGTTACTGCAGATACACTTGCATTCGGTGCAATGTTTGAAGCTTGGTGGTAATCACAAGCTAGAAACAGCAGCTCTTTGAATTAGGCATATTTTCAAAGAGCGATGCTTTCAAATATCCATGCTTATTAAGAGCATACGTTGAAATACCTATGCTTTTAAAGAGTAAGTAATACTGTCCATTTTAGCCCTAAAGGCAGATTGATTAGGGCACGTTTCAATTAACTCCATTCTTGGGCACATTTTTGTGCCCTTTTTTTCGCCACTAGCTCAAGGAATAACTATGAGACTTTCTTCCATTGTGTCTCGAGTTTATCTGGGTTTTTTTGTACTGATCGCAATTATGTTAGCCTCTGCGTGGCTAAGTATCAGTAGCAATAAGAACATCACAACTCGAATTGAAAATATCACACAGCAAGCCACTCCACTAATGCTTCAATCGTCGGCACTTACTATTGGATTCTTGGACATTAATCGCAGCACGATTCCCTATTTATCCGCCAATTACATTGATGAACTCGAGCCATTAAAGCAAACCATTTTGAATAATATCAATCTGTATCAGCAGCAATTAAATTGGTTTGAAGGCAAGGACGCAGCCGGTTCACCAATTGAATCCATGCTCAATAAAATTAATGAAACGGGAGAGTCTACGTTCGAGAAGATCGAACAAGTTTTGAATCTCTATGTATCGTATTTGGATGGCAAAGACCTTGGCTCGATGAAACAAGAGCAATTCCAGTCTGTCGTGGGGCAGCTTAATAACAGCTTAGTGAATCAATTAGCGAGTGCGGATTCGGAGAACACGCAAAAAGCAGTCGAAGCCTTGTTGGTGCAATTGAGTTTGATTGCCGCAGAAGCAAATGAGGCCTTTTCGCTGCAAACCTCATCTGAGGTTCGTAGTATCGAACGCCGTCTGCACAGTCGTAAAGAACGATTTGAAGAAGCGGTCACTGACCTAGAGGCATTAAATCCAGTTTTGATGCGACGTAGCAAACAGTCTTTGTTGTTACTCGCTTTGCATGCCTTTTCTGAGCAAGGCTCAGTTGCAACCCACATGGAGACTGTAAAAAGACATGAGGTTATCGCGCAACAAAGAGTGGATATAGAACAGCTAATTGACGTTCAGTTAGCTCATTTCGATGAGCTTTCTATGTACGCGGAAAACACCGCGACACGTTTATATCAAGAGTCGATAGATTCGTCTAATCAGGCGCTTTTGATGCAATTCATCATCTCGGCATCATCGGTTTTCGTTGCTATGTTGATCGGGTTGAACATTGCCAAAGGGATCCGTAAGCCAAGTAAACTTGTGCAAAGTGCTTTAGACCAAGTCGCCAATAAGGATCTGAGCTCTAGGGTTGAGTATCGATCAAGCAATGAATTTGGTTCAGTCAGTGACAAAGTTAATTTGGTGATTAGCCATCTAGCTCAAATGATTGAGAACATGCGTAATTCGTCGATGCATTTACAGCAAGCTTCCTTGGAGAACCAAAGCACTAGTCGTTCACTGCGTGAAGCGATGCAAGACCAGACCAATCAAACTGTGATGGTGGCAACTGCGATGGAGCAAATTGAGTGTTCTGTAACGGAAATAACCCAAGCGGCCAATCAAACTTTAACCCTAGTGACCGAAGCGGTGTCCAGTTCAAGTGATGGTCAAAAGACCATGGATAAAAGCGTTGAGATGATGAGTGGTTTAGAAAGTCAACTGGCTGAATCGACAGTGACTATTGCTCAGCTGGAAAAAGAGAGTGCTAGCATTGGTTCGATTCTCGATGTGATATCGGGGATATCAGAGCAAACGAATCTATTGGCACTTAACGCGGCCATTGAAGCGGCACGAGCAGGAGAGCAAGGAAGAGGCTTTTCTGTGGTTGCCGATGAAGTTCGAGTATTGGCTGCGAAAACCAACGCATCGACTCAAGAGATTCACCATAAAATTGAACAACTGCAAACCAGTTCTAAGCTAGCCGTTGAACAAATCAATCAATGTGTGGTGGGTATGGTTCAATGCGTAGCACAAACTGGGGAGGTCAACCACTCAATCTCTAAGGTGTTTGGTCTTCTCAATGAAGTCGAACAAAGAAGCCATCAGATCGCTACCGCGACCACAGAACATCAGGTTGTGGCTTCTCAAGTCACGCAAAATATCAGTCAGATACATATGTTGGCAGAAGAGAACTCCGAGCGATCTCAGGTACTTTTCTCACATGGCCAACAGCTTGAAGTGATGTCTCAAGAGCAATTCTCGTTAACGCAGGAATTTAAGTTAGCGGAGCATCCAAGTCACAAGGATTAGTCACAACATCGAGTTTATCGGAGATTTCGCGCCCAGCCTTATGCTGGGCTTTTTGTCTCTGGGTACGTGAATTACAGAAGGAGTGAAATGTTCTCATACAATTTCGTATTGCCCTTGAAACAATAAGGTCAATTTTGTTCCGTATATTACCGTCTGCTGTGGGGGCTGCACCAAATAGTGCTTTCAAAAAAAGGGGGACCTAGACGGATTTTTTGAGTTTACGCATTAATAATAGAACAGCGTTCTTATTGCTTTAGCCATAATCTCATGAAACAGTTTCATGGTATGAAGGGAATCTGTAAGCGCTTTCATGATTTCCATAACTGGCCTTTTTAGCGCCGGGTTTAGTGTGATGACACTCACTTCAACTAAAACGTATTTTCTTAATAATCGTTTTGTAAGCGGTTACAAGCTAATGAAGTATCGAGGTTCGAGTGGCGACAATTAAACACGTATCAGAACATGCAGGTGTGTCTCAGGCGACAGTGTCTAGGGTTATCAATGGCACCAGTAGAGTGAGTCATGACAAGAAGCTAAAGGTTGAAAAAGCGATCAAAGAGTTGGGGTATCGTCCGAACTCCATCGCTCAAGCCTTGGCTTCAAGTCGTACAGGTAGTGTTGGTGTTGTTGTTCCAGAACTTGGCGGTTCGTTCTATTCAGGCATTTTGCATTGTATAGAAGAGAACTTACGCCGCTTTGGTTACCACGCTGTCGTCACGGCGGGTTCTAACACTGAGCAAGGGCAGCGCGAGTCTGTAGAGTTTTTATTGGGGCGTCGAGTTGATGCTTTGATTCTTCATACTCAACTGCTGAGTGATGACTATTTAATTGAATTGGAAGAACAGGGGACCCCTGTGGTTTTGATTAACCGCTTCATCCCAGAAATGGCGATGAGTTGCATAGACATTGATAACGAAGTCGGGGGGCTACTCGCTACTCAATATCTTTTGCAAAAGGGACATACAGATATCGCGTGTATTACCGGGCCTTTAGATAAAGCAGATGCTAGGGGGCGTTTGCAAGGTTATCGAAAGGCTTTGGAAGAAGCGGGTGTGCCATACGATGAAGCTTTGGTCTCAGAGGCGGGGTTTACCGAAGAGACTGGTATCAGCGCTATGAAGAAGTTGATCAACCGCAAGTGTCGGTTCACGGCCGTATTTGCTTCAAACGATCACATGGCATTTGGCGCATTCGAAGTCTTACATCAGGAGGGATTGTCTGTTCCGAAGGACGTCTCACTGGTGGGCTTTGATAACACCATCTTCGCGCGTTATCTGACCCCTAGTTTGACCACCATTAACTTCCCCATTGAAGAGATGAGCATTGAAGCAGTGCAGCTCACTCTACAAAAGCTAAAAAAAATAAAACATGACGTGAACTTTAAATTGCTGCCGACGTTGGTCACTAGAAACTCGGTATTGGATTTACCAGTTACCCTATAAAAACATTAAGGATAGAACATGAAATTTAAGACCTTAGCGCTTTCATGCGCGGTTGCTTTAGGATTAGGTACAACAGCTGTGAATGCCGCTGACAAAGAAATTCGTTTTGACGGTTTCCCTGATTTTGATAGCAGCCTAAAGGTATTGCTGCCTGATTTCGAAAAGGAAACGGGTATCAAAGTCGATTACCTAATGAATAACCATGGTGACCACCACACTAAGTTAACCACAAACTTAGCAACCGGCTCTGGAGCGGGTGACGTGATCGTAGTGGATGTAGAAAAAATCGGTCCATTCGTTGGCTCTGGCGGCCTAGTTAACCTGTCTGAAAACTACGGTGCAGATAAGTACGAAGAACGATTCGCACCTTACGCATGGGCACAAGGCAAAGGCGCTGATGGCAACATGTACGGCATTCCGGTCGACCTTGGCCCTGGTGTGATGTACTACCGCACTGACGTATTTGAAAAAGCGGGTATTGATGTAGAAGAAGCAATCAAAGATTGGGATTCATACATTGCTGCTGGTGAAAAGCTGAAAGAGCAAAATGTACAACTGATTGCTTCAGCGGCTGATGTAGCACAAGCGATTATCTTCACGACCGTTCCTGAAGGTGAAGGTCTTTACTTCGATAAAGATGGCAACCCAGTTGTGACATCAGAACGTTTCGTTCACGCTTTTGAAGTAGCGAAAGAGATTCGCGACAAAGGCTTAGACGGTCGTATTCTGGCTTGGTCTAACGAATGGTACGAAGGCTTCCGCAACGGCACGTTTGCAACTCAACTTTCTGGCGCTTGGCTTCTTGGTCACCTAAATAACTGGATTGCTCCTGAAACTAAAGGTAAGTGGGCAGTAGAAAACCTACCTGATGGCATCTACGGCAGCTGGGGTGGTTCATTCCTTTCTATTCCAACGCAATCAGAGAATCCTGATGAAGCGTGGGCTCTTATTAAATACATGACGACTGAGCGCGAAGTTCAGCTTAAGCACTTCGAAACGATTGCTGCTTTCCCGGCGAACGTAACGACATATGACGATGAATTGTTCCAAGAAGAAGTGGAGTTCCTAGGCGGACAAAAAGCTCGTCTTATCTTTGCTGAAGTCGCACAGAATATTAAGCCAGTATCTCCAGCGCAAGGCGATCACGTTGCACGTTCTATTATTTTAGAGAACGCATTGATGGAAGTACTTGATGAAGGTAAAGACATCGAAACAGCGCTTAAAGAGGCTGAGCGTCTAATCAAACGTCGTACCCGTAATCTTTAATTTGTTCTTTTTTTAAGTAAGTGAGGAAGCGTGGATAACGCGCTTCCTTTTCTAAGAGGTCGTTACTATGAATCATACAGCGAGCACAACGATAGAACCTTCGGAGCAAAGCTTTTTTTCTCGCCTAAATTTGAAAGCGCTTTCACCGTATGGATTTCTTCTGCCGTTTCTGATCATTTTTTCTGTATTTGGGATCTTCCCGCTGTTGTTCTCTGTTTATCTGTCGTTCCACGAGTGGAACCCGGTAAGAGGCATGGATGCGATGGAGTTCGTTGGTTTTGAGAACTATCACATTGCATTGACTGACCCATGGTTATGGCGTTCGTTGAAGAACACATTGTGGCTAGCGGTTACGTCAGGTGTGGCTCAACACTTGGTTGCAATTCCAGTGGCTTACATGCTGGTTTCAATGGGTGACCGTATGCGTCACTGGCTAACATCGGCGTACTTTCTTCCGTTCATTACATCAACGGTCGCAGCGTCACTGATTTTCTTCAACATGTACTCTCCTAACTCAGGAATAATCAACCAAACGCTAATGGCTCTCGCCGATAGCACACTGTTTGGCTGGGCATTCGCTTGGGTTAACGATTTCCAACCAATCCGCTGGCTAGACGATGCCACTATGGTGAAACCGTCAATCGCAATCATGGTGTTTTGGAAATACACAGGTTTTAACATTGTTCTGTACACCACAGGTTTGATGACGATTCCGAAAGACATTTTAGAAGCAGCTCGTATGGATGGCGCTAATGCTTTCCGCCGCTTCTGGAATATCTCACTGCCTATGATTCGTCCGTTTATCTTCTTCGCTATCACAATGACCATCATCGGCAACTTGCAGATGTTTGAAGAACCGTTCGTTTTAACACGTGGTACGGGTGGTACAGGTCAATCTGGTTTAACCATTTCGATGTACCTCTACAAAGTGGGTTGGGAATGGTTAGAAATGGGTACAGCGTCAGCAATCTCTTGGCTGCTATTCGCTCTCATCGCAACGTGTACCTTGGTTCAATTTATATTCTTCGGTAAGAAAGGCTTAGGGGAACATTAATATGTCGACATCAATTAAGACAAATACCTCACCACTAAGTGGCCTAATGCCAAGCGAACGCAGCATGTACATCATGACTAAGATCTTGATGGTTATGCTCGGCATATTACTGGTTGTGTCAGCGATTATTACGGTATTCCCGTTCGTGTGGTCAGCCTTGCTTTCAACACGTGACCGTTCAGAAATTTTTGGCTCGGGCATCAGTTTTGCCATTGGCGATAGCTTAGCGGTTAACTACGCAAAACTGCTGGAAATCATGCCGTTCTGGAAGGCGATGTTTAACTCTATTTACGTGGCCTTCCTAGGCACAACTATCTCGCTGCTGTTCTGTAGCATGGGTGGTTACGCGTTTGCAGTGTTTAAGTTCCGCGGAAAAAACGTGCTGTTTGGCATGTTGGTTGGCTCGATGGCGATTCCGCCGGTGCTTAGCTTGATTCCATACTTCATGATCGTGAAATTTCTAGGGTTGCTAGATAACCACATGGCGGTGTGGCTACCGTTCACTACCACACCATTTGGTATCTTTCTGATGCGTCAGCACGTGATTGCATCGATTCCTAAAGAGTTGTTAGAAGCGGCGAAGTTAGATGGTGCTGGTGAATTTAGAACGTACTGGAGTGTGGTGCTCCCGTTGATGAAGCCTGCACTCGCAACATTGGCTATCGTTCAGTTCGTTTTCTTCTGGAACATGTTTATGCAGCCTCTCGTGGTGCTCAACAACCCAGATAACTATGTTATTACGCAAGCACTTCGAAGTGTTCAAGGTATTCCGAATACGCCATGGGGCGCGGTAATGCTAGGCACCACAATTTCTATTTTACCGCTCGTGATTACTTACTTGTTCGCATCAAAACAGATGATCAGTGGGTTAACGTCCGGCGCAGTTAAAGGTTAGGTTTAAGGGTTATAACAATGAATAAATTTCAACTTCCAAGTGATTCAAAGTTACGCAGTAAGGAATTTGTATTCGGTGTCGCGACATCTTCATACCAAATTGAAGGCGGCGTAGCAGAGGGCGGTCGCACACCGTCTATCTGGGACACGTTCTGCAAAAAGCCGGGTAAGGTTGATAACGGAGACAATGGTGACGTGGCGTGTGATCACTACCATTTGTGGAAACAAGACATCGAGATGATACAAGGCTTAGGCGTTGATGCTTACCGTCTCTCTATTGCATGGCCGCGCATCCTGCCGCAAGACGGTGTAGTGAATCAGCAAGGTCTAGAGTTTTACGAGCAAATTATTGATGAGTGCCATGCTCGTGGAATGAAGGTGTATGTGACGCTGTATCACTGGGATCTTCCGCAATACCTTGAAGATAAGGGTGGCTGGCTAAACCGAGAAACGTCTTACAAATTCGCAGAATACGCAGAAGCCGTAAGTGACTATTTTGGTAACAAAATTGACGTTTACACTACGCTGAACGAACCGTTTGTCTCTGCATTCCTTGGTTACCGCTGGGGCGAACACGCGCCAGGTATCAAGGGTGAAAAAGAGGGCTACTTAGCGTCTCACCATCTAATGTTGGCACATGGTCTGGCAATGCCGATTCTTAGAAAGAATGCACCTCACGCTAAGCATGGTGTGGTATTCAATGCGACACCAGCTTACCCATTAATGCCGCAAGACCAAGGTGCTGCGGATTATTGTGAAGCGGAAAACTTTCACTGGTTTATTGACCCAGTATTGAAAGGTGAATACCCACAGTTAGTGGTTGAACGCCAAGCGATGAACATGCCGATGATTTTAGAAGGCGATCTCGACATCATCAGTGCACCAGTGGATTACATCGGTATCAACTACTACACACGCAACGTCGCTCGTTTCAATGAAAACGGTGATATTGAGTCTGTAAAACAAACCGATGCTGAGCACACCTATATTGGTTGGGAAATCAACCCGCAAGGTTTAACCGATTTATTGATAAGACTGGATGATCGTTACGAAAATATGCCGCCTATCTACATCACAGAGAACGGCGCAGCAGGTAACGACGAATGTGTTAACGGACAAGTGATGGATGAGCAACGAGTTCGTTATTTCCAAGGTCATATCGAAGCGGTGCATAACGCAGTAGAAGCGGGCGTGCGAGTCGATGGTTACTTCGCCTGGAGCCTAATGGACAACTTTGAATGGGCGTTCGGCTACTGCCAACGTTTCGGCATTATCCACGTTGATTACCAAACCCAAAAAAGAACATTAAAACAGAGTGCTATCGCATACCAAAATATGCTTCTAGAGCGCGCTGAGGAGAACAAGTAATGGCTAAAGTTGAATTTAAGAACATCAAAAAATCATTTGGCGACGTTGAAGTTGTAAAAGAGTTTGACTTTACGGTTGAAGACGGTGAATTCGTTGTTTTCCTTGGCCCATCTGGCTGTGGTAAATCGACTACGCTACGTATGCTTGCTGGCCTAGAGAGCATCAGCTCTGGCGACATCGTCGTTGGCGGTAAGCTGATGAATAAAGTCGACGCGAAAGATCGTGACTTAGCGATGGTATTCCAAAGCTACGCGCTTTACCCACACATGACGGTTTATGAGAACATCGCCTTTGCACTAAAACTGAAAGGCATGCCGAAAGCAGAAATCGACGTAGAAGTACTGAAAGCAGCAAAAATGCTTGAACTTGATCCGTTACTGAGCCGTAAGCCGAAAGAGCTTTCTGGTGGTCAACGTCAGCGTGTTGCGATGGGCCGTGCGATGGTTCGTACGCCTAAGGTTTTCTTGTTTGATGAGCCGTTATCTAACCTTGATGCAAAACTGCGTGGCGTGATGCGTGAAGAGATCAAACACCTACATCGTGAACTAAAAACCACAACGATCTACGTAACCCATGATCAGATCGAAGCAATGACGCTGGCCGATCGCATTGTGATTTTAAAAGATGGTTATGTGGCACAAGTCGGTACGCCAACTGAGGTGTTCCAACGCCCTGCTAACAAGTTTGTCGCGCAATTCATTGGTAACCCATCAATGAATATGCTGGAAGCGAAATTGACTGAAACAGAAGGTGAGTACTTCGTAGAACTTGGCGATGTAAAAATTCCACTGCCTGAGCGATTCAAATCTTTGGCGTCGAAAAACCTAGCGCTGCATTTTGGTGTTCGTCCAACAGACATTCACCTACGTGCTGAGCAAGTGGACCACGATCGCGTACTGCCATTCCCTGTGAAAATAAAAGACAAGGAATTACTGGGCGCAAGCATTCTTCTGAAAACAGAAATCGGCGGTCAACCGTTAATGGTTGAAACTCAAGCGGCTGAAGTAGACGTGAAAGAACTGACACTTTACTTGGACTTGGATGCATTCCACCTGTTTGACGCGCTAAGCGAAAACTCGCTAGCGAGCTAGTTCGTTAAATAAAGCGAGTTCGAGACAACAGATTCAAATGGTTCAGTCAGCCATCGAGCTGATATCAACCAACTTACGACAAATTGTTTGGCCCTTCCTGATTTGGGAGGGGCTGGGGATAGTGATGATGAAATTCGGATATTTTGACGATAAAAACAAAGAATACGTAGCAACCACACCGTGTACACCGATCAAATGGTGTAACTATGTGGGCACATTAGATTTCGGTGGCATTGTAGATAGCAACGGCGGCGTGTTGTTGTGTAAAGGCGATCCGGCACTCAACCGCATCACCAAGTACATTGCTCAACTGCCAAACTCAGATTTCAAAGGCTCGACCTTATACCTTAAGGTGCGTGATGAAGCAGGGAATGTAGAAGTGTTTTCTCCTTTTTACACACCAACTCTGAAGCCATTGGATAAGTTTGAAAACCATACGGGTTTGTCTTACACCACCATTATTGCGGAAGCATTCGGTGTGCGCTGTGAAGCGACCTTCTTTGTGCCAAAGTCTGACCAAGTACTGTTGCAAGACATCAAAGTCACCAACATTTCAGACAAAGCGCTGCACGTTGATGTGGTACCCGTGTATGAGTTCACTCACTTTGATGCACTTAAGCAACTATTAAACGCAGACTGGGTTCCACAAACTATGACGCTTAAAGCGCATCAGCAAGAGTCGGGTCATACCGTGCTTGAGCAATACGCTTTCATGAAGCGTGATTACGCGGTTAACCTTATGACAGCGGATCGCCCTGCGACTTCTTTTGACGGTGATCGCCAGTCGTTTTTAGGCAATTTGGGATACGGTACATGGGCAGCGCCAGAAGCGCTAAACAATGATGAACTGGGTAATACTGAGTGCTTGCGTGGCGATAACATTGGCGCACTAAATCTGCGCTTGGGTTGGTTATCACCAGAGCAGACAGAACGTACGATTGTACAAATCGCGCAAGAACAGAGCCTAGAAGCTGCACTGCCTCTATTGGCTAAATATCGTGACCATCAAGTGGTCGATTCTGCTTTCGCTGAACTGGCTGAACATTGGGATGGTTACCTACAAGCGGTTCAGGTTGAAACGCCAGACCCAGCAATGAACTCAATGCTTAACGTACATAACCCACGTCAGTGCCACACAACCAAGAACTGGTCTCGTTACCTGTCTCTGTATCAGCTTGGCTATGGCGCTCGTGGTATCGGTTTCCGTGACTCTTCTCAAGATACTTTGGGTGTGATTACTCACATGCCAGAAGAGGCGCGTGAGTTCATTGAGCGTCTCTTGTCTGTTCAGAATACTAACGGTTCTGCGATGCATCAGTTCTTCCCATCAACGATGGAAGCGAACGCGGGTGACTCTCGTGAAGAGGAAGACCGTCCTGATTACTACGGCGATGATCACCTGTGGATCATCTACGCGGTCACTCAATATGTGAAAGAAACGGGTAATGCAGACTTCTTGAATAAAGAGATCCCGTTCTATCAAAAAGATAAAGCGGGCAACCCAGTTGAAACGGGAACGGTTTGGAACCACCTGTGCCGCGCGATTGAATTTACCTACACCAATACCGGCGAGCACGGTCTACCGCTATTGGGTTTTGCTGACTGGAATGACACGGTGAACCTGCCAACGGGTGCTGAATCGATGATGGTGGCGAACATGTACGGCAAAGCACTGCTCGACATGTTGGATTTGTGTGAGTTGCGTGGTGAAGCACAATTGACAGTTAAGTTTAAAGATCAGTACCAACAGATGCAGAGTACAGTCAATGAGTGCGGCTGGGATGGTGAATGGTTTGTTCGTTACTTTGATGAGCAAGGTTTGCCAATCGGCTCTCATAAAAATGAGCAAGGGCAGATTTACACCAACGGTCAAAGCTGGCCTGTGATTTCTGGTTTCGCGACTCAAGAGCGTGCAACGCAAGCGCTAGATTCTGTTTACAGCAAGCTGAACACGGCCAATGGTATCAAGCTTTCAACTCCTGGTTACAACGGTTTTGATCCACAGCTAGGTGGCGTATCAACGTATCCACCCGGCGCTAAAGAGAATGGTGGTATTTTCTTACATTCAAACCCTTGGGTAATGATCGCAGAAGCGAAAATGGGCAACGGCGAACGTGCGTATGAGTACTATCGTCAAATCAACCCAGCTTCTAAGAACGACGACATTGACACCTTTGAATCTGAGCCTTACTGCTATCCTCAAAACATCTTGGGTGACGAACATAAACAGTTCGGTCTAGGCCGTAATGCTTGGCTTTCTGGTACTTCATCTTGGACCTACGTTGCTGGTACGCAATGGATTCTGGGTGTCCGTCCTGAAGTAGATGGTTTGCTGGTGGACCCTTGTATTCCGTCTGAGTGGCCTGAATTCAAAGTGCGTCGTCAGTTCCGTGGCGCGACATACCATATTCATGTCTCTAACCCGAATAACGTGTGTAAGGGTGTGGTTGAAATGAAGGTCAATGGTGACCTGATTTCAGGTAACAAGGCGCCAGTGTTTACATCTGGTGAGCACACCATCGAGGTGATTTTAGGCTAACAAAGAGAAGGGCGCTTTATGCGCCCTTTATTGGTTTTTGGTTTCTCTTTAGTGTCGCTTTATTTTTGTTGCATCACTGTGGTTGATAGCTAGCTTGGCATTGCCAAGTAAAGGTTTGAGATTGATTCGGGCTAAGCGTCAATAGGCCAATCAGGTTATTGAAGGAATCAGCTGGGCAAGTCATTGGTTCTATTGCAATACTTTGCTCGCTAGTCGGCGTGTACAACTGAACGAATGGGTAGCTCGCATTTTGTTGGTAACGAATAGCGGCAGACGAATCTGAGAGTGTCAAAGTAAGTTGGTTGGTTGCAGCCGCTTCAAATTCAAAGCAGTGGTTCAGGCTTTGATTAGTTAGGGCGTTATTCAGAGATGAACGGTCAAAAGCACGCTTTTCACCATTTGGCAGGTCGTTCTCGTGTATGACCTCAG
Organism: Vibrio sp. OPT24; assembly: GCF_015163545.1. Lineage (NCBI taxonomy): Bacteria > Pseudomonadati > Pseudomonadota > Gammaproteobacteria > Vibrionales > Vibrionaceae > Vibrio > Vibrio sp. OPT24. The sequence continues at coordinate 1,260,157 of NZ_JADDYI010000053.1, forward strand.
TACAAGGTGACATAGTGAGTTCACACTGTTCTAACTCAGTACCGAGCGAGAAATAAGGGTGCCAAGCATCACCGAACGGGAATGTAGAATCACCAAGGTTAGAAACAGTTGTTGAAGACGTGAGTCTACCCTTGATGTCGACAGTGAAGGTGACTTCAAGTTTGAAAGAAAACGGGAATCCTGGGTGCAAAGACGACGTTTGATATTGCAACGTCACACTGGCTGATTCTTCGTTGGTTACGCTGTTTGTGATTGAAAAAGGTTGGTTGTAAAGCAGGCCATGTACGGCGTGATCAGACCAAGGAAAGTTAGCCGGGAGTTGATGGTTTTGGTTATCGAAACTGTAACGTCCTAAGTTTAAACGGTTTGGAAAAGGGAATAATTTAGCACTACGGGAAAAGAACGGATATTGGTTGATCAGTTCATCATAATTCTGATAGCCACAAATAAAAGAGAATGGACTGTTATTTACGATATATTTATTAATAACAGCACCAAATCCGTTAATTATTTGAAGTTCTATTCCATGTTTGTGATTTATTAATGTGACAGAGTCAATATTTCCAAACTTTTCATTTATAATTTTAAACATGTTGATGTCTCCATTTTTTAAAAGATATTAACAAGAAAAATAAAATATTCAATGGTGGTTTTAACATGAAGAATAAAATTCCATATACAAGATATTCAGGAAATTCAGAACACCTGTGTAAAAAAGGGGATGCTGTAGAATTTATTCAACCTTGGTACACGCCGATTTCGACCACGCCAGAAAATACCGGAATGGCTGTGGGTGGTATTGGCAATACATTTACACTGACGCCTAACGGTAACACTCCAAATTTCAGTTTTATTCCTGGTATATTTGTTGATTGTTCAGAGCAAGATATTAATTTTAATGATTTTTATGCTTCTGTGATGAATGTGCCAACCATTGATACACTTCAAGTGTTGAACGAAAAAGAGTTGAGCGTTCATCTCAATTTTTATCCTGCTTTGTTCGATGGAAAGAAAATTGACAGTAAAGATATACCAAATGCGATTACCTTCATTCAAGCAGCATTAAAAAACGGTAATTTTTACCAAGAAAATAAAGATAATTTTATAAAGTGGAATGTTGAGCTATCGAATAAAACGAAGTTATTGATTGAATTAGATTCAACTTCTATTGTTTGTCAGATATATGTAGCGTTAGATTTCTTTAATGGTTTATTAATAAACTATACAGCTAAATCATTATCACTTACTGCAGGGGGTAATAATGAAACCGGTAGTGTTAATGGTAGAGATATAGAATATCAAGCTTTGTATCCATTGGCTGAATATAAATACAGTAGCTTCGATGATATTAATATAAAGCGTAAGGTTGTCTCTCCGATCGTTAAAGAGAACAAACGTCTTTGTTCTTTACCGATGCACTGGAATCACTTCGAATTAACCAATAATTCATCGCAAACACGCGTGATTACGCTTGCTCAGCCTCTACAAAACTTAATTGGCTCAACCTACCAAAAAGGTCGCGATGGCATTCAGGATTCTGCTTGTACCTTGTCTCAAAACCCAATTGCTCAGCAGCATCAAACGGTTAACTTAAAGGGTGAAAGTCACAGCTTTACAGGTGTTCAGTTGTCTAGCCAGTCACCTTATCAAAGTGATATTGAAGGTGAAGTGGTATTCGGTGTTCAAGCTGATAATCGCCTGACTGAATCTGGCAAGGTATCGGTGTCTGTGAAACCGACGTTTTATACATCTAAAACGACAAAACAAACCGAATTTGCACTGAAAACAGGCCGTACAAACACTGAGTTCCAAACAGGAATTTACACAGGGCGTGAAGCACTGAGCGCTTTGGTTGTGGTGCAGGTTGAGCTAGAAGCGGGAGAGTTTGTTGACCTGCGTTTTGCGCAAGTAATGGCACACAGCAAAGTTATGCTTAATGGTTGGCATTCAGAAAAAGCTTATACGCAATTCTACCCGCAAGCTAAGCCAGCTTTGCTAATGTTAGAGGATGTATTGCCAGAGCTAGAAGCGATTGAGCAACAGATCGTGAAGCAACAAACGGCTTTCCTAGAGCAAGCTCAAAGCAAGATATCACAGCCTGATTCTGCACTGCGCTATGCCACGATGGCGATGAATTCATTGTCCTTCTTAGCGGAATCGACAGTATGGGATAAAGAGGACAAGTTCTTAGTGAAAGAGTGTGTCGACTACCCATTCTTTAACTCTCTGGACGTGTATTTCTACGGCTCATTCTCGCTGCTTTACTTATTGCCTGAGCTTGATGGTTGTGTGATGAAAGAGTTCTCGAAAGCTATTTTAGCCGAAGATTTCACTCAGCGCCGCTACTGGGAATACGAAGCGACACCGAATGCTGAATTGATTGATGAAAAGTACCAAGGCGTACGTGCCATTCGAGGCGCAGTAATCCACGACTTGGGCAGCCCATTCGATATCCAGCCTGACGCCTACAGCTGGCATAATGTGAAAGAGTGGAAGGACTTAGCGCCGAAATACATTCTGATGGTGTATCGTCATTATCAAAATACTCAAGATCTGTCTGTGGTTAAAGAGTGCTGGCAAGCCGTGACTGAAAGCATCGAATTCTTATCGAATCTTGTTGCTGAAGGTGATGACTTACCGCTTACTCGTGGCACAGACGACACCTTTGACAACTTAGCATCTCACGGTATTTCTATTTACTGCGCGAGCCTTTGGGTAGCAGGACTTCAAGCGGCGAATGAGCTTGCTCTATTGATGGATGAGAATGAATTGGCTGCTGACTACTTAGCTCGTTCTAAGAAGGCCTTGGCCACTGTCGAGCAAAGCTTATGGGATGATAAAGAAGGTTACTACCATTTCTTCGTCACTCCGGTTCAAGCTAAGCATTTAACGGGACAAGGCTACCAAGTATTGGAAACCTTGGGGCTTGCGCTGACTGGCGATGCGATTGCCGATAAGAACATTCTGAATGATTATCTTAACCAAACAGATACTTCAATTGATGTTAGTAAGGTATGTCAAAGAGTCTCTAAGAAACGCTTACTGAGCGAAACAGCTCCTCAAGCCTTTACACAAGAGTATTTAAATTTAGTGCCAGATTCTGACAACAGTTTTGGTGATGCACTATTAGCCGACAGCTACTTAAAGCTCATCGGTTTAGAGGGCATTTTCCCAGAAGACAGAATACAACGAGCACTAGACTATGTTTATAAGCACAACTTTGAGATCAACAGCCCTAAGCTGGGTGTAGCAAATATGACGCTGGCCGATGGTTCCCCACATGAAGCTTTTCAGGCGCAAGATGTGTGGATTGGCGTTCAGTTTAGCGTAGCGACTGCGTTGAATTTGGCGGGTAAATCGCAGCAAGCGGAAACCTTGATGGATACCGTGTATACCGCGCTTTATGACTATTCAAAGATTCCTTTTGCTGCACCAGAAGGGTTCAATTGTTCAGTATCTATTGATGAGAAAGATCTGACAGAATCATTTGAATTGTCACAAAATGATGCGAATAGTTGGCTTGTGGCACTTAAATTTCAAAACTGTGTCCTATCTGACGGTCGAGTTAATCCGAGCCTGACTAAAGACACTGATAAGTTTGTTAGTATGCTGCAAGGAGAAATCTCGGTTGAACATGCTATCGTTCTTCATAAATGGTTATTGAGCACGGGGTTGAAATACACCGCAGGTCGCTACTTTAGACCGGGGATGATATTCGCCTACTTGTATTAACTTCACGACACGACTTTCAACCAAAGCAGTGGTATGCAGGTTGAAACGGGTGGGGAGCTATAGGCTTCCCATGTGTCACCTGATTAGGGTATCGAGATGCGTACAAAAACAAAAAAAACCACCGTATACGATGTAGCGAGACTGGCAGGGGTATCTCCCAGTACGGTTTCTCGTTTTCTTAATCGAACGACTTATGTGTCGGATGATAAGAGTCAGAACATAGAACAAGCGATCAAAGACACGGGTTATAAACCTAACTTTCAAATGCAAGAGAACATCAACCGTCGCTCACTGACGATTGGTGTATTAGTTCAACACCCTGATAGCCCCTACACCAGTCGCATTCTCAATGACATGGAGAAAACTCTGATTGCTCAAGGTTACTCTTTGGTGATTGCGACAGGACATTGGCAGAAAAAACTGGAATTACATGCGCTGGAGTATCTGGCGAAAAGTAATGTTGATGGCATGATCATCGTGACCGGCAGTGTGACTAAAGAAGATATTGCTAAATACGCTCAAGACATCCCGGTCGTGGCGGTGGGGTATGACATTGTTGATGATAATATTCGTACGATTAACATTGATAATGTGCTGGGAGGTTATATGGCCACTTTGCATCTTCTCCAGCAAGGGCATGTAAATATCGCTCATATCAAAGGGCTTTCTAGTCAGCCTGATTCTGGAAATCGCTTTGAAGGCTATAAAAAAGCACTTCAAGAGGCTGGCATAAAAGTGATGCCCAAATTGGTTAAGCAGGGTGATTTTAGTAGTGAGTCTGGGTATGAGAAAACCGTCGAACTGATCGAGTCTAAGATTCATTTTTCAGCTCTGTTTGCAGCAAATGATCAAACGGCTTATGGCGCGATTAAGGCGCTGCATGATCATGGTTATAAAGTGCCAGAAGATGTATCAGTGATTGGGTTTGATGACTTACCAACCTCCAAGTATTTCACACCAGCGCTAACCACCTTGAGACAGCCGATTGAAGAGATTGGAGAGGTGTGTGCTCAGTCGATTTTGAATCTATTATCTGGTGAGAGGCATGAGGCTCGATTGCCACCGATTGATTTGATTGTGAGAGAGTCGACCAAGTCTTTGTATCGTTAGTATGCCATGAAGTGATTTGATGCCAGGGAATGACACTTCGAGATGAATTATTTCCCTTCAGAAACGAAAAATGTCGCATCCATGCGACATTTTTCTTTTGGCGGCCAAACCAGTTTTGCTATATCCATTCTAGATTGCAATCCATTAGATGCTTTTTCAGAATGTAGTTATAAGACGCTGTTAATGTTGATTAGTTCCCTTTACGCTGCATTTTTTTTAGATTTATTTTCTAAATCGAATGACGCAGCGATGAGTTTTTTGGTGTAGTTATTTTTCGGGTTGTTGAAAATATCTTCCGCAGAGCCTTCTTCCATCACTTCCCCTTTCTGCATCACCAAAACACGATCCGACAGTGCTTTCACTATCGAGAGATCATGGCTGATGAAAAGGAAGCCGATGTTGTGCTTTGCTTGAATGTCTTTCAACAGGTCGATTACTGTGAGTTGTACCGAGCGATCGAGTGCTGAAGTCGGCTCATCAAGTAAAATGAAAGAGGGTTCAAGAATAAGTGCACGAGCAATCGCGATACGTTGTCTTTGTCCGCCAGAGAACTCATGCGGATAACGGTTAATTGAATTGGGTTCTAGACGCACTTCAATCAGCGCTTTGCGTGCTCGTTCCAATCGTTCTTTCTTAGAGAGTTGAGGTTGATGCACCGTTAAGCCTTCGGTGATAATTTCTCCAACTGTCATGCGTGGTGACAAAGAACCATAAGGGTCTTGGAACACCATCTGTACATCTTTCTTGAGCTTATGACGTTCTCTGTCGGTTAATAAACTGACATCTTGGCCTTTATAAACAATGCGTCCGGTACTTGGTAGTAAACCGATTAACGCTCGTCCCAGTGTTGACTTGCCTGAGCCAGATTCACCCACAATGCCTAACGTTTCACCTTGTTTAAGGGTCAATGAGATGCCTTTTACAGCTTCGAAGTACTGACTCTTACTTTTGATAAAGTGCGATTTAACCAAGAATTGGACCCGTATGTCTTCAGCGTTTAACAATTCTTGGGCTGATTCATGGACAGGAATCTTAGCGCCTTTCGGAATCGAGTTAATCAGCATACGTGTGTAATCGTGTTTAGGGTTTTCGAACAAGGCTTGAGTGATCCCTTCTTCGACGAGTTCACCTTTACACATCACGAGTACGCGATCAGCAAAGTGTTTCACTACACCAAGGTCATGGGTGATGAACAAAATCGCCATGCCCATCTTGCTTTGAATCTCTTTGATTAAAGAGAGCACTTCCGCCTGAACTGTTACATCTAATGCTGTGGTTGGTTCATCAGCAATCAGAATGTCAGGTTCATTAATCAGTGCCATCGCGATCATGATGCGCTGTAACTGACCGCCCGAAAATTCATGCGGGTATTTGCTGTAAGCCTGCTCTGGCATAGGTAAGTGAACAAGCTCAAACAGCTCGAGCACTCGTTGTTTTGCCTCTGACTTTGATACCTTACGATGACACATAATGGCTTCAGCCACTTGCGTTCCCACTCGCAGGTATGGATTCAGTGATGTCATTGGCTCTTGGAATATCATGCCAATTCTGTCGCCGCGAATTGACTGCATTTCACGCTCGGTCTTTTCAAGTATCGACTGGCCCTCAAATTCTATTGCAGATTGAGCGTCAATAATCGCGTTATCAGGAAGCAAGCGCATAAGCGCGTTGGAAGACACAGATTTACCAGAACCTGATTCACCTACAATGGCCAAGGTTTCACTGGAATTAAGAGTAAAGTTAACCTTTTTAACCGCATCAATGATTCCATCATTGGTTGTGAAACTAACGGAAAGGTTATTAACTTTGAGAATGGCCCGGTCCGACATGATATATCCTTATCAATTTAAGACATTAGGTGAAGATTGAACTTCTGACGTTGTTTTAAGTTGCCCAAAATGATGATGAGCACGTTGAATTTGTTCTAGTTCCAGCATCCAATGCGAACTGCGCTGAGCACTACAAAAAGCGATCAGGTGATTGAGTAAATCTTCACTCTGTTTTTCTAATAATCCAAAGGTACGTTGAATCAGCTCAGTGCTTTCAAGCGAGATAAATTGCATCAGTGCGTACGACTGATTCAATGTATCGAAGGCTTGCTGCTGTTGACCTAGACGATTGAGAATCTCTGATTGAGCAACACTTGCGTCTCTAAGCCCTGCAAGTAAACAAGCAAACTGGCAAGGTTTAATGTCGCTTTGATACGCAGCATCTTGGATGTGATGAGGAAGAGAAATAAGAACATCACCATACAGGCGCTGTGCTTCTGGCCAGTGACCTTGTTCCATTAACTGTTCAGCTTTTAGGTAGTGCATCCAGCATCGTTCAATTTCCATATCCACATCCTCAATTTATAGTATTTTAAAATGTTAATGATATTTATTATCAATTGCAAATTAAAATCATTTGCATGTTAAGTTGATGAATAAAATAACCCCTGGTTCGTAAAAATGACTCAAATTGTGTGTTATTTGTTCGGTTGAACAGCGATGCAGCGTAAGTCACTAAATTTAGAGGAAATTACATCTACACTGATTTTATCTACACCCAAGTAATGAAGGACTAAGGAGGCGGCGATGGCGATGCAAAGACTCAATACAGAACAGCTGTATCAGGTAGCAGATCTAGACAAACTACCATGTAAGTCGACCAAAGAACTGGCTCCAATTGACGAGATCGTCGGGCAAGAACGCGCTCAAAAGGCCGTTGAGTTCGCGATGTCAATCAAGGAAAAGGGTTACAACATTTATGCGATAGGGCGAAATGGTCTTGGTAAACGTACCATGATCTTGCGCTATCTAAACCGACATCCTCAAGAAGTGCAGGAGCTTTTTGATTGGTGTTATATCGCTAACTTTGAAGATATTCGTACACCGAAGGTACTTAAGTTACCGAGTGGCGTGGGCAGCAGCTTAAAGCAAGATATTGAGAAGTTGATGCGTAAACTGCTCAAAGCAATGCCTCTTGCATTCGATAATGAGATGTACTTTAGCCGCGCCGATAGGCTCAAAAATCAATTGGCTGCTAAACAACAAGCGGCATTAGAAGCCATTAGCCAAGAGGCAAAAGACAAAGGGATCAACCTGACGATTACAACACAGGGTGATTATCAGTTTGTCGCAATGAATGGTGATGAGCTTCATACTGAGGAGAGCTTCGATCTACTTTCACCGGAAGAACAAGACGAATTTGATAAAACCATCGATATTTTAGAGGTTGGGTTAAGAACCATTTCTCGTGAATTGACGGAGCTTGAAGAGACGTATACAGAGAAAATCCAAAAGCTCAATGATGATACCGCAAGAGATGTGATCACTCACTTCATCAAGCAGTTGAAGAAGGATTACAGTCAATATCCTGATATCAAAAAATACCTCACAGCACTGCGTAAAGACATCGTCGACAACGCTGACATTTTCTTAGAAGAGAGCACGGAGCAAGCTGAGGTTGCGACGGCTTCGTTGGATAAGAAAATGCCGCGTCGCTACAAGGTTAACGTCATTGTTAGCCAGAAAGAGCAATCTCTACCGATTGTTGTTGAAGAAAATCCTAACTATCACTCTCTGTTTGGTTATGTAGAAACGGCGACGTTTAAGGGTACTGTATTTACTGACTTTTCATTGATTCGCGCAGGTAGCTTACACCGAGCGAATGGCGGCGTACTGCTAATGGATGCGGTGAAGGTACTTGAGCAGCCGTACGTTTGGGAAGGTTTGAAGCGAGCGCTACGCTCACGTCAATTGAGCTTCACTTCGTTAGAAAAAGAGGTGACGTTAACGGGAGCGGTATCGCTAGATCCTGAACCTATCCCGCTGGACGTTAAGATCATCCTGTTTGGTGATTATCGTACTTACCAACTGCTGCAGCACTACGATGCGGAGTTCGGTGAATTGTTCCGTGTGACGGCTGATTTTGAAGATGAGATGAAGCGTACTGCGGATTCTGAAATGCATTACGCGCGCTTTATTTCGAGCATCGTGCACGACAACAACATGCTTCATTGTGACCGCAAAGCAATTGCTCGCATCATTGAGCACAGCTCCCGCCAGGCTGGCGATCAAGGTAAGTTATCGTTGCATTCGGCGCATATTGCGAACCTACTTCGAGAGTCGAACTACGTTGCTAGAGGTGCGAAATCGAACCTGATTCGGGCTTCACACGTTGACCAAGCATTGTCTAACCAGCAGATGCGTGTTGGCCGATTGCAAGACAGCGTAATGGAAACTTTCACTAACGGTACAACACTTATTCATGTTGATGGTCAAGCAGTTGGGCAAGTGAATGCACTTTCTGTACTGAGCACAACCGATCATATGTTTGGCGCCCCTAACCGAATCACGGCAACGACGGCCTATGGTGACGGTGAGGTGATTGATATTGAAAGAAATGTAGATCTCGGCGGCAGCATTCACTCGAAAGGCGTGATGATCTTGTCGGCCTACCTTTCTTCTGTATTTGGTAAGACAGCGAAAGTCCCACTCACCACTAATATCACCTTCGAGCAATCATATGGTGGTGTCGATGGTGACAGTGCGAGTATGGCTGAGTTCTGTGCGGTGGTTTCAGCGTTTTCTAAGCAGCCAAACCGTCAAGATATCGCAATTACGGGCTCTATGAACCAGTTTGGTGAGTCTCAGCCAATTGGTGGTGTGAACGAGAAGATAGAAGGCTTCTTTGATGTGTGTGAAATCAAAGGGCGCTCAAACGAACAAGGGGTGATCATCCCACGCTCGAATGTTCATAACCTGATGCTGCGTAGCGACATCGTAAAAGCAGTTGAAAAGGGCGAGTTTAATATCTGGGCGATTGATCATGTAACAGAAGCGATTGAGTTGTTTACAGGCAAAGCCGCAGGTGAGGCAAGTGATGAGGGGAGTTATCCAATTGATACTATCTTTGGTATCGCTCAAGCTAAACTGAACGCATTGCGTAAATAGCTGAATACTTAGTTAGTTTATGACTAGATAAACAGACAAACAAAAAAATAACAGCCAAAACGCAAAAGCCATCGACTCTAGGGTCGATGGCTTTTTGTTTGGTGCGAATTAGAACGCTAGTGATCGGATTTATTCGGCCTGCTGTCTTAAATAACGATATGGTCTTGGTATCAAACTAGGTTACGCGTTTCGTAAGCAGAGCTTGGTGCCATCGAACTTCAATTTTGCCAACAAGTGTTTAGCGTTAGCTCGACCAATATCATCAAATTCCACACCGTATCGAGCGTAGTGCGTCGATTTTTGCAGATTACAGATGACACCCCTCAATGGTGGAATCAGTGGGCCATTGTAGTTTTCAGGTGTAATCTCGATAGACACTCGGTCGGCAATTTGAATCGCACGAGAGGTTGGTGAGGTAACAAAGCGACAACCACTTTTTGATAAGTCTCTTATCTCACAATTTGCTCGTTGGTCGTTGAAAATAATTCTTGAAGCTAAGTTCACTTCGTAGCGTGTTTCTTTACGCAGTTGAGTCACTTGCATCGTACTTGGCGTTGAGAGTACAAGAATAGGGAAGGGTTCACCAACCTTATGGTGGATTTGGCTTCTAAAGTGGATAAGCGCGCCTTCACCTCGCAAAGAGTAAGCACGAGCCGTCATCCAAAAACCTTCTTGAAAGAAAAAATTCAGGTCTTCGTTGGATACCTCGGGAACCTCAACCACAATACAGTTATCACTGTGCGTTCCGATAAATTTGGTGGTGGCGAGAAACTTAGTGCCAACCGGAGTCGAGACATTTAATGTCAGTTCACTGCCGTGCTCAATCATGGCCAGTGCATCGGTGCTGTTTATCGTAGAAACGGTGCGGTTACGAGGGTCTTGAAGTGCCTGATTATGCTCCAAAGGCTTCTTCAGTGGTGCGTTCATTATATGTTCTCCATGCGCCAACATGCGTCTGTTAGATATTGATGACTTGCTAACAAGGGGTAATTACGTGCTAGATTTAGTAGGTGTACTTACATCGATTTATAGAGTGTCTTTTCTTTGGATGGATTTTATATTAACCCAGAGAATTGAAATTATTTACTTTGTTTGTAAGTACTTAGTTTTATTTATATGCACTTGCGTTAGTCTATTACATGGAACTCATACTTCAAACTTTAATTGTTTGTCGTATCAATTATTTGTAGGAGTTGAGAATGAAGGCAATAAAATGGGTTCAAGATGAGAACCAGATCACAGTTGAACTCGAACCAAACCAATTTGCAGTCGTTAAGTACCACAAACAAGGGGATGTGCTTCATATCACCTCGACTCGTATCCCTGATGAACTGCAAGGCAAGGGCTTTGGTAAGGTGATGATGGAATCTATTTTACCTGAAATAGAACAGGCAGGTTTTAAGATCGTTCCAGTGTGCAGTTATGTTGTTCACTACATGCATAGGCAGAAACAATGGTCGCATCTTTTAGCGTCTGAGGCATAAATGGTACTTATGTCTCAATCAATTGTGCCAAAACCAAAGTCATCAAAACAACTTAGCCAAACTGAAGCCGATTCGAGCCAATCGGTTCCCGTACTTTATCAGAAAATTGCCAACTCGCTCGGATGCAATGAAGTCGTTGATATACAAGTTATTCAACGCTTGTGGGGCGGTTACGGCGAGTTAGTTCGCTTGGTCTTTGTTAAAAATAACAGTGCTTCGATGAACAGCGTCATCGTTAAGCATGTCGTATTGCCAGACAAAGCCGAACACCCCAAGGGGTGGAACACCAAATTATCTCATCAGCGAAAGGTGCACTCTTACCAAGTTGAGACGAAATGGTATCAATCGTTCACCCAACAGTGGGACGAACGTTGCCCTATACCTACAGGGTTGCACTGTGAACTAGAAGAGAATGAGTGGCTAATTGTGATGCAAGACTTAGCGGATATAGGCTTTCCGTTAACTTCTCAGTTTGATGTGTTTGCTGCTTTTGATGTTGTGGAGACCGAAGATACTCAGTCTGAACGAGCTTCTGGTTATACACTAGAAGAACATAAACAACGCGATGCTTGCCTAAAATGGCTCGCTAACTTTCACGCAAAGCACATCAATGTAGATCAAGAACAATCAGCCTCATTGTGGCAAGTCGGCACATATTGGCATTTAGACACACGTCCTGATGAGTTAAACACTTTGACTGATTTACCCTTGAAGAACCAAGCCAAGCACATCGACCATTTACTCAAAAAGTGTCCGTATCCAACCTTGGTACATGGAGACGCCAAGCTTGCCAATTTCTGTTTTGATTCAGAAATCCAAAACGCAGCTGCCGTCGATTTCCAATATGTGGGTCACGGTTGTGCGATGAAAGATGTCGCTTTGTTCATGAGTAGTGCGGTGAGGCCGCAAGACTGCGCTGAACTTGAGTCACAGGTACTGGATATTTACTTCCGACACTTGAAAGAGGCATTGGCGTACTATCAGCCACAGCTTTCGTTCTATGAAGTCGAATCCGCTTGGCGACCAATGTTCTATGTCGCATGGGCCGACTTCCAACGTTTCGTAAAAGGCTGGAGCCCAGAGCATTGGAAGATTAACCCGTATACTGAGCAGTTGACCTTACGAGTGCTTACTCAATTAGACGAACAGGAGTCCGTCAATGTTCGATAGAACTGCGAGCTGGAAAACGCCGCAAAACTTTTTATTACTGATTTCGATTGTTGTTCCTATCGCGTTTTCGAGCTGGATGGCACTGCTTAATAACTTCGTGATTGAAAAAGCGAACTTTGATGGTGCGGATATTGGTTTATTGCAAAGTGTTCGTGAAATACCTGGTTTCTTAGCGTTTACCGTAGTGTTTGTGCTGGCCTTCATACGTGAACAACGCTTTATGTTGATATCGCTAGCGATGCTCACTGTAGGCACCGCGATTACGGGTCTGTTCCCTTCACTCACTGGTCTGTTGCTGACTACGATTTTGATGTCGACGGGCTTCCACTATTTTGAAACGCTGAAGCAGTCTTTGTCACTACAATGGTTGAGTAAAGAAGAAGCACCAGAGATGTTAGGTAAGATGATCTCCGTTGGCGCGTTGGCATCTTTAATCACTTATGGCTCTATTTGGGTGATGTTAGAGCAACTCAAACTCGACTTTGCTTGGGTGTATGGCATCACTGGCGGAATTGGTTTTGTTTTAGTTTTGGTGATGACCTTTGGTTTCCCTGAATTTCAGACTAAGACCCAACAAAATAAGAAACTGGTATTGAGAAAGCGTTACTGGCTCTACTACGCACTAACGTTTATGAGTGGTGCAAGAAGACAAATCTTCACCGTGTTTGCAGGCTTTCTGATGGTAGAGAAATTCGGTTACTCGGCAGCTGACATAACGCTATTGTTCTTAATCAACTACCTATTTAACTTCTTGTTCGCAAAACGTATTGGTCGATTTATTGGTGTGGTGGGTGAGCGTAAGGCGCTGATTTTCGAGTATGTCGGTTTGATTGGTGTATTTGTCGGTTATGGCTTAGTGCAAAACGCAGAGTGGGCGGCAGCACTTTACGTGGTCGATCATTTGTTCTTTGCATTGGCACTAGCGATCAAAACTTACTTTCAGAAAATTGCAGATCCGGCTGACATGGCATCAACCGCTGGTGTCTCTTTCACCATCAATCATATTGCAGCGGTCGTTATTCCAGTGGTGTTTGGTGTGATTTGGTTGTCTTCTCCTGCAACGGTTTTCTATATTGGTGCAGTGATGGCCGTGGTTTCTCTAGCGCTATCTTTAAACATTCCGAAGAAACCTGAAGAGGGCAACGAAGTGCGAATGTTTAGCTGGCGCTAATGTTGGTCTCGATATTATGAAATAAGCAAAAAGCTCCAATAGTGATATTGGAGCTTTTTGTTTATGTGGGATATGTATATCTAATCCGCAAAATAGGTTTCACGCGGATCAGTTTCTTACGGTTTTTAATTCGGTACGCAGCTTGAAAATTCCCTTTGGTGCCTTGGTGAGTAAAATGCCGCAAAGCAGGGGGATCATCATAAACAATGATTGTTCAGACAGAACTTCACCGTTGACGTAACAAGATATTAGCAGCGCTACTACCGGGAAAATCAAAAAGCAGATAGACGCTTGGAAAGGGGTCGAAACCTGTCCTAATTTGAAGTAAGCCACAATGCCGCCAACACTCGCGAAAAAGCCTAAGTAAACCACGGCTGAGATTGAATCCCCAGTGAAGGATTCAACATTCACGTTTTCACCTACAGCTGAAACAGCGAATAAGAATAAAGCAGCAATCAGGCTCGGTACGGCGTTGTAGGTCAGTACTTCAATACCTTTGCAGTGCTTTTGAACCAGCACATACATAACTGCGTGAATCGCAACAGCAAGGCCTAAGCAAACCGTGCCAATTAGGTAGTCATCGCCACCCATCTGCATTTCGTTGCCAAGGATTAAACATAGGCTCACAACAGCAGTAATCAAACCGAATATCTGGTGCTTCGCCAGTCGTAGACTTAAGAATAAGCCAGACATCAGCATCACAACCACAGGCATGTTGGCGAAGATGATCGACGCTAAACCTGAAGAGATGTATTGCTCGCCATAGATCATCAACGTAAACGGAATCGCGAAATACATCAGCGCAACAATAAGCAGCCATTGGCGCTTACCTTTAGGGAACAGCAGTGGTTGGTTGAAGACTTTCGCTAATACCGCAAGCAGAGGTGCTGCAAGTAAAAAGCGTAACGCAGTAGCAAAAATAGGTGGGATAGAATGCAATGCTACTTCCATAGCGAACCAAGTGGTTCCCCAAATTAAGCAAACAGAGACAAAAAGCAAGATAGTTAGAGACTTCGAATTCATGGTGACTACTCATTAATAATTATTTTAAATCATAAGCTTGTGGCGCCTTAATGACGTGGCACAGTATAAGTAGGTCGTCGGAGAAATTTTTTGTCTTTTTATCTCTAATTGAAATGAAATATAGAAATTAAATCTCTAATGTAATCTTTTTTAATAATTTATTTTCACAAAGGCAGGGTGAGTTAAAGTTATTGTTCTTTTTGAGGGGTTAATTTACTTCAAGGAATGATCAACTCGGCGAGTATGGCTGCTGGATTATTGTTTTTAGCGTAGCAGCAAAAAGCGCGCCCACAATGAGGCGCGTTCTTGATCAATACGTTTAAGAGACAGTGTCTACTGCGTAACAGGCTTAACTTGTTTGGACTGTCTTACTGCCAGAATAAGTTGCGGTAGCAGTGACATCACGATCATGCCTGTCATCAGTGAATACTGTACTGGAGTAAAGGATTCACCCATCAACACCATCCCCGTAACGATGCCAGCCACTGGGTTAGCGATGCCACCGAAGGTGAAATCAACCACAGACATACGTTGTAGTAACCATACATACATGCCGTAACCAAGCGCAGTATTTAGCCCAATTACCCACAATAGACCCATTGCATTGCGAGAATCGAAATGAGTGACAGCATTAACATAAGGTTGCGGGTCGATGAACGCATGAACGCCAGACGCGACAGACAAAATCGCACCGCCTAGAATCAGCTGCCACGTTAATACCTTCCACCAGTGCATGCGATTACCCAGTGATTTGGTAATACTGCTGCCGATGACAATACACATGATTGCGGCGAACATGGCACCTAAACCGATTGGATTCAAAGCGATTTGGCTTGGGTTAAACAGTATCCACGCTAAGGTGATCAAGCCAATACCAGACAGGGCTTGAATCAAATGCGGGCGCTGCTTTTTCACTACCCAATGGAAGAGCATCGCGAACACAGGCACAGAGATCATACCCACGCCAGAAATCGCTGAAGGCAGCGTTAGTGCCATCACGAAGATCAGGCCAAAGAAGGTCGCAATATTGATAAGACCCAATGTGAAAATGATCTGCCACTCGCCGTTTTTAGGCAGTGTCGGCTTTACTGCTAGCAATAACAAACCAGCAGGTAACGCACGCAGAGCACCTAATAATAATGGTGGCCACTCCTGTAGCGTAAATTGCGTCACTGCATAGGTTGTTCCCCAAAAGAACGCGGGGATCATTGCTAATAATATGTTCATTTAAAATATCTTTACGTTAAGATAACTATTGTGTGAACTGTATACTGAGAACTAGTGGTTGTAAAGTATCTTTATGTTAAACTAGTTTGAAGTAAACAAGACTAATCACGGAGCTAGATTGCAAATGGATGCTATCGACCGCGTTGTAGAGCAATGGGCAAAGGAAAAGCCCGAATTAGAAACTGAGCCTATGGCAATGATGGGCCGGATTATGCGTATTGCCAAGTATATGGAGACGCAAGTTGCCGAGCTTCATAAAAAATACGACATGAAGCTGGGTGAGTTTGATGTGCTGGCGACGTTGCGACGTTCTGGAAAGCCTTACCGACTGACTCCGTCAGAATTGATCGGCTCGATGATGCTGACATCAGGCGCGATGACCAATCGCCTTGATAAGCTAGAAGCGAAAGGGCTGATCAGTCGTGAGCACAGTAAAGAAGACAGACGCAGCGTGAGTGTTCAGTTAACAAAAGATGGTCTTATTCTTATTGACCAAATGATGACTGAGCATGTTGAAACGCAGAAGAAGCTTGTGAAATCTCTGTCTGCGAGCCAGAAGAAAAATACTAACCAGCTGCTGAAAACATGGTTGAGTGCTTACGAGTAATTGACTGGCTGGAGCGGCTTGCTGAATTTATTGAACTGAGCTAACTTAATCTGATTTGAAAACCGAAGTGATGAGCTTCGGTTTTTTTGTGTTTGTTAAATGGGTTTACATCTCTGACTCGTTTAGATGGCTTAGGTTGAGCCGAGGCTCTCCAGCACTTCTCTAGCTTTTTTAAAGCAAGTGTTTTAATGAATTTAAGGCAATGGTAACCGCATTGAGGTTGTTCAATCTTCGGATTTAGTCAGTAATTTGCATGTGAGCATGTCTACTAAAATTTCAAACAAGTTGTTCTATTTTTCTCGTTATCATCTTAATGCTAAGTCGAATAACCTATCGGCAATGAAACTTATCAAGGCTTAGAACTATGAACACTAGATTGAACGACACACTAACTTTTTTCGCTCGTATTTTATTGGCTTACTTGTTTATTCAAGCGGGTTGGGGAAAGCTATTTAGCTATGAAGGAACCGCGGGATATATGGCATCTCAAGGAGTTAGTGCTCACTTGTTGCCTTTGGTTATCTTGCTTGAACTCGGTGGCGGGCTTGCAATTTTAGCTGGATTTATGACTCGCTTTACAGCGTTCTCGATTGCATTTTTTTCTTTAGTCTCTGGTGTTATGTTTCACTTCGACCCAAGTTCGTCGGGTCAAATGATTCACTTCTACAAAAATGTCTCTGTTGCTGGTGGGTATCTGGCGTTAGCGGTACTTGGCGCGGGATCGTTTAGTGTTGATTACTGGCTGTCTAACAAGCTAAAGCAAGATACCAAATGGACGCGCTTAATGGTTCTTGTTCGTTAGTGCTCTTTGTCTAATCACACGTTATTCGTTATTCGTTAGTGTTGTTGGCGCAACTTATGAATCAAAAAACCGAAGCCTAATCGCTTCGGTTTTTTTGTTCCTGTCTAAGAATTTCAAGTACAGAGAGTTAGCGAGTTAAGCTTGCAGCATCTCATCACTGAACAGTTCTGCGCAGCCAATACCATTAATGGCGCAGCTTTCATCAATGTCTGAAATGTCACCGCTCACGCCGATAGCACCCAATACCGTTTTATCCTTGTCTCGAATCAGTAGCCCCCCTGGTACTGGCACCATGTTTCCGTGTGCCAGCACGTTTACGGCGGAGATGAATGCTGGTCGGTTGTCAGCATCTTGGGCGAGTTTTCTAGAGGAACAACCCAGTGCGAGTGCCCCCCACGCTTTAGCGATCGCGATGTCTGGTCGCATCATGCTAGAGCCGTCTTGACGTTGCAGAGAAATCAGCTTGCCACCGCTGTCTAAGACGGCGACCGTCAAAGGTTCTGTGTGGATCTTGTTTCCTGCTTTTAAGGTGCCATCGATGATGGTTAACGCTTGTTGTAGAGTCAAACTTCCCATGTTATCTCCTAGTTTTTCAAGGGGCATACGTACCAAGCTCAGCCAACCAATCATTACTCTTGTTTGTGAATATCATTGACTGGTTCAGCTCGGTACAAGAGTCCTAACTGGACTCTTGTAATAGCCCATAGCTGGGTAAAGTTAGGAAGGCAGCGAACTCTTCGGCTGTAGAAAGTTGATAGAAAAGATCAGCTGTCTCTTCAAATCGACCTGCTGCGTAGCGCGAGTCACCGACTTCATGTTTTATTGTGTCTAACTCCTGGTAAAGCCAAGAGTGGAATAGTGATTTGGTAAAGGTTTGGCCATCATCGAGTGTTACCCCGTGGTGGATCCATTGCCAGATGTTGGCTCTTGAGATCTCTGCGGTGGCGGCATCTTCCATTAGCCCGTAGATAGGCACACAACCGTAGCCTTGGATCCAAGCCTCAATGTAATACAGCGCAATGCGTATATTTTTACGTACTCCTGCTTCGTCGCGGCTGCCTTCACAAGGTTTTAGCAACGAGTCGGCATTGATCACATGCTCTGGGCTTTGGAAATCCATTTGGTTTACTTTGCCATCTAAGTGCTTATCAAAGATCGACATTGCCAAATCAACCAGTGCAGGGTGCGCGACCCATGTGCCATCGTGTCCGTTCTGAGATTCTCTTTGCTTATCTTCGATAACCTTGGCAGTTACACGCGACATCTCTTGCGGATCTTTTGCTGGAATAAAGGCCGACATACCACCCATCGCCAGTGCACCGCGAGCATGACAAGTACGCACTAACAGCTGGCTATAGGCATTTAGGAATTCTTGATCCATACCGATTCCGTGACGGTCTGGCAGGATACGATCTTTATGGTTTTTCAGCGTTTTGATGTAGCTGAAGATGTAATCCCAACGGCCACAGTTCATCGCTACGATATGATCACGCATTGCGTACAAGATCTCTTCCATTTGGAATACGGCTGGAAGCGTCTCAATCAAAACCGTCGCACGAATGGTGCCTTTGGGTACGTGGAAATAGTTTTCGGTGAAGCTGAAAATATCGTCCCACCACTGTGCTTCTTCCATGCTCTCAAGTTTGGGAATGTAGTAGTAAACGCCTAAGCCTTGTTGTGCTCGTGACTGATAGTTATGGAAAAAGTACAAGGCGAAGTCCATCAAGCAACCGCCGATAGGCTGATTGTTGAATTGGATGGATTGCTCAGGAAGGTGGATCCCTCGTGGGCGTGCGATCAGCAATGCAGGATCGTCGTTTAATTGGTAACGCTTCTGCTTCTTCTCATCGAAGTAACTAATGGTGCCAAGGTTGGCGTCTCTTAGGTTAATTTGCCCTTCGACCATGTTGGCCCAAGTCGGGGAAGAGGCGTCTTCAAAGCAACACATGAAGACTTTTGCGCCTGAATTTAGCGCGTTGATCACCATCTTTCTTTCGATAGGTCCGGTGATCTCTACGCGACGATCCAGTAACTCTGGCGGCGGTGTCGCCACTTTCCACTCTTTATTCTGACGAATGGAAATGGTGTCCTTTCTGAAATTAGGTAGCTCACCGTTGTCATATTGAGCTTGTTTTATGTCGCGGTCATTTAGCAGGGTATGACGGCGATCTCCAAACTTATTAACAAGGGCTTCTAAGAACTTTAATGCATCTTTAGACAAGATCTCTTTGTACTCGGAGTTGTCCATCTTCCCAAGTACCTGCATACACAGCACATCTTCTCTCTCTTTCACGTCATTCATCATTGCCTGTCTCCTTTACACAATACGATGTCATTTTGTATACAAAATTCTCTTTTTAAGGATATTTATATGGTAGAAATTGTAAACAATCAAACGGTATTTAACATTTATTTATCATTTAATCTTTTTGTAATTTATTTTTACGTAAAGATATTTTATGTAAAGCAATGAATTGTAAGCTTTTCAGGGTAAGTGCGGACTAAATGCGATGGGCTGATGTAATGAAAATGTTTCATTTTGGGCTTGATAAATGCTGAGTATGATTCATAGTACACAAAAGTTAGTTTAATTGTATACAATCTGAACTGGAGGTTCGAATGGCAATTATGAAAGCGATTGAAGCAGCGGTAGAAGTGCTTAAACGTGAAGGTGTAGACATCGCATTTGGTGTTCCCGGCGCAGCAATAAACCCTATGTATGCGGCTATGAAAAAGCTCGGAGGAATCGACCACGTCTTAGCTCGACATGTAGAAGGTGCATCGCATATGGCCGAAGGGTACACGCGTACCAATCAAGACAATATCGGTGTGTGTATTGGTACCTCTGGCCCTGCGGGAACGGACATGATCACGGGGCTTTATTCGGCGTCTGCAGATTCAATCCCAATCCTATGTATCACAGGTCAGGCTCCGCGTGCTCGCCTTCATAAAGAAGACTTCCAAGCGGTTGATATTGAATCTATCGCTAAACCAGTCACTAAATGGGCAACCACGGTGCTGGAACCTGCACAAGTGCCACGCGCATTCCAAAAAGCCTTTCATTTAATGCGTTCGGGTCGTCCGGGTCCAATCCTGATTGATCTACCGATTGATGTTCAGCTGGCTGAGATTGAGTTTGATATCGATACCTATGAACCGTTAGAGCCTTATAAGCCACAAGCGACACGCGCGCAGGTTGAGAAAGCATTAACCATGATGTCTCAATCGGAAAAACCGCTGATCGTATCGGGTGGTGGCGTGATTAACGCTGGCGCGTCTGAATTGTTGCAACAGTTTGCCGAGATCACTGGTGTTCCTGTTATTCCAACCTTAATGGGTTGGGGATCGATCCCGGATGATCATGAGTTAATGGCGGGTATGGTGGGGCTACAAACTTCTCACCGTTACGGTAACGAAACCATGCTGAACTCTGATTTTGTGTTTGGTGTTGGTAACCGCTGGGCTAACCGTCATACCGGTTCTGTGGATGTTTATACCGAAGGCCGAAAGTTCGTACATGTAGACATTGAACCAACCCAAATAGGCCGCGTGTTCTGCCCAGATTTAGGCATTGTCTCTGATGCGAAAGCAGCGCTAGAGCTAATGGTTGAAGTGGCGCAAGAGTGGCGTGATGCTGGCAAGCTGCCAAACCGAAATGCTTGGGCAAGTGAGTGTCAGGAACGCAAATCGACCATGCTGCGTAAAACCAATTTCGATGAAGCGCCAATGAAACCGATGCGTGTTTATGAAGAGATGAACAAGGTATTTGGTCGTGAAACTTGTTATGTGAGCACGATTGGTTTGTCGCAAATCGCTGCCGCTCAGTTCCTGCATGTTTATAAGCCGCGTAACTGGATCAACTGTGGTCAAGCTGGCCCACTAGGTTGGACAACACCAGCCGCATTGGGTGTAAGAGCAGCTGATCCAAATCGCGATATCGTTGCCATCTCTGGTGATTACGATTTCCAATTTATGATCGAAGAACTGGCGGTAGGTGCTCAATTCAACCTGCCATACATTCATGTGTTGGTGAACAACTCGTATCTAGGTTTGATTCGCCAAGCACAGCGTCAATTTGATATCGATTATTGTGTACAACTGGCGTTCGATAACCAGAATGCGCCAGAACTTGAAGGCTACGGTGTTGACCATGTAGCCGTTGTTGAAGGTTTAGGCTGTAAGGCGATTCGAGTTAGTGAGCCAGACCAAATTGCGGCGGCGTTTGAGCAAGCTAAAGAGCTGATGAACAAGCATAAGGTACCGGTTGTTGTTGAGTTGATTCTTGAGCGAGTGACCAACATTGCGATGGGCGTGGAGATCAACGCCATCAATGAATTTGAACCGCTTGCCGAAAGCCGTGGCGATGCCCCAACAGCGCTAGCGTACAAGTAATCATTAAGTCATGTGTATCCGTAGAGCTGAGGTTTAGCTCTATGGAAAGTCTCCAATAGAGCGAGGCTTGCTAAGCAACCGTAGCTCCACCAAATAACCGTTGCTTCACTAAACCGTCATAGTTTTACCAGATAAAGAATAAGGACAGAGTCATGGCAAAATTTGCAGCAAACTTGTCAATGTTATTCACGGAAGTTGATTTTATGGACCGCTTTGAAGCTGCCGCAGAAGCGGGCTTTCAAGGTGTCGAATACCTTTTCCCATATGCCTTTGATGCGGATGAGATTAAACAAAAGCTCGACGCTAATAACCTAGAGCAAGTGCTATTTAACTTGCCTGCGGGTGATTGGGACGCTGGCGACCGCGGTATCGCGGTAGACCCAGCAAGAGTTGAAGAGTTTCAAGCGGGTGTACCTAAAGCGATTGCTTACGCGAAGGCTCTTGGCTGTACACAAGTGAATTGCTTGGCCGGGATTGTTCCGCAAGGTGTGACCCAACAAGACGCGCAATCGGCGTTTGTGATCAACCTGCATTACGCGGCGAACGCGCTAGCAGCAGAAGGCATCAGCCTAGTGATAGAAGCGATCAACACCCGTGATATTCCGGGCTTCTTCTTGAACACCACAGAGCAAGCCAAAGCGGTCATTAAAGAGGTAGGGAGCGATAACCTTTCTATCCAATACGATATTTATCACATGCAAATTATGGAAGGCGATCTTACGCCGACCATGCAACAAAACATTGGCCAAATCGCACACGTGCAACTGGCAGATAACCCAGGCCGACACGAACCGGGTACTGGCGAAATCAATTACCCATTCGTGCTCAATTATCTTGATGAGCTTGGCTATCAAGGCTGGGTGGGTTGCGAATACAAACCAAAAACGACAACGACAGAAGGCCTTGGTTGGCTGCACCAATACCGTTAATTGCGTCTGGTAACCCTCAAACGTTAAGGAGAACAACATGTCTAAAATTGCATTTATCGGAACTGGCATCATGGGTAAACCTATGGCGAGTAACCTTCAAAAAGCAGGTCACGATTTGATTCTGTCGGATCACTTTAATGCAGCACCTGCTGATCTTGTGGCAGCGGGTGCAACGGTCTGCCATTCACCAGCAGAAGCGGCTGAAGCAGCGGATATCATTATCTTAATGGTGCCGAATACCCCTCAAGTTGAAGATGTTCTGTTTGGTGACAACGGCGTAGAGAAAGGCCTAACGGCGGGCGGTGCAGCTGGAAAACTGGTTATCGACATGAGTTCGATCTCGCCAATCGCGACCAAAGCAATCGCAGCTCGAATCAACGAAGGCGGCGCGTCATACCTTGATGCTCCGGTATCCGGCGGCGAAGTAGGCGCTATTAATGCAGCGCTGACTATCATGGTGGGTGGTGAGCAAGACGCCTTTGACAAAGCACGTCCGCTATTTGAAATCATGGGTAAGAATATTACGCTGGTGGGTGATAACGGTGCAGGCCAAACGTGTAAGGTCGCAAACCAAATCATCGTGGCGTTGAATATCGAAGCCGTGTCTGAGGCGCTCGTATTTGCTTCGAAAGCTGGTGCTGATCCAGCACGCGTGCGTCAGGCTCTATTAGGTGGCTTTGCTAACTCTAAGATATTGGAAGTACACGGTGAGCGCATGGTTGAAGGTACCTTTGATCCAGGATTTAGAATCTCACTTCACCAGAAAGACTTGAATCTGGCGCTAACGGGTGCACAAGAGTTGGGTGTTGCACTACCGAACACGGCAAACGCACAAGAGCTATTTGGCGAGTGTGCCGCAATGGGCGGCGAAGGTTGGGACCACTCTGCGCTTATCCAAGCGATTGAGAAACGTTCTGACCACTCGATTCGTTAATCTAATTAACGGTTTGTCCGTTTAGTGGTTAGTCAATCAACCGATTATCCATTAATTAATTCGGGCTGCTATTGATTTGTAGCCCACCAGTTTGTTTATAAATCGCGTAGTTTCGTCTCCTTTTATACGCGTTCCTGATACGAGGCAGAGGTTGAAGTTGTTCCTTTCCAACTTGATCTTAGCAGGCACCCTTTGGCCTTGTATCGGGGTTCTTTTTTTCTCCGTCAACTAAGGAGTGGCTGATGGACATTGATGCTAAGCAGTTTCTACAAACCCTTTTCTCAAGTGCTGTTAATCAGGCGCTACCTAAAAATCACATCGAACCTTTTCTTCCTCAAGATATTTTTTACCGCTCAGCTAACCAAGCTGGGCGAACTGTGGTAATTGGCGCAGGAAAAGCAGCCGCGTCGATGGCCGCTGAGCTTGAAGCGGTTTGGCAAGCAAAGCAACAGCAAGATCTCGCACTGCGTGACCTTGAAGGTCTCGTCGTGACCCGCTACGAACACACCGCACCTTGCGAACACATTGAGGTGATCGAAGCGGCGCACCCCGTCCCGGATGCGATGGGCTTAGAAGTGAGCCAACGTATGCTGGAATTAGTGAGTGGCCTGAGTGCTGACGACACCGTTATTTGTCTACTGTCTGGCGGCGGTTCTGCTTTGCTAAGCCTGCCCGGTGGCGACATTAGCTTGGCTGAGAAGCAACAAATCAATAAGGCGCTGCTCAAGTCGGGCGCAGCCATTGATGAGATGAACTGTGTTCGCAAACATCTATCTTCGATAAAAGGCGGTCGCTTAGCCAAAGCTGCTTATCCAGCAAGAGTTGTGTCATTGGCGATTTCTGATGTGCCGGGTGATGACATCAGTGTGATTGCCTCTGGCCCAACCGTACCCGACACCACCACGCGTTTTGATGCGATGGCAATTTTAGAACGTTATCAAATAGAAACACCACGCTCGGCATTTGAATGGTTAAATAATCCAGAGTCAGAAACCGTAAAGCCAGATGACGTATGTTGGAAAAATGCAGAGCACCATATTATCGCCACCCCGATGTCGGCATTGGAATCCG
This sequence comes from Vibrio sp. OPT24, assembly GCF_015163545.1. Taxonomy (NCBI): domain Bacteria; kingdom Pseudomonadati; phylum Pseudomonadota; class Gammaproteobacteria; order Vibrionales; family Vibrionaceae; genus Vibrio; species Vibrio sp. OPT24. Next base: position 1,284,746 of record NZ_JADDYI010000053.1, read on the forward strand.
CTGCAGCAGAAGCTGAAGGCTTAGGCATTCCGGCTTATCTGTTGAGTGATTGTATAGAGGGAGAAGCGCGAGATGTTGCGAAAGTTCACGCTGCATTGGCTAAGCAAGTGGCCAATCACAAGCACCCATTTGCGACGCCTTGCGTGATACTTTCCGGCGGCGAAACCACGGTAACAGTTAAGGGAAATGGTCGCGGTGGGCGTAATTGTGAGTTCTTGTTGAGTCTATATAACGAGCTCAAGGGCCAAGACAATATCTTCGCTTTGGCCGCTGATACTGATGGGATTGATGGCGTGGAGGACAATGCGGGCGCGTGGATTACCCCACAAACATGGCAGCAAGGTTCGAGCTTGTCGCTTAAAGCGCAAGACTATCTCGATGCCAACAACAGCTACGATTTCTTCAAGCAAGTCGATGTGCTTCTTACCACGGGACCGACGTTGACCAATGTGAATGACTTCCGCGCAATATTGATTCTATAACTTGAACAGTTCAAAAACACGGCATGGAATGGTCGCTTCTTAACAAATAGAGCGGCCATTTTATTGTTATCGATGCGGTGACCTTGAGTTCTGGAATTATCTTCTGGACTAATAAAGCACGTTGATTACTATGGTTTTATTGATGAGCTGTAAGGGGGGCAATATGTCTAGGATCAGACAAAAGAATCAAGATTTAATCATCGAAGTCGCGTGTGAACAATTCGCTACTCATGGATATGCCGCAACAAAAATGGCTGATATCGCGAAAGCGGCCGACATCCCTAAACCTAATGTATTCTATTATTTCAGCTCCAAAGATAAGCTCTACAATGCCGTTCTAGAAACCGTCACTCAGCCCTTACTGGAAGCGTCACGTCCGATTGAAGAGCTCAGCGACCCTGTTGAAGCCCTATCTCAATATATTCAAACTAAGTTGATCATCTCTCGTGACCATCCACACGCCTCTAAGGTATTTGCAAACGAAGTGATGTCTGGCGCTAAAGTATTGCCGAAAGAGATTGGTGACGAACTGTATAAGCAATCCCAGATGATCCTCGATAAGTTCTCAACGTGGTCAGCACAAGACTTAATGGATGACGTTCCTGCACACCACCTGATGTTCACCATCTGGGCAGCCACCCAAACCTACGCCGATTTTGGCTGGCAGATTTGTAGCGTGATGCAGAAAGAGCAGCTCGATGATAAAGACTATGAAGATGCCGCTGAATTCATCACCCAGCTAGTGATTAAAGGGTGTGGGGTGAAAGGCTAACGTTGTTTGAACGTTTATTTAGGTCTGCGATTGCAGGCCTTTTTTGTTTGTGCATGTGAGTGAGCATATGTGCAAAGCTACTTTTGTGACCTGTTGTGCAATAACTTATTTATCTTGAATTTGGCTCGATTAGGTATGCCATTTTATTTAAAGTTAGCGTTATAGTATCGGCAAAAATTCAATTACCTCATTTTTATTAAAGCTAGAAGCTAATATTAGACTTCTATATTTATTACACGCACAACATTAAGGTTTAGCAATGACGCTTAAAAGCTTGGCATGCACCATCAGCACAGTTCTACTGGCAGGTTGTGGTTCGACGGTCGCGACGCAAACATACAACGCCGATCTGATCATCACCAATGGACAGGTTCTAACAATCAATTCAGAAATGGATGTGATTGAAGACGGTGTGGTTGTGGTGAAAGATGACCAGATCATCGCTGTTGGTAACGAGGATTTGATTACTCAATACCGCGCTGAAAAGGTGATTGACGCTCAAGATGGAATCGTTATGCCGGGCATGGTCAATGCTCACAACCATTTGCCTATGATAGCGTTTCGTGGCTTGGGGGAAGAGGGCATCTCGAATCGTCTGTTTGCTTACTTCTTCCCACTAGAGGCAGAAAAGCTAAGCCGTGAATTGATTTACAACGCAACCAAACTTGGTTCTATCGAGTTGGCGCAAAGTGGTGTCACGACTTACACTGACATGTATTACCACATGGACGAAATGGCTAAGGCGACCAAAGAAGTCGGCCTGCGCGCCGTGCTGGGTGAAACCGTGATTAAATTCCCAGTGGTTGATGCCAAAGAACCTTACGGCGGCATCGAGTATGCCAAAGGCTTTATTGAGCAGTACAAAAACGATGAGTTAATCACACCTGCTTATGCACCACACGCGGTGTACACCGTGAGCAAAGATAAGCTGCAAGAAATCAATAAACTGTCGGCTCAATACGATGTACCCGTGTTGATTCACGTTGCTGAATTCCCGAATGAAGAAAAGCGCATCAAAGACGAAACCAAAGCGACATCGCCAGTTGAATACATGGATGAAATCGGTGTGCTTGATGAGCGTGTCGTGATTGCTCACGGTATCCACCTGTCAGAGAACGATCAAAAGCTACTCAAGCAAGCTGACGCGGGTATCTCATACAACCCAATGGCGAACGCCAAAGGGGCGACAGGCATTGCGCCTGCTTGGGAGATGTATCGTGCCGACATGCGCATTGGCTTAGGAACAGACGGTCCAATGAGTTCAAACCAAGTCGATATCATGCGCACCCTAAGCTACGCAGCTAATATGCAGCGCTTAAAGCATTCAGATCGCACCATCATGATTCCTGAGCAAGTGATTGAGATGGCGACATTAGGTGGTGCGAAAGCCCTACACATGGAAGACCAAATCGGTTCTCTTGAAGCGGGTAAGAAAGCAGACATCGTGATTGTAGAGACACAATCGGCGAACATGATGCCGAATTACGACCCATATGCGACTTTGGTTTACCAAGCGAACCCAAGCAACATCGACACCACTATTGTTAACGGCCAAATCGTAATGGAAAATCGAGTGATGCAGACCGTTCAACTGGATGACATTCGTCAAAGCGTCGATGAGTTTGAAACTGATATCAAAGCCTTTGCCAAAGAGCTTTCTAAGAAGGCGATTAAGTCTAAGAGCTTGATGGATTAAGGTGTAAATCGGTTTCTAAAAATCGAACTGAATGAACAAGGCCGACACCACGTCGGCCTTTTTGTTGGTGGTTGATCCCCTTAACCTCGGTCTCTTGGATTAACGCAACGCTTCGGTTAGCTAAAGTAGCACTTAGCTAATTAGAGCAGCTATTGCCATTCGGGATACCGCTGCCTAAGAATTCGACGCGAATCTGTTCGACATCTTTTAAGTACTGGTTGTTCGTTTGCTCGGTTTTATCAAAGTTGTTGAGCGTGACATTCCATGATGAAAACGGAGTGGGTTGGAAGTAGGCGTATTCGAATTTATTCGCCACGGCACCATCGGTGATGATGCTAACATCGTTGGTGGTTGGATCATCTAGGCGGTAATAGAACGCGCGTGAAACAGGGTTAGAACTGAACTGATAGTCCTTGTTCTCATATCGGTCTAAATAGTTACCCGAACTGGAAACTCGCAGGTTGAGTTGCTTGCCATAAGGTAAGTTTTCACCCTCTAAGAACACTCGTACCGTGGAAAGCCTAACGCGGTCAAACGAACACAATTGGACTTGTTCTAGTGGAATGGTGAAGTTTAGTTGTCCGGTTGTTGCAAAGCTCTCTAGTTGCTCGGGGCTAGAAATGGTGTAGTTGTCGATGGTGAAATCTTGTGGTGCTGGTTGGAAAGAAGACAGAGCATTTACATACTCACTTTCGACAGTAGCCAAATTAAACTGGTAGTCCAAGTAGCTTTTATTCAGAGAAGGCGTAACTTCGCTTGGCTTCAATGCCCAATATTCGTATGCCTGAACATAGTTAGACAAAGCAACGAACATCGGACGCTTAAAGTGCATCAACACTCGTGATAGTTCACGTTCAATCGAATCGAAGCTGTCAGTGTCTACTTGATAACCCTCGATCGCATCGTTCAATCTTTGTTGTTGATTGATAGTCACATTATTGGTGAGTAAGAGGTCTACCAACTTCGCTTGCTCGTGAGCAAAGTTAAGCTGCGTGATGTTAATTGCCTTACCGAGCAGAACCTGCTTTTCGAGTTCGAGTAGGTATTGTCTTGATCCTTTGATACCTAAGCTATCGGCATATCTTAAGTTGCTGCGGATCTCGGTGATCATCAGATCCCACGCCAGATTGCTTTCATTGATGGTTGGGATGTTGAAGTTAAAGCCATCCATCGCTTCAGATACCTTCTGGAGCTTGATGGTTGATTTAATGTCCGCGGTTAACTGAGAAATGCCAGAAATCGTTTTGGTCACGCTATCAATAATGCCTGTGACGGACTTGATATTGGTGACGAGGTTTTTCGCTTTTTCTAATGCTTCAGGTGTTTTAGCCAATTGCTCGGTTAGGTCATTCACACCAGAAAGGTTGCCTGTGAATACCCCACTCACGGCACTTCCAATTTCGGCTATTGCTTTGAATATTGCGAGAGCCGCATTGAGTTGTTGTTGGGTTTTCCAATTCTCGACACCAACTAAATAAGTGGTTTTTGAACTGAGAGTGACTAGTTCTTGTGCTTTATATTGGCTATCGACCTCGGTCAGGCTATCGCCTATCTTGTCTATGTTGGATTGGGTTTGTGTGATGATCGAACTCTGAGCGCGTAGAACGTCTTCGATGTTAGCGAGTGCTAACTTGGCGGCTTCAATCTTGTCTTCAATGACCGTGTTTCTATCTTGAATAATGTCCCATTGAGTTTGATACGCGATCATAGCGTTCAAATAGGCTTCGTATTTATCTTGATATAACACCTTGTCGAGATAAGGAACGTAATTGCTCTCTTTGGTGCTGAAGCTAATGAATTGCTTGAACGCGACCGTTTGTAGGTAAAGGTCGGAAAGAATCGGATCGTCTTCCACCACTGAACCTGAGTAACGCAAGCTCTGTTCAATCCAGTTGATGAGGTCGAGGCTAAGCTTTGGGTTGGTATCGTATAAGCTGGCTGCCATATCAAACGAGCGATTAACAATGTCTGTAAAAGGTTCAGTAGCCAGTTTCATTTGCCCAGTAATGTTCGAGTCAATGGTCGTTCTTCGGTAGTGCTCTCCTGCTAAGACAACGGATTCACCACCTCCTGTATTTCCTGTTAGGGCATCTCGTGTAATGCTGCCATCGCTTTGGAAAGCGAGTACATTAATCGGTGTTTCTATTTCGCCGGCAATCACAGAAATTGAGGCTGCAGAGCCTTGCTGTCCGAGCACAAACGTCGGCGTGCCTTGGCCAACGATTTTCCGCGCAAAAATAAGGATGTTTTGGTTGTTTACAAGCAAGTTGAAATTCTCTGGAATTTCAATGGTATCTGCAAAAACGACGATTTTTGAGGGTTGAGTGACGTAAAGGTTTTGTTCTGCTATCCAATCACTGAGGTTGATGTGTAAATCGGATGTGGAACGAGATAGAACGCCGACATCGGAATAGGCCGATTGAACCCAAGTTGGGTATTCGGTTGAATTGGGTAAATTGTTCAGTTCAAGCCAATCGCTAGAAAAAGCCTGTGGAGAGAATGAAAGAGAAATAATAATAGGTAGAAGTCTCATATTGATGTCCTGTCGAAATTAGTATTTGCCAAATTTTGGGTAGCAGAAGCCAGCACCTTAATTTTGATAAGGTGTGGCTTTCTGTTAGGGATATATTTTTGGCTATTGCGTTATATTTTTGTGTTTTTATATGATCGAGAGGTCTATGGACTATTCCATTTCTTGGATATATGCATTGTTTGCGAACGCTTTTGCTTTCTCACTAATATTACTCCAGTTACTTTCTGCAACCGTTGTATTGGCAAGAGCGCCTATTGCGCCTAGCATTGCGTCGTCTTTCATGATGTCGGCATTATTCTGGGCTTGTTCTAAAGCAACGAGCAGTGAAGTAAAGTCGGCATTCATTTTCTGCCAATTTAGTTTCAGCTTATTAATATGTGGAATCGCATTTTCTATTTGTTGAGAAATCATATCGATACTCTCTGAAGAGCGATGATAAGAGTTATATATTTTCTGTGTGTAAGTTAACTGGTCTTGAAGCTCTTTTACTTCGTTTTGTAATTCGTTACGAAGTTTGCGTGCTTTTTCTGCTTTATCGCCATATACGCCCATGATTGGACCTGCAACCAGAGGGAACCATGCATAAGTCACCGCGGTAGAGGCGACCGTAACGTAGTGAGTGTAATCTTTGTTGAGTTGAGTAATACGCGCATTGATGTCATTCACTCGCTGCTGAAGCGCGCTGCCATCGTCGCTTAGGTAACCGTTGTGAGTGCCTTCCAACACATCTAACTGCAATTTTTGTGTATCTAATGTAGCTGAAAATTCCAATAGGTTACCGCCAACGTCAGACACTTCTTGTTGGTATCTCATGGAAAAACTCTGCAGGCTTTTCAGGTAAGCGATCGCCACCTTTCTATTGCGTTCTACCGCTTCGATATCTTCTGGGAGCGGCGAGAATGCTTTGGCCAGCATTTCATTCAAAGCATCACTAAGTGGGTTAAGCATGTAGTCTTTAATTTGGACGTAATTGGCCAAGCTTAATGAAAGACCAACGATGCTTGGATAAAGATCTTTTTTCCAATAAAAGGCGGTATCGTGAATATTTGAGTATTGCTGAACCAGTGCTTGGAAATTAGAGAAAGGAATGTCGTTAGGAATACTTAAAGTCGACTTCATACTGGCTTCTGTCACGGGTAGGGCCAAAGCACCTTCTACATAGGCTTGAATCTGATACCACTCTTGTTGCTTAAGAATAAAGTTGTCAGTTTCTAAATCGATAAAGACGCCATTCTCACCAATGATCGTGTCGTAGGTAACTTGAGGTATGTTTTGTTCAGCTGACGCTTGGTTGATTTGAACTGGAGCGGCTTGAGAAGTGAGTGCAAAAGAGGAAAGTAGCCCAATTGATATCGAAGATAATACAAGTGTTTTTGTGATTTTTTTCATCGTTTAGCCCTGTTAGATTTGTTATTAGCTTTTTGCAAAGACAATAATCCCCCTACCACTTGATGGCATTTTTTAAATATTTATGAAGGGTTATTGAATATTTTAATATTGTTATTTTTGTGATTATTTTTTGTTCTTTAAAACTAACCTCTTTAATGTGTTTTTTGTTTTTATAAGATTTGGTCAATCTATAGCAGATTTATAATGAAAAGTTCTATTTAGGTCACACATTTGGATTTATATTGGTCGTTTGTTGATCTATTGAATTTAATGATATTTGAATCATTAGTTTTGGTTCTTTTGTCAGGCTAGTTATGGAAAGGCCTCGAGAGGTTTTCATTCTATTCATAAAGGTGTTAAATGATAAAAATATAATTATCGCCATTATTCTTATTATTACTAAATCTGTTGATTAATTTAATGAATATATAAATAGAACGAGCGTTTTAAATTTGATCTGTGCCAAACAATGTACGGGTGTTTTTATAATGACGGGAATTTTTATTAGCGAATGTTTTATTAGGTGATCTTATATTAGGTGTAATTAAATTAGATTATATTCAATTAGATTGTATTTAATTAGTTATTGTTTGTATTTCCGATTTAATAAAGGTAGAACTATTTAAAGAAATAGATTGATACAGATTGAGAGGCAATCATGTTTGCAGATTTTTTGGGATGCTTGCGGGTGTTTTCTAATGCTTATAAGTTTACCCACCAAAGCCGTTCGCTTTGGCCTACAGTCTTTGATGGGCAAGTATCTTAGTTAGTTGTTATTCATCGCCAGTTTACCTAGCTTCATTGCGGCAGAATGGTGGCGGTGCATCAGTTGCTCCATGTCTACGCCAATAACGGCACCATCGTTAACTCGCCATTTTCCGGCCACCATCACTTTATCCGCTTGTTGAGCACCACAAAGTAGTAATGCAGCGAGTGGATCGTGGCTACCAGAGAAACGAATATCATCGAGTTTGAACATTGCGAGGTCGGCTTGTTTGCCAACCTCTAGCGTACCAATGTCGGTTCTGCCCATTGCGCGTGCTGAGCCTGACGTTGCCCAGCGCAGTGCATCGAGGTGTGAAACATTGGCAGAACCATATTGCAGGCGTTGTAGATACATTGCCATGCGCACTTCGGCAATCATATTTGAACCGTCGTTTGAGGCGGAACCATCAACACCCAACCCGACTTTTACGCCTGCTGCTTCAAGATCGTTGTTCTTACAAATACCGGAAGCCAGCATCATGTTGGACGTCGGGCAATGGCTGATACCAATGCCCGCTTTACCCAAACGTTTGATCTCTTCTGGATTGAAGTGAATACCATGAGCAAGCCAAGTGCGTTCATTCAGCCACCCCACATCTTCTAGGTAATCCACAGGGCGTAGGCCAAATTTCTCAATACAGAAGTCTTCTTCATCCAAGGTTTCGCATAGGTGAGTGTGCATCATCACGTTCTCACGCTCACTGATCTTGGCGGTTTCTTTCATCAGGTCTGTAGTGACTGAAAACGGCGAACAAGGCGCGAGTGCGATTTGAATCATCGCCCCTTCATCACGCTGGTGGTAATCGCGAATTAAGCGTTGGCTGTCATCAATAATGGTTTGTTCAGTTTGAATGGTGTGTCGTGGAGGTAGTCCACCTTCATCTTCTCCAAGGCTCATGGATCCACGCGTAAATATCGCTCTCACACCTAGCTTCTCTGCCGCTTCGACTTGTAAATCGATGGCATGCTCAAGCCCGTTTGGTAGCAAGTAATGGTGGTCTGACGCGGTGGTACAGCCCGACATCATTAACTCGACCAATGCTAGCTCTGTAGCAAGGCTCATCATCTCAGAATCGAGGTTAGCCCAAACTGGGTAGAGGCTTTGTAGCCAATGGAAGAGTTCTTTATTGAGTGCGCCAGGGTAGGCACGCGTTAGGGTTTGATAGAAGTGGTGGTGCGCATTGATAAGCCCGGGAGTTACAACATGACGAGAGGCGTCGACGCTGTAATCTACGGGTAAGGTCGGCTCTTTGTGTTTGCCAACCAATTCAATGACTTTATTACCTTTAATGACGATTCCGCCTTCTGCATCAGCCTGTGAGCCAGTGTAGATTGCGAGAGGATTCTTAATCCAGATGGTTTCCATTCATAGTAGTCCTTAGCCATCTCAGCCTTTTCAGGGAAGAGGGTCTTTGTTGGTATTTGCTGTTGATAGATAAATTCGAATCAGGGGGCGTTAAAACGTTCAATGTTCTAATCATTCCCTGATTCTGTGAAAATCGGTTTTACGCTAGTCAGTGAACCCGTTAAATTGGGGGATCAGCTAGTTCGTTTTTGGCTCAGGATTTTCTGATGCCGCTTGAACGTCTGCTTCTGTACTTGCATGTTGAATCTCTAACTGCTCGCCTGAGTGTAGTTCTTCTTCAGCCTGTTCTTTCATTTCTAGCTCAACTTGCGCTTGGCTCTCGGCTAACGCTTCTTGTTCTTCAGCTTTTGATGATTTTGGTAACACAAGGTTTAGCAGAACCGTCATGATGGTGCCTGTGGTAATGCCCGAGTGAAGGAAGTTCGCCAAATCATGCGGTAAGTGTTGCAGCAGTCTTGGTTCGAAAGTTACCGCCAAGCCAGACGCCAAACCTACACAGATTACCAAGGCATTTCGTTTGGTGTCTGCGGCTTTGATCAACATGCGGATACCCGCGTAAGCAATCATACCGAACATCACAAAGCCCACACCACCCAAAACAGGTTTCGGAATCGTGACGGCAATAGCAGCTAATTTCGGGAATAAACCGCCTAAAATTAGTAAACCACCGGTTGCAGCCACTACATAGCGACTTGCTACCCCTGTGATACCCACAATGCCGACGTTTTGGCTGAACGACGCCAATGGCATCGCTGTTAAAATCGAAGATAAGGTACTACCAAGGCCATCGCCTAACAGCCCACGTTTTAGATCTTTACCGCTGACTTGGGTTTGGCAGTTGTTGCCCAATGCCATGAAGTCACCCGTTGCTTCGGCGATCACCACGATGTACACCAAGCTCATACTGATGATGGCACTGGCAGAAAAGGTAAAGCCATATTTGAAAGGTTCAGGTCCGCCAACCCAAGCGGCAGAGCTGATTTGTTCAAGGTCGACCATACCGAGCGATAGCGCCACAATGTAGCCGCCCGCTAAACCAATCACGATGGCTGAAGCGGCAACCGCGCCTTTACAGTAAACCGATACACCAACCACAATCCCCAAAGAGACTAGAGCTAGAAACAGTTTTGGTAGCGTAGCGAATTGTTCCGTGTTGGCAGGAGAATCTCCGACCCAATTCATGGCAACCGGTAAAATGGTTAAGCCGATTAGGGTAACCACCACACCACTTACCACGGTTGGGAACAGTTTCCGAACCTTGTCCATATAGAAGCTGGCACCAATCACGACAAACGAGCCGATAAGCGCCGAGCCCATGATAGCGGCGACACCGCCTTCGTTACCGATTGAGATAGCGACACCTAAAAAGGCAAAGCTCGAACCCATAACAACGGGCAGTCGAATGCCAACAGGGCCAAAGCCGAGACATTGAGCGACGGTTACAATACCTGACGCTAGTAGCGCAGCATTGATCAGCGAGACGATCTCTGTGTTAGGTAGGCCGATAGAAGCGCCGACAATGAGGGGAACAGCAACAATGCCACCAATCGAGGCGAGCATGTGTTGCAGTGCGAGTAGGAGGGTCAGCCCATGAGGCGGTCTTTCATTTAGGGTGTACAGAAGTTTCATTTGATATTCCTCTGCCTGCGTTTTCGTTTACAGACGATTGGCGGTCAAATAATGACTTCTACAAACTGCGTAGGGTCATAAAAAAGGTGCACTAACCGAGCGGAATGCGTCTACACTCCGCTGATTAGCACTATTAGCTTTTTCTTAAAAATGTTGTTCTAGCATGTGTCTTAATAGCTTGGCTTGTGAACAAACCAAGCACTCATTCTTGAGCCATCTCTAAATGACCAAATGTCTAAGAGACGGCTCAAGAACGATTTGATTAACCGATGAACACGAGCTTCGCGACAAAAATCGCGGCTAGGAAGTACATCGAGATAGACACATCTTTGGTTTTACCTGTCGCCAGTTTAAGCACTGTGTAGGTAATGAAACCCAGTGCGATACCATTAGCGATAGAGAAGGTCAGAGGCATCATCAGTGCAGTGATTGCAGCGGGAGCACCGTTGGTAAAGTCTTTCCAATCGACGTGCTGCATACTGCTCATCATCACGAATGCGACGTAAATAAGAGCACCAGACGTTGCGTAAGCGGGGATCATGCCTGCAAGCGGTGATAGGAAAATTGCCGCTAAGAACAATACGCCAACCACAATCGCTGATAAGCCAGTTCGCGCACCTGCTGCAACGCCTGCGGCACTTTCTACGTAACTGGTGACTGGTGGACAACCCACACACGCACCTGCCACGCTTGAAATACTGTCGGCTTTAAGCGCTTTGCTTAGGCCTTCAATTTTTCCCGTTTCAGGGTTAGTTAGGTTTGCACGCTCAGCCACGCCCATCAAAGTACCCGCGGTATCGAACATGTTTACAAAAAGGAAAGCCAAGATAACGCTGATCATTGAAACATCGAGAGCGCCCATAATGTCCATTTTTAGGAACGTAGGCGCTAAACTTGGTGGAGCTGCGAAGAAGCCGTTGTACTGCACTAAGCCAAGCATCATGCCAACCAGAGTCACACTCAAAATTCCGATTAACACGGCACCAAATATTTTACGCTCACTGAGTACCGCGATGATCAAGAAGGCGATAGCGGCCAGTAGCGCTTCTGGTTTAGTAAAATCCCCTAAAGAAACCAAAGTCGCTGTATTTTCGACGACGATACCTGCTGTTTTAAGACCAATTAGACCTAAGAACAAACCAACGCCCGCAGTCATGGAGTAACGTAAACTCACAGGGATACTTTCAATGATCCATTGGCGGACTTTGTAGAAACTCATCCCGACAAACAAGATACCTGAGATAAACACCGCACCCAGTGCCACTTCCCAGCTGTAGCCCATTTCGCTTACTACCGTGAACGAGAAAAAGGCATTCAAGCCCATGCCCGGCGCAAGTCCGACAGGCCAGTTCGCAAATAACCCCATTAACAAACAACCGATCGCAGCACCAATACAGGTTGCGACGAATACCGCTCCTGCATCCATGCCTGACGCAGCCATAATTTGTGGGTTAACGAAGATGATGTAAGCCATAGTGGCGAAGGTAGTCACACCCCCCATTAATTCATCTTTCACGCTGCTTCCGTGGGCCTTAATTTTAAAGAGTTTCTCTAAAATTCCGTTATTCGCGTCTTGGTTGAGTATTTCTGTTTTACTCTCACTCATGTCAGCAAGTCCTTTTATGTTGTGATCCATTTATTGAATACAGCGAGGTTTCAATATTAAGTTTTATGGTTTTTTCCTAGCCGTTATTTCTTTAGTTATCTGTTGTTTAGTCATCAACTCTCTAACTAATAACGTTGTTAGTATTTTTATATGAGCGTGTTTAGTGAGTGCACACCCTTTGGGATGTACACGTGAATCTGTTTATTATTCGACGGTTGAGCTTAGTTCGAAGTTCTAGGTCACGGGACTAACTGCCCCGATAGGTGGAGAAACTGTAAGGCGAGACGAGAAGAGGAACGTGATAATGCGCTTCTGGATCATCTAAGCCGAAACGAATAACCACGTCGTCTAGGAAAGGCACGCCATCCAGCTCTACGCCTTTACTTCTGTAGTAATCGGCTACGTAAAACACCAATTGATACTTCCCCGGTCGGAAATCATTCCCTGCCAGAATCGGTGCATCGGTTCGGCCATCGGAGTTGGTGAGTACCGTCACCAGCTTTTCTGTTGAGCCTTCGTTGACCTTAAAAAGCTCTACCTTTATCTCTGCACCCGGTAAGCCGTGAGTAGTGTCTAATATGTGTGTTGTTAGTCTTCCCATAGTCCTTTAATAGCGCTTTTGGCGCTCCTCTGTTCCGTGGTTTATCTGTCTATTTCGACCTTGCAAAGAATGCAACTGGTCACTTTGTTATCACTAACTATGTACGAACTGTACACAATTAGTAAAGCGAATTGTTACAAAAATGTTGGCTAACCTGTCGTTTTTCTTGACTTTATAGATCTTGATTATCGCTTTTTAATGAACTTGAATTTTGTTAACTTGTTGTTTTTAATTCAAAAAGTTGCGACCATTTAACTTGAATAACAAAATCTTTACATCGAGATAAATAATTGTATACAATAAATGTACAGGGGTAAGGTTACTCGATTTTTGGAAAGTCCATTAACTGATTTATTTTGATGAACCAGTGAAAGAGCGGCCAAGCCAACCACTTATGTTAGGAGTACTTGGATGAATAAGGATTATTCAAGGAATTTGATCGGTTATGGAGCTAACCCTCCAAACCCTCAATGGCCAGGTAATGCGCGCGTCGCGGTTTCTTTTGTATTGAACTATGAAGAGGGCGGTGAGCGTTGTTTGTTACATGGAGACGACGAGTCTGAAGCTTTTCTTTCAGAGATCCCGTCAGCACAGCCGATCAAAGGCGAACGTCACATGAGCATGGAATCCATTTATGAATATGGTAGCCGCGCGGGTGTATGGCGTGTTCTTCGCTTGTTCGATGAATATGAAATCCCATTGACCGTCTTTGCGGTTGCTATGGCGATTGAGCGTCATCCAGACGTTGCTAAAGCCATGGTCGAGGCGGGTCACGAAATCTGTAGTCATGGTTATCGTTGGATTGACTATCAATACATTGATGAGTCTGAAGAGCGCGACCACATGAGCAAAGCGATTGAGATCATCCAACAAGTGACGGGTCAACGCCCACAAGGTTGGTACACAGGTCGAACGGGTCCAAATACGCGTCGCTTGGTAGCAGAAGAGGGCGGTTTTCTTTACGACTCGGATGCCTACGATGATGACCTGCCTTATTGGCACATCGAAACCGGTCATCCGCAATTGGTGATCCCTTACACACTCGATGTGAACGACATGCGTTTTTCAACGGCGCAAGGCTTCAACTCGGGTGAGCAGTTCTTCCAATACCTAAAAGACACGTTTGACACCCTTTATATGGAAGGTGAAACCGCACCGAAAATGATGTCGGTTGGGCTTCACTGTCGTTTGATTGGCCGCCCCGGTCGTATTGCTGCATTAAGACGTTTCTTAGATTACGTCAAACAGCACGACAGCGTGTGGTTGTGTCGTAGAATCGATATTGCTAACCACTGGCACCAACATCATCCATATCAACCAAATAACGCTATTCATCAACCGCAAAAGTAGCAGTGAAGCAAGGAGGCTTAACGTGACTAAATTTCGATCATGCCAACCAACAACCATGGACCGCGATATCTTTGTCGCTCACTTCGCTGACGTCTACGAACACAGCCCGTGGGTTGCAGAACTGGTGTATGACCAAGGTTTGAATGCCGAAGACGACCATATCGAGAATCTTCATCTGAAAATGGCATCGACTTTGTTAAGTGCAGACCAAGGTAAACAGTTGGCTTTGATCAATGCTCACCCGGATTTAGCCGGTCGAGCAGCAGTAAACGGCGAACTTACCGAGTCGTCGACCAAAGAACAAGCGGGGGCGGGCATCGACCAGTGCAACGCCGAAGAATTTGAAAAATTCACTTCTTATAACAACAGCTACAAAAGTCGCTTCAATTTCCCTTTTATCATGGCGGTGAAGGGAGCCAATCGTTACCAAATTCTTGAGTCGTTCGAGATGCGATTAGGAAATGATAGTGAAACTGAGTTTGCTACGGCGATTCAAGAGATCAATAAGATCGCGATGTTTCGTCTCTGGGATATGTAAGTTAACGGAGTTAACAGCTATCTCAGCCCAGTCTTAGTGCGCTAAGAGTATGCTTTATAAGCGAATAAGCCACTAAGTTCTCATTTTATTATTACTTGATTAATTTCATAGGATTACACGGACATGACCCATAAATTTGAACAGTACATAAACCTTGCAGATGAAAAACTCGGCGCAAAAGCTATTTTTGCAACAGATGATTTTTTCGCAGATAAAAGCCGTCTACTCAGCCACGCAGCACCAGAGTGGAAAGACGACTTATACGACGATAACGGCAAGTGGATGGACGGCTGGGAAAGCAGACGTAAACGCGGCGAAGGTTACGATTATTGTGTCGTTCGCCTTGGCCTAGCTGGCACCATTGCTGGCGTTGATATTGATACCTCATTCTTCACAGGTAACTTCCCACCTTCGGCATCAATTGACGCGTGTTATTCACCACAAGGTGAGCCAACAGACTCAACAGAGTGGCAAGAGATTCTGCCTTCAATGGCACTACAAGGCGATCATCATCATCTTGAAGACATCGAAAGCGACCAAGTATTTACGCACCTACGTTTGAACATCTACCCAGATGGCGGTGTCGCACGCTTACGTGTTTATGGCCGACCAAGCGTGGATTGGGACGCAATAGACTCTCAGCAACAAGTTGACCTAGCAGCCGTTGAGCACGGTGGCCGAGCACTCGCATGTAGCGATGAACATTATGGCAACAAAGCCAACATCTTAGGCCCTGGGCGCGGTGAAAACATGGGTGATGGCTGGGAAACAGCACGTCGTCGTACACCGGGTAACGACTGGGTAATCGTGGCATTAGGCCACCCAGGTAATATCGAACGTATCGTTGTGGATACGGCACACTTCAAAGGTAACTACCCAGACAGCTGCTCAATTCAAGCGGCTTACGTGAAAGGTGGCACCGACGACCAAGTTGAAACACAAAGCCTATTCTGGCGTGAACTCTTGCCAGCACAAAAACTGCAAGCACATGAAATTCACGAATTCATTTCTGAGGTTAACGACCTTGGTGCGATTACCCACGTACGTGCAAACATATTCCCAGATGGTGGTATCAGCCGTTTGCGTCTATTTGGTACGAAAGCGAAATAGGTAAGGAAATGAGTATGAGTAATGGAATACGTCGTTTATCTATCGAACCGTTAACCAAGCAGGCTTTTGCAGAGTTTGGCGATGTTATCGAGTCTGATAATAGTGATTTCTTCATGATCAACAGTGGATCAACACGTCGTTACCACAAGCTAGCGACAACGGATGTGCAAGACCAAGAAGGAGAAGCGATCATCAGCATCTTCCAAGCCACACCGTTGAGCTACCCACTGACCATCAAAATGTTAGAGCGTCATCCACTTGGCTCTCAGGCATTCATTCCATTACTTGGTCAACCCTATTTAATTGTTGTTGCGCCAAAAGGCGACGATCCGACATTAGCCAATAGCCGAGCTTTCATGAGCAACGGCCGTCAAGGAGTGAACTATCACAAAGGGGTGTGGCATCACCCAGTTCTCGCCCTCACCGATCAAGACCAGTTCTTGATCGTCGATAGAGGCGGCGAAGGGCACAACTGTGACGAAGTTTATTTCGACAGCGATCGAGTGGCATTGCATTTGGAAGATTTGCCAACGGAAGACAACAAGGAAGAGCAACGCTTAGCTAAAGCGTTGTGATACAGGAGTTTATTATGGATCCGCATATTACAGAATGGTTGAATTTAGCAATACGCTGGGCTCACATGATTGTTGGTGTTGCGTGGATAGGCGCATCATTTTACTTTGTTTGGTTAGAAAACAACCTTAACCGAGTTAACCCTAAAACGGGCCTTTCAGGTGACTTATGGGCGATTCACGGCGGTGGTATCTATCATCTAGAGAAGTACAAACTTGCGCCACCAGAGATGCCAGAGCACCTGCACTGGTTCAAATGGGAAGCTTACTTCACGTGGATCACCGGTGTGTGTCTACTGGGTGTGGTTTACTACCTCAACGCTGAAATTTACCTGATTGCACCGGGCTCTGGCCTTGATTCAACAACGGCAATCGCGATTGGTATTGGTTCATTCGTTGCTGGTTGGTTTATTTACGACTTACTGTGTGACTCGCCATTAGGTAAAACCCCCGTGTTGCTTGGCGTTGTGCTGTTTGTACTACTAGTCGCTGCAACATATGGCCTAACTCAAGTGTTCAGTGGTCGTGGCGCTTACATCCACGTAGGGGCCATCATTGGTACCATCATGGTGGGTAACGTATTCCGCGTTATCATGCCGGCGCAGCGTAACTTAGTGAAAGCGATTGAAGAGAAGCGCGAACCGGATCCTGCATTGCCAGCGAAAGGCTTACTGCGTTCTCGTCACAACAACTACATGACACTGCCAGTGCTGTTCATCATGATCAGTAACCACTTTCCAAGCACTTATGGCTCGGAATACAACTGGTTGATTCTTGCTGGGCTAGCGATCTTTAGTATCTTGGTACGTCACTACTTCAACACCCGTCATGGTAGCCAGAAGTTTGCATGGACAGTACCTGTAGCGGCATTGGGGATGATCACGCTTGCATTTGTTACCTCGCCTTACGCGAAAAAGCAGATGACTCCGGTTGTACAAGCGCCAGTGGTTCAAGAAGTGCAAGTAAGCGCGACTGAATCGACGACAGAAGAGGCTGTTTCGAACGGCACAGCTTCAACGACGACTCGTTCTCAAGCTGTTCCTGCAGACCACGCAATGCAAACGGCTAGCGCAGGCGTAAGCTTTGAAACCATCAACAAAGTCATTCAAGAGCGCTGTTCTGTGTGTCACTCCTCAACCCCGAGCCACGCCGCTTTTGCTGCTGCGCCAGCCGGTGTGATGTTTGATACCCCAGAAGAGATTAAAGCCAACGTACCAAGAATTGTTGCTCAAACCGTAACAACCAAGGTGATGCCGCTTGGCAACATGACTCAAATGACCGATGCAGAACGTGCACTCATCGGCACTTGGGTTGAGCAAGGCGCGACGCTTCAATAACAGTACTTTGTAATAACAGTACTTTGTAATAACAGTACTTTGCAATAACAGTACTTTGCAATAACAGTAATCAGCACCCTTTACCTAAGAGCATGAGTCTTAGGTGAGGCTTGGGGAGAGTTTAGTTTCGGGCACGCGCCAAACTCATCCCACCCTGTTTCCCCGGTTCCTATAACCGGGGCTTTTTGTTTTTGGGCAATCGGGAAAGTGAATTATCTATATGGATGAAACTCATCTCATATTTTAGTATTATCTAATAAAAATATTAAAGGGAATGTATGAGAGCGATTAGGATAATATATTTTGTGATTGCGATACTTGTTGCTCTATCAGCAGCATTTGCGATTTGGATTTACTACATAAAAGAAGGTAAAGACCTACTTAACTTTACTATATCAATTGTTGGCTTTTGTATAGCTGTCTTGGCTCTTTTTATAGCTGTTCGTACCTATACATCAATTGATAGTGTAAACAATATTACTAAAATGGACGGTAATATTCTTGATAATGAAAACTATGTAATATCGGTACCTGAACTAGTGAATCGATTCCAGCATAGTAATGAAAAAGAGCTCGGTGAAGAGTTATTCAAATCAATAGAAATTAAGTTAAAAAAGGAATCTGACACAGCTGTTCTTTTCGCCGATACTCTTCAATATATGATTGACCTGATCGTATTGTTTCCAGCGGTGTTTAACGCCAGCGATATTGATAAGCTGGAGTATCGAAAACGTATGGACTCTATCCTTGTTGAAGTAGAGAGAAGGCGTGGTATCTTGCATTCCATTAGTAAAGGTAATGCTATTCAGATTACCGAGACGATAAAGTTGTTCAAAGCTGTCGTTTCTTATCAGAGTTTTGTAGCGGATAGGAATTTCAACATTCATGCTGATTTACTGCACGTTAGAGGCCCAATTCTTCGTAATCCAGTTACTAAAACGATATATCATAATTACTTAGGACTCTATTTTAATAAAAAAGCAATGTATGTTCTTTCTAGTTCTTTGGGTTTGAAGGACGTAGATATTCTGTCTATTGGCGGCGTTGATTTGTTACTAGACAAAGTGAGCTCTATATCTCCTTCTCATAAAGAAGATGCAATCTTGTACTTTAGATCAGCATGTGAGCAGTTTGAGCGAGCGCATCTAGCGTGTGGCGATGATATTATGTGGCCGGGGTTTATTGATTATAATAAGGCTCGGACGTTATTTTTATTATCATTGTTGACCCAAGAAGAAAACCAATGGCTAAAAATAATGGAAACCGCTATTGAATCTCGAAGTAAGCTAAATAAGATGATTGAAGATGTGTTAACTATTCATCAAGACGCTAAATCTTATGTTAACGATACGCATTTACGCAATTTCTTTTTATATCAGGAAGAGCTTGCTCGTATGGTTAAGCTAAACATATTGTTAGGAACTAAGAGCCCTAACTCTCAAGAAAATCTATCGATAAATTATAAAGGAACACTACTTTCTAATACTTCAGTTGAGGACATTCAGCAACTACTTAAGCCTATTCTTTCTTTTTCAGTTGTCGAGAAATATCAACGTGAATTAGTTGATTGTCTCGCTGTTCGTTGTTCTAATCAGGTTTGTTAGTGAGCGAATAAATTTTTTGTTTAACTGACTTAAGGCGCTAATTAAAACAGTTGGCGCTTTCCCTAGCTGCATTTTTTATTGCCTCATTGAGTAGAATGAAATAGGGCTGGTTATCGCACCGATAGTTCCATATAAGGTTCTTGATCTGAATCTCTACCCATGGCACTTTCTGTTCTAAATTGACTTTAATTAGGGCAGAAAATGGAAGAGGTGATAGTCGCGTATTTTAGGGCATTAAGTGCATTCTTCAGATATATGTTTCAGTCGTTAGTGATTGAGTTCATTGGTTACGGATCTGGCTGGATAGTCTGTAAAGCATTCACACTAGGGCGCTTTCCCTCATTGATTCCAACTGAAAAAGAGCGAATCAGAATCTCCTATATCGGAGCTATTAGCATCGTGTTGTTTCTGTTAGTAATTGGTGTGTTCAATAGTTTGTGATTCGGAGTGAGGATACATGAAATTTTACCCCGCTGAACAATATCAAGCGGCTTGCAATGAGCTGTTTGTCCGATACGGACGTGACATCAAAAAGCTCATCCCTAACGCGAGAGTTGAGCACGTAGGCGCATCTTCTATTCCTTTTGCCTTGTCTAAGGGTGATTTGGATATCTTCGTAGGTGTTGAACTTGGCGAACTTGAGGATGTTATAGAGAGACTCACAACACTTGGCTTTAAAGAGAAACTCGATACCTTAAGAACACCCGAACTTTGTATGTTGGCGTCTACATCAGGGGATGATGTGGCGTTGCAAGTGGTCGCCAATGGTTCTGAGTTCGAATGCTTTCTAAGGTTTCGTGACAAGCTACGTGCGAATCCGGCATTAGTTCAGCAATATAACACCTTCAAAATGTCTTGCGAAGGTTGGCCACAAGATGAGTACCGTGAAAAGAAGTCTGACTTTATCGAGCATGTGCTGGCTGTGAAATAGCAACAGTGCCCCTAATATCTCATTTTTTAATTAACAAAAATCTTATTAATACAGAGTGTTAAGCAAAAACAACGAGCCTGTGAAGATTTATCCTCTTAAATTTCCTTCAAACTATCTTACCAAGGTTTAATTGCTAAAATTTACGCAACTAAGCTCACATATATTGCATGGAATATTAGTGGAGTTATAGGTTTGTGTTATGTTTCGCGTGATTTTATAAAGCGTGACTTATCCGTTGAAAGCAAAGTGTTTTCTTTCGGAATAATTTCAAGATTTGTCTATCAGTACGTCAACTTGGCGCTATCAAAATCGATTCCTCTACGCCAATAATCAATACCACCTTAGGAAAGGACATGTCTGAAGCAATAGAAAACACCCCTGCAATTGTACTCGCGTCTCGATGGTCTCGTTTATGGGCATCTATCATTGATGTTTTCGTGTGTGCGATTTTCATTGTTCCTGTTTTTCTATATGGCGGTTTGTACGATAAATTGCTTTCCAGTGAAACCATTGAGCTAACAGAACAAGTTGCTCTGACTGTTTATGGTTGGGTGGTTTACTTTTTGTGCCAAGGGTACTTACTTCACAAGAAGGGGCAGACAATTGGTAAAAATCTAATGGATATTGCGATTGTCGATATGGAAGGTAAACAAATAGGTTTGCTAAACATAGTGGGCAAACGAATCATTCCTATGGTGGCTATAGCTTACATACCTTTTATTGGTCCATTTATACCGACGTTAGATTATCTGTTTGTTTTTCGCAAAGACAAACGCTGCTTACATGACTTAATCGCTGGCACTCAAGTTGTCATTGTTTCAAAGAAAAGTTCAGGTAGCGACAACTCTGAAATTAGTGAAAATACAACGGAAGTTATCCCTGCATCTCGATGGCCTCGTCTTTTAGCGTTTTTTATTGATGGTGTTATTACGGCTGCCATCATTGCGCCAATCTTTATGTATACAGATTATTTTCAAAAAACAATCGATACAGGGGTGATAGACCTTAGAGAAGTCGCTGCTGTCTATGCCTATTTAGGGCTGATGTTTTTATTGGTACATGGGTATTTACTGAATAAGAAGGGACAGACGATTGGCAAACATCTAATGGAAATTGCGATTGTCGATATGGAAGGTAAATCTATAGGGTTATATAAAATAGTGGGTAAACGAATGATACCTATGATTACCTTTACTATTATACCTATCACTGGCCATTTAATATCCATGTTGGATTCTCTTTTTATTTTCCGAAAAAACAGACGTTGCTTGCATGACTTAATCGCAGGCACTCAAGTTGTTAGTGTGTCAGCCAACAATTTGGGGAAAAATAAGCACGAATCATTAGAAAGCCTGTCACCGACAGTTGAAAATGTACCTGAAGTAAGACTTGCGTCTAGATGGTTACGCTTTTGGGCCATTTTTATTGATGTCCTAATTGCTGTAGCTACTGTGACGCCAATTTATCTCTATACCGATTATTTCCAAAAAATATTTGAAACAGGGACGGCTGATACAGCAGAACTAATAGCTGTCACTGCTTACGGTTGGTTCGTGTTCCTTTTGTTGAATGGTTATTTACTGCATAAGAAAGGGCAGACTATTGGCAAAAATGTAATGGAAATCGCGATTGTCGATATGAAGGGCGAACAAATGGGGTTGTTCAATATACTGGGTAAACGAGTCCTACCGATGACAGTCGTTATATATATCCCTTTGATTGGTCAATTTATTGCGTTGCTAAACTATCTATTTGCTTTACGTAAAAACAGACGTTGCTTGCATGACTTAATCGCGGGAAGCCAGGTTGTTAGTGTTGCTGTTCCTAGAAACCTCGATTTTAGTACCATCAAATAATTCCGAAGTAAGTTTAGTCTCGGTAACTATATGCTCAAATAAACAGCGCCAACGCCAATCTTGGTGCTGTTTTTACCTTCCCCTTACACTCTTTTCAAATATCGAACCTAGTATCAAATTTCTCTTTGTTATACAGGCAAGTTTCTCATTATGAAGAACTTCTTCGATAGCGAACTCATGCTCTCTAGCTCTTTGAATTTCGTTTTGCTATCACTAGGGCTAACGCTCATCTTACATATTCCAATTTTGTGTGGGTTCAACTTGAGCCGACGAAAGTGGAAATTGATGGATTATTTATGGCCGTTGTTGGCGGGTATCGGCATGCTTGGTGCTGTGTCTGAAATTCGCGCATCGGTGGCCGGTGATTGGGTTGAGACAGAACAAACCAGAGCGGTCGCTATTTTAGAGTCGATTCAGCAGTTTTCTTTGGATAAATTAAGAAGTGATCTCTGCACCGGTCAGCCGTCTTTAGACATTAATGGTCAGTACCACGAAGCGTGTTTGTGGTATTTGAATACAGCGATCACATTCAAAGATGTCGATTTCACTCTGTTGCCCAATGCTGCCGATTTTACGGTTCCTGAACCTAGCGTATCGCTGGTGGAAAGCGACGCCGTGTGGGTGAGTGGTATGCTGAGTCAGTATGAGAAGCAGAAAAACCAGTACATAAAAACCAGAGAAGCGCAGGTGAAGCAGCCACTAGAAAGCATCTTTTGGTATGTGAGTCCTTACTTAGTGTGTTTTGCTATTGCTTTACGTTTGACGAAAGTGACCGCAGAGCTCAAATTAGATAAGTGCGCATAGTTTGAGTTCCTAGTACTTATACCCAGATAGAAAAGGTGAAGTAATGAATGTGAGTGAGTTTTCTCGGTTGGTGGGGTTGTCGGCTCACACGCTTCGCTATTATGAAAAAATAGGCTTGCTGAAAAATATTCAACGAAACAGTAGCGGCCATCGAGTGTATACATCGAAGGACGTTACTTGGATTGAGTTTGTGAAGCGCCTGAAAGATACCGCAATGCCACTGGATGAAATTCTAGAGTACGCAAAGCTGAGGGAGTTAGGGCCAGAGTCGACTTCTCAGCGGCAAGTGTTACTCGAACAACATCAACAGAATTTGCGAGCTCATATCGAAGAGCAACAAAAACATCTGGCAGCGTTAGAGCAAAAAATTAGTTTGTATCGAGATGGAAAAGTCCGTTGACTTAGAGTCGACTCTAACTTGTAAGGTGTTCCTGTGAACTATAAATACAGGAACAGACTCATGAATCAATCACGTTTTGAAACTGGCTTAGAAAGGCTTAATCATATCGACGGAGAAGCAGGGCAACAGGTTATCGAAAGCCTGCAAGATATCTGTCCTGATCTTGCCAAATATACTATCGAGTATCCCTTTGGTGACGTCTATTCACGCACCGGTTTGGATTTGAAATCGCGAGAGATTGCGACCGTGGCAGCTCTCACTGCACTTGGCAATTGTGCGCCTCAGCTTAAGGTACATTTGAATGCAGCACTCAATGTTGGATGTAGCGAGGAAGAGATCAAAGAAGTGATATTGCAGATGTCGGTCTATGCGGGATTCCCTTCGGCACTCAATGGCATGTTTGCTTTCAAGGAAGTACTTGCTGAAAGAAACACAGCCTAAGATAAACAGAAAATATAGTCTGAAAAGGGAGCGCCAACTCTGCTAAGTTGCGCTCCCTTTTTATTGATTTGTTAAGTTTTAAAGGTCGTAAACCTGAAGGTTCGTGGTTCTTTAAGGCGACAAAGACAGCGCGAACGACAGCAAAATCGGTAAGGTAATCACGCTCAAGAAGTTACCAAACAACACCATAGACGCGACCTTCGGAGGTTCTACATTGAACCTTTCAGCGAACAGGTAGTTCATCACGGCGGGTGGCAACATGGTGAACAACACCATCATTTGTAGGTGCAACGTAGGCAACGGGATAAAGAAGTAGATGATGGTAAAGGCGATGGATCCTGTAAACAGCGATTGAGCGGTACAAAATAAGCCAACTTTGAGTCCGCTTAGCTTTAAGTTCACCATTTGCGAGCCCAGCGACAACAACATGATAGGCACGGCGGCTTGGCCGAGTAGCGATGTGGCTTCATAGATTGGATTCCACACTGCAATGCCAGACAGGTTGAGCGTCATCGCTAATGCAGCGGCTAAGAAGATCGGCATCTTAAGAATCTGTTTTATCGGGTTACCATCACTTAGTAATGCCAAACCTACACTAATATGGACACATGCCGACACCACAAATAGCAGTACTGCAGGGGCTAATGCGCTTTCGCCAAAGGTATAAGTGAACAGGGGAATTGCAAGGTTGCCACTGTTACGAAACATGTGTGGGGGAGCCCAAGCTTTGAAGTTGAGCTTAAAGATCTTACAGATCGGAATCATCAACAATGCTGGCACTAGTACCGCAACTAAAGAAGCGGTGATGAGTGGCAGTTGTTCTGTGTCGAGAGGCATGGTGGTCAGCGATGCAAATACTAGCGCAGGAATACACACATCCATGTTGATGCGATTGATTGGTTTAAAATCGGGCTTAAGCCAACGACCGACTGCAAAGCCAGCACTGGCTAAAGCAAAAACGGGAAACAGAATGCTGACGACCTGTTCAAACATAGAATTCCTTTCTAAGAGAGTGTTGGTTCTGTTTTAAACGGAAAAAGCTGACTGTCTGAAAAAATGTGCAAACTCTCACCGAGTAAACCTAACCTATCAATATAAGCCGGCCACGTCATGGGTATGAAGCACACGATGAGCAATAATTTATATTTCTTTGAATTAATGACAAAAAAAGACCAGCAGTGTTAACGGCTGGTCTTTAAAAGCTAGATAAATCTGGACGGATTATTTAATAAACGACGGTTGCCACTATCTAGCGATTGTTACTCGACTTTAAGATTAGCTAACGAGCTTCTTATAATCTTTAAAGTTAACGTCGTAGGCTTTTTCGCCGTAGATATAAGTCTCGCTAACGGTTCTGTCGTCACCCAAGCTCATTAATACAAACAGTTTCTCTTCAAGCTTAGTGGTTTGTTCCATTCTAAAACGCATCAGCTGAGTGGCGTGTAGATCCAATACCACGAAATCCGCTTCTTTTCCGACTTCCAAGTTCCCAATCTTGTCTTCTAAATGCAGTGAACGTGCCCCGCCTAGTGTTGCTAAGAACAGCGACTTAGCCGGGTGCAGCTTCTTATGTTGTAGCTGCATGATTTTGTACGCTTCACTCATGGTTTGCAGGATTGAGAAGCTAGTACCAGCGCCTACGTCGGTACCTATACCGACACGAATGCCGTGATCTTCCATCTCAGGTAATCGAAACAAGCCCGAGCCTAAGAATAGGTTTGAGGTTGGGCAAAATGCGATGGCAGATTCAGTATCGGCAAGGCGTTTGCATTCACAATCAGAAAGGTGAATACCATGAGCAAATACCGAACGC
Organism: Vibrio sp. OPT24; assembly: GCF_015163545.1. NCBI lineage: Bacteria > Pseudomonadati > Pseudomonadota > Gammaproteobacteria > Vibrionales > Vibrionaceae > Vibrio > Vibrio sp. OPT24. Next base: position 1,310,341 of record NZ_JADDYI010000053.1, read on the forward strand.
TTGTGAAGCAATCCGTAATGGTCATACACATCTAGGTAACTGTTGCGCTCTGGGAACAACGATTTCACCCACTCGATCTCTTTCTCGTTTTCAGAAAGGTGAGTATGCATGTACACATCGGGATATTCTTCTAGCAGTTTACCGACAGTAGCAAGTTGCTCTGGTGTACTGGTTGGGGCAAAGCGAGGTGTCACGGCGTAAAGCAAACGTCTGCGGTTGTGCCATTTCTCAATCAGTTCCTTGGATTCAGCATAGCCTGATTCTGGTGTATCTGTGAGGTAATCGGGCGCATTGCGATCCATCAGTACCTTGCCCGCTATCATGCGTAGGTTACGCTTTTCGGCTTCTTCAAAGAATACATTCACCGACTCTTTGTGTACGGTGCCGAATACCAATGCTGTAGTCGTACCGTTGCTGGCCAGTTCGTCAAGAAATAGTTTGGCTACTTTTTGTGCGTAGACGGGGTTCTTGAAGCGCTTTTCTTCTGGAAAGGTGTAGTTTTCTAACCAATCAAGAAGCTGCTCACCATAAGATGCAATCATCCCTGTTTGAGGGTAGTGGATGTGCGTATCAATAAAGCCAGAGGTGATCAGCTTATCTTTGTATTCTTTTACTTCGAGTGTTTTTGGTTGGCGAGCCAATACTTCATTGGCATGCCCTAAATCGACGACATGGCCGTTCTCTATGACTAAAACACCGTCTTCAAAATAGTCGTAAGACTCATCGATACCGACATCTTTTGGATCGGCTACGCTATGTAAAATACTGGCGCGATAAGCTTTGCGTTGCGTTGTCATGTTTACTTCCTTTTAATGACTTCAGTGAGATCTTGTCCATTGAAGCTTTGCGACTTGTGTTAGGCGATCTTTTCTTCCAATGGTGGCTCACCTATATCGCTTGATTGACTGTGTTGAACGGTCAAATCTTGATTTCGATAGTGTTTGGTCGGGCGCTTTTGTTCAAGCGCTTGGCCTTGATAGTGTGCGATCAATTCACCTGCAACCGATACCGCAATTTCCGCAGGGTGTTTGCCATTCACTGTGCTAATGCCAATCGGGCAAAGCATAGTTTCTATCTGTTCCTGGCTGTAGCCACGCTGCTCTAAGCGGAAGTCGAATTTCTTACGCTTCGTAAGCGAACCAATCATGCCAAAGTAACGGCTATCTTCACGGTCAATAATCGCTTTGGTCAGGTCGAAATCGAGCTGGTGGTTGTGCGTCATCACAAGGTAATAGCTGTTCGGTGGCATGTGTTTCACTTCGCCAACCGGATCATCTGAGACAAGCTTTTTAACACCGTGTGGCAGCGTTTCAGGGAATACTTCTTCACGCTCATCAATCCAGGTCACGCGGAAGGGCAGGGTTGCGACAATGTGCAGCAGCGCTTTGGCAACATGGCCTGCGCCGAACAGCACAAGGTGGTTCTGCTGAGTGCCAATCGGTTCGAAGCTTAACGTTGCCACTCCGCCACAACATTGGCCTAAACGAGCGCCTAGGTTGAAGCGTTCCACTTTGAGCGATTTTTCGCTGGCAATCAGCATTTCGCGAGCCATTTTAGTGGCCACATGTTCAAGGTGACCACCACCAATCGTGGCTATGATTCGGTCACGAGTGACAAGCATTTTTGTGCCCGCATCGCGTGGAACAGACCCCCTGTCTTCGAGCACCGTCACCATTACACATGGCTCGTAGTTCTCTTCCAGTTTTGCCAGTTCGTGAATCCAATTATCCTTAAACATATGTCCTCCTAAATCCCTTTTTATGCTTCCCAAGCTAAACGATCTATATGAGCCTTAAGCCGTTTCTGATTGAGCATCGACCGAAGTCGGAGCCGTTTCAGTGACTTCCTGAATCGCCATCAGAATACGTTCTGGCGTTGCAGGTGTGTTGAGCTTAGGAATCGCCCCATCGACGGCGACATAGCTAATCGCATCTTTCAGTGCGCTCCATACCGACATACCCAACATGAAAGGCGGTTCACCCACGGCTTTCGAGTTGAAGACGGTGTCTTCTGGGTTGTTACGGTTTTCTAAAAGATGCGTTCTGAAATCAATTGGCATATCAGCAATCGCCGGGATCTTGTAACTCGCAGGACCATTGGTCATCAAGCGGCCTTGCTGGTTCCAAACCAACTCTTCCGTCGTTAACCAACCGACACCTTGCACAAAGCCACCTTCGACTTGGCCGATATCAATCGCAGGGTTCAGTGAAGCGCCCACATCATGCAGAATATCGACACGCAGAATCTTGTTTTCACCGGTTAGGGTATCGATGATAACTTCTGAGCAAGATGCTCCGTATGCGTAGTAGTAGAACGGGCGACCGCGCGCGTTCTCGTGATCGTAATAGATCTTCGGAGTGCGGTAGAAGCCAGTGCTCGACAGCGAGATTTGGTTAAACCAAGCCAGTTCAACAAACGAGTTGAAGGTCATGATCTCATCGCGGATTTGCACCATGCCGTTCTTAAATACCACTTCTTCAGGCCACACTTTGAAGTGCGAAGCCGCGAAGTCAATCAGACGCTGCTTAATGGTCATTGCGGCGTTTTGCGCGGCCTTACCGTTGAGGTCGGTGCCCGATGAGGCTGCGGTTGGTGATGTGTTCGGAACTTTGCCTGTGTTTGTAGCGGTGATCTGGATACGTTCGACATCGACTTGGAACTCCTGTGCAACGATTTGTGCCACTTTGATGTTCAAGCCTTGCCCCATTTCCGTACCACCGTGATTCAAATGAATACTGCCATCGGTGTAGATATGGATGAGCGCACCTGCTTGGTTCAAGAAAGTCGCAGTAAACGAGATGCCAAATTTCACTGGTGTGATCGCAAGGCCTTTCTTCAAAATAGGGCTTTGCTTGTTGAACTCGGCAATGTCTTTACGACGTGCGTGATAGTCACTGCTGCGTTCAAGCTGTTCAGTTATCTCAGGTAAAAAGTTGTCTTCAACGGTTTGGTAGTAATGGGTCACGTTACGGCCTTCTTCGCCGTAGTAGTTCGCCTTACGTACTTCCAAAGGATCTTTTTTCAGGTAACGCGCAATCTCGTCCATGATGTGTTCGATGGTCATCATGCCTTGCGGACCACCAAAGCCACGGTAAGCGGTATTCGATGCCGTGTTGGTTTTGCATCGATGACCGACCACAGTTGCATCACCTAAGTAATAGGCGTTGTCTGAGTGGAACATTGCTCGGTCGACGATAGAACTTGATAAATCTGGCGAGTAACCACAGTTACCTGCAACGGTAATGTCGGCACCTTGAATCATACCATTGTCGTCAAAACCGACCGTATATTGGTTGTAGAACGGGTGGCGTTTACCGGTTTGCTGCATGTCTTCATTGCGCAGCAAACGCATTTTGGTTGGTCGGCCTGTAAGGTGGGCAATAACCGCAGCCATACATGCTGGAGAGGCCGCTTGAGTCTCTTTACCACCGAAACCACCACCCATACGACGCATATCAATCACGACTTTGTGCATCGGCACGCCAATCACTTCCGCAACCAACTTTTGAACTTCGGTCGGGTTTTGAGTCGAGGTGTACACGATCATGCCGCCGTCTTCGGTTGGCATCACGCTACTGATTTGAGTTTCTAGGTAGAAGTGCTCTTGGCCGCCGATCTCTAGATCACCTGAGATCACATGTTTCGCTTTTGCCAGCGCGGCTTTCGAGTCACCACGTTGTTGAGTGTGGCTTTCTGTTACGAAGTGCTCTTTCTCTAGCGCTTCTTTTACATCAAGAATGGCGGGTAGCTCTTCGTATTCAATAATGGCTGCATGTGCGGCTTTGCGTGCCGTCTCTAAATCGTTGGCTGCCACGGCAATCACAGGTTGGCCGTAGTATTCTACTTTGCCATCAGCGAGCAGTGGGTCACCCGGTAGGATGGCACCGATATCCAGTTCACCCGGTACGTCCTTGGCTTGAATGGCAATCGCCACGCCTTCGAATTCGTAACACGGAGATAGGTCTATTTTGGTGATGTTGCCGTGCGCTTGCGTGCTCAGGCGTGCGTATACGTGCAGCTGATTCGGGAACTCTAGGCGATCATCAATGTACACCGCTTCGCCTGTGACTTGCTTGGCTGCACTGTCGTGTTTAACGCTTTTACCTACGCCAGTTTTTAGGTCTTGTTTTGCAATGGTAACCATCTCTTCGTGGGTCATCGCATTGCTCTTGTGACCAGAGGAATTTGATTTAGACATAAGACGTTACCCTTGTTTCGATTTGGTTGTTTTTGTTCTGTCGTTCAATGAAGTAACGACGCAACATATTGGCCGCCGACAATGAACGGTATTCTTGGCTGGCACGGAAATCAGATAGCGGCTCAAAGTCGTTATACAGTTCCTGCATCGCTAACTTAATATTAGCGTCTGTCCACGGTTTACCTAATAACGTATTTTCACAACGCGCCGCGCGCTTAGGTGTTGCAGCCATACCACCGAAGGCGATACGAGCGTAAGAAACCTTGCCATCTTCGATTTGAATATCAAACGCACCACACACCGCAGAGATGTCATCGTCTAAACGTTTAGACAGTTTGTAAGCTCGAAAGCTGTCGTTGCTTGTTTTAGGAATGATGATCTGTTCAATGAACTCACTCTCTTTCTGCGCTGTCACTTTGTAGCTGATGAAGTAATCTTCAATCGGCATTGTGCGAGACTCGTCACCGCAACGAAGTTTGATCTTCGCGTTCAGGGCAATCAGCAGAGGAGGGGTGTCACCGATAGGTGAAGCATTGGCTACATTGCCGCCGATGGTGCCTTGGTTGCGTACTTGCAGTGAAGCAAAGCGATGCAACAGTTCACCAAAATCTGGGTAGTGCTTTTTCAGTAGTGAGTAAGAATCACTGATAGGCAGGTTGGCACCAATGATTAAATCGGTGTCGGTCTCTTCACATACCTTCATGTCTTCAACAAGGTTCACGCTGATCAGTGTTTCAATCTCGCGATGGAATTGCGTCACTTCCAGTGCTAAATCCGTACCGCCAGCAACCAGCTTAGCGTTCGGATGCGCTTGAAAAAGCTTGGCCAGTTCATCGGTGCTTTTCGGGGAAAAAGCGGTGAGGTGACCAAGGCGTAAGTTGGCTTCGGTGTCTTGAATACTTTCTAGCTTCTTGATGGTGTTGCGTTCAAGCTCAGCAAATTGGTCGATCAAAGGCTGGTCTGTTGAAAGCGACATTGCAGCATCAACAATTGGTCGGTAACCAGTACAGCGACATAGGTTACCCGCCAGTGATTCCATGACGTCTTCTTTACTTGCATCGGGTTTGTTCTTGCCTAGTGCAAACATCGACATGATGAAGCCCGGTGTGCAGTAACCACACTGTGAACCGTGAAAATCTACCACCGCCTTCTGTACTGGGTGCAAAGAGCGATCTCGGTTTTGTAGATCTTCTACTGTGATCAGTTGCTTGCCATGCAGCGCTGAAACGAAAGTTAGGCAAGAGTTCACCGAGCGGTATTGCAGCTGTCCATTAACCACTTCACCCAGAACTACCGTACATGCACCACAGTCACCCGACCCACAACCTTCTTTTGTACCCGTTTTATTAACTTTGGTACGAAGGTAGTTGAGCACTGTCATATTTGGCGACAGATTATCTTCACGTCTTATTTCCTGATTGAGCAAAAAAGTAATCAAGAGACCTCCTTGTAAATCGACATATTTCCATGTGTATTCTTTTTGACTTCTAGGTCAATAATTATCCATCCTGACCTAAGGGTCAACTATTTATTTACAAAAACGCAACAATATGGCGCTTTGGTAGATTGTGTACAATTTATTTTCTATTGTAGTGACTTGTTTTATATGGATTTGACTGGTTATTTAGAAGTTTTTTGGTGAAGGTTGACTTTTGACTATGTATACAAATTAAGAGGAGTTTTTGTGATGTGAAGTATCGTTACTATTCAACTTTTCTGAAGTGTTGAGGTAATAGAGAGCAAAATTTCCGGGCAAAGCTGCGTTGATTTTATAAGGTAAAAAGAGGGATTCAGGTATAAAGAAGAGAAGTGAACACAATTGGTTCACTTCTGCCGATTTATAAAAATTGTTGTTTAAAGGACTATGATTTCTTCTTAAGCAGATCGGAGAATACCACATGTAGATCACTAGAAGCTGTGCTGCTGTCTAGGTTGAGTTTAGAACGAATATGGCTTAGATGTTCTTGCATCAACTCGACGGCTTGTTGTTCGTTGCCTGACTCTATTGCATCCAGTAAGCCGGAGTGTTCGTCTAAAGAACAGTTTGAGTGGTTGCCCGTTTCGTATTGAGCGATCAGCAGTGAGGTTTGCGATACTAAACTGCGTTGGAAAGCCAGCAGTGGAGCGTTTTCGGCCATTTCAGCCAGTTTGATGTGGAACTCTCCAGACAAACGTAAGCCAGAGCCGTAATCACCTTGGTCGAAAGCACTGTTCTCTTTCGCGACCAATTTTCTGCACTCTTCGATTTGAGCTTTGGTCGCGTTTTTAACGGCTAGCTCGGTGATAGCAATTTCCATTACTTCACGTGCTTTAAATATCTGTTTGGCTTCGTCTACTGTTGGAGCCGCAATCACAGCTCCTCGGTTAGGGCGGATCACCACAACTTGCTCCAAAGAGAGTCGTAGTAAGGCACGACGGATAATAGTACGGCTAACGCCAAAGATTTCTGCGAGGGCTTCTTCGCTTAATTTGGTGGCTGGTGGCAGCCTTTGTTCTAGTATCGCGTCGAAGATATGGCAGTAAACAACATCGTCTTGAGTCTGGCCTGATACTTTTGTATTTATACCTTTGGAGACAGAGTTTTTGAGAGCTGTCATAGAGATAAGGGCCCTTGTTTAGTCGAGTAGGGTGGGTTGAGCATGATTCGTGAGTGTTACCTTACATTGTATACACTTATCTATACAATGCCACTGGCTGAAAGTGCGATGTACGCTTATTTGTTAACGACTTATAACATTCAGCTTCGTACAAATCGGTGCAATATTGAACTATGTACTTTTTAAAAAGTGAGTTTTGGTTTAAAGCTTAGTGCGCATCTGGTCGAAGCTAAGTGTGTATGTAATTAAAGCTAAATGCGCGTTCTGTTTAAAGCTATACTCGATTATCGCCGCAACTGTATGCCACGATCTGACTGATTTCGCTCAGGCTACGACCTGACTGTTGCTGCCATTCGTTGAAGGCTTTACTCGCTGCCAGTTGTGCTCGCTTGGTGTTACGACCGCTATCAACCACGTCTGTGCTGCGTAGGTGTGCTTCAACATCTGATGACAAGATGAAGGTATCTTTACCCATTTGGCGCAGAGTGTAGGCTCCAGTATTACCACCTAATCGCTTGCCGTGTTTTTTCAGGTAATCCCACAGCTCGGTGATACGTTCTGATGGCCAGTCGGCAACCATTTGCGAGAAGGAATCCGCTTCACGCTTGGCATTATGGATCATCATGGCGTTGGCAGGGATGGTCATTACCTTGGTGAGGTGGCGAATAATGCGCGGGTCTTGCGCTTTCTGTTCCCACATCTCATTCGGCAGCATCAGCATCTTTTCAATATCGAACTCAAAGAATACTTCTTCAAATTGTGGCCACTTCTTTCTCACCACATTCCACGAAATACCACACTGGAAGACCTTTTCGGTAAAAGCGGCCAGCCAACGGTCATCAGTGATTTGTGATAACTCGGCTTGTGAAAGGGGCGCACGGACAATCTTTTCGAGTTCGGCCGCTCCGCCTTTACGGTGAGCCGCACGTTGATAAATGGTGTCGAATTTTTCTTGGGTCATTGAAGGTTCCAAACTAAAGCGATTCTTTATGATATGGGGACTAATTTCTATATGAAAAGGAGCTTAAGCTTCTGTCGCCAATTGAGCGAGAAAACCACGCATGTAGTCGGTGCGCTTGTTGGCTTCTAATTTGGCAGATTCTGTATTCATTGTTTCAGCCAGCTTGAATAGCTTCACGTAAAAGTGGTCGACGCTGTAATGTTTGTCATCCAAGTCACGTTGCTTCGCAAACGGGTCTTGGTGGTTATAGAGTTCTGCGTTAAAGCTCTGGCCCACATACAGGCAGCGAGCAATACCAATCGCACCGAGAGAATCTAGTCGATCGGCATCTTGGACGATTTGAGCTTCTAAGGTTTCTGGAGTGATGTTGGCACTGTAGCTGTGCGTGACAATGGCATGATGGACCTCATCCAAATAGGACGCAGGATAGTCGATAGATTTGAGGAAAGAAATCGCCTTGTCTGCTGCCATTTGCGAGCTTTGGGCTCTGTCCGGGTGGTTCTTAGGAAAGGTGAAGCAATCATGAAGGTAAGCGGCGGGTAGAACGACTTCAAGCTTGGCCTGTTCTTGGACACACAACGCCTTAGCGGTTTTGACTACGCGCTTGATGTGGCTGATGTCGTGAGCTGCATCTTGTGTCATCTCTCGATGTGCAAAATCAAGCAGTTGGTCTTCAAACTTTTCCTTCACGCGTCTCTTTCTCCATATGTAGATGTTAGCAATCTGGCTTATTACTTAGGATATATTCCACCTCGACTGTAACAGTTTCAAGCGCGAGTTTTTATCTTTTATAAAAGGAGTACCTACAAAAAAACCGACTTTGTGAGTCGGCTTGATAGAGAGGCTTGTCTATGTATTTTAGGACGAGACAGGTAAAAGCGTTATCAACGGTAATCAGAACTTAAGCAGCGGCTTGTTGAAGCTGTGCTAACACATGATGCAGGGAAGGGCTGATCGTGTGACCAAGGGCTTTGACTTCTTCGCAAGGCTCAACCAGATCTGGGATCTGGAAACTGATCATGTTTGCAGCCATCGACGCGCGAATACCGTTGTTTGAATCTTCAAACGCTAGGCAGGTTTCAGGTGCAACACCGAGGCGTTCTGCCGCTAGCAGGTAGATCTCTGGATGAGGCTTACCGTGAGTTACTTCGCAGCCTGTGCTTAACGAGGTGAAGTAAGAATCTAGGCCAGCCAACTCAAGCTTCTTTTTTGCAATATCAAGCTGAGTCGAGGTCGCCACCGCGATTGGAATGTCGTTTGATTTGAGCCATTCAAGAAGCTCAATCACGCCGTCTTTTACAGGGATCGCTTGGTTCTTAACAATCGCACTGTAACGAGTTCGCCATTCGTTGTTTAACGCAGGATAATCTAAGTCTTCACCGTAACCATTTCTAAAGATCTGTTCGATGGTTTTTGCGTTACAGCCAATAATGCCTAGGTAGACATCTTGCAAAAACGGAACACCTTGCGCGTGACATGCTTCTTCAAAAACCTGCATACAAAGTCGCTCGGTGTCGAGCAGTAGTCCATCCATATCAAAAATAGCAGCTTGAAAATTCATATCCGTGGTTCTTTATCTATTGTCGTCGTGAGAATGAGTATTTTGACATAGTGTCTAAGGATAGGCGAGTCAGCGTTGAGTTAGAATCGGAAGTATTGGGTGTGCAATATGCTTCTGAATGACTTGAAATCTCATTAATTCAAGCTGGAATAATATCGTTCAGTTATGAGCCTAATCTTTTATAGGTCATCGAGATCTAACAGATACAATTATGACTGTTATACATAACAAATCGAGGTCGGGTGTTTATTTTACTATTACATTTCATAAACTTACAGGCTTGTTAGCGTGACCATAATCTTATAAAAAACAATTTGCGGTAGCCTTCAATGATAGTGTGACCAAGCAATAAGTAAATGGCTGAGCTTAGAGACAAAATATCATTAGTCCATATTTTTAGCAGGGTTGCTTATGTTGTATTTTGAGTTTCTATTTTTATTAGTCGTACTTTATATCGGGTCTCGGTATGGTGGTATTGGCTTAGGTGTTGTTTCTGGTATTGGTTTGGTTATCGAGGTGTTTGTCTTCAAGATGCCACCAACGTCTCCACCTGTCACTGTCATGTTGATCATCCTCGCTGTTGTGACTTGTGCTTCGATTTTAGAAGCGGCGGGAGGCTTGAAATACATGCTGCAAGTTGCGGAAAGGGTACTGAGAAAGAACCCGAAACGCGTCACCTTGATAGCACCGTTCGTGACTTACTCGATGACTTTCTTATTGGGTACTGGCCACGCGGTTTACTCTATTATGCCAATCATCGGCGATGTGGCATTGAAGAACGGTATTCGTCCTGAGCGTCCAATGGCAGCTGCGTCGGTAGCATCTCAGTTGGCGATTACGGCATCACCAATCTCTGCGGCTGTGGTGTACTACCTCGCGCAGCTATCTGATATTCAACATTCTATTACTCTGCTTTCTATTTTGATGGTGACGGTTCCTGCAACATTGTTTGGTACGTTCTTACTTTCTTTGTATAGCTTAAAACGCGGGAAAGAATTGAACGACGATCCTGAATACCAAGCACGCCTAAAAGATCCTGAGTGGAAAAAACGCATTGAAAGCACCACCGCGACCTCTTTGGATGAAGTTCTGCCAACTTCGGCTCGTAATGCGGTTTTGATTTTCCTATTGTCGATTGTCGTGATTGTCATCGTGGCAATGGTGCCAGAGATCCGAACCATCGTAGACGGCGACAAGCCAATCAAGATGTCAGTGATCATCCAGATGATGATGCTCTGTTTCGGCGGTATCATTTTGCTGGCAACTAAAACTGATCCGCGTGATGTGCCAAACGGCGTGGTATTCAAATCGGGTATGGTGGCGGCGATTGCTATCTTCGGTATCGCATGGATGTCGGATACTTACTTCCAATATGCAATGCCTCAATTTAAGTCGGGCATCGTGGAAATGGTGACTAACTACCCATGGACGTTCGCACTAGCGCTATTCATTGTATCGGTTGTGGTGAACTCTCAAGCAGCAACTGCACGTATGATGCTACCTGTTGGCCTTGGCTTAGGGCTAGACCCAGCACTGCTTATCGGCTTGATGCCAGCAGTTTACGGCTACTTCTTTATCCCGAACTACCCATCAGACATCGCAACAGTGAACTTCGATGTCTCTGGCACAACCAAGATTGGTAAGTGGTACTTCAACCACTCATTCATGTCGGTTGGTTTAATCGGTGTAGTAGGCGCATGTTGTTTAGGCTACGCATTGGCTCAGATTTTTATCGCTTAATTAAACTAGCGATAACGAGATAAGAAACGAAAAACAGCGCCTATTGAGGCGCTGTTTTTGTTTAATCTGTCTTGGGCATTAGCTTTGATACGAGCTCTAAACCAATATTAACGTGGCTCAAAAGCCAAAGACTGAATCGCTTCTTCAATGGTCAGGAAGTGGATCTTCATCAGACACACTTCTGCCTTCTGGAACTCGTGATTTCGAATAAGTATAGTCACGCTTTCAACCGAATATTGGTTTGCTCGTTTCGCTAGAGACAGTTGATTTGAGTTTGATTGAAGCGAGTAGCTATCGCCTTCAGAATCAATGAGATAATCATCTTCGCCCAAGATCATGTCTGAGCATTCTGCCTGAAAATCGTTCTCGGATGCGACGTAAATAAGCTCATCGTCACCGTCGAGTTTTATCAAAGATGGCCAACTGATCATTACTGCCTCTAAATCATGGATGTTGAAATTTGAGTACCGACTATAAACACTTTCCGCTGTTGGATCACCTATTCCTCCTAACGATTTAAAACGTTACTTACTTAGAGAACGACCCAACGGCGCGAAATAACCTTGGAGTGCTTGATAAATCTCTTTGCGATGCGTGAGGTCTGGATAGAGAGGGAGCATATCCGTTTTGGTCGTACCATCGACTAAATAAGAGTTTTCGATCTCTGAGCAAGATTCTATGGTAGCTTCAAAGGCGCGCGCCATCATCTCTGTAGGTAGTGAGAAGTAACGGGTAGACATTGCTTTGTCTGCAATAACACTACGTGCAACGTAATCGTGTTTATCCAGGTTGTTGTCGCTTAGCAGGGTAGCATCGAAGAGAGACATCAAATACTCGTTTAATGGATGAGGCCGTACTTTTCTATCGTGTAACCAACAATCGGTGGCAAACAAGATCTGCTTACGAGGACCTGAGGTATCGCCAATCTCAAATGCTTTCTCAGCTATATAGTGATCAAAGGCATGCCAGAACTCATGCGCTAGCGCACCAGCGCCGGCGTTCTTGGCTAGGGCGAGTTCTCTTTGATTTGGGGCGTAGTGTGCTTGTACACCTTTTCTACCACCACTGCCGAATGCTAAACCTAACGTGCCTCGAAGGCCAATTGCTTCAGGTGGTAGAGCCAAGATATAGGCCAAATCTGCTAAAGAATCGAATATCAGATTTGCAGCCAATTCTTTCTCTTCTTTCGTCACCCAAGCTCCGACACGAATGCTTCCCATACCAAAGGTCTGTTTGATGTCCATAAAAGACACCTGATCGCCATGTCGGTAGTCTGGGCCTTTACGAGTCTTGTATTTAAAGTGGGTTAGCTTCAAAGGGTGCCTTGGAAACAGAAATAGGGTTGAATGAGATGCTATTTTGGGGTTGCATGATGTTTAGTTGCACCCTTTTAGAGCCACTTTGAGCTGCATCTCTTGTAATTAAAGGAAGTTAGCACTTTTTGACTGCAAATTACCGATCAAAATGAGTTAGATTAAATTCAAAAGCCTCCCATGAGGTTGGGTTACCTTCGCGAGTCAGAGGAAACAAAGACTCGTGTGGTTTTGCATAACTTAAACGATGCAGTCTTTGAGTGACGTGGTAGCTATCCAATCCTGATATTGTGACCAAGTCTAACGCTTCTAAATCGAGGTAGCCATCCGGCATCATGGCGCGCTTTGGTACGTGAATCGTAATAACTTCACCAATCAACATCTGAGTTTGATTACTTTCTATTGTAATTTTCTCTTTGAAGGTTAAGCCTATTTTCAGTGGGCTTTCCAAGACAAACGGGGCTGGAAATACATCGTCGTAATATGGCGTGAGACCGACCGCATTGAATTCTGAGATTGGTTTAGGATAGCGAGCCGAAGTTTGATGCGCTTTTCTAACAAATTCTGCACCAATGCTATTAATGGTGAAGTGCTTCGTTTCTAGAATATTCTCTAATGTGTGGCGTCTACTTTCACAGGGGCGCACGATAAAGCCAAACAATGGTGGATTCGATCCTAAATGAACAACCGAGCTGATAACCGCAAGGTTATCTAAGCCTTCTTTATCGCAGGTACCAATAAGGTTAGCGCTTTTGAACCCCGACAGAGAGTTAATCAAGCGAGTCCGATGCCTTTGATCCATTGTTTGCAGATCATGCTTTGCAAGGGTGATGTCCTTCATGTTTTCTCTAGTTTTCATTTTTATCACAACTTTGCTCACTAACGGATCAATATGTACGCAGCACTACTCTCTATCGATCAACAGGTTTTCATTAAATAGCGATTTAGAGTGACGCTAGTGACAACTACGCGAGGTCATTACTCGTTATGTGGTGTTTCTCTTTCCGCAGCGATAACTCTTTGCATAGATTTACGCACTTTGACTTCCCTTTACATCCCAGAAACTAAAGTAAAGTTATAGTCTATGAGAGTGCAGAAAAATGAAAACAGTTCGTAATGTCATTTGGGTAATGGTTGCCACGATGTCAGTATTTTGGTTTGCGATGGAACCGCAACTCTTCGCTTCAAATAACGTATTTGAATGGCGCTCGGCCATGATTCAGTATTCGGGTATTTTGTCTCTGATGTTGATGTCGATAGCCATGCTGTTAGCGATGCGTTTTCCTATGATCGAGAATTGGCTTAACGGTATGGACAAAGCGTATCGCGTGCATAAGTGGCTTGGTATCGGTGGGGTGTCTCTAGGTGTCGCGCATTGGCTGTGGTACCAAGTCCCTAAGTGGTTGCTTATGTCTGGAGTGCTGGAGAAACCGATTCATCATGACGGTTTAGGCCCTCAAGGTGTTTTGTCTGGTTGGGAAGCTTGGGCCAATGAATTACGTGGTTTTGCTCAGAACATCGGGGAGTGGGGGTTCTATTTATTGCTTGTTTTACTTGTTGCCTCGTTATGGGCGGCAATCAAGTACAAACCATTTAAACTGTCACATCGCCTTATGTCGTTGGCGTATCTATTGCTCGCCTTTCATTCGGTGTTACTTATCAAACGAGCGTATTGGGGTGAGCCTATTTATTACCTAACTTTGGCTTTTGCTGTGATGGGTTCTATTGCGGCGGTATACAGCTTATTAGGTTTTGTTGGGCGTCGTAATCGCCATTCTTCCACTGTAGTTTCGACTCGCTATTTCCCCCAAGCATCAGTAATGGAATTGATATTAAAGCCGAATGTATCTTGGCAAGGCCATAAAGCTGGACAGTTCGCGTATTTATGCTTTGGCAATGAAGACCCGCATCCATTTACCATCGTTTCAGGTAGTGAAGAGTCAGAACTCCGTTTCTTGATCAAAGAGCTAGGCGATTTTACTACAGATTTGTATGGTCGAGTTAATATTGGTGACGGCGTCACAATTGAGGGGCCTTATGGGCGTCTTGAGTTTGACCTAAGTAAGCCACAAATTTGGGTTGCTGGTGGAGTCGGGATCGCTTCATTTTTTGCGACACTAGAAGCTCTCAAAATAAAGACGAGTCATCCTCGGATTGAATTGTTTTATTGCACTCGCGGCGTTGATGAAAACTTAGTCGATGAACTATGGCATCTCGCACATCAAGTAGGCGTGAAGTTGAACGTGATAGATACTGCTCATTCACCACGGTTAAACGCAGAGCAAATTTTGAACCGATGTGGTGATCTAAATGATTACGAACTCTATTTCTGTGGGCCTGAGTTATTCTCAAAATCACTGAAAAAAGAGCTCGATGCGTATCAATTTAATATTGAAAAAAATTATCATGAAGAATTATTTGTGATGCGTTGATCAGATGAAATACGCGTCTTTAATTCGGAGTAAGATAGCTTCTTGGGGCTGAGGCTGATAACAGCAGCTACGCGGAAAGTCTAAAAATGTACGAACTCGCTCAATTTGCTATTGCAGCAGTTTGCTATTGAGCGATACCATATAAGGCTATTTATTTGGTAAAGATTCAATTATGTCAGATGAAAAACTCGCACTAGAGTGGATGCGTCAACAAGCTCATAAAGTTGACCCATATGTGATCAATCCGTCGTTTGATGAATGTGTTGAGCTGCTCGACCCTGCTTTCAAGAAAGGCAAGAGTGTTGCTCAGCTAAAATATCTGCTATCAGAAGCGGATCGCCGAGCAGGTGCTGCCGAGCGTAAACATGCCGCCTTAAAGTATGCCAAAGAGAAAAGTCCAAATGCAGGTCAAATCTTGCGCCTGCAAAGCAAACTTCAACAAGTCCAATTAGCATTAAAGCTAGCGACTGGCGATAACAATATGACTATCTCGCAGTTCTGTTCTGAATACGATGTCTCTAAACGTGACGGTAATACGGCATGGAATGAAAAGCTAGTTGAGCAGGGTAAAAGAAAGTAGCGGCTTCAACGAATCTATACCTTTTTCAACCACGGCTAGAAAGGCTAACCTAGCTTCGAAAACATCTCCTACTGTTGGTGAGAATGTTCTGCATTCAAAAAGCCTGAAAATTTCACCTCAGGCTTTGCCTCTGCTTTTCCTAATTGATGTTCACTTAATTGTTACCTTCGCTTCAATGGAAGGCTTTAATACGCTTAGGCTCAATCATAGGCTCGTTTTTATTCGTTGAGCTATGTGCGCGATACACTATTTTTCGCCCATTAATCAATTTCACTTGTGACAAAGTTATCAGAATTATGCATTTTCGGTAACGTTCCCGAAATTATCGATCTATCATCCACCCAGATACAAAAGTGAAGTAATCAACACGACTGATTTCTATTTCTTCTTCGATATAGAGCTTATACATCAAAATTATAAGCCGAAATGCGCTTACGAATTATTTTGGGAACGTTTGCAGGTAATCCAAAACAATTAACGTGAGAACATAAGAATGAAACTACACATTTTAGCGGTTGCTGTAACAATGGGGCTAATGACTACATCGGTATTAGCAAGTGAAGACGTTGCAGCATTAGAGCAACGTATTAATGAATTAGAACAAAGAGTTGCACAAACGGAGCAGGTTTCTACCGAAGCCAATGAAAAGGCTTCTTCGTTTGAGTTTCACGGCTATGCGCGCTCTGGGTTATTGATCAACGACGACCTAAACGGCGCGACAGGTACTGGTCCTTACATGACTGCGGCGGGTGCGATTGGTGCGCCTATTGGACGACTTGGTGTGGAAGATGATCATTACGTTGAAGCGAACTTGATTCACAAGCGTTTTGCGAATGATGGTTCTAGTGCCTTGTTTCGTATCATGCTAGCCGACAGTACTGAAACAAATAACGAGTGGACAGCCAGTGAAAGCCAGTTGAATGTACGACAAGTGTATTCAGAACTGAACCGTCTGAGCATGTTCTCTGAATCCGAAGCGTTTTCTGAAGCAACGTTTTGGGCGGGTAAACGATTCGATCGTGACAATTTTGATATTCACTTTTTCGATTCGGATATTGTCTTCTTATCAGGTACTGGTGCGGGCGTTTACGACGTTCAGATGAGCGACAACTGGAAAGCGAATTTCTCTATTTATGGCCGAGATTTTGGTGAGATTGATAGTTCATCGACAGATGTAGAAAACTACATTGCAACGATGAATAACCGTATTGGCCAATGGCAAGTTATGTTGAGTGGCATGACTTCAGCAGACAACGATAGTCGCCTAAATGGTGCTGCTGAAAGCGGTGTACACGCAATGTTTGCGTACCATGGAGACAACTTCTTTGGTTTGAGCGAAGGCTTCTCTAAAACGGGCATGTTAGTGGGTAGCGGCCTAGGTGCAGAGCTAAAAGGCATCGGTTCCAATGGTGACCTGCTGGATGACGCAAAAGCCGTTCGCCTGTTTAGCTACGGCGTCACTCGTATTGGCGACAACTGGCGTTTAGCGCCTGCATTGATGGCAGAGCATAGCCAAGACCGTCTGAAGAAGAATGACGAGTTCACATGGGCTTCTTTAAACGTTCGATTAGCTCAAGAGTTCTCAGAAAACTTTGAGATGGTTTACGAAGGTTCATTGCAGTACATGGATTTAGACAACTCGACAGAGCAAGCGAGCGGAGGTTTCTACAAAGCGACAGTTGCACCAACACTGAAGCTTTCAACCAGCACTGGTTTTTTTGACCGACCAGAACTACGTTTCGCTGTAAGCTATGTAGATTGGAGTGAAGACCTGAATGGTTACTCGATCAGCACTGAGGCAGATGCAGCAACGATGGGAGAGGGCGGCGAGGTTCTGTTTGCACTGCAGATGGAAACTTGGTTCTAATTGCTTGATATATCGTTGAGATAGAGATCGTCAATCATGATGTGATATTTGCATCATTAAATGCCAACCTTATCATTTTAACTTGTAGGTTGGCATTTTGGCATCTGTGTTTAGATGTTTGACTAGTTAATACTCTGGCTCTTTTAGCTAGCTGTTGAACTGATTAACTAGCAAGATTCTCGGTCAATGGTGGTGAAGGTCAGCACCATTTTACTCATTTCAAAGCCTTTTTTCTCAATACGGTCGAGCAACAGTTTGGCTCCATTTTCTCCCGCTTTATCAAACGCATAGTTAAACGTAGACAGCGTTGGTGTGCATACGGAAGCGAGTTCATCGTCACCCACACCGAGCACCAATACATCTTTCCCTGGAATGAACCCTGCTTCCTGAATCGCTCTGATCGCACCGATTGCGATACGGTCAGTGGCACAGAACAGGCCGTCGAGCTTCTTGTGCTCTTTGAGAGACTGCTTAGCCAGCTGGTAGCCGGAATCTATGGTGAAGTCGCCTCGCGCGTGAAATTGCAGTGTGAGGTCGTTGAATTGGAGCGATTGAGTAAATCCTTCCGATCTCATCTTGTCGACCGCGATGTCATCGCCTTGAACGCCAATGAACCCCATATTCTTACAACCTTTCGCGATTAGGCGATTACCCGCTTCGAACCCTACACGTGCATCATCGTGCACAATGCTTGGGATGTTAAACATAGATCCGTCTTGACCAACCAATACCACCGGCACAGCAGAGCTTTGAATGGCTTTAACTAATTGCTTGTCTAGATGAGTCGCGTATAGGATGATGCCTTCTACTCGCTTTTGGTTAAATATCTGAATATATTCAAGTTCTTTGTGGTGTGTTTGGTGTGTGCTCGCTAATAAAACATGCTTGCCCGCTTGCTCTAAGACTGCGGTTAAACCGTCGACACCTTGAGAGGTAGCGTGGGAAGAAACCCTAGGGACAATCACACCAACGAGATTGGTTTTCTGAGATTTCAAGTCTTTAGCGACTTGGTTTGGGAGATAGCCACACTCTTCGACCGCTTTACGCACCTTCACTTTGGTCGCGTCTTTTACACCATATTCATCGTTGATTACTCTAGAAACCGTCGACTTGGAAACTCCAGCGAGACGAGCAACATCATGAAGACTAGCCATTATTCATTATCCATTTGTAATTTTAGTTTTGGGATTGTTTGCAAACCTGGAATAACATTTCCTGTTTGTAAGGCGATTTTAACCTTGTCACTTCATCCTAGGGAGATAATTTAAAGATCATTCTCACATTATGGAGCCATTATCTTTGATCATTTGTTATTTATAGGCAAAGATTTGTTTTGCAAACGTTCCCGAAAATTCAAAAGCTCAAATGATAATCCAATGGGGTATGTAATGAATTATCCAAAAATAGCAAAAGAGCTGCTTTCTCTATTAGGTGGTAAAAGTAATATCACCGCACTTGCACACTGTGCGACTCGTCTGCGTCTTGCGGTTGCAGACCAAGATAAAATTGATGAGCAGGCGATTGATAACCTAGAAGGGGTTAAGGGCCAGTTTAAAGTGGCAGGTCAATATCAGATCATCTTTGGCTCAGGCATCGTAAACCAAGTTTATGCTGAGTTGGCTAAGCTGACTGAAATGACGGAAATGTCGACCAACGATGTAGCGTCTGCAGGTGCTGACAACCAAAATATCCTGCAACGCGCAGTGAAAGGTCTGTCTGATATTTTTGTACCAATCATTCCGGCGATTGTTGCTGGTGGTCTTTTGATGGGTATCTACAACTTATTGACGGCTCAAGGCTTGTTCATTGATGGCAAATCTTTAATCGACGCTAATCCGGGTTTGACCGACTTAGCAAACATGATCAATACATTTGCTAATGCTCCTTTTGTCTACCTGCCTATTTTATTAGCATTTTCAGCGAGTAAGAAGTTTGGTGGTAACCCATACCTTGGCGCGGCTCTAGGTATGTTGATGGTTCACCCAGACTTGCTTAACGGCTGGGGCTTCGGTGGCGCATCGGTTTCGGGCAGTATTCCAGTTTGGAACATTTTAGGTTTCGAAATCGAGAAAGTGGGCTATCAAGGTTCAGTACTGCCCGTTCTTGTTTCTGCGTTTATTCTAGCGAAAGTTGAGCTTGGCCTACGTAAAGTTATTCCTTCGGTTCTGGATAACTTGCTAACGCCGCTACTGGCTATTTTCGTGACTGGCCTTCTGACATTTACGGTTGTGGGGCCATTTACACGTGATATCGGTTTCTTACTGGGTGACGGTCTTAACTGGCTATACAACAGCGCTGGCTTCATTGGTGGTGCGGTATTTGGTTTAATTTATGCGCCGTTCGTTATTACTGGTATGCACCATAGCTTTATTGCTATTGAAACTCAGCTGCTTGCGGATATCGCAACGACTGGCGGTACGTTCATCTTCCCTATCGCGGCGATGTCTAACGTGTCACAAGGTGCAGCGGCACTGGCGGTTGGTTTCATGAGTAAAGATAAGAAAATGAAAGGTATCGCGATTCCTTCTGGTGTGACCGGTTTGCTTGGTATTACTGAACCTGCAATGTTCGGTGTGAACTTGAAGCTTCGCTATCCATTCATTGCTGCGGTCTGTGCAGCTGCGGTTTCAAGCGCGTTTATCACTATGTTCAATGTGAAAGCACAAGCACTGGGTGCGGCGGGTATTCCGGGCATCATCTCAATATCACCAGAAAAAATTGGCTACTACGTGGTAGGTATGATTATCGCGTTCGTGACTGCCTTTGCTCTGACCGTTGTTTTAGGTCTGCGTGAGCGCAGCAAGCAAAACATTAAAGCAACAGCTTAACGTTTCTCCCTAGGAGTGAAGCCCCCCCTTTTCACTTCATTTCCTAAGCTTTGGGGTGCTAGCTAGGTGATTTGGCTTAGCTAGCCTTTTTGTATTTTTATATGACAGCGTGAATTGTCACCTTGCTTTCGGTTGCTACTGCTTTCGATGGCCATCGCTTTCGGTTGTCATGATTTTCAGTTTTAAGGTAAGAAAGATGAATCAAGTTTGGGTAACTGGAGACGCTGTCGTCGACCTCATTCCGGAGACTGACTCGACATTATTGAAATGTCCGGGCGGTGCGCCTGCCAATGTCGCGGTAGCGATTTCTCGCCTTTTAGGCAAAAGCGCATTTTTCGGCCGAGTGGGTAACGACCCGTTTGGCACTTTTATGGAAGTGAATCTGCAAAAGGAAGGTGTGAATACCGAGCGTTTGGTGAAGGACCCTGAACAACGCACATCAACCGTGGTGGTAGATCTTGATGACCAAGGCGAGCGCAGTTTTACGTTTATGGTTAAGCCAAGTGCCGACCAGTTTATGTCTGTTGAAGACATTCCCGAATTTAAGAAAAACGAGTGGTTACACGTCTGCTCAATCTCTTTAGCTAATGAACCAAGCCGAAGCAGTACCTTTGAAGCTATCCGACGCATGAAAGCCGCGGGCGGTTACATCAGTTTCGATCCAAACCTTCGTGATGAAGTATGGCAAAACCCATCTGAAATTAAGTCTGTGGTCATGAAAGCGGTTGAATTGGCTGATGTGGTTAAATTCTCAGAAGAAGAGCTGGATTTCTTAACCGATTCAACTTCTATCGAACAAGGTTTAGCTAACATTGCAGATCTTAACAACAGGCTTGTTTTGGTTACGCAGGGCGCGAAAGGCGTTTGGCGAGTATTTGAAAACCAAGGTGTGTTGATTTCAGGTTGCTCAGTGACGCCTGTGGATACCACGGGTGCAGGCGATGCTTTTGTTGGCGGTTTGCTTGCAAAGCTTTCTCAACATGAAGAGTGGAATAATCAACGAGTCGTTGATTCTGCAATTCAGTGGGCGAATGGTTGCGGTGCATTGGCAATCACGCAAAAAGGCGCGATGACTGCACTTCCCACGCAAGAGGCTCTCACTCAGTTTATTCAAAAAGACTCTTCAAATACGAATGCCGTAGAGGAGAGTGTATGAGTTTGAATTCGAACTGGACAGTAGAGCAAAGGTACTGTCGCGTAGAGCAGATTTCTCAAGACAGTATGGATGCGATGGTAAAACAGCGTAAGCAAGATTCTGGATACCCTAGTTACCATATTGCTCCCAAATTTGGCTTGCTGAATGACCCAAATGGTTTGTGTTACTTCAACGGCGAGCATCATATTTTTTACCAATGGACGCCGGTTGGCCCTGTTCATGGCATGAAGTATTGGTATCACCTGTCTACAAAAGATTTTGTTCACTTCGAAGACCATGGCATTGGACTGCATCCAGATCAAGATTACGATTCTCATGGGGTTTATTCTGGCGGCGCTCTCGTTGAAAACGATGAAGCTATTTTATTCTTCACGGGAAATCATCGGGATGAAAACTGGGAAAGGTCCTCAACTCAGTGTGTTGCAAAGATGTCCGTCAAAGGGCAAATAGAAAAGCATGGTGTGGTTATCGAAAATGAACACTACACAGAACATTTCCGCGACCCAAAAGTGTGGAAGGACGGTGACGATTACTTGATGGTTGTTGGGGCTCAGACCCAAGAAAAACGTGGTTCAATGGCGCTGTACAGAAGTCGTGATCTCATGAACTGGCAGCATAAAGGTTCTATTCAAACTCGTTACAACAATCTTGGCTATATGTGGGAATGCCCTGACTTTTTCGAGATAGATACCCAGTCAGTGATGTTGTTTTCTCCACAAGGTGTCTCTAGCGATAATCCGTACGATTTTAAAAATATTTACTCAGTGGCTTACATTGTTGGTGATTGTTTGAATTTAGATTCGATGGAATTTGAAAACCATCAAGATATCGCGCAGCCTGATTACGGATTTGATTTTTACGCACCTCAGACTTACTTAGACGATTCCGGTCGCCGGATCTTGATTGCTTGGGTAGGCCTTCCTGATATCGACGCTCCATCTGTAGCGCACCAATGGGCGGGTATGTTGTCATTACCTCGTGAGTTGAAAATCCAAGATGGTTATCTTGTTCAATCTGCTTTACCTGAATCGAAAGCGCTGCAGGGTGAGGCTGTGGTGGTTGAGAACACTCTTGAACTGAATACAACCAGCTTCATGATTGAGATCGAAACAGGTGCGGACAAGTTTGAGTTTACGCTTGCCAACGCCGCGGGCGAGAATATCGTGTTCAGTGCCACAGAGACGGAATTCATGCTTGATCGCAGTAAGATGTCTCAACTTTACGCGGAAGAGTTTGGCTGTGTGAGAAAAGCGCCGAGGTTAAGTGTTGAGCAAACTATCGAAGTTTATGTCGATAAATCGGTGATCGAAATTTTTATCAATGGCGGTAAACATACAATGACCAGTCGTTTCTTCATCGATGATTTGAAGTTGTTGTCGATTGCCGGTGACATGGAAGCCGTTTATCACTCGATGAGTTCAATTAAAGGGTTGGATGAATAGTCCTCTTTCATTTCAGTTACAAAAGCCGCTGTTTACCAGCGGCCTTTTTAAGCTTGTGAACTTCATATTTTAAGCGAGTTGACCGGCTTCATCCTCTTCAACCACATCGGTTTCCAAGCTTGCTTCTGCTAACCATTTTTGTATTGAAGGGCTGTTAAGCACGCGTTGTTGATACTGTGATGCCTTTTCGGAAAGTTGTATTCCATAGGTTTCTACACGTAAAGCCACAGGTGCAAACATCGCATCGGCAATCGACCATTCACCAAACAACCATTCCTCTGGGTATTGTTCCATTTGTGCAGACCATATTGCATCGATACGAGCGATGTCTTTCAGTGCATCTTCACTCAAAACGAGCTTTCTTTTAGCTCGGCAGTTCATCGGCATTTCATTTCTGACGGCAAAAAACCCAGAATGCATCTCTGCAGAAATTGCTCGGGCATGGGCGCGATCTGCAACTGAATTAGGCCATGCCGCGCCGTTCAAATGTGCGTCGTTGACGTATTCAAGAATGGCCAACGAATCCCAGACGGCAATATCACCATCGACTAAGGTTGGAACTTTGGCCGTTGGTGTAACGGCAGCCAACGTATCGTAGAAATCAGAGGTAAAAAGTTTAAGCTTGATGATGTCTGTATTCAGGTTGTAGTTATCAAATATCAGCCATGCTCGTAATGACCAAGTTGAGTAATTCTGGTTTCCAATATAAAGCTGCATAGGTGCTTCCTTGCGTTTGGTGAGTATGTTTTGAGCTTAGGGGATTGTATTGCGGAGCACTAACGGATAATTTTGATGGAATACATTAATAAAAGCGATGGGTGGTGAGTTCAATATGGATATTGATGCGTTGCGAGGCTTTCTCGCTTTTGTGGAAACCAGCAGCTTCACGCGAGCCGCGAAACAGATCAACCGCACCCAATCGGCATTCAGTGCTCAGATGCGTAAGTTGGAAGAAGAACTTAATGTAACTCTTTTTCAAAAAGAAGGACGCAATCTTGTGCTCACTGAAGCGGGCTTAGCGCTACGTTCTCACGCGGAGCAATTAGTTGCCCTCCACAATTCGGCCCTGAAACAGGTAAAGCGATATGGGGACAAACAGCCGCTTCGGTTAGGTTGCCCAGAAGATTACAACGACACCATTCTTCCGAAAGTGATTCGACTGTTGCAGCAAGCAGAACCCACCTGTTCTATTCAAGTATTCAGCCTACCAAGTATTACGCTCAGAGAGTGGCTAGATGATGGCCGATTAGATGCAGCGATTGTCACCCGAGCGCCTGACAGCGAAGAGGGATATTGGCTGACTCATGATGTCGGAGTTTGGATTAGTAGCCCTGAGTTTGCGTTTGATGACGTTAGGCCAGTTCCATTGGCGCTGTTTCAGACTGATTGTAAGTATCACGCGGCGGCGGTGAACGGTTTAACCAAGCAAGGTACGTCTTACCAACTGTTGGCATGCAGTAATACTGCTTCGGCGCAGCGTGCGATCGTGAAGGCCGGTTTAGCTATTGGGGCGATGGGTAAGCTCAGTGTTACCCCTGATTTGAAGATCCTTGAAGACATGCCTCCACTGCCTTCGGTGGACATTGTGCTTATTCTCGCCAGTAAACCTCACCCAGTATTGGATAAAGAAGTGCTCAATCAACTTGTCGAGTTGGGAACTAATTAGATTTCTTCTTTGATGGCCTGACATGCCGAGATAAGACCCGACTATTTTCTTGCTTTACCTCAGTCAGTTTTCGCCATGACCATAAACGTACCCGTGCCTCTTTTGCGCTGGTTTCGAGATCTATGACAGGATTGAGGTAAGGAGAGTTAGGTTCAAATTTATGCATCATCATTTCCATCGGCGTCATCTTCCAGGGCTCAAATAATAATGGCGTCGGAACCTCTGAGAGTTCTGGAACCCATTTTCGAATAAAATCACCATCGGGGTCGTGTTCTTGTGCTTGCTTCGTTGGGTTATAAATTCTTATGGTATTGATTCCAGTTACTCCAGCTTGCATTTGAAACTGCGGATAATGAATACCGGGTTCGAAATCGAGGAAGAGTTGCGCTAAATGAGTCACGCCATTTCGCCAGTCCATATTCATGTGGTGAGTGAGAAAGCTCACTAACATCGAACGCATCCGAAAGTTGATATACCCCGTGTGATGCAAACAACGCATGCAGGCATCGACCAATGGCACTCCCGTTAAACCGAGTTTCCATGCTTTTAATCGTGTTGGGTCGTTTACCGTTTCATTGTACAACAGCGCCTCATAGGCGAAATTTACACAGCGAAATTCCATGTCACATTCCGATTCAAACTTCTGTATGAAATGACAGTGCCAATGAAGCCTTGAAGAGAGAGCGATGAGGCTACGACGAAAGCCTGCGACCTGCCAGTGTTCCAACAGATGTTGATAAACTTCACGCAGCGAAATGTTACCCCAAGCCAAATACGGGGACAGGCGAGTGCAAGCATGTCTCGATGCTTCTGGGCTTGAGATACTACGGTAGTAATCGCGACCTCGTCGCTGAAAGAAGTCATGCAAGGTTGCCCATGCCAACGTACTGCCGCCCGTTTGTATACCATTGCTTTTGGTTAACCAGGCTTCTGGAGGCACTATTGCTAACCCAAGCTCATTAGCATCCAGAGTATGCAATGATTCTGTTGTCAATTTGGTTTGGATTATGGGGGCGCGCATGACACTGTTCCAGTGTTTATCCCAACCGATTCGGTCTTTCGCCCCTCTGACGACAGCGCCCTGAGCAGACTCTTGCCAACAGATGTTGTGTTCTTGAAACCAGTCAGAAATTTGCTTGTCACGATCGAAAGTACAATTTAAGCCTACCTCTTGATGGGAGAATACATTTTGGATGTGGTAACGAGATTGGACCGCTTCGAAGCAGTCGATAGCGTTACCATAGAGTATTGATACTTGATGTCCATGCTCGCTCAATGACAGGTTCATGCATTGGAGCGATTGCCAAATAAATCTCCAGTGCCGTTCTGAATAATGCGCATTGTCTAACAGCATGGGCTCAAAGATGTAAAGTAATACCGTTGGGTGTTGCTCTGATAAAGCCTGCTGCAATGGCTCGTGATCGGTAAGGCGTAAATCTCGTTTTAGCCACACTATGTTAATTGTTTGCATCTGAACCCTCTGTCGTTTTGAAGCATTACGTAGCAGAGGTCAAAATTTCTCACTAGATGTGCAATTTTTTATTGCAAAGAAAAGCCACAAATAAGAGTGTCGGGTACTTATTGTTTATTAATAATCCCTAAGCTCTTCAGTTTTCGATAAATAGTGTTGCGGCTGATGCCGAGTATTCGTGATGTCTTGCTGATATTTCCTTGGTTGGCTTGATAGGTTTGTAGCAAAGTATCTTCAACGGTGCTTTTTAAATCTGACTTTGGCGTACTTTCGATGGTGTTAAGCGCCATGGGCTTATGATGATTATCTTCTGTCAGCGATGTCAGCTGTTGAGCAAGATGGCTCGGTACATGTTCTAGTGTGAGTTGTGCTTCCTCACCGGCGAGTAGGGCAGCGACTTTAAGTAAGTTGTCTAACTCGCGGATATTGCCAGGCCAAGAATAGGCGCATAACAAACTCATCAAATGTGGGCAGATTGCTTGTTGGTTTTCAGCGTATTTATTATGAATGTTTTCGATTAAGGCTTGTTTGTCTTGTCTGTGTTGTAGGCTTGGTAAAGTGAAGGCTAAGCCGTTCAAGCGATAATAAAGATCTTGTCGAAATTCTCCGGTTGTGACTAGCTGCTCTAAGTTTTTATGAGTCGCGGCGATGATCTGACAATCTACTTGATAGCTTTGGTTTGAACCCACAGGCACTACAGATTTGTCTTGCAGAACATGCAGCAATCGACACTGAGCTTCCAAAGGCATGTCGGCAATTTCATCTAGAAACAGGATTCCCTTATCTGCTTGGCGGATCTTACCTTGGAATCCTTTGTGGCTTGCGCCAGTAAACGCGCCTGGTGCGTAACCAAACAGTTCGGATTCGATAAGATCTTTCGGTAGCGCACCGCAATTCACTGCAACTAAGGGCGACGATTTACGCTGGCTTTGCTTGTGTAATGCTTTAACAAATTCGCCTTTTCCAACGCCCGTCTCTCCTAAGATTAGGAGGCTGATCCCTTTGTCGATTACCTTATTGGCTTGCTGCCAAGCATGTTCAATTTGTTGCTCGCCATGGTGCAAATCGCACGATGCCGAAATAGAGCGAGTGCGTTTTGCGGTTGGCTGCTTGAGATGCTGTTTTTCAAATACGAATGGCGTATCTAATGAGGTTCGGTTGAAAAGAGTGTCGATGCATTCACCAACGATCGAGGTTTGATCCAGTAGTTGAGAGGCAACCTGATTGTGCGCTAGTACTTCGCCAGCTTCGTTTGCTATCACAATTCCTTGCCAACCACTGTGCAGCAACGATTTCTCACATGCGAGGTCAATACGAGTCGAGCCTTGTGGGATATGGCTCAAAAGTTGGTTTTCAATAAGCTGAACCATATTTTGTACCAGCAATTGCACCGAACTGTCGTGCTGTTGCTGCTCGCTGGTAATGTCTAATACGCCAACCATTTGACCTTGATGATTGAACACCGGACTTGCTGAACAACTGATAAATCGATGCTGGTGGATGAAGTGCTGTTCGCCAATGATAGTTACTGGCTTGGCTTCTACAATCGCAGTGCCTATTGCGTTAGTGCCTTTAAGTTGTTCCTGCCAACACGCTCCTGAGCTGAGTGCTATAGAAGTTAGTTTCTCTTTAAACCGCTCTTGTCCCCAGCTCGCCAGAATCACCCCTTCTATATCCGTCAGAATTAAGCGGCTGTCAGTACGAGCAAACATCTGATTGAACAAAGGCAGGGCATTACGTTCGACAATGTGGATCAAGTCAGATGATTGGTGACGTCGCTGCTTAAGAATGGATTGCGGCAGGCGAATGTCTTCGGGAAGTCGTCTCTGTTTTAGGCCTGCTTCTGTGCTGCGATGCCAAGAGGATGAAAGCCAATCTGATGTGTTTGCTTGTTGAAGGTGCATGACTGTTCCATGTCGTAACAGTGAGGGTGTACCAAATTGGAACAGTTGAACACTGGAGTGGTCTCCATACGTCCGTTCAATGCCAACTCACTTTAGGTTGTAAACGTTTGGTAATCATAGTTTTACATTTTGTTAACAACAAGGTTTGAAGTTCTGGCGTGTGATTTGCGTTGTTACTGTTGTAAAGAAAACATGAAGTATCAGTGTTTTAAACAGGAAGTATAAATATGGTGACTCTCTTCTCACGAGAAAGCGCCGTGTATTTTCAACAACACAAATTCAATAAAACAAATACAACATTGAATAATAAAATCAAAGAAGGATCGAACTATGATTTACGCACAGCCGGGTAGTGATAACGCAGTGGTGAACTTTAAAGCTCAATACGATAACTTTATTGGTGGTGAGTGGGTTAAGCCTGTGAGTGGCGAATATTTTGATAATATTTCTCCTGTTAACGGTCAGGCTTACTGTCAAGTGGCACGTTCAACAGAGGCGGATATTAGCTTAGCATTGGATGCCGCGCATGCTGCTCGTGCAAGTTGGGCTGCGACTAGCGTGACGGAACGCTCAAACATCCTGCTTAAAATTGCCGATCGTATTGAAGCGAACCTAGAAGAAATTGCAGTCGCGGAGACGTGGGAAAACGGCAAGCCAGTTCGTGAAACGCTAGCGGCAGATATTCCTTTGGTTGTTGACCACTTTCGCTACTTTGCAGGTTGTATTCGAGCGCAAGAAGGCAGTGCAGCAGAGTTAGATTCAAACACAGCAAGCTACCACTTCCCAGAACCGATTGGTGTGGTGGGGCAGATTATTCCTTGGAACTTCCCGATTCTAATGGCGGCTTGGAAGCTAGCACCTGCGCTAGCGGCGGGTTGTTGTGTCGTGATGAAGCCAGCTGAGCAAACACCCACATCAATTTTGGTGATGATGGAGAAGATCGCCGATCTTCTACCTGCAGGTGTGGTCAACATTGTTAATGGTTTTGGTAGCGAAGCGGGTCAAGCACTGGCAACCAGTGATCGTTTGGCTAAATTGGCGTTTACTGGCTCAACTGAAGTTGGACATCATATTCTGAAATGTGCGGCTGAAAGCTTGATTCCTTCAACGGTTGAGCTTGGTGGTAAATCTCCAAATATCTATTTCCCAGATATCTTCAATCATGAAGACGATTACCTAGATAAGTGTGTCGAAGGCATGCTGCTTGCGTTCTTCAACCAAGGTGAAGTATGTACGTGTCCGTCGCGTGTTCTTATCCATGAATCGGTGTACGACAAGTTCATCGCCAAGGTGATCGAGCGTGCGCAAACCATCAAGCAAGGTAACCCATTGGATACCGATACTCAGGTGGGTGCGCAAGCTTCAAAAGAGCAGTTTGATAAGATTCTGAGCTATCTTGAGATAGGTCGCCAAGAGGGCGCTAAAGTGCTAACTGGTGGTGAAATTGCGCAACAACCTGATGATTTGGGGGACGGTTATTATATTCAACCAACCATGCTCGAAGGCAACAACAAGATGCGTGTCTTCCAAGAAGAGATCTTCGGCCCTGTTATCGCGGTAACCACTTTTAAAGACGAAGCGGAAGCACTAGAAATTGCCAATGATACCGAATATGGCTTGGGTGCAGGTGTGTGGACTCGAGATGCAAATCTAGCGTATCGCATGGGACGCAACATCGAAGCAGGTCGTATTTGGGTGAACTGCTACCACGCTTACCCAGCACACGCGGCGTTTGGTGGTTACAAGAAGTCGGGTATCGGTCGTGAGACGCACAAGATGATGCTCGATCATTACCAAAATACGAAGAATCTGTTGATTAGCTACGATACTAATCCGTTGGGCTTCTTCTAATACTGGTTTGTTTTAAAAGTATGAGAATGAATCATGGGTACAAAGAATAATTAACAACGCAGTTGGCTTATATTAAGAAAAACAAAAAGTGAAAGCAAAACGCCTAACTCATTTGAGTTGGGCGTTTTTATGCTTGAATCGTTCTAGCTTTGCGAAAAGAAGATCTCTGGCTTGTGGACAGGGCCATAGTTGCCTTCTAACTGAGTGAGCTCCAAACCTTGCTTTCCGATCAGAGTACCGACCAACTGGCGGTTAAACGGGTAGCTGTCGGGGTTGTTAATATATTCTTCAACATCAATCCATTTAGCTTCTGCAATTTCATCAGTGTCTTGAATCGAAATCTCTTGGGTTTGCGCGATAAGGTGACAAATAAAGTAGAGGTTCGATTTACCGAATTGATACGGGTGCCTTGTCGCCATGCCAACCACAGAAACGAATGTGGCTTCGATACCTGTCTCTTCCAATGTTTCTCGAATTACTGATTCTTCAATGCCTTCGCCCAACTCAATATGACCGCCAGGTAACTTGTAGCCAGTCATACCGTGCTCTTTGATCATCAGCACTTGGTTGTGTTCGTTAGTGATCAATGCGCCTGCACCCAAAGTGTGGGTGGGGATGAAAGGCACAAACTCTACAATCTCAGATTTATGGATCAGCGTAATCTCGTCTTCTAGACAGTTGTGAAATACAAAGCCAAGTTCAGTCGCCACCGGAATAAGGTGCGACAATGAAATAGGCAAGCTAATCCAAATGATGCCTTTGTTGTTCTGATTTGAAAATTCGGTGATCTCGCTGAGTTCGGCATTGAATGAATCAGCATCGTGAGGGGCTGTTGCTGGGTCAATGATGATGCCGTTAAATTTGTCGAGCGTAAATTCCACGGGTGATCCTTTATTATTTTTGATTTATTGGGAGTCGAGTATAGGTGGAGCTTATCTTATCTCAAGAGCTTATAAAACCTGCTCTGATTGTAGTATTTTTAAGAACACGGCAGTGGTGGAAAAGTGATGGAGAGTTTAAAGCGGGCGGCTTGAAAAAATTGCGCTAGAAACAAAAACTGCGCTTGGAAGCTAAAGCGCAGTTTTAGAGTCGGGTCTATTTGGGTTCGACGCTAACGAATATAGTTTGCATCAATACTCACGTACCAGTGCTGAAGCTTGCCGTCAGATTTTTTGATCCATAAATCGTTGGTGTAGCTCTCGATCTTGCCGTTAACCGTTAAATTGAACGTGTTTTCGTCGAATTCGCCAAGCTTCACGAACTGGTCTGTGGTAACTAAAAACGGGTCCATGTCGTCCACGCCAACCACATCTGAAATCACATAGTAGTGGTATGTCAGCGGCTTGCTCGCGTCATTCGGGTTGCTGCGGTACGCCACAAGCTTGAATGGTTCCGTTAATGGAACATCGAGCGTTTGCTTGTCCATGGTCGCTGGAATTGGAATAAACAGCCAAGCGGTAAACAGACCGCTCAATAAAACCATCAGGAAGAAAAGAATCTTAATTGCTTTCATAGCAACCTTCAAAATAGGTGATGTTGAAGGCGCTATGGTAACAGGTTTGATTTGCTGATTGTAAGAGTATGAATGAGTGAAAGTATCACCTGTCTGTTAGGAAGTTTGAATGAATTGACACACTGTTCATAAACCTTGGTTTACATTTATTTGTGCGAGTAATGAACAGTCATAAAAAAGCCCACACCTTACGGTTGCAAGGTGTGGGTTAAATAACGGTGATTACTTGTTTAGGTAAGCGGCATGGAACTCAATATGCTCATCAATAAAGCTAGAGATGAAGTAGTAGCTGTGGTCGTAACCTGGCTGCATACGTAGCTCTAAATCGGCATTGGTTACCTTAGCCGCTTCGACTAATTGCTCAGGCTTAAGCTGCTCAATCAGGAAGTTATCGGCTTCACCTTGGTCAACCAACATTGGCAGCTTAGTGCCTTTGGTTTTTAGAAGCTCAGAGGCATCGTATTGCTTCCATTCTTCAATATCTAAGCCTAGATATTGGTTGAATGCTTTTTGTCCCCAAGGGCATTGCATTGGGTTGGTGATTGGGCTGAATGCCGAGATAGAACGGTAGCTATCTTCGTTTTTGATACCAATCGTTAGGGCACCGTGTCCGCCCATGCTGTGACCAGAAATCGATTTCACCGAAGTCACAGGGAAGAAAGATTCAATCAATGCTGGAAGCTCTGTTACCACGTAATCGTACATGTGGTAATGGCTGTCCCATGGTGCTTGAGTGGCATTCACATAGAAGCCTGCACCTTGGCCGAGATCGTAGCTTTCATTGTCGGCAACACCTTCGCCACGTGGGCTTGTGTCTGGGGCAACAATGGCAATGCCTTGCTCAGCCGTAGCTTTGAACGCGCCGGCTTTTTGCATGAAGTTTTCATCGGTACAGGTTAAGCCTGATAACCAATACAAAACAGGAACTGGGTTTTCTTTGCTTGCGTTAGGCGGCAAGAAAATCGCAAAACGCATGTTGCAGTCAAGCGTTGCAGAAAAGTGGGTGTATTGTTTGTGCCAACCACCAGCAACCTTTGCTTGGCTAATGTTTTCGATTGTCATCTATTGTGCTCCGTTAGGTTGATGGTTTTGGGGAATAACATGTCTATATTATCTAAAGTTTCACCACCCACCGGGCAGGAGGTGGTGAAGACAGTTTCGCTCTGATGGTTAAGTCAGAACTGTGGTCTCGACACCTAAGTGCCGAGACCGAGGGGTGTTACTTATCCATGTGTAGAACAGTACGGATAGATTCACCTTTGTGCATTAGGTCGAATGCTTCGTTTACGTCTTGCAGACCCATTGTGTGAGTGATGAACTCTTGAAGACCAAACTCACCTGCCATGTAACGGTTAACGATTTCTGGAAGCTCAGAGCGGCCTTTAACACCACCGAAAGCAGAACCACGCCATACACGACCAGTTACTAGTTGGAATGGACGAGTTGAGATCTCTTGACCTGCACCCGCAACACCAATGATTACTGATTCGCCCCAACCTTTGTGGCAGCACTCAAGTGCTTGACGCATTACGTTTACGTTACCGATACACTCGAAAGAGTACTCAACACCACCGTCTGTCATCTCAACGATAACGTCTTGGATTGGCTTGTCGAATTTAGTTGGGTTGATGCAGTCGGTCGCGCCAAGCTGTTTAGCTAGCTCGAATTTGCTCTCGTTGATATCAACACCGATGATGCGGTCAGCACCAGCCATGCGAGCACCAATGATTGCAGAAAGACCGATACCACCAAGGCCGAATACAGCAACGTTGTCGCCTTTTTCAACTTTAGCTGTGTTCAGTACCGCGCCCATACCCGTTGTTACACCACAACCTAGAAGACAAACTTCTTCAAGTGGTGCTTCTTTGCTTACTTTCGCTAGAGAGATTTCTGGAAGTACCGTGTACTCAGAGAAAGTCGAGCAACCCATGTAATGGAAGATTGTTTCGCCATTGATAGAGAAGCGGCTTGTACCGTCTGGCATTAGGCCTTTGCCTTGCGTTTCACGAACCGCTTGGCACAGGTTAGTTTTACCAGATTTACAGAACTTACATTCGCCACATTCAGCTGTGTAAAGTGGGATAACGTGGTCGCCAATCTCAACACTTGTAACGCCTTCGCCGATCATCTCAACGATACCGCCACCTTCGTGACCAAGGATTGAAGGGAAGATACCTTCTGGATCGTCACCTGATAATGTGAATGCGTCAGTGTGACAAACACCAGTAGCAACGATGCGAACTAGAACCTCACCAGCTTTAGGAAGTTGTACATCAACTTCTTCCATTTTTAGTGGCTCGCCAGCTGCCCATGCAACCATTGCTTTTGATTTGATATGAGTTTGACCAGGTTTAATTTCGATTGTCATTGGATGCTTCCTATATATGTCAGTACAGCGGATAACTGTGCAATTAGCTTCAACCCGTTAAGAGTAGTTGAGCTTAATTGTTTCCGCTCTCTCGTTTTGTTGGAGCTAGTATAGGTGTGAGTGCATGTTTTGATAATCCTCTTAAATAGAAAATGATTATTACGTATTTGTAATAGTTAGTATGAAGATCTGCTCTGTGTTCCCAGTAATTACTTTATTCAGATCGAGTCGGGTTTTGATGGAGGGCTACTTATCCAAATAGTCTGAATGCATAGTTATCATTGATGTTTTAGTGGTTGTGTTATGCCAGCTTATATATTAATAACTGATTCCTACGATAGAGTTATCAATACTTATAATCGTTACTAACTAATTGAATTTTAAGGATTGAAGCAAGGTCGCATAAGTGCTCTGTCTGCAACGTTTTGTAAGATATCCGAAACAATAATGTCATTTTTCTCACCTAATCTCCTCGCCAAATTTTTAGTTCTAACTTTTTGGGAAGAGAAAATGAAAAAGAGTACATTGACCGTACTGTCAGGCTTGATAGCAGCCACACTGGTTGGTTGCAATTCGAATTCGCCAAGTGATAGTTCACCAGGTGATGACAACGGTAATCTAGAGAGCGCAGTACAAGTCGCATTCATGCCAGATATCCACTTCCATGATGTTTACGGTAAATTTGAAGACGGTTCGTTCGCAGGACTCTACAACTCGGATAGTCGTGAGTATGCGACAATTCGAACGATGGAATCTCAAATGAACTCTACTCGTCTTTTCAATGAAAACTACTTTGCGATGATAGCGGCACTTGATGATGTGGTTGCGCGTGGTGTGAAGTATGTGGCCTTGCCAGGTGACTTTAGTGATGACGGGCAGCCAGTCCATATGCGTGGTTTGGTTAGTATTTTTGACCATTACCGTGATACACACGGCCTTGAATTTTTCGCAGCACCTGGTAACCACGATCCAGTGCGTCCATTTACAATTCCCGCAGGTAAATCTGATTACCTAGGAGAAGGTGGTAAAGAACAACGCATCTTCAGCCTTGGTAAAGAAGAGTGTGTTGGTTATGACGATGAGTGGACAACTATTCCAGGCCAAGGTGACAGCTTAGACACGATTTGTACTGAAGAAGTACGTGAGTGGGGCTATGAAGAGATCATGAGTATCCTTGGTACTCACGGCTTCTACCCTCAACAAGATTACCTCTACTTTGAAACCCCTTACAGCACCGACCAAGCTCGAACTAATTACAGCTATGATTTAGCGAAAGAAGAAGCGGCCTTTGATAAACGCATGTATGAGATCTGTTACGAAGGCACAGGTGGCAGTTACAAAGAAAATGGTTACACAAGTTGTTCTGAAGTGCCGGATACCAGTTACTTAGTAGAGCCAGTGAAAGGACTTTGGTTGTTGGCGATCGACGCGAACGTTTATCGCCCGAAAGAAAACTCGTCTGATAATTCTGTCGATGGTGGCACGTTTGACGGTTCAAGCAACGCTGGTTACAACATGATGCTGACTCACAAAGAGCATGTGATCGATTGGATCTCTGATGTGGTAAAGGCGGCGAAAGAGCAGAACAAGACGCTGGTTTCCTTCTCGCACTTCCCGATGACCGATTTCTATAACGGCGCTTCTGAAGAGATTGAAGACTTGTTTGGTGAAGGTAGCCACCAACTTGCACGTGAGCCTGACGACAATACCAGCCGCGCATTGGCAGCGACTGGCTTAAATATCCACGTTGGCGGTCACATGCACTTTAACGATACAGGTAAGAAGAGCTTCAATATTGATGGCGTTCAGCACACCCTTTTTAATATCCAAGCACCATCGCTAGCGGGTTATGTTCCTGCATATAAGCTCTTAAATATTCGCCCAGATAATCAGATCGAAGTTGAGACAGTAATTATCGACCAAGTGGCACGTTACAACGAGTTATTCAGTCACTATGAAGAAGAGCATGAGTACCTTACTCAAGCTGCAGTCGGAGACCCAGAAGCACAAGCGAAAATCTGGAACAAAGACATTTTGGATTCAGAAAACTACTACGAACTGACTGATTGGCACATCCGTGAACTAACGCGTCTGCGTTTCCTTCCGGGTGACTGGCCGCTAGAGATGCGCGCTATGATCATGGAAATGAACGGTGAAGAGATGATGATTATGTCTCAGCTACAAACCAACTTCACGGTCTGTCAGCTAGCGAACAAACTCGGCTACGACGTAGGTACTTGTGTTGAAAATGGTGTGGATGACTACGAGCAATTCCAACGAGATTGGGAGACAGCTAAGGTTGTTGCTCAAAAGCTGGCTTCTTTAGAAGGACTAGAATTAGCTGATTTTGCAGAGTGGAGCGGTGAGCTACTAGCGACAGATTTCTACCGACTACGTAATGCAGACGAACTGGCATTCCGTGATATCGGTGAAACACAACTTCGCCAATACGAGTTGCTAAGCCGAGAGCTTTCAGAATTTGATGGTACGGTGGATTCTGAACTGGGTGACCTTGGCCAATATACCGTGGGAGAGGTATTCCGCTCTCGTTTTGGTAGCTTGTTTGTCATTCTTGAAAAATTCGCAACAGGCCAAGCGAGTGACCACTTCTTGATTGATATCGACCAGCAAACACTGACCGATCTGAAAGGTGAAGTGAAGCGCGATATTCTTAGAGGCTCTACGACAGTAAACTAAACGTTGCAGCTTTGCTTTTTTAAAGACTAAGTGTCTTGATATCTCGATTAAAAAGAGCCTGTTAGCCATGAGTTAGCGGGTTCTTTTGTTTTTAAATGAATGAGTGGGTTGGGACTTATTCATTGGTTTTCTGGTTAAGCTCTCTTAGGGTATGTCATAATAATTACTTACTGAAAAACACATGAATTAGACATAAAACTACAATATTCTAGCCGCCGAATTTAATGTTGTGGACCTAAACATGCTTTTATCTCTCCCACCGCCAGTGATGCTGTCACTCGCCATCGTGCTTGAAGTTGTCGCGACTTCTCTATTGCCTAAAACGCAACAGTTTACTTATTTACCGGCTACTGCCGCAGTATTGGCTAGCTACGGCTGTGCCTTTTATCTGTTGTCTTTAACAGTGCAAACCATGTCTTTGGGTGTGGCGTATGCGATTTGGTGTGGGGCAGGGATCGTGCTGGTCGCGGCACTGTCTTGGTTGGTTTACGGGCAGAAACTCGATATCTACGCGGTGATTGGGATCGGTTTGATTTTATCTGGCGTAGTGATTATCAACTTGTTTTCATCGTCTGTGAGCCACTGAGCAAGGTCTAGCTCGCGTTTCTTGTGCTTTGAGCATGGATCGAACCATTTGGTGGAGCGTTGCATACCTCTCCCTTTCTAAGGTAAATAGTACTCGATTACATGTCAGTGGATTCCTGTATCAGCGTCAGCTTTTTGGGGTTAAAATGCCTTTTGGTATATGCGATAAAGTTGTAAATACTTCCGGCCTTGCTGCAGTGACTCCCCAACTTAAACTAAAAGACTTACTATGAATTTTGATATCAATGCACTGAAACACCACCAACTGGTCGAAGATGGTCAACTAGAGGGGTGTTACATTCATCAGCCAGTTAAAGGCAGTCAACAAGATGACAAAGCCGTGTTAGCAGAGCGTGTAGCGCTGGAAAATATGGGATATAAGGTGGTGCAAGTTCAAGCGAAGGGCGGGACAACAACGTTTGCCGAGGCGATGCAAAAGTTTGCGAAGAAGACGGGGCACCAGACCAAAGAGTAAGCGAATGGGGTAGGGGGTTATAAAACTCGCTTACCCCTATCGAACCTCTCAATCGGTGTTATTCATGTTGACAAAGCTCTGTCCAACAATGGTTTAGGTCAAAAATCAAACCGATACTGCTTATCCACGATGGCACCCCCTCCAAGCATGCATCGAAAAGAGTCGATAATCATGATGAGGTGCACACCATGCTTGTTGTGCTCAGAGCCGGCTGTAAGTGGGGTGCGTCTAGTGCTAATGCTATTTGTAGCTCTGTGCATCATCATCTTCAAGATTGGTGTTACAGCTTATCAACCGTCATATGCGCTCGCATGGGAATTGTTCTAGATAATGGTTCTATTGCGTGAATATCTAAATTTGCCACAGATGCGTATTTTTCTTTTATCTTCCTGACATTAAAAGGAGTACATAGCTGATCTTCATAGCGAGTTGGACGTATAGGCCAACTAAAAAGGAAGAAAATAATATGGCTACAGTCTATGTAAGCATCGGAAGCAATATTAACCGCGAACATCACATCACAGAATCTCTTAAGGCATTAAGTCACCTCTTTGCACCCCTACACATTTCTAATTTCTACGATTGCGAGCCTGTTGGTTTTGAAGGGGATAATTTCCTAAATCTAGTCGTTGGATTCGAATGTGACTTCTCTGTCGCAGAACTGGTTAAGGTTCTACATCAAATTGAAATAGAGAATGATCGTAAGCGTCAGACTAAAGCGTATGCTTCACGTACGATGGATATCGATATACTTCTTTATGGCAATCAAGTGGGCATGATCGACGGGGTAGAACTGCCTAGAGGCGAAATCACCGAATACGCTTTTGTGCTCAGGCCGTTAGTCGATATTGCCGCGCAAACACTTCATCCCACTCTAGACATTTCGTTTCAACAGATCTGGAAAAGTTTTGATCAGTTAAGTCAGAAAACTAAACCCATCCCTTTTGATCTCAGTTTCATTAAGCCCTTGCAACGACTGCAAAATGAATGACTGAAATTGTAATCGCTCGCGTTCTAATGATCTTTTCTTAAAACATGCACGTAACTGACTTCACTTTCTAAGGATTGGACACTGTTATGAATCACAACGCTATCATTACCATCACAAATCTCAGATTAAGAACTTTCATCGGCTTTAACGAAGAAGAAAAAACCAAGCAGCAAGACATCGTCATCAATGCAGAAATCCATTACCCCGCTAATAAACTTTGTCTCTCTGATGATGTGGACAATGCTCTCAACTACAAAAATATCTGCAAAAAAATTATTCAACACGTCGAATCAGGAAGATTTCTGCTTCTAGAAAAGTTAACAAGCGACGTGCTCGGCATTTGTATCGACCACCCATGGGTTCAATACGCTCAAGTGAGAATTGACAAGCCTCATGCTCTGCGTTTTGCCGACTCTGTTTCGCTCACCCTGAGCTATGAAGCAGATAACGACAATAATTCATAAGGAGTGAGTCATGTTAAATACGGAAGCCGAAAAAGTAAGAGAAGCTTTGCTCGAAAAAGGACTTGAAACCCCGATGATACCGAGCGAAATGAATCCTGATCAGAAGTACAACCGCATCAAAGGACTTTTAACGGAAGTTGTCAGTACGCTTGGGTTGGATCTAACCGATGACAGTCTCGCTGAAACACCCCATCGCATTGCAAAGATGTACGTTCATGAGATATTTTCAGGTCTAGATTATGATAACTTTCCAAAAATCAGTGTGATAGACAACAAAATGTCGGTTGATGAAATGGTCAAAGTATCGAATATAGATTTAACTTCGACGTGCGAACATCACTTCATTACCATTGATGGTTTAGCCGAAGTGGCCTATATCCCTGAAAACAAGATTCTTGGGCTGTCTAAAATAAACCGCATTGTACGATTCTTTGCGCAGCGCCCTCAGGTCCAAGAGCGCCTTACCCAGCAAATTTTGGTCGCGATACAGACTCTAGTTGAAACAGAAAACGTGGCCGTGACGATTAAAGCAACCCATTATTGCGTTAAATCTAGGGGTGTCATGGACGCCAACTCTGAAACTTCAACAACCGCACTCGGTGGTATCTTCAAAACTAACCCTCAAACCAGAGCTGAGTTTTTACGATGAGTGAAACCATACTAATAACTGGCGTTGGAAAACGTCTAGGCTTCGCTTTGGCGCAGCAACTTCTAGCGGAAGGGTACAAAGTGGTTGGCACCTACCGCAGCCACTATCCCCAACTACAGCTATTGCGAGACAACGGGGCAGACTTGCAACAGGTAGACTTTTATCAACAAAGTAGCTTAGAGGGCTTTCTTGACTACGTTAGTCAAGAATACAAGGTAATTCGAGCCATCATACACAACGCTTCCGACTGGAAGCCTGAGAACAAGAAAGATCCAAGTGAAAATGCATCACAAATCATGCACCAGATGATGACGATTCACGCCACCGTGCCTTATCTGATCAACTTAACACTCAAAGACCAACTGATGTCTGACGATCACACTTCAGACATCATTCACATCAGTGATTACGTTGCGGAAAAAGGCAGTAAAAAACACATTGCCTACGCTGCTAGTAAAGCAGCGCTCAACAACCTGACGCTATCGTTTTCTGCAATGCTGGCTCCCAAGGTGAAAGTAAATACCGTTTCTCCAGCTATGATTAAGTTTAATGAAAATGACGATGAGGCGTACAAAACCAAAGCTCTGAAAAAAGCTCTGATTCCGGCCGAGGCAGGCTTTGAAGAAGTGATAGATGGTATTAAGTTTGTTCTGGCTAGTCATTATATGACAGGAAGGACTTTGCACCTTGATGGCGGCAGGCATTTGAAGTGACCCCTTTGTAGTAAGAGCTTGTGGAAGCACAGTCAATGGAACTATCTAAACCGCTTCTGATCCAATTATTGTTAGTGCTAATTTTTATTTATAGGCTGTTAATTCAGGCATTCAATCCCAGAGCTAATATGAAGATGAATAGGGTACTACGCTCACTTTATCCTTATACGGTGTATTCGAATAATTAGGATAATTATAAGCGAGCGTATGACTACTCATCTTCGTTCTTAACAAGAACCACATGTTTGGGCTGGTGACTTTTGTATTGCTAGTGGCTACATCCCATAGCGGAACTTTTTACCTATATTGACCATATCGCGATGCACTGGAGCTAGTGCATTAGTGTAGGCAGCTAGTAGCTTCATGGTATATTCGCTGCGGTCATGCAGATGCAGGTCGGTACATTCGTGTTCAGTTGTCAGAATATCTTCGCAGTTACGAAACATCAGATGATCAGGCAGAAAACACACATGATTGTTTTTATTACCCGTCATCCGTAATTCACTGATCGGGTAGACACCATTTACGCTCGCTGAAACGCTCACCAGCAGCGCTGCTTTATGAGCCAGTTCCTCGTCAGTGGTCAGCATCAAAAAGTTCTTTAATGCCGGCGTTGCCATTCCATGCCATTCTGGGGTAATAAAAATGAACGCGTCCGATTTCTTAAGGATTTGAGCGACAGGTTTCCATTGTTTCCACTCCTCACTGTCTTGCCATACTCCTTCATTCCAAAACGGTAGATTCAGTTGGTGTAAATCGAGAACGGTTGCCTTGTCAAAATGAGGCTCAGCCAGTGTTTGTAGGTAATAGGCAACATTTAGGCTCTGAGAATGCGCTCTTTGACTTCCTGATACGATTGTAATATTCATATTAATTCCTTTTTACGGTCTGAAATTGTGTTAGTTGATTGGTTTGATGGTGAGCGAGGCGTAGCCAGCACAATTGAAAATAGAATTACAGAGGCACCAAGTAATTGGGGCCAAGTCAGTGTTTGATTTAGGATTAGATATCCAAGAAAACAGGCAGAAACACTGCTTAGAAATCCGAGAAAAGAGACGGTCACCGGAGGCAGTTTCTCGATACCGCGAAACCACAGAAAGTAACCCAAAACGGCACCAATCAGGCTTAGGTATCCATAGCCTAGGTAGTTGATTGACGTAAGTTGGTTTGGAACGCCTTCTAGCCAAAGCGAGACTGGTAGCAAAATGATGCCGCCAAATAACAATTGCCAACCTGTAAACCCAAGCATCGTCATGCCCGTAGGACGTCCCCATTTTTTTGTCAGCACCACGCCTAAAGCCATGCTCAGCGTTCCAAGTATGGCGGTAGCCACACCTTCAATATTGATTTCGGCTGAGCTGTTAAGCACTAGCAGGCCTACGCCGAGAATTCCCAACACACTAGCGGTCAGTTGTTGTGAAGAGAAGTTGGCACTCAATAGGTACCAACTCATGATCATTACAATCACCGGCTGAATAGACATCACCATCGATGCCATGCCACCCGGTAGGTAGGTTGCCGCGAAAAATAAGCAATAGAAAAATAGCCCGATGTTCAGAAAACCTAGCACTGCCATACGGAGCCACCACAATCCAGTTAGCCCCGTTCGGCTAATAAGCACAAGCAATATACCAGCAGGAAGCGAACGGATTGTTGAAGCAATAAGCGGACTTTCTGGAGGTAGCGCTTCCGTTGTGACTATATAGGTACTGCCCCAGATAATAGGTGCAATTGCGGTTAACGCTATTGTCTTAACTTGTTGAATCCTGTTCATAACTCTCCTTAACTGACTAGTCATTACTTTAATAAAAGTATCTTTTACAAAAGATACTTTTATTAAAGTAATGGAAGCCTAATCTTTAATCAAGTATATTTTTGAAAAGATATTTACTTGAGAGATAAAAATGACATCAGATAAAGTTGATAAAATTCTTGCTCAATGGCTTGCAGTCAGGCCGGATCTGGATTGCTCAGCAATGGGTGTTGTCGGGCGATTACGTCGAACCAGTGGTATATGGAAGAAGAATTTGGAGTCGGTTTTTCAAGAACATGGGCTGAGTAGTATTGAGTTTGATATTTTGGCTACTATGCGCCGCAGCGATACTGTGGTCACTCCTACTGAGCTGTATCAAACTCTGATGCTTTCGTCTGGTGCGGTCAGTACACGTATTGAACAGTTGGTAAAACGTGGTTTTGTCCAACGTATTGCCAGTGAAGAAGACAGACGCAGCTGTAAAGTTACCCTGACTCAAAAGGGAGTTGAGTTGGTGGACACAGCATTAAATGCACATGTTGCTAATATGGATAACATGCTGAGCGTACTTAGTAGCCAAGAACAAGATCAGTTGGCAAGTTTGTTGAGAAAGATACTGTTGGAAAGGCAATAACGAACAGTCGCTTTTTAGGTTTTCAATATTCCTTTACTCGTTTACTGGCTGTTAATGATGGCTTGCGATACTAAAAATTAACCGGAACGCTGTAATTAGAGCTGAAGAGCTAGCAAGTTTCTGTCCAGAATCTTCTCAGGTTGAACTTTTACCGTGGCACTTTCTAGCTCAAAAGTGCCCAACTCTGCGTTACGTTGTCTACTCCCACTTATTCCAGATAGTGGAGTCTGACTTACAAATAGTAACCTCATTAAGTGGATATATTCCCCAAGATTACCTCCGACTAAGCAACCAACTTCAGCCCGCTACTGCGAAGTTAGTAAGTATAAATTCTGTTTATAGTAAATGTAATCACCACCAACTATTTAGACCAAAACCGAACCTATAGAATAGTGGAACACACTTATATGGACCGTTTTCATTAATGGCCAAGTCGACGGGTTCTGTTTGTCATTTTGGTT
Organism: Vibrio sp. OPT24; assembly: GCF_015163545.1. NCBI lineage: Bacteria > Pseudomonadati > Pseudomonadota > Gammaproteobacteria > Vibrionales > Vibrionaceae > Vibrio > Vibrio sp. OPT24. Next base: position 1,353,211 of record NZ_JADDYI010000053.1, read on the forward strand.
GCAACTCCCTTTTCTATTTCGAAACACACCAACTCTGTCCTGGACACCTAATCAATTGTTAAATGAGTGATGACACGTTAAATGCGGATATGAATCGGGGCATCGAAAATCTACAAGTGAAATTGGTCTAAGTTAAACGAAATCCAAGACAATATTGAGTTTTGTGGCTGAGTTGAATGACAAGAAAGGTTCGGGCGCCACTTAATTACTAATTACGTGAACGCTCTAGCTTTTATTGCGGATGGTTCAAGTGTGGGCTTGTTGCATGTGTGCAATACGCCGAAAAATTCTCTCGAAACATCCTAAGGAATCTATAAAATGAAGATGACGCAAGTCGCTCTCAATGTTGTGGTTGCATGTGCCACTCTCTCCCCCTTTTGGGTCAATAGTGCTGGCTTAAGCATGTCTCAAATAGCGACAACCAAAAGCGTTGCAACAGCAGGGGCCGCCAACGTTACAAATAGTTCTGACTCTTCTGCAACAATCTCAAACGCCGCTGCACTTTCTGGCATTGAAGATCGCTCGTATGTTTCGGGCGCTCAGTATATCAATGTATTCAACCAGTTCACTCGTGATGATTCAGGAGAAAGCACTGAAGCCTCAAAGGGATTAATCGCACCTCACGCCTCTTATGCTAAAAGAGTGAATAAGAAAGCGGTACTTGGAATTAGTCTTCATTCCGCGGGTGGCTTAGGTGCTGAATATAGCAATGGTGTCGGCGCTAATCCAATCAATGCCATTTCAGAGAATGCTATTGCTGTCGTCGATATTACAACTGGTGTTTCATATCAAGTTACAGACAAGCTCTCCCTTGGCGGTTCTTTGATTCTTCAATACATGAAGATAGACGTCGTTGGTGGCGTGAACACTCAATTGGAAGAACTTGCTACCGGTGACAGTGTTGCTCCTTCTTTTGCTCTGAGCTCTTACTACACGTTGAGCGACAATACACACTTGGGTCTGCAATATCGCCATAAAACAGACCATGAAATTGATATTGAAACGTCGCTAGATGTGAATCCAACCGCGAATTTGTCTTGGGTTACTAGTATCGACTTGGGGCTTAAGCATGCTCTTTCCAAACAAACCGATGTAATGGTTAACGCTAAGTTTGAAAACTGGGAAGATTATGACGACAAATATACATGGACCTATTCTGTAGGCGTTGGCGCAGCGCATAAGATGGATAAGTTTACGATTTATGGTGGCGCTAGCTACGACTCTTCTCCAGTGAACGAGAATGAGCGAGACGTACTACTGCCCGTTGACCAGCAATGGCGCATTGGGTTTGGTAGTGAGTATGAGCTTGAATCTGGCAACAAGTTAGGTTTAGCGTATCAATATCAAAATAATGGAACCGCGGATATCACAGCCGACAACGTGACACTCCAGCCAACAGGAAGTTATGAAGATAACCGTATTCACTTTGTGACCCTTTCTTATCGTCACTGATTCGTTTAACAAGCCTAGATGTCGAGTTATACACTTTAAACTCACCCAGAACCAAAGCAGAAGAATATAAGAGTAGAGAGCAGAAGAAGGCTTTGGTTAATCACTAAAATGTGTCGATATTTGTCGGTGGTCGTGGATTTGAGCTATTCAGAGGTATGAACTATAAATCCTGTTTATAGTAAATGTAACCACCACCGACTATTTAGCCAGAAACTGAACCTATAGAATGGTGATACACACTTATGGACGCTTCTCACTAATTAGCCACAATGGATGGGCTGACTATAAGGTTCACTCATGCAAGCACCTCACAATTGTCACGTAATGGCCAAGCCGACCGGCTCTGTCTGTAATCTTGATTGCAGTTACTGTTTCTATCTTGAAAAACACCAACTCTATCCTGAACGTCAAACAAACTGGCGAATGAGTGATGACACGCTAAGTTCCTATATAAAGCAGACCATTGAAGCTCAAAGCAACAACCATGTTCAATTTACTTGGCAGGGCGGTGAACCAACAATGATGGGGCTCGCGTTTTTTGAAAAAGCCATGCAGTTATGTGAACAGTACGGAAAGGAAAAAAAACTTGAACACACCTTTCAAACCAACGGTATTTTGCTTAACGATGCTTGGTGTGAGTTTTTCAAAAAACATCACTTTTTAGTCGGTGTGTCCATTGATGGGCCACAAGATCTACACGATGCTTACCGAGTCACCCGCTCGGGTAAACAAACACATGCTCAAGTTATGCAAGGTATCGAATTGTTAAAAAAGCATGGTGTTGAGTTTAATACGCTTACCGTCGTCAATAATGAAAATGTAAAGCATCCAAAGCGGGTGTATCAGCATTTGAAAGAGATTGGTTCAACGTATATTCAGTTTATTCCGTTGGTCGAACGAGCGAAGCAAACATGTTCTGAAACGGATTTAAAACTTGTCTTACCCGATGAGCCTTTAGCGGAAGTGACGTCATGGTCGGTGCCTTCGCAAGCCTATGGCGAATTTCTTTGTGATATTTTTGATGTATGGGTACGCAAAGATGTGGGCTCCATTTTTGTGAATATGTTTGATAGTACGTTGAGTGCTTGGTGCGGACAGCAGTCTGGAATGTGTCATTTTACTGAACGTTGTGGTCATGCTTTTGCTCTTGAGGCGAACGGGGACTTATACAATTGCGACCATTATGTATACCCTGAACATCGTTTGGGCAATATTCATCATAAATCGATTTCTGAATGCAATAACAGCCAGCAAGCCATTGAATTCGGTCTACAAAAACAAACAACATTGACTCCCGACTGTAAAAAATGCCCATTTCAGTTTGCCTGCAATGGAGGGTGTCCAAAACATCGTTTTGAACGCAGTTCAAGCGGACATCCAGGGCATAACTATTTTTGCCAAGGCTATAAAAAATTCTTCGAGTACAGTGCTCAATACATGAAAGAAATGCGTAGGCTATTATCTGTTGGTCGTTTTGCAGATGAAATCATGTGGGCATTGGCTTATCAAGATGTGAAGCTGACAGCAGTTGTAAGCAAAAGCTCGGTGACCATTGGTCGTAATCAATCCTGTTCTTGTGGAAGTGGTATAAAATACAAACATTGCTGCGGAGTAAGAAGGTAAACCATGGATTTTGATCTGAATTTGATAAAAGTATTCTTAGAAGTTTACCAGTATCACTCTTATACCAAAGCCTCTGAAACCATAGGTATCACGCAACCAGCGGTGAGTGCATCTATAAAGCGAATGGAACAAGAGATTGGTGAGCCCCTGTTTTATCGAGAGGGGCGGACGATGAAACCGACCGCGATGGCCATTCGTTTAGCCACTCGATTTCGCGTTGGGTTTGATGAAATACAAAATGCCTTGAGTGAGCGTTTTACTTATTCGGTTTATGTGAACGAGGCACTGGCATTGGATTTGCCCGTTCTACCGTCAATGATGATAGAACATACTCCATTAGATCAGGAAATACTGCTGCACCAACTTAAATCGTTATCTGTCGATTTAGCCGTGGGTATATTTATGGTCAAAGACCACTCCATTGTCACTGAGCCGTTATTCAGCGAATCGACCGTTATTGTGTGCCGTCGTGACCATCCAAGAATTCATGGTCATATTTCACGGAATCAATTCTATGAAGAGGGGCATGTCGCATTAGCTACCCAATGGAAAGGAATGGATGGATTCGAACATATCCGCTTGGAGAGTCCAAAAAGTAGGAATATCCAATGCAAGACCCATTCAATTTCAGCGATGCTGCTTGATGTCACCATCAGCGATAGAGTTGCGATCGTACCTCGACATCTTGCACTCAATTGGCAAGAGCGTTTAAATTTTCAAGTACTGGAAAACCCGATAGAGCATAAGCCATTGGAATACTGTCTGGCTTACCATCGACGCTATCAAAAAACAGAAAACCACATAAAAGTTAGAGAAACTATTCGAGCACACCTAGGATGCGCGGATTAGTACTATAAACCCCACTTATTGCTGATATAAACGCCACGCTCTACCTGCATATCCCCCTTTTGAATAACCTTAGCACTGAAAAACTACATTGGTGCTGAGGCTATTTTCTTTGACCCCTCGCCATTGAGTTTTACATCTCTGATCTATTTTGCTTCGCTAAATGACGGTATACGGATGTCTTTAGCACAACAGGTAGACCGGAGTTAATTCCTGTTCTCAAAGGTGTCCGAATGAAAAAGCTTAGTGCCATCATGATGTCTTGTTTTGCTGCGGGTTCTGTCGCACAAGAGGTCTTACCGTTTCCTAGTCAGCCATCGACCTCGGTGGCCAAACATACTCTTGCTGAATCTACTCATAACAAGCGTCCTATTTCCAACCATTTACCTGAAGATGCTCCTAATATCGTCATCGTGATGATCGATGATGTAGGTCCTGGCCAAACGTCGACTTACGGCGGTCCAATCGATACGCCTACATTAGATGAAATCTCTGGTGAAGGTATTTCCTACAACCGTTTCCACTCGACAGCGATGTGTTCGCCTACACGAGCTTCATTGCTTACTGGTCGAAACCATCACCGTGTTGGCGCGGGTGTTATTGCGGAATATGCTAACGATTGGGATGGTTATGCAGGGGTGATCCCGAAAACCAGTGCGACCTTTCCTGAAGTACTTAAAAACTACGGTTATTCAACCTCTGCTTTTGGTAAATGGCACAACACTCACCCGTTAGATTCCACAGCTGCGGGGCCTTTTGATAATTGGCCTACGGGTTATGGTTTTGAATATTTCTATGGGTTTGTTGGTGCTGGTGCATCTCAATATGAACCGACTATGGTGGAAAACACCACGTTTGTTGATCCAGAAAAAATCCACCGCGAAGGCTATCACATGAGTGAAGATCTTGCGGATCAAGCGATCAAATGGATGCGTCAGCACAAGTCTTTGCAGCCTGACAAACCTTTCATGATGTATTGGTCTAGTGGTGCGGCACACGGCCCTCACCATGTAACCAAAGAATGGGCTGATAAGTACAAGGGCAAATTCGACGCTGGTTGGGATGAATACAGAAAAGACGTATACGAAAAAGCCAAGAAAATGGGCTGGATTCCTGAAAACGCGCAGCTAACACCAAGGCCAGAAAGTATGCCTGCGTGGGACGATGTACCTGAAGATGAAAAAGCATTCCAAGCACGTTTAATGGAAGTGTACGCCGGCTTCATTGAGCATACCGACGCTCAGGTTGGTCGTTTGGTCGATGAAATCGATGAGCTTGGCTACAAAGACAACACTGTCTTCTTCTACTTGTGGGGTGACAATGGCGCGTCATCGGAAGGGCAAAACGGCACGCTTGCTGAATTGCTCGCTCAAAACGCCATTCCAACCACGACAAAGCAACAAATTGAAGCGATGAACAAGGTCGGTTCAATTGATGAGCTAGGCGGTCCTAAATTCGAGAACATGGCTCATGCGGCATGGGCTTGGGCAGGCAGCTCCCCTTATAAATCAACCAAGTTAGTTGCGGCTCATTTTGGTGGAACACGTCAACCTCTTGCGGTGCGTTGGCCAGCGAAAATTGAACCCGATGCGACGCCACGCTCGCAATTCCATCACGTTAACGACATCGCGCCTACTATCTACGACATCTTAGACATTACACCACCTAAAGTGGTCAACGGTCATGTTCAAGATGAAATCGATGGTAAAAGCATGACTTATTCGTTTGACGATGCGGATGTGAAAGGGCAGAAGAAAACCCAATACTTTGAGATCTTAGGCAGTCGCGGTATCTATCATGATGGTTGGTTTGCGAGTGCGTTTGGGCCAAGAGCACCTTGGGTTCAAGGTATGCCCGAAGGTTTTAGAGAGTGGAGCCCTGAAACTGATAAATGGGAGCTATACCACATTGATGAGGACTGGTCTCAAGCGGTTGATCTGGCTGATAAGTACCCTGAAAAACTGGAAGAAATGAAGGCGATTTTCAAGCAAGAAGCGCAGGATAACAAAGCATTCCCGATTGGTGGATCATTATGGTCTACTGCAGCACACAGCCCGCAAGATGCGCCAGAGAGTAAATATACGCAATGGACGTATCCTGATGAAATCACCAGAATCCCTGAAATTGCAGCACCAAAAGTCGGCAACCGTTCTACGCTCGTCGAGTTTGATGCGGTGGTTACTCCTGATACGAATGGTGTGCTCTACGCGGTCGGTGCATTCTCAGGTGGTATGGCGGTGTACGTGAAAGACGGAAAACTTAACTATGAGTACAACCTGTTTTTGATGGAACACACACATATCCAATCTGAGAAAGTGTTACCAGAAGGTGAAGTGACGATAGAAGTTGAATCTAAAGCGACTAAGCCGGGGCCGTTTACGCCTTTCGATATCACCATCAAGGTGAATGGTGAAACGTTCGCCTCTGGTGTGGTTCCAAAAACAGCGCCTTCGTTCTTCTCATTCAATGATGGGTTTGATATTGGCTCTGATTTAGGCTCGCCAGTATCACAAGCTTATTATGATGATATGCCGTTCAAATTTGACGGCAAAATCAAAGAAGTTCGTGTTAAGTACCTAGAACAATAAAGTGTATGCCGTCTATTGATACCGATGACAATGGGTATTGATAGACGGCTTTTTTCGTTCATTCCGGGCTCAGCGCTTAAGTGCTTAAGTGCGTAAATATATAAGTACATAAGTACATAAGTACATAAGTACATAAGTGCTTAAGTGATTGGAATAGTCCAATGGCTTTGCCTTAGAGACGGGATGATAATTTAGGAAATCGTATGAAGATTCATCCAACTACCTTGGTTTACGATGCGTATCCTTCGGTCTACAACATTCTAGAATCGACGTTGTTCATGTGGTTCATTGTGGCAGTCACGTTGGGCATCCTTGTATGGACATTGAGCAAGCTATGGTATGTCCATTCTATTCCCAAACACCTTGCTAAAGAGCGTGGTTTGGCTCAGGCCAAGTTGATTTTTTGGCTGTGCATATTGGGCATGTTTTACAAACCGCTCTGGATTATTGCGGTGCTCGCGATTGTGACGGACTGGGATAAATTACAACAGTGGATTAGAGGCGCTTCGTAATGAAAGAGATTATGCTCCCCTACATATTAGTGGTTTGGTTGTTATTCAAATTTAATGTAATCAAACGAACCCCAAAGAATTACTTTGTGTCTGTTGTGATTGGCTTGCTGTTACTGGTGAGTTTGTTTGTCGGCCATCGTTTTTATTCGCCGATTGATTTGACCAATTCAACCACCGTCAAAGCCCCCCATGCTGTGATGTCTCCAACACTTGGTCAACACATCGACAAAATATACGTTGATCACAATAGCGATGTGAAAAAAGGCGAAGTGCTTTACACTCTCAAAGATGATCTGATCTCTGCGTCGATTTCTGAGGTTGATTCTGGTCTGATTGAAATTGATAGAACCATTGAAGCTCAAGAAGTGAAAGTGGCCCAAGCTAAGCGAAACCTATCGCGTAACCAGAACTTAGAGCAACATGTTAGCCTTAAAGAGTTAGAAGAAACTCAAGACAACGTTGAGTTTTTTATGGCTGAGTTGAACGTGTTGCATGCCAAGAAAGATGGTTTGCTCGCTAAGAAACAAAGCTTGATGTTTGACCTTGACCGCCTTACGGTTCGAGCGCCATTTGATGGCATGATCACCCATGTTTTTATTGCTGATGGATCTCGAGTTGGTTCTCTGCATGTGTGGGATACATCGAAGAAGTTTGTCGAAATGCGTATCCCTGATCAAGCGTTTGCCAATATCGAAAAAGGTCAGTTTAGCGAGTTCTTTATTGATACTTTTCCAGGGCAAATTTTCCGCTCTCGAGTTCACAGTAAAGTAAAAGCAACCGGTGAGGCTCAAGGAAATTTACTACCACAAGAGCAGCGAGTTTCGGCACACATTCAAAGGGGCTCTCCAGCAATTGGTCGAACCGTTATTTTAGAAATTGATGAAGAAACGATGAAAAAAATACCGATTGGCGCGACAGGCTCAGCATGGATCAGTGCGTCTAAGCCTTACCCTATACTCGGTTTTATAGACATCATTGGTGGGGCCACTTTACGTCTTGCGTCTGTGAAATCGTATCTATTGGCGATTTAGTGTTTTTTATTAGCTAGCTCTAAATTAATCTACAAAAAGGCGTAAAACATATGAAACTCTTTTACGCCTCTCTCTAACTCAGAAATATCCCAAACGTGTTTCTCTAAACAATACCCTCACACCTCAACACCACCACAAACGCATCCAAATACTGTTCGATAGTCAAATCCGCAGAAACGGGTGGTAATTCTACGGTAATACACGGTAGGTTTCTTTCTTGGCACCAAGTGCCGAATGAGCCTGGGGTTTCGTAATCAACGTCTTCGACGATTGGTAGGTTGAACTGTTTGCCTAACCAAGAGGCGAGTTCTGATTGGTTTGGGTCGTCGACCATGGCGAGAGGTTCGTGGAAAGAGATGACGAACTTGGGTTTGCGTTGCTCAATGAGGTTGATGAGTGACTGCACTTCTGGTTCGAGCTGGTTGGCTTGGCCGGTTTTCACTTTGACATCTCTGACAGGTGTGTGGGAACTCCAGCGATAGACGGTGCCGTTTTCAGTCCAGTTTTGAGCCGGAAAGGCGCGGTTCAAATCGACTTGGTTAGCATTAGCGCGGGTACCTAGCTGATTGCCATCTGGGTTCATCGACAGAATCACATCGTGTCGTAAGTTGGCGGCAGGCAAGCTTCTTAGGGCGCAAGACAAACCCGCGATAGAAGCGGTTTCATCGCCGTGTGTGCCTGCTAAAATCAGCCCGCGAGATTCGCTTTCTATTTGTGCGGGGAAGTAGAGCAAAGGCGCACCTAACACCGATTTTCCATATGACAGCGGCTTTATCGAAAACGCAGCTCTTTCCGTTCTTGGAATTAAACTCACCTTAATCTCCTGATTGATCAAGTACTATCAAATAGTAAAACCAATCGTAGTAAATAACTGTTCACCCTAGCTTGTTAAAAATCTCGATAACGTCGTTAGATTTTTTGATTGTAGAATAACTACTTATCGAAAAAAGCCGCCTTGTTCTCAAGCTTTTTTCCTGCGCTATTTTTGAACACTTACTTACTTTGATTGCTATAACTACTATTTAGATGACCTCTATTTAATAAACCATAGCGTCAAAACTCGTCAACCGTCACATTGTTAATTTTATTACTTGCTTCAAAGATAGGCTAGGAGAGCAAACAAACATGGATTTTAAAAAACATTCAACGGCTTTACTCATTTCATCTCTATTGACCCCTTTTATCGCAGTGACAGCCGTTGCTGAAACCTTACCTGCTGGTGTTTCATTGGCAAAAGAGCAACACTTAGTTCGTGCCAATGATGCAGAAGCGGCGACACTCGATCCTGCGAAAGCTGAAGGCCTGCCTGAAATGCACATTTTACGAGACCTATTTGAAGGTTTAGTGATTCAAGATCGCGATGGCAACATTACTCCTGGTGTTGCGGAATCTTGGGAAACCGAAGACAACCAGACGTTTGTATTCCACCTACGTAAAGATGCTAAATGGTCGAATGGCGATCCGGTGACAGCCGATGATTTCGTGTATGCGATAAGACGTGCGGTAGACCCGAAACTTGCTTCGCCGAATGTTTGGTATCTCAAGCTTACCAAAATCAACAATATTGCTGACGTAGCAGAAGGTAAAAAGCCCGTCGAAGAGCTCGGTATCTCTGCTGTCGATAAACACACGGTGAAGTTCGATCTTGATAGCAAAGTGCCATACTTTGTTGCGATGACGGGTCACACATCTATGATGCCCGTTCATAAGGCAACGCTAGAAAACAGCGATAAGCCGTGGAGCGACCCTAAGCAGTTTGTAGGGAATGGCGCTTTTGTTTTAGATGAGTGGGTGGTTAACGAACGGATTGAACTGAAGAAGAATTCTAACTACTGGGATAGCTCAGATACCAATCTAACCCAAGTGACTTACATTCCGTTCGAAAACCAAAACGCTTCGATTAACCGTTATGCGGTGGGCGAGGTCGATATCACGTCTGACGTACCAACACACATGGCGCAGCAGCTTAAAACCAAATACCAAGATGCGTTTACCGCGGTACCTTTGTTGTGTACCTACTACTACGCGTTCAATACCACGCGTCCACCGTTTGACGATTCACGAGTGCGTAAAGCGGTATCGTATTCAATGATGCGTGATGTGATCACCAATGGTGTCACTCAGGTGGGTAACCTACCTGCTTATACTTTTGCCCATGAGTACACGGCAGGTTTTGATGCGACTCAGCCTGAATACAGCACATGGACTCAAAAGGAACGTGACCAAAAAGCAAAAGAGCTACTGAAAGAAGCGGGGTACGATGCAGCTAATCCATTGGATTTCAAATTGCTCTACAACACCAGTGAGTCGAACAAGTCGATTGCAGTGGCCATCGCTTCAATGTTGAAAGGTAACCTAGGCGCGCAAGTTGAGCTGGAAAACCAAGAGTGGAAGTCTTACCTAGTATCACGTCGCCAAGGTGATTTTGATGTAATGCGAGCGTCTTGGTGTGGTGACTACAATGAAGCGTCGACCTTCTTGAGCCTATTGCGCTCTGAGTCATCGGGTAATTTTGCTCGTTACAACAACGACAAGTACGACTCAGCGATGGACAGCGCATTAGCCGCAACCAATGAGCAAGATCGCCAAAGTTTCTATGATCAAGCCGAGCAGTTACTGGCTGAAGATATGCCTATCGCGCCAATCTATTACTACATGCAGGCCCGCCTAGTGCGACCAAGTGTCGGTGGTTTTGCTAAGAACAACGTTGAAGGGCGCATCTATTCTAAGGATCTTTATATCAAAGAATAGATAATCCTGATGCGAGCTCTGATATGACGAAGCGAAGGCATTGAGTATAAAAATAAAAATAGAAATAAGAAATAGAAGAAAAGGGACGTTGATCATCAATATCTGATCAATGTCCTTCTGATGTTCTTATTATGAAAATACCTGTTTAACCCTATTTCAGGTAGTGACATATTTCAACTGTTACCCACTTTATTTATAATGGATTAACTAAGAAAGGCAGTAACTTAAAGAACTGGATTATCGCTTATGGAGCTATTTGATTTTTTACTAACCCTTATATCAGTTCGTTCCATAGAACAAAATCTCTCAAGGTAGGAGAAATGGTTCAGAGATGTGATTTGTATTAAAAATTGCTATACTCGGCCGCCTGTATTGTTGCGGTGCTATGCAGTTTAGTGCATTTTAATTTGCTTGATGAAAAATTGAAATGAGAGAAGGAAGGTAGAAAGCAACATGTCATGTTTAATAAAAGCAATATGATATGATTTTCTATCCTATTTAAGGAAAAATATGGATAATCTCCCGTTAGATATAAGAACTCTAAGTATAATTTTCATTATATTCTCACTTATCTTTAGTATTGGCTTGTTATTATTCCAGTCAGCTCAGAAACAAGTCCTGGGGCTTTCCCTTTTTTCATCATCTATGTTCGTGATTGGCAGTGGTACCATACTATTAAGCTTGAGAGGCTCTATCTCGGACTTTATGAGTATTATTGTTGGAAATTTAACCATTGCTTATGGTTTTCATTTGGTACTACATAGTTTGACTGTTTTTCGTCGTCATTCACGTCAGATTGTTCAATATAGTCGCATTGCACTGTTTTTGGTTTTAGTAAGTTTTGTTCAATTTACTTATTACGAACAGTCTATTCAAAACCGCATTATTGTTATGAGTCTCTACTTAGCATTCGTAACCGCAAGTTCGGCTATAGTGATACTGAACGGGAAAAGGAATGATCTTTCGTTGGCTGTAAATATGATGGCTTTGCCTTTTATTATTTATAGCTTTTTTATGACTTTTCGAGCTATAAAAACGCATTTTTCATTGAACGAGATGAATAGCCTTATCAGCGCGAACTACTTAAATGAATATACGTATATTTTAAGTATTATTCTTATTGTATCTATGTCCTTCTCAATGCTTTGGTTGATAAACGCGAGGCTCGTACATTCACTTCAATGCCTTTCACAACAGGATCCTCTTACGGCACTAAAGAACCGTCGAGCTCTGGATCAGGCAGTAAAAAAACATCAAGTACAGGTGAATTATAAGCCGGTTTGCATTGTATTACTGGATATCGATAACTTTAAACAAGTGAACGATCAGTTTGGGCATCTTGTAGGTGACGATGCGATTAAAGCTTTAGCGACAACGGTATTGAGGTTAATCGATTTACCTAATACGGTCTTCCGGCTTGGAGGAGATGAAATTCTTATCTGGTTACCCAATTCGAACCTGGAACGAGCCGCTGCGCTTTCAGAAAAGCTACGCTCGGCGATTCAGAAGATCAGACTTGAGCAACAACCATCCCTGAAAATTACGTCAAGTTTTGGTATTAGCTTGCTATCAGAAAATGAAAATTGGAAAGACTGTGTCGCGCGCGCGGACAGAGCTCTTTATCAAGCAAAGCTCAAAGGACGAAATACCATTGTGATTGAAGAGTCACATAACAATTACTCGATACCAACAAAAGCGGTAAGCAACTCCTAGTTTGACTAAGAGTTAGTTCAGTGGATACCTAGCATTCTCACAAATTGTTTTTGTAATGTTTTAACCTTAAAATTTTTTGTTGCTTAGAGCTGTGATGAAAATTGCCAAACTAAGGTTAAAAAATAAAAGCTCGAACGGTAGATTGTGACTTATGTTAGTGCTACGTTATGGACAATTTATAACATATGAGTCATGACACATTAGATTGAGAGACAGCAGCTAACGATGAATAAGATAAAACGATATCCGGTAAATATAGTACTCAGTTACTTAATACTGTCATCATTATGGGTTTTTTTCTCTGATCTTGCGGTTGAATCACTATCAAATGACTTACAAGAACATGCTTTAGCACAGACAATCAAAGGTCTGATCTTTATCGTTCTGACGTCTACTTTATTGTGGATAATGGTTCGGAAAAATAATCGTGATTTAGAGAGCGCCAACGACCTTGATAGTGTAACTGGACTTCATAGCCCATCAGTTTTTTATCGATATTTAAACAAAAGACTGAAAAAATCCCAGGTCACTGATCATTATGTCCTCTTCTTACTCGACATTGATAACTTCAAATCTGTCGCTGACCAGATTGGGTTTGAAAACACTAATTCATTTTTAAAAGATATCGCACGATCTATTGAACTTCCTATTGAGCATCTACCGCTTTCGTCTCGGGTACACTCCGATGGTTTTGCGTGTTTAGTCAAACTCAATGATAAAGAAGATATTGAATCCTACATTGCTCTCGTACATCGTAGATTTAACCAATGTGCTTATCGTTATAATACCAACGCAACTTGCTGTATCGGTGCCGCCCTATTTCCTTCGGATGGTCATAATGCCAAACAACTTATGGCGTCAGCGACTCATGCTTTAACGGAAGCAAAAAAAAGCAAAAATTCGATTGAATTTCATGACCCCAAACTCACAGAGCTTGAACGCCAGCGTCAAGAAATGGTGCAAGAGTTACGTAAAGCGATTGATGACAAAGCGATTGATATTGTTTTTCAGCCGAAATACAACATTGAAAATAGACTCGTCTCAGGTGTGGAAGTGTTATCCCGTTGGACGCATGAACGCTATGGTGTTGTTTCACCTGATATCTTTGTCGCGCTAGCAGAAGAGAATCATTTTTGTCGAGATTTGACCACGTTAGTTCTAGAGAAAACTGCGGTACAACTAAGAGCTTGTGGTTTGCTTGGGAGTGTCCTTAATAGTGTCTCGGTCAATATTTCAGCGGTAGAGCTAAATAGCGTGGATGACATGGACCATCTGGATAATTATCTACGAAAGGACCCCGAATTTGCTCGCTTACTTTGTCTTGAAATCACTGAAACCGCTATTTTAAAAGATATAGATCAGTGTGCAATCGCTGTTCAAAAATTAAAAAAGCATGGGGTATCTTTTTCGATAGATGACTTTGGTGTTGGTTACACTTCTTTTGGTATATTCAGTAAGTTGGATGTTGATGAGATTAAAGTTGATCGCAGTTATATCAATGGGTTAGAAGATGATTATCGTTCTAGAGCCATAACGTCTGGGATCATTGATATAGCTCGAGGATTTGGCATTCATGTGGTGGCTGAAGGGGTTGAAAATGCCCAACAGTTGTCAATTTTAAAAACGTTAAATTGCGAACAAGCCCAAGGTTATTATCTTGGCTATCCGGTGCCGTCTAAACAGTTAAAAGAAAGTATCACTTCTGAAACAGAACCATGTTCAGCAACATAACGAGTTTCTTTTCATATTATATGACAGACACTCAGATGACTGATTATCGAGAAGGATTTGTCGGTCTACCAATAAAAAAATCCCCATTCGCTGACAAAACGAATGGGGATTTTAGCTACTAGGGGGTAGTAATTTTATCTTCTAACTTGTTTCAGGTTTTAGATAGCCACCATAGTCGCAGCTTTCTTCATTGCTTCCTTCGTTGAACACTCAATCACGTTCGCATTCGCAAAGCGGTGAGCGTCTTTCACTTGAATATCGTGAGCCAAGATAACCAGTCTTGCGTTCGCCACATCTAGGTCAGTGATGCGGTTCTGAATACCGTTTTGCCCTTGAGTTTCTACCTTAATGTTAAGGCCTGCTGCTAAGCCTGCTTTCTCTAGAGCTTTCGCTGCCATGAAGGTGTGTGCAACACCAGAAGGGCAACATGTTACGGCTACGATGTCGTACTCGCCTTCGCCTGCTACAGGAGCTGCTTGAGCTTGTACTGGTGCTTCAAGCATGTCTTCTTCTGTTTCAACCGCGACTGGTTTCCAGAAGCCAACGATAACGGCTGTGGTTAGCGAGCCAAGTGCAATACCGACGACGTACATTGGAATGTTGCTTGATACTGGCGCAGTGATTAGACCGCCCCATGGTGCGTGCAATAGAACGTCTGTCATGAAGCCGAATACACAGCCCACGATACCACCGGCAACGATTGAAGGAAGTACGCGCATTGGGTCGTTTGCTGCGAATGGGATAGCACCTTCCGAGATACCGATAGAACCCATAATTGCTGCTGCTTTTCCTGCTTCTTGCTCTTGTTTAGAGAACTTGTTTTTGAATAGGAAAGTCGCCAGTGCCATGCCTAGAGGTGGTGTACAAATTGCGATGCCTACGCCGCCCATTAGCCAAGGTTGCGTGTCTACTTGAGTTTGAGCAAATAGGGTCGCTACTTTGTTGATAGGGCCGCCCATATCAAACGCCGTCATACCGCCAAGGATTGTGCCTAGAACCATCTTAGATGCGCCAGCCATTGAAGCTAGGAATTCGTTCATTGAAGACATGAACAGTTTGATTGGCTCACCGATGCCCCACAGTACGATACCAGCAGAGATTAACGTGCCTAGAAGCGGGTAGATGAAGTAAGCACCCAGCGCAGTCATGTTTGCAGAAAGCGGGATCTTCTTAAGTTGGAACACCACGCCACCGGCGATAAAGCCTGCCACGATACAACCAAGGAAGCCACCGCCCATGTCAGCCATGATGCCAGAAGAGATCATCGCAGGAGCAAGTGCTGGTTTATCTGCAATTGAGTAACCAATAAAGCCGCCAAGAATGATTGGGAAAAGAACAAGGCCCTTGATACCGATATTAGAGATGTCTGCCAGCAAACCGTCGGCTGGAACCGCACCTTTGCCTGATGCCATGACCGCTAAGGCCAACAGAACACCACCGGCTACGATGAAAGGCAGCATGTGTGAGGTTCCGAAAAGCAGATGGCCTTTCATGGTACTGAGGATTTTTTTATAGTCGCTACTACTATTTCTATTATTAGAATTGCTACTGGTATTCGTAGCTTGATTTGCTAGGGTGCTCATAATTTTCTACGCCTTATGAATTAATTAAAATATTAAGGATTTGATGTTCATCTTTTGCGTTATGGATATTCTGGATAAATTCATCGCTGAATTTTCCAAACAGTTCTTGTAGTACATAAATATGATGGTCAGCACCGTTGTCTGGTGATGCGATCATAAAAAACACGGTTGGATTGATGCCGTCTTCATCGCCATACTCAATGCCTTCACGCTTAACACCGACAGCGATTGCTGGCTCAGTGACAGCCTTGCTTTTTGAGTGCGGATAAGCGATACCGTCCATTGAGGTAATGCTTTGAGATTCACGAATTTCGATGTCTGCCAAGAAGGCTTCTTTATTACTGATTCGGTTGTTCTCAAATAACATACCTGCCAATTCTTCAAACAGTTCTTTTTTATTATTCGCTTGAAGGTTGTTATTAATTAAGTTGACGTTAGTTAGCTGTGTGATCATTTATTAACTCATTCACTTTTGAAGTTCTTGAATTAAAATTAATGGATTAACGGCATTCGCGAAATAGCAAATAAAAGCCCTTCACTGTACATTTGTATCCAGCAAAATTAAGTGTGATTTGCATCATTAATGCAGTGCGAGATAGGTCATATTTGATTATGTTTTTGATACGCCGAGCGACCTCCTCAGAAACAAAAATGCCCCGCATGAGCAGGGCAGTAAGACTTTGTACTGAGTTCTAAGGGAGCTAGCTGTAAGCGCGCGCTACGCGTCCAGCGCAATCCAGTTTATAGCTCTCTGCATAAGCAGGAATGAACACGGACTGGCCTTTCTCTATCACGCAGGTTTCGCCACATTGGTGAGTGAGCACCATAGATTCGTCAAGCGGCAATAGGATCTCGGCACCTTCGGTGGTGATCTGTCGTTGATGTGAGTTTTGCACGATAGAGAACTTAAAATCCTCCACTGGAATTTCGTATTCCATCACATCACCTTGTTCAATAGGGCTGAGCAGTAATCTATCCGCAGGCTTTTCATTAAATCGAGTACAAGAAACCAGCTCATTCACGTCCATGTATTTAGGCGTCAACCCAGCGCGCAACACATTGTCTGAGTTCGCCATGATCTCTAAGCCTGTCCCTTTGATGTAAGCGTGGGGCGTTTCGGCATCCAGATACATGGCTTGCCCCGGCTTTAGGGTGATCACGTTCAATAGCAGTGGTGCGAATAGGCCGACATCACCTGGGTATTGATCTTCCAGTTCTGAAATCAACTGAAACACAGGTGTATCTGAAAGCTTCGCCTTCACCAGCAACATGGTCAGCGCCATGCCTTTTTGTTCACCTTGCAAAGACAATAAGCTCGCGAAGAAGCTCGCTAATCCATTAGGCGTTTGGTCGCCCGCGAGGTCATTGACCATCGAATGCAGTTCGGGAATATCAAGGTAATGGAAGTGCTCAAGAATCTCGTTGATCGACCTAAAGCCATTCATCGCCGTGTAGTCGGTTAGGGCATACACCAGCTCTGGTTTGTGGTTGGGATCCTTGTAGTTACGGTTACCCGCTGTCATCGGAATGCCTTGCTGCTCTTCAAGAGCATATCCAGATTCCGCTTGTTGCTTGTTCGGGTGAACTTGAACAGACAGCGCTTTCTCTGCTGCTAACACCTTGAATAGATATGGCAGCTCACCAAAACGACTTGCTACTTTCTCGCTTAAGAACAGGTTGAGGTTCTTAGAAATCAAGCTCGATAATGTGGTCTGCTGCCCGTTATCAGTGACCATTGAGCAACCATTCGGGTGAGCACCCATCCAGATCTCCGCTTGCGGCTCACCAGACTGGTTATCAATACCAAACAGTTGGCTAAACGAAGAAGGGCTACCCCATGCGTAGTTTTGAATCACGTTGGTCATAGGGTAGAAAAAGCGTTGTACGAACGAATCGTTCGCTAAAGAAAAATCAGACATCGAAATCACCATGAAGGGAAACATGGCTTGAGCTCTATTCGACCTATTTGCAACTAAAGTATTAGCGACTAAAAAAAGGAGAGTAGAAGGGTTCAAGCCATTGGAGTTGAAATGGCTTAAGCCGCTGCTGTCGTTAGCTTGGCTTTGCGTAGATTTTTAAGTGCGATGCAAGTAACCGCAGTCACGCCCGCACCTGAAGCCATACACAGAAGTGCCAGCATTGGGTAGTTCATAGCGCCTAATAGAGCGACAACTGGACCACCGTGGGCAACGCTGTTGGTGATACCAAATGAGAACGCCATTACCGCAGCAGTCATTGAGCCAAGTACGTTGGCAGGGATAACCGACATCGGGTCTTGAGCCGCGAAAGGAATTGCACCTTCAGAGATACCTACTAAGCCCATCGCGCCTGCTGCTTTACCCGCTTCAATTTCAGAAGATTCGAACAGGTCGAACTTACGGCCAAGTCTGGTTGCGATAGCCATACCCAGTGGAGCGACAGGAATTGCACATGCCATTGCACCCATGAACTGAGTTTGACCGCTGGCAATCATGCCGACTGAGAATAGGAACGCTACCTTGTTGAACGGGCCGCCCATATCGAAACCGGCCATGCCACCAAGGACGATGCCTAGCAGAACCACGTTGCCTGTACTCATGCTCGTTAGTAGTGCAGTTAGAGCATCCATTAGCCCTGCGATAGGTGCACCGATAACAAAGATGAATAGACCCGCGATGAATAGAGAACCTGTGATCGGAGCGATCATGATAGGCACAAGCGGTTGAACGAACTTGTGGTAGTTAAACGAGGTAATCCATTTAACGAAGTAGCCGACTAATAGGCCAGCGATGATTGCGCCAATAAAGCCTGTACCTGCGTCAGCGCCGTAGAAAGAGCCGTTGTTAGCAATCCAACCACCGATAATGCCAGGGGTTAGGGCAGGGCGGTCAGCAATCGCGTAAGCAATGTAGCCAGCCAAGATTGGGATCATCAGGGTGAACGCAACCACACCGACTTCTAGAATTTGGTTCCACATGCTGCCAGCAGGAATCGCCATGCCTGATTCACTTGGCTCGCCGCCAATCGCCAGTGCAAGGGCAATCAATAGGCCGCCAGTGACTACGAATGGGATCATGTGTGATACGCCATTCATCAGGTAACGATAAAGGTCTGAACGCGCTTGTGAGGCTTTTTCTACAACAGATTGGTTGGTCGGCGTTTGTTCAGCTTGGTAACTAGGTGCGTTGAGCGCTTGCTTAATCAAGCCTTGTGCGTCTTTGATTGGTGCTTTTACGTTGGTGCTGATGACGCGTTTTCCGGCAAAGCGAGCCATGTCGACCTGTTTATCACAAGCCACGACAATCGCGTCGGCGCGTTCGATCTCTTCTTGAGTCGGGCTGTTTTTAACACCAATAGAACCGTTAGTTTCGACCTTGATGTCGTAGCCAAGAGCCGCCGCGCCTTTCTCTAGCGCTTCAGCTGCCAAATAAGTGTGCGCAACGCCAGCTGGGCAGCCTGTCACACCAATGATGAAGCCTTGTTTCTCAACGTTGGTTTCCGTTTCTGAAGGCTCAGGTTTGCTAAGCAGTAGTTCTAATGCTTCTTGTTCAGATTGAGCATTCATAAAGCTTTCAATAAAGCCTTCTTCAATCAGTTTTGAAGAAAGCTCTGCCAATACTTCGATGTGGTGATTATCGCCGCCATCAGGAGAGGCAATCATGAAGAACAGTTTTGATGGCTGACCGTCATCGGCGCCGTATTCGATGCCCTGTTTATGGACGCCGATAACAACCGCGGGTTTGATCACCGCAGCGCTTTTCGCATGTGGCAGGGCGATGCCTTCTTCAAACCCTGTGTTGCCTTGTTCTTCACGCGCCTTAATGTCGGCAAGAAACTGTGCTTTGTCTGAAATTCGACCTTGCGCATAAAGTACGTCTATCAGCTCTTTAAATACGTCTTCTTTTGAATCAGCGCTAAGCGAAAGCTTAATCAAATCTTGATTGATCAATGTTGTGATCATAATGAACCCCTACTCTATTTTTATTTTGTTAGGGGTATTTTGGAATCTATGGCTTAGCTTCTGTAGTGAAGAAAAAATGCATTTACTGGATGATTGTTGCGTTATAAATGGAGTGTGATTTTGATCGGTCGAGTGGTCGTTTTTAGGCTTGTGTTGACAGAGTTTAAGATGTTTTGAGGCTTTTATTTATAAGGGCTTGGGCGTATTTCGTTATCCAGGAAACAACGTGCTTCATCAATTTCCGCACTGGAAATTTATTTCTAAAACTGGATTTTTGTAACCTAGATCTCAAATTGTGATTTTGCTCAATAGCACTATGTTTCACTAAGGAGTATATCTATTCCCGTAGCCTTATTGTTGCCCATAAGAGTTTTAAAAATGATATTTCATGACTTAATCTCCTCTGTATTAAATGAGCGAGAACCGTTTCACAACATCTGGTTTGCTGGAGATTTTCATACGCCTCCAGCGTGCAGTTATCAGGTGAATTTTCCGCGCTTAGAGTTGGTGCTAGACGGAGAGTATATTAATGAAATGGAGAGTCATGATCGCAAAATAACCAACGTTATTGCCAAAGCCGGAGACGCGATTTTCATCCCACCCAACTGTTGGAATAAGCCGAACTGGGATACTGACTGTTCGGTGTTGAGCATGTTGTTTGGGCGTCGTCAGCTTGGTTTAAGTTTGGTGAGTAAGCGCAAAGGGGAAGAGAGCTTTTACGATATTCAAAAGCACAGTATTCAGACTCGCTCTGGGTTTGCGATTGATAACATTCTTGAAGCGCTCAGTTCACTCGCGAGGGAAAGTAACAAGCAGCCGATGGATGAGTTATTGCTGCAAGCTCTACTGCAATACAGTAAAACCATGCTGGAAGCGCCCGTAGAAAAATCTCATAGCCGAGTACAGGATGTGTATCAGGGGATTTGTATCTACATTCAAGAGAACTTCCACCGCCAAATCACCCGAGACAGCATTGCCTCACGCTTTAGCATTTCATCGAACCACTTGTCGCGAATGTTCCGTCAACAAGGCCACATGACCCTGGCGGAGTACATTACCCGTGTTCGTGTCGACCGCGCTAAGTTCATGCTTAAGAAGTACAACTTCAAACTCAATGAAGTGTCAGTCCGCTGTGGCTTTAAAGATGTGAACTACTTCTGCCGAGTATTTAAAAACCGAACAGGAAAAACCCCAACCGAATATCGTGGTTCAATCTAATATACTCTAAAGTTCCCTTTTCTGACCTGAGCTTATACGACCGAAATTTGTATGACTAGAGCATCACTGCTGGCTCTGAGCTGTGGTGGTCACTTACTTTGTGTTTTCCTCTAGTGTTTATTCCTACGCTTCATCTCTAAGCTCGTTTTTCTATTTATCCCACTTCACTAAATACCCCTAATTAATAACATTAAGGGTTAGCTTTGCGAGTTGCTTATTATTTCCGCTCTCTATTAATTGAATTAAACGTGTGATAGTTGATGTATTAACGCGATGCATTTAATGAATGTTAAGTAAATTAAAAACCACTTATCGAGACGACAAAATCTTGTTATTGTTGTCCGAGTTACTGATTGAGGTTCTTTTAAGTGATTGATTTTAAATGTTTACTTCATGTCGGATTATTCTTTGTTTACTAGCGCGTAGTTAATGCCTCGAAATCGAATATTCAGGTTTATATGTCCCATCACAATCTTGACTTATAATACTACAAATTAAATTTTCTATGGATAATATGCTCTTCAGATATTAATAATAAAGAAGACTTAATTCATGGAACTCAATACTCTGATCGTAGGAATTTATTTCCTTTTCCTTATCGCAATAGGTTGGATGTTTAGAACGTTCACCAGTACAACCAGTGACTATTTCCGCGGGGGCGGTAACATGCTTTGGTGGATGGTTGGCGCAACTGCGTTTATGACTCAGTTCAGTGCTTGGACTTTCACCGGTGCAGCAGGTAAAGCGTATGCCGATGGTATGGCTGTCGCGGTAATCTTCCTAGCAAACGCATTTGGTTACTTGATGAACTACCTGTACTTTGCTCCGAAATTTCGTCAACTGCGTGTAGTAACGCCAATTGACGCGATACGCATGCGATTTGGTAGCTTCAACGAGCAAGTGTTTACTTGGTCTGGCATGCCGAACAGTATTGTATCTGCAGGTATCTGGCTAAATGGCTTGGCGATCATTGCATCGGGCATCTTTGGCTTCGATATGACGACAACCATCGTTCTAACCGGTCTTGTTGTACTGGTGATGTCGGTTACTGGCGGTTCATGGGCGGTTATCGCGTCTGACTTCATGCAGATGGTTATCATCATGGCGGTAACGGTAACGTGTGCAGCCGTGGCTATCGTGCAGGGTGGTGGCGTTACTGAAATCATCAACGATTTCCCTGTTGCAGAAGGCGCGTCATTTGTTTCTGGTAACAATCTGAACTACGTAAGCATCTTCGGAATCTGGGCATTCTTCATCTTCTTCAAACAGTTCAGTATCACCAACAACATGTTGAACTCTTATCGTTACTTAGCTGCAAAAGATTCAAAGAATGCGAAAAAAGCGGCTCTGTTGGCGTGTATTCTGATGACAATTGGTCCAATCATTTGGTTCATGCCACCTTGGTTCGTGGCAGGGCAAGGCGTTGATCTTGCGGCGCATTACCCAGATGCTGGTTCTAAAGCGGGCGACTTCGCTTACCTATACTTCGTAGAGCAATACATGCCAGCAGGTATGGTGGGGCTTCTCATCGCAGCGATGTTTGCAGCAACTATGTCTTCAATGGACTCAGGTTTAAACCGTAACTCAGGTATCTTTGTTATCAACTTCTACCAACCTATTCTTCGTCCAAACGCGACAGAGAAAGAGTTGATGGTTGTGTCTAAGTTGATGTCTTCGGTTTTCGGTGTCGCTATCATCCTTATCGCACTGTTTATCAACTCGCTGAAAGGTTTGAGCTTGTTCGACACTATGATGTACGTTGGTGCATTAATCGGTTTCCCAATGACGATTCCAGCATTCTGTGGCTTCTTCATTAAGAAGACACCGGACTGGGCAGGTTGGGGCACGCTAGTGGTTGGCGCGATTGTGTCTTACATCGTAGGCTTCGTGATTACAGCTGAAATGCTACAAAACTGGTTCAACCTAGAGCCGCTAACAGGCCGTGAATGGTCTGATTTGAAAGTAGCGGTAGGTCTGATTGCTCACTTAACGTTTACAGGTGGTTTCTTCATTCTGTCGACTCTGTTCTACAAACCACTAGAAGCGTCTCGTCAGAAAGATGTAGACACCTTCTTCAACAATCTTGCGACACCGTTGGTTTCTGAATCAACAGCACAGAAGAAATTGGATAACAAACAACGTCACATGCTGGGCTCACTGATTGCAGTATCTGGTGTGGCAGTAATGGCGATGTTTGCTCTACCGAACCCATTCTGGGGAAGAATGATGTTCGTGCTATGTGGCGGTATCGTGTTTATCGTTGGTCTAATGTTGGTGAAAGCCGTGGACGACTCGGTGGAAGATGCGAAACAAGAGAACAAAACGGCTTAGGTAACTAAACCTACAAGATAGGCAATTTAGAAATAGAACGGCTGAGCGTGATTGCTCAGCCGTTTTTTATTGTGTGAGCCATTGAGATTATAACCAATAGAGTGAGTAACTTAGTTGATTAGGGAAATGAATTTAAAAGGGGAGATGAACTAAATCAGGCGTGAAGAGATGTACATCAATAGGGCCTGTAGGTCGACACTGCTACGGGTCTTTTGTAAACGCTCGTTGACCTGATCGTGAAGCAGGTTTCTGGTTAGATTAGTGGCCGCCACAATGTGCTCTCGCTGTGGCTTGGTAGGCAGTACCAAAGCGATGGCAACATGCACTTCACCAATGCGTGATGCCCAATCAATAGGATCATCACTGACAATGACTGCAATCGAGAGATCTTGAGTCGATTCAAACATCACATGCGGCAGTGCGATCCCAGGTGACACACACGTCGAAGAGCGTTCCTCTCGTTTAATAAACGCCAGAATCAGTTCATCCGGATCTTGTGGATACACCAGATGAGCAAGCCCTTTCAAGCATTCAAATTTGGTCAGTTGAGTTTGTGCTTTGGCATGGTGCCACTTGATGTCACAAGGCGGGCATATCTGCGGCATGCGCTGGATTAAGTCTTTCGAGAACTCATGGTTCACTTGTGAGCCGACCATGGCGTAATGCTCAGCAATCACATCTTTAAGAACGAAACACGCTAGCTCGGCATCGATGCCAATGGCAGTGATCTGGCACAAATCGCCACGAAGTAGGCCCACTTGCAACATTGCAACAGATTTGGAGAGATCAGCCGTTCGATTTTGAGTGATGTTGATAATTCGGATGGTACTTTTGAATTTCTTTGCTAAGCGGCTAAGTGGCTGCGCAACGTGTGAGTTAGCTGCAGGATCGTCAACGAAGAAGGTGATCTGATATTCGTTCATGAAAGGTTTAGGTTCGACAATGCTTAATAAAGACTTTATCGACACTCAACAACACTTCTTCCATTGGAATGAATAAGGTTTTAGCTGGGTCGAAGCGGCTTGGCTGTTCAATGTCGATATCAGAGACGATCAACACCTTGTCTGCGAGGCTAATGTCCTGTGCAGAGAGTAAGTTTTCAATACCCATAGCGCCTTGTGTTTCAACTTTGATTGAAACGTTGAATTTAGGGGCTGTTTTATTTAAAGCATCAGCTGCCATATAGGTGTGTGCGATGCCTGTAGGGCACGCAGTTACCGCTACAATTCTCATTATTATTCTCGGCTTAATCTCGTCCCTGTTACGTTACATAAGCTACCTTTCAGAAGCTATTTTGCAAAAGCTATCTTGCGTGGGAAATCCAGTATGGAAAGCTCGCATAGGGGAGGGGCGATATTGTTATGGGTTCTGTGGATTTTATGGATTGGCGTTTTTTATTCCAAGGTGAAAGTCACACTCTGAGTTCTTGGTTACAATAATCCAGTTAATGCACCTTTCGTCCTATATATTGAGTGCCCCCACACCGTTAATCTTTTCATCTTATTAACCTCTTTATCTCATTCATTCAAATTGGTACTCGGACGAGGCAGCACATGGATATCACTGACATTATCGAGCCCGAGATTATCTGCTTGGAATTGAAAGCAGACTCAAAACAGGCGGTATTTGAAGAGCTTGTCGAACTGCTCGACCGTGCTGGTAAGCTTTCCAATAAAAGTGAATTCCTTGATGACATTTGGAAGCGTGAGGCCATTGGTAATACGGGCTTTGACGATGGTATCGCCATTCCACACGCGAAAAGTACCGCGGTTGCTAAGCCTGCCGTTGCGGTTGGGATTAGCCGAGCGGGTATTGATTATGGTGCTGATGGTGGTGAACTGTCTGATGTGTTCTTCATGCTCGCTTCGCCTGACAACAATGATGACCATCATATCGAGGTACTGGCTCAGATCTCGACCAAGCTGATTGAAGATAACTTTGTTACAAAATTAAAGGCGGTTGAGTCGGTCGAGGAAGCTCAAGAGTTGTTTCTCGAAGCTAATTCTGAATCGTTCGATAGTTACGCCTCAAGCCATCATGAAGTTTACGTCGAACCACTTAGCCCTTGGGCTCAATCTCTTAATCGTCTAAAAGAACACCTGCTGTACGGAACTTCGCACATGATCCCATTCGTGGTCGCGGGCGGTGTGTTGTTGTCTTTGTCGGTGATGATGTCGGGTCACGGCGCAGTACCAGAGAGTGGCGTGCTGGCAGATATCGCGCAGATGGGCATCGCTGGCTTAACCCTCTTTACTGCCGTATTAGGCGGCTACATCGCCTACTCAATGGCCGACAAACCGGGTTTAGCGCCCGGTATGATTGGTTCTTGGGTTGCGGTGAATCAATACAACACAGGCTTTCTTGGGGCGATAGTGGTCGGCTTCTTTGCGGGTTTTGTGGTGAACCTACTAAAGAAGATCAAGCTGCCAGACAGTATGATCTCGTTAAGCTCTATCTTCATCTATCCACTCGTTGGCACCTTCGTCACTTGTGGTGCGGTGATGTGGGTGATTGGCTCTCCGATAGCTCAAGTAATGCTTGAAATGAACCAAATGCTCACGGGCATGGCGGGTTCAGGAAAGATGGTGCTCGGCAGTATTTTAGGCGCGATGACGGCCTTTGATATGGGCGGCCCAATCAACAAGGTTGCTACGTTGTTTGCTCAAACGCAGGTGAATACCCAGCCTTGGTTGATGGGAGGCGTCGGCATTGCGATTTGTACACCGCCATTGGGTATGGCATTGGCAACTTTCATATCACCGAAGAAATTCAAACGAGACGAACGAGAAGCCGGAAAAGCCGCTGGCATCATGGGAATGATCGGCATCAGTGAAGGTGCGATTCCATTTGCTGCTGCGGACCCTGCACGTGTTCTACCTGCAGTCGTGGCTGGTGGCATTGTCGGTAATGTGGTTGGCTTCATGTTCCATGTGGTCAACCATGCACCATGGGGTGGCTGGATAGTGTTGCCAGTAGTTGATGGCAAGATTGGCTACATCATTGGCACGCTCGCGGGTGCGCTTACCACCGCTTTAATCGTAATATTGCTGAAAAAGAAGGTGGTCGAAGGTGAGGCGAGTGCCAACCAGTTTGCTGGTGGTTCGGTGACGGAAGAAGGGCAAGCGGATGTACTCGCGATCACTTCTTGTCCGTCTGGTGTTGCTCACACTTTCTTAGCGGCTAAGTCTCTGGAAAAAGCGGCGCATCATCTTGGGGTTCGGATTAAAGTCGAAACACAAGGTGCTAACGGGATTGGTAATCGCATCACACCAAAAGACATCGAACGAGCGAGGTTGGTGATCTTCGCGCACGATGTGGCGATTAAAGAAGTCGAGCGCTTTGCGAACGTCAAAACCTTAGACGTCAGCACCAAAGAGGCGATGCTTAATGCGCAAGCGTTGATCATGAGAAAGGTGTAACCCTCAAACTGTAAAGTTAACTTAACTAGATCAAAACTAAAAAGACTCCACTCTAGCGCTTTAGGCTAACAGTGGAGTCTTTTTGTATGGCTTCTAAATAAGCTCAGCTTTTAGAAAGGATGATACTTAAATACGTCTTCAACCATTGAGTTAAGCAAATCGATGTCGTCACAGGTTTTCGCGTAGGTACGCAAGCCTGCAATTTGAACCTGAACATGACGAGCAAGTTGAGCGGGTTCTCGCTCTTTGCTTATCTCACCTAGCTCTTGTGCTTCCGCAATCACTTTAGCAAATTCACCTTCCATGATCTTTAGTGATTTCTTTGCTTCTTCCAATAATTCTGAATGTTCATCAGTGAGTTCAGCAACCGTTTTTGCCAGCATACACATGCCGTTAGGTGAACTCTGTTTAGACTCGACAACAACGCGTCTTACAAAGTTTTCGAGTGCTTGAATGGGCGAGTCAGTTTCATTGCGAAAGCGGTTCAGATTGAGGATGCCAAGTTCGGTATAGCGAGCAAGAGTTTCCTTAAACAGTCCTTCTTTGCTGCCAAAAGTCGCGTAGATGCTTCCCGGGCGCATATCAATCACGTCCTGTAGGTTACGCATAGATGTTGCGTGAAAGCCTTTTTCCCAATACAGGTTAGTTGCTTTGTCTACTACATCTTGTCTATCGAACTTTGCCGTTTTAGCCATAACATCTACTTCATTAAACTGAACACATACTCAATATTTTATGCTGAACGCTCGTTCTAGTAAAGCCACACCAGTAAGAAAACAGGCTGCTTAGTCTAGTTATTTGCTAAATGATTGAAACAAAATGGCTAGTGTGTAACTGCAGGCTGCAATTTATGCGTCAACAACTTCTACGGTTTTATGTTGCGCACCGTAATAGGTGCCTTCATCAATGGTATACATTAAAATTTCATCGCATTCTGGGCAGTTGAATTCTTCGTTGGGTTCAATTGCTGCCTCTTCTACCCATTCCCATCCAATGTTTTGTTCGCAAGCAGGACAATCCATAAAAAACCTCTAATTATGCATCTACGTTAATTTTACGAGCTCGGCATTATACATAGTTGATGTTGAATATATAGACGGTCGTGAGGACATAGCTTGATAAGGCTTGTACAGTTAGTGTGGTCTACCACTTTGTGGTTATGTGAAACCTGTCAATTTTCAGTCACTTGCGCCGGAAAAATGTTGAAGATCGTATTTGTTTTCCGCTTAAGTTGCATAGCTAACAGTTTTATAAACAAGTCAATGAGTTCTACAAGGTTAAGTGTTAGGTTTATCGATTGCCGCCGATAGGGAATGGTAATTACTAAAACTGAATAATTATATGATCTCAACAAGGGCACACTGATATATAAGTGTGTCTAATTACAACCAGAAAGAGATTTGTTAGCTGCTAGGGAATAAAAATGAAATTAACCGATATGTCTTTTAAGCAAAAAATCATCGCTTTGCTTATTTTGCCGATCTTAGGCTTTCTATGGCTTAGTGTTTCTGCGATATCAAAAGGCGTAGAGACCACCAGTGAAATGTCATCATTAAACCAACTGACGCGTTTGTCGGTTGTATACAGTGAATTAGTGCACGAGTTACAGAAAGAGCGTGGAATGACTGCCGGTTTTATCGGCTCACAGGGTACTCAGTTTGTCAGTGAACTACGTTCACAAAGAGCAAGTGCGGATACTCGACGTGACCAGAGAAGCGAATATTGGCAGTCGGCTGATATCGATTTACCGCAAATCACAAAGTTGAATACAGAAATCAGCCGAAGCCTCAATCAGATCACTTCTATTCGTAATCGAGTCGACTCTCAATCTATCCCACTTTCTGAGGCTCTAGGTTACTACACTCAACTTAACGCAAAGTTATTGAGCGTATCGGCATTGATTGCAGAGTTGAGTTCGGATGCCACCATTACTACAGAAACCATCGCTTACTACAACTTCTTGCAAGGCAAAGAGCGTGCTGGTATTGAACGTGCTGTACTCAATAATACCTTCTCTAAAAATGAGTTTGGCCCGGGTATGCTTGTGAGGTTTATCTCTTTAATGACTGAGCAAAATACCTATTTCTCTAACTTTAAAGTGCTGAGCACCCCAAGCAATGTGAGTTTTTTTGAGCAACAATTGAATGATCGATCTGTCGCAGAAGTTGAAAAACTTCGACAGCTTGCACAATCGAAAATGAGTGGTTTTGATGTTGACCCTGTTTACTGGTTTGCACAATCAACGGCGCGTATTGTTCAGTTGAAGAAAACAGAGAACCAGTTAGCTGATTCACTGATCGCACTCACGGAACAAAAAACGACAGAAGCGCAGACTGCCATGATGGCGAGTATCGCGATGTTTGTTGTGATTACTTTGTTTGCAACTTTTGTTAGCTTCAAGGCTATAACCGATCTAACCACACGAGTGAAAGACCTTACTTTAGTGCTTTCAAAAGTTCGTGATGATAATGATTTGACAGTTCGTGCGACTTACGTAGGTAGCAGCGAGCTTGGCCAGATATCTTTATCGCTTAACGAAACTTTAGAGAAGTTCTCGCAGGTGATCGACAACTTGTCTCAATCGAGCTTAACACTCGCTTCGGCAGCAGAAGAGACGGCGCAAACTTGCCAATACAACTCCAATACCTTGGTTGAGCAACAAAACCAAATTGGGCTGATTGCAACGGCAACTGAGGAGCTTTCGGCAACCGTGAATGAAGTCGCGGCTAAAACGCAGCAAACGGCGACTTCGGCGAAAATGGTGGATCAACAGTCACAAGAGGGCTTGAGCACGGTCCAACACTCTTATGAATCGATTGAAATCTTAGCGTCTGAGATTAACGGCTTAGCTGAGAAAATTACTCATCTACACGAAAGCAGTAATAATATTAATAGCGTGATCGATGTGATTAAGTCGGTTGCTGATCAAACAAACTTGTTGGCGCTAAACGCTGCGATCGAAGCGGCTCGTGCTGGTGAACAAGGTCGTGGTTTCGCTGTTGTAGCTGATGAAGTCCGTACATTGGCTCAACGCACTCAAGAGTCGACGTTGGAAATTGAAGGCTTCATTAGTTCGCTACAGTCTGATGTACAAACAGCGTTCAATGTGATTGATAACAGTAAAAAAATGTCATCAAGAGCGGTTGAAGATTCGCGAGACGTAGAACAAACGCTACAAGATATTTCTGGTGCTGTGAGCGAGATATTCAGTATGACAGAGCAGATTGCAACGGCAACAGAAGAGCAAGCGGTAGTGACACAAGACATTGCTCAGAACGTAGTGGCGGTAGAGCAGAAGTCGACAGAATCTACGACGGGCGCGACTCAAATTGCGGCGACAGCGAAAGAACAAGCAGAATTGGCAACATCACTAAAAGAACTCTCGAATACGTTTAAGAGTTAATTTTTCCGAGATCATGGCTAATGGCTTAAAGTTAAGAGTTAAGAGTTAAGAGCTATCTTACATAACGAAATGTCCCGCTTAGTGCGGGACATTTTTTAGGGTTGAAGCGACTAAGACTGCGCTTTATAAAAACGACAAGTTAAAGCTCAAACAATACGTCAGTACGAATAATGTATTTAGTCCCAGAAAGTATTGGTGCTGAGCCGTGTATACAATGGGCAGGGTGAGTACCGTGAGGAAAACATAGGACACTACCACTAGGTGTTTTAACCGATTCTATATCCGCATTCTCATGCCTTTGACGACGAGCAGGCTTACTCGGGTCGTCACGGTTAACCATGAATTGGGTTTCACCACCGACGAAATCATCACTCAATAGAAGCAAGAAAGTATACATGCTCCAACGGTCGCCAAAAGAGTCATCGATCAGTTCTCCATCGACAACTTGACTACCGGGCCAAGAGCCATCGGTGTGCATTTTAAAGAAATCCCCTTCATCGTAGCGATAAAATCGAAAACGACCGTTGATTCCAAGTGGTTTCACACCAGCAAAATGGTCGTACTTATCAACGAAATGATCTTTGCATCGGTTCCAGATGATTTCGAGTGTTTTAGGATCGGCGATCAGGTTGAGGTTTCGGTTATGGCGTATTTCTCTTGGCAATGAAACTGCGGCATCTTCTGTGAAACCAAGTTGGTTCGCTTCATCAAGTATCCGCTTAACCTCTTCAGGAAGAAGTACATCTCTTAGCTGGAAAGCTCCAGGTACATTGTTTACTTCAATGCGTGATACTGCGCTGACGCTGTTATTAAGTGAAAATGGATTAGCCGATTTTGGTGCCCAGACTGGTAGGTCACTGCACTGAGTGCCTGCTTCTCGTCTAACAACGTAGAATTTCTGTTCGTTATTCATTATGAATCCTTATTTTGAAACTACTTTCACTTGAGCAAATTGACGATGACCATCTACTGAACCGTGGTAGCCAAGGCCACTCTGTTTCGCACCAACCCAGGGAGCGTCACCACTACCGCCCTGACCTTGATTGATGCCAACCATGCCAGCGTCAAGTTCATCAGCAACCTCGTTGGCACCTTGGTTGCCGAATACCACAGCTCCCAATCCATACTCGCTGGCATTAGCACGTTCGATTGCATCATCAATGTTGGAGTAGCGAGTGATAGCGACCACTGGTCCAAAAGTCTCTTCTGTTTCTAACTTCATTTCAGGAGTCATTCCAGTGATAACAGTAGGACGGATATAACGATCTGGTTGTTCAATCCCGCCTAGAAGGAAAGTTGCCCCTTTTTGTTGTGCGTCTTTTAATTGTTCAACGATTTTTCCATGCTGCGTGGCATTGATGATCGGTCCTATGTTTACGTTAGGCATATCCCACGGGCCAATCTGGTACATGTTGGCGATCTCGGTGACACGTTGTTCAAATTTTTCAGCGATACGATCATCAACATAGATACGTTCAATCGAAGTACACATTTGTCCTGAGTTCTCAAAGCTGCCTGCGACGGCAAAGCGAGCTGCTTGTTCTAGGTTGGCATCACGCATCACTATCATTGGGTCTTTGCCACCTAGCTCCATGACCAAGCGTTTTACCTTGCTCGCTGCGCGTCGCATGATGTCTTGGCCTGTTGCTTTTGAGCCAGTGAACGCGATCATTTGGATGTCGCCTTCGACTAATGCCTCACCAGTTTCTCGGTCGCCATGCAAAATTGTTAATACGCCTTCGGGTAGGTGTTTTTGCAGCTCACCAAAGAATGCTTCAGCGATGAGAGGCGTTTCTTCTGAAGGTTTTAGAATCACGCTATTGCCCGCGACCAGTGCTGGCACAATGAGGTTGTTTGCCATCATCACAGGGTAGTTCCAAGGAGATATAACTCCGACAACACCTAGTGGGCGGTATTGAAGCTCTGTTGACCCTGACAATTTGCGAGTGTTGAGCGCGCGGTGTGCTTCTTCTGCATAATGCTGCCCCATGTAAATTGCGCCTGTTGCTTCACCAGTGGCGCGTCGGATATCTTTACCCATTTCGCGAGCAAGTAGTTCTGAGAGGGAATCTGCATACTGATCAAGGTGTTGGTAAGCTCTAATAATGGTTCGCACGCGCTCATTTATCGGGAGTTTTTTCCATACCTTTTGTGCTGACTTTGACTGGCGGATCGTTTGAACGACTTCATCTCTAGAGGCGCTATTGACTTCACCAAGCAGTTCTCCATTACTAGGATTAAAAGATTGAATAGACTTGCTCATGTTTACCAACTCCGTTTAATTTTTCGTATATTTTTTCTATTTAATTACATATCTACATAGCTAGATATTGAGAAATTTCGATATCTAATCTTCTAAAAATAGACAAGATTAAAATGGGCGGCGTTATCCACCCAGTCTGTTTTGATTCTGCTTGTTAGAGTGAGTTAGATAACTCTTTTAAAAACTTCTCGATGTATTCGTCATTACGCTTGTAGTACGTCCACGAGCCAATGCGTTTTGAAGTAACCAGCTTTGCACGTTGCAAGTTAGAAAGATAAGACGAGACGGTCGATTGGGATAAGCCACTTTTCTCTTGAATAATGCTGACACATACCCCTTCAACGTCGATATCAACGAGTTGTTTCTCTAGGTTAAAGTGCTCATGCGGTGACTTTAGCCAGTGTAGAATATCCCTTCGTACTGGGTTGTTGATTGACTTTAAAACTTCATTCATATCTGACATGGCGTTTGGCTGCTGTTTTCGACTAACGTGAAATATACTCTTTAAAGTAAGATATCGCAATATCTCGATATCCTGCTTTCTCTACATTGAGGTAAGAATGGCATTCATGTTTATCGTCGGCGTGTTGATTTACATAGTTAAGCTCTAGGCTCTCGTTCTATGTTCAAGGCTTTTTGGTACCGACTATCGTTTAAATGACAGTCGGTATGTCATTCGTTTGGGGGCTAACTCATGAACCAAGATATAAAGATCAGAGCACCAAAACCGAATGTTGCGATAAGTGCCGTGTCGCCACCGGCTGCAGTATAGCTGCCTTCAGTTTGAAGGTGAGGGAAATCAGGTCTACGAACCTTAACTACCATCGCGAGAGGGCCCCATATAGCTAAGAACACCAATACCATGCCCGCATAATCCAGCATGCTCACAAACTGGCTCGCGAACAGTTCAGCGAGTGCCAAAGGCAATACAAAGGTCAGAGCGTAAGCTAGCAGTTTGTTATTGGTGACGGCATCTTTGTTTTGGTCGTAAAGTGCCATCGACACACCAAGGAAAGAGGTCACCAATGCCAATGCTGAGAACAAAGCAATCACGACTTTCAGCCAAGCAGACTGTCCGCTAAACGCTGAGATCAGTTCTGAAATATTATGGAATTGGCTGATTGCATCTGTGCCAAGGTTGCCGATAATCGCAAATAACCAAGTTAGGTAGCAGATTAGTGGAATCACCGAGCCCAGCAGAATCATATTGCGGATCTGTTTTTGAGTGGCTTCTCGGTTGTAGATAACCAGGGACGGGATCACCACCATAGAGGCAAAGCTAGTAAAGATAACCGCACTGTATTGCACCACATCGTTAGCCGTGTATTTGCTGGATTGAGTCAGGTAATCAAGGCGAATGTTGCTAAACAAAGAGGCGATAACAATAAATAGCATCACCACCATCATGATGAATAAACTGCGATTTAACTTGTCGATATACGATTTACCCGCTACCACAATCACACCCATTAATAGGCTGAAAACGGTATAAGCAGCCGATGCAGAGATGTCTACGCCCACATCGAGCAATTGCTTATGAATGATATCGCCAACACCCAAGATATAAGCGATCAGCATGCATACCAGCAGCAGGTAAAAGAGTGCATTGATAAAGTGTTTACCTTTGCTGCCCAGAGTTAGGTAAGCAACGCTGCTCATTCCACTGTTGTCTTTAGTTTTAGTGCACGCTTCTGCCAGTAGAAGAGCTGAGTAAGTGGTGCCGATAAAGATAAGTAGCATCAGCGCAGAGCTGATCATGAAGCCAAATTGGGCCAGGACCATGGGAATGGCAAGCATACCAGCCCCTAATGCAGTTCCTGACAGAATCAAAGAACTACCGAATAATTTCATATTCAAGAAAACAACCTCGAGGTACCCAATTAATTTTTAGTTGGATTGTAAATATTTGTTGCCAAGACTATCAAATTACTCACTAAAGTTAGGGGTTAAATACTAATAATTTTTGAATTTTTCTAAAATCATTTCAGAGGAATTTGTGGTGTATATGGTTGGTGATTTTTGGTATTCACCTTGTGATTTATTTTAGCTTTTTGATAACTTTTTCAAATTAATAGCCGTTTAGTAATTCGCTTGATACGGATGTTTAATGGATGCATTAATTTAAGTGAAAGCCAGTCAAACCTCGCTTCTTTTATGGAGTCTTGTCTTATTTCTTTATCTGATGAGAGTTAATTGGTGAGCGTCAAGAAGGAGAGGATCCAGTTGTAGCATTATGGTTTGTCGTAAATGGAAAGATCTGTTGTCGTAGATGCCACTCGGTAGTTTGGCGTTTCGCTCTTATTATCCTCACACCAATTATGTGGGGGTGTTATGTACCGTTTTCTATTTTGTAGTTTTACGCTTGTTCTCTTGTATCCGACGGCTATTGATTTGTATTTAGTTGGGTTGCCTCAAATTGCCGCGGACCTAAATGCGTCTGAGGCTCAGCTTCATGCCGCGTTCTCTATTTATCTCGCAGGAATGGCAACCACCATGTTGTTTGCCGGTAAATTTGCCGACAGTGTAGGAAGAAAACCTGTCGCTATTTTCGGTGCAATTGTCTTTGCTACCTCTTCGAGGTTCGGCGGTGTTGTGACCAGTGCAGAACCATTTCTTCTCGTGCGTTTCTTTCAAGGTGTGGGGGCTGGCTCTTGTTATGTGGTGGCGTTCGCTATCTTGCGAGATGTATTGGATGACCAAAAACGCGCTAAGGTGCTGTCGATGATGAATGGCATTACCTGCATCGTACCAGTGCTTGCGCCT
This sequence comes from Vibrio sp. OPT24, assembly GCF_015163545.1. Classification (NCBI taxonomy): domain Bacteria; kingdom Pseudomonadati; phylum Pseudomonadota; class Gammaproteobacteria; order Vibrionales; family Vibrionaceae; genus Vibrio; species Vibrio sp. OPT24. Next base: position 1,388,378 of record NZ_JADDYI010000053.1, read on the forward strand.
GTGATTGGCCACTTAATCATGACGGTTTACCCGTGGCCGAGTTTGTTCACGACCATGGCGAGCATGGGTGTGGTGGTGTGTTTGTTGTCGGTGCTCGTGCTAAAAGAGACTAAACCTAAAGTTATAGGGTCGGTGTTAGCGAAAGCTTCTTTATCTGAGACATTTCAACCGACTTCAACTGAAACGTTCAAAGACCCGTTGTTTATCAGCCGAGTGATCATGACCAGCCTAGGAGTGACCGCAATTCTCACTTATGTGAATGTCTCTCCACTGTTGATTATGACAGAGCTTGGCTTCGACCGAGGTCAGTATTCTTACACTATGGCATTAACCGCATTGGTGAGTATGTTGGTGTCATTCTCTGCACCATTTGCTTTGAATGTGTTTAAGCAAAAGAACTTAATGCTGACTTCACAAGTTTGCTTTGTCGTTGCGGCTATCTTGTTGCTCGCATCGATTGATGGTGGGTTAGGGCATTACGTGACGTTGTTGGGCTTTGCTTTTGTGTGCGGCGGCTTCTCATTGGGTTTTGGTGTCGCGATGAGCCAAGCATTGAGCTGTTATTCACAGCGCGCAGGTGTGGCAAGTTCAATACTCGGAGTTTCCCAAGTATGTACTTCAGCACTGTTTATCTGGCTTATGGGCGTTATCGGGCTAAGTGCATTGAATATGTTGGTATTTATATTGGCTGCTGGTGGAGTTATCAGTATTGCTCTAATACTATGGATAAGTCCTTCCCAAGTAAAAAGTGATTATGAAGAAGCCACTAGCCCGTCTTGATCTGAATTTGTTATTCACTCTGCAATTGCTGTTGCAAGAACAGAGTGTTTCAAAAGCTGCCAAAAAGCTTAACGTAACGCCTTCAACGGTAAGCAAATCACTGACTAAGCTGCGAGACTGGTTCGATGATCCTCTATTTGTGAAAACGCCGAGGGGCTTAACGCCAACACCACTTGCACTGAGCATGGTGAAAGATCTTCAAGACTGGTTGCAGATTGGTAGTCAAATACTCACTACTCGTGGCGACGATGCCCCAAAGGATTTACGTTTAAACTTAGAAGCTGAATCTCCGTTATTATTGATCATGCTGAACGAATTGACGCAAAGTGTGTATCAACGTTATCCCAATGCGAAGATTAAAATGCGTAATTGGGATTACGATTCGATAGATTCCATCGTACGTGGCGAATCTGATATTGGATTTTCAGGGCGAGAAAGCCACCCACGTTCGAAAGAATCTCTAGACGCACTGCCATACTTCATTGATTTCGAGGTGCTGTTCCACGATTTGCCCGTGGTGTATCTGAGAAAAGACCACCCAGCCTTGCAAGAAGAGTGGAACCTTGAGGCTTTCCTCAAATACCCTCACATCAATATTGTGTGGGAGAAAAGTGAAGCATGGGCGTTGGATGAAATTCTCACAGATTTGCAACTCGACCGACATATCGCACTTACGCTAGCGGGTTTTGAGCAGTCTTTGTTTATGGCGGCTCAGTCAAACCACACCATGACTACCGTGGCACCGAATTACTGCCGACGTTACGTTGAACAACTTCATCCTAATCTTACTTGTCTGCCTATTCCTCTAGATGAAGAGAATGCCAAAAAGCTGCTAATCCCGTTCACCATGATTTGGCATAAACGCAATGCTTATAACCCAATCGTTCTATGGCTAAAAGACACGCTTAGAGATCTTTACCAGTTTGAAGGTGAAAATGTCTAACCTTGTGATGAGATTAAATGTGATTAGATCACCTGAGGGCTTGTGCCGTTAATATTGGAGCGTTGATTTAAGTAATAATTCAGACTTAGAACAAAACCCATCAGGTGTTACCTGGTTGGTTTTTTATTTTAAATCATGCAGTTAGGGTTAGAACTGTTCAAATGAATATAGTTATTCCATAATTGTTGATTCGATAAATTCAGCCTATTTGAACGAATGTTCAAAATAAAACTTGAACGATCGTTCTTGTTTGTTCTATATTGTTTTCACGCCAACGGAGAACAGTCTCATATCACTCCGATTGTGAACCAAATTAAGATAAAGAATCGAAAGGAATAGAACATGAGCAACTTTAAAATTCATTCAGTAGAATCAGCACCAGAACAAAGCAAACCTATTCTTGAGGGTGCAGTAAAACAAATGGGCCGAGTTCCTGGTCTTTTTGGTGTGATGGCTGAATCACCAAATACTCTGAAAGCTTACACACAGCTTCATCAAGCATTTAATGAGTCATCTTTTGATGCCGATGAGCTGACAGTGGTATGGCAAACTATCAACGTTGAACATGAGTGTCACTACTGCGTTCCTGCACATACGGGTATCGCACATTCAATGAATGTAGACCCAGCGATTACCGAAGCACTGCGTAACCGTGCTGCACTGCCAACTGAAAAACTTCAAGCACTGCATGATTTCACGCTAAGTATGGTACGTAATCGTGGCAATGTGCCAGAAAGTGAAATGGCAGCTTTTTTCGCTGCGGGTTACGGTCAACAACAAGTGCTAGAAGTGATTCTTGGCTTGTCGCAGAAAGTGATCAGTAACTACGTAAACCACGTTGCTCAAACACCAGTAGACAAAGTATTTGAACAGTTTGCTTGGGAAGGTTAATCGCTTAAATATCAACTTGCTTAGAGAGTAGGTTGCTTGAAGGCTACGCTAATTAGCCTTTGGCTATGGATATAGTGAAAGCCCCGCTTGGTTGAGTGGGGCTTTTTTGTTGGTGTCAGTTCTAATTGAGGAAAGTGAACGGTTAATGTGTATGTTTAGCGATGATCATAGCCAGTGTCACTATCCCTTCTTTCCAATCTTTGTTCTCTTCAATGTTCGCGACCGTGAAGCGCAAACAGTGTTTGTATTGGTCGTGTGTGCCAAAGACAGTACCAGGTAAAATACCTAATTTATGTTTTAAGCAATCTTGATAGACGGAATAACTGTCGACCGATTCCGGTAGTGTTATCCAGTTTAAAAATGAGCCTTCAGGTTTTGATAGGTGGTAACGCCCGACAAGGTGAGGGTAGCTATCTAATGCATGGATTAATAGGCTTTGGAACTGCTTTTGATTGGTTTGATAGAGTCGTTTCATTTTAGAAAGATGACTGCGGTATTTGCCTGTAGTGAGAAACTGACCTACTGCGGATTGCATCAGGTTTGAGCTCCCCATGTTGTCACAAAGGAGATATTTTTCGACTTGAGCTTGGTAACGCCCCGAGAGCAACCAACCTATACGTAGGCGTGAGTCTAAGGTTTTAGAGAGCGAATTCACGTAGATAACTCGATCTTGGTCATCAAGCTCTTTTAGGCTGGCAATAGGTGCATCAAACGCCAGGCTACCAAACACATCATCCTCGATAATCGGCAAAGTTCCGGTTATCTCCAACAGCGTTTTTCGATTAGATAATGGCATCCGTGAGCCCGTTGGATTGGTAAAGTTTGGTGTTAGCACTAGCGTTTTTACATCCCATTTATCCAGTGCACTTTGTAGAGAAGGGATGTCGATTCCGTGGCTAACACTGCTTGGTATTTCAAGGGCTTTTAAACCTAGCGACTCGAGCAACAACAAATTGCCGAAGTAACACGGTGACTCTACCGCCACGATGTCGCCCGGTTTGGTGAGCGCGCGTAAAGCCAAACTGATCGCCTGTTGTGCGCCATGCGTAATCGCAATCTCTTTCGATCCCGCAGGTACGCCTAGATCGTGGGTGATCTTTAACAATTGTTTTACTAATTGCTCGTCACCAGGAGGCAATTGGTAGTAACCGGGTAACTGAGTTTGCAATCGGCTGTGGCGACCGATCTCAGCGTACAAGCTTCGTATTGCGGGGTTATTGATGTTGGGATGGGCAGAGCCAGCTAGAAGCTTTAAACGACCTTTGGGGCGAGAGAGAACTGATTTAGTGACAGATAAGAGGTCAACTTTTTGAGGTTGGCTTGGTGCATCCCAGCTGGTGGTATTGGGCGCTTTCACACGATAGCCTGATTTAGGTACTGAATAAACCCAGCCTGTCGCTTCCAGTTCTTGGTAGGCGCGAATCACGGTATTTTTACTCACACCAAGCTGCTCGCTTAATTGACGAATTGAGGGAAGGCGATCGTCTGGTTGAAAGAGTCCTTTATCGATCTGAGCCTTAATATGTTGTTCGGTAGCAAGGTATTTATTGCCGCTGAGTTCTGCTTCCACGTTTTTCTCCCTCGTTGCTCACTCTCAATCTGTAACCATTTAAAGTGTTATATCTGTATCTTTATTAGTTATCTGTACCCAACTAAGGTAACAGCATTGATGAAGAGTTGACCAGAGGTTTGTAATGCTGATTAAAATGATTCCGTTTGTGTTTGTAATATTGTGGTCGTCAGGCTTTGTCGGTGCACGTCTTGGTGTGGAATACGCGGAACCCGCAACATTACTTTCCCTGAGGATGGTAGCCAACGTGGTGCTGTTCTTGGTTTTGATTGCAATCCTTAAGCGTCGTATCCCTCTTGGTCGCGCATTCTTCCATGCTTGTGTGGTCGGCATCTTGATTCATGGTTTCTACCTTGGTGGCACCTATCTGGCGATTGATATGGGTATGCCTGCCGGGTTGAGTTCTCTACTTGTTGGCTTACAACCGATTCTTACCGCATTGATTATGATCAGCTGTAGTTCGCAGCGTTTTAATTTCGCACAATGGCTAGGATTAGCCCTCGGTTTTGCGGGTATTAGTTTGGTGTTGATGGGCAATATTGAATGGCAATCTGATGACCAAAAGGGCATGGCGACGTTGTTGTGTTTGGTTTCGCTGGTGGGTATCACGGTCGGTACATTGTACCAAAAGCGTTTCTGCAAAGGGACAGACATGGTCGGTGGTGCGATGGTGCAATATCTTGCTGCGGCTTCGCTATTTTTACCTTTCGCCGTGCGTTACGAAACCATGCATGTGAATTGGACTATTGAATTTACACTAACGTTAGCTTGGTTAGTGATTGTCTTATCTTGCATTGCTATTCTGTTGTTGTTGTACATGGTGGAGCATGGGGCTTCTTCGAGTGTAGCATCGGTGTTTTATTTAGTACCACCAACGACGGCAATTCAAGCTTGGCTTATTTTTGGAGAGTCGTTTGATATCTACGGCGCAATGGGATTCGCGTTGTCAGCGACAGCGGTATATTTGGTCGTGAAAAAGCCAGAGTTACTAAAAGTTCGTAGGCAAGCAGCACTTGATCGATAGATATAAAAAGAGCCTGAATCTTCAGGCTCTTTCCGTTTTAATCATTGGTTAGCGTCTATTGATTAGCGCTGCATCAAGCAAGCGTAAGCCGTTGTAAACGGTGCTTCTTGGTATTGCTTAAGGCCAGTCTCTTTGAACTTCATCATAAGAGGGTTGCGCTTTAGGCTCTCTTTGATGTCAGCAGGTGATACAACCGTTACGTCTAGGCCGTCGATCAGTTGAATTGCTGCTTCTAGTTTGAAGCCAAAGCCACCGCCAGCAAATTTGCCTTTTGTTTGGCGTTGACGAATTACAACTTTATCTACTTGGTAATCTTCCATCAACTTTGCAAAAGAGAATTGAAAGTCTTTCATATTCTGCGTGTCGTTTGCGTCGCTAATCGCAACTTTAGAAACTCGGCAATCAGGGATATTAAATACACCATCTGACAGAGAAAGAAGACAGATGACAGCATCGTTACCTTTGATTTCAACACCACAAATTTTCATGTTCATACCTATTTACTTTTGAGCCGTACATTATGGTGCTATTTCTATGACTTCTCCAGTATTTGAGCATGTCTGTGGTAAATAAGTGCAAAAATGTCTTTGGCTCTACTTTTTAATGTTGACCTTTGGTTGAATAATAGACAGTCGATTCAAGGGTAACGTTTGCTATGCGACTAGGTTCACAAACTTTTAGCTAGCTTTTAAATTGATACTGTATATTATGCGCGCGTCCCTATTTATTGTGTGGTTATAAGCCCCCTTATGAGTATCAACAACCTTTCAATTAAGAGTAAAATTGCGATCCCATTAATGGTTATCGTGATCGTTTTTTCTACTGTTACTGTGCTTAATGTTCTTAAATCTAACGCTCAAGCTGCAATCAACCATGAGTTGAATAATGTGGTTCAGCCAGTGTTAGATAATTTGGAAGATGGCTATCGTGATATTTACCAAGTTATCGCTTCTGCTCAAGGTCTATTATTAGCAAAAGACCAAGCGGCGATTGAGTACCAAAAGTTTGAATTTAAAGACAATGCTTACAAAGCGGTGCCTCGTTTTCAAAGTGTCGAAACCTTATATCAAGCAGGGGTGTTGGATCCATCTTCTCGTGGTGAATTATCAAAGCTTGTTAACGCGATGAGCAAGTGGGTGGCATTGCACGAACCTATGTTTGCCGACCCTGAGAATGCATACCAATACAACATTGATTACTCTCCTGCGTTAGATGCTGAGTTTGCGATTATTCGAGATCAACTTCGTGACATCAGAACCTTGATCGAATTGAAGCAGAAAGAACTTCGTCAACAAGCCGATGAATCTATTGAATCAAGCAAGGTGATCATTGAAGTCGGCATGGGTGTGGCGATCCTGGCTGCTGCTTTCGCGTTATGGTTGTCGAATCGCTTTATCGTTAAACCGATTCAAAATGTTGAAAAAGCGATGGTTGAAATTGCTTCTGGCGATGGTGATCTTTCTCAACGTATGAGCGTTGAGGGGAGTGATGAAATTGCTCGACTTAGCTCTGCTTTCAACCAGTTTGTTGGCAAGATTCATGTGACCATCGAACAGGTTATTACCACTTCTAACGCTGTACGTTCTGAGATGGAAAACATCAAATCACTGACTCAAGGTGTGGCTCAGTTTTCTTCTAATCAACAGAAAGAGAGTGAAGTAGTTGCTGCTGCAGTTCATGAGATGCAAGCAACCAGCGTTGCCGTAAGTGGTAATGCGTTAGAAGCGGCTTCTGCAAGCAATACGGCAAATAGAGAAGTGGAATCTGCAGATAAAACTTTAGGCTTAACGGTGAGTTCGATTGAGCGCTTGGCGCATGATATCGAAAACGCGAGTGGTGTTGTTCATGAACTAGACAGTGATGTTAAGAACATTGCTTCTATTCTTGGTGTAATTAGAGGCATTGCTGAACAAACTAACCTACTTGCATTGAACGCTGCGATTGAAGCGGCACGTGCTGGTGAACAAGGTCGTGGTTTCGCTGTTGTTGCTGATGAAGTTAGAGCCTTGGCAAGTAAAACTCAAGACAGTACGGGTGAAATTCAGTCGATGATTGAACGCTTAGAAGTTGGCGCTAAACAAGCGGTGAGCGTGATGAACGAAAGTAAAGTTAGTGGCGAGAAAACCATTGTTCAAGCGAGTACAGCTGCGTCGTCATTGAGTGAAATTCGTAACTCTATCGGTATGATGAATGAGATGAACACGCAAATCGCAACTGCGGCTTCTCAGCAATCTCAAGTATCGGAAGAAGTGAACCAGAACGTTCAACGTATAGCTGAAAGCACTATGCAAATGGTGGAAATGGCGAACAGTGCAGAAAACGCATGTATGGCTTTGGCGGAGCAATGTGAAGCGCTAGATGGTTTGGTTTCTCAATTCGAAGTCTAAGAGATGCTGTTCAAGAGAGTTACTGGCTAGACGGTCAATCTATAGTGAGTAGCGACAACTAAAAAGATTTATCGAAAATGAATTATTAAAAAATAGCCAAAATGAACACTAAAAAGCCCGCACTCAATGAGTGCGGGCTTTATTTTTATATACGAGCATTCTTTATATAAAGACTTTTTAGATACGGGGTTTTATTTTAGGCACGCAGGTGCTTTGCCGATCTAGTCAGTATTAGCTGCTACGACCGTCTTTATATGTGTAACGGTAGTCAACTTTTACGTTAGCTTGATAATGGGTGTCGCCGCTCATGTTGGTGATTTTTTTCACTTCCATATTCGCATCATCAATCTTGAATGAATTGTACTTAGTTGTTTGTTGGAACTGTGGCAGTTCTCTAGAAAGCTCAAAAGATGTCTTTGTGCTTAGCTCATCCATAAGGTTGGTTCCTGCATCGTATGCTTCCGCTTCAGTAACAAAAGTATCAGATTTTAGCGTTGTTTCTTGAATCGTTGTTTTAGTTGCTGCAAACGCTGTCGTGCTGAGTACAAGAGTTGATGCAAGTATGATTAATTTTTTCATATGAGTACCTTACTTTGTTCTTTGTTGAAGTACCTGTGTTGCGGTACAGAACCAACATATCAATGAAGTGGTAAGACTAGTGTCAGAAGAAATACTAAATTTGTTAGTGTTCAGTGAGAAATATTTAGAAATGTCAGGGCTTGGTTGAGATCGTTTTGAACGATTGCAGATAGCGAAGGTTTATGTACAGAGCATATCAAGCAAGTGACACTGATTTATAACTTCAATACACTGTATGGGTAACCGTTGTTTAGCATAAGGTAAAGGCATGGCTAATTGGGAAGGGGTAAGTGAGTTTGTTGCAGTAGCAGAGCGTGAAAGCTTTACTGGTGCAGCGCAGAAGCTTGCTACATCAGTGGCTCAAATCAGCCGTAGAGTGGCAAACCTCGAAGAACGTTTGGCAGTAAAACTGCTTAATCGAACGACACGTAAGGTTTCCCTAACAGAGGCTGGGCAACTCTATTATCAACAATGTAAGTTGTTGGTCGAAGGTTTAGAAATTGCTGAACTTGCGGTCACGCAGATGCAGTCGACACCTAAAGGGTTGCTTAAAGTGACCGCGCCTGTGACTTATGGTGAGCGCCAACTCGCGCCTCTGTTACATCAATTTTTAAAGCTTCATCCACAGGTAGAACTTGAATTGATGCTGACTAATCAAAAACTTGATCTTATCGATTCTGGTGTTGATGTAGCGATTCGTCTTGGTCGCTTAGAAGATTCAAGCCTGGTGGCAAAGAAGCTCTCTCAACGCCAACTCTATGTATGTGCCAGCCCAGAGTACATTGAACGGTATGGTGAGCCACATACGCTCTCTGAATTGAACAATCATCAATGTTTAGTCGGTGGTTTCGAACATTGGCGTTTTAAAGAAAATGGCCGACCTCGTTCGGTTCGTGTTAATGGGCGCATTAAGTGCAATAGTGGTTTAGCCTTGTTAGATGCAGCCAAGCAGAGCATTGGCTTGGTACAGTTGCCTGAATACTACGTAAGTGAAGATCTAGAATCAGGAGGGTTGGTTGAAGTACTGTCTGACTATCGAGACGATAAAGAGGGGATCTGGGCGCTTTATCCGCAAAATCGCAACCTATCTTCTAAGGTTCGATTGTTAGTAGACTTTCTTTCTGAACAATTGGATTAGTTTATGATCTAAAGCTACCACCGATAAAAAAAACGGGCTTCAGATTAGAGATTCTGAAGCCCGTTTTTATTTAGTGTGAAAAGTCTTAACGTTAAGTTGCGTTTACTTGCTATTTAATAGACCGTAAATGTCCTAGACCGTGAAGCGATCCACCAAGTGGTAAAGCTCATTCGCGCGGCTGTTTAGGTTTTGGCTACCAGTGCGGTTCTGATTCGCCAGCGATGCTGATTGCGAGCTTTGATCTGAGATTACGACGATACGTTGTGAGATCTCTTGGCCTACAATGTTTTGTTGTTCCGTCGCGGTGGCAATCAGTGAATTCATATCCATGATGGTATCAATCGACGCCTGAATTTTCGCCAGTGCTGCAGCAGCGGCATTCGCTTCTTCCACGGTTTGAGCACTTCGATTTTGGCTCGAATCCATGGCTTTTACGGCAGCATCTGAAGCGGCTTTTAGCTGTTGAATCATCTTGTGAATGTCACCTGTACTTTCTTGGGTTCGACTTGCCAACTTACGAACCTCGTCAGCTACCACCGCAAATCCACGTCCTTGTTCACCGGCACGTGCGGCCTCAATTGCAGCATTCAATGCTAATAAGTTAGTTTGTTCCGCAATGTCTTGAATGACTGTCAATGAAGACGAAATGTTTTGTACATCACCCTCTAGTCTTGATACCACAGTGTTCGCTTCTGATACTTCGCTGGCAAGGCCTGCAACCGAGTTTGCAGCCGCATTGACAATCTGTTGAGCTTCTTTAGCGTTGTTTTCTGCTTGTTTCGCGGAATCCGCAGCTTGACTCGCATTACTCGAGATCTCTTGTGCGGTAGTCGTCATCTCGGTCATTGCCGTCGCGACTTGTTCAGTTTCTTCACGTTGGCCACTGGCAATCTCATCAACCTGTGCGGCACGAGAAGACATACTGCTGGTTTCAGCGACAACTTGCTGGCCAACATCACTTACGCTGCGAATGATGGTTTGTAGGCTAGCAACGAAGGCATTGAAATTTTCGCTAAGCTTGGTGAATTCTGGGGCTTTGAATGCTTCCATTCGGGCCGTGAGATCGGCTTCGCCACTGGCAAAAGCACTAATTGAGCGGTCAAACTGCTCAAGTGGCTGCATGATAGTGCGATTCACCGCGACAGCAAATATCGCGACAATAAGGGCAATAAAGCCACAGAAAATCGCGATAGCCGTTAATGAGCTTTGTAGCGCGGCATTTGAGCTTTCTTTCATTTCGGCAATAACAGCGTCGATGTCATCAGTGTAGAAGCCAGTACCCAACATCAAATCCCACTGCGGCACAAATACTGAGTAGCTGAGTTTAGGTAGCGCGACAGATTGGTCCGGCTTCGGGAAATAGTAAGTCGTGAATTCCCCTAATTTAGCATTCTTGATCAGGTCGCGGATTAAGTAGTTGCCTTGCTTGTCTTGAAGGTCATAGTAGTTTTTACCGATGCCATCGTTACTTTGACCAACCACAACTCGGACACCTTTCGAGTCATAACCAAAAATATAACCAGATTCGCCATATTCTAATGTTCTCAATGTTGGTAAAGCTTCTTCTAGCGTTGCGCCTCTGTCCAAAAATGGACTGATCGCAGAGTAGGCCATTTGCAGGTACGCTTTGAGTTCTTTTTCTTTCATCGCCATCATATTGCTACGCGTCGATTCTACTTGTTGTGCGGTTAGCTCGGTGCTCTTCATATAAGTCACGCTCATCATACCAATCGCCATGAGTAACAAAGGTATGAAAGAGAGAATATAGAGGCGGTTTTTGATGGTTAGGGTCATGTCACGGTTCCTGTGCGATTGTCCAATGCAGTTTTCAACAGATTATTAATGTGATTTAAAAATGTAAATGAACTTGTTGTTTAATTGTTATCCCAAATAGCATTTGTTTGGTAAATATGAAGGTGGTTCTGTTTTCTTGCTCACAGGCCTATGTAATCAAGGGCAGTGCACGTCGTTATTTGGTGCGTTTATGTGCTTTTGCATTCGACATTGCTTTGTTAGAATGCGACGCTTTGTAGCACCCTGCTATGTCTATTCGTTAAGTGAGAAGATTCATGAACAAAAGCCATGTGACTATTGGTTTAACTAACCCAAAGAGTCCTACGAATGTTGGCGCTGTTATGCGTGCGGCTGGTTGTTATCAAGTCGACGAAGTTAAATATACAGGGCAACGCTACGAAAAAGCCGCTAAATTCCATACCGACACTAAAAGCGCAGCGCGTACGATCCCGCTTACTGGTGTTGAGTCATTTTTAGACGACCTTGAGCCTGAAACACAAATTGTGTGTGTGGAACTTGCTGAGGGTGCAACACCACTTCCGCGTTTTAAACACCCAGAAAACGCTATCTATATTTTTGGCCCTGAAGACGGTTCTATTTCTCAAGATGTTGCCGATAGAGCGGATCACGTTGTGTATGTGCCAACGGTTGGTTGCATGAATTTAGCGGCAACCGTGAATGTTTTGCTTTATGACCGCCTTGCTAAGTCAGATGAAATAGATGAGAGCAACGATCTCATTAAGAGAAGCCGTGATAATCGCAATCACTTATTGGTTAAAGAAAAGTAACTCTCTGCTTCTAGTGTTATCTATCCCGTCCGCAATCGGATATTATCTTGAGTTCATCATCAGATAATTGAAGGGTTAGATAACACCATGGAAGACAAGCAATTACTTGCCGCACTGCAACAACATCCTGTCCTCGATTTATATCAGTTATTCCAAGAAGTCGGTCAAAACCAATCTCTATATGCTTTGTTAGAGCGATTATCTTCCCTTAAAGAACAGCATCAACTAAGTACTCGTCTTAGCCCTTTCAAGCCTCACATCGAAGGGTTACTTGCTCAGTTTGATAGTACTACACCAGATAGTGAAATCCTCGAATCGATTGCACTTCAATCTGAGATTCAACAGCGAGGCCACAGCATGAGCCGTTACATAATGACATCAGATAATCATCGCCATTTTTCTCCGAATGCAGACTTAGTCATGTTTGGTGATTCGATTACTGAATGGGCACCGTGGGCGGATATTTTCCGTGATGTATCAATGGTCAACCGTGGCCTTGCAGGCGATACCACAACCGGTATGTTGCGCCGTATTGATACCACGTTGAATGTGAAGCCAAAGCTGGTGTGTTTTATGGCGGGAATTAACGATCTTGCACAAGGTTACAGCGTTGAGCATATCTATCAGAACTATGTTGATATGCTTAAGGTATGGCAAGAAAACGATATTCGAATCTTGGTGCAATCAACGCTTTATGTAGGATCTAAACTGCAAGGGTTGAATCCTCAAGTTTCAGAACTCATCAAAAGACTACAGGCTTATTGCGAACAACATGATATCGAGTTTTTGGATGTAAACCGTGTGCTAGCACCGAATAAATTACTATCCAATGAATACAGTTGTGATGATTTGCATTTGAATGCTAAGGCTTATCAAGTTTGGGCTGAGATACTTCAACCTAAGATAAAAGAGTTATTAAAATAAACTCACGCAAATAGCAGAATGGATAGATAAATAGCTAGCTAATTAAACAGATAGACAACTTAGCCAATACTAGAAAGCCAAGCCTAAACTGGTTTCGTGAACCATAAGGACATCAATTTGAACCTAAGACAGTTGGAAGTCTTTTACGCCATTATGCAGACTGGAACCGTATCTGGAGCCGCGCGCAGTTTGCATGTGTCTCAGCCTAACGTGACCCGTATTCTGGCGCACACCGAGCAACAACTCGGGTTTGGTTTATTCGAACGTGTTAAAGGGCGACTAGTGCCAACGGTAGAGGCAAAAACCTTGTTGCCCGAAGCTGAAAAAGTGTATCAGCAACTGGGTCAGTTTCGATCTTTGACCAACAAAGTGAAGCAAGGCCATCAGCATTTACGTATTGGTGCGCCGCCGATTTTAGCGACTAAATTACTGACTCCGGTAATCGCCCAAATGTCTCGCGAGCAAAATGGCAGTAAGCAAGATCTCTCTTTTGAGTTGCTGACAGCAAACCGTGATGAACTGTGCGCTGGGCTATTAAAGCATGAGCTTGATATTGCTATTGCGTTTGGGGACGAAGCACCGCCTACCATATTAAATGAAACGCTCTTAACCGAATCCCTCAAGGTTTTGGCTCCTTCTAATACGGTTGATCATTTACCCTTGGAATTAACCCTCGATGATCTGATCAATTATCCTTTGCCAATCATCGGGCTCGATAGCCGTGACCCATTAGGGCTGCTGTTGCATCAAAGCCTTGTGGCGCGAGATGAGCATTATCATTATCCAATATCTGTGCGTGGATATAGCGCGGCTGCTGAACTAGTTAAATACCAAGCCGGGTTTGCGATTGTGGATCCGTGGACGGCAGAGCAGTATCAACATGACGACTCGGTTTGTGTGTTGTCACTACAGCCGGACATACAATTCTCGGTATCGACTCTCTGTGCAGAACATACGCCACAATCTATTGCGACTAAGCAGTTCATTTCCGCACTGCGGGGGGGGGGGGGG
>NZ_JADDYI010000053.1:1402317-1436902 GCF_015163545.1 Vibrio sp. OPT24
TTTGCCTATAATTCCCCCAAGTTTATAACCAAATCTTTCACCCATAACAGCATGTTATAGGCACGCGATAAATAGGTATTCGGAAGCTTCTAAGCTCTTAATTAAAGTAAACCCATACAAGGATTTATTAATTAGGAAAGCTCATGTTTATCGCTCAACCTTATCTTCTTTTTCTTGGGGATGTTACTGACCCGCTCGCCGCAAAAACAGCCCGTGGTATCCACCAATGGCGACCAGAAATCTGCTTAGGCCAACTGCGTTTAACGGGCGATACCGTTTCACTGGGCTTAATGGACATGACCTTGCAAGAGGCGCAAGCGCAGGGGGCGAAAACGCTAGTGATTGGCACCGCAAATCCGGGGGGCGTCATTCCTGATTCTTGGCAGTCAATCCTTTTGGCTGCTGCAGAAATGGGATTTGAGATTGCATCTGGCATGCATCAACGATTGGGTAAATTTTCACCGCTTGCTGACATGGAGCTAAAAGGATTGACTAAGCTTCATGATGTACGCCATTTTGACGGTGTTCTTAATGTTGGTAACGGTAAACCTCGTCAAGGTAAGCGCTTGCTTACTGTCGGAACAGATTGCTCAGTAGGCAAAATGTTCTCGGCATTAGCGATTGAAAAATCGCTTAAACAAGCGGGAACATCCGCTCAGTTTAAAGCGACAGGACAGACAGGTATTTTGATTGAAGGCAGCGGAATTTCGATTGACGCTGTGGTTGCGGATTTTATTTCCGGTGCGGTTGAAGCGATTAGCCCCGATTTTACCGACCACGAGTGGGACATCATTGAAGGGCAGGGTTCTTTGTTCAACCCTTCGTTTGCAGGCGTGAGTTTGGGGTTATTACATGGCGCACAAGCCGATGCTTTGGTGTTGTGCCATGAAGTCGGGCGACCACATATTCGTAACCTTCCTTATGCTCAATTGCCAAGCATAGAACAGACGATTGAAGCCAACTTACAAGCGGCACGACTGACGAATCCAGATGTGAAATTGGTTGGCATCTGCTTGAACACGTCGGCAATTAGCATTGAAGACGCTGAGACATTATGCCAAGAATGGACCACACTCTATCAAGTGCCCGTGACGGACCCTGTTCGTTTTGGTGTACAACACATTACTGATCATTTGCGACATTCACTTTAACGACTTCATCATTTCTACGTTTCCATTTGTTAAAGCGAACATCAACCGAGTGAAATTATGAAGATTACAGCAGAACCCATTACTATCGCGATGCAAACGGCTTTTCGCATCTCTCGTGGCAGACGAACTGAGTGTCACGTTGTTCGTGTTTACATTGAACATGATGACAAACAAGCTCAGGGAGAGTGCACACCTTACCCAAGGTATGGCGAGTCATCAGAGTCTGTATTAGCGCAAATCCAACAAGCGTCTAGCGCACTTGAAGCAATGTTTGAACGAGGCATTACCGATCCCGCAGAGCTAAGAGATCACCTCCAGTCTTTATTGACTGGAGGTGCTGCGCGTAATGCGGTTGATTGTGCGCTTTGGGAGCTGGAGGCCAAACAACATAACCAGTTATTTCCGAATAGCCTGTTTGAGTTGCCAACTCAAATCGTGACTGCAATGACTGTCTCAATTGGCACTCCAGAAGCGATGGCGACTCAGACTCGAGACTATGTCGCGAACGGTGCGAAACTTCTGAAAGTGAAGCTTGACGGCGAGCAAGTCGTCGAGCGCGTTCGTGCTGTGCGAGAAGCTGCACCTGATGTTCAGATTGTACTGGATGCGAATGAAGCGTGGACAGGGTTGAACCTCGAAGAACTATTTAATCAACTGACTGAATTTGATATTGCGATGATCGAACAGCCTTTACCGCAGCAACAAGATGCGTCATTGGCACATATAGAGCACCCAATTCCACTGTGTGCCGATGAAAGTTGCCATACCACTTCACAGCTTTCATCTTTGTTGGGTAAGTATGAAATGGTCAACATTAAGCTCGATAAAACGGGTGGTTTGACAGAGGCATTGGCGCTTGCAGAGGAAGCTCAAAAGCTCGGATTCACTTTGATGTCGGGTTGTATGCTTGGCACGTCGTTGGCGATGCGTGCAGCGCTTCCGATTGCGGTTCAATCTGAGATTGTCGATCTGGATGGCCCTGTATTACTGGGGCAAGATGTTTCACCAGCCCTGACATATAGAGATGGGATGATCATTCTCTAAGTTTGTTTGTTCCTATTTATTGAGAGCAACGTTATGAATAAAAATCGCATAGGTGAGAGCTTGTGCGATTTTTTGTTTTTGTGGGGTAGGAGAGTTAGAGTGCTAATTGATTAATAGTATTAGAGTTTTTAAGCGCTTGAGTTGACTTGTTCGTTATTAAAGCTTTTCTATTGTTGGCTTTCTTATTGATAGAGTAATCACGTTTCTGTCGGTGGGGTCACTTTTCATTATCGCAAAACAGACAAACCAAGCTTTATAAAATAATTGTTATGATATCTTATGTGAAATGTTAATGATTACTCTTCGTTTAATAGTTCTACTAAAGCTATCTGATGTGAGGTTGAATAAGGTGTAAGCCTTAACTATTTGAATCATTGACCAATTTCTATTGATTTTTGATGAGAAGAGGGTGGAGCTAGTGAGTCGTCATGTCTCCAAGGTTACAGAAAGTAAGGACAGCTTTGAGCGCCCGTTTTCGATTAAAATCCCACACCGCAAGTGGTTTGGTTGGAAAGGTATTGAGCTTCGCTTAGTGCTGGCATTAGCCATGTTATCAATGACTACCATCTTTCTTTCCGTGGTTTCCAGTTTCACTTTTGACGATTTAAACCAGCGTTTAGTTGAGTTGAAAGAGAGTGAAATCCCAGCCTTAGATAATGCTGCACGCCTTAATGATATGGTAAGAGTGATTATTACAACCTCATCCCAACTCAGTGGTGCTGAATCTAATTTAGAGCGTAAACAGGCAATGCTAAAAATTGAAGGTGCTATTTCAGAAATGAATAGCGTCATGATTCAGTTCCCAGATTATCACTCCTATTTCAAAGATATTATCGCCCAAGTTAATAATAGTCTAAGCCTGTTGTATCAAAGTGAGATTGAGTCAGAACAGCTCAATCAGGAACTTCGCAATTTGCTTGAGGGCTTTTACCCTCTGTTACAACAAGCCAGTGATGAGCTCCACCGCTTACCTGAGTCAGCTAAAGAGCAAATTCAATACACCCAGTTAAAGTCTTTGCTTTATTACCAATTAGGCTTGGTCGAAAAGCTCTATAACGACTCCAGTTTTAATGAACTAGACTACACTAGCTACCGATTAGAGCAGATTGGTGAAGAGTGGTGGAAACTTTGGGTAAGTGGGGACCTGAGAAGTGATTTCCCAAAATTAGATCATCAATTGACCGTTATTTATGACCTTGCTTCTAGTGACAGTAGCTTATATGAACTCAAGAACAAAGCGCTCGATCATCTCTATCAAGAACAGTACTTCCTCCAAAACAGTCGTGAGCACCTGAATCAGCTTACCGTACAGATTGAAAGGAACACCAGCAAAGTGAATGGCAATATTGACGAATCCATTCAACAAGCGCAGCAGTCTTTGCAATCCAACCAACGTCTCTCTCTTTTTCTTTCTTTGTTTAGCGTATTGGCTGCCGCTGCCATTTCATGGTTTTACGTGCGAAAGAGCATTTTAGAAAGGCTGTTACAGTTGAAAGACAACATGTTTGCCATATCTACAGGACATTTAGATACCGAAGTCTCGATTCGTGGAAAAGACGAAGTGACGCAAATGGCCAAGTATCTCAAGGTGTTCCAAACCACTGCCAAAGTTGTAAAACAAACCAACCGTAAACTAGAGGCTGAGGTTGAAGAACGAACTATAGCTGAAGCAAAACTGCGAGTGACTCAAGACGAGTTAATCCAAGCCGGAAAGTTGGCTGCTCTGGGGCAGTTAAGTGTCGGGATTACGCATGAGATCAATCAACCTCTGACGGCGGTGAATAGCCACGTTCGAAGTGCTCAGCTTTGGTTAGGAAAGCAAAGGCCTGATAGGGCAGAAGATAACTTGAAAAAGATCGAGGTCTTGTTAGAAAAAGTGGCTGCGATCACCCGCCATTTGAAGGCTTTCTCGCGTAAGAGCGATGGCAAGATCGATAATGTTGAATTGGAAAATGTGATTGGTGATGCGATTGATCTTTTTGAAACCAGGCAGAGTGCAGTGTCGATTCAGTATTCACCACAAAACAACCTATTTGTGCGAGCCAACAGCATCCGCTTAGAGCAGGTATTGGTTAATTTGATCAGCAATGCTTTGGATGCCGTCGAACATAAAGATCAACCTCAACTCAGAATATCTACACAAGAACTCACACACACAATTCAGATTTCAGTTAATGACAACGGATCAGGCATCTCTGAAGAGGATATACCGCATTTGTTCGACCCCTTTTATAGCCAAAAAACAACAGGCAAAGGGCTTGGGCTCGGCCTGTCTATCGCCTACAACATAATAAAAGACTTTGGTGGTTCGATTCATGTTGAATCAGTGGAATACCAAGGCACAACATTTATCGTCACTTTACCAAAAGGCACAAGATCATGATTTCAGACAAACACATAGTTCTTATCGACGATGAAATCGATGTCGTTGAAGCCGTGAGCGAAATGTTAGAGCTGGAAGGTTTTCGCGTCACCACTTTTACCGACCCCAACCTTGGCCTTAAGTCACTCAAGGCGAACAGCCATTCAGTGGTGTTGTGTGACGTACGTATGCCGAAAGTGGATGGCTTGACGTTATTAAGTTCAATTCAACACCGAGCGGCTGATGTTCCTGTGTTGTTGATGAGTGGCCACGGTGATATTCCGATGGCAATAGAAGCGATGAAGTTAGGTGCTTTCGATTTTTTAGAAAAACCACTAAATGCTAGTGAGCTAGTGGAAAAACTCGATCTCGCGTTGGCACAATGTCAGCACAACAGTCCGAAAATATCCGGTGATGATCAGGAAACAGACTTACCGATTGAGTCGGTGGTCATTGGCCAGTCAAAAGCGATGGAAACCATACGTAACCAAGTGCTTGCCTTATCGCATACCGGTGTCGATACCATTATTAATGGTGAAACCGGAACGGGTAAAGAGGTGATTGCTCGTGCTCTACATCAATTTAGCCGTCGTAAGGCTAGACCGTTTGTTGCGATTAATTGCGGGGGTATGACAGAAAGCATTATTGAGAGTGAGTTGTTTGGCCACGAAGCCGGTTCATTTACCAGTGCTAACAAAAAGCGTATTGGTAAAATAGAGCAAGCCAATGGCGGTACTCTGTTTCTCGATGAAATAGAAAGTATGCCGATTGCGGTGCAGATTAAATTGCTTCGTGTGATTCAAGAGCGAATGATAGAACGCGTTGGCGGCAATGAATTGATCCCTGTCGATATTGTGGTGGTCGCTGCCAGTAAAGCTGATCTGGCAAGTTTAAGTGAAACAGGTGAGTTTAGAGCGGATCTCTTTTATCGCCTTAATATTGCAAGCTTAAACCTCCCTGCGTTACGCCATAGAAAAGAAGATATTCAGGTGCTGTTTCGCCACTTTGTGATTCAGGCAAGCCAAAAATACAAGACGCGCCCTTCAACGATTTATCCGGAGCAGATACAGCAGCTATGTCGACACGAATGGCCTGGAAACGTGCGCGAATTACGTAATGTGGCCGACCGTTTTGTTTTGGGTATTGTAGGCGACGGTTTTGACCTGCAATCGCCGATTTGTGAAGCGCCTGGAGAAGATTTTGCGTTTGAAAAGCAGATGGAACAGTACGAAAGAAACGTGCTGACCGAAGCCCTTATTGAAAGCGCAGGCAATATCAGTGAGGTTTCAAATAAGCTGAACCTACCGCGCAAAACTCTTTATCGAAAAATGAAAAAACATCAACTGGATAAAGAAAGTTTCAAGGCTTAACCCGTTCAGTTGATTGTTAAATGGAAAACCAAAGTCAAAAGGAAATGCACGAGACAACAATGACCCATTTGGTTTTTAGTCGCATGGTTAACCGTTTCAAGTGGTTGTAATAAAAGAGCTTTAACATTTGGCACAAAGCGTGCAACCCCTACATTGTGGCGTCAGCCCACATGAGGTCATTTCAGAGAAAACCTAAATGATCGAATCAAGGAAATTAGAAAAATAATTGCTTGTTGCAAGGAGATACAAACATGAAGCAAATACTGAAGGGTTCTATTGCTCTGATGCTAGGCGTTAGCTCAATGACGGCATGGGCCTCTACTGAGCCTGCAAACTTAGGACCTCGTCCCCTCTTTTTAGTCAACAATATGGATGAGAGCCCTTTGAAAACCAAGCTACTGAGTTGTAGCGAAGGACCTTTTCATCGTAGCGATTTTTCTATTGGGCACCGTGGTGCTGCGATGCAGTTTCCGGAGCACACCAAGGAATCCTACTTAGCCGCGATTCAAATGGGCGCGGGCGTCGTTGAATGTGATGTTACTTTTACTAAAGATAAGGCGCTGGTATGTCGTCATTCCCAAAGTGATCTGCACACCACAACCGATGTTTTAGCGCACCCAGATCTCGCTAATAAGTGTTCAGTGCCATTTACACCTGCTAACCCAGCGACAGGCGAAGATGCTCAAGTTGAGTGTCGTACGTCTGATTTCACGCTGGCTGAGTTTAAGACGTTAAAAGGCAAAATGGATGGGGCGAACCCAAAAGCCACCACGGTGGAAGAGTACATGAACGGCACTCCTGGTTGGAGAACTGATCTTTACAGCCAAAGTGGGACATTGATGACACACGCAGAAAGTGCAGCACTGTTTAAAAAGCATGGAGTGAAGGTCACTCCTGAATTGAAATCAGCAGCGGTTGACATGCCTTTCAATGACTTTAGCCAAGAGATGTATGCGCAGAAGTTGGTGGATGAACTAAAAGAGGCGGGCTTCGAGCCCTCTGAGACCTACCTACAGTCATTCAACTTGGATGATGTGAAGTATTGGATCAAAGAAGCACCGAAGTTTGGCAAACAAGCGGTTTATCTTGATGACCGTGTTTACGAAAAAGCGGACTTTGTCGCGTCTGTTGAGAACATGAAAGAACTGCGCGATGCAGGTGTGAATATCATCGCACCACCTCTGTTCGCTCTGGTTGATTTAGATGAAAACAACGAATTGGTTGCGTCCAACTACGCCAAGCTCGCTAAAGGTGCAGACCTCGACATTATCGCGTGGACACTTGAGCGCTCTGGCCCATTAGCGCAAGGCGGTGGTTGGTATTACAAGAGTGTAAAAGACGGCATCAATAATGATGGCGATATGATGAAAATGCTCGATGTGCTGGCGCAAGACGTCGGTGTAATGGGCGTATTCAGCGATTGGCCAGCAACCGTAACTTACTACGCGAACTGTATGGACAGCGACGCTTAGGCGGTGACAGGCCAACGATTTCGACTGTTGATGGTTAATCGCTTAGCCCAATAATAAGAGAAAAAGCCGTGAACCAAAGAGCCTTCGGGCTCTTTTTTTTCACTAAAACTGTTGGGACAAAAATGACCCAAATTATGAATTTTTAGTTGGACATTAATGACTCAAAATATATTGTCTAGCTTGGGGTTTATTATAACTTATTGAAATTTAATAAATAAAAAATTGGCACAAAGGCTGCAATGGTCAACGTGACTTTCAACAATAAGTAAAAGTAAGGTTTGAATATGAAAATCAGTGTTAAAGGACTGTTAATCGCTAGCTCATTACTGCTTCCTTCAATGGCTATGGCAAGCGACTGCTCTAGCCGTGGTGTGTTAGACGATCGATACTGTGATGAAAACCAAGATTTAGTGGCCGATTCACCAAAGAACCCAGATGAGTGGAACGACCCAAGTACGCTTGTGTTTACTTACACTCCGGTTGAAGACCCAGCATTATACAAAGACGCGTTCGCCGACTTCCAAGCTCACCTAAGTAAAATTACGGGTAAGCGGGTAATTTACTACACGGTGCACTCGAATTCTGCGCAAGTAGAAGCGATGCGTTCTGGTCGACTGCACGTTGCTGGTTTCTCTACGGGCCCGACAGGCTACGCAGTTAACCTAGCGGGTTATGTTCCTATCGCAGTAAAAGGCGATGAGTCTGGCTTCCAAGGCTATAACCTAATCACGATTGTGCGTAAAGATAGCGGCATTAATAAAATGTCTGATCTGAAAGGCAAAAAGGTTGCACACACTTCTGCATCTTCCAACTCTGGCAACCTAGCTCCACGAGCGCTATTCCCAGCGAAAGGTCTAGTGCCAGATGAAGACTACAAAGTGCTTTATTCCGGTAAGCATGACCAATCTATTTTAGGTGTCTTCAATGGAGACTATGATGCGGCACCTGTGGCATCGGATGTGTACGATCGAATGGTGGCAGCTGGTCGTGTCGACGATTCCGAACTGAAGATCATCTACCGCAGCCCACGCTTCCCAACTTCTGCTTTTGGATACGCTTACAATCTAAAACCAGAGCTAGTTGAGAAGATCAACGAAGCGTTCTTTAGCTACCGCTTTACGCCTGAAATGAGTGCATCATTCAAGGGCGCAGATCGTTTCTCGCCGATTAGCTACAAGGAAGAGTGGGGTGTTATTCGTGATATCGCACACGCAACTGGTACGGCTTACACTAAAGCTGGCCTAAAGAAACTGGCAGAGAAAGACGCAGCGAAACGTGCTAAGAAAAAAGCAGCAGAGCTAGCAAAACAAGCCAATAGCCAGTAATTCCCCCCCGTTAATTAGTTAACTATTCAGCTTATTCACTGAGTAAGCTTATTTAAAATCTATGCCCTCATGGGTAGGGCATAGATCATTCTAAAATTCGCACAAGGAAATGCAGTATGGCCGTAGCAAGCTATGAAGGAATAAAGATAAATAACCTTTTTCATGAATACGTGGCAGGCAAGCCAATCCTTAAGGGCATTAACATCGATATCGATGAGCCGGGTATCATTGCCATCATTGGCCCGTCGGGTACTGGTAAAAGTACGCTTCTACGTTGTATCAACCGTCTTAACGATCCAAGTCAAGGCGAGATTATTTTTGATGGCGCCGATTTGACTCAATTAAAAGGACAAGCGTTACGTAGGCAGCGCCGTCATATAGGAATGGTTTTCCAAGAATATAACTTAGTTGAGCGTTTAACCGTTATCGAGAACGTGCTGAGTGGTCGTTTAGGTTACATGACAGCTTGGAATGCATGGCGTCGTAATTACTCTGCCCAAGACTTAGCAAAAGCTTTCGAGCTACTCGAGTTTGTTGGCTTACAAGACTTTGCAAACCAACGTGCCGATAGCTTATCGGGCGGGCAAAGACAGCGTGTTGGTATTGCTCGCGCCGTCATGCAAGACCCATATATCTTATTGGCGGATGAACCAACTTCATCACTCGACCCGAAAACCGCGGTTGAGATTATGGAGCTAATGGAAACCTTCGCCGAGCAGAAAAATATTCCTGTGTTGGTGAATATTCATGATGTGAACTTAGCCAAGCGTTATGCCAAGCGCATCATTGGTATGTGTAATGGTAAGGTGCATTACGATGGTAGCCCTGAAGGTATTTCAGAGGACGATCTTAAAATTATCTACGGGGGTGAATCATGGCTGGATTAAACCCAAGCTCATCAACAAGTGCATCTTCGTCAACGAGTTCATTGTCGAAGCATGAAAATCCGTTCAAAACTTCGTGGACGAACCGAGCAATCATCGCTGCAATTGTTGGGTATCTCTTTTATAGTTTCTCGACATTGGGACTGACCTTTGATCGTTTGATCATTGGGTTTGGTGAAAGTGAGCGGTTACTATCAAGAATGTTTCCACCTGATTTTTCGCGTACTAACCTTTTATTGAGCGGCTTAGCAGAAAGCTTACAGATTGCGATCATCTCTAGCTTTTTCGGTATCGTTATTTCACTGTTCCTTGGCTTACTTGCGGCGAGAAATATGATGCCCTCAATTGTCTCAACGCCAATCCGTTGTTTCATCGCACTGTGTCGTTCTTTTCATCCAGTGATTATTGCCATCTTGTTTGTAAAAGCGGTTGGTTTTGGCGCTCTCGCGGGGATTCTGACATTAGTATTCGCATCCATCGGTTTTATCGCCAAGCTTTTTGCAGAAGCGATTGAAGAGATCTCGTTCAAACCGGTTGAAGCAATTAAAGCAACAGGTGCGAGTTTCATTAGTGTCATCTTGTACGCGGTGATGCCTCAAGTATTCACTCGTTTCATTGGCTTTGCGAGTTACCAACTGGACTCAAATTTACGTAATTCAACCATGGTTGGCATCGTGGGGGCTGGAGGCCTAGGCGGTACGCTTTTCTCTGCATTCCAACGCTTTGATTACGACTTCGTCGCTGCTATTTTGATCACCATTATCGCACTGATTCTCGTTGGTGAATTTCTTTCCAATATTGTTAGGAGAATCTTCTAATGACAACTGCATCTATCGATAAAGAGTGGCAACGCTTTACACCAAATGAACGAGTAGCTCGATTTGCCGTTTACCTTAGCCTTGTGTGCGCAATTGTTTGGTCTTGGCAGACGGTTGAAGTGATACCTGAGTTTCTATACGACGCGCCTGCACAGTTTGCCGATATGTTTGAACGAATGGTCCCAATGGATTACGCGTTTTACCCTGAATCAATTCATGCGGCGATGATCGAAACATTACACATCGCGACGTTAGGTACCTTGTTTACCCTAGTGTTTGCGATTCCACTCGCGCTATTGAATGCACCAAACATTACGCCAAATAAAACGCTGAACTGGATTGCTCAGTTCTTTCTCGTGTCTTCACGTTCGGTGAATTCACTGGTGTGGGCATTGCTGTTTATTGCACTGTTTGGGCCTGGTGTCCTCGCAGGTATCATGGCAATTGCTATTCGTAGTATCGGCTTTGTAGGGAAGCTGTTGGCGGAAGCTATTGCTGAAGTGAACATGGGGCCGATTGAAGCTCTACGTGCAACGGGTGCTTCATGGATGAGTATCTTGCTCAAAGGTTATTGGCCACAAGTGATGCCAGCGTTTTACTCAATCGTATTGTTCCGTTGGGACATCAATGTACGTGAATCTGCGGTATTAGGTTTGGTGGGCGCTGGTGGTATAGGTGTGGTGCTAAATGATGCTCAGAACTTGTTTGAATGGCAAAAAGTGTCGATGGTATTAGTGAGTATCTTTGCGGTGGTTATCATCGCTGAAGCCGTGGTGATTCATATCCGTAACAAACTCATTTAACCCGATAGTTTTATGCGGTGCGCTCTGTGTACTGCATCAAAGTTAAGAGCTTATCTAGCATGTTGAAGCTCAAGCGACCCTAGGTACTTCGGTCTACCTAGCGGTCGTTTTTTTGCATCAAAAGATAAATAGGCTAGAGATATGAGTGTGTTTAGAAAACACAATGCTTAGCAAAGTCACCGGCTTCATTGGCTGTCCAGTCACCTTTAGGCTTCTCTTTCATATCAGTACACCAAGCTTCACTGCCGACTTCTGTACACGCCATTAGTTGTGTTGCTAGAAAAAGTATCAATGCGATTTTCTTCATAATTAACATTCCTTTGTTGTCTAAATTAGGGTTAAAGTTCTATTCTATAATTTCTCTTAATACTACTTGTACTTAAATAGCAGCCAATGGCTTAAGCGAGTGAAAACTGTATGAGATCGGGTTAAGTTTGAGGTTAGAACGACAAAGTAGGTCTTGGTCTAAAGATCGAAAAAGCCAGCAAAAGGTGCTGGCTTTGAAATTCTTACTGAGCGTCTATTACTATTAATTAGTACGCTTCAACCACGTGAGTAATTATACCAGTTTCATCTCTTGGATGATGTCTGAAGCAATTTCTGGCTTCGTGCTCGTTGGTTTCTCGTGTAGATCTGCTTTTAATTGTCCCTTACGGTTACTTAGGCCTGCTTCCAGTTTCTTGAGTGCTGAAGCGATTGCTGGGTACATAACGTCATCTGTTGCTTTAGCTGATACACGTACACCTTCGTAGTTGGTGAATACTTCAACCTGATGATGACCGTGTTCTTTTGTAATGATGATGTCACAGCTAATCAGTGATGGGAAATGGCTAGATATCTTCTCGAATTTACTCTCGATGTCTTTACGTGACTCGTCGTTAATTGATACATGATGTGTTTGAACATTTACTTTCATAAATCATACCTTTCCAATGACTGTGTCATTTAAACGTAGCAAACATCGGACAGATTCACCAACTGAGAAAGTACACATGTGTGATTCACTTCAGTGTTATCAAATAATCTCTTGGTCGTCCCTTGAAAGTCAGATTAACTGATCGCATATTATGTTTCGTGTTTTCAATACATGTTCAAAAAAACTCCATCTTTGAATTATTGCTTTACGTCATTCTAGAAAACTAAATTTTATCGCCTTAGCAATCTATCAATTCAAAGACTTATTCTAGCTGGGTATCTATAAATTACTGAATATTTCATAGAGGTTCTCGTGCATTTAGACGTTACCCACACTGAAATAAATAATTATACTTTGGTTGAATCGAGTACTGAAAAAGGCAACTGAAGTTGCCTTTTTATGGATAGATTGAATTCTATTGTAGGTTAGGATTTATTAAACTCGTAAGACGATGGAACCACGATCACACCTTTTTTTGACATATGAAAGCGCGCAGCATCCGCTCTACTGTCAATACCGATTTGAGTACCATCTGGTACTTTCACATGCTTGTCGATGATACAGTTTTGTATGTGACAGTTTTTCCCGATTTCAACATCTTCAAAAAGAATACTGTCAATCACAATGGCCGCGTTGTTGACTTTTACCTTAGGAAAGAAGATCGAATTCTGCGCTGAACCACCCTCTATCACCACACCATTTGCGATCATTGAGTTAATAAATATACCTTGATTACCTTCTACTGACGCTATGGTTCGCGCGGGCGGCAATTGAGGTTCGTAAGTTCGAATTGCCCAATCAGGTTGATATAAATCGATAGGAGAAACCGGTTTTAGTAAGTCCATATTGGCTTGGTAATAAGAGTCGAGTGTACCGACATCTCTCCAGTATGCATCTTGTGTGACTCTGCCTTCGGTATCTCCAAACTTGTAAGCATAAACGCTTTTCTCACCCACTAATTTAGGTATCACGTCTTTGCCAAAATCGTGGCTGGAGTCTGGATTTTCTGCGTCCGCCAATAGTGCTTGTGTTAACACTTCTTTATCGAAGATATAAATACCCATTGAAGCCATGCTTCGTGTTGGTCTTCCGGGTACGCATGCAGGGTAGCGTGGTTTTTCTGTGAAGTTACTTATTTGATGCGCTTCGTTAATTTCCATAACGCCAAACTCTTTGGCTTCGTCAATCGACACTTCCATACAAGCCACGGTTAAGTCGGCTTCATTCTGTTTATGTTGTTTGAGCATTGGCGCGTAGTCCATACGATATATATGGTCGCCTGACAACACCACCACATGCTTCGCTTCACTGCGAGAGAGCAAATACAAGTTTTGATAAATGGCGTCGGCCGTACCGCTGTACCAGCTATCACCTGTTCGCATTTGTGGGGGGACATTGGTGATGTATTCGCCAAGCTCGGGGTTAAGCACCGACCAACCATCTCGTAAATGTTTTTGTAAAGAGTGAGATTTGTATTGAGTCAGCACTAAAATTTGACGAAGCCCTGAGTGCAGGCAGTTCGCTAGAGTGAAATCGATGATTCGATATTTGCCACCAAATGGTACCGCAGGTTTTGCGCGATTATCGGTGAGGGGGGAAAGCCGAGAGCCAACACCGCCGGCCAGAACGATAGTTAGAGTGTCTTGCATGGTCAGAACCTTAATGTATTTATGATTATGTACATACACTTGCAAGCACTAAGCCAGATGTAACTCATTGAATATTAAGTGTGGTGTGAGAAAATAACATATGGTTGCACTAAATTGAGGCGCACGTATGTTGGCTTGCTCTATTTTGATCCAAAAGATCTAAGTAAGGTTGAGACCTTGAATTTAATGGCATGACGCACGGAAAATCTGCATTACAAAATTGTCAATAAAATGAGGAAATAAAGTGATCAGGTCGATATAAATTTACATAAATAGTCACAAGTTTTCACAAATTGATTTCCATCAATAAAGTAGGGTTATTCTGTGCTACCTTGCACGCAAAATAAGAAATGATTACTCATTCACAATTAGAATAAGCCCTCAAAAGGAAATAATAATGAAAAAAACAGTATGTGGTATTGCGGTTATTGCGGCTCTTATGTCAACTAATGTGCTAGCTCATAAAGAAGGTGATTTCATCATCCGTGCAGGTGCTGCAACAGTATCTCCAAATGATAGCAGCGGCGCAGTGCTTAACAATCCAGACCTAGAGTTTTCAGTAGATTCAGATACTCAACTAGGCCTTACTTTCGGCTACATGTTCACTGACAACATCAGTTTTGAAGTGCTAGCGGCGAGCCCTTTCTCTCACAGCATTTCTGTTAATGGCTTAGGTAAAGTTGCTGACACTAAACACCTGCCGCCAACGTTTATGGTGCAGTACTACTTCGGTCAAGCGAACAGTGACTTCCGTCCTTATGTAGGCGCGGGTATCAACTACACGGTATTTTTTGATGAAAGTTTGAATGCCAACGGCAAAAACGCAGGCCTAACGGATGTGTCTTTAGATGACTCTTGGGGCTTGGCGGCAAACATTGGTATTGACTACATGATCAATGAAGACTGGTTCCTGAATGCTTCAGTTTGGTACGCAGATATAGGAACAACAGCAACATACAAGACTGCGACAGATACATTCAAAACTGACGTTGATATCGACCCATGGGTATTCATGATCGGTGGTGGTTACAACTTCTAACCCACCTATTCAGTTTACTAAAGGCGCTCAAGCATCAGCCAGCTTGGGCGTTTTTTTTGTTTATTCGCTAGCTAACTTTATTAATGAAAAATATTCCTCATTCGTAATAGATTGTTAATAAAACAGAAAGCCAACTGTCATATTCGGCTCCTATGATCTCGATTCTAATTATGGAGGATATATGAATCGTAAATTTAATAAGCTGGCTCTATTACTGCCTATCGCGGTAAGTTCTGCTCTGGTTGGGTGTTCTCAGTCAACTTCAACGTTGGTAACACCATCAACGACTGCAACATCATCTCAAACGTCACTTGATACTTTTAGCCTCCAATGCCAATCCATTCAACAACCGAACATGACAGATGCCACTCTTTCTGGAATTAGTTTGGTTGGTCGTGCTATTGCTGACGCCCCGTTTGATACTTCTGCAGCCGAAATCGTCAGCTACGATTCATGTACCGACAAGCTTTATGTGGTTAACGCTCAAGCACAAAAAGTTGATGTGCTATCGATGGATGCTGACAGCGCACCAACTTCTGAGGGCTCTATCGACCTTCAATCAGCCGCTGCGGCTTCTGGTATTAATATCGGTGCTGCGAACAGTGTATCTACTCATCAGGGTTTAGTTGCTGTCGCGATTGAAAACGCCGACAAGCAACAAAATGGCATCATTGCTCTGTATCGCTCAGACACGCTAGAGCTAATCACTACTTATACGGCTGGTGCATTACCGGACATGGTGAGCTTCTCGAAAGATGGTCACTATATTGCCTCTGCAAATGAAGGAGAGCCGAATTCGGATTACAGCATTGATCCTGAAGGCTCAGTGACACTGGTTGATTTAACCAATGGTCCTTTGCAAGCGAAAGTCACGCAGGTTGATTTTAAGGCATTTAACCAAGGTCAGCCACGGTATGCAGAACTAACCGACAAGGTTCGAATCTCGGCGCCTAATGCAACCGTTGCTCAAGACCTTGAACCGGAATACCTAACGTTTGCTGATAACGGAAAGCTTTACGTAGCCCTGCAAGAGAACAATGCATTGGCAGCAATTGACGTGGCGAGTGCAGAAGTGGATGCGATTCTGGGATTAGGTGGAAAGCCTTGGGATACTGCTCAGTTGGATGCGTCAAATAAAGACAAAAACATAGGTAACCTACAAAGCTACGCAATGCTAGAAGGCCTTTACATGCCAGACAGCATCACCAGCTACAGTGTTGATGGTAACACCTACATTGTGACTGCAAACGAAGGCGACGGCCGTGAATATGGCATCAAGACGACGCAACAATTGTGTGACGACAAAGGCTTTGAGTGGGATGGTGATGACTATCAAGGCACCGAAAACTACACCACAGAAAAAGATTTTTGTATTGCTTATGTCGATGAAGTGCGTGGCAAGAAGCTAGACGTTGACGCGAACCACCCATTGGCTGGGGCACTCAAAGACAATAAGCAACTTGCTCGTCTTAAAGTGATTAAGCCACAAGAGACACTTGCTGCTGACCAAAAGGTTCAAGCATTCGGTAGCCATTCTTTCTCTATCTGGGATGAGTCAGGCGAGTTAGTGTTTGATAGCGGTGATGATTTCGCTCGAATCGTTCTTGAGCAAGATCCTGCAAACTTCAACAGCACCAACGATAACAACCAAAGTGGTGACGATCGCAGTGATGATAAAGGGGTTGAGCCTGAAGCGATCGAAGTGGCTGAGATTAACGGCAAGCAGTATGCCTTTATTGGACTTGAGCGCCAAGGTGGCATTATGGTTTACGACGTAACGCAGCCTAAGAACGCAAGTTTCATCAGCTACTTGAACAACCGCGATTTTACTCAACCTGTATGCACAAAGGTTGATGAAGACGGTGATTGCGACAACGAGACTTACAACTCGAAAGCGGGTGACCTAGGCCCAGAGTCAATCAAGTATTTCACTCGCTCTGGTAACCACTTTATTGCGGTTGGCAACGAAGTGAGTGGTAGTACGTCAGTTTATCGCGTTGAGTTTTAATCACGGTTACTGCTTGTAGCTAGACTCAATAAAAACAAAAGCGCCACTACTGAATAAGTAGTGGCGCTTTCTATTTATGCATCACAAATATATGCGTGATAATTAACTTCTATGGCTGTTGCTTAGTTGGCGCTAGAGCAATTTCACGGATACAAACGTTCTGTGGTTGCTGGTAAGCGAATGATACCGCGCGAGCAATATCGTCAGCTGCCAGTACGCCGCCCATGTCTTCTTTCCAAGAATCGTAACCGTCTTTGATCTCTTGAGAGGTAGTGTGCGACAGAAGCTCAGTCTCTACAGCACCTGGTGCGATAGTCGTAACACGAACATTTGAAGCCGCAACTTCTTCACGAACGTTCTCAGAAATAGCGTGTACCGCGAACTTAGTACCACAGTAAGCAGCATGGCTTGGGAATGTTTTCTTACCCGCGATAGAGCTGATGTTGATGATAGTACCTGTGTTGCGTTCCATCATCGGAGTAAGTACAGATTGCATGCCGTTTAGAAGGCCAATAACGTTCACATCGAACATTGTCTTCCACTCTTGAGCGTCTTGAGTATCGATTTGACCAAGAAGCATTGCACCAGCGTTGTTGATAAGCGCGTCTACAGGGCCAAATTTCTCTTCACCTTGTGCGATGGCTGCATCAAAAGACGCTTTGTCTGTTACGTCTACTTTTACTGATAGTGAGTTTGGTAGGTTCAGCGCTTCAAGGCGGTCAACACGACGAGCTAAAAGTAGAAGAGGGTGACCTTCATCGCTTAGACGACGAGCGATTGCTTCACCAATACCAGAGCTTGCACCTGTAATTACGATTAGTTTTTTCATTTTATTTCCTCTGTACTTTTATTGCGTCGGTTGGCTACGACATGTTGTTTAAGTGCATTCGAATCAAGAGCTTGTTGCCTTGCTTCGTTGCGATGGAGGTATATTAAGGAAAATAGCATTGTTGATATATAGCGCTTTACTTGAAACACTGTTGCTGTGATGCAACAATAAATGCGTTCACTTTATTACTTCATCATCTTCAAATTTCACATGTAAGCTGGCTACTATGCTCAATCAAATTAACCTGTCTGATATTCGTTCTTTCGTGCTTATCGCTCGTTTAGGTAACTTCACTAAAGCGGCGGAGGAGCTTGATGTGTCACGCTCCCACGTATCACGCCAAGTGAGTAGCCTGGAAAAACAGATGGGTGTGACACTGTTTATCCGCACCACTCGAACCTTAAGGCTGACTCACGCAGGGCAAGATCTGTACGCGAGATGTGAACAAGCCTTAGATGATATAGACCAAGCTCTGATTGCTGCTGTGGATGATGTCGAAGAAGTACGTGGCGACATAAAAGTAAACTGTGTCGGGGGTTATCTTGGTGAGGTGATCATCGCGGATCTAGTGAATGAGTTTATGCAGCTTTACCCAGACATCAGCATCAGTCTTGATTTTAGTAGTAACCGAGTGGACCTGATTGAAGACGCGTTTGATATCGCTTTTCGCATGGGGAGCTTAGAAGATGCAGGGTTTATCGCAAGAAAGCTTTTGGACATTGAGATGGGAACACTCGCTAGCCCAGAGTACTTTGCTCGAAAAGGAAAGCCTAGTCACCCTAAAGATCTGATCCATCATGATTGCTTAACGGGCTCGGTGCGTAAGTGGAGCTTTCAAGCGCTAGATGACACCAAGAAAACGGTCGATGTGCATGTGACGGGCAGACTGCAATGTAAAAATGGGCGAGTGTTGGTGCAGGGCGCGAAGTCGGGCAACGGAATTATTCGTGTGCCAACCATCTATTGCTTACAAGAACTGAACGACGGGCAATTGCTGCAAGTGTTTGAAGAATGGGTAGTGCCTAAGGTCGACTTTTCAGCGATCTACCATCGAGACCGCTATCAACCAAGTCGAATTAGAACCTTTATTGATTTTGTGAAAGGCCGTTTTGAGCAAATGCCAGTCAGCTAAATGGCGCGGCCTACCTTCCTCTTTCTTTTAGCAATAGTTGGACAGGCTTGGGCTTACATCTCGTCGATTTCGTTTTGTAGGTTTTCCAGCTGGTCTAGAATCAACAAGAACTTCTCGCCGAACGGCGTCACTTGGTATTCAACTCTTGGTGGCAGTTCGTTGAACATTTGCTTATCTAAAATCTCAAACTCTACATTTCGCTTCAAACATTCATTCAATACCTTGGTCGATAGCCCTTCTACTGAGCGCACCATTTCACCGGGGCGATTAATGCCATTTGCCAGTAATTGGTAAACCGTTAGCGACCATTTACAGCCATAGATGGTTTCCACCATGCGAGCTGAACGCTCTGGTGCTGATTTTCTTGAAAAAAAGTTTTCCTGATTTTTCATAAAGATGTACCAATAAGTACCTACCTAACCGATTTGTACTTACTATTCATAGTGTTAGTTCAAGGCCTAAGATTACCACGTTCACATGACTTAGGAGATAACAAAATGAACTTCACTAAAAATGGTATTGCAGTAGTAATCGGCGGCACGAGTGGCATGGGCTTTGAAACAGCGAAGCAATTAGTCGCTCAAAACATTCATGTGTTGGTTGTCGGCAATAACCCAACTAAGTTAGATAAAGCAGTGTCAGAATTGCAATCGTTAGGTCACGCTTCAGGTTGGCAAGCTAACCTTT
Source organism: Vibrio sp. OPT24 (assembly GCF_015163545.1). Classification (NCBI taxonomy): domain Bacteria; kingdom Pseudomonadati; phylum Pseudomonadota; class Gammaproteobacteria; order Vibrionales; family Vibrionaceae; genus Vibrio; species Vibrio sp. OPT24. The sequence goes on from NZ_JADDYI010000053.1 coordinate 1,421,807, forward strand.
ATGATGATGCGAGTGTGTCTCGCCTTATTGAACACCTTGAGTCGTTAGATGAAGGTATTGGTTACCTTGTTAATGCTGCAGGTTATTTCAACCCTAAAGCGTTTATTGAGCACCAAGAATCTGATTACGAGCAATATATGAAGCTGAATAAAGCAACCTTCTTCATCACTCAAGCGATAAGCAAATTGATGATCAAGAACGGCGGTGGCAATGTGGTTAACGTTGGTTCTATGTGGGGTAAGCAAGCAATCAAAGCGACGCCATCTTCTGCCTATTCAATGGCTAAAGCTGGCCTGCACGCATTAACACAACACATGGCAATGGAACTGGCTGAGCATAACATTCGCGTGAATGCCGTGTCTCCGGCTGTGGTTAAAACGCCAATTTACGAATCATTCATTAAACCAGAAGAAGTGGACCAAGCACTAGAAGGTTTTAATGCGTTCCACCCAATTGGTCGAGTAGGTTTGCCGAAGGACATCGCTAATAGTATCTCTTTCTTACTGTCAGACAGTGCTGATTGGGTAACGGGTGCAGTCTGGGATGTTGATGGCGGTGTGATTGCTGGCCGCAATTAATTAGGATTCTTTTAAGGTGGCTGTCGCGCAGGAAAAATGCAGCGAGATGGCCTCTTTGATGAGTATTCGCGTAGAATAAAAGCTGGAAAGATAATAAGAATAATTATAACGATAACAAGAGTAAGGTCGCCATTATGTTCAACATGGACTTTTCAAAAAAACTGGTTATTGAAACCGAATCATTAGACTGGATTGCAAGCCCTGCTATAGGGGTATGGCGCAAGCCGCTTGAAAGAGAAGAGAAAGAATCAGGTCACACGACCAGTATTGTGAAGTACGATCCTGAATCTTCGTTTTCTGAGCACCCGCATCCGAAAGGCGAAGAAATCTTCGTGTTAGAGGGTGTTTTCTCTGATGAAACTGGAGATTTCCCTGCTGGCACTTATATCCGTAATCCGCCGGGAAGTGCGCATTCTCCATCAAGCAAAAATGGCTGTACGATCTTGGTTAAGCTTAATCAGTTTAATGCGAGAGACTTAACTCAAGTTCGTATCAATACCCTAGAAACGGAATGGCTTGCAGGTATTGGTGGCTTACAAGTTATGCCACTGCATGAGTTTGAGCACGAACATGTCGCTTTAGTGAAGTGGCCTGTCGGCGAACGCTTTCAGCCGCATCGTCATTTTGGTGGTGAAGAGATCTTTGTGTTGTCGGGCACCTTTAAAGATGAACACGGCGAGTACCCGAAACACACATGGATGCGTAGCCCTCACATGAGCGAGCATTTCCCTTATGTGGAAGAAGAGACTGTTATCTTCGTGAAAACGGGGCACTTGCCATTGGATTAGAGGAATGCTCCATATAAAGATGAAAAAGCCGCATTGCTTTGAGCAATCGGCTTTTTCAATTTTCACATATGGGCAGACTAGTAAGCGACACCAATACGTTGACGCGGGAACTTGCCAGCTTCTAGTTCATCAATCATCGCAATAGCGTAATCGCTGACGGATATTTTGCTGTTGCCATCTTCGTCGGTGAGCAGTTGATCACCACCAGTGCGGTAGGTTGATAGCTTATCGCCCGGGAAGATTTCTGCTGCAGGGCTAATGAACGTCCAGTTAACTTCGTTATCAGATTGTCTGAACACTTCAAGCGCTTCGCCCTGTGCTAGCGCTTCGTTTTTGTAATCCGCTGGGAAGTCAGGAACAGTAACTAACGGAATGTTTGGCGCCACTTCTAATGAGCCTGCACCGCCAACCCAAAGTAGGCGCTCGATACCAATGCTCGGTAATGTTTCCAGCAATTTAGTCGCAGTGTTTTTTACGATGTCGTGATTGCCCAAAGCACGTCCGCCAATCGAAGTGATTACTGCATCAACGCCGGATAGTGCGCTTGCTAGATTTGCGACTTCATCTTGTAAATCAAATGAACGGACCTCAACACCTTTGGTTTCTACTTTGCTTGCATCTCTTACTACAGCAACCACGTCGTGACCACGAGATTGAGCTTCTTGAGCAATGTGACTACCAATCCAACCTGATGCGCCTAATACTGCAATTTTCATAATGTCTCTCCAGTTATTCAATTTATTAAGTCGTTTTCTCGACAGCCATTGCAGTCTAATAGTTCACTAAGCTGCGATAAATATCATAAAATGATGTAGATTGTATCTATATGGTTATCTAATTGGCTTGTTAGGTGGCACAACTTGAATCAAACCGGATAATCAGTAAAAAGTTGGGAGTGTGTTATGGATAGGTTGACGGCGATGCGTAGTTTTGTCGAAGTGGCAAATTGTGCCAGCTTTACGCAAGCGGCAGAGCATTTGGATATGAGCCGTTTACAGGTATCGCGCCACGTTCAAGAGATCGAAGCGTGGCTAAAGCAAAGACTTTTGCATAGAACAACTCGAAAGGTGAGTTTGACGGCGGCAGGGGAAATCGCATTACAACGCTGTGAAAAAATACTTCATGAGACCGCAGAGCTAGAGGTTACTGCGCTTAATCAAACAGATGATCTTTCCGGGACAATTCGAATCGCAGCGCCTATTGGGCTGACTCAAAACATGTTATTGGATGTGGTCGAGCAGTTCACTAAACGCCACCCTAATATTATGGTCGAACTTTTTGCTTCGGATCGTTTTACTCAGTTGGTGGATGAGCGAATTGATATTGCCCTTCGATATACCGATCAACCTGATGAAAACTTAATTGCCAGAAAGCTGATGGAAATCGACTCGGTTGTGTGTGCATCTGCTGCTTATCTAGACAAGCATGGAGAACCTAAAACAATTGAAGAACTTCGACAACATAATTGCTTTCGCCACCTTAGTGTGACTAAATGGGATTTCGTGAAAGATAACCAACATTATTCAGTTGAGGTGTCTGGGACCATTAAAGCCAACGATGTTGAGGTGTTAACCCGAGCCGCACAGCATGGAAAAGGGATCGTACGCCTCCCATGCGATCTAGCGAATCCATTGATTGCTGATGGTAAATTACAAAAGGTGTTAGGGGGTTTTGTTTCACCGAGTAGTATACTTTGGGCGGTGTATCTATCACGCAGCTATCAACTCCCTGTTGTTCGTCAGTTTATTGATTTTGCTGCAGAAGCTTGGTCTAGCGATATTAAATCTGAGGATGTTTGAGGTTATATATCCTAAGTACACAAGGCATAAACATATAAATACAAAAATCCGATATCAAAGGTGATATCGGATTTGAACTCAATAATTCAGAGTTCCAGCACGCTCTCCTCTCACGAAGTCTTTACATGTAATGATGTACGGATAATCGGGTGTCTATCGCCTTTTCGTTGATGTCAGGTAAAGGTCGATACAAGCTTCTGGTTATGTCCGTCAATACTTGGTCGTATACTTTTGAAACGACGGTTGATATATCGCTTGTCAATTCGTACATGGTATCTGCCGGTTGAGTTGCTTCGGTGCTTGATGCGATCTCAGTGAGTGCATGCATCGCACGTGTACAAATCGGTGAGCCGCTACTGATAGGGCAGATCATTGATAATTGATTGAGCTTACGGTGTGTCTGAGATGCATAGAACTTGAATCTCGCATACTCTTCAGGTTTTTCCATATCAGGTATGCACATTCGTAGTTTGGTCAGGATTTCCATGCAATCCAAGATTTGTTGCCAATTCATATGGTATTCACTACTCATGTCTTCTCGTTCAGATTGAATCAGCCATATGATCATGACTTCATCCATCAAGAACATGCTGTGACGAATCGTCTTGCCGTGAATTGATTGGTTACGTACCAAAGTTCGGTTTTGCCAGTCACTGTGCATGGCGATGAGCTTGAGGTGATAGATGCGATACATAGGACGGCTATCGAACGACACATGAGATTGAAGCAGTTCAGATACTTCAAGTATGTTGTCGTAAATCTCATTCACTTTACGAATCGAGTCGCTAGACAACTTATAAGCAAGAGCGTAGTGTGTTGCGGCGCGATGTTTACGTGATAACAACAGTAACTCTCTGAGTAGAACTAAAGTTTCAAACCTATGTGATAGCGCTGTCTGTCTCTTTTTTGAAAAGTGAAACAGTGCAGCAAGCACTGCAATCGATAAACCCACTGAAATAACTACAAACATATTCAACTCCTAATATTTGCATACCTACTTAGTGGTAGTGCAGACACCGTGCCAAAATAAATAAATCTTATATTTCAATTGCTTATGTTTTATCGGTAATTATGGGTGATCAATATTGGTGCATAAGGTCACCAATTGAGTGAAAACGTTTCAGTTATTGCGGTAATTTTTGAGAGGTTAAACTTATTGATTTGGTGTGTTTTAATACAAGGCTTTGTCATTAATCACACTCAATGCGCAGCATGTTTTAGGGCAAGATACAGAAACGAAAAGGCCTCACTCTTTATATGCTTTTAACTAGAAATAGCAATAAGTAGTGAGGCCTTTCAATATTCATTCTGACGTTTGTATCTATTTTGATGATTGCTGACCGTCAGTATTGAGAGTTAACGATTAAACGTTATGCAAGCTTAAGGTCGAACTCGGTGCGGTACATCACCATATCTTCAATGGTCAGTACTGGCATGTTGTGCATTTTACCGAAAGCAACGATCTCTGGCGCTTTTGCCATCGTGCCGTCTGGATTGGTTACTTCACACAGTACGCCTGCTGATTGAAGACCTGCCATTTGCATAAGATCCACAGTGCCTTCTGTGTGACCGCGGCGTGCAAGTACGCCACCTTTACGCGCACGTAACGGAAATACGTGGCCTGGGCGAGCAAGATCAGTAGGCTTAGCTGTTGGGTTTGCAGCTGTCTTGATCGTTGTTACACGGTCAGCGGCAGAAACACCTGTTGTTACACCCACTTTTGCTTCGATAGTTACGGTAAACGCAGTTTGGTTTGCGCTGTTGTTATCAACAACCATAGGTGGAAGTTCAAGTTGATTTGCTTGCTCGTCGGTTAGACACAGGCACACAATGCCGCTGCATTCGCGGATCATAAGCGCCATTTGAGCATTGGTTAGGTGTTCTACTGAGTAGATGATGTCGCCTTCGTTCTCGCGATCTTCATCATCGAGTAAAAGTACGCCACGACCTTCGCGTAGAGCTTGCAGTGCGTTTTCAACGCGAGTGATTGGTTCGCCAAATTCGGCAAGTAGTGAAGACTGATTCATGGTTAAACTCCTAAAATATCACCAGAATCAGGGCTGTATGAGGGATCTCAACCGAGCACAACAAAGCCAACTCATTACAAGTAGGCTTGTACCAATCGTACTATGATTGGCTTTAGCTCATTATGGTTTTATCCAAAACGAAATGCACCCGCCTAAGTTGGAGGTACGAACCCAATTCACGCGGGTGTGCCTTTCCAACTTAAACGAGTGTGTTTTCATTCTCTCTCATCCGGACTATGACCGTCGGCTCTGGCATCTCACCAGATCTGCTGACCTCGACGAATCGAGCGCTCGCGGGCTTATCTTTAGATTTTGCTAAGGACATACCGCCGGTGGGGAATTTCGCCCCGCCCTGAGAATAAAAATTAATAATCTGTTTTGCTTTTGAAAGCAGACCAGATGGTAATCCTTTCAATACTGGATTTAAAGGACTGACAGCAAAGTTTTTAAGATTCTGGTCGTATAACCCGGTAAGTGTTCACTTTATCAGCAGAACGCGTCAGGCCGTCTTTAGTGGTCTTTGCTGTCTCTATGAACATAAGTGGATGTTGAATGTTATTGGTGTTGGCGTGGCTGTTCACCGAATCAATACTCGATAGGTCTATTAATCGAATATCGTTACACCATGACGGCTGACTGACCGTTTTGACATAAAATTGATATTGGTGATGCTAAGCTGCGATAGCATCAGACCACTTCATCTAAAAGATCTTAGCCATGACTTCTCTGTTCTCTAACAAATCCAAAGGCTTATTGCTGCTCGTTCTAAGTTTGTATTCTCTCATACCTTTTTTGATCTTTGGATCGGACTTTGACCTTGGAAGTGCGGTTTTGCCTTTCTATGGCGCCTTCATGACGTTCGTGACGTACTCAGCAGGTAACCAAGGATTCTTGGTAACGCTAGCTGTTTTGTCTCTGGTATTGCTCGCGATGAAATTTTCCAAAGCTAAGATAGCCAGCCTTTGTCTGCAGCTTGGCCTGTTGTTGGTTCTTAGCTTTGCAGCGAAAACCTTCTTAAAGCATTCAACAGAAAGCCCTCGTCCTTATTCTGAGTATTTGGTGACGCAAGAAGTCGTTGAAATGCCCGAAGTGTTTTATGAACTGCCACTAATGGAAAAGAACGCAGCAATTGCATCTGTGCAAGATGAGGTGAGTGAGTGGCGAACGCGTCACTGGCTGGGTGAAACGGACTACTCTTTCCCATCTGGACACATGATTTTCGTCGGTGTGTGTTTGGCGTTCTTCGGTGGATTGTTTTTAGAAGCGAAGCGTTTTTATTTGGTAGGTGGTTTACTGGTTTGGGCTGGTGGTGTCGCTTACAGCCGAGTTTGGCTTGGCATGCATCGCCCAGAAGACTTAGCCGGATCTATTGCCTTTGCAGGTTTGATCTATTTATTGGTGCCGCTTATCTCAGAGCAAAAAATAGAACGCTATTTACCTGTATTTTTGAAATAGACTTCTTAGGGATTCTGCCTCACTGTAAAAGAAGGGCTCAGATTAGCAATACGAAATAAACGTTATTGATTGAGCCCTAGCTCTGCTTGTTTCTTTTTGGTTAGCCCCAATGAGACAACTCGGTGTGATTCAGTGAGGTAATATCTCAGTTCCTCATCCCTTTCTGATGTGCTTTCAAAAAGCTGAATCCACTTCATTCCGCGCGAAGCAAAGTAGGGCGCGGGTTTATATCCCTGCTCTTCTTTGAGAAAATCGAAATTCTGATCGGATGTCTTGAAGATAAACGCAGGCTCATCTTTCGGTCCCCAACCACCAATCGAAAACACCTTGCCACCCACTTTCCAAACGTGCGAGTTATTCCACTGCATCACATAACTGGTTGCAGGTAGTGACTCGCAGAATGCGTTGAATTCATCGTAAGTCATAGAATGTCCTTTTTATCGCTAAGGGGCTTGATCTGTGTTGATTCTCTAAGAATTTTCTTCTTCCCGTCTTTATCGCCACTCACTAGCTCACTAGCCCCTGCCAGATTGCCGTAAAGCCACTGATAGAACATAGCAGCAATGAACCAATGCGTATCTTCTCTTTAGGGATGCTTTGTGTCGTCATCAATGCCACCTTGTAACCCAACCAAGCTGCTGGCAGTAAAGGGATGGTTATGATCAAATGGTGCATGGTGAAGAAGCCAATCGGGATCTGTACCAGTAACGAGATGATCGAACTAAACACGAAAAACGCAGAAAGGTTACCACGAAGTTGATTGGCATCTTGGTGTTGTAGCAGCAGTGCCATCGGTGGACCACCAATACCCGAACTGGTGCCAAAGAACCCAGAAAAGAACCCCGCAATACCCATCTTAGTTGGGGTTGGTTCGAGTCTAAAGGGCAGTAGGCTAACAATCACGGCAAATACGACCAATAAGCCCAACCATAATGACAACACGCTCGTTGAAACCATCACCAACAAAGCTCCGCCTGCCAGTGAACCCGGAATGCGGCCCAGCAATGCGATTTTTAATCCGCCAATAGAAATATTCGCTCGATGTTTAAAAGCGTTAAATATAGAAATGAATAGGCCAACGAGACAGATAGGCGCAGGTACATAGTCCGGAGAGACCAAAAACAGCAGTGGGGCTGCCACTATAGCCAAACCAAAGCCGATTGCGGTTTGCACAAACGAGCCGACAAAAATGAGTGCCATTGCTATAAGGACAGTCTGATCGATGTATTCCATAAGCCTGCGGATTAGTTTTAAAGGATCGGGTGGGTACTATAAATTAAAACGAAAATAATAGTCTTATTATTCAGTGATGTTTATGTAAATATCGACCGTTTTCATCGTTGATATAACGTGCAACGAAAAAGAGAGCGGATACCTCAAGATGTTATCCTTCAATAATCACTCTCTTTATTGGAATGACTGTTAGTTTTTCGCTGATGGGGGTGTCAGCATAAAACGTTAAGCCATTGCCAATTTCAGTCGTTCAATGGGTTTGTCATTGATGGGTAAATGAATAAGTGCTGCTGCAAACGCCAGTACTACCGTTGACCACCAGATTGGCTCGTAAGAACCGTAGTAATCGTAAATACGACCGCCAACCCAAGCGCCTAGGAAGCTACCTACTTGGTGAGTAAAGAACACCAAACCGTACAACGTCGACAGGTAACGAGCACCGAAGATCTGACGAACTAAGCCAGAAGTTAGCGGAACCGTACCCAACCAACAAAAACCAATCGCCGCACCGAAGATAGCCGCGGTTGACTCAGTAACAGGCAAAGTGACAAACGCTCCGATAACCACGGTACGCACTAAGTACAGTGCCGACATTACATGACGCTTGCTGAACTTATCGCCCATTACACCCCAGAAGTAAGACCCGAAGATGTTGAAGATGCCAACGTAAGCCAGTGCCATTGCTGCGCTGCTCGCCGGTAGGTCTTTGTCTGCTAAGTAGCTAGGTAAGTGCGTTGCTATAAACATTACATGGAAACCACACACGAAGAAGCCTGCGTGAATTAACCAGTAACCTTTATGAGCAAATGCTTCAGACATTGCTTCTTTCAGAGTTTGGTTCTCTTCTGCTTGCGCTTGTTTGTTTGAGGCTACTTTAGGCGCTCGCATAAACAGGGCAAAAGAGATCATGAAACAACACAGCACGCCAAACACTTGCATTGCACTCTGCCAATCAAATTCGTTCAGCATGTATTGCGCGCCCGGAATCACCGCGAACATACCAAATGAACCAGCAGCAGTGGTTAAGCCAAACGCTTTAGCCGAATGCTCTGCAGGTACTACTTTGGCTACCACGCCTAACACGATTACATAACTTGTCGCACTTAACCCAAGGCCAACCAGTGCACCCAGTGAAACGTAAAGCATGCTCGATTCGGTAGAAATTGAGGTAAGAAGTAAACCCAAACCGTAAGCACATGCGCCTGCAATAATGATGCGTCTTGCTCCCCATTTGTCAGCGGCCATACCAACAAAAGGCTGGAACACGCCGAACAAAAGGTTTTGTAGAGCAACCGCGAAGCTGAAAAACTCTCGACCCGTGCCGAAATGCTCTGAAATTGGCATCATGAAAATGCCGAATGATTGTCTGATCCCTAGACTGATAATAAGTGTGCCTATCCCAAGCCATACCAGTAAAGGAAAACGGAAAATGCTCATTCTAATACTCTTAGATTAATGGTGGTGTGAGTGGTCTTGCTCTGACATGGGTTGTTCAGTCATATCATGGTGATGTTCGTGCCCGGAGTGCTCATGCGCTGACTGCTGGTGGCAGCCACTGCTCACGGCATGCTGAGCCAAAAGATCAATCAATGGGTGACTGTGATGCACAATAACCAAACTAATGACGAGAAATAGCATCATCCTGGCCAATTGGGCAAAAAGAGATTGTGAAAACATAAGGTGTTTACATTAGCTCACTGTTGTAAGAGGCCGCGCATCATAATGACGAGTGGTTAATGTATCAAATGACTATTTGTGATTTATTTTATGCGTTTTATGCATAGATTTATTCGTCGTGAGTATTCGAGCGAAATATGACCAGTAAATAGAAAAAATGGATGTTCGCTGGTTAATCTATAAAATCCTGAGATTCAGAATAAAAGATCAAAATCGAGAGTTTAAGTTATTGCTTTATATTGGTTTTCACAAAGCTGTAAAAACTAATATACAAACTAATCACTAACCAACATCGTTCGTTCACTCGACTTATTTGTTAAACATCGTAAATTTGGGCGTAAATCGTTTCAAAACTACTGAAACGCGATGTTAAAAGATTCAGGGAGAGTCATTCACATGGATAAAGATCATAACTTTCGCGAAAACTTACTGGCACTGATCTTAGGTAGCGCACTGGTTTCACTCGGCGTTATCTTTTTCAATCAGGTCGGTTTGCTCACTGGAGGCACGGCTGGTTTAGCAATTTTCATTACCAAAGTAACTGACTTAAGCTTTGGCCAAGTGTTCTTTGCACTCAACTTACCTTTCTATATTTTGTCGGTTGCTCGTATGGGCTGGCGTTTCACCGTCAATACCTTTATTGCCGTTTCGATTGTTTCGTTCGCTGTGGATCACTTGTATCACGTGATTCAAATTGCCGAAATTCATGCATTGTATGCTGCGTTATTGGGTGGTGGCCTAATTGGTACCGGTATGCTGGTGATTTTCCGTCATAAGATGAGTTTAGGTGGCTTCAACATTTTGGCGTTATTCTTACAAGAACGTTTTGGTATTCGAGCGGGCAAAGTTCAGATGGCGTTAGACTGTACGATTGTAGTGCTTTCACTGTTTATTGTTGACGTGTCACTGGTTCTATTGTCTGTGCTTGGTGCGATAGTCACCAACTTGATTCTAGCGATGAACCATAAGCCTGGGCGCTATCAACCGGTCGTCAAAGCGGAAGCAGCGTAGTAAGTGGAAGCAGAGTAGTTAGGTTCGCTCAAGCACTAGGTTAGCTTAAGCAAAGTGATTTGCAGATTATAAAAACACAAAGCCAGCATCAATTGCTGGCTTTGTTCTATTTCAATGCAACGATTAACAGTTGTTGCAATCGTTGTCTGGCTTGAGTTCGCAATCAATCACATTGCCTTGTTGATCAAGTGACAGGTTACAGCACTCTTCAAACAGGTTCTTAAGATCCCAACGACTTTTCTGAACGCGAGACTTAACCGTTGAGTAGCTGACGTTTTGCGCCTCTGCGATCTCTTTCTGGCTTTGGCCTTTGATGTCGACAGCAAGCAGTAACGATGAGCTTTGTTCTGGCAGTACCTGAATAAAAGGTTCAATACACAATGAGAGCTTTTGTTTGAACTCAGAGTCGTGGTCTAAATCGGTAAACCACAGATCTTCAGCATCAATTTGGCTATCACGTTGTTGGCGTGCATGCTTACGGTAGAAGTCGATAATCGTGTGATTGGCTAATTGGAATAGCCACGACTTTACGTTGCTCGCATCTTGTACCTTATCTAAGTTCTGATAAGTCTTAATCAAGATATCTTGAAGCAAGTCGTCTACATCCGCAGAGTTGTTGACCTTGGAATACAGGAATGACTTTAACGCTTGCTGATATTCAGCCCAAACCTGTTCTAAGTCCAAAGATGCCCTATTCAAAGGTGCCTTAGTTGCACTGTTCATTTACGCAACACTCGTCTTGTAAGAAATCAATCACGCCTTCTAGACATTCATACTCCGCCACGCAGAATAACGTTCTTCCTTCTCGTCTTTGGCTGATTAAACCCGCAGACGCCAAGCTTGATATGTGATGAGACAAGGTAGAACCGGGAATGCCTAGTTCTTCTTGTAGGCCGCCAACTGCAATGCCTTGGTAGCCAGCTTTAACAACACTTTTATAAATGGTTAGGCGAACAGGGTGGCCCAACTCTTTAAGTGCTTTCGCAACGACTTCTAAGTTCATATTAACCCCTCAAGTTTTAATTTCGATGTTAGTCGAAATATAAGAACAATTCAAATTTAAAAACTGTGGCTATGTAAGTCATTGGAAAATAGTGTTTTCCAAAATTTATTTCGATATTTATCGAAATAAACCTTGAACTGTAGCTGTTTATTTCTATAATTCGAGAATATTCGAAATTAAGGGTTAGTTACTTTCCTCATAGAGTCCCGCCTTAAATCCAGTTTGGAGTTATTATGAGCAATGAAATGTTAACAATGCTAAAAGACGCACTTGATATGTTCGCTTTCTTAGCAGTAGAGCTAATCATCCTTTTTTTGGCGATCAGCTACATTGTTGGGATTCTGCAAGAGTTTCTTACGCCAGAAAAGATTCAATCTATCTTGAGCTCACGTAACGGTAAGGGCTATGTGGTTGCTGCACTATTGGGTGCGATTACGCCTTTCTGTTCATGTTCGACGATTCCTTTCCTAAAAGGATTGCTGCGTGCAAGAGCAGGTTTTGGTCCAATGATGGTGTTCCTATTCGGTAGCCCACTCTTGAACCCGGTGATCATTGGCTTGTTCGTGATTACGTTCGGCTGGCAAGTGGCTGTGTTCTACTTCTTAGTAGCAATGACGGTATCGGTAGTCGCAGGTTACGCACTTGAGAAGCTTGGCTTTGAGCGTTACGTAAAACCTGAAGCGTATGAATCGTCAGGTTCAGCTTCAAGCTGTGGGACTAGCTGTGATGACTCTGCCCCTAAGAAAGCAGTACCTGTTAAAGCGGAATCTTCATGTGGTACAAGTGCATGTGGTGAGCCTGCGCCTGTAATGGCAAAGGAGACATCTTGCTGCGATTCGAAAAAAGAAGAACCACAAGTGACTGTGTCAGGCTGCTCAACGGATGGAAGCGCGACGGCTGAAATCGTAGAGAAGAAAGAACCTAGCCGTTGGATGAGAATTTGGTTCTCAACTTGGAAAGACTTCAAACAAGTATTCCCTTATCTAATGATGGGTATCGCGATTGGTTCATTCATCTACGGCTTCATTCCTACAGACCTCATTGCACAGTACGCTGGTGAAGGTATGTGGTATGCGATTCCAGTAGCAGCCGTGATTGGTATTCCACTGTACATTCGTGCTGAAGCGGTAATCCCACTAAGTGCAGCTTTAGTACAAAAAGGTATGGCGTTGGGTTCAGTAATGGCATTGATCATTGGTAGTGCAGGCGCAAGTTTAACGGAAGTTATCCTGCTTAAATCAATCTTTAAGAATCAAATGATTGCAGCATTCCTATTCGTTATTCTAAGCATGGCGATGGGTGCAGGCTTCCTATACAGCTTCATCTTTGGTTGATCAGGTCTGATTTCGAGATAACACCGTTGACATCAAGAGATAGATAATAAAAAAGAGCTCACTTAGTTGAGCTCTTTTTGCGTTGAGACTATTAGTTCGGAGATTAGAAACCGCGAATATCAAGCTCATTGTTGATCAACACCACACACTGAGAAGCGAACAGCATGTTCGGACCTAAACTGATTTTCTCTGTTCCTAAACGCTTTAAGCTGTTGTAGCTTTTCTTTGGCATAGGGATGTGGTCAGTTAGAAGGAAACATGGGTTTTCAGCAATCTCTGCATCACGGATAAAGTCGCCTTTCTTATCCATCATGTACAGTTGGTGGTCTTCAGCTAGCTCTTTAACCAGCTTTTCAAAACTCATAGTACGAACAGTGATGCCCGGCTCAACCTGACGCGCCTGTTCTTTTGTCATACCTTGAGAAGCGTCAACCGCTCTTACTACCGCTGATAACAATGCAGACTCATGGAAGCCGCCAATGTTGGTGATCTCGTTTGAATCAAATGTAATCGTACGTGAAAAGTCTTTAGTACTTTCTAATACAAGGTGCACGGTGACATTCTCACGGTGAGATTGAGCAACGAAGATCGTGTTCATCAGGGTATGAGCCAGAATCTCAGTATGAGCATCTTGCCCAACACCTTCTAAGATAAGTTTGCTCTCTGTAGGGGCTGCGCGAGCGCGTAATACAAATGAACGCATGGAATGTACCTTGTCAGTATGTGATAAAGCTAAACGGACTTTATCAACATGAATTTATGAATAACCAAAATTGTGGCGGTATGTAACTCTTTTCTATTAATGAAGTCAAATAGAGTTGCTTATAGCGCCAACCAGAAGAACTCTGCGTATTAAATAGAGAATGACCACATTACAAGATGGTAAGGGTTGAAGCGACCCAATGTTTATGTAGATAGTATGCGCAAATTATTAGGTGACTTACTTAAGGAAGTAGTCGATGAAGTTACAGAAAATCAATAAAGAAGAATATAGAAAGAAGATGAACCTGCTGTTGGTTTCGTTAGTTGGGTCACTCGCCTTGTTTGCTATCGTATTCGGTAGCATTCTGATTGAACTTTTTGGTTCAGCTGGATCTATTAGTGGGGAAGCGACAGGCAATTTCCATTTGAATGTACTCGGGGTGATTTTATCAGTCGTACTGAATGCCTTTATCGCGAGTCGTGTGAAAGGGCATGATTACTTTAAAGAGGCGCTTTATGTGTGGAACCTTAAACAAACTCACAATCAAATCTATCGTAAGCTCAAGCGTATTCAACCGAAAGCTGAGCAAGGTGATCGAGAAGCATTAACTATCCTTTACTTCTATTACACTACGCAAAAACAGGTATACGACCTAGACAACAACACATTGACGATAAAAACAGTTCAGCAATCGCTAGATAACATCCAAGAACTGAGTGAGAAATGGAGCATTGAGCTAGATATAGAGGCTTTTTCGAAAGATTTAATCGCAAAATTTTAAGTGATATGCCCACTATTGTATGAGCTTTGAGCTACGAAAGAGCCTTTTGACGTAAAAGTAGCCACTTAAGCAAGTTTTTTGAATTTTTATCAAAAAAGGGGTTGCCATGTTTTCGATGATCTCTATAATGCCGCCTCACTGACACGGTAGACGCCACAAGGCTTCAGCAGTAATCAGTAAGACGGAAAGTTCGAAAGAAATTAATTTTAAAAAGTGTTTGACACTTAAGATTAAATCGCTAGAATTCACGTCCGCTTTCAAGGGTTTCTTTGTAAAAAGAAAGTTTCGATAAGCAAAGCTCTTTAAAAATTTAAACCTATCAATCTGTGTGGGCACTCGTTGATGAATATCAAAACGTTTTATCTTCCCTTTTTATTAAGAGAAGTAAAACAGATTCCTCGGAATCAACTTTGGTTTCAATGAACTGAGTGACCAATACGAATAACTACTTTCTCTTGTGGAAAGAAAGTATTTGGCACAGTCAATTCATTACCATTCTGTTCCTATTTATTTAAGAAGAGAGGGGTAATAGCTTTAGAATTACATGTTCATCAATCTTTTTCGAAAGAGCAATGAATATTAGTTTTGAAGTCAGTATTCATTGAGCCGACAAAATCTTAAATTGAAGAGTTTGATCATGGCTCAGATTGAACGCTGGCGGCAGGCCTAACACATGCAAGTCGAGCGGAAACGACATTAACAATCCT
>NZ_JADDYI010000008.1:0-863 GCF_015163545.1 Vibrio sp. OPT24
CACCTTCAACGGCTTACAGAACGCTCCCCTACCCCACATACCCTAAGGTACGTAGCCGCAGCTTCGGTGTATAGCTTAGCCCCGTTACATCTTCCGCGCAGGCCGACTCGACCAGTGAGCTATTACGCTTTCTTTAAATGATGGCTGCTTCTAAGCCAACATCCTGGCTGTCTGAGCCTTCCCACATCGTTTCCCACTTAGCTATACTTTGGGACCTTAGCTGGCGGTCTGGGTTGTTTCCCTCTCCACGACGGACGTTAGCACCCGCCGTGTGTCTCCCGGATAGTACTTACTGGTATTCGGAGTTTGCAAAGGGTTGGTAAGTCGGGATGACCCCCTAGCCTTAACAGTGCTCTACCCCCAGTAGTATTCGTCCGAGGCGCTACCTAAATAGCTTTCGGGGAGAACCAGCTATCTCCAGGTTTGATTGGCCTTTCACCCCTAGCCACAAGTCATCCGCTAATTTTTCAACATTAGTCGGTTCGGTCCTCCAGTTGATGTTACTCAACCTTCAACCTGCCCATGGCTAGATCACCTGGTTTCGGGTCTAATCCTAGCAACTGTACGCCCAGTTAAGACTCGGTTTCCCTACGGCTCCCCTAAACGGTTAACCTTGCTACTAAAATTAAGTCGCTGACCCATTATACAAAAGGTACGCAGTCACACCACGAAGGTGCTCCTACTGCTTGTACGTACACGGTTTCAGGTTCTATTTCACTCCCCTCACAGGGGTTCTTTTCGCCTTTCCCTCACGGTACTGGTTCACTATCGGTCAGTCAGTAGTATTTAGCCTTGGAGGATGGTCCCCCCATATTCAGACAGGATATCACGTGTCCCGCCCTACTCGTTTTCACTGATTATGA
>NZ_JADDYI010000054.1:0-688 GCF_015163545.1 Vibrio sp. OPT24
CGTAACAAGGTAGCCCTAGGGGAACCTGGGGCTGGATCACCTCCTTATACGAAGATACTTACGATGAGTGTCCACACAGATTGATTAGGTTTAGAAAGTTTAAGAGTAGAAATACTTTTCCAGATGGGGCTATAGCTCAGCTGGGAGAGCGCCTCGCTGGCAGCGAGGAGGTCTGCGGTTCGATCCCGCATAGCTCCACCATCTTTAAGTGTTTTTCTTTGAAAATATTTAAAAATGGTTTTGAAAGTTTAATACTTTTAAAACTCTTGCTCTTTAACAATTTGGAAAGCTGACTGATTAGCTTAATTATTTTTACTTTTTTAAAAGTAAAACAAAACGGCCAAGGCTGTGATTAAGTTAATCAAATTTAAAAGTTCTCAACGTTTATCTGCTCTTATTTAATAAGAACGGTATAAACACAACAAACACATTCAAGTGTCTTGTATTCGAATGATCAGAAATGATTGTTCATTTTTTGATTCCACTTTTTATTAAAAAGTGGAAACAAAAAGTAAATTGAGTCCGGCAAACAGTTATCAAGAATTAACCCTTCTTGATGACAACCAAAAACCTTGGTTAGTTGCCATACGCTAAGACCCTTTCGGGTTGTATGGTTAAGTGACTAAGCGTACACGGTGGATGCCTTGGCAGTCAGAGGCGATGAAAGGCGTAATAACTTGCGATAAGC
>NZ_JADDYI010000055.1:0-203 GCF_015163545.1 Vibrio sp. OPT24
ACTGGGGTGAAGTCGTAACAAGGTAGCCCTAGGGGAACCTGGGGCTGGATCACCTCCTTATACGAAGATACTTACGATGAGTGTCCACACAGATTGATGGTTTAGATTTAGTTAAAGCCAGAGCTTTAATTAATAACGTAAGTTATTGATTAAAGCTTTTTGCTTTATGCTCTTTAACAATTTGGAAAGCTGACTGATTGATT
>NZ_JADDYI010000056.1:0-210 GCF_015163545.1 Vibrio sp. OPT24
GATTTACCTAAACCACCCGCCTACATACTTGAACCTGGACAACCGTCGCCAGGCCCACCTAGCCTTCTCCGTCCCCCCATCGCAATTGTAAGAAGTACAGGAATATTAACCTGTTTCCCATCGACTACGCCTTTCGGCCTCGCCTTAGGAGTCGACTTACCCTGCCCCGATTAACGTTGGACAGGAACCCTTGGTCTTCCGGCGAGGGAG
>NZ_JADDYI010000057.1:0-209 GCF_015163545.1 Vibrio sp. OPT24
GCTAACCTGTACTAATTGCCCGTGAGGCTTAACCATACAACACCCAAGGGGTTTTGTGGACTCAATAGAAAGACAGACCTTGAATGCGTTTGAAGAGAAATACTTTTAAATCAGTTTTCCGAATTTTAAAATTTGCTTGGCGACCATAGCATTGTGGACCCACCTGATTCCATGCCGAACTCAGAAGTGAAACACAATAGCGCCGATGG
>NZ_JADDYI010000009.1:0-280 GCF_015163545.1 Vibrio sp. OPT24
ACCACAGTGAGCTTGTCAGCGGATGCGTCAGTCACCGAAGGCGAGAACATCACCTACACGGCGACACTGACGAATCCTGCGGATGGCGCGGTGACGGTCACGCTAAGCAATGGTGCAACGATCACTATCGCTGATGGCGCGACTTCAGGAACCACGACGGTTCCAGCAAGTGATGATGTATACGTAGGCGGCGATACGGCTTCCGCGACTATCACTGATGCAACGGGCGGCAACTTCGAGAGCTTGGTGAAAGACCCAACAGCAGCAACGACGACCATCA